>CAWZZC010000013.1:0-226663 GCA_963966365.1 Mesorhizobium sp. | reverse complement strand
GCCATCCAGCACCTGGCCGGCATGAAGGATTCCAAGGTCATCGTGGCGATCAACAAGGACGAGGAAGCCCCCATCTTCCAGGTCGCCGACTACGGCCTCGTCGCAGACCTCTTCACCGTCCTGCCAGAGCTCGAAAAGGCGGCATGATCGCGTTTCCAACAGCGGCCACCAGACCATGACCCAGCGCGCCGACGACCTTCAGCAGTGGCACACCCTGGCCGAACGGGAGCTCAGGGCTTCGGCCGAAACACTCGTCTGGCGGACGCCCGAAGACATCGCCGTAAAGCCGCTTTACACTGCCAGCGATGTCGAAGGGATCGGCCATCTGGACAGCCTGCCGGGCTTTGCGCCTTTCGTGCGCGGGCCGCGCGCCACCATGTATGCCGGCCGTCCCTGGACGATCCGCCAGTATGCTGGCTTTTCGACGGCGGAAGCGTCCAACGCCTTCTACCGCAAGGCGCTGGCGGCCGGCCAGCAGGGCGTGTCGGTGGCCTTCGATCTTGCCACCCATCGCGGCTACGACAGCGATCATCCGCGCGTCGAGGGCGATGTCGGCAAGGCGGGCGTGGCCATCGATTCCGTTGAGGACATGAAGATCCTGTTCGACGGCATTCCGCTCGACCAGATTTCCGTTTCGATGACCATGAATGGCGCGGTGATACCTATTCTCGCTTCCTTTATCGTTGCGGGCGAGGAACAGGGCGTGCCGCGCAGCAAGCTGTCGGGGACCATCCAGAACGACATCCTCAAGGAATTCATGGTCCGCAACACCTACATCTACCCGCCCGAACCCTCGATGCGCATCGTCGCCGACATCATAGAATATACCGCGAAGGAGATGCCGAAATTCAATTCCATCTCGATCTCCGGCTACCACATGCAGGAGGCGGGAGCGACGCTGGTGCAGGAACTGGCCTTCACGCTGGCCGACGGGCGCGAGTATGTCCGCGCGGCGCTAAAGAAGGGGCTGGACGTCGACGCCTTTGCCGGACGGCTTTCGTTCTTCTTCGCCATCGGCATGAACTTTTTCATGGAGGCTGCCAAGCTGCGTGCGGCGCGCCTGTTGTGGACCCGCATCATGGAGGAGTTCGAGCCCAAGAAGGCATCCTCGCTGATGTTGCGCACCCATTGCCAGACTTCGGGCGTCTCCTTGCAGGAGCAGGACCCCTACAACAATATCGTCCGCACCGCCTACGAAGCCATGGCCGCAGCCCTTGGCGGCACGCAGTCGCTGCACACCAATTCCTTCGACGAAGCGATCGCGCTGCCGACGGAATTTTCCGCCCGCATCGCGCGCAACACGCAGCTCATCCTGCAACACGAAACCGGCGTCACCAATGTCGTCGATCCGCTGGCCGGTTCCTACTATGTCGAGAGCCTTACCAACGAGCTTGCCGAAAAGGCCTGGGCGTTGATTGAGGACATTGAAGCCTTGGGCGGCATGACAAAGGCGGTGAATGACGGGCTGCCCAAGCGCCTGATCGAGGAAGCCGCCACGCGCAAACAGGCAGCTATCGACCGCGGCCACGAGGTCATCGTCGGCGTCAACAAATACCGCCTCGACGAGGAAAACGAGATCGATATTCTCGCCATCGACAACGCCGCCGTCCGCACCTCGCAGATCATGCGCATCGAGGAAACCCGCCGGCGGCGTGACGGCAAGGCCTGCGAGGCAGCACTTGCCGCCCTCGCCGAGGTTGCCAAGACCGGCAAGGGCAACATTCTCGAGGCTGCCGTCGAAGCCGCCCGCGCCCGCGCCACACTGGGCGAGATCTCGGATGTGCTGCGCGAGGAATTCGGCGATCATTCCGCCGATCCGGAGGTCGTCAGCAATGTCTACGGCGCGGCCTATGAGGGTGAACCCGAATACGAGATTCTCGTTGACCGGCTCAAGCAACTCGCCCGGACGCTCGGTGAAACGCCGAAGGTGCTGGTCGCCAAACTTGGCCAGGACGGTCACGATCGCGGAGCCAAGATCATAGCTTCGGCGTTCGGCGACATCGGCTTCGAGGTGATTGCCGGTCCATTGTTCCAAACCCCGGACGAGGCGGCCGATCTCGCCGTCACTTCGAAGGTTCATGTCATCGGTATGTCGTCGCTCGCTGCGGGCCACAGGACGCTGGCCCCGCAACTGATCAGGGCGCTGAAGGACAAGGGAGCCGGCGAGATCATTGTGGTTGTCGGCGGCGTCATCCCCCGCCAGGATTACCAATTTCTGCTTGACGCCGGTGTCTCCGGCATCTTCGGACCCGGCACCAATGTGCTCGATGCAGCTCGCGCGGTTGTCGATCTCATTGAAGGCAAGCGCCGCAATTTTTGGGGGAGCTGACCCCTCGCAAGGGTGCGCGAGGGGATCGCGTGCCTATGTCCCGAGAAACGTGCTCCCGGGCCGAACCTCCATATTGTCGATCAGCCGGGTCTGCCCGAGCCAGGCGGCGGCAAGCAGCCTTGCCGGACGGTCGGCGGCGGCGAGCGGCGCGAGATCTTCCTCGGCCCGCAGTTCAAGATACTCGACCTGCTCGTAGCCGGCTTCAAGGATGGCTTGGCGGGCCTCGGAAAGCGCAGTCTCGACAGGCGCTCCCCCGGTCAGCCGCTCGGCCGTGGCTCGCAGGATCCCGGCCAGCCTCGGCGCGGTGCGCCGCTCCTCGGCCGACAGCCTCGTGTTGCGCGACGACATTGCCAGACCATCGGCCTCGCGCACGGTCGGGCAGCCAATGATCTCGATGGGAATGTCGAGATCGCGCGCCATGCGCCGCACGACGTGCAACTGCTGAAAGTCCTTTTCGCCGAAAAAGGCCATGTCCGCGCCGGTCTGCAGGAACAGCTTGGCGACCACCGTCGCCACGCCGTCGAAATGGCCGGGCCGATGCGCCCCGCACAGCCCCTCGCTGACGCCGCTGACCGAGACGGCGGTGGCAAAGCCATCGCGGTACATCTCGGCCGCGTCCGGTGCATAGAGCACATCGGCTCCAAGCGGCGCGAGCTTTGCCGCATCCTCCTCCTCGGTGCGGGGATAGGCGGCGAGGTCGGATGCATTGTTGAACTGCTTCGGGTTGACGAAGAGGGTCACGATCACGCGGTCGGCCGATCGAAGTGCCGCGTGCACGAGGCTGAGATGACCATCGTGCAGGGCCCCCATGGTGGGAACGACGGCGACGCGTGCGCCCTCGCGGCGCCATTGTGCTACGGCCAGGCGCAAGGCGGAGACAGTCCTGAGAATGGGTATGGTCATGGTCTATCCTCCCTGCCCTGAACCCGGCGTATCCGAAAACACATGCTCGGCCGCGGGAAATGAGCGCTCGCGCACGTCGCTGGCATAGGCGGCGATCGCCAACCCGGCGGCCTCTCCCAGTTCCGCATAGCGCTTGACGAATTTCGGCCGGAAGGCAGTGAACATGCCGAGCATGTCGTCGACGACCAGGATCTGGCCATCGCAGGCCGGCGATGCGCCGATGCCGATTGTCGGGACGGCGATTTCGGCCGTGATGCTTCGCGCAAGCGGTTCCGGGATTTTCTCTAGGACGACGCAGAAGGCCCCGGCCTCGGCAACCGCGCGCGCATCCTGCGCTATGCGCTCGCCGCCAGCGCCCCTGCCCTGCACGGCATATCCGCCGAATGCGTTGACGGCCTGCGGCGTGAGCCCGACATGTGCCATGACCGGTATGCCGCGTGCGACTAGAAACCGTATCGTCTCCGCCATGCTCGTCCCGCCCTCGAGCTTGACCGCCGCACATCCCGTCTCCGTCATCAGGCGCGCAGCATTGCGGAAGGCCTGCTCGGGGCCTTCCTCATAGGAGCCGAAGGGCATGTCGACGACCATGCACGCCCGCTCCAGGCCGCGCCGGACGGCCTTGCCGTGCATGATCATCATCTCCAGCGTGACGCCGAGCGTCGAGGACAGTCCATGCAGCACCATGCCGACGCTGTCGCCGACCAGCACCAGGTCGCAGTGCGGATCGACCAGCCGGGCCACGGGGGTGGTGTAGGCCGTCAGGCAGACCAGCGGTGTCCCGGTCTTGCGCGCCGCAATATCCGGCGGGAACAGGGCCCTCGTTCTTGCCGTCGCGCTCATCGTGCTGCCTCCCTTCGTCCGATCATCCGGCGCAGTGCTACACGCGCAATCGTCCATTTGCGTCAACCAGACCACTGAAAGTCGAGCCCGATGTCGAGTATGGGCGCGCTGTGGGTCAGCCAGCCGATGGAAATGAGGTCGACGCCGGTGGCCGCGACGGCCGGGGCGGTTTCGGGCGTGATGCGGCCGGAAGCTTCGGTTATGGCAAGGCCGTCGGCCAGCCCCACCGCCTGCCTCAGTGTCTGTGGGCTCATGTTGTCAAGCAGCACCGCGTCCACTCCAGTAGCGAGCGCCTCTTCGAGTTGAGCGAGCGTGTCGACCTCCACCTCGATCTTGACCATATGGCCGCAATGGGCGCGGGCGCGCTCGATGGCCGGCCGGATGCCGCCGGCAATGGCGATGTGATTGTCCTTTATGAGCACGGCGTCGTCGAGGCCGAAACGGTGGTTGAAGCCGCTGCCGGCGCGCACGGCGTATTTCTCGATCGCCCGCAGGCCGGGCGTCGTCTTGCGCGTGCAGACGATCTGCGCCGCATGGCCGCGCACCGCCTCGACGACGGCGCGGGTGGCTGTCGCAACACCGCTCAGATGGCAGAGGAAATTGAGCGCGGTGCGTTCTGCCGTCAGGATGCCGCGCGCCGGACCGCTGACCCTGGCGATCACGTCGCCCGTGCCGAGCGCGCTTGCATCGGGGCGTTCCACGACCATCTCGATGGCGGGATCGACCAGGAGGAAGGCCAGCCGAGCCAGGTCGAGCCCCGCCACCACACCGGGCTGTCGCGCGCGCAGCACCATGGTCGCCCGCGCATCGGGAGGAGCGAGAGCGTCGGTGGTTATGTCGCCGGCCCGGCCGAGGTCTTCAAGCAGCGCGTTGCGAACCAGAGGCTCCAGCAGGAGTTGCGGCAGGGGAGAAAGGGGCATGGCTTACGCACTCCGGGCAAGGGGCATCGCGTGGTCAGAAATCGCTTGCGCTTCGTCCAGCGCAGAGGCGAGCGTCAGGTACGAATGATGGGCAGCGTCGGACTTGCAGGGGAAATCGCAGCGGAAATGTCCGCCGCGGCTTTCCTCGCGCCGCAACGCCGCGACCGCTACCATCAGGCCCATGGCGGCCGCGTCATTGGCCCGTGCCGTCGGCAGGAGCGCGGTGATGGCGTGGCGCAGATCGCGGCCGTTGCGAGTGACGCCCATGGCGCGTGAAACGATGAGGCGGATGGCCGCCGGATCGGCCTTTGGCGGCTTGGATGCTGCGAATGGCATCTGCCTGGCTTTAGCCGGCGTGGCCGCTATGCTTTCCGCCACGTCGTGCGCGCAGACCGCTGCCTCGATCAGCGAATTGCTGGCAAGCCGGTTGGCGCCGTGAAGACCAGTGCAGGCTGCTTCGCCGCACGCCCACAGGCCATCAACGGTGCTGCGTCCTTCGCGATCCACGGCGATGCCGCCCATATGGTAATGCGCTGCCGGGCGCACGGGAATTGGCTCCTTCGCGGGATCGATGCCCGCCTCACGGCAAAAGGCGGCGATGGCGGGGAAACGGGTGGAAAAGGCTGCCCCCAGGCACTGCCTTGTGTCGAGATAGACGCGCCGGCCTGCCGCAAGCTGCGTTGCAACCGCGCGTGCGACCACGTCGCGAGGGGCAAGCTCGGCGCCCGGCACCGTTTCGAGAAAGCGCCGTCCGGTTTCATCGACCAGTATCGCGCCCTCCCCGCGCACGGCCTCGCTGACGAGCCGCATGGGACGCGTTGCGCCGGCGAGCGCGGTCGGGTGAAACTGGATGAACTCCAGATCCGCCAGTTCTGCCCCGGCGGCTGCGGCGAGCATGAGCCCCTGCCCCCAGGATGCGGCAGGATTGGTCGTGGCGTCGAACAGGCCGCCGATGCCGCCAGTGGCGATCACGGCACGACTTGTCTGCAGCCCAACCTGACCTTGCGCCCCTTCGACCAGCACGCCGGCGACCGCGCCATCGATCATCAGAAGTTGCCGCGCCTCCAGTCCTTCGAGCACCGTGATGGAGGGTGTCGCCCGTACCGCCGCGACCAGCGCGGCGACAATGGCACGCCCCGTGCCGTCTCCTTCGGCATGGACGATGCGGTTGCGGCTGTGGGCGGCTTCGAGCCCGAGGTGCGGCTGGCCGTCAGGTGCCCGGTCGAAGCGAACGCCGAACCGCTCCAATGCCGCGATGGCTCGCGGGGCTGCGGCCGTGACATGGCGCGCGATATCTGCGTTGCACAGCCCGTCGCCGGCAGCCAGCGTATCGGCCAGATGCCGTTCGGGACAATCGCCTGGTCCGAGAGCCGCAGCGAGGCCGCCTTGCGCCAGCTCACTGGATGACTGCGCGCCAAGCTTCGCCCGAGTGACGATCACCACCGGCCGCGGCGCGAGATGCAGCGCCGTCATCAGGCCGGCCATGCCGGCACCGATGATGACTGGGTGGCCGGCGAAATGGCTCGGGTTCATATGGCCAGCATCCGTTCGACGGCACGGCGTGCACGATCCGCCACCTGCGCGTCGACCGTGACCTCGTGGCGATCCGTCTCCAGCGCATTGCGGATATTGGCAAGCGTGATGCGCTTCATGTGCGGGCACAGATTGCAGGGCCGGATGAATTCCACCTCCGGATGGGCAACCGCCACGTTGTCGCTCATGGAGCATTCCGTCATCAGGACGACGCGCGGCGGCTTCCGCTTCTCGACAAAATCCGACATGGCGGCCGTCGAGCCGGAAAAATCGGCCTCGGCCACGACGCCCGGCGGGCATTCCGGATGCGCAAGCACGATGACGCCGGGATGCGCCTCGCGCAGCGTATGGATGTCGTCCGCATCGAACAACTCGTGCACTTCGCAATGGCCTTTCCAGGCGATGATCTCGACATCCGTTTCCCGAGCGACATTCTGCGCCAGATATTCGTCGGGGATCATGATGACGCGCGGCACGCCGAGCGATTCCACGACTTGGCGTGCATTTCCCGAGGTGCAGCAGATGTCGGATTCCGCCTTCACGGCGGCAGACGTGTTCACATAGGTAATGACGGGTACCCCCGGATAGCGCTGGCGCAGCAGGCGTACATCCTGCGGGGTGATGGAATCGGCGAGCGAGCATCCCGCGCCCCTGTCGGGGATCAGCACCTTCTTTCGCGGGTTCAGGAGCTTGGCCGTCTCGGCCATGAAGTGAACGCCGGCCAGCACGATCGTGTCGGCTTCCACGTCCATCGCCTTGCGCGCCAATGCAAGGCTGTCGCCGACGACATCGGCCACGCAGTGGAAGATCTCAGGCGTCTGGTAATTGTGCGCCAGCACGACCGCGTTCTTGAGGCGTTTAAGCTCCAGAATGGCTTCGATGTCGCTAGAGAATGCCGACCATTCGATGGCCGGTATGACGTGCCTCACCTTTTCGTAGAGCGCGTCGACCTGTGGCGCGACCGAGCGCGCGGTGGGGGCGTGCATACGCTGTCTCCTATTATACTCATAAAGAGCATAAGAGCCATATGCTTAATTTGAGTATAAGTCAAGAGCGCGTCACGGGCAGGCGTGTTCCCATCAACGTGCGCTCTGTATGTATGGCAGCGCGGAAGCGGAAGAGCTTGGCCGGCCGGCCTCCGGTGTCGGACGTCATCGCCCCGGTCTCCTCCACCAATTCCTGGCTCTCGATCAGGCGACGGAAATTCTGCTTGTGGGCCGGCCGGCCCGACAATGCCTCAACGGCGCGCTGCAATTGCAGCAACGTGAACTGGGGTGGCATCAGTTCGAAGACGACCGGGCGATACTTGATCTTGGTGCGCAGCCGCGCGATGGCGGTGGCGAGGATGCGCCGGTGATCGGCATACATGGTAAGCCCGGGCAAAGTGCCCTCCCCCTTCGCATTGCCATGATCCGCTTCGGCCACGAGCTTCGCCTCGTAGAGCAACTCGTAGCGCTGCAGGGTCAGCTCCTCGTTCCAGGGCTGTCCGTCAAAGCCGAAGACACTGGCGGCGCGTTGCCAGCGCTCCGCCCTTCCCTCTCTGTCTTCGGCGCTTTCGGCCCAGTGTTTCAAGCTGGGCTCCAGGATCTCGGCCAACAGCGCCGGGGCACCCGTGCGGTGGTCCTCCCACGGGAAATAGCCGTACCAACTGGCCCAGTGAGGGTCAGAGGCGGCGGGTTCCTGTTCGGCCTGCGTGAGGCCTAGATAACTGATGGAGATGGCGCGGTCGTTGCCGTCTGATCGCATCCGGTCGCGGTCGGCAAAGGTGTAGAGCTGTTCGATGTATCCGAGCGGATGGCCCGTCTGCTGTTCCACCCAGGCGCGCAAACCCGACTGCAGCGAACGGTGCCCGACCTCGAACGGACCCGAAGGCAGCATCTGCTCGTTCCGGATGGTGAGCACGCTGGGCGCGCCGCCGACGAGTGCCACCAGCACTGCAATCAGATCGACGTGGACATCATGATTCTTTCCGGTGTTGCGGTTCATGTCCATCGCACCCCTGCTGGTATCCTGCGCCCCGATCCTGCTTATGCACAAAACAGCTGGCATATGCCAATACAGGGCACCTGAGACATGTGGGCACCGTAAAGTTGACCCATGGCTGATGAAGGTCTGCGAACTTTGGGCGGGCCGAAGTCCCCTCCCCGTCCCACGACATCGGCGCTGAAGGTGCTGCCGCTGATCGTGGTCTCAGGCCGCGAATGCTGACGCCAGTGACAGCTATAGGTGGGCAGAACGAACGTGGGTGGCCGGTTGGCTAACGTTGTTGAAGCTCTGGGTTTATAATACCGGGATGAGCCGCCTCTCCCGATGGATGCAACGTGTCTTCATCTTCCTGATCGCCTCGGCGACGTTATGGTTCGTCGTCACCCAGATCTTCGACCGGATCGACCAGCGCGTTCCTGTCTTCGCTGCATTGCTGCTTACCTATATCGTGGCTGCCTATGTGATCCTGCCACCGGTCATTCACGCGAGTGCGGCGGTTCTGCGCCGCAACCGCATTCCGAGAGTTACGCGCGCCGCCGATGGCCTTCCCGCGGATCCCGTTAATGTCGTCTTGATCGGCTCGCAGGAGCAGCTCCGATCGGCATTTGCGTCAGCCGGGTGGCACGTTGCGGATACACTGACGATTCGCTCTGCCTGGCGAATGGCGGTCAACTTTGTTCTCAATCGCTCTTATCCTACCGCCCCGTTCAGTGCGCTCTATCTGTTCGGCCGCAGGCAGGACATCGGCTTCCAGGAAAACATTGGCGACAGCCCGAGGAAAAGGCATCACATCCGCTTCTGGGCGGCAAACATTGACCCCCAATTCGGAAACGGCGATCTTGCGTACTGGACGCAGAAGCTGCGTATCGATCCATCGCAGTCTAACGTCTGGGTCGGCGCCGGCACGACCGATATCGGCTTCGGGATGCAATCCATGACATGGCAGATTTCGCATAAGGTGGATCGCCACACAGATCTCGAGCGTGAGCATATAGCGGCCATGCTTCGAAGTTCCGGCTGCCTCACGGAGGAACGATACATCGAACCAGGCGAACCGGTCGGAATCCATTTCACAACGGATGGCCGCATCTTCCACGCCCGGCTCGTCTCTACGGGCTAATCATAGGGGCGGCCAGCTGCCTGGTTGCGTCAGATGGACCACCGCAAGGCCGGATGAAGCGGTTCGCGATGAATGCATCATTTCTGCCAGAAGCGGCCCTCCCCTACACGCGGAGTCTATGGCCGATACCTGCCGGGCGGTTGCAATAGAAGTGCGCAACGGAGTTCTCTGGCCTTTGGGGCGTGGTTTGTGTTGCTGGGCAGCCAAAGAGCTTGTTTTGGGGCTTTGTCCATCTGGTTCTCAGCTGAGAACCGCCTGCGCTATTTTGTCCATCTGGTTCTCAGCTGAGAACCGCCTGCGCTATGAGGTCATGTCGTTCCGGTTAGGTTTTTGTTAACCCTTAATTTATTGACGGCTCAAACGACTCGCTGCATCTTACGCTCAAATTGCCGAATGACACAGTTGAGCGTTTTTTATGTCCGAGACCATCTTGATGGATCCGAACCAAGTATCATCCTCCAGGTCGTTGACACGGCTGATCGAGGCTGATGCCGACATCCTGAGCGCCCAGCTTCAACAATTGCGCGCCCGTGCCTTTCCTCCGACGGCGCAAAAGGAACTGCGTCGGTTCATGGCGGGAGAAGCCGCGAAGTTGATCGGAATCAGTGACGCCTATCTCCGCTCACTGGTTCTGGACGGGGTCATTCCGGAGGCGGAAAAGAACTCTGCTGGAAGACGCTTGTACACACTCGATCAGATTCATGCCATCCGTGATCATCTTGGCAGAAACAAGAGGGATTACGTCCATCGCCGGAGCGGTGGCGAGCACCTGCAGGTTGTCGCGGTCACAAACTTCAAAGGCGGCTCCGGCAAGACGACGACGAGCGCCCACCTGGCGCAATATTTTGCGCTCAGAGGATATCGGGTGCTCGCTATCGATCTGGATCCGCAGGCGTCATTGTCGGCGCTGTTCGGCATCCAGCCCGAGTTTGATCTCGACGAGAACGAGACGATTTACGGTGCGATCCGCTATGACGACCAGCAACGGCCGTTGGCTGACACCATCAGGAAGACGTACTTCACCGGCCTCGATATTGTTCCGGGCAATCTCGAACTGCAGGAGTTCGAACACGAGACGCCGCGCGCCTTGTCGGAAGGAAGGCGCACGACCGACCGCATGTTCTTCACGCGTGTGTCGACGGTTCTGAAGTCGGTAGAAGCCGACTACGACATCGTCGTCCTGGATTGCCCGCCATCACTTGGATACCTGACGTTGTCGGCCCTGTGTGCAGCGTCTTCGGTTCTGGTGACCATTCATCCGCAAATGCTCGACGTCGCGTCGATGAGCCAGTTCCTTCATATGACGGCCGGTCTGTTTGACGTCGTTGAGAAAGCGGGTGGCAATGCGGGATATGATTGGTTTCGCTATGTCCTCACGCGCTACGAACCCAATGATGGCTCACAGTCACAGGTGGCCGGGCTATTGAAGAGCCTTTTTGGTGACAGGGTTCTCACAAACGCAATGGTCAAATCGGCGGCGATATCTGACGCGGGGATCACCAAGCAGACCCTGTATGAAGTTGGTCGCGAGAACTTTCATCGCCAGACATATGACCGCGCCATGGAAGCGCTCGACGCCGTCAATGGTGAGATCGAGCATCTCGTCAGACAGTCATGGGGCCGCAGATGACGAAGCGCAGGGAAGCCCTGAAGGATTTCTTGGCACCGATCACAAGTTCGGAGTTCTCAGCTGAGAACTCGAGGCCGCAACGGCAGCGTCCGCAAGTGACGTCGGGCGCGCTGCAGAGCATGAATGACGCCATTTCCGATATCTCGAAGGAAACCGCCGAGCTACGCAAGGCGCTGTCGGAAGGCTTGGCGATCATCGAAATCGAACCGGACCTCATCGATAGCTCATTCGTCAAGGATCGGCTCGATGACTACGAAGGCGAGGAATTCGACGGACTGGTCGAGAGCATCCGCGAGAACGGCCAGGTCAATCCGGTCCTTGTACGACCCCATATTGACAGGGAAGGGCGGTATCAGCTGGCATTCGGCCATCGCCGGGTTGCCGCGAGCCGTAGACTCGGCCTGAAGGTGAAGGCCTTCGTCCGCGAGATGTCGGATGAGCAGCTGGTCGTCGCCCAGGGCAACGAGAACCTTGAAAGAAAAAACCTCAGCTTCATCGAACGCGCACTTTTCGCGCTGCGGCTCGAGGAGCGCGGCATGTCGCGTGCCGTCATCATGTCAACATTCGGGACCAGCTCCAAAGGCGTTCTGTCTGAAATGATCGGCTTGGCGCGACGATTGCCGATTTCGCTTGTCGAAGCAATCGGACCGGCTCCCGGTGTCGGCAGACCAAAATGGGTCGCTCTTGCCGATCTGCTTGAGGCAAAGCCCACCACAGACTGGAAATCGACTGTAGAGGATGCGGGCTTCAGAAAGCTCGCAAGCGCCGAGCGTTTCGACGCCGTACTCAACGCGTTGAAGCAAAAGCCGGATCGGAACGGGCCAGTTTCCAGGCCATGGGTCCCTGAAGACAAGTCTGTGAGCGTCAGCGCAAAGGAGAGCGAGAAGGCCCTCACGATGACGTTCAAGTCGAAGGATGGGAAGCCGTTCGGCGAATGGATTATGGAGAATCTGGACAGCCTCTACGAGGCGTTCCGGAAGTAGGAGAAGCAGGAAAACGGAGATCAAACCGCAAAAGAAAAAGGCCCCCGAACGTCACCGTCGCGGAAGCCCTTCTCGTTTCTAGACAACTCGAGAATCTCATTTTCGCGAATCAGTGTCAAGAGTCCCGGAGTCGATTCGGTGAGCGGATTTCTTTTGCCTGGCGATAGGTGAAGGGAAAATGCAGACACATATCACAACGACGCCCTTTGGGCGGCGGCCGATGACGCTTGCCATGATGGCTAGCCAGGCCGTGGCGAACGCCATGCCGGAAGGCGCATGCGTTCAAAAATGGCATGTCTTCAAGTCCATCCGTGAAGCCAGGGACCTGATCGGGGCGACGGACCGGTCGCTTGCAATCCTCAATGCGCTCTTGTCCTTCCATCCGGGTTCGGATCTCACGGCCGATGGCGAACTGATCGTGTGGCCATCGAACGAACAACTCATGGCCCGGGCGAATGGCATGCCGGCGACGACATTGCGGCGCCATTTGGCCGTTCTGGTCGATTGCGGGCTGATCATTCGCCGAGACAGCCCGAACGGCAAGCGTTTCGCCCGTAAGGGCAGGGGAGGGCAGATCGAGCAGGCCTACGGGTTCGATCTGTCGCCGATCGTCGCGCGGGCCGAGGAGTTTGCCGAACTGGCAGAGAAGGTTACGGCAGAAAAGCGCGCCTTCAAGGCGGCCCGGGAACGTCTGACGCTGCTGCGCCGCGATATTGTGAAGATGATTGATGCCGGGATCGAGGAGGGCGTCCCGGGCAATTGGGGCAAGATGACCCGGACCTACCAGGCCATCATCGGCCGGCTGCCCCGCACGGCGCCCCGACAGCTCATCGAGGACGTTTGCGAGGATCTGGAGCTCTTGTGGATCGAGGTTCACGAGACATTGGAAACATTCATGAATTCACAGAATCCGGATGCCAATGAGTCCCATTCCGGTCGTCACATACAGAATTCAAAACCAGACTCCCTATCTGAATCTGAAACCCGCTCAGGAAACCAACAAGAAGCGGACGGCAGCGCCGCGGAAACCCACAACCTGCACAGCCTGCCGAAGCGGGAGCTGCCCTTGGGCATCGTGCTGGATGCCTGTGCGAACTGGCGGGAGCTGGCCAAAGATGGCGAAATCCGCAACTGGCGCGATTTTCTGGCGGCGGCGGAGGTCGCCCGGCCGATGTTGGGGGTCAGCCCGAGCGCCTGGGCCGAGGCCTGCGAAGTGCTGGGTGAACGGCAGGCGGCCATCACGCTGGCGGCAATCTATCAGCGGGCCGACCAGATCAACAGCGCCGGCGGTTATCTGCGCAGCCTGACGGAGCGGGCCCGAGAGGATAAATTCTCTGTCTGGCCGATGGTCATGGCGCTCCTGCGGGCCAAGCTCGACAGCGACAAGGCGTCGGCTCGCACCCAGGCTGAGATGCCGGGAATGGCCGAGAGCGCTGATGGGGGCTGGGGAGTCTCTGACGCCCTTCTCAGGACCCTCAAGAAGCCGAAACCGTGAGGATCGGGTCAATCCGAGTCCCTGCTACGGCTTTTCCTTGCGCTTCATATCCTTGAATTGCGCCGATGATGAGCATAAATTGATCAATGATCGACAAATTTGTGATCATTCGGATTTCAGGAGAATGCCATGACAGCGGCAGAACTTGACTTCGCGGCGGCCCATTTTGCCGATGAGCGTGCACCATTCTTGTCCGCGCGCCGTGTCTGCGAACTCCTCGGCGTGACAATGGCGGAGCTTGCGCGGCTGATCGGCGTTGCCCGCAACACGTTGACCGCGAAATCCGGACAGCGCAAGGTGGACCAGGCACTGAGCCCTGTTGTACGCATCCTTGCGATGGCCTCCGAAATGGCGGGCAACGAGCACCGCGCGGTGATCTGGTTCAAGCACCAGCCCATACCCGGTTGGGCGGGCAAGACTGCCTATGACCTGGTTGGGGAAGGGAAGGCGGACAAGGTTCTGGCCTATCTCGAAGCGGTGCGCGCCGGCGTTTATGCCTGAGGACGTGCGTGTCGAGACCCTTTGGCGGGCCTACGTGCCGCGCTGGGCCCATGCGCCGCTTTCGGGAGAGGGGGCCCAGCGCTTCGGCGGCCGCTGGAACCCAGTCGGTGCACCGGCGATCTATGCCGCGCGCGAGTTGTCGACGGCCTGGGCTGAGTACAATCAGGGTTTCGTGCAGCATCCGGCGCTGATCGTCCAGTTGACGTTGTCAGACGCCCGATTGGCCGATCTCACCGACGACAGCGTACTTGCCGCCCGAGGCCATTCGACTCTGTTGCATCAGTGCGAATGGCGTGCCGAGATGGACGCGGGGCGGATTCCGGAAACGCACCGGCTGCGGGCAGAGCTGTTGGGGGAAGGGTATCACGGAGCGATCTACCCTTCGTTCATGTCGCCTGGCGGACATTGCGTGGTCCTGTGGCGCTGGAATGCTGGAGCGGCCCCGACCCTTTCCGTGATCGATCCGGAGCACCGGCTGCCCAAGGACGCGGCCTCCTGGCTGTGAGGCTCAAAGCGTTTGCGGCTCGTAGCCGCGACGCTGCTTGATTGTCTTCAACCGGATGAAGGCCGTTTCGGCCTCCGTCTTCGTCTCGTACAGATTGATCTTGATGCGTCCCGACGTGCCGATCCGTCCCCATTGCCGCACGAGTGCGGCGTCGCCGAATAGCGACGGCTCGACGGACAAGGTATAGAAACGGGCCATGTTGCGCGCCGGATCGACGCGTTTCAGACAGCACAGATGCGGGTTCGAAGCCATGCCGATATTCTTGGCTGGCCCGCGGAAGGGCGTCCAACGCATTTCCTGAATCGATCAGGCGCAACCGATTCACGACGTTGATCGGTCTGTGGGGGTAGGGGAGGGGCCTTGCCTACAACCCGGAGGCCTTGGTGAGATTGACGCGAAAGCGGTCCCGGCGGCGCTGATATTTGCGGGTCATCTCGGCGCCGGCGTGGCCGAGTTGCTTCTGCACATAGCGTTCGTCGACCTCGGCC
This sequence comes from Mesorhizobium sp., assembly GCA_963966365.1. GTDB lineage: Bacteria > Pseudomonadota > Alphaproteobacteria > Rhizobiales > Rhizobiaceae > Mangrovimarina > Mangrovimarina plasticivorans. The sequence goes on along the minus strand of CAWZZC010000013.1, from coordinate 211,430 downwards.
GAGGACGCCAGACCGGCACGCAGCGAATGCCCGGCAAAGAGCGCTTGCCGCTGGCCTTCGGAGAGGTCGCCGCGCACGCCGGCGGCCAGCGCCGTGCGCTTGACCAGGCGCGCCACCTCCTGAGCGTTGAGACGTTCAGCACCGACCATTCTTCCTTGTCCGGTGACGCGGCGGAACAATGGGCCATGGGCGATCCGGGCGAATTTCAGCCAGGTCTCCAGCGCGACGACCGGGCAGGTCCTCTCGGACGAGCCACGTCCGATTTCGACCTCGCGCCAGCCGGTCTTGCCGCGCAGCGTGACGAGCAACCCCTTGTCGAGGATCTCGATCCATCCGCGGCCGTCCTCCGTCTGCTCGCGGCCGCAGTCGAGACCGACGATTTCGGAGCGGCGCAGACCGCCGGCGAACCCGACAAGAAGCATGGCGCGGTCGCGCAGGCCACGCAGCGTTGCGCGGTCAAGCGTTTCCAGCATGGCGATCAGGTCCTCGGGCAGGATCGCCTCCTTCTGGCGCGGCGGGGCAGCGTGCCGGTTGCGAATGCCGGCCATCACGGTGGCAATATGCCGGTCCTTTCTGTCCAGCGGCTGGCCGCGTTGCGCATAGTTCCACGTCAGTGAGGACAGGCGGCGCTCGATCGTGGATACCGATTTTTTCTCCTCGGGGGCCGTGCCTGCGGTGCTGCCGGAAGCCAGCGCCGTGATGTAAAGCCCCACAGTCTGCGGATCGGGCGGCATAAGCGAAAAGCCGTGGCGGCGGCACCAACTCGCAAAATGCTTCCAGTCGGACGCGTAGGCGCGCCGCGTATTGGCCGAACTCGCCGCCTCGACATAGCCGCGCGCCCTGTCGGCAAGGCTTTCGAGGTGACCAGGAAGCCGCTGTGTCTCACCACTGTCAGTGGCCGGCAGCGGAGGGGAGGGGGCTTCTGCCGACGGTTTCGGCGACACCCGGCCCATCTCCATAACGATGTCGACGATGTCGGGGAGATCGTCCCTGCCGGACCCCGCCGATGATTTTCCAACGCCGCCGGCCATCCTATGCCGCCACAATGTTCGTTTGCGAGAGACCATCGCCCTTGAAAAGCAGCGGCTCGCCGGTGAGCTTGGCGAGCGCATAGGAGAAGCGATCGCCATAGTTGAGGCCGGCCCGATGCCGTCCCTTGCCGTAGCGCCGCCAGGCCTGATCTGCGTGTTCGGCGGTCACGGCCATGATTTCCACCTCGGCTTTGTGTAGCCACAGGTCAAGGTCAGCTCCGCCTGCTTCCCAAGGCGTGCCTCGACAACCATGGCTGCCTCGAGCACGGTCGCGCCGATATGAGGCGCACGGGATCGTCGGCGATCCTTAGATGGAAGCCGACGGCCTCCGGCTCGTCGAACGCGATGGCGGTGATCACCGACGTGTCGATCACCATCAGGACGGAATTCCGTTGTCGAGCGGAGCGATGCCGAGCCCGCTTTCCGAAGTTTTGATCGACGAGAGAGGTCATTTCGTAGGCATCGCACATGACGAACGATAAGGCAAGATTATCACTCATAATAGCTTTGCGACAGGCTGTGCGGATAATGCGCAAAATCGTGGCAATAACCGCACCGATGCGGTAGCGTCGCGTCATGCTCGCCACCCGCGATTCGTCCGTTTCCGTTTCCGTTTCCAGCTCGGTGCCGCGCGTGCCTGCCTGGGCCGCTCTCGCAGGCGGCGCGGGCAGCGAACGCGAGGCCGCCTTCATGGCGGGCGGCGCGCTCAATGCGATTGACACTCTGGTGCGCTCCGAGGCGGCCTGGCTCGGCGCGTGGCGTTACCGGCTGGCGCTGAAGGCGGCTACGGCGTCCGCGCGGCTTGCCGGTCATCGTGAAGACGAGGCGGCGCTGCGCGACGCCTGGCTGCTGCGTCAACCCGGCGACGCGCCGGGGCCAGCCGGCGAGACGCTTGCCGCATGGCGTCGGCTTGTCGGGCGCTCCCATCCGCCCGACGGTGAGGAGCTGCGGAAAATCGCCGATCTGTTGGGTGTCGGTCTGGCTGAGGGCTTCGATCCGATGGACCGGCTGCGCGAGGAAGCAGATGCGCCTGCGCCGTTGGCCGCGGCGCACATTGCGGCCGCCGTGGTGGACGCCAACCCAAAGGCCGAGATCCTTGCCTGGTGGCTCGCCGACTGCGCCTTGTCCTGGCGCATGGGCTGGCGCCACGCCGCGCCGGTGCTGGCGACCCAGATCCATGCATCAGCACTGAGGATGGGACCGGAGCGCCGCCGGCCACGGCCGGGGACGGAAGCCTTCGCCCATGCGATGTTCGTGGCGGCGGCCCTTGGGGCGGGGGAAGCCTGCCGCATGGCAGCCGGCATGGCGGCCCGCGCCGAGCGGCTGCATGCGGTCGCCCCGAAGCTGCGCTCCAAGTCCGCCGGCGAGGTGATCGACCGGTTGTTCTGCGACGACGCGGTGTCGGGGACGCTGACGACGAAGACCCTGTCACGCTGGGCGAGCCGGCGCCTGTTCGAACGCCTGACGCAACTCGGCGCGGTGCGCGAACTGTCGGGTCGTCCCTCGTTCCGCATTTACGGATTGTAGCCATGGCCCGCCGGAGCTCCGACGCAGCCGCATTGCTCGACACCGAACTCGACGCGCTGCCGCCCGAACTGCGGTGGCGCGAATGGATGGCCCGCGTCGAGGCGGTGATCTTCGCCGCGGCCGAACCCGCGCCGCGCGAGCTGCTGGCGCGCCTGGTCGGGCGCGGCTGCAACATCGATCTGCTGATCGAGGACATCGCCAACGAGATCGCGGCACGGCCCTACGAGATCGTCGCGGTCGCCGGCGGCTGGCAGTTCCGCACCAGGCCGCGCCAGGCCGAGGTGCTCAAGGCAGCCTTCGGGCGCACGGCCACCGGCGTCGAGATCACCGAGGGCGAAATGCTCGTGCTTGCGACGATCGCCTATCACCAGCCGGTCACGCGCGCGGCGCTCTCCGACATGATCGGCCGCGAGGTTTCGCGCGACACGATCGGCCAGTTGCGGCGCCTGGGCCTCATCGCGTCGGGGCCGCGCGCGCCGCAGCCGGGTGCGCCCTACACCTATGTGACGACGCCGAAGTTCCTTGAGCAGTTCGGGCTCGATACGCTGCGCGACCTGCCCGACCTCGAAGCGCTCGAGGATGCCGGATTGCTCGACAGGGGCAGGGCGGGCGCCGAAGACCTGCCGGGCATGGGTATGGACGACGATGCACAGGGAGTCGCTGATGTCGAACCGTAGGTGGAAGACCCGGCATGGGACGAGCGATAGGCGCGCGAGTGATGCGCTCGGCACCGTGACTGCCTGAAGCGGCAAGAGAACCGGCTCCAAATTTCGACGCGAAAACCAATGCTCCGGCCTTCATTATGGAACAGTTTGCAACAGATCTTGTCGGAGATGTCGCCATGGCGACTGCAGGTGCTGTGCACCGAGATCAGTCACAACTAGACGCAGCCGGTCCCGCCTATGCCGGCCGGTAGATGCGTGCGGCCGTGTCGTGCATGATGTCCGCCACGGCCTTCTCGCCATGCCGTTCGGCCGCAGCGCGATGGGCGGAGAGAACGGAACCGTAATCCGTCCAGAGCTTTTCAATCGGGAAGTTGGAGCCGAACATCAGCCGCTCGCTGCCCAGAATCTCGACGGCGGTATCGACGACGAGCGTGATGAGGTCCGGATCGTTCCGGTGTACGAAGGTGCCCAGCCCCGAGAGCTTGGCGTACAGGTTTGGCAAGGGGGCGAGATGGGCGAGGCCCGCCTTCCAGGCGTCTACCGTTTCCGGTCGGTCGTCGACCAGCATGCCGCAATGGGTGAGAATGAAGTCGATCTGCGGGTTTTCGGCCACGAGCCGCGCGCCTGCCTTCATCTGCGCAGGGAAGAGCTGGAGGTCGAAGGAGAAGCCGTAGCCCTTGAGCCGCGCCACGTTGCGGCGTACGGCCGGATCGACGGCCTGCTCGGGTCCAGAGGCGAAGCGGAATTCTGGGACCTCGTGCCAGTGCAGCTGCATCCTTATTCCGCGAACCAGCGGATAGGCCTTGAGCCGGTCGAGTTGCGGGCGCACGTCGTCTGACGTCATGTCTGCATAAGCGACGATCGCCTGCGGCCAGCCGGTTTCCTCGGCCGTCTCGCTGACCCAGGCGACCTCCTTTTCGAAATCCTCCTTGGCCCAGTTGGTCTGCACATAGACGGCCTTCGCCACACCCAGCCCTTCGAGATCGGAAAGATATTCGCCGATCGCATAGTCGCGCCGGATCGGATCGTAGGGACCGAAGATGCGCGGCACCATCGGGCCGCTGAGCCATGGCAGGTCGGTTCGGCGCCAGATATGGAAATGCGAGTCAATGACCGGTTGCATGGGCTTTCTCCTTCCATAGGATTGCCGCCTTGGGCGCTGGCCTGCCGATCGAGAGGATGAAGCGCGACAGCGCCGTACAGGACGAGCCATCGACGAGGTCGTCGAGCCAGGGCAGGATTGACGCGAGCGCCGCCGTTTCCGGCCGGAACCGCGGATCGCCGGCAAGTGGTGTTGCGAGCGACAGCCGATGGGCGAGCGCTGCAAGACGACGGATCGCGCTCTCGAAATCGGCGTGGTCGCCCCGTTCCAGACCGTCCGATGCGAGCACGACAAGGCTGCCGCGGGAGAGCGCCACGAAACGGGGTACGGCGAGAAATGCCTTGAGTGCAGTCCCGATGCGCGTCCCGCCATCCCAGTCGTCGACCGATGCGGCAGCGCGTTCGAGCGCAAGGGCCCGGTTGCGGCTTCTGAGTGCCGCCGTGATGCGGCTCAGCCTCGTGCCGATGGTGAAGACCTCGGTGCCGGTCGCCGCCTGGACCGCCGCATGCGCGAGTGCGAGATGTTCGTCCGTGTGCTCCCGCATAGAACCGGAAATATCGATGATCATCAGCAGCCGGCGCGCGATTTCCTTTCGCCGGCGCAAGTGGAGGACGGCGAGATCGCCATCCGTCTGCACGATGTCACGGAACGAGCGGCGCAGGTCCACCACGCCCTTCGAGCGGGTTCGAAGGTGTCGGAAGGCCCGGCGGCGGGGGAGGGCGTCCGGCAGCTGGCGCTGGAACGCCGGAAGGGCGCTCTCGGTCGTGTCGAAAGCGCGTGCGGAAAGCCGCTCGACCGCGGAAGCATGGGCGCCCCCTTTGTCCAGCTTCAGGAGAGGCTCCCCGGCGGGCTCGGCACCGCCTCCGTCCTTCACGAAGGTTTTCTCCTCATCCTGGTTGTGCACGGCCGCTACAGGGGCTTCTGCGAAGAAGACGGCGCGGAAGAGGGCGTTGAAGTCATCCTGCCTGTCGATCGGCGGGGCGAGCGTGGCGATGGCGGCGCGCCGGATATGCTCCATGCTTTTCGGGCCGAGCAGGACGACCGCCTCCAGAAAGCTCACCGTCTGGTCCGGCGCGACCGAAAAACCGTGCCGCCGCAGCGTCTGGACGAAGTCGAGGAAGGGGGCGCACTCCCGCGGCAGCGGCTGGCTCTGGCGGTCCGCCGTCTCCGCCCGCGTCACGTCAGCGACTCCTCCAGGATGCGCGGCAGCTGGTCGCGCATATAGGCGAGGTCTTCCTCATCCTTGAGAAGCACGCCGATCGCCCGGCGGAAGGCTTCTGGCCACGGGCTGCCCGTCTTCTCCAGCACGGTCGCCGCATTCGCCCACTCGACGGCTTCCGAAATGCCGGGCGGCTTGGCGAGCGGACACGAACGGATGGTGCTGACGGCGCGTGCGACGGCGGCTGCCGTGCTCTCGGCCACGCCGGCTGCGCGGGCGAGGATGATGGCCGCCTCTCGCGCCGCATCGGGATAGGCGATCCAGTGATAGACGCAGCGCCGGCGCAATGCCTCTGCCAGTTCGCGCGTACGGTTGGAGGTGAGGATTACGATCGGCGGTTCGCCCGCGCGCACCGTGCCTCGTTCCGGAATCGAGATCTGGAAATCGGAGAGAAATTCAAGCAGCAGCGCTTCGAATTCGTGGTCCGAACGGTCGACCTCATCGACCAGCAGCACGGTCCGCCTCGGGTCGCGCAGCGAGCGCAGGAGCGGGCGCTCGATCAGGAAGCAATCTTCATAGATGTCGGAGTCGGCCTTCTTCGCCTGTCGGATCGCCAGAAGCTGGCGCTGGTAGTTCCACTCGTAAAGCGCGTGCTGGGCGTCGATGCCCTCGTAGCACTGCAGGCGTATGAGATCGCGCTTGAGCATGTCGGCCACGGCTTTCGCCGCTTCCGTCTTGCCTACCCCCGGCGCGCCCTCCAATAGCAGCGGCTTGCCGAGCCGGATGGCAAGGAAGACAGCGGTCGCAAGCGGTTCGTCGGCGATGTAGCGGCAGTGCTCGAAGCGCGCGGCGACCGTTTCGGGCGAGTTCAGAGCGTCGCTTGCCGCCTCTGGATCCATCGCGCCGCTCAACGAGCCGCACCGGCTTTCTGCTGCAGGGCGCGCAGAACCCGCTCGGGCGTGATCGGCAGGGTGTCGACGCGCACGCCCACGGCGTTGAAGATGGCATTGGCAATGGCGGGGATCTGCGGGTTGGCGCACATCTCGCCGGGCCCCTTGGCGCCATAGGGGCCGTCCGCCGCCGGCCGTTCCAATACGACGATCTCGGTTTCGGCCAGATCGCCGGGCCCGGGCATCAGATACTGGTTGAAATCGCGCCCGCCGTGCTCGCGGCTCGGATAATACGGCTCCGTGGTCTCAAAGAGCGCGTGGCTCATGCCCATCCAGGAACCGCCGACGAGTTGCTGTTCCACCATCTTGGGATTGAGCGCGCGACCGATCTCGAAGACGTTCTTGATGGCAAGCACGCTCACCTCGCCGGTCTCGTCGTCCACCTCGACGTCCGCCACTGTACAGGCATGGGCATAGCAGGTGGAGGGTTTCATTGCGCCCGTCTCGGCGTCGGGATAGGAGCGGGGAATGAGGAACATGCCGCGCCCTGAGATCGAGCGCCCATGTTTGAAATGTGCGGCGAGCGCGGTGTCGAAGATCGAGATCGAGCGTTGCGGCGCGCCTTTCACATGGATGTTGCCTCGGCCGTCCGTTTCGAGATCGGCTGCGTCGGTCTCCAGTTCCTCGGCCGCCACCTCCAGCATCACCTGGCGGGCTTCCTTCGCCGCCTGGATGACCGCATTGCCGGCGCGGTGCGTACCGCGAGAGGCGAAGGTCCCCATGCAGTGCGGGCCGGTGTCCGTATCGGCGGTATCGATCACCACGCGGTCTGTCGGTACGCCGATCGTCTCGGCGCAGATCTGCGTCATGATCTGCTTCATGCCCTGGCCGAGATCGACCGATGACAGCGAAACCATGAAGTTGCCGGTGGGCGTGGAATGAACCAGCGCCTGCGTGGGGTCGCCGCCGAGATTCATTCCTGTCGGGTAGTTGATCGCCGCCACCCCCCGGCCTCGCTTCAAGGCCATGGTTCAACCCTCCCTCGTAGCGGACGACATCCGCATGTATTTCTCGGCGACCGGCCAGTTCGCGATGCGTGACGCCTCCTGCATGCATTCGACCAGTGCCGCACCTTCGGTAACTTGCCGGTGCGCCTTCATGTCCCCATCGCGATAGGCGTTGATGAAGCGGAACTCGAGCGGATCCATGCCGACGATGTGAGCGAGCTTGTCCATCTGCACTTCCAGCGCGAAATCGCCGATGGTGACACCGAAGCCGCGCATGGCGCTCGACGGCGTGCGGTTGGTGTAGACGCAGTAGCTGTCCACCCAGACATTCGGCACCGTGTAGGGGCCGGGAAAGTGTGCGGCGGATTTCTGCGCACCATAGGGTGAATGGCGGGAGTATGCGCCGGCGTCGATATAGGCTTTGACATAGCGCGCGACGATGCGCCCGTCTTTCGTGACGCCGTCCTTGACGACGAGCTTCTCGGCCGCGCGCGGCGAGGAGATCTGCATCTCTTCCTCGCGGCTGTAGATGAAGGAGACGGGCCTGCCCGTGAGCTTCGCACCGAGGATGGCGATCGGCTCGACGATGACGTCGACCTTGCCGCCGAATCCGCCGCCGACGGTGCCGCCCACCATGTGCAGCCTGGCACCCTCCATTTCGAGGATGATCGATGTGTTGTCGAGGGTGAAGAACATCGCCTGGGTGTTGGTGTAGCAGGTGAAGCGGCCGTCGCTTTCGGGCCTCACGATGCAGCCCGTCGTCTCCGTCGGCGCGTGCTCGATGGGCCCTGACGAATAGTTCTCCTCCAGCACGTGATCGGCCTGGGCAAAGCCGGCCTCGACGTCGCCGAAGCGGATCTTGCGGCACTCGCCGCTGTCATAGCGATAATAGTTCCGGCCGTGATACTCGTTGACGATCGGCGCATCCGGCTTCAGCGCGTCCTCGATGCTGAGGACGGCCGGGAGCACCTCGTAGTCGACCTTCACCTTGGCGGCGGCCTCCTGGGCGGCACGCTCACTGTCGGCGAGGACGGCGACGATCGCCTCGCCCTTCCAGCGCACCTTGTCGGTGGCGAGCACAGTCTCGTCCTCAGGCCCCACCTGGATGAGGGTCAGGATGGTGTAGACATTGTGCGGCACGTCGTCGGCCGTCAGGATGCGCACCACGCCTGGATGCTTTTCGGCTTCGGAAAGGTCGATACCGCGAATGCGGGCGTGGTGGTGCGGGCTGCGCACCATTTTGAGATGCAGAAGCCCTGGAAAGTTGCGGTCGGCGAAATAGGTGGTCGTGCCGGTGACATGGCCGAGCGTGTCGACGCGCAGGCGCGGCTGGCCGATCTCCTTGAGACCCTCGGTGCGTTCTGCGGCGAAATAGGATTTGCGGACCTCCATCATACCCTCCTACGCCGCGCTGACGGAATTGGCGCGCGCAGCCGAAAGGATCGCCTGGATTATCGGTTCGTAGCCGCTGCACCTGCAGATGTTGCCGCCGATGGCGTCGACCACGTCCTCCCGGCTCGGTGACGGGTTGCGGTCAAGCAGCGCCTTGGCAGCGATCAGCATGCCCGGCGTGCAGAAGCCGCACTGCGAGGCAAAGCCTTCATGGAAGGCGCGTTGCAGGGGGTGGAGCACCCCGCCGGAGGCAAGCCCGGCGGTGGTCTCGATGGCGGCACCGTTGCAGGTTTCCGCCAGCATGAGGCACGAAAGCTTCAGTTCGCCGTCGACAAGCACGGAACAGCTTCCGCAGGTGCCCTGATGGCATCCGCCTTTCACCGACATGTCGCCGAACTTCTCGCGCAACGCCTTCAGGAGCGTGATACCGCTTTCGATGAACTCCGCTTCTTCTTCGCCGTTGAGCGTGAACTGTACCGCAACCTTGGCCATCAATTCCTCCCTTGTCCTTGCTCGGCGAGCAACAGCCGGGCCAGATGCACTGGCAGCACCTGGCTGCGGTACCATGCGCTTGCGACTGCGTCGGTAATGGGCGACGTGCCATCGGTCGCCACAGTCAGGGCGTCACGAATGCCATCCGCCGTCCGCGGCTTGCCGGCGAGCGCGGCCTCCACCGCTTGTGCCCGGATCGGCCGGTCGGCCATGCAGCCATAGGCGACGCGGGCACTGGTCATCATTCCGTCCTTCTCCTCAAGAATGGCGGCGATCGTCACGACGGAGACGCCCTTTGGTTTGACGCGCGAGACCTTCAGAAAGCGCAGGCTGCCCGCCCTCGGCAGGGCGAAGCTGACGCTCTTCAGCACCTGGCGGGCGTAAGTCGTGTGGCGTGCCGCCAGAAACGCTTCAAGCGGTACCGGCCCGTCGCTGATCTCAACCGTAGCTTCGAGCGCCAGCAGGGCAACGGCGAAGTCGCCATAGGGTGCTGGTGCATAGAGATTGCCGCCCACGGTCGCCATATTGCGGATCGCTGGGCCGCCGACGCTCTTTGTGGCATCGGCAACGCAGGCGAGACGACCCTCGGAGATGATCCGCCCCATAGTCACGGAGGCGCCGAGCGTTGCCCGGCCGCCTTCTATCGTGATTGCTGAAAGTGCGGGATCGGTCGTCCGCACATAGGTCGAGAAGGACGGGTCGCCCTCATTGGCCTGGCGCACCACCAGCGTGCCGCCGCCGAGATAGCGCGATGCGCCGTCGGCCGCGAGTGCGGCACCGGCGGCGTCGGTGGTCGGGAAACTCTGGAGCGTCAGGGCCATGGTCGCCTCCTCAGGCATTCTCCGCGAAATGGGATTTCAGTGCGTCGAAGCCGCCCTGGAAAACATTGGCGCCCATGCCCTCCGCCACCTTGTCGGCCTCCTCAGGGGGCGCATCGAAAGTTGCTGTCCATTCGGCATAGGTCCGGTTGCCGTCGGTGATGCGCCGCAAGGACAGTGTGGCCTTGTGGTTGCTGATGGGCTGCGGTGTTTCGAGGATGCTGTAGGTGACGGAATGCTCGGCGTCGGAAAAAGCGATCAGCTTCTCGCGTATCGTCGCGCCAGACGCGATCTGGAATTTGCGCACGCAGCCGATCTCGTCGGCGGGCCGACCGCACTCGATTTCGCTCTTGACCATGCGCGGATGCCAGGAAGGCAGGCCGTTGAAGTCGCGGATGCGCACCCAGACTTTCTCGATCGGCGCGTCGATGACGGATGAAATGGTGACTGTCGGCATGCGGCTTCCCTCTCCTGATCCAGCTCAGTGGATCGTAGGCAAGGGAAGCCGCAACGACTTATCGATCGGTCTGGTATACCTATCAAATAGTCTGAAAATCCGACTGTCTATCGCCAGAATTCGGCACGCACCGGCATCGGCCGGCTTTCACTGGCAGCCGAGCGATAGACCGTCGGCGCTACGCCTGTGTGCTCGCGGAAGAAGCGCGAGAAGTTTCCCTGCGATGAGAAGCCCAGATTGCAGGCGAGAGAAATCACCGGCTCGTCGGAGGATTGCAGGCACCGGGTGGCTTCGGCAAGCCGGAGCGTGTTCCAGTACACATTGGGCGTTACCCCCATCTGCTCACGGAAAAGCGCAAAGAAGTGTGGCCGGGAAAGACCGACACTGCGGGCGACCTCGTCGAAGCAGATGCGTTCGCCAATGTTGGCTTCCATCAGCGCGACCGCCCTGCGGATGCGGAAATCGCTTCCGCGGCGCATCGCCCTGACGGGTGCCTTTTTCGGCCGCATCGCACCGGCGGCCGCCATGACATGGTCGATGAAGCGCACGGCCTCACGGGACACAAGTGCCTCGTCACCACTTGTCAGCCTGTCGGGAAGCAGAGATGCCAGGTCGGCAAGCCAGGGCGGCAGCGGAATGACCGGTTTCTCGAAGGCCCTGGAGGCGCGAGCAATTCCGAGCCGGCTGTTGAGCCATTCACGGTCGATGTAGAAGGCAAGGAACTGGCCTGGAATCTCGGACTTGGCAAAGGTATGGCTGTGCGGCTCGAAGGAATTGATGCCGATGGCGATGCCGGGCTGCGGGGTGACGGTCCGCCCGTCGACCGACATGGTGCCAGCGCATCCGGCGAGCCAGACGACGATATGGATCTCAGGGTGGGCATGGGTGACGAGATTGCCACCGACATTCAGAAGCGAGACATGCCCGAAAGGGCCCCGGAAGAGCCTGATGGACTCCCTCATCTTTTCCTCCCGCGAATGACACCTCCCGTTTCGACGCGTTCGCACGCGCCGTCATTCGCACATCTTGATCTTTGGGCAGCATGCGATTCCAGTCAACCCCGAGCGATGCTGCCAGCGCTCAACTGGAAGGGTCGAGGCAGGATGCGGTACACGAATCCCCGAAGGGCGTCTGTCTCCAACGATATCTGGCACCTCGACGAGGTGGCCATCATGATTGCCGGCGCCAGTCCCATGTCGCATCATGTTGCAAGCCAGTTCCCTTGATTTCCAGGGCTTTCTTCTGGCGCGCGGCGGCTCTACGCGACATGAACGCGACATGAAACGGGTCGAGAAGCGCACAGGTCGAAGAGGTGACGGGCCCGTCAACGCGTCTTACGCACTCCATCCGGGCCAACTGGAATCAACCATTGCCTTGCCGCTGCAGGCGTAGTCGGGGACAAAACGTCCCGTTGCTCTATCCCGGCATCGTCAGATGACTTGGTAATATTCGTTGTAGAATTGATCCCAGGCGACCCCATACGAAGGGCGTAGTATCCGCCGCCGCCATTGGCCGCGGCAGCGCCCACAGTCGTCGCGACCAGGTCCGGGATGCTCTCAGGCGCGATTAGACAAACCCATCAGAACCCACTGCTGCCCGGCTCCGATAGTAGCAAAGCCGAGGAGTTCGAGGCTGCGCTCGCGCCAACGCGACAGCACGTGTTTCGGAGTCGCAACGGGGCAATCAGGCAGCACCGTCATATCCGCCCCGCCACAGGAGACGCACTCCACCCGAACAGCGAGTGGTGAAGCTCAACAGCTTGCATTGCTGACGGCGTGGCTGGCGATGATGCGAACAATCTTGTCGGAAATGTTGTTGTCCACATAGTCATCGACTGTACCAATAGACAGACGGGAAGCCTGGGAACGCTCGAGGATATCGAGCCCCTGGACGACGCGATCGGCTTCGAGCCCCACCATCATGACGACGGCCTGTTCCATGCCTTCGGGACGTTCATGCGTGTCACGCAGGTTCAAGGCTGGAAAACCGAGGATCGAAGCCTCTTCGGTGATCGTGCCACTGTCGGAAAGCACGACACGAGCTGCGCATTGCAGCTTGATGTAGTCGAGAAAGCCGAATGGCTTGTGGAATTGAGCGGCCGGCGGCAACGGCAATCCGAAGCTTTCGATCCGTTGCCGTGTTCGAGGGTGGGTCGAGACGACGATGGGAGCCTTACGCCGCGCTACGGCATCGATCACTTCGAACAGCCTCTTGATACGTTCGGGGGTATCGACATTTTCCTGCCGATGGACCGAAAGAACGTAAAACCCCGATTGTTGGAGATCGAGCTGGTCGAGGATCGTGGATGCTTCGATTTTCTCTCTGTGGTGATCGAGAACTTCCCGCATCGGGCTACCGGTCTTTATGATTCTGTTGGCTGGCAGACCCTCATGCAGCAGGTACTCGCGTGCGATCGCACTGTAGGGCAGATTGATATCAGAGATATGGTCGACGATCTTGCGGTTGATCTCCTCAGGGACACGCATGTCGAAGCAGCGATTGCCCGCTTCCATGTGAAAGATGGTGACGCCGCGTCGCTTGGCGCTGATCGCGGCAAGCGAACTGTTGGTGTCGCCCAGGATGAGCACTGCATCGGGTCTGAACAGGTCCAGTTCGCGATCGACGGCCATGATGGTGTGGCCAATCGTTTCGGCCGGCGTAGGGCGGGCAACCTGAAGATTGACGTCAGGCGCGCGAATTCCGAGCTGCTCGAAAAATATGGCGTTGAGCTCGTAATCGCCATTCTGTCCAGTGTGGACCAGGCGATGATCAAAGGCCTGGTCGAGCTTGGGAATGATCCGCGAAAGGCGGATGATCTCGGGGCGCGTACCCACGATTGTCATGACCTTAAGCATGGGCGCGCCTTGCGGCGATGCCGAGCTTGTGCAGCAATGAGACCACGCCTGGCACGTCGAGACGATGAGTGCTGTGCGATGTGTACTCGGTACTCATCGTGACGTTTTTCGATCCCTCATCGAAGTAGAGCCCGTAATTGAGATCTCTGGTATCGCACGGGATGCGGTAGTAGTCGCCGAGATCCTCAGCAATGGCCATTTCCTCTCGCGAGACCAAGGTCTCGTAGAGCTTTTCACCATGCCGCGTTCCGATGATCCTGATTGAGCAGTCGGATTCGAACACGGAATTCATTGCCTTGGCGAGGTCGCGAATCGTGCAGGCGGGTGCTTTGCGTATGAAAATATCGCCGGACCGGGCACGGGAGAACGCGGTAAGCACGAGATCAACGGAGTCTTCGAGAGACAGCAGGAAACGGGTCATCGCCGGATCGGTGACGGTGATCGGGCCGCCTGAGAGAATCTGTTCGGCAAAGTAGGGTATCACCGACCCTCGCGAGCCCATGACGTTGCCATAGCGTGTGGCACACAGGATTGTTTCGCCCTCTTCGGTAAGGCGAGCCTTAGCGACCATGAGCTTTTCCATCAGCGCCTTCGACATTCCCATCGTGTTGATAGGGTAGACGGCCTTGTCGGTGCTGAGGACGACGCATACCTTGACGCCATTATCGACAGCGCTGCGCATAACGATCTCAGCGCCCATGACGTTGGTCTTGATGGCTTCCATCGGATAGAACTCGCACGATGGCACCTGTTTGAGGGCGGCGGCGTGAAATACGTGGTCAACACCCTTCATGGCATCGGCGACGGCGGCGGGATCGCGCACGTCACCGACATGAAATCGCAACCGTTTGTCGCTGATCTGGCGCCGCATCTTATCCTGCTTCTCTTCGTCACGACTGAAAATGCGTATCTCGCCAATCGTAGTTTTCAGGAAGCGCTCTACGATGGCGTGGCCAAAGGAACCGGTCCCTCCGGTGACAAGTAAAGTGGAATTGTCAAAATCGTTCATGACCTAATATCGTCCTGATGGGCAACAGCCTGACGGAGGTTCGGATTTGGGATTGAGGGGCAGTTCAGCCAAAGGCTTTCATGGTGCCGACAAGCTCCGGCCAAGGCGGTGGGATGTAGCCGGCCATCTGGCGAAATCTGCCAGAATCCAATGACCGGTCGATGCGAACGGTATCATCGCGAACTATATCGGCTTGGGTACCATAGACCTGCCTTATGAGGCAAAGCAGATCGTATTTCGATATCGGCTCGCTTGAGACGTGGTAGAGGCCGCACAGTTTGTCGTTGGGCAGGATGTAGTCGCGGATCACCCTGGCCAGTTCCACCGTCGGCAGACCTGAGAAAATGGCCCTGGCATACCCTTTCACCGATCCCGTTTGGGCGAGGAACCAGGAAAGAAGCCCAAGCCCACGATCAAGTTCCGGGCCAATGATCGATGTCCGCAGCGTGACAGCATTCCCATAGGTGACTTCACCGAGCAGTTTTGTGCGTCCGTAGACATCGATACAGTCGGGCAGATTCTGTTCATTGTAGTTTCCGTCCGCGCCTGAAAACACGCAGTCGGTGCTCAGATGAATCATCCGCACATTCATGGCGCTGCAGATCCGCGCGATCCGGTGCGGCAGCAAAGCATTCGACATGATGGCCGACTCCGGGTTCTGAGCGTCATCGCGATGCTTGATCAGCCCGGCGCAGTTGATGACAGTGTCGGGTCGCACGTCGTCCATGACAGCGCGCAGGTTGATTTCCTGTGTGGCGTCAATCCGCCTTCGCACTAGTCTTTCAAGGTCTTGGGGAAATGCGGCGGGCAAATTCTCGCCGCGAACAGCGCCGAATACGTTAATGCCGGGCGAGGCGGCGAAAAACCGCATCAAGGTGTGGCCGAGCATTCCCGCCGCGCCGATGATCAGGATGCGATGTCCGCGCGGTGTATCAGCCGGCATTTCCTTCTCCTCTGTTCACGGTATGGCGCTCCATCGCATCTTGCAGGTGTTCGGCGAGGCGGGCCGCCAGACGGTATGGATCGAACCATTTCCGGCTATAGGCCTTTCCTGCCTCTGCCATCATGGTTCTTTCGTTTTCGGGCAGCGACTGCAGACGTCTTATGGCCGCGACCAATGCGGTTGCATCTTGTGCGGCGACGCATAATCCAACTCGTGCCTCCGTGACGATGCGGGCCGTCTCTCCATCGGCGGAGACGATCAGAGGCGTGCCGCTGGCCATGTAGGTGCTGGTCTTGCTAGGCAATGAGAGGGCCATGGCGGGCGATCGGGTCAGCATCACCAGCAATGCCGAGGCACGGCTGAGGATGGCTGGCATGGCGTGAGGCGGCACGCGGTTCTCCACTGTGATGTTGGTCAGGCCGAGCCGCTTGATTTCCTGTTCCAGCCAGTGGCGTCGGCTGCCGCCGCCGATCAGTCGAAACCTTATCAAGGGATCGGAACGAAGCAATCGAGCCGCTTCGAGCATGGTATCCAGCCCGCTGGCGCGGCCCAGATTGCCGGCAAACAGTACCTCGAACGGCCCGTCTTTCGTGAATCGATCTGTCGTTGAAGGTCGGTCCACGACCTCGATCTCCGCCGGATTGGGGTGATAGACGCAGCGAATGTCGCGACCGGAAATCTTACGGATGTCGATTGCGAATGCGTTCGACGCCATAAGGATCAAATCGCTGCCACGGTAGATCAGCCCGACCGCATATTCGAGCACGCGGGTCAGGAGCGGGCTCACACGATAGCCAGCAGCTCCAAGGCTGCCGGGCCACAGGTCTTGCACCCAAAGCGCCAGCGGCGCATTCTTCAAACGCTTGAACCACAAGCCGACGACGGCCAGCAATATGGGGGAGACACCATAAAAGAGGATGGCGTCGAACTTTCGCCTTCTAAGCAGGAAAGCACCCATCAAGCAGGAGCTGACCAGAAAGGAGACATAACTCAACAACAGTTGGAAGCCGCCGTCCTTGCCCCTCGGTATGACCGGTACCCTGGCGACGGTGACACCGAATGAGGTGCCGGCCAACCCGGCTCCGTAGGCGCTGAAGCCGCCATAGACCCGACCTTCGGGATAGTTCGGCTGGCCCGTCAGGACCGTAACCGATATCCCCTGGCTGGCGAGTATCTGGGCTACCTCGTTGATACGAAACGTCTCAGGCCAGAAATGGGGGGTAATGATCAGGAGGCGTTGCAGTTTGCGGTTCGACATTGGCATTGGGTGCAGAAACTAGGGGTGCGGCTTGTGGAAACAGGATTCCTCGAAGAGCGCGCTAAGCGGTCGCTTGTTGAAACATACAAATCTCGTCCATACACGGTATGGAACACATAGACACATCCATATCGGAAGAATTCGGTGAAACGCAGCCTCATAGTGGCTCTCCGGCGAATAGCTCAATTGATATCAGCCTTGCTCGACGCGATGCGCGTCCTGCTGCTCATGCCTTTTCTGGGGATAGGATTGCTGATCAATCCCCACGTGTTGGAGAGGGATTTTTATCGCAGCACCCCGAAGGCAAGCTGGTGGCGCCGCAGATTTCCTACCCTTGAATTCCTGTTGAAGGGAGCATGGGAGCTTCGCGATCCTCACCCGGCCTTTTCCCAAGAAGCAATGATGCGCGACTTTCCACGCCTCAGGTTGCGGCCGCCGGTCTTGAACCATGTGCTCAATCCTGAGGCTGAGCGAGACATGCCGCTTTTGACATTCCAGCCTGTGCCGGCCACGGGCGATCCCGTTCCACTGGCCGCCCGGTCGTCCGCACCGGCACTGCTGCAGGTCGATCCGGCCCAACGGCAGGCACCGCCAAGAGTGGCGGGCGCGGCAGGCGTGCCGGATGCTGCCTCCCGCACTGTTTTTGACGACATATGGGATCTGTTCAAGGACGATGCGATCGAGCTTTCGCGTGAGGTCAGTTCGATCACGCCGACCAGACACGTCAGGCGATCACTCAGCGCGAGGGTTCTCGAGGGTCCTCCAACCCACTGCGAGGAAATGGACGTCGTGCTGAGGCTGATGAACCGGTTTCCTGAACGGGTCGATCATCTCTTTATCGTACCCTGGCTCGGCATCAAGGGCGGATCGGAACGCCTGTCTGAGCGCTATCTTTCGTATCTTCGGGCGCGCTATCCGGCCGACCGGCTGTGCGTCTTCGCACCCGACGCCATACACAGCTATTCCGAAGGTGCTGAAAGCCGCTACGGAGTTTCGATCATCGCCATCAACGAGGAGATGCCGAACGCGGACCAAGCCGCCCGCTTGCGCATCCTGGACCGTATATTGATCAATCTGAGGCCAGCTTGCGTACACAATGCGGGTTCGCTGACCGCTTGGCTCGCCTTTCGCGATCACGCCGCGCACTACAGCGGCGATATGAAGCTTTTCGTCAATCTGTTCAGCGACATAAGGATCGATGACAGCGCACCAATCGGCTACTACCACAATTACCTGCCTTACATGATCGAACACGTTTCCGGTGTGCTGTGCGACAACCGCAGCATCATCCACAAGGCAATCACCGATTTCGGCTTGACCAAGGAACTGGCAGCGAAGTTCCATCATGTGCCGACACCACTTCTTGGGCTCAATGGTGGTGATCCACGGCTCAATCTGCGCCCCTACGCGCCCAAGAGGCGCCGACGCTCGCTTTGGATGAGCCGCATTGCCATCGAAAAGCGCATCGACGTCCTCAACGCCATTGCGCGCGCGCTTCCAGATCGGCAGATCTCGGTGTACGGGGCCACACTTGCCGTCTCGGCCAAGGTCGACATGGCATGGCTCGACCTGCCCAACATCGAGGTCAAGGGTGAATTCGAACGGCTCAGCCGCCTTCCATTGACGGATTTCGATTCTTACATCTTCACTTCCAACAACGAGGGGATGCCGATTTCGCTGCTTGAGGCAACGATGCATGGCCTTCCCGTCGTCGCCCCGGACGTGGGTGGCATAAGCGAGATCATCGACTCTACGACAGGTTGGCTCGTGTCATCGTCGGATGCGGTCGACGAGTATGTAGACGCGCTCAACGAAATCGAGAAATACCCGAAGGAAGCTGCCAAGCGTGTTGCCCGTGCTCAGGAAAGGCTGGTCGAGTTTCATTCAATGAAGACCTTCATTCGCGCGCTGGAAAGCGTACCGGGCTATGTTCAGGCTGAACGCCAATGAGACCGCGAAGTGCCGATATTTCTGTCGTCGTCTTTGCGTCGCGCCAAGGCCACCTGTTGCACGGGACGATGCTTTCGGTCGAACGAGCTGTTGGCGAAGCGCTCAAGGGGGGACTGAAAGTCGAGGTCCTTGTCGCTATATATGCAGCCGACAGGAATACGGCGACGTGGGTTCACGAACGCTCGCCGTATCAAGCCCTGCAGGCCGCCGGTTCTTGCTTGGGAACGGTGCGCAATCTGGCGCTGGATGAGACCGCAGGGCGCCATGTGGCTTTTCTGAATGGCGGTGACATCTGGTCACGCAATTTTCTGGTTGAGGCTGCAGAGGAGGATCGACGCGTCAAACGCGATGTTGTGTGGCGTCCTGCCGTTTCCATTGGCTTTGCCGACGATTACTTCGACGCCTCGGGCTACTCCGTTCGAAAGATACCGAACTCGACCGAATTCGACCGATCATCCATCTTGGTCGACAATCCGTACCCTTCCACGTTCTTAGCCAAGCGACGGATCATACAAACACATCGGTTTCCGGCCGAAGACATCGACCGAGGCTGGACTGACGTCGATTGGTGGTGGAATGCGAATCTGCTCGGCCACGACGTCGAGCAAGCAACGGTCCCGGAAACTATTCATTATTTCCGGAGTTCGTTGGCAAAAGAACAGGCTCGCAAGCGTGGAACAGTCCGCTTGGGGCCTACCGCCCTGGAACTGGGAAGGCGCCGACGCAATTGAGATGCAATCCTACCGGCCTCGCGCCCTTTGCCAGTATCTGACTCTTTGCCACGTTGCCTTGAACCCGATCGTCCGCAGGCTGTCGAGGCCGCGCAGTGCCAACTGCCATCCGATCCAGGCCTTATCGAGCAGATGCGCTTTTGCGCTCTGCGGTGAGGCGATTGCAACGGGGGCATTGTCGGCTGTTGGCTTGCGCTCAAGCTCATAGCGACGCACGAGATCGATCAATGACAAGATCTCGGTATGGTTATCTCCGTGGAGGGAGTGACCTACGACCGATGAGAGAATGTTGAGGATGCCGCGTTGGGATTTCGCAGTCGAAACGCTGGTGGTGCCGGCCGAGATCCGAACGGTTGTCAGTGGCGCCTTGAGTGCGCCGAACTCATGGTCGTGGGCAATCGAGATCCACGAGATGATATCTTCGCCTATATGAATATTGTCGGGGAACAGATTGTCGCGCATGACATCGGCTCGCACCATGACGGTGGGCGTTGCGACCGGACAGAATGAGATGATCCCGGGGTAGACGGGCCCTTTGAAGTAGTCGGTGAAAATCTCCGTCGTTTCGCCGGTTCTGTCATCGACGCGGTCATAGGATGTATGGCTGAACGCCACTCCGGTCTCTTCCATATAGTGCAACTGAGATTCGATCTTGTCGGCACGCCAGCGGTCATCGGAATCGAGGAAGGCGATGTATTTGCCCGTCGCGAGGCGAACACCAGCGTTGCGGGCCGCCGAGGCACCCTGCCAGTCAAGGCGAACATAACGGACGCGCTCGTCCGCCTCCACTATGTTCACAAGCGGGCCGACGTCGTCGTTCGACCCATCATCCACGAGGATGATCTCGAGTGCTTTGTGGGTTTGCGTGCGCGCCGATTGCAAAGCCTCAACCGTCCAGGCAATGCGATCCCTAAAGGGGATTACCGCCGTAACCAATGTCTCTGTGAGGGCTGCACGGGCCTTGGCGCGGGCAATTGGGGCGACATCGCGATATGGGGTCTGCTGGAGAAAGTCTGCGGTGTTGATCAGATAGCGGTGGTGCGAACCGTGCATGGCAACAGCTTCGGCGGGCGTAACCTCTTCGACAAAGCGGGTCCAAAGCGCATCGCCTTCGGCTTTCATGGCCGGTTGCGTGCGCGAGTTCTGCTCGTCATGAACCCTGGAGAGCACGAAGGTATGCGGATCGAACTTGATTGGTGCATGTCGGAACAAGCGAAACCATAGGTCGTAGTCTTGCGTGGTCTTAAGGGCCGCGTCAAAGGTTCCGTATCGCTCGAAAAGCACGCGTGGAATCAGCAAGGCGCAGCCATGGATCAGGCCGCGAGTCAACGGATAGAGTGGAATATCGAGTTGCTCGGGAGTTCCCAGAGCCTCCAGCCGCATGGAGAAGAAGCATTTTGAATTCCCATCGATTAGATCGTAATTTCCGTAGATGATCGTGTTCTTCTCGATGAGGCCCCGTAGAATCTCGACCTGGCGCGAAAGCTTGTCAGGCGTATAGAGGTCGTCGTGGCTCAACCAAGAAAAATACTGACCTCTCATCGCAGCGATGCCAGTGTTGAGCGCCGCGCCACATCCGCCGTTCTCCTGCCAAATATAGGAGATCTTCGGTCCGTAGGATTGCGCTATGCTGCGCGTGGCGCCGTCGTCGGTCGATCCGTCGTCGACAACTATGATTTCAATGTTCGTGTAGGTTTGAGCGAGAGCGCTGTCGATGGCCTCGCGTAGGAAATTGGCTCCATTGTAGACTGGAATGATGATTGAGATCCTCGGCTCGAACAGGTCGGTGTCAGAGTTCATCAGCCGAAATCTCGACAAGTGATCCGCAGTTAAGGCGGAAGAAACGGTTACAGAATTGACGCAGTAATTCGTCAGCGTGGGAGGCAAGAACAAGAATCGACGAGTGCTGGATGAGTTTTTCTACGCGCACCTTCGCCCGTTGCTGGAATTTGGCGTCTCCCGCGCCAAGTATCTCGTCGACCAATAGGATCTCGGGCGGACAGGCCGTGGCAACCGCAAACATCAACCGTGTCATCATGCCGGCAGAATATGTTCGGACCGGCAGAGACAGGAAATTCCCCAGTTCGGTCAGTTCCTCAATCTCGGGTATGGCGCTGTCTATATGCGCGCGATCAAGCCCGATCAGAAGCGCCATCCTGCGGATGTTTTCGTACCCCGAAAGTTCGAGATCCAAACCTGCACCAATCTCGAAAATCGAAGATACCCGCCCCTCGCGATCGATCGTGCCGCAAGCCGGCTGAAAGATGCCGGCCATGGTCCTCAATAGCGTCGACTTTCCCGCGCCGTTGTGGCCGACAAGACCGATTCGATCTCCTTCCTCGATCCGGAAAGTGACGTCATTTAGAGCAGTGACGGTCACCAGCCCATCGCTGTTTCCAGCCAGTCGTCCCCCGGTCCCCAAAGAAATGATCTGGCGCCGCAACGACTGCGCGTGAGCATTGTAGATGGGATAGCGGACGGTGACGCTATCGAAGCGAAGATGAGCCATTGTTACACCAGATAAGGGATGCGCTTTCCGTGCAAGCCCACCACAAGCAGCGTCACAATCCAACCGAGGATCGCGGCGACCGCCATCGCTAGGTAGAGACTGGCCGATGGCGTATGCCCCAGAAGCGGTTCGCGAATGGCGTTGACCGCATACGTTATCGGATTGCACCAGACGATGGCGGCGGCAAAGGTAGCCTGCTCGGTTCGGAAGATTACCGGGCTGAGGAAGAACAACAGCGGAATGACCGAGCCAACCAGCGGTTCTAGATCGCGGAACCTGGCGCTTACAATTCCAAGGACGATACAGATCCATAAGAGATTTGTGAGCGTCAGCAGGAGACCGAGGATCGATAGGGCGACAAGCGAAAGGGATGTGCTGTGTGGATAGACCAGCAAAACGCCGGCAACTATGATCCAGTTGTGGGCGAAATTGATGCTCTGGCGGCATATCGACTCGAGGCCGAAGAACGTAGTCGGCAATGCAATATTTCTGATGAGATTGGCTTTCCTGACGAGCAACGCCGGCGCTTCGACAAGACAGCCAGCGATCAGTTGCCACACTACCAGCCCGATCGTGAGGGATGGGATGTAGTCCTGCGGTTCAAGCTCAAACAGTGACGTCCACAGGACGCCGAGCCCCACGACTCCGATCAACGTGCCCAGCACCAGCCACAGCGGGCCAAGAACGCTTCTTATGTACCGCGCCTTGGTATCACTCCACGTAAAATAGATGATAACGGGCAGCTTTCGGGCCGTTTGCGTCAGATCGGCAAGGCCGCTTTGGAGTGCACGCCACATGAACGAATTTGCTACCTATCTAATTTTCAGCCTGATATGCGGGTCACGAAAAAGCCGCACGGCCAGAGAATCGCCAGGATGAGCGTGTGCTAGATATATCGAATTACCGAGACAAAAAAGTGCTGGTTACCGGTTCAGGCGGGTTTATCGGCAGTCATCTTGTTGAATCCTGCGCCAGTCTGGGCGCACAGGTGACGGCGCTGGTTCATTACAACTCATCCGGGTCGTGGGGCATGCTGGACAAATTGCCGCCTGCATTGCGCGAAAACGTGAATGTCGTTGCTGGTGATATCCAAGACGGGGAGGTCGTGCGCACGATCGTCGCCGAACAGGAGGTGGTGTTTCATCTGGCTGCGCTTATCGCCATTCCCTATTCCTACATTGCGCCCCGCAGTTATGTCAGAACCAATATCGAGGGCACCTTGAATGTGCTCGAGGCGGCGCGCGCCGCTGGAACGCCACGTATCGTCCATACATCGACCTCGGAGGTATATGGAACCGCGCTTGAGTGTCCGATCGCCGAAACGCACCCGCTACAGGGACAATCGCCCTACTCGGCGACCAAGATCGCCGCGGACAAGCTTGTCGAAAGCTACCATCGTTCGTTCGAACTGCCGGTCATTACCATCAGACCATTCAACACGTTCGGTCCAAGGCAGTCGGCGCGAGCTTTCATCCCGACTGTCATTTCGCAAGCTCTTACCGGTGATGTCGTAAAGCTCGGCTCGCTCAAGCCTTTGCGCGACATGACGTTCGTTGCAGACACAGTTGATGGTTTCCTTCGCGCGGGACTCGTTCAAGATAATCATGGCCAGGTCCTCAATCTGGGGACGGGGGCCACCCAATCGGTCGGCGAAATCGCGACAACGATCTTGAGGCTGATGGAAAGCGACATGCCGATCATCACCGACGCCAGCCGTGTCCGACCGGGCGGCAGCGAAGTTCTGGAACTGGTTTCCGACAATCGCAAAGCTGCCGATATCCTGGGATGGACCCCGCAAGTCAGTCTCGAAATCGGGCTTTTGCGGACCATCGAGTATGTCCGCGACAACATCAGTTCCTACAAGGCTGACCGCTACAATGTCTAAAGACTCAAGCATGGAATCGAGTTTATGATGGCAGTCGTACTGGCGGGCGGTAGGGGCACCCGGCTATTGCCTTATACTGCGGTGCTTCCCAAGCCATTGATGCCCTTGGGCGACATGCCCGTCATCGAAATACTGCTGCGACAACTGGCCCGGGCGGGCGTAACAAAAGTCATTCTCGCCGTGAATCACCTGCATCATCTCATACGTGCGTTCTGCGGTAACGGTAACAGCTTCGGGCTTGAGATCGAGTATTGTCTCGAGGACCAGCCTATGGGCACGGCGGGTCCGCTCACGTTGATGCGCGACCGGCTTGCAGACGAGTTCATCGTCGCCAACGGCGATCTGCTCACGGACTTCGACATGGCGGCGATGATCGAACGCCATAGAAGGCGCAATAGCGCCGCTTCCATGGCCGTGTTTCAGCGGCAGATCGCCATTGAGTTCGGCCTCGTCGAAACCGATGAAGACATGCAATTGACAGGCTATCGGGAAAAGCCGGTATTGCCCCATCTCGTCAGCATGGGACTGTACATGTTCTCGCGTAACGCCATCGAACCTTATCTTGACAACAAGTCCTATCTAGACATGCCCGAGCTGATGAAGTTGCTGACGGCGGATGGAGTCAGGGTAGACTGTATCCGGCAAGACTGTTCCTGGCTCGATATCGGCCAGCCGGCCGACTATGCAAAAGCTCAAACGCTGTTCAGTGACAGCCGCGATATGTATCTCGGACCGGTCTGATGCGCGTGCTGGTGACCGGAGCGGGCGGCTTTCTCGGCAGACATTTATGCAAGGGACTACGGGCTAGCGGCGCAGATATTTTTGCCATCGGACGGTCATCAAGTGCCGCGCGCGGATATGTCGATCACTTCATTGAAGCCGATGTCGCGCCTAATTGCGCCAAACTCGCAGAGATTCTCATCCGCTACAGGCCGGATGCGCTCTACCACCTTGCCGGATGCTCGGCAGCGTCCTCCCTGCACGATTTTTACGAAACTAATCTTTTTTATGCCGCCAGACTGCTTCAGGCCTGCAGAGGACTCGCCAACGCCCCGAAGATCGTAATCGCCGGCAGCGCCGCAGAGTACGGAAGGCCGCTTGCGACCGATCGCCTGATGAACGAGCGCGACATGGCGCAACCTCTCGATGCCTATGGCGAAACCAAGCTTGCTCAGACCGTTCACGCCATGCGCCAATCAGATCTGCCGGTGATTGTTGCACGAATCTTCAATCCCATAGGCGAAGGTCTGCCTGCCGGCCGTGCCGCGGGACGGTTCATCGAACGGGCAAAGGCTTTGAAGCCGTTGGGCGGTGGCGTGATTGAAACCGGACCCTTGGACGGTGTCCGGGACATTGCTGATGCAACCGAGGTGAGCGCGGCATTGATCGATTTGATGGTCAAGGACCTTCCCACCGGAGAAATCTACAATGTTTGTACTGGCAAGGGCACGAGGATGCGCGATATTGCGGACGCGCTGGAAGCGATAATGCCTTATGAGGTGATATTCAAACCGGTAGCTGGCGACCGTGGGGTGGACTGGTCTGTGGGCGATGCGGGCAAGCTTGCCGCACAGGATATCGTCGTCAGAGCTCCGGATTTGCATGGCATCCTCGCCCGGATGCTCTCGGACATTTCGGATGTTCGTGAGGAGCGTATCGGATGACATCGCCAGTCGTGTCTGTGATCACGCCGACCTATAATCGGGCCGAATTTCTGAAGGAGACTGTGGGCAGCATCCTGAACCAGACCTTCGAGAATTTCGAATACATCATCGTGGACGATGGTTCGACCGACGAAACGTCCAAGGTGTTGCATGCTTTCAAGGACCCGCGCGTACACGTTCTCAAGCAATCGAATCATGGCGAGGTCAGCGCCATAAACCGTGCTTGGTCGAACGCCCGCGGGCGCTATGTCGCCATTGTCTCGTCCGACGATCCCGTGCTGCCTCTGTGGCTTGAAGACATGGTCGCGACACTGGATGGCGACGCCGTCGCCACCGTCGCCTATCCCGATTGGATCATGATTGACGATGAAGGTGAAACCGAAAAGGTGATCCGCACACCTGATTATAGGCAGTATGAGATGGTTGCCGAGTTCGAGGCGCCGGTCGGACCTGGCGCGCTCATACGCAAGAGTGCAGGAGATCTGCTGTCTACCCCCCGCCGCCCCGAGTATCGCTACTGCGCCGACCTCGATATGTGGCTCAGACTGTCCATGATCGGCCATCTGGTGCGAGTTCCCAAGGTGCTGGCGACGTGGCGATCACATCCAGGTTCCATCTCTGTAGCCGAGAAGACTCATCGCCGCGCCGAAGAACTCGTTGCACTGGCACATGAGTTTTTCTCCCGCAAGGACCTGCCCTTCGACGTTGAAGTTCTGAGGAACAGAGGCCTGAGCTCGGCCTTCAAACTGGCTGCCTGGGTGCTTGAGGACACCGATGCGACAATCGCCGCTGAATATACCAGGCGTGCGAACTATCTGTTCCCCCGGTAGCAAAGGCAGCCCAGGACTATGCCGCCCAGAGCTACGGTAAAATCTACGGCTTGCCAGCAGCCGTCACCAGGTGTGGCAATTACTTCGGCGGCTACGACTTCAACTACATCCGGCTCATTCCGGGCGTGATGCGGAGCCTTGTCGCCGGCGAGCGTCCGACCCTGCGTTCTGACGGCAAGTTCACGAGGGATTATCCGTACATCGAGGACGCCGTCGACGTTCAGCTGGACCTTGCGGAGCGCCTCCACCGGGATTCGTCCCTATACGGGGAGGCTTTCAATTTCTCATACGGCAAGCAACTGGAAGTCTTCGAAATCGTGGAGATAGTCGCGAAACTATACGGCTCAAGCACCAAGCCGCTGGTCAACAACAAGGTTTCGGCCGAGATCAGGCACATGCACCTATCATCCGACAAAGCTAGATCCATCTTGGGCTGGCAACCCACCTGCGGTTTCGCCGAGGGCCTGCGAAGGACGGTTGACTGGTACAGGGACCACTTGACAGCAGAAGCCGGGCACCGGGGCGATTTGGCGACGGCAATGAATGCGTGAGCGTCGTCAGCCGACGGCCCGTTTCAAAGCGTCCGCCCCTTTCTCCTGGGGCGGAACCGGGAACGGCTCCACCTGCTCTTCAGTATAATTGGCCAAATACTGCACCTATGGTGCCTATCGTTGGCTTCTGGGTGTGTGGCTGCCAGCATCCGGTTATGAGCCGGATGATTGTCCGATCTTCGAAGCCAATCTCAACGACCCGCGTGAGGTGCCGCAAAACGAGCTGCGTACGGACATACACCTGCCTCTCAAGGCAGGGCCATGAAGGACCCGCCTGACCCCGAAACGGTTGGTGACGCGACCTGAGCCCCGACACCCTCCAGCTGCTTGGAGAGTCCATTGTTTTGCCGGTCCCATCCCAATGTTCGGACGACGGGGTGGGATGACGGGCTGGCTGCGTCATCGGGATTCTGCCGCCCACGGTCACGAATCGAGTCGCAGTTGCGCCAATGCGCGGCGGATTTCGTTGCCCAGAAGGCGTTCGGGCGGCGAGATGCCTGAAGATGCCGACATCACGACACCGATCCTCAGGTTGAGAAGGACGTCGTGCATCAGAGGCACGAAGCACAGAGTGCCCTGCTGGATATCCTCATAGAAGCCGATCTTGGTGTACAGGCCAAGACCGCGCCCTGCCAGGATCATCTGCTTGGCGACATGCAGCGTGTCCGTGAAGCAGTTTGTCGACAGCGCCGCCGACATGCCCGAAATCGCCTGATCGATGATCGAGTTGCGGCCGCGCGCGTCAACCGTGCGTACCATCTTCTGGCCGGCTATGTCGGCTATCGTGAGGTTGGTGCGTCCGGCGAAGGGATGGTCCGGCCGCATGATGATGCCGATGGGCGCGGTCTTTTCGGAAATCACGCGAACGTCCGGGTGGAGATCGAACGTGAAGGTAATGCCGATATCGGCAAAGCCATCGGCAACGGCCTGCATGATCTCGTCCGGCTGGGCGGTGGTGATCGAATAGGTCACCTGGGGATAGATGCTGTTGAAGTTCAGGAGGATGCGAGGCAGCAGCCCGTAGGTCACGGAATCGATCGCTGCAATGTTGAGATGGCCGGCGCGCAGGTCACGGATGTCGTCCAGAAGCGTTCTGGTGCGTTCGTAGTCGTGCAGCGTCTTGCGGCAATGCTCCAGAACGATGGCGCCAGCATCGGTCAGTGTAACGCCTTCGGGGGTCCTCTCGAACAGGCGCACCCCCATCTCTGCCTCGGTGCTGATGATCTTTCGGTTCACCGTCGTCGACGAAACATTGAGGATCGCCGAGGCCTTCCGGATCGAGCCCTGCCGGGCAACTTCGTCAAAGTAGCGCAGAAAGTTTGAATGCACGGCAGGGCCTCCTGGAGGGGCGATGCATAATATGCATCACTGTTAGCATGAATTTGCACTTTTTGCATCGGGCATATCCCTTCTACTCTACTGTGATGGAAGCCGGCACGGGGAACAGTCGGCCCATCGCCACAATCGTTGGAACCGGGAGAACAGCAAATGTCGCATGCAATTTCCAAAGGGGTAAACCGCCGCTCTTTTCTCAAGACCATGGGTGCTGCCGCCAGCCTGGCCGGCACGGGCACATTCATCACCGTCTCGCGCGCCGCAGCACAGGACAAGTTCAAGGTTTCCATGCAGCTCGGCTGGCTTGCCGGTAACGGCAACCTCGGCGAGATCGTCGCCGACAAGCTCGGCTATTTTGCCGAAGAGGGGCTGGAATTCGAAATCGTGCCAGGCGGCCCGAATGTCGACGGCGTCGCATCGGTTGCCTCCGGCCGCTCCAACCTCGGTCAGGTTTCGTCAAGTCCTTCGCTGCTTCTGGCGCGCTCGGCGGGCATTCCGATCAAGTGCATTGCGGCCGGCTATCAGCAGCACCCCTACACCTATTTCTCGCTGAAGAAGAACCCGATCAAGACGCCGCAGGACATGATCGGCAAGGTCGTCGGCACCCAGGCGACCGGCCGCATCCTGCTGCGGGCTCTGCTGGCGAAGAACGGCATTCCCGAGGACCAGGTCGAGCTCAAGGTGATCGGCAGCGATATGGCACCTCTGATGACCGGACAAGTGGACGCAATCACCGGCTGGAAGACCAACATCAATGCGCTGTCGGTGCTCGACGACCAGCGCGTGGACATGACCCTGTGGGACGCCGGAATCCAGCTCTATGCCAATCCTTTCTACACCACCGACAGCGTTCTCGCCGAGCATGGCGACAAGGTTGAGGCCATGATCCGCGCCATCTCGCGCGGTTGGGGCTGGGTTCGGGAGAACCAGGAACAGGCCGTCGACTATCTGGTCGAGCGTCTGCCGAATCTGGACAAGGAGAGCGAACTCAAGGCCGTGCCGCTCGTGGTCGACTATTCCTTCAGCGAAAGCACCAAGGCCGGCGGTTGGGGTGTGATGACGCGGGAGAACTGGCAGGCTCAGATCGATACCTATGCGGACCTCGATCAGTTCGCCAAAGGTGCGCCGGCCGTCGACGACATCATGACGCTGGACATTCTCGACAAGACCGCCGACGTCCGCCCGAAGGTCGGCTGATCCGATGGTCGCTATTTCGACAAATGCAGCAGCAGGAACCCAGGTCCCTGCAGCCAGCCTGCGCAATGCCTGGGTCAAGTTCGGGCAGTTCACGGCCATCCAGGACATCAGCCTTGAGATCGGGGCGGGCGCCTTCTATTCGATCCTCGGCCCGTCCGGTTGTGGCAAGTCGACGTTGCTGCGACTGGTGTCCGACCTCATCCCGCCTGCGGCGGGCGAGGTCTCGGTCTTCGGCAAGACGACAGAGGCGGCGCGCCTTGCGCGCGAATTCGCCTTCGTCTTCCAGGACGCGACCTTGCTGCCCTGGCGTAGCGCCTTGAAGAATGTCGAGCTCCCGCTGGAGATCGGCCGCAGCCGTGGCATCGATATTCCGGTCAGCGACAAGACCCCGCTGGAGCTTCTCGAGCTGGTGGGCCTCAAGGGGCGCGAGAATGCCTTGCCGCACGAGCTTTCGGGCGGCATGCGCCAGCGCGTGGCGATTGCCCGAGCGTTGGTCTGCCAGCCGAAGCTGCTCTTGATGGACGAACCGTTCGGCGCCCTCGACGAGATGACGAGAGACCATCTCAACCTGCAGCTTCTGAAGGTGTGGGAAGAGACGGGCGTGACGATCCTTTTCGTCACCCACTCGATCCCCGAGGCGGTGTTTCTCGGCCAGAAGGTGCTGATGTTGAAGGCGCATCCGGGCCGGCTGCACGAAATCGTCGATATCGATTTGCCGTATCCGCGCAGCATCGCACAGCGCGATACGCCGGAATTCACCCGCTATTCCGCGCATCTGCGCGGACTGCTGGAGGCGTGCTGATGACTGCCATCGAGACCACTTTGAGCGTGATCCAGACAGACGAGGCCGCCGAGATCGCCGCAGCACGGCGGAACCGAGTGATCGCCGTCGCCACGCCCGTGGCAACCGCCGCGGCGCTGATTGCGGTGTGGGAGGTCGGCGTGCGTGCCTTTGGCGTGCCCGATTACATCGCACCAACGCCAAGCGCAGTGGCATTGACGCTTGTCGGCGAATTTCCGCAGCTCATGAGGAATTTCTGGCCGACCTTCTACGAAAGCGTATTGGGGTTTGTCGTAGGCAACCTGGCGGCGGTTCTGATCGCCGTGGCATTCGTGCACAGCCGGCTGGCCGAGCGCGCGTTCTTTCCGATCGCGGTCTTCATCAACACCATCCCCATCCTGGCCATCGCACCGATCCTGGTTCTGATATTCGGGGCGGGCCTGACAGCGAAGGTCGTCATCGCGGCGTTGATCTGTTTCTTCCCGACGCTGGTCAACATGGTCCGCGGTCTGCAGGCTGTCAGTCCGCAGGCGCTGGAACTGGCCCGTATCCTGTCGGCATCCAAGTCGGAAGTGTTCTGGAAGATCCGCCTGCCGTCCTCGCTGCCGTTCCTCTTCTCGGCGCTCAAGATTGCCGCCACCACCTGCGTCATCGGTGCGATCGTCGGCGAATGGGTCGGGGCCGATCTCGGGCTGGGCGCGCTGATCCTCGACGCCACGTTCAACTTCCGCTCCGCCCTGCTCTACGCGACCGTCTTCCTGTCATCGGGCCTGTCGGTGCTGTTGTTCGTTGCAGTCTCGGTCGTCGAACGGCTGGTGGTGCGATGGTGAGCGCAACCTGAGCAGAAGCACAATTTGAACTGAAACAGGGCCGCCCGCAGCGGCTCAACGGGAGGAGTGCGCCGAAATGAGCACCAACACAACGCATATTTCCATGAACCGAAGCGAGCAGATACCGGTCGTCGCCGATTGCGACGTGGTGGTCGTGGGCGGTGGTCCGGCTGGCCTGAGCGCGGCCGTTTCCGCTGCCCGCAACGGCTGCTCCGTCACCCTTCTGGAGCGCTATCATCACCTTGGCGGGATGGCGTCAGGCGGCATGGTTCTCGTTCTCGACGACATGGTCAATGACGGAAACGAGATCGTCACCACGGGTATCGTCAGCGAGTTCGTGGATCGCATGGCCGCGCAGGACGGGGCGGTCTATCCACCGCCGCAGGACTGCCTGACCAACTGGGACATGTGGAAGAAGTGGTCGCGCTGGGGCTGCATCGACTTCCACAAGACCGGCATGCCGCAGCCGATCATCCATGCCGTCGCATTCGATCCGGATTGCTGGAAACGCGTCAGCCTCGACCTTGTGCGTGAGGCCGGTGTGAACCTGCGCCTGCATTCCTGGTTTTCCGAAGCGATGGTGGAGGACGGCCGCGTGACCGGTGTGATCTGCCAGACCAAGCTCGGTCGTCAGGCGATCCGCGCCAGGATGGTGATCGATGCCAGCGGCGACCTCGACGTGGCATCCTCGGCCGGGGCATCGTTCATGACGGGACAGTATATCGTCACGACCGTGTTCCGCCTGTGCGACGTCGACACCGACAAGGCGGAAGCCTTCGAATACGAGAACCCGGAAGAATACAAGGCGCTCGACCGACAGGTGCGCCGGGTCATCGGTGGCGCCTGGGGCATGTGGTGGCTGAAGACGCCCTTGCCGGGCATCGTGTGGTGCAACTGTCCGCATATGCCTGGCTACGACGGGCTGTCGCCGGAGGACATGTTGGCTGCCGAGGTGGAAGGCCGCTCGCGGATGATGAACCTTCTGCCTTTCGTGCGGGCGAACCTGCCGGGCTTCGAGAGCGCGAAGATGCTTGGCGCGGCGGAGCAGATCGGCATCCGTCAGACGCGGCTGTTGCAGGGGGAATATGTCGTCACGCGTGACGACGTGCGCTCGCGCCGCCACTTCTCTGACAGCGTCTGCCGCGGCCGCGACTACTACACGCCGTTTCGGGCGCTGCTTCCCAAGGGGATCGATAATCTGATTGTGGCCGGGCGTCACTACTCCGTCGAGAGCGAGGCACAGAAGCTTTCGCGCGAGATCCCGCCCTGCATGGCGCAAGGCGAGGCGGCGGGTGTGGCCGTTGCGGTGGCGCTCGACCAGAACTGCGCGCTGCGGGACGCCGATGTCGCCACCATCCAGAAACGCATGCGCGCGCAGGGCGCTGACCCAGGCGACCTTCCGTCTGCCAACGCACTCGTCGAAAACGTTGCCGCCGAATGAAGGACATTACCGTGAATACCGACACCCTCCCACTTTCCGGGATCCGCATCCTGGATTTCACCCAGGTCATGCTCGGCCCCTGCGCGACGCAGATGCTGGCAGATTTCGGTGCCGACGTTATCAAGATCGAACGGCCGGGTGCCGGCGATCTGTCGCGCAATTTCTTCGATCAGCGGTCCGAGACGGGCATGAACAATGCCGTCTATTCCTCGCTCAACCGCAACAAGAGGTCGGTGGAGATCGACACCAAATCGCCGGCCGGCAAGCAGATGGTCTACGACCTGGTGTGTCAGGCCGATGTGGTCGTCGACAATTTCCGTGCCGGCGTCATGGACCGGCTCGGCTTCGGCTACGAGACATTGAAGGCGATCAACCCGCGCATCATCTGCGCGTCGGGCACGGGTTTCGGCGAGACGGGGCCCTATGCCCACAAGGGCGGACAGGATGTGCTCGCGCAGGCAATGAGCGGCGTGATGGAGAAGACCTCCGACCCCTCCATACCGCGCTCCATCTATCCGACGACGCTGTGCGACTACACCGCCGGCATGCATCTGGTTCAGGGCGTTCTTGCCGCACTTCTGGCGCGCGGGAAGACGGGCCACGGCCAGAAGGTTTCCGTCTCGCTCTACGATTCCATGATCGCGATGCAGATGCAGGAAGCCGCCCAGTGGAGCAAGCACCGCGAGGTGCTGAACTGGGCCGCCATGCCGCTCACCGGCGTGTTCGACACAACGGACGGCGCGCTGGTCGTGGTCGGGGCCTTCAAGGCCAATCCCCTTCGAGACATCTGTGCCGCGCTCGGCATTGAGGATCTGTCGAACCAGTTTCCCGATCTCGCCAGCCAGCGTGCGAACAAGCCCTACCTGCAGGGGCGTTTCCGCGAGGTCTTCGCGACGGACACGACTGCCCACTGGATTGCGCGGCTGGAGGAACAGGATCTGTTGTGCGCGCCGGTGCGCGCGCTCAGCGAAGCTCTCGATGACCCGCAAACGGCGATCAACGGCATGCTGCTCGATTTCGAGCATCCGGTGCTGGGACAGCTCACCGTCGTCGGCTCTCCGGTTCATCTCAGTGATGCGCCCTTGGTGCTGCGTCATGCGCCGCCGCGTCTCGGAGAACATACCCAGGAGGTGATCCAGGAGTTCGGCCTGCAACCGACGGCGAGGGCTGCGGAATGACTGTCCGGTTCGAGGTCGACGACCATGTGGCAAGGGTGACGATCGATCGGCCTGAGCGTATGAACGCCGTCGATGCCGACACTGAGGCAGCGCTGGAAGCGATCTGGCAGAAGATCGAGGGTGACGGCGCGATCCGTTGCGTCGTCCTGACCGGAGCGGGTGATCGTGCGTTCTCGGCGGGCGCGGACCTGAAATCAGGGTCCGGCCTCTCCGGGCTCGAATACTGGGCGCGGCAGAACCCCAACGGTTTCGGCGGCATTTCATTGCGCGAGAGCCTGAATGTGCCCGTCATCGCGCGGGTAAACGGGCTGGCTCTGGGCGGCGGTATGGAGATGGTGCTCGGCTGCGACATCGTTGTCGCTGCCGATACGGCACGCTTTGGCCTTCCCGAAGCGAAGGTGGGGCGGTTGCCGCTCGACGGCGGCATGGTCGCGCTGCAACGGCTGGTGCCGCGCAACATCGCGGCTGGCCTGATGCTGACGGGCCGGATGATGAGTGCGGCCGAGGCGGCCGCGTGCGGCCTCGTCAATGCGGTCGTGCCTGCCGAGGCGCTGGATAGTGAAGTTGATGCGTGGGTGGCGGACATTCTGGCCTGTGCGCCGCTGTCGACGAAAGCCATCAAGGCGACGCTGCGCAAGACAGCCCATCTTTCGCCGCGAGAGGCACGCTCCTTGCAGACGCCGGAGCTGATCGCAGCACTCCTGTCCGACGATCAGGACGAGGGTGTCCGCGCCTTCCGGGAGAAGCGGGCGCCTGTCTGGCAGGGAAAGTGAGCTGCGATGCCCCTGGTCATCACGAGCGCCTGCATCGACGTCAAGGATGGGATCTGCACGACCAGCTGTCCCGTCGACTGCATCTACGAAGGCGAACGGATGTTCTACATCCACCCGGTGGAATGCATCGAATGCGGCATGTGCGAAAGCATCTGTCCGGTTGACGCGATCCGCTACGCCGATGAGGTGAGCGAAGGGGAAGAAGATTTTGTGCGCATCAACAATGACGTGTTTTTTGACGCCGACGGACAACTGATCGAGCCTGGAGGCTGGCGCCGCGGCGATACGCCGATACCGGACCACCTCGCAGTGCGTGATTTCCCACGAAGAACGATCGAGGACAAGACAGCATGAAAGGCATAATAGCCGCGGTTCCGACACCGGTGGACGAGAATGGTGGCGCCCTGAAAGAGGCCTTCCTGGAGCATTGCGGCTGGGCGCTGGCCAATGGTTGCGATGCGCTGAACGTGCTTGGCACAACGGGCGAGGCCAACTCGCTCGGCATGGCGCAACGCTTGCGTGTCATGGCCTGGGCGGCCGAAGCGTTTGATGCCGGCAAGCTGATGGTGGGCACCGGCCTGCCGTCGCTCGAAGACACGCTCGACCTGACGCGGTCTGCCGCCGAAATGGGCTATCGGGTCGCGCTCGTGCTGCCGCCGTTCTACTACAAGCCGGTGAGCGATGGCGGTCTCGTGGCCTGGTATGAAGCGCTGGATCGCGCGCTCGGCGATACGCCGATCCAGCTGTATTTCTACAATTTCCCGCAAATGACGGGCGTGCAAATTCCAGTCGACGTGGTCGCGCGCCTGGCGAAGGCCAATCCGCAACGCTTTGCCGGCATCAAGGATTCCTCCGGCGATCTGGCTTACTGCCGCGCGCTGGTGAAAGCGGTGCCGGGCCTGAAGGTTTTTCCGAGTTCGGAAACGGCGCTCGGGGAGGCAAAGGAGGCGGGCTTTGCGGGCTGCATTTCCGCAACGGTCAACATCAGTGCCCCGCTCTGCGCAACCCTTGTCGAAAGGGGAGACAAGAATGGCCTTGGTGCCCGGATCGGCAAGTTACGCGCCGACATCGCTGCGCATCCTCTCGTACCGGCGGTCAAATATCTTGTCGGAAGACGGTCTGGCGACACGACGTGGAGCCGGGTGCTTCCGCCGTTCGTGCCGCTCGGCGATGCCTCGCGTGCGGCGCTCGACAGCATAGCCGGGCAGGTTTGAATTGGGGGAGCAACAATGGACAAGCATGACAATCTGATCGGTGGCGCATGGGTCGGCGCCGAAAGCTATGGCGAGAACCGCAATCCCTCGAATTGGGACGAGGTGATCGGCCTTTATGCGCAGGGCAGTGCCGAAGATGCGGAGAGGGCTGTGGTAGCAGCGCGGGCCGCAGCTGCGGGCTGGGCTGCGACGACACCGCAAGCGCGTCACGATCTGTTGGAGGCGGTGGGGCGCAAACTCGCCGAACGCTCGCAGGAAATCGGCCGTCTGCTGTCGCGCGAGGAAGGCAAGACGCTGGCCGAAGGCATCGGAGAGACGCTGCGGGCCGCGCAGGTGTTCAAGTTCTTCGCCGGCGAGGCATTGCGGCTGACCGGCGACATGCAGGCCTCGGTGCGCCCTGATATCGACGTCGAGGTGACCCGCGAGCCCGTTGGCGTCGTCGGCCTGATCACGCCCTGGAACTTCCCGATCGCCATCCCCGCATGGAAGACGGCCCCGGCGCTCGCCTATGGCAACTGCGTCGTCCTCAAGCCGGCCGATCTGACGCCTGCCTGCGCGCATGTCATCGCGCGGCTGCTGGACGAATGCGGCTGCCCG
Organism: Mesorhizobium sp.; assembly: GCA_963966365.1. Classification (GTDB taxonomy): domain Bacteria; phylum Pseudomonadota; class Alphaproteobacteria; order Rhizobiales; family Rhizobiaceae; genus Mangrovimarina; species Mangrovimarina plasticivorans. The sequence goes on along the minus strand of CAWZZC010000013.1, from coordinate 175,359 downwards.
CCTGGCGTGTTCAACCTCGTGATGGGCCGTGGTTCGGTGGTTGGCGAAACGATCGTCACGCATCCCGGCGTCGACGCTCTCTCGTTCACCGGATCCGTGGGCACCGGCAGCCATATCGCCGAGGTCTGCGGCCGTCTGAAGCGCAAATGCCAGCTTGAGATGGGCGGCAAGAACCCGATGGTGGTGCTCAACGATGCCGATCTCGACGTGGCGGTTTCGGCATGCCTCAATGGCACCTTCTTTTCCACTGGCCAGCGCTGCACTGCGTCCTCTCGACTGATTGTCGAGCAAGGAATTCACGACGCCTTCGTCGAAAAGCTGGTCGCGGGCATGCAGGCGCTGCGGGTTGGGGATGCACTTGCGCCCGAAACGCAGATCGGCCCGGTGGTCGACGGCAAGCAGCTCGAATCCAACCTCGCCTATGTGGACCTAGCCCGCAAGGAAGGTGCCGAGGTGATCGGCGGCGAGCGGCTCGAGCTTGCGACCAACGGCTTCTTTCAGTCGCCAGCCCTGTTTCTGGGTACCGACAACACCATGCGCATCAACCGCGAGGAAATCTTCGGGCCTTGCGGCTCGGTCATCAAGGTTGGTGATTTCGACGAAGCGATGGCGGTGGCCAACGACACTGAATTCGGCCTGTCCGCCGGCATTTGCACCCAGAGCCTGAAGGCAGCTCGTGAATTCAAGCGCGGGTCGCAGGCCGGCATGGTGATGGTCAATCTGCCGACGGCGGGCGTCGATTTCCACGTGCCGTTCGGCGGCCGCAAGGGCTCGTCCTACGGACCCCGCGAACAGGGCCGCTATGCGTCCGAGTTCTACACCACGGTGAAGACCGCTTACGTCTTCGCGGGGTGATAGACAAGCCGTTGACCCCGGTGAGCGACGCGCGCCTTCCGGGGCGCAGGTTGCTGGTGAAAACATCTCCCGGGTTGGGCCTGCCGCGGGCCGAGCACAAGCGCTTCGAACTCAGCGAGTTGGAAGGTGCGTGTCCTGGATATTTCGTATCGGTCCAGGGAGATTTTAAGTCTCGGACCGCGTTGGCGATTGCAGTGATGCGGCCGCAGATACCCTGGGCCTAGGCTTTTGCAGAGGCGTGATCGAGCATGACCTGTCGAAGTCTGTCGAAACCCGCGCCCGTTCCGTGTTCACGCTCGTCGCCGTCTTTCGGATCCCCGAAAACCGCTTGTTCAGTGAAGGTCATGAGCGTGGTCCCGCGGCGGTCGGCAGTGAACTCCACCGTTACCAGGGAAGACGATATGTTCGCGCCGTTCGTGCGCATCGAATAGGCGTAGATAATACGTTCACGGGGGCGGATATCGAGAAAGGTGGCGAGCATTGCCTGTTCGATTCCGTCTGGCCTGCGCCAGATCAAGCGTTCGCCGCCTTCGGTTCGGAAATCGAACCAGTCTTCCATCACCTCCCAATCCGGATGGCACGCACTCCATCGCCGCTTTAGGTCGTGGTCTGACCAGAAACGAAACGCGTGAGCCAAAGTGCCAGGCAGGTCCCGTTCGATGACGAATGTCCTGTGGTCGGTTTTCACACCCATCAGTGATCCCTCTCCTCTGGAGTCTCGGACATTAGCGTCTCCAACCTGTCGAATGCCGCGTTCATGGCGGCTTTTCGCTGTTCGATCCAACCACTCATGGGACCGAACGCATCAGGGCGCATACGATACGTGCGGACGCGCCCGACCTTCTCGCTTGCCACAAGCCCTCCCTTCTCGAGAACACGGAGATGCTTGAGAACGGCAGGCAATTGTACCCCGGCCGGCTCGGCCAGTTCCTTTACGGTTGCGGGCCCGTTCGAGAGGCGCTCGACAAAGCTTCGGCGGTAAGGATCCGCTAAAGCCTGGAACATGTGATCGAATTCGTCGGGCGTTCTCACTTAGCGGCCTCCAGAAACCTTCGTGGCATCTTTTCCTTGTATGGGAAGTGCTTGAAGTAGGGCTGGGCTTCGGCGATCACGCGCTTGACCGACGGGCGTTGCAGGAGGCGCTCAAAGTAGCCCGAGAGTTCAGACTGAGCTGGCTCGAACGGATGCACGACAGATGCAAAGAAGAGGGCCGGTAGAGCCGAGCAGTCGGCCATGGTAAAATGTTCGCCTGTTGCGTACCGCTTCTGCTCGAGTTGGCGATCAATCATGGCGTAGGCCTTATCCAGTGTGGTGTGCGCCTCTTCCACACCGTGCGGATCCTTGGCACCTTCGGGACGGATTCGATCCGTAACGATCTTCTGCATGGGTACACTGACATAGAGATCGAAGAACCTGTCCCACAGCCGCACCTCTTGCTGAAGGTCCTGCTCGGCAGGGATCAACACTGCTGAGCCGGGATAGCGCCGTTGCAGATATTCGAGGATGATGCTGGTCTCCGGCACGACCATGTCTGCCGAGCTGTCGTACAAGACTGGGATCTTTCCGACTGGCCAACGATCAATATGCGCTGCTGCTGAAGCAGGGTCAGAGAAGTCGACGATCCTTGGCTCGAAGCGCGTGGCGTTCTCATACAGGCCGATGAGTACCTTGTGACAGAATGAGGCCAGCGGATGGACATAGAGTGTGAGCGACATGGGAATTCCGTGGTTTCCGACTCTGGACAGTATTGCCGCGAACTCGTAGGGTCGTCAAGACGCTTTCCAATATTGGAAACTTATGGATTGCTCAATGAACGTTAGGGCGCCCCAGCCCGCCGGATCCTCCAGGCGGCGACGGTCGGTCATAGTTTTCCCTTGAGCAGGAACAGGCCGGCGAAGTAGAAAGGAGTGGAGAGGACAAAGGATGAACTCGATCTAGAAGTTTCCCGGATCATTGAGACGCCTTGGAATCGGGTCTGGGACGCCTGGGTGAACCTGGAAAAACTCGCTCAGTGCGTCCCATCATCTGCCGCGTTACCAGCCTCGACCTTCGCCCCGGCGGATCATTCGTTGCCGAAATGAGCGAGAACGACGAATCCTTCGTGCCACATCTTTCAGCCTGTTTCCTCGATGTGGTCCACGAGGAGCGCATCGTCTACACGAACATGCTGACTGGCGGCTGGCGGCCGTACACAAATGGCTTTGTCACGGCAGTCATCACGCTCGCAGACCATCCCGACGGAACCGAATATCGCGCGTTGGCCTGCACAAGAACCCTGCCGACCGGGAAAAGCACGAAGAGCACGGGCTTTATGATGGCTGGGCCACGGTAGTGGCGCTGCTGGCGGAATTGGTCGAGATTGAATCGTAATGGCAAGCAGAAGTCTATCGAACACTCGCGGTGCAATGGACCTCGGCTTCATCCAAAAACCTGCGCGAAGCTGAATTTCTGTACTCCACCCCAAAAAGAGCCGCTGTGAGATCTATCCCGATAGAGCCGCTCACGCCCGGCCCCGCAACGACGGCAGGCGGGGCATCAGGTCGAATCGCATTGAGCGCCGTGGCGGTCCAGGCCGGAGACGAGCCAATGCCGGGCAGTCCTCCCTAGGGCTATACTTTCTCCTTGGGCGGGACCCGGCGTGCCGCTCAAGGCGTTCAAATGGCTGACAATGCGGCTCCGGCCCGCTCGCCATCCGCCCGAAAGCCGATCCGGCCGGATCATTGCGGACATCATCGGCGCCAAGTCGCCGGAATTGAGCGTGGCCGGCCTGAACTTGACCCGATACGCGTAATGAGTGTCGACTGAACGGCCCGGCGCAGTATTTGCCGAGCTCGAAGCATTGTCTTGCTCCGCCCCAAGATCGGGCATTAGCCTCGGCGCACTTGCGCTCCACACCACGCGCCGAAATGCCTTCGCGTCGAAAGGCCGCACGTCTGATGAGGCCGATTGAACGGGACAGTTTGAGCAACCATATCCGGCGTATGATGTTTTCGGGTCGCGCTAGAAAGTACCTGCTTCTGTCAGGTTCTCTGCTGAACCGCTCGTAGCCCCGAGCGGTTGAGGCGTTCTCGCCTGCCTACTCGGGGCACCCATCCCAATCCCAAATAGAACGCATCACCGCGATTCGTTCATCGCGGACAGGGCGCTGCGCCTTGCACTCGATGGATCGTTCGCTGGCGGACCTTGCCTGATCACCGGGGATCCTCCGAGGTATCTCATGCGCGAATGGAGAAGAACATGTCCGATCACCAGATCCTTCAGCCATCTAACCAAGATCATCAGAGATCGAACTGGCGCAACCCCTTCAGAACTCTTGCACTACAGTTCGCACGCGGATTCCGGCGTTGGCAGCGCCACAGGGTAATCGCCGCGCTCCAACGTTTTGACGACCGACTGCTCGACGACATCGGGATATCGAGGAACGACATCCCGAAGGTGGCAGACGACTTGTTTCCACTGAGGAAGCAGAATGCGTCAATCCAGCAGCCGGCGAACAAGAACCAGGAGGCTTCCGATCCGCATCGAATGGCAGCCTGACGGCTGCCGGCAACCCTCTCGTAGAACATCAAAAACAAAAAACGCACGGAGAACGAATATGATCCTCTCTGTCGAACCTTGCCGCGCCCCAGAGCCGGTGGGATCAATTGCGAGCCGAAATGCTTTGCCGGAATACGATCAGTGCATTGCCCGCTGGGCTGATGATGGAGGACAGAATCCGGACGGACCTGGTCGTCTCGCGGATGGCATTCCGAACGTTCACGTAGGGAGCCAGCCAGGCATCAAAGACGGCGCCCAATCTTCAATCATAGCTGATCTTCAATCTGCCTGAGCAGGCAGCATGGTTGCTCTTTGCCCGCTCGTCACGGCCTGATCGAATGGAGCCATACCAATTGGACACGACAACGAGAATGATCATCGCAATAGGCTTGTTCGGCCTGCTGATTTTGGCGTTTGCAACCTTGTGATTTCACTCATTGGCCGGCATGGCTTGGTCCGGGGCTAAGCCGATCTCCAGCCAGTGTGTTCTGGACAGGAAGGACCGACTCGCACGCGGCCTTATACGAGAGAGGCCGCGTGCGAGATCGAACTATCGGCGTTTGCCCGGAACAACAGCCTTGGCTCCGAGTTCGGAAACGGTGTCAGGCTGTGTTCTCTTCACCTTGTTCTGCTTGGGCTTGCGGGCCTCTCTGTTACCTTTTCTCTTCGCCATCTGGTCCTTCTCCATATCATTTGAGCCCCGACAGCGCACTGGGCGTGCGTGGAGGCAACGTTTCTGGGTATCGAGGAAGGTTTTCCCTGGTTCAGCGTTCGCTCCGCGGAACCAGGGCTAGCAGCGCGTTTGCGGATGCTTCCTGAATAGAAATCCGAAGAAGAAATGAGTGTTCATTCCTCGAATTATGGACAGTTTCGTAGGAATGTCAAAACGACAAAATAAAAATTTGAAACGATGGCGGCGACATAAAGTCGCTTTGAAAGCAAATTTCGAACCTATTACATTTGAAATATGTGCATGGAGACTTTCATCAAGGTTTCGAGGCTCGCCGGGAAAGGTCGTCCTTTTTCCCGGAGCGAGTGAACCTGCCTCCGCACAGTGTTGCTCCGGGAATTCTAGAAAGCTTGCGGTTCACTTGTCGTGGCGCGTTTCAGCGCCGTGTTGATGGAGCCTGCTATGAGATTTCCCATTCCGAGGCGTCAATGCCTCTCATGCGTCCGGTTTCTTCCGAGGGCCGCAAGGCGTTGTCCGTGGTGCGGTCACTCGACTGTAGTTGAGTCCGAATCAGAGGTTCATCCCACGTCCAGGCCGGTTCGGCGAGGTATGCACGCGTGAACCTGCGCATCCTCGTGCCGGCCGATTTCAAACCGATGCCGGCGCGAGGAGAATTGCTCTTCGCCGCGGTGTCGGTCGTTCACTCGGACACCTGCCTGGAGAAAGTGCTTGTGCCGGCTGAGCGGGATGATCGTATCTGCTCCCGCGTCTACAGAGAAACCGGGCTCGGTGAAGGATTCGGCCGCGTCCGGGAGCTCCGGCTTTCAATATCCCTTCGGTTACCGGGATGCCGAACATAAACAACCTCCAGATCCGGCGCTATGGGCCCCACAGGTTCACCCGAGATATCTCCTGCAGGAGCAAGAAGACGTGCCCGCCGCCTCGCTGGCGGAGCGAGGCGGCGGCCGCACCCAGGACAGCTGATGCGTCGATGTCAGTGGATGTACATCGAACGTTCAAATGCGGGCTGTGCAGATCCGCCGCCCGCTATGGAATAGGAGATAAGAGTTGAAGGTCCAACTGCGTCGATTAGTTGTACCGCTGCTGATGCTCGGATCGACCGTCTTGATCTACGCCCAGTCAGGCAAGATCGATGAGCTGACGGGCGTGAATCCGAAAGAAGGTACGACCTACTACGTCCTGATGGCGGTCGGCTACTTCGTCTTGGCATGGCTCGGCGGACGACTCGTGTCGGTCGCATTGGAGCGTGCCTCGAGCAAGAAACGCCGCGTTCCAAGACTTCTTCAAGAAGTAGTCGCCGCGGCCTTCTTTCTGGTCGCGCTCATCGCAACCGGAATGCTCTTTGTTGGGCAATCCGGTGCTGGCGCTCTTGCGAGTTCCGGACTGGTGATCGCGGTACTCGGATTTGCCATCCGCAATGTTGTGGCAGACGCGCTCTCGGGCATTGCATTAGGCTTGGAGGCACCGTTCCGGATCGGCGACTGGGTCGAGTTCGATGGGACCATCAGAGGGCAGGTCACCGAGATCGGTTGGAGAACGACGCGCATCCTCACCAAGGATTCAGCCTATATGATTCTTCCCAACAGCCAGATTGCAAGACAGAAGCTGACGAACTACAGCGCGCCAAGGCGTCACTATCGAGCGCAGACGACAATCACTCTTGCCTACGACCTCGACCTGCTGTCAACAAAACGTCTGCTTCTCAAGGCGATGCTGCGTGTTGACAGCGTCTTGGGCGAACCACAGCCGGATGTGCGGATATTGTCGTTTTCGCTCGAAGGTGTGACGTACGCGTTGCGGTACTGGGTCCCCAGCTTCGCTCTCGATATCGATTGTCGCGATCAGGTGTTACAAGCGGTGGGCGAGACATTGAGGGAGCACGCTGTCCCCGGGCCCTATCGCAGCGTTCGGCTCTTCGGCCAAGAGCCGGATCGCAGCCCGACGAGCGATCACAAGCCAGTCATCGTTCCTGACGGGGTGCGTGCCGAGTGGATCGGTCGCGACACGAATCCATCAAGTGACGCGTCCACTGCACCAGCATCAGTGCGATGAGAAATCTCGTGAACCAAAATCGCCAGACTTTGCCTCGCGTCAATGGTCCGGATAGCCCACTCGGTCTGGACCGAAGCATTCTCGACAGTGCGCGCGCGATCGCGGTGAACTCAGCCAATGCCGTGCATGCTGCTGTCGCGGCATTTGGCCTGTGCCGTCAACAAGTTGACATTCCTGGAATTACAGGCAATCTCAGTCGTCATGAAGCTCAAGCGCGCATACCGCCTTCTTGGTGGCGTACAGCAGGTGGCGCCCATCGCAGGTGCCTGACCCCGGCTCGAACGCGAGACCGGGGACATACAGCTTATCATCTCACAACTGACCGTTCTCAAGGACGTTGTTCGGCTACCTCGTCGCACGTTCTGACCCCTTGGCCTTGGGTTGTCCCAAGGCGAAGCGCTGCGGCTGGTAGATCGACGACAGGACGGAGAACCGTACATGAGGAGACTGCTTTATGACTGCTGAACCTCATTCTCAATTGACGACAAAGGATCATGCCATCCTTCAGGCGATGCTGGAACGATACCGGGGTCCATGGGGCACCTATGCAAAATTGCTGGAGCAAAAAGTCCGCACGAGCTCGGTCTGTTTGCGGGACGATATCGCGCCAGACGTAGTCACGTTAAACACGACCTTGACCTACTTCGTTGACGGACGGTCGGCCAGATCGCACGTGCTCGTCCAATGCCCGCCGAACCAGCTTCCCTTCTACGCACTGTCCATCCACACCCTGCGAGGACTGGCACTATTGGGTATCGCTGAGCACAGCTCGGTGGTCGTGGACCTCGGATCCGGCCTGAAGGAAATCCTGCAGGTGGACGATGTCGTATCCCAACCGGAGGCCGAGGCCCGGGTTCGCGAGGTCTCGAAAACCCTTGCCCAAGGCGAGGCCAGCGCGCGACAAGAAAATGTCCTACGCTTCCGGTCAATCCCTGCGCGACTGTTTCGCGGTGAAGGAATGTCGCCCAACGATGATCCGGGACCGTCCGCAGCTTGATGCAGTCCTACTGGATCAAGATCACATCAGGATGCGCGAAGCGGAAACACCGCAGGTAACGGTCAAATGCGTGGACTGAAAGTCTTCAGCGTCGAACAAATCTCGTTTCCGGGCAGTGACGGAGCCTCCTAAAGATTCCGGGTTCCGTTGTGACCGGGAAAGTACAATTGGAGTCATGTGAATGCGGGACTTCATTATCCATAACAAGCACATTCTCCGCTCAGGCCGTCTGATCCCAGGCGGCTAGCCCTTGGCGCGGCGTCAAGGAGACGCACGCCGGAGCCAGGGGAAACACCTTCACGACAAGCGGATCTATCAAAGTGCATCGTGTTTGACGACACGGTGCGGTGGAGAAGTGTCATGTCCAACACTCCTCGTTGTCATATGACAGCGAAGGATTTCAGTATCCTTGAAATCATCCTCCAGCGCGGCGTCAACCTTGACAAAGCCTTCCTGCGCCTGCTGCGCCGGAAGTTGTCTACCGCAACCGTTCTGTTTCAGGACGACATCGACGCCAGCGTCGCAACGATCAACAGTCTCGTCGACTTCACGGTCGATCGTCGGATGCGTGATAGCCGGATCCTCACCTATGGAGACGAGGAAGCTTTCACAGGCATGGGCTTGCCGATTACAGAACTGCGCGGGCTTGCCTTGCTGGGTTTGCCGGCCGGTAAAGAGATCGCGGTTGAAGGCACGGGCGGCGCATGGGAGCAGATCCGGCTTAATGCGGTGGCGTTCCAGCCGGAAGCTGACGAGCGGCGCCGGTCGCGTCAGCAGTTGCACGACAGTTCTGGATCCAGATCTGAAAGTCAGCCAGCCGACGTCAGCTCTTCAGCCCGTGAAAAGCCGCGGGCAATGGCATCCGTCAGTGAACCATTTGACCAGGATGATGGCGATCCCGGACCGCAGGCAGCATAGCCCTGGAAGGAGGCGCTTTGATCCCGATATCTCGGTGGTAATGGACTGCGGTTGCGCGCGTCTGGTGCCACGGACATCGCCCTTGGACCACTTGCGTTGTCTCAGCGCATCGAAAGAAAAGAAAATGACAACAAAAACAAAGTTATCCCGCAACCCAAGCATCATCATTGGGCGGACAGACCATGAGAGGCTATGCAATCTCGTATTGGCAGTAGGCGCCAGGATTCCGGATGGGTATGAGATGCTGCTTGGCGAACTGGAGCGAGCAATACTCGTCGGCGACCGATCGGTGCGTGCAAACGTCGTCCGAATGGGGTCGACCGTCGCGTATGAAACCGAAACCGGCGAGCAACGTGTCGTGACGGTGGTTTTTCCAAGCCATGCCGATGCCTCTCAGGGCAGGATCTCGGTGCTGACGCCGGTCGGGACCGCATTGTTGGGGGTGTCGGCGGGCCAGTCCATTGTCTGGAGTGGGCCCGACGGTCGATCGCATCGGCTGACTGCCATGACTGTAGAGCAGATGCCCTTGTCTATACCGATGGTGCCAATACCACCGCAGCTCAGCAACAGGCGACCGCCGCAACCTGAGGCCACGCACGAGCATGATCCGCAGTGGATTTCCGATGCGGGCCGGCATGCCGCGAACACGGAAAGGGCGAAACTGTTCGCCCGAAAATGACCAACGGAAGGCTGCGACAGATTTTCGGGCTTGAGGGTCATGATTGATGCAACCGAATGGCATGGATAACCCGGAGGCGCCAGGGATAGGGCGCTTCCGGGATCTTCCTGTGCATCACAAGTTACCCCTGTAGAAAGTGCCGCCGTTGACCCGTGCGGCTGTTGGAGCACGCGATGAATCTCGTTGGCACCACCTTCGACGTCGGTTTTGTCATCGACGCACATTCCCAATCCCGAAAGGCGGCGCTTTGGAAACTCGCCAAGCATATAGAGGAGTTGCGGCCAGACACCGCCACTGGCAAGCTGGCCAAATGCCTCCATGACAGGGAGCGACTAGGAAGCACCGCCATTGGTGCTGGTGTGGCAATTCCGCATGCCGTCTTGCACGATCACAGCCCTCCTCTCATTCTGGCGACCCGGCTTGAGCAGAAACTGGACTTTGGCGCTTTGGATGGATCAGGCGTCGATATCCTCCTGGCGGTGGTCGGCAACCGAAAGGACCTTTTATTCTTGCAAGCGGTCATGCCACGCATCTGCAAGCTGGTGCAGGATCGCGCATTGCTGGGAGAGCTTCGATCCGCGACGAACATCGAAGAGGTCCAACGGGTTCTTGCCTGCCTCGGATTAGCGACCACAAATTGATACCGTCTTTGCGTCGAGAAGTGGGCGTCTTCCACATCAGGGATGCTGGAAAGGACGTCCGTGCGCGTTTGTCTGACGGTATCGTTATCGGTTCCGATTTGCGCGTCTGGTAACCCGTGCAATCGCGGCGGCGGCCGTCATTCAGCGGCGGCCAGTTGACGCCGTCTGGCAAGCGCCTCCATATCGCGGCCGAGCGTGGCGACTGCGAGCGTCCGCCCGTTACGGCGATAGCTGACGCTGGCATCACGTGCCGTGATGTCTCCGTCGATCACTGCTTCATCCCACGCTTCTGCATGGCCGACATAGCGGATGGTGACGTCGTAGTGCGCGCTCCAGAAGAATGGTGTGTCATCGAAAGGCTTGTTCTCGCCGAGCATGTTTCCGGCCACGACCTGCCCCTGACGCTCGGCTACCACCCAATGCTCGATGCACGTTGTTTCACCGCCCTGAGCACCCGGCCAGCGCGCGACGTCGCCCGCTGCGTAGATGCCGGCCACTGGCGTTTGCAGTTGCGCGTCAACAAGGATACCGTTCTCGACGGGCAGACCTGCCTGCTTCGCCAGTGTGATGCGCGGGCGGACCCCGGTCCCAAGGATCACGAGGTCGGCGTCGATCCGTGCACCCGAACCAAGTGTTACCGCCTCGGCAGAGATCGTCTCGATCGATGTCTGCATATGGAAGGTAACGCCTTGATCTTTGTGCAGACCGGCAATGAAATCGCCCAGCGCCGATCCAAGAACCTTTTCGAGCGGCCGGACATCCTGCGACACCACATGCATCTTGAGCCCCCGCTCCCGCAGTGCCGCTGCCGTTTCGAGCCCGATGAATCCCGAGCCCAGCACCACCGCGGATCTTGCTTTCTCCGCCGCATTGGCAAGCGCGCGCCCATCAGCAAAGCTACGCAGCGTGAAAACATGCGAGAGCTCGGCTCCGGGGATAGGTGGACGAACTGGTTCGGCCCCCGTCGCGATCAACAGCCTGTCGAACTCTATCGCTCGTCCGTCGTCCAGGAAGACGTGGCGTGCCTGCGTGTCAATGGCAGTGACCGTCACACCTAGCTGCATGTCGATGGCATTTTCCCGGTAGAATTGATCCGGCCTGAGTGGCATCCATTCGGGCGGCGCGTTGCCAGCCAGATAATCCTTGGAAAGGTTCGGTCGGTCATAGGGCGCATCCGTATCTGTACTCAGCATGGTGAGTGCCCCCTTATAGCCGCGCCTGCGTAGCATTTCGGCGCAGGCAAAACCGGCTGCCCCGGCACCGATAATCACGATGGCCTTGAGGTCGCCAACACCTGAGGCAACTGGTGAAGTCACCTGCGCTGCCTTCTTCCGAACCATGATCCGCTCACCATCTCGCTCTATCAACCAGCATGACAGCGGATCGAACGCCGGAGCGCCGAGCGCTTCGCCGGTACGCAATGAAAAGCAGGCATGATGCAGGGGACAGCGCACCGTATCACCGGTGATCAGCCCCTCGTCCAGCGAACCACCATAGTGTGTGCAGCTGGCATCGACTGCCAGCACCTCCTCACCGAGACGCGCAAGCATCACGGAGGCTTCTCCCACGTGCCCGCGCAACATCTGGTTGCCCTTGAAATCAGCCAGAGTGATCCCTTTGGTGAGGTCAGGCCCTTTCTTCCTGTCGTGTGCATCGGCCATGGTGTTTCTCCCGTTCTGTCATTCGCTTGGTGGGCGGCAGATATGGCCTGGTCCGGCGTTAGCCTTCCTCGCAAAGACCCTCCGTTCGGGCACGGTCCATGACGCCCGCCACAATGCGATCGCAGCGCTCGCCGGCAAAGCTGAAGGCCTCGCCAATTGCGATGTCCATCTCCTCGGCAAGGCCTTCGCGCAAAAGGGCACGGGCACGAAAATAACGCGTTCGCACTGTTGCTGCGGGAATGTCCAGCACTTCTGCCACCTCATCAACGCTCATCTCCTCGATGGCGCGGAGCATGAACACACTGCGGAAAGCATCGGGCAGAAGGGCGATGCGGGTCTCGATGAGTGCACGGACCTGAGTACGCTCGACGGAGTGCTCCGGACCGTGATCCGGAGCCTCGGTAAGCGCTGACCGTGTGTCGTTATCGGACGACATCATGGCTGCCTCCAGGGGAATGATCTGCGCACGTCTCCGACGCAGCCGACCCAGCGCTTCGTTTACCGTGATACGGACCAGCCAGGTCGACAGCTTGCTCTCGGCCCGGAACCCGGGCAGTGCACGCCAGGCCTGCATCCAGGCTTCCTGAACGACATCTTCCGCTTCTCCATCGCTGCGTACGATGCCGCGTGCCGTGCGAAACAGCAACTGGTTGTGGCGCCGCATGATCGCCTCGAAGGCAGTGCCGTCCTTTTGCGCCGCGCGTTTGGCCAGTTCAATATCAGGCACATCATCTCGCGCATACGGCGACAAGACCCGCTCTACGGATTCCTGCATCTAAGCCTCCTCTTGATCGGATAACACCAGCGCCTTCCCGTGATGTCCTTCGCAGGGGCGAGTTGCCGCAAGTACGGCTGCAAAGCGCGAACTAATCGGACCATCGAGATCACTGGTCTCTCCGATTCCGCAGGTCCAGGAATTCGCGTCTCAGCGCATCGTTCTCAAGGAAGGAACCCCGCAAGATCGAAGTGGTCATCACAGGCTGCTGATCCTTGATCCCACGCCAGTGCATACAGAAATGGTCCGCTTCCATCACCAATGCCAGTCCGTCGGGCCGGATACGGCGTTGCAGTTCGTCGGCCAGCATGATTACGGCCTCTTCCTGGATCTGCGGCCGGTTCATGATCCAATCACAAAGGCGTGCGAATTTCGATAGACCGATCAGTTCCGCGCCGGCGCTAGGCAAGAGGCCGACCCATATCCTTCCCGTGATGGGGCAAAGATGGTGCGAGCAAGCACTACGAACAGTAAGGGGCCCGACGATCATCAACTCATTGAGTTGCGACACGTTGGGGAAGCTGGTGATTGGCGGAGCGGAATAATACCGGCCAGCGAACACCTCATCGATGAACATCTTCGCTACTCGGCGCGCGGTACCGATAGTGTTGTGATCATTGTCGGTATCGATAACCAACGCATTCAGGACCTCCTTCATCCGGCTTTCGACCTCGAGACGCAGTTCGTCCAGTTCGCCATCTTTGATGAAGGCCGCAATATTGTCATTGGCGCGAAACGCCTGGTCGGCGTCTGTGAGACGAGCACGAATCCGGTTGGAAACGGAAGCGTCCTCACAATCATCAATGGGGTCAGGCATCGTGTTCAGCACAATCAAACTCCTGTTCAGTCCCGGCAAACAGAACCCGCGCGGTATTGCGGATTGACGGCTGGATGCCAGGGCAAAGACCGCGGTCTTCATGCAGGCCGTCCGCCTTCTCCATAATCATCCTGTCTGCCTATCTGATGCAGCGGCGGGCGCCGCGTTCCCAAGAAACGCACGAGAGGCTGAAAGACGATCATTGTGTGTATTTTTGCGTAGCGGCACGCCCGCATCGGCTCCCGAGCGATCTTGCCGAACCGTCTCGGGAACATTTTCTCGTCCAATCGCATCCAAGGAACCGAGCGCCTGTGCAAGGCCCTCGATCCAAACCGAAAGGACACCCTATGAAACTTGTGCCCCCGCTGTTCGCCGCCGCCTCGCTGCTGATGGCGGCGCCCTCTCTGGCGCATGACGAAGACGCCCTGAAGGCAGCGCCTCCAGGCGAACCCTATGTCAAGGTCAGCGATGCGCTGCCGCTCCCGGAGTTCATTCCCGGTCTCGGCACACTGTTTGTCGATCCGGAAACCCTGCCTGCCGGACCTTTTCTAGCCTACGATCACGACGGCAAGCTGTCGGCTACAGTTTACATGACCCCGTTGGAGGACCTTCAGAACGGCACCGCGTATGACGAGTTGGGTCCCGGTTCACACACGGTCAGCAGCGTTGATATTTACTACAATGCCGGCCATCCCGGCGTTGATAAGCCACACGCCCATGTCGTCCTCTACCATGACGATGACGCCAAGGGACGTTTGGCGGAATGATCGTCGCGCGCCGACAGTTTCTTGCGTTGGGAGGCGGCCTTGGCGCCGCCTTCCTCCTTCCGCCTTCGCCAAAGGCCGCGACAACCGAGGTCATCGAGATGCGCGGCACCACCCGAGGTGAGCGCATTTGGTTTTCACCGCGAGGCCTCGCGGTCTTGCCCGGCACAACTGTGCGTTTCGTCAATCTTGATAAAGGCAACAGCCATACAGCCACGACCTATCACCCGGCCAACTTCGACCGCTTGCGCCGGATACCCGTCGCCGCAGAGCCTTGGGATACCGGCTTCCTCTTGCCAGGAGAAAGCGCCGAGGTCCTTCTCAAGGCACCGGGCGTTTATGATTACTACTGTATCCCTCATGAAATGGCGGCAATGGTTGGCCGGATTATCGTCGGTAAACCGGGCGACCCTGGCTGGGAGGGGCCGCTGCCGGCGACGGACGATGTGTCGACGGAGGTTCTGGCGGCCTTGCCGCCTGTCGCGGAGATCCTCGCTCGCGCCGAATAGAAGAGGACGCCGAGTAGAACTATGCCCGAGTCTGTCGGGTGCTGCGTCTGCATGGACATGCCGCGTAGCTTGCCAGAGCTTGGCTCGGTATTCTTGTCGCAAAGCCAAGGAATGTTGCGCGGCCTGTGCCAGCATCAACAGGCGGACGTGGTCCCAGCCACCTGCGTCCGAGGAGCCAGCGACGGCAAGTGCGCCGGGATCCTTTTTCAGGGCCGCAACCAGATCGTCGAGCGTCTTGAACTCCGAATCCTTCGGCACGAGGATCACGCCCACATCGGTACCCAGCATGGCGATCCAGCGCATGACCGATGTATCGGCAGGATATTTGCCCTGCGCGATCTGCGTCACGCCCACGGTGGAGGTGGCGACGATCAGGTCCGCATCGTCGTCGCGCGACAACATGACCTTGGCGTAGGCGACTGCACCGACGCCACCGGGCATGTTGGTTACCTGGACCGGCGTATCCACCAGTTTCTGGTCGAACAGCATCTTGCCGATGGTGCGGCAGGTGAAATCCCAGCCACCGCCAGGATCGGCCGGCGCGATACATTCGGCGGCCGTGGCGCCGGCAACCGCCAGCGATGTCTAGACGGCAGCCGCTCCCAAGAGCTTCGACAATTTCTTCATCAAGTCCTCCCTAGTTGAAGGTGGGTGCAGCCGCCAGGGCCAGCGGTTTTCTGCGAGGAGATGTTTGACGGGCTCCAGGTCGGATTCCATGTTTGGCGGCATGTCTGGCGTTCGGCGCGGAAATCCTCGAAATCGGCTGCGGAATAGACCAGCCTCTCGCCGGCGCCGTTGTGGCGATAGATGTCGTCGCCTTGTCCCGGTGAGACCTGCTTTACCCAGGAGGAGAAGTCCGCGAGTTCCTCCTTAGGCTTCTGGATGAAGAGGTTGCAGCTGAGGCGGACCGTCATCTGGCCGTCAGCGTGAAGTTTTTCGATGATCTCATAGTCGTTGGGATCGTTCTGGAAGCCCCCCGTCGGCGTCGATCACGCTGGTCACTCCGAGACGGTTCAACTCGCGCATGAAATGGCGCGACGAATTGATCTGGTAGTCGGGATCCAGCTTCGGTCCCTTGGCCAGCGTCGAATAGAGGATCGTTGCATTGGGCTGCGCCAGCAGCAGGCCGGTGGGATTGCCGGCGCCATCCCTGACGATCTCGCCGCCGGGAGGATTGGGGGCAGACGCCTCGTCGTTTCAGGGGCATCCTACGGCGCTGACGCCGTTTCCGCCTCGATGCCTTCGAACAGCGAGACGACCGCCTCCTGCGCCGCTTCGATGTGGTAGTGCAACGCCGCCAGCAATGCGTCGCGGTCGCGGTTCTTGAGCGTTTCGACGATCGGCTCATGGGTCTGCGCAAGGCGGTGGGGATCGTCGTAGATCTTGCCGATCAGGGTGATGCCGACACGCATCTCCACGGCCAGCTCGTCATAGACCCGAAGCAGCCTGGCGTTGCCGGCGGCGGCGCACAGCATGCGGTGGAAGTTGAAGTCTTCGAAGATCTGCTCTTCGATCGAGCCTCGATCGGCAAGCCGGTAGAGCTTTTCGATCTGTCGCTCCAATGCGGCGACTTTCCTTGCTTCGATGCGATCGAGCGCGAGGGCGGCCGCGTGGAGTTCGAGGCCGATCCGCAATTCGTAGATCTCGCGCAAGTCATTCGCCGTCAGGGTGCGCACGAAAAAGCCGCGGCGCGGGCTGAAGGTGACGAGCCCCTGACTTTCCAGCAGGCGGGCCGCCTCGCGCACGGGTGCGCGACTGGTGCCGAAATCGCGCGACAATTGCAGCTCTGTCAGCCTTTCGCCGGGTTTGAGCCGGCCGGCCACGATCGCCTGTGTGATCTGCCGGGCGATCTGTGTCACCAGATCGGTGGTCGAGACTTCCGAGAACAGCTTGTCCATTGTGATTGGCTTCCCCGCATTCCTGTTGCGCAGGAAACCATATCAATAATGCCGATTGTCGACAATTGACACTTCGTATTGGCTGTGCTTGCCTGTCGCCAGCGATGAATTTCCGGCTTCGCGGCAAGTCGGCGGCAAACAGTGACATGCGCCCCCGGCGTGACGGGCAGGCGCGCCAGACGGAGCAATCATGAGCCTGCAATCCCAGTTCGAACCCGCCGACGCCCACAAGCAGCCGCGCGAGCGTATCGAGCTTGCGGCCGCCTACCGGCTGATCGCGCACTATCAGCTCGACGACAGCATCTTTACCCATATCTCGAGCCGGGCGCCGGCGGAGGAGGGCGAGCATGCCTTTCTCATCAATCCGTTCGGCCTGCGCTTCGATGAGGTGACGGCCTCGAGCCTCGTCACCGTCGATATCAATGGCGATATCCTGCGTGACGAGTACGGCGCGGGCATCAACAAGGCCGGCTTCACCATTCACAGCGCGGTCCACGAGGCGCGGCCCGACGTGCAATGCGTGCTGCACACGCATACCGTGGCCGGCGTGGCGGTATCGTCGATGGAGGAAGGCATCCTGCCGCTCAATCAATGGTCGCTGCAGTTCCACAATCGCACGGCCTTCCACGACTATGAAGGCATCGCGCTGGATCTCAGCGAGCGCGAGCGGCTGGTGGCCGACCTCGGCAACCACAATGTCATGATCCTGCGCAATCACGGTCTTCTTACCTGCGGCCGCACGGTCGGCGAGGCGTTTGCCCTGATGTTCAACCTGGAGCGGGCCTGCCGGGCGCAGGTCGCCATCATGTCGTCCGGCGGCACGCCGATCCGAATCGGCGAGGAACTCGCCGAGAAGACGGCCCGCCAGTACGAGGGTTGGGACGAGCATCACACCGGCAACAAGCCGGACCCGCAATGGGAGGCCTTCCAGCGCCTGGCCATCAAGCACTACCCCGACCTCGTGACGTGAGGTCGGTCCAAGAGCACAGCCAATGTCCTGGCAGGCAAAGAGGAGAAAAGCCCGACTGCCGAAACCACAAGGGGAACGACAAGCCATGCTGAAGAAACTGGCGCCATTCGCAACCGCATTCCTGCTTTCAACCGCGCTCCACGCCGAACCCGTCAGCGGCGGGCGCGCCAACGTCGTCATCCAGCCCGAGCCGCCGAGCCTGATGATGGGTCTCGTGCAGAACGGCCCGACGCAGATGGTCGCCGGCAATATCTATGAAGGCCTTCTGCGCTACGACGAAAATCTCGAGCCGATGCCACAACTCGCCAAGTCGTGGGAGGTGTCGGATGACGGGCTCACCTACACCTTCCATTTGCATGACAACGTCAAATGGCACGACGGCGAGCCATTCACTTCGGCGGACGTGGTGTTTTCGGCCGACGTGTTCCTGCGCGAATCCCATGCGCGCCTGCGCACTTCGCTCGAGCATGTCGAATCGATCACCGCGCCCGACGACACCACCGTCGTCTTCAAGCTGAAGCAGCCCTTCGGCCCGTTCCTCGGCATCTTCGAGGCCGGCACGATGCCGATGGTCCCCAAGCACGTCTACGAGGGCACGGATTACAAGAACAATCCGGCCAACAACACGCCGATCGGGACCGGTCCGTTCAAGTTCAGCGAATGGGTCAAGGGCTCGCACATTCTTCTGACGAAGAACGAGGACTACTACGAGGAGGGCAAGCCCTATCTCGACGAGATCTATTGGCACGTGATCCCGGATGCAGCCTCGCGCGCTGTCGCCTATGAGACGGGCGTAGTGGACATCCTGCCCGGCGGCTCGGTCGAGAATTTCGACGTGCAGCGTATCGCCGACATGGACAATACCTGCATCACCGACAAGGGCTGGGAATATTTCGGTCCGCTGTCGTGGATGTGGCTCAACAATCGCGAAGGACCGACCGCCGACAAGCGTTTCCGCCAGGCTGTCATGTACGCCATGGATCGCGACTTTGCCCGCGATGCGCTGTGGAACGGACTCGGCAAGGTGGCGTCCGGCCCGGTGTCGTCCTCGACGCGCTTTTATAGCGATGAGGTAACGCAGTACGACTACGATCCCGAAAAGGCCAAGGCCCTACTGGGCGAGATGGGCTATGATGGCGAGACCGTGCGCCTTCTGCCGCTTCCCTACGGCGAGACCTGGCAGCGCTGGGCCGAGGCCGTGAAGCAGAACCTCGAGGAAGTGGGCGTCAATGTCGAGATCGTCTCCACCGATGTCGCCGGCTGGAACCAGAAGCTGGCCGAGTGGGACTACGACATGGCCTTCACCTATCTCTACCAGTATGGCGATCCGGCGCTCGGCGTGGCGCGCAGCTACATCTCGACCAACATCGCCAAGGGGTCGCAGTGGAACAATGTCGAGGGCTACGAGAACACCGAGGTGGATGACCTGTTCTCGAAAGCGGCGGTGGCCGTGACGGCGGACGAGCGGCAGAAGCTCTACACCGAGGTGCAGCAGAAGCTTGTCGACGACGTACCGGTCGCATGGCTGCTGGAGCTCGGCTTCCCGACCATCTACCGCTGCAACGTGAAGGATCTCGTCACCACAGCCATCGGCGTCAATGACGGGTTCAAGGATGCCTATATCGAGAAATAGGCTGAAAGCCTGAATCGCGGAGGCACGGGCGAATGGCCCGTGCCTTCCTGCTCTGGTTCCGACCCTGCAGAGGCTCGATGCTACGCTTCATTCTCATGCGCCTGGGCAAGGCGGCGATCATCCTGATCGCCATTCTGACGCTCAACTTCTTTCTCATCCACGCCGCGCCCGGCGATCCGGCGGCAGTGATGGCCGGCGAGGCGGGCGCTGCCGACGCCAAGTTCATCGCCCAGTTGCGTGAACAGTTCGGCCTCGACAAGCCGCTTCTGGTCCAGTTGGGGATCTATCTCAAAGGCGTCGTTCAGCTCGATCTCGGCTATTCCTACCGTCAGCAGATGCCGGTGGCCGATCTGATCTTCCAGCGTCTGCCGGCCACATTGCTGCTGACGATCAGCGCCTTCATCATCTCGCTGGTGCTCGGCACGCTGGCTGGCGTTCTTGCCTCGGCGCGCGTCGGCAAATGGTCGGACACGCTGATATCAGCCGTGGCGCTGCTGTTTTATGCCACGCCGCTGTTCTGGGCGGCGCTGATGGCGGTGCTCCTGTTTTCGGTCTATCTCAACTGGCTTCCCGGCTTCGGCTACGAGACCGTCGGCGCCAATCTGGCCGGCTTTGCCCGCGCAATCGACATCGGCAAGCACCTGATCCTGCCCGCCACCACGCTCGGCCTGTTCTTCATGGCCGTCTACATGCGCATGACGCGGGCCTCGATGCTCGAGGTGAGCCAGCTCGACTTCGTCAAGACGGCACGCGCCAAGGGGCTGAAGCCCGGCATCATCCAGCGCCGCCACATATTCCGCAACGCCATGCTGCCGGTCGTCACGCTCGCCGGCCTGCAGGCGGGGCAACTGGTCGGCGGCGCGGTGCTCACCGAGACCGTTTTCGCCTGGCCGGGCATCGGTCGGCTGATGTTCGAGGCGCTCGCCCAGCGCGACTACAATCTGCTCCTCGGCGTGTTCTTCGTATCGGCGGCCATGGTGCTTCTGTTCAACCTGGTCACGGACATTCTGTACCGTTTCGTCGACCCGCGCATAAGGGTGGCCTGATGGCGGATTTCTGGAAACGCTTTTCCCGCAACCGGGGCGCGGTCATCGGCCTCGCGATCCTTGCCATCGTGCTTGTGGTCGCCGCGCTCGCGCCGGCGTTCTTTCCGCAATCGCCCTGGCGCATGGTGCAGCGGCCTTTCCTGCCGCCGTTCTCCATGGATCAGTATCTGCTGGGCACCGACGCGCTCGGCCGCGACGTGCTTTCGGGGCTCGCCTATGGGGCGCAGGTTTCGCTGCTGGTTGGCCTCGTCTCGACAGTCGCCGCACTCCTGATCGGCATCCCGATGGGCGCGTTTGCCGGCTATTTCGGCGGCTGGGTCGACGACGCGCTGATGCGCTTTACCGAATTCTTCCAGACCGTGCCGAGCTTTGCGCTGGCGATTGTCCTGGTGGCGATCTTCCAGCCCTCGATCTATTCGATCATCGCCGCCATCGCGATCGTCAGTTGGCCACCGGTGGCGCGCCTGGTGCGCGGCGAGGTCCTGTCGCTGCGCTCGCGCGAATATGTCGAGGCTGCCATTCTATCCGGTCAGTCCAGCCTTACCATCATCCTGCGCCAGGTTCTGCCGAATACCATTTCGCCGATTATCGTTCTGGCCTCGCTGATGGTGGCGACGGCGATCCTGCTCGAATCCTCGCTCTCTTTCATGGGGCTTGGCGACCCCAACATGATGTCCTGGGGATACATGATCGGCGCGGCGCGCACCGTCATCCGACAGGCCTGGTGGCTCTCCTTTTTTCCGGGTGTGGCGATCCTCCTGACGGTGCTCTCGCTAAACCTGATCGGTGAGGGTCTGAACGACGCCCTCAACCCGCGCCTGGCGCGGCGCGGCAAATAGGAGAGCGCGATGACGGACCCTGTTCTGCGTGTCGAAGGGCTGAAGATCGCGCTGCCGGAAGGCGCCGACCGTGATTTCGCCGTCGACGATGTGAGCTTCGATCTCAATGCCGGCGAGATCCTGTGCATCGTCGGCGAATCCGGCTCCGGCAAATCCATGTCGGCCAATGCCGCGATGGGACTTCTGCCGGACCTGGTGCGGCCGGTCGCCGGGCAGATCCTGTTTGACGGTGCCGATCTCCTGACGCTTGGCGAAGAAGAGATGATGGACCTGCGCGGGCGCAAGATCGCTATGATTTTTCAGGAGCCCATGTCGGCTCTCAATCCCCTGATGCGCATCGAGGACCAGGTCGCCGAGGTCTTCGAGGCGCATGGCCTGCTGACGCAAGCCGAGCGCAAGGCGCGCGCCGTGACGCTTCTGACGGAAGTCGGCATTCCCGATCCAGAAAAGGCGGCGCGGGCCTATCCCTTCCAGCTTTCCGGCGGCCAGCGCCAGCGGGTCATGATCGCCATGGCGCTGGCGCTCGAACCGCAAATCCTGATCGCCGACGAGCCGACCACTGCGCTCGACGTCACCACCCAGGCCCAGATCCTGAAGCTCATCCGCGATCTGCAGGAAAAGCGCGGCATGGCGGTGATGTTCATCACCCATGATTTCGGCGTGGTGGCCGAAATCGCCGACCGCGTGGCGGTGATGCAGTATGGCAAGATCGTCGAGGCGGGCAGCGCCGACGATGTGCTCGATAACCCGCAGCACCCCTATACGCAAAAGCTGATTGCGGCGATCCCGAAGCTCGCGGCCGAAGCGGACGAGGCGGCATCCGGCAAAGCGCCCATTCTGGAGGTCGAAGGCCTCAACAAGACCTACCGCACGGGCGGCGGCATGTTCGGCTCGAAGGCGCGCGTCGTGCATGCGGTCAACAATGTCAGCCTGACACTATGCGAAGGCGAGACGCTCGGCATCGTCGGTGAATCGGGCTCCGGCAAGTCGAGCGTCGGGCGCTGCCTGGTGCGGCTGATGCAGCCCGATTCAGGCACAGTGAAACTTGCCGGCCAGGACATGGCGCATCTGTCGGGCGGAGCCCTGCGCGAAACGCGCAAATCCATCCAGATGATCTTCCAGGACCCCTACGCCTCGCTCAATCCGCGCGCCAAGGTGGGCCGCATCATCGCGGAGGGGCCGATGGCGCATGGCGTGCCGAAAAGGCAGGCCTATGCGCGCGCGGTCGAACTGCTCGAACTGGTCGATCTCGACGCGCTCGCCATTGATCGCTATCCGCATGAATTTTCCGGCGGCCAGCGCCAACGCATCGGCATCGCCCGCGCACTGGCGCTCGAGCCGCGCGTCATCATCGCCGACGAGGCGGTGTCGGCGCTCGATGTCTCGATCCAGGCGCAGGTGCTCGACCTGCTCGCCGACCTCAAGGAACGGCTCAACCTGGCGCTGATCTTCATCACGCACGATCTGCGCGTGGCAGCGCAGATCTGCGACCGCATCGCCGTCATGCAGACGGGCCGCGTGGTCGAGATGGGGCCGGCTCACGCCATCTTCGACAACCCGCAGAATGCCTACACCCGCAGCCTCATCGATGCCATTCCCGGCCGCGAGAAGGAACTGGCGGTGGCGGGATGAGTGCAGTGCCGGTCTTGAAGTTGATGCTCAAACACCCCCGTCTGCCCTGCCGGGCATCTCTCCCTCAAGGGAGGAGATTGGCGACATTTCTCGCGCCGCTTTCACGTCAAAAGGTAGAGACCCGTCCGCGCTTGATCTCCCCTTGTGAAGGGGAGACGTCGGCGAAGCCGAAAGAGGGGGGGACGAAGGGGCATTGTGTTTTCAGAACAGGAACCCGCGACCGTGGATGAACAACTCGCCCAGAAGATCCTCGCCGCCGTCGAGGAAGGCTTCGAAGACCAGATCGCCTTCACCGAAGACCTGATCCGCTTTCCCTCGCTGCGCGGCCGGGAAAAGCCGGCGCAGGATTTCGTTCACAAGGCGCTTGAAGAGCGTGGGTATGCGGTCGAGTCCTTCCGCGTCGACGAGGACAAGATCAAGGATCATCCGGGCTTTTCGCCGGTCGCTGTCGACTATTCCGACGCCGTCAACGTCGTTGCCACCCACACCCCGCGAAAGGCCGCCGGCCGCTCGCTGATCCTCAACGGGCACATGGACGTGGTGCCCGAGGGCCCGCTTGACATGTGGGAGGTATCGCCACCCTACGAGCCCAAGCGCATCGGCGATTGGCTTTACGGGCGCGGCGGCGGCGACATGAAGGCCGGCATCGCTGCCAATATCTTCGCGCTCGACGCACTGCGCCGCCTCGGCCTCCAGCCGGCGGCGAAGGTGCATGTGCAGAGCGTGGTCGAGGAGGAGTGCACAGGCAACGGCGCGCTCGCCTGCCTCGTCGAGGGCTATACGGCCGATGCCGCCATCATCCCCGAGCCGGAAGACGAAAAGCTGGTGCGGGCCAATTGCGGTGTGCTGTGGTTCGAGGTCTATGTCGCCGGGCACCCGGTGCATGTGCGCGAGGCCGGCACCGGCGCCAACGCCATCGAGGCGAGCTTCCGCGTCATCGAGAGCCTGAAGCGCATGACCGAGGAATGGAACGCCGAGAAGGCGAACTATCCCTATTTCGAGGACGTCGAGCATCCGATCAACTTCAACGTCGGAAAGATCGAAGGCGGCGACTGGGCCTCCAGCGTGCCGGCATGGTGCAGGCTTTCCTGCCGCATCGCGATCTATCCGGGCGACGATCCGAGGGTGCGCGCCGACGAGATCGAGGCGCATCTGGCGCGCGATCTCGCCGGCGATGCCTTTCTGGGCAACCGGCCGCCGCAGATCACCTGGAACGGGTTTTTTGCCCGTGGCTATGTGCTGGAAGAGGGGAGCGAGGCGGAACTGGCGCTGGCCGATGCGCATCGCAAGGCGACATCGAGCGAGCTCGAGAGCTTCGTCACACCCGGCTATCTCGATGCGCGCGTCTTCGTCATCTATGCCGGCATGCCCTGCCTGGTCTATGGCCCCATCACCGAGAACATCCACGGTTTCGACGAGCGCGTCAGTCTTTCCTCCATCAAGCGCGTGACCGGCGCGATCGCGCTGTTTATTGCCGGCTGGTGCGGCGTCGAGCCGATCGAGGCGGCATAATGGCGCGAAACGGCGTGATCGAAGGCGTGTATCTCAGCACCGTCTTCGATCTGGAAAAGATGTTCGGCCGCCATTTCGAGCCCTATGCCGGCGAGGTCCGGCTGCGACGCCCGGAGGCCGTCGACGATCCGGCCGCGATCCGCTTTGCGCTCGCCTGGCATCCGGCGGCCGAGGCTTTCGCACCTTACCCCAATCTGGGCCTGGCGCATTCCATTGCCGCCGGTGTCGACAGCATCGTTCGTTGCCCCAGCCTGCCGGGCCAGGTCCAGGTGGCGCGGGTGCGCGACAACAGCCAGGCCGATCTGATGGCCGGCTTTGCCGCCTGGCACGTCGTCTGGCACCACCGCAACATGCGCCATCACATCGTTCACGAGGCGCGCTGCGAATGGTCGCGCCAGGATGTTGCGGGCTTCATCGCGCCGCGCGACTGTCCGGTCGGCATTCTGGGTTTCGGGCTGATGGGAAATGCCATTGCGCGTGCGGTCACGGCGATGGGCTTTCCGGTCGTCGCCGCGGTTCGCAACGCCCCTTCGGGCGCGGTTCCCGCCGGTGTCGAATTCGAATGCGGCGATGGCGCTGCCGAACGCGTCGCCGCGCGGGCGCGCATCCTCATCAACGTCTTGCCCCTGACGCCGCAGACCCGCGGCATATTGAACGCGCGCCTGTTTTCCGCGATGCCGGAAGGCGCCGTTCTCATCCAGCTTGGGCGCGGCGAGCATCTGGTCGAGGCCGATCTGCTGGCAGCCCTAGGCGACGGGCGGATTTCGGCCGCGTCGCTCGACGTGTTCGCGACCGAGCCGCTGCCGCGCGACCATCCGTTCTGGCAGGACGAGCGCATCCTCGTCACGCCGCATCAGGCGAGCGACAGTTCGCCCGACCTGATGGCCCGGCAGGTGGTCGAGGCGGCGCGCGATGTCGTGTCGGGACGCCGGGCGCGAACCGCCGTGGACAGGACAAACGGATATTGAGGCTGGACGAGACGCGATGAAAGCCATCTTTGACGAACGCCAATTGCTGCACACGCCTGAGCGCTATTTCCGCCGCGGCGCCTATATGCCCCATCCCGAGCAGGCCGAGCGCGCCATCCTCATCCGCGACATGCTTGTGCGCAACGGCTTCGTGATCGAGCCGCCGCGCGATTTTGGCGAAACGCCGATCAAGGTGGCGCACGACCCGGCCTATGTCGATTTCTGGAAGGATGCCTATCAGCGCTGGCGCGCCGAGGCGAGCGACGCGGAACCCGTTCCCAACTGCCATCCGGGCCCCAGGCGCGGACGGCCTTCATCTTCGATTTTCGGCCAGCTCGGCTGGTGGGCGACCGACACGTCGGTGCCGCTGACAGAAGGTCTGTGGCAGGCGGCCTATTGGTCGGCGCAGACGGCGCTTGAGGCGGCCGAGCGGGTCAAGCAGGGCAGCCGCATGATCTACGGCCTGTGCCGCCCGCCCGGACACCACGCGCTTTCGGATGCATCGAACGGCTTCTGCGTCTTCAACAATGCCGCCATTGCCGCCGAGAGCCTGCGCGGGCGCTTCGGCAAGGTCGCCATCCTCGACATCGACACCCATACCGGCAATGGCACGCTCGACATCTTCTACGAGCGCGGTGACGTCTTCGTGTGCTCGCTGCATGTCGACCCGGCTACCTATCCGACCTACTATCTCGGCTACGAGGATGAACGCGGCGAGGGCGATGGCCTGGGCACGACCATGAACCTGACGCTGCAGCCGGGCGACGGCATCGAGCGCATTCTGGCACGCTTTCGCGAGGGGCTCGATGCAATCGGTGAATTCGGCGCAGAGGCGCTCGTCGTCTCGCTCGGCTTCGACATGGCGGCCGACGACCCCTTGTCGGAGGTGAAGATGACGGCGGAAGGTTTCGACACAATGGCACGCGAGATCGTCCGCCTGGGACTGCCCACCGCGCTCATTCAGGAAGGGGGCTATCTGGGGCCTTCGCTTTCCGATAATGCCGAAACCTACCTGACAGCCAGCCGCGACGAGTTGGCGAAACTGACCCAAACCGAGGCGTGACATGACTCCGAAACCCAACTCCATCGAAGCCCGCGATGTCGCCTATCAGCTCCATTCCTATACCGATGCGCGCCGCCATGAGGAGCACGGGCCGCTCGTCATCGAGAATGGCGAAGGCATCTACGTCCACGACAACAACGGCAAGCGCTATATCGAGGGGATGGCGGGGCTGTGGAGCGTGGCGCTCGGCTTCGGCGAAAAGCGGCTCGTGGAGGCCGCGCGCGCCCAGATGGAGAAGCTGCCCTATTATCACACCTTTTCCCACAAGTCGCACGGCCCCTCGGTCGAGCTCGCAGAGAGGCTCGTCGCCATGGCGCCGGTGCCGATGTCCAAGGCCTATTTCACCAGCTCGGGCTCCGAGGCCAACGATACGGCGATCAAGCTCATCTGGTACCGTTCCAATGCGCTTGGCCAGCCACAGCGCAAGAAGATCATCTCGCGTGTGAAAGGCTATCACGGCGTCACCCTGGCCGCTGCGAGCCTGACCGGTCTGCCGAACAATCACCGCTCGTTCGACCTTCCGATTGCGGGCGTCCTGCACACGACCTGCCCGCATTACCGCACGATGAAGACACAGGGCGAAAGCGAGGCCGATTTCGCGAGGCGCTGCGCACGTGACCTGGAGGAGCTGATCCTGAAGGAGGGGCCGGAAACCATTGCCGCCTTCTTCGCCGAGCCTGTCATGGGCGCGGGCGGCGTCATCGTCCCGCCGGATGGCTACTGGGAGGCCGTCCAGCCGATCCTCAAGAAATACGACATCCTGTTCGTCGCCGATGAGGTGATCTGCGGCTTCGGGCGCACCGGCGAGATGTTCGGCACCACGACCTACCGGCTGGACCCCGACATCATGACCCTGTCGAAGCAGCTTTCCTCCTCCTACCTGCCCATCTCGGCGCTGCTGGTCAACGAGAAGGTCTACGGACCGGTGGCCGACGAATCGCACAAGATCGGCACTTTCGGCCACGGGTATACGGCGAGCGGCCATCCCGTGGCGGCGGCGGTGGCGCTGGAGAACCTGAAGATCATCGAGGAGCGCGATCTGCTTTCCCATGTCAAGGAGGTGAGCCCGCGCTTCCTCGAACGTCTCGATGCGCTGGGCCAGCATCGGCTTGCCGTGGAGGCGCGCGGCATCGGTCTGATCGGGGCAGTCGAGGCAGCCCATCCGGGACAGAACGAAGCGCCGGGCGCCATCGGTCTGCGCCTCAATCAGGAAATGCAGGCGCGCGGGCTGATATCGCGCAACATGGGCGACGCACTCGCCTTCTGCCCGCCGCTGATCATCTCGCAAAAGCAGATCGACGAACTGTTCGACATTGCGGAAGCCTCCTTCGACGCGGTGGCGGCCGAACTCGGGGCCGGCACGGCGTAAATCGGGAGCCGGAAACATTCAAATGTCATTCTCGGCCCGTGCTGGGCCGAGAATCATGGACCCTCAAGCCACCAATGCGTGGCCGTGGAAATCGTCCTCCACTTTTTTGTGAGCTTCCGACTTGAAGAAGTCGGTCAGCATGCGGATGCGCGGCGAATTCGCGACGTCCTGGTGGCGATGCACCAGTAATACCGGTCGAGATGGATCTCCTTCGTCAGCACCGGCACGAGATCGGGAAATTGCGTCGCCATGAAGTGTGGCAGCACGCAAAGCCCGAGCCCCTCGCGGGCCGCGACCAGTTGTGCGTGAACGCTGGAACTCTGATAGAAGGCGCGGGTGCCGGGCAGGATCTCTCGGTGGTAGTCGAGCCCCGGCGTGAATCGGCGGGCGACGGAGACGCTGACGACGATCTTGTCGCCGGCAGGAAGACAGGCTGGTCCTCGACCTCGCCGGTCTCATCATCCGCGTGTCGGGGAACAGATCCAGGGTCTGGAAGCAGCCTGATCAAGCCTGCGGAGCGATGAAGCGACGTCCCTCGAATGTTGCAGCCACCCGTGCGGTCATATTGCCGAGTGGCTGTCGTCAAACGGTAGAACGACGCTTCGGGCGGATGATGCACGGTTCGGGCCCGTGGCGGACCCGATGACGTCCCGAGACGTGGTGTAGCTGGTTAGCGCGGTGGTCATCGGCGCTTTCCGGTAGGGTCTGGTTGTCGAAGCCAAGCTCTCGCTGGAAGGAACACCGATGACCGACGACATGATGAACCTGCGCGCGCTCGTGGAGAAGAGCGCGGAAGCCGATCTGCTTCGCGAGATGATCGGCTTCGCCGCCGAGCGGCTGATGGAGATGGAGGTGGGTGCGGCCACCGGCGCCGCCTATGGCGAGAAGTCACCGCTTCGGACCGGCCAATGCAATGGCTACCGGGACCGGAACTGGGAGAGGCGGCCTGGCACCGTCGAGCTGCGCATCCCGAAGCTGAGGAAGGGATCCTATTTCCCAGGCTTCCTGGAGCCGAGTCGCATGGCTGAGAAGGCGCTGACTGCCGTCATCCAGGAAGCCTATGTGCAAGGCATCTCGACGCACTCGGTCGACGACCTGGTCAAAGCCATGGGCATGAGCGGCATCTCGAAGAGCCAGGTGTCGCGGCTGTGCGAGGATATCGACGGCAAGGTGAAGGCCTTCCTCTAGTCTAACGGCCGATCGAGGGCGTCTGGCCCTATCTCTGGATCGACGCCACCTACCTGAAGGTGCGCCGTGGCGGCCGCATCGTCTCCGTCACCGTCATCATCGCCGTCGGCGTCAATACCGACGGCCGGCGCGAGGTGCTGGGCATGGAGATCGGCACCTCGGAGGCCGAGCCGATCTGGACGGAGTTCCTGCGCAAGCTCACCCGCCGCGGCCTCAGGGGCGTAAAGCTCGTCGTTTCGGACGCCCATAAGGGCCTGAAGGCGGCCGTCATCAAGGTGCTCTCGGCCACCTGGCAGCGCTGCCGCGTCCACTTCATGAGGAACGTTCTGGCGTATGCCGGCAAGAGCGGCCGGCGCGTCGTCTCGGCCTTCGTCGCCACCGCCTTCGCCCAGGAGACGCCGGAGGCCGCCAGCGCCCAGTGACGCGCCGTCGCCGACCAGATCCGGCCGAAGGTGCCGAAGCTGGCCGCCATCCTCGACGAGGCCGAGCCCGATGTGCTCGCCTACATGACCTTCCCCAAGGAGCACCGGGCGAAGCTCCACAGCACGAATCCGATCGAGCACCTCAACGGCGAGATCAAGCGGCGGACCGACGTGGTCGGCATCTTCCCCAACGACGACGCCATCCTCCGCCTCGTCGGCGCGCTGCTGCTGGAACAGAACGATGAGTGGGCCGTCCAGCGGGCCCGATACATGACACTTGTATGGGGACTTCGAAGTCAAGAAGCTTGCATCATCGTCTTCATTCCTTTGTTTGGCCGGGGCGAACCATTCCTTCGTCCCGGCCTGGTTTTCTCACCAGCGCGGCGCGCAGGGGCGGTCAAAGAGGCCCGGCAGGGCATTGCGCAGCAGCGCGAAGCGTCCTTGATGGCCCCGAGCGCGGTGCTCGAATCTCGAGCCGAAGCAGGCCGAGGTGGGTCAGAGGCGGAGCCGGTTTGCGGGGCGCACATGGTGCGCTGCAACCTTGTATTCGGCGGGCCATGGGCCGCCCAAAACATGATGCAGTCCTCCGCATCAACAACCAGGCTCCGGGCGGCGGTCCCCATCTGGAAAGCGGTCTTAGAACCACGTCATGTAACGAGCACCCGCCACCTCGGACTCGCTGACAGGCAGGCGGAACTGTTCGCCTGTCTGTCGGCAACTAGGCTGCCGCTGCCGTGGTATCGGGTCGGACTCGTACGCCGTCAGGAAGCTCCCCTGTCTTCACCATCCGCCGCAGCGCGATCAGCAGCTTGCGGGCGAGTGCCACGATCATCGCCATTCGCGTGCGGACCCGTCCGTTGACGGTGCCCAACGAGAGCGGGTCACGCCGACGCGAGCGCGGGCTGTTTGGTCATTTGGAGCGCCTGAGAGCCGTGTTGAAGACGAATTTACAAACATAGAAGATACAGATAACCGATGATCTCGGCGTTGTGATTGGCTGTCGAGCCATCATGTGCCATCTTGATGGCAGGTGCGTTTACCTCTATATTGCAGGAAAATGGAGGTCGATATGGCTGAACCACAACTCTCTGTCCGAAGCTCCAAGGCTCGAGACCTGGCTCACCGTCTCGCCCGACGAGAAAACCGCTCGATCGCCGATATCGTCGAGCGTGCGCTTGAATCCTATGAGGTCCGGGAGGCTGGGCGGGAGCCAGCGGCGGCGTTCTATGCGCGGCTTGTGGCGCAATCTGGTACTGACATCGATCTGGAAGCGATAGTCCGCGAGAACCGTCATCCGCATCAGGGCATCGAGCTTTGATTTTCCTCGACACCAATGTTGTGTCCGAAACCCTGAAGAAGGCTCCCAACGAGGCGGTTCTTTCGTGGCTGGTTCGATATGACGCCGAGCTCGCCCTGCCAACGGTGACGATCGCCGAGATTGCCTTTGGCATACATAAGATAAGGCCGGATCAGCGCGCCGATCGGCTGGAACAGGGACTTGCGGACTGGCGTCGTAGATTTGCCGATCGCATCTTCGGTCTGACCGAGGAAGCGGCGCTGGCCTATGGGGAAATCATGGGCGCTGCCGTTCGCCAGGGACGTGGAATGTCTGCACCTGACGGCATGATTGCAGCGATCGCCCAGGTGAACGGTGGTCGATTGGCCACTCGCAATCTGACTGATTTCGAGACAACAGGCCTCGACCTCACATCTCCGTGGAAATTTTGATTCGGCAGGGGAGGGGCCTTCCTGTAGCCCCGATGCCTTGGTGAGATTGACGCGAAAGCGGTCCCGGTGGCGCTGATATTTGCGGGCCATCTTGGCGATGGCGTGGCCGAGCTGCTTCTACACATTGCGTTCGTCGACCTCGGCCGAGGACGCCAGCAAAGAGGGCTTGCCGCTGGCCTTTGGAGAGGTCGCCGCGTAATCCGTCGATTCCTCGTCCATCAAGGTCTACCAGCACGCCAGCAATGTCGGCGGCCCAGAAAGGGAGCGTCACGACGACGTCGGCAATCCAGGCCGTGGCTGCCCTGGTGTGACAGCAGGTTTCGGTCAGCATCTCAGCAGCGGAATCGGCTCGCTGTTTGTCGTTGCGCAAAGAAGGGATGCGACAGTACGGGCTAGTAATGTTTCATGAACAGCAGGTCAGAAAGGACCGTGTCATGAAACCACACCCCAAGCTTCTCACGACTGTGGCTGCGGCCACTTTCGCAATGGGACTCGGGCTTGCCAGCGTCGCAACCGCGCAAACTACGCTCCAGCACCGTTCCGATCTGGGCACCCATGAAGCGCCCCTGGACGTCATTCGCGCGGCGAATGATCTGCCGGGCGCAATCGGGGATCGCCGGCCCGCGACCGTACGCGTCGGCTTCGAGACGGTGGAAGTCATCGGTCAACTGGCCGACGGAACCACATATCAATACTGGACCTTCAACCGGAAGGTCCCGGGGCCGCTTGTCAGAACGCGGGTCGGGGACACGGTCGAAGTGGTTCTGGAGAACCATGAAGACAGCATGGCCATGCACAATGTGGACTTCCACGCGGTCACGGGACTGCATGGTGGCGGTCATGCCACGCTTGCCGCGCCTGGCGAGACGAAGGGATTCACCTTCAAGGCACTCAATCCCGGCCTGTACGTCTATCACTGTGCGGTTGGCCCTGCAGCGCAGCACATCGCCAATGGCATGTATGGCCTTATTCTGGTCGAACCGGAGGGAGGATTGCCGCCGGTCGATCACGAGTTCTACGTCATGCAGGGCGAGCTCTACACCGAGGAGGTCTTCGGCACTCCCGGTCAGCTCAGCGAGAGCTATGACAAGCTGATGAACGAGCAGCCGGAATACTACGTGTTCAATGGGGCGGCGGAGGCGCTGACCGGCGACAACGCATTGAAGGCGAAGGTCGGCGAAACCGTGCGCATCTACTTCGGCGTCGGCGGCCCGAACAAGACTTCGAGCTTCCACGTCATCGGTGAGATCTTCGACAAGGTCTACAATCTGGGATCGCTGACCGGAGACGCGCTGCCGGATGTGCAGACAATCAGCGTTCCGCCTGGCGGTGCCGCAGCCGTGGATTTCAAGGTCGAGGTGCCCGGCGAGTATCTCCTGGTCGACCACGCCTTGTCGCGCGTGAACCGCGGGCTTATCGGCAAGCTGATTGTAGAAGGTCCCGAGCAGCCCGAGATCTTCCGCGAGGGCGTGAGCGAGAAGCTTAGCCTGCTTGCACGTTAGCAGCGTCGAACACACCCATAGCCGGGCGACGATCATGGTCGTCCGGCTCGTCCCATGAGGTGGATATCATGTCTCAACCGTCCAAGGCCGCATTGCGCCCTGCCTCACATGCTTCGCAAGACCCGGTGGCCGTTCTTGAACGACTGCGGCGTGGTATCGCCCAGGCCGGTCTCGACTGCAACTGCCGGGACGCTGCCAACGCCATGCTTGATCGCGTGGGCGCGGAAGAGGCCCTGGTGCGACGGGCCAGCGGGCTCGCGGATGCCCGGCAAATGCGGGACGCCATCATCGTCGTGCTCGCCCTGCTGGGCGAACTGGATGATCTCATGCCGGATGAACCGGACCGCAGCGCCTTTCACGAGATATCCCGCCTGTTCCAGGACGTGGCAGATTTCGCGGCCTGCGGCGTTGCTGCGGCCATGCGCGCTGTCGGACAGGGAAACGCGTGATGGGTGCTGTCACTGCCTCCGACCGTTCCGTTCTGAGGGCGGCGCTGAAATCGGGGGACGCCTCGAGAGACGGACGCGGCCGCATCCGCGCTATGCCCCCGATCCTGCATTACGGCTTCCGACCGTTCTTCTTCCTGGGTGCGCTGTATGCCGGGGTGGCCATTCCGGTATGGCTGCTCGCCTATTTCGGCGGTGTCCAGATCGGCGGCCCATTCGACGGCATGCGCTGGCACGCCCATGAGATGCTGTTCGGCTATCTGGGCGCCGTAATCGCGGGCTTCATCCTCACGGCCATCCCGAACTGGACTGGACGGCTACCGCTCAGTGGGGTGCCGCTCGCCGTCCTCGTCGGCCTGTGGCTTGCGGGGCGAGTGGCTTGCCTGCTCTCGCCGAACCTGTGGCTGGCCATGGCGGTCGACCTGTCGTTTCCGGCCACTCTCGGCTTTGCGATCTGGCGCGAGGTGGTGAGGGGCAGGAACTGGAAGAACGTGCCCGTGGCTGCAATGATCACGCTGTTCGGCTGCGCCAATGCGGCCGATCACCTGGCCAATGCCGGACTTCTCGACCACAGTCTGGGTCAACGCCTGGCGCTTGCAGTCGCGGCTATTTTGATCGCGCTGATCGGCGGCCGTATCGTGCCTTCGTTCACCCGAAACTGGCTGGCCAAGACCGGCGTTTCCTCGCTTCCCGTGCCCTTCGGCAGGCTCGACATGGCCGCGCTCGGTTGCGCTGTTGCCGCCATGGTCGGGTGGGTTGCGGTGCCCGACAGTGCAGCCGTTGGCGCGCTCCTGCTCGCTGCCGGGATGCTGCTCGCCGTGCGTCTTTCCCGCTGGCGCGGCTTGGCAACGATGCGCGAGCCGATCCTACTGGTGCTGCATGCGGGCTACGGATGGCTTGCCGTCTCTTTCGCGCTGCTCGGTCTTTCCGCCGTGCTGCCCGATGCGCTTTCCCCTTCGGCCGCCCTTCATGCGCTGACAGCCGGAGCGATCGGAACGATGACGCTGGCAGTCATGACGAGGGCCAGTCTGGGCCATACGGGCAGATCGATCGTCGCCGACCGTTTCGTTGTCGCCATGTACGTCATGGTCACGGCTGGAGCGGCGTTGCGCGTGGCCGCACCGCTCGTCGGTGAATGGTACGTCGATGTGCTCGCCGGCGGTGGGGCGCTATGGAGCGGGGCGTTCCTTCTCTTCGCGGCGCGCTACGCCCCGATCCTCTGGGGAAGGCGTGCGGGGGCTTGAGCGAACAGAGGTTGGAGACGACATGTTCGGCGATAAGCGTCGCGCTATTTTGGCGCCGGCGTGATGGCGCCGGGATGGATCAGGCTGAGATCAACTGCGGATCGGCTGCTCGAAAGGGTCTTCTCTTCCCGAAATCACGGACTGCGACATCTGCGGCGACGCTTCCGCTACGCGTGCAACGCCGCGCGATATGCCGCATCGAGGGAATGGACGAGAATGCGCGATCGGGGGCAAGACGCGCCCCCGATCGCTGGAGATGAACCTGGCCGTTGTCAGTTGGCGGCAACCATCTGTCCGAAGAGTTCGCTGAAGACGGCCTTCGCCTTGCCGGTCTGTTTCACCGCCCTGGCTTCGTCGGCGTTGGCGGGTTCGCCGACTTGGATCAGCGCTACCATGCCCATGGCGTAGTGCGGAGCACATTTCACGCCGTAGACGCCTTCGGCGGTGACGGTGACAGTGAAATCCTCGTTGAACTTGCTCTTGAAGGGCTCGGCGCCATCCGGGAGCATGCCTTTGATGGTTTCGACATTGTGTCCCTTGTCGGTCGGCACGAAACGGATCTTGTCGCCTGGAGCCGCGACGATGAGGTCCGGCTCGAAGACCATTGTACCCTTGGCGCCCTTGTTGAGCATGTGGACTTCGATCTCGGCGGCCTGGGCCGCGCCGGCGACGATGACTGCCGCCCCGAGTGCGAGAGCTGCGCGTAAGCCTTTCATTTATGCTGTCCTTCCTTGGTCCCCGGCTTTGATCTGCCGTTGACCTGCTCATAGCCCGCGACGCCGTGAGGCAGTTTGCGCAAGCGCAAACAAAGGGTAGAAACGTTGAAGGGTTCGACAGTGGGAAGACTTCCAGCATGGCGCTCGACAGGTCGCTCGTTTCAGGATTGCCCGCCTTCGCCGGACTGAGCGGCGCAGAAGCCGATGCCGTGCTTGCGCTGGCGCGTTCGTCCCGCTTCCCGAAGGATACCGAGGTCTTTTCCCAGGACGAGGAAGCCGGGCAGTTCTTCCTGCTGCTGTCCGGTCATATCCGCGTGGTGCGAACGACGTCGGATGGCGAGCAGGTCATCGCACGTTACATCAACGAGGGTGAGCTGTTCGGGATCGCGATTGCCATGGGGCGGACGACCTATCCTGCGAGCGCGGTCGCTGCCGTCGATTGCGTCGTGCTGTCCTGGCCGAACAGCGTCTGGCCGGATCTTCAGGCTCGCGTTCCCGCTTTCGGAGCGAACGCATACCAGACGATCGGGGCGCGCCTTCAGGACACGCAGTCGCGCGTGATGGAGATGTCGACGCGCCAGGTGGAACAGCGGATCGCGAGCGCCGTGATGCGGCTCGTCCAGCAATCTGGGCGCAAGACGCAGGACGGCGTCGAGATTGACTTCCCGATCACGCGTCAGGATATCGCGGAGATGACCGGAAGCACGCTGCACACGGTCAGCAGGCTGATGAGTGCCTGGGAGGAAGAGGGGATCGTGCGCAGCGGACGCCAGAAAGTGACGGTCACCGATCCGCACGCCCTCATGCTGGTCGCGGAGAACCGACGAAAGAAGTAGGCTTCCTGCCTTCCTCCCCAGGGTCAGGCCGCATCACGGGCATGTCGCAGATAGACCTCGTGGTTAGGGGGCTTTCGGCGACCGATCGTTCCCCGGTTTGGCTGCCATCCTGACGCGCTGGTCAAGACGGACAGTGATGGTTTCCATTAGACGTTCGGCTCGAATGCGGACAGTGAATCCACCGATGTGTCCGACCTCATCGCGGCCAGCAGTTCGGCCGTGAATGCGGCCTCGTCCACACCATGAGCGGCGGCCGCGTCCGCCACGGTGTGGAAGATGCCGATCGGGCAGCCGATGCACAACATCCGATGACGGATCATGACCCGGATGGTCGCGGGCCA
Source organism: Mesorhizobium sp. (assembly GCA_963966365.1). Classification (GTDB taxonomy): domain Bacteria; phylum Pseudomonadota; class Alphaproteobacteria; order Rhizobiales; family Rhizobiaceae; genus Mangrovimarina; species Mangrovimarina plasticivorans. Next base: position 139,110 of record CAWZZC010000013.1, on the reverse strand, counting down.
TCTGCGCATGATCTCGTCGACTGGCATGTTGGGGTCTATGGCGGAAGGCATCATACTGGCTGTCTCCTCAAGCCAGATGCCTAGTCTGCTGCGCTTGGGCGATCGTTGTTCCGGCGCAAAGATCCCGACGAAAGCGGCCTGCAATCGCGTCTTGGCTCCCTTTGCAGTCCGATCTCGCGTGCCGATGTTCGCCCGTCACCGACACGGTCTTTGACCTACAACAAAGAGCATGTGGCGAACGGGACGCATCCTGGATCGGTGGGTGATCATTCTTGCGGGCCCGCCGCGCATTTGCCAGCCTGGAGGATACGACAGATGAAGGCGATGATGGACAATCTGGTTGACCGAATGGCGTCGGCCCGTGACTCCGTGGCTCATTTCCTGAGTGGCTGGAGGCGAACTAGGCAGACCCGGCGGGACATCGAGGCTTTGGGTTCAGAAGAGGCGGCGCGGGTGTATGCCGAGATCGGGCTTACGCAGCGAGAGTTCGAACGCGCGATGGCACTTCCGTTCGCCTCGGAAGACCTGTTGCTGAGAGCGATGGATAGGTTGGACATCGATCCCGATGAGTTCTGCGTACGCAATCCGGGTTGGTTTCAGGACATGGAGCGCACCTGCATGAGGTGCTCCGGACGCAATGCCTGCCGTCGGATGATGTCACGAGCCGAGTTTGCGGGATGGCATCAACAATTCTGCCCGAACGCCGAGGACTTCGCGCAGATCGCTTCGCCAGCTCTTGACCGTGGATGAAGAGATATCGCGAAACGGTTCGCAGATACTGATCATGCCTTGCGGAAGCCCGCTGTCTGTCAGTGCAGTAAGAGTTGCATGGGCGTCAATGCCAAGGCCGCGAGGATCGGCGGCGACCTGTGCGAGCAGGCGAAACTGGCTATTCCCGCCGGCAGTTGATCAGGGTCTGGAGTTCCACAGCAACGAGTTCGGTCCATACTCGTCATATGATCGAGGTGACGGGGTCTGCTATTCTTGGATTGTCGGAGAGATCGTGCACAGGGCTGTGGTCCGCTTCCGATAACCTCGTCTGAAATCTTCGGCACCATTGTCAACGCCCAGCTGCGCCTCAAGGCCCTGCATCGACCGTGGGCGAGACCTCGCTATGACAGTCGCTGGCAGATCCTTTTCGGAGCGCTGATGAAGGAGTTGCTCACGCTCGTCCTGTTCCGGCCGGAGGGTGTCGATCGGTGGCTTCGACGCCGAAACCTCCGGCAAGCGGTTCGGTAGGGACGGAAGGGGCATCCGCCCATCAGGTCGAGCGCGTTCGTCAACCACATTGAAGAGATTGCCCGGAGGGGTATTTGAACGGTCTGATACGGTCGCACCTATTCACATCTGTGAAATTTCTCTTCTCATGTGAGAAGTCGTTGACTTGGAAGAGGCCTGCATCAATCCTTGCATCAGACGCCGGTGGAGGCCGGTGATGGTGGAGGAGATGCTGCGGACCGGCAATGCCGCAGCGCTGGAATCCGTACGGTTCCTTGTCGCGCAGGCACCCTTGGTGCGTACGAAGCGAGGAAGGTCCCAAGCCATCGAGCCCCAGTCCCGGCACATCAGCCAAACGCTCGGAGGGTGCGCTCCCGAGTGCGCGCATATGCCAGCGGGAAGGTGCAGACATGGTCGACGGCAACCAGAGCAGGAGTGGAACCGGGCGCGCCAGACGCGTGGACGTGATCGTCGTCGGCGCTGGTTTCGCCGGGATGTATGCCACCTATCGTTTCCGCGAGATGGGCAAGACCGTGGCCGGTATCGAGGCGGGTGCCGACGTGGGCGGCGTCTGGTACTGGAACCGCTATCCCGGAGCGCGCTGCGATCTGATGAGCGTCGACTACAGCTACGGGTTCTCTGACGAGATCCAGCAGGAATGGACGTGGTCGGAGCAGTTCGCCGGACAGGAGGAGATCCTCGCCTACGCCAATTTCGTGGCCGACAGGCTCGACCTGCGCAAGCATTACGCCTTCAACACCCGCGTGACGGGCGCGGTCTGGGACGGCGCGGAGAAAGTCTGGCGCGCGGCAACCGATGCCGGTGAAACGCTCGAGGCGCCCTACTGCATCATGGCGACCGGTCCGCTGTCGATCCCCAAGGATCCGGACATTCCGGGTATCGACCGGTTCGAGGGGCGTCTGCTGCGCGCCCAGAAATGGCCGCATGAGCCGGTGAGCTTCGAGGGCAAGCGCGTCGGCGTGATCGGCACCGGCTCGACCGGCATCCAGATCGTGCAGACGCTGGGCAGGCTGGCGGGCGAGCTCTTCGTGTTTCAGCGCACGCCCAGCTTCACCCTGCCGATGCGCAACCACAAGCTCGAGCCCGACTACATCGCGGAGATGAAGCGCCACTATCCGGCGATGCGCGAGGCCATGCGCAACAATCCGACCGGCGGAACGCGGCCCGCCACGAGCCGACCCTTCTTCAGCCTGCCGCCGTCGCAGCGCCGCCAGGCGATGGAGCAGGCCTGGATCAATGGCGGGCACACCTTTCTCGGATCCTTCGCGGATCTCTTGACGAACCAGGAGGCGAACGATCAGGTCGCCGACTTCGTGCGCGAAAAGATCGGGCAGATCGTCGAGGACCCCAAGACCGCCGAGGCGCTCAAGCCGAAGGGCTACCCGATCTTCGCGCGGCGGCCCTGCCTCGATACCGAGTATTACGAGACCTACAACCTGCCGAACGTCCATCTCGTGGACTGTCTGTCCGACCCCATCGTGGAGATCACGGAGAAGGGTATCCGCACCGAGGCCGGCGAGACCGAACTCGACATGATCATCTTCGCGACCGGCTACGACGCGTTGACCGGTGCACTGCTTGCATTCGACGTGGTCGGACGAAACTGTCGCACCCTGAAGGAGAAATGGAAGGACGGGCCGCGCTCATATCTCGGCTTCATGGTCGAAGGGTTCCCGAATCTCTTCGCTCCGAGCGGCCCCAATGGCCCGGCCGCGCTCGCCAATCTGATCACCATCGCCGAGCACGATGTGGACTGGATCGCCAGCGTCATCACCCACATGGAAGACAATGGGCTGGCGACGGTCGAGCCGGGCTCGGAAGCGGAAGAGGGTTGGATGAACCTCGTCAGGACGCTTGCGGAGAAGTCGCTCATCCGCAAGGCGAACACATGGTGGGTGGGCTCGAACGTCAAGGGAAAGCCCCAGGGCCTGACGATGTTCGTCGGCGGCTTTCACAAATATCGCGAACATTGCGAGGCGGCGTCCCGGAACGGCTACCAAGGCCTGGTTTTCGAGCGCGCCGACGTGCCGGTCGATGCGTGATCTCCCGCGGCTTTCCACCTGAACTGTCCAGACCGTTGAGTGATGCCATGAACGCTACCGCGAGGAGGTGCATTCGATGCAAGGCCTGATGCAGGACAGGCAGCTCTTGATCTCGTCATTGATCGAGCATGCTGCCCGCTATCATCCGTCCGTCGAGATTGTCAGCCGCACTTGCGAGGGGCCTGTCCTGCGCACCAACTACGCTGAATTGCGGTCACGCGCGGCGAGATTGGCAAAGGCTCTGCAGCGCATGGGCATCCGTCCCGGGGACCGCGTCGCGACGCTCGCGTGGAATACGCATCGACACATGGAACTGTACTTTGCGGTTTCAGGCATCGGGGCAGTGCTGCATACGGTCAATCCGCGCCTTTTCCCCGAGCAGATCGACTACATCCTGAACCACGCCGAAAGCCGGGTCTTGTTCTTCGACATCACCTTCTCCGGCATGGTGGCAGACCTTCGCGAACGCCTGCCGCTGGTCGAGCGTTTCATGGCCATGACGGATGCCGAGCATCTTCCCGCCGATATGCCGGGTTGCGAGGCCTATGAGGAATTGATCGGCCCGGAGAACGACGAACTGGAATGGCCCGAGTTCGATGAACGGACGGCGTCGTCGCTCTGCTACACGTCGGGCACGACCGGAAATCCGAAGGGTGTTCTCTACTCGCACCGCTCCACCGTGCTTCATTCGTTCACGGCATGCGCGGCAGACGGGCTGCGGCTGTCGAGCGCCGACAGCGTGCTTCTTGCCGTTCCGCTCTTCCATGTGAATGCCTGGGGCATTCCCTACGCCGCGGCGATGTGCGGCGCGAAGGTGGTACTTCCCGGGCCGCATCTCGACGGCAAGAGCCTCTTCGACCTCGCGGCGGCGGAAGAATGCAACTTTTCGCTCGGCGTGCCGACCGTGTGGCTTGGCCTGTTCAAGCATATCGATGACAATCCCGGGATTGACCTGGGCGCATTGAAGCTCGAACGCGTGGTCATCGGTGGGTCGGCCGCGCCACGCGCCATCATCGAGCGCTTCCGCCGCGATCACGGCGTGTTCGTCATCCATGCCTGGGGGATGAGCGAAACGAGCCCGCTGGCATCGATCGGCAACCTCCTGCCAAAGCACAGGCAGCTTCCCGATGAGGCGCAGGTCGACGTGCAGATCAGGCAAGGCCGCGCGATCTATGGGGTCGAGCTTCGCATCCGTGGCGAAGACGGTGCGTCGCTGCCGCAGGACGGGTCGGCGGCCGGCGATCTCCTGGTGCGCGGTCCGTGGGTCGCCGCCGGCTATTTCAAGGGCGAGGGCGGTCCCGTCCTCGATGCTGACGGGTGGTTCGCCACTGGCGATGTCGCGAAGGTCGATGTCGACGGGTACGTGCAGATCACCGATCGCTCGAAGGACGTCATCAAGTCCGGTGGCGAATGGATTTCATCGATCGACCTCGAGAACGCCGCGCTCGCCCACCCCAGCGTGCAGGAGGCTGCCGTCATCGGACTGCCGCATCCGAAATGGCAGGAGCGGCCGCTGATGATCGTGGTCCCGAAGGCAGGAAAGGCTCCGACCAAGCAGGAACTCCTGGAGTTTCTCGCGGGAAGGGTCGCAAGGTGGTGGTTGCCGGACGACATCACCTTTGTTGAGGATCTGCCGCATACCGCGACGGGCAAGCTGCAGAAGATGAAGCTGCGCGAGCAGTATCGGGACCATGTCCTTGAGGTCTAGAACTTCACACTTGTGAAAATGTTCTACAGGTGCGTGATACAATTGTAAGGCTTATGCCTTTCGCCTACGGTTGGCGAACATACGGCGAAAGCCGGATCGGGGAGGAGACCGATGCCGCAGATTCTTTTCGACGACCCGGATGGCGTGCACGCGATGCTGCGCGACAGCGTGGCGTCTCTCGCACAGCTCAGGCCGGGCCCCGCATCGCTTCGCGGCAAGAGGTCAAGGGCCGCAGATACGGACACGGAGCTGTGGACGGCGATGGCCGAGGCCGGATGGCTGGGCCTCCTTCTGCCCGAAGATCTGGGTGGAACCGGGCTCGGGTTGCGGGAGCAGGTGGTTCTGGCAGAAGCGCTCGGACGGGCGCTGGTGTGCGAGCCGGTGGCGGCGAATGGCGTTGTCGCCGCGACCTTGCTCGGTGCGGCGGCAGGCTCGCAAGATCGTGACAGACTGGCCGGAGCGTTCGCCGAGGGTAGCGCAATCGTCGTTCCCGCCTGGCGGCAAGCGGGAGCACGCTCCACATTGGCCGAGATGCGGGGAGAGGACTGGATCCTCACCGGCGCGAAGGACTATGTGGAGCAGGCGTCTTCCGCGACCGAATTTCTGGTTCTGGCTGATGCGCCGGACGGGGCGCTCCTTGTTGCGGTGCCCGCTTCCACGCCGGGCCTTTCCATCGAGGATGCAGCAAGCGTGGATGGCGCGCGCATCGCCCGCGTCCGCTTCGACCGGTGCAGGGTGCCGCAGCGCGCGATCCTTGCGCGCGGGGCCGATGCGGCCGCGCTGATGGATCAGCCGATACTCAATGCAAGGCTTGCGCTGGCGGCAGAACTGGCCGGCATCGCGTCACGCGCCGTCGAGATGACCATCGAATACACCCGGACACGCGTTCAGTTCGGAAAGCCGATCGCCAGCTTCCAGGTCATACAGCACCGGCTCGTCGAGATGTGGTCGGACGCCGAGTTCGCCTGTGCCGCGGTGGTAAATGCGGTCGAAAGGGCTGAAACGGAGGGTGCAAGGTCGGTCCGGATGGCCGTGCTGGCGGCCAAGGCTCGAGCAGGGGATGCGGCGGTCTCGATCTGCCGCCGGGCGGTTCATCTGCACGGGGCCATGGGCTTCACCGACGAGTCCGACATCGGCCTCTATCTGAAGCGTGCCATCAATCTCAACGCCACGCTCGGACAGCCAGAAGCCTTGCGGCTCGAATTCGTCAATCTGGAACGCGCCGCCTGAAGGCAGGGAGAATAACGTGCAGAACAATCTGATCAAGGTAACGATCGAGGACAAGATTGCGGTGGTGCGGATGGACAACCCGCCGGTCAACGCCTATTCGCGCGACTTCTCCGAGGAGATGATCGAGGTCTTCGACGAGCTCAACGACACGCCGGAGGTGCGCTGCATCGTCGTCACGGGTCAGGGGAAGATCTTCTCCGCCGGCGCCGACATCAAGAACCGTCAGGCCGTGGGCGACATCAAGGGCGAGACCTATCGCCATCTCCGGCGCACCCGCGAGGTGGCCAACTGCATCATGGAGTGCAACAAGCCCGTGATCGTAGCTGTCAACGGGCCGGCATTGGGTGCGGGTCTGGGTCCCATCTACGGTGCCGACATCATTCTTGCGTCCGAGAATGCGGTGTTCGGGCTGCCGGAGATCGATATCGGGCTGATGGGCGGCGCGCGCCATACCATGACGCTCTTTCCAAAATCGCTTGCACGCCGGATGATACTCACCGGCTACAGGGTCCCGGCCGCAGAGGCCTACCGCCGCGGCATCATAGAGGCCTGCGTCCCGCTCGAGCAGCTGATGGACGAGGCGATGAAGATTGCGCGCTCGATCGCGTCGAAAAGCCCGAAGGCGCTCAGTCTGGCCAAGCGAGCGATCAATACGGTCGAGCACATGCCGCTGCGCGACGGCTATCGTTTCGAACAGAACCTCACGGTCGAGATGACCAGGCACGAGGACTCCAAGGAAGCGATGCGCGCCTTTCTGGAGAAGCGTCAGCCGGTCTTCAAGGATACGCTTTGATGACGGATTGGAACGCTCTCTGCGACGAGGATTTCCGTCGGGCCTTCCGCGAACTCGTCGAAAGCCGATGCCCGCGCGAAATGCGCTACATGCGCAAGCAGCGGCCGCTCTTCGATGAGGTGGCCGAGTGGTATCATGCACTGGCGGAAGCCGGCTGGCTGGCCCCATCCTGGCCGGTGGAACATGGCGGCATGGGGCTGGGTCCGGCCAAGCACATGATCTATGTCGAGGAATGGGGCCGCCTTGGCTGCCCGCGCATTCCGGACCACGGGATCGGCCTCGTCGGCCCGTTGCTGATCGAACACGGGACCGAGGAGCAGAAGGCGTACTACCTTCCGCGGATTCTGAGCGGAGAGCACGTCTGGTGCCAGGGCTATTCCGAACCGAACGCGGGCTCGGATCTGGCCAGCCTGAGGACGTCCGCCGTGCGCCACGGCGACGAGTTCGTCGTCAACGGCCAGAAGATCTGGACGACGCTGGCGCACTGCGCGAACTGGATCTTCGTGCTCGTTCGCACCAGCCGCGACGAGAAGGTTCGTCAAAAGGGCATCACGGTGCTGCTTGTGGACATGACCTCGCCTGGCGTGAGCGTGCGTCCCATCGCCAACCTGCGAGGCGAGGCCGATTTCTGTGAGGTATTCTTCGACAACGTGCGTGTGCCGGCGGCGAATGTGGTCGGTGAAGTGGATCAGGGCTGGAACGTCGCCAAGTCGGTGCTCGGCCACGAGCGCATTTTCCTCGGCGCTCCGACGCGACCCGAGATTGCGATCGAGAGGCTTGAAAAGCTGGCGCAGGCACGCGGCGCTTTCGACGATCCCGCCTTCCTTTCGCGCTACGCCAAACACCGGCTCGATCTCTACGATCTGGGCTCGGCATTCGAGCGCTATGCGAAGGTCCTGCGTCAGGGCGGCAAGCTGGGTGCCGACGTTTCCATCCTGAAGATCTTCACGACCGAACTCTATCAGAGGATCACGGAGGAGACCCTTACGCTCGCGGGAGAGGATGCCCGTTTCTTCGACGACATCGATGCGGGCAACGACAAGGTCGACGCGATGAACCTGTTTCTGGATTCGCGAGCCCCGGCGATCTTCGGAGGATCGAACGAGATACAAAAGAACATTCTTGCCAAGGCGGTGCTCGGCCTGCCGAGCTGAACGTCACCGCAGTCGCCTGCGGGTCATAGGGAGGACGTCATGGCGACCCAGATCAGCGCCGACAGGGGCGCGCAATCCAATGGCGGTCCGCCCGCCGACAACATCCTTGTCGGCGAAGGCCTGACCAAGGTCTTCGGCGGGTTTGCCGCCGTGAAGGATGTTCATCTTGCCGTCAGGCGGGGATCAATCCACGCCCTGATCGGACCGAACGGCGCCGGCAAGACCACCTGCTTCAATCTGCTCACAAAGACGCTGTCGCCGACGCGCGGGCGCATCATCTTCGACGGCGAGGACATTTCCTCCCTCCGCACGGCCGAGGTCGCACGCAGGGGCATGGTCCGCTCATTCCAGATCTCGGCGACATTCCCGCATCTCACGGCTCTGGAGAACGTGCGGGTCGCTCTTCAATCGAGGTTCGGAAAGGCATTTCACTTCTGGCGGTCATTGGACGCCGTGAAGCCGCTCGATCCGCGGGCCCAGGAACTTCTGGACCAGGTCGGGCTGGGTTCGAGCCGCAACGTACTGGCGGCGGAACTGTCCTACGGCAAGAAACGCGCATTGGAAATCGCCACGACGCTCGCCCTCGAGCCGACCATGATGCTGCTTGACGAACCGACCGCAGGGATGGGCCACGAGGATATCGAACCCATCACCGATCTCATAAGGAAAGCCGCAGTGGGACGCACCGTCCTTCTCGTGGAACACAATCTGTCGGTCGTGTCGACGCTGTGCGACCGCATCACGGTGCTGCAGCATGGAGAGGTGCTGACGGAGGGGACCTACGACGAGGTTTCGAACGATCCGCGTGTCATTTCCGCCTATATGGGGGGCGTCGATGAATAGCCATGTCCGCCCGGCCACGGCCGACGCCGCAATGTTGCAGGTCAGCGATCTCAGCGCATGGTATGCGGAATCGCGCGTTCTTCACGGCATGAATTTCGACGTTCGCCAAGGCGAGCTTCTCACCCTGATCGGCCGAAACGGCGCCGGCAAGACCACGACGCTGCGTGCAATCATGGGCATCGTCAGGGAGCTGACCGGCTCGATCCGCTTCCAATCCGACGAGATCGTCGGCAGGCGGACCTACGAGATCGCCCGTCGCGGGATCGCCTATTGTCCGGAGGAGAGAGGGATCTTCTCGTCGCTATCCGTGCGCGAGAACATGTTTCTGCCCCCCGTCCTGCAGAAGGGCGGGCTTTCGGACAACGAGCTCTATGCGACGTTCCCGAACCTCAAGGCCCGCGCTTCCAGTCCGGGGACGAAACTATCGGGCGGAGAGCAGCAGATGCTGGCGATCGCGCGCATTCTCAGGACAGGCTCGCGGCTTCTGCTTCTCGACGAGCCGAGCGAAGGTCTGGCGCCCGTGATCGTCAAGGAAATCGGCGAGACCATCCTGAAGCTCAAGGCGCAGGGCTTCACCATCCTGCTGGTGGAGCAGAATCTGCGCTTCGCGCGGAAGGTGGCAGACCGGCACGTGGTGGTCGAAAACGGCAAGGTCGTGGACATCCTCACAAACACCGAACTCGAATCCGGGATGGATCGGGTCAAGTCCTATCTCGGAGTCTGAGCACCATGTTCGAGAACATCAGTCCCCAGCTTCTGTTCGGCCAGGTCCTGCTTGGGCTCATCAACGGCTCGTTCTATGCGATGCTTTCCATGGGGCTTGCCATCATCTTCGGCCTCATGAACGTCGTGAATTTCGCCCATGGCGCACAGTACATGCTGGGCGCGTTTGTCGCATGGCTGCTCCTGACCTATCTCGGAGTGCCCTATTGGGGGGCGCTCTTCATCGCGCCGGTCGTGGTCGCCGCTTTCGGCATGGTGATGGAACGGCTTGTGCTCCGCCCGCTCCAGAACCTGGATCATCTCTACGGTCTCCTGGCCACCTATGCGATCGCCCTGATCGTCGAAGGGCTGGTGCGCCAGGAATATGGTTCGACGGGAATCCCTTACGAAAATCCGATACCCGGCGGCGTCAATCTCGGCTTCATGTTCCTTCCCTACTACCGGCTTTGGGTCGTTGTTTTCTCGCTGGTCACCTGCATCGGCACCTGGCTGCTGATCGAGCATACGAAGCTGGGGGCATACCTGCGTGCGGCCAACGAGAAGCCGCAGATCGTGGAGTCCTTCGGCATCAACGTGCCGAAGATGATCACTCTGACCTACGGCTTCGGCGTTGGTCTGGCAGCACTTTCCGGAGTTCTTGCCGCGCCGATCTACCAGGTCTCGCCGTCGATGGGATCGGGGATCATCATCGTCGTGTTCGCGGTGGTTGTGATCGGTGGAATGGGCTCGATTGCTGGTGCTGCGGTGACCGGCTACCTGCTCGGGGTCGTCGAAGGGCTGACCAAGGTGTTCTATCCAGAGGCGGCTTCCGTCGTGATCTTCCTGTTCATGATCATCGCCCTGTTTCTCAGGCCTGCAGGCATTTTCTCCGGGAGGGAAGCCGCGTGACGACGAACCGTATCCTTCTCATCCTCCTGGCCATCTTCGCCATTGCGGCACCGTTCTTCCTGTATCCGGTCATGCTGATGACGGTGCTGTGCTTCGCGGTCTTTGCCTGCTCCTTCAACCTTCTGCTCGGCTATACGGGGCTGCTGTGCTTCGGCCACGCCATGTTCTTTGGAACCGCCGCCTACGTGACCGGCTACGTTCTCAAGACGACCGGGGTTTCGGTGGAGATCGGTATCCTGGCTGGCGCCGTGACTGCGGGCCTGATCGGAGCATTTGTCGGCTATCTCGCGATCCGGCGCCAGGGAATCCAGTTCGCCATGATCACCCTCGCCTTCTCGCAACTGATCTTCTTCGTCCTTCTTCAGTCGGACTTCACCGGGGGAGAGAACGGCATGCAGGGCATTCCGCGCGCTCCGCTGCTTGGGGTTGTCGACCTCACCGACCATCTCAGCCATTACTATTTCATTCTGGCGCTCACAGTGATGGCTGTCTTCGTCTACTACCGGGTCGTTCATTCCCCTTACGGGGAGGTGCTGAAAGCGGTGCGCGACAACCAGCCGCGGGTCGAATCCCTGGGGTTCAACCCGGAGAGGATCAAGCTCGTTTCCTTCATCATATCGGCGACGATGGCGGGAATGGCGGGCGGCATGAAGGCCACCGTCTACGGATTTGCGACGTTGACCGACGTCTCGTGGCTCGTTTCAGGTGAAGTGATCCTGATGACACTGCTCGGTGGTCTGGGAACCCTGACGGGACCCGTCTTCGGCTCGGCGATCATCATCTGGCTCAACGACGAGCTCTCCGGGCTCGGAGAATGGGCGCTGATCACCCAGGGGGTCATCCTGCTGGTGGTGATCATCTTCTTCCGGCGAGGCTTTGTCGGCGAGATCTCCGCATTGGGACGCTTGCTGCGTCAGTCGCGCAAACACGAGCGAGGCGGCGGTGTGGAGAAAGCCGAAGCCGTTGCCCCCGTCAACGATGCCGCCGGGTGACAGACGCTATTCGAGCGGATCGGCGGGCTGCACGGACCTTGCGGCGCGCTGCAGCACGGCAAGGTAGCGATCACGGTTCTGTCTGATGCGTTCGGCGGCGCCGCCCAGGCCCAGCACGACCGGCTGGTTCTGTATCGTGATCGGCAGAAGGACGCAGATCGTGCCGCCTCCGAGGAAGGGAACGTTCTCGGTCCAGCAATGGCCGCCGTTCTGGCGGATCTCGCGGACGCGATCCATGATGTCGGAGACCTTCACGCGCTCGGAGGGCTTCTCGGTGGCGATGTTGGCGCGGCGAACGATATTGTCGATCTTGTCGTCCGGCAGTGTCGACAGCAGCACCCACCCCACTGACGAGCGGGTGAGGGGGCGCAGCGTTCCCTCGTCCACGTGGAAGCGGAGGGCGTGCACGGACTGGATGATCTGTATGTATTGCAGGAAGACGTCGTTGCGCGTCCCGATGGAGACGGTCTCTCCGGTGGCGGCGTGGACATCGTGCATGGCGTCGACGACACGGCTGTTGCCGAACAGCGAGCGCGGGATCCACTCACCGAGAGACGTCACCTTCGGTGTCGGGAAGTAGACCCGGTCGGTGCGATCGAAGTTGAGATAGCCGAGCGCCACGAGCGTCTTCAACAGGACGGTCGTGCTGGATTGCGGATAGCCGAGCGCCAGGGCGATCTCGGACATGGCGCGCGGTTGCCTGGCCTGCTTGAACAGCTCGAGGATTTCAATCGCTCTGGTTGCCGATTTCACTTGAGAGGCCTGCATCGAGATCACCTTCGCGCGGTTCGAGTTTCATGAATGTGAATTTATACCGCATATATGCGATTTTTGTGGTTGCTATGCACTGCGCATGACAAGGTGCCTTTCGTCAAGTCTGAAAGCTGATGGCCCTGGGAGGAGTGTAAAGCCGGGGCTCGGGCCGGGCTTGATGATGGGAGGTTACAGTCCGTGGCGCTCGATCGGCTCGAAGGGCCTCAGTTGCGCCATCCGGTCACCCCATCCCGAAAACTCTGTGCTCCGCAGCCGAGGAATTGAAGACCTCGATTCCTCCCTTGCGCAGCACGTGCTCACGCTGTGTGCGCCGCGCCAGTTGCCGCGGCCGACAAGCGTACGGACAGGACGAGGAGCTCATGGCGGGAAGACTGGAAGGGCGTGTGGCGCTGGTGACGGGTGGAGGCCGCGGCCTCGGCCGAGCGATCAGCGAGGCTTTCGCCCGGGAAGGCGCGCGCGTCGGGATACTCGATCTGAAGCCGGAAGTGGCCGGCGAGGCGGCCGAAGCAATCCGTACCGCGGGTGGCGAGGCGATGCCTGTCGTCGGCAACGTCGCCAATCGCGAGCAAGTCTTCGAGGCGGTCGAAAAGGTCAGGGGTGCCTACGGCCCGGTGACCTTGCTGGTCAACAACGCCATGTGGAACCGCTACGGCCCGCTCGAAGAGCAGACCGAGGAAATGATCGGTCGTATGATCGATGTCGGTTTCAAGGGCGTGATCTGGGGCTACCAGGCCGTCCTGCCGCAAATGACCGAGGCGGGCGGCGGCGTGATCGTCAACGTCGCCTCTCCCTCTGCGGTGATCGCGATGAAGAACGGCATCATGTACAGCGCGGTGAAAGCCGCCGTGGCCGCCTCGACCCGCTCGGCCTCCGCTGAATTCGGACCGCGCGGCATTCGTGTCGTGGCGATCGCGCCTGGTCCCACGCCGACTGACGGGGCCAATATGGTCGTGAGCGACGAGGCCTGGGAGCGCCGCCGGCAGAGAATGCCGATCGGACGGCTCGGCACGCCCCAGGACATGGCGAACGCGGCGGTCTTTCTCGCCAGCGAGGAGGCCAGCTTCATCACCGGCGATATGCTCTTTGTCGACGGAGGCATCACCTACGCGTTCTCGTGATCGGTCGGCTACAGCCAGCCGCCAGGCTTCGAGTTGGGTCCAGCGGGAGGTCGCTGGACTTCGAAGAAATCAGTGGAGGAGAAATAATGAGAAACCTGACAATGAAATCCGGCGCGACGGCTTTGCTCGCCGCATCCACCTTTCTCATCCCGCTTGGCGCTTCGGCGCAGGGAATTTCCGGGGACGTCATCAGGATCGGGATCATGAACGATCAGTCCGGACCGTATGCCGACAATTGCGGCCCCGGGTCGGTGGCTGCCGCCCAGCTTGCGGTGGAGGACGCAGGCGGAGCAGTCAACGGAAAGAAGGTCGAGATCGTGGTGGCCGATGACCAGAACAAGCCCGACGTCGGCGCGGCCACGGCGCTGAAGTGGCTCGATCAGGACGGCGTCGACGCGATCGTCGGCTGCTCCGCGTCATCCATCGCGGCCGCGGTCGCAGACATGATGAAGGAGCGCAAGAAGCCCTACATGCTTGCCGGCACCGCGGCGAGCTTCTTTACCAACGAGAAGTGCTCGCCGATGAACACGCAATGGGTCCAGGATACCTATGCGATGTCCAAATCGACGATCAAGGCGCTTCTGGATCAGGGCTACAAGACCTTCTTCTTCATCACCGTCGACTACACGTTCGGCAAAGCATGGCAGGAAGACGCGACGAAGTTCATCGAGGAAGGCGGCGGCAAGGTGGTAGGGTCGGTCCTTCACCCTCTCAACTCCACTGACTTCTCGTCCTATCTGCTGCAGGCGCAGGCGAGCGGTGCCGAAGTCGTCGCGCTGGCCAATGCCGGAGCCGACCTCGGCAACACGATCAAGCAGGCGGCGGAGTTCGGCATCGTCGAGTCGGGGCAGACCCTGGCGCCGCTCGGAATGTACATCAACAATGCTCATTCCATCGGACTGTCTGCATTGCAGGGCGTCCGTGTCACCACTCCGTTCTACTGGGATCGGACCGACGAGACCCGGGCGTTCACCAAGCGCTACGGGGAGAAGTTCAACGGACGTTTCCCCAACCAGGCCCAGGCCTCGACTTACAGCGCCGTCAGCCACTATCTCAAGGCCGTCGCCGCCGCAGCAACGGACGACGGGGAGGCCGTGGCCGCCAAGATGCATGAGCTGCCGGTGAACGACTTTGCGATGACCGACGTCAAGATCCGCGCCGACGGACAGGTCATGCGGCCGGTCTACGCGGTCAAGGTCAAGGGGCCGGATGAATCGAAGGGCCCGTACGACTACTACGAGATAACCGGCGAACTCGCGCCCCAAGAAGCGTGGCGGGATCCCTCGGCAAGTGCCTGCACATTGCTGACCTCTCAGTAGAGCCTCCCAGGGCGACGGCGGAGGGGCCTGTCTCCTCCGCCGTTTCTTCTTTTGCACGGATTCAGACTGGCCAATGGCGTTGAACATCCAACTCGTATCCGAGCAGGCCGATCTGCTCGGTGAAAGCCCGGTATGGGACCCGGAAGCCGGATGCCTCTACTGGGTCGACGGCGTTTCACGCCTGATCCGCAGCCATGATCCGGCCACTGGCAGCTTTCGGCAATGGGAAGCGCCTTCGATCATCGGCTCGGTGGCCCTCGGGACGGACGGCACGCTTGTGGCCGGACTGGTGGATGGCATCTACTCGATGGATGTCGGGACCGGTGCCTTTACGCCCCTTTTTCGTCCGCAGCCGGTGGAGCCCGATGTACGGTTCAACGATGGCAAGGTCGACCGGTTCGGTCGCTTCCTCTGTGGCAGCATGGGAATTCACGCCGCGCCGCTCGGCAGGCTGTGGCGGCTCGATTGTGCAGGCAATGCCGAGGTCTGCGACACAGGCATCCGCATCTCCAATTCGCTCTGCTTCAGCCCGGACGGGAGCGTCATGTATTTCGCCGACAGTCTGGAACGCACCATCCGCGCCTATCCCTACGGGCCGGGAAACAAGCCGGTGGGAACGCCGGCGGTGCTGGTCGATACAAGCCCGTGGAACTCCGGACCCGACGGTGCGACCGTCGACGCGGACGGTTGTCTCTGGGTCTGTCTCGTGCAGGCGGGCCGGATCGCGCGTTTCACACCGCAGGGCGAACTCGACCATCTGATCGAAGCGCCCACGGATCTCCCGTCGAGCGTGGCCTTCGGAGGCCCCGATCTTTCCACGCTCTACGTCACCTCGATCAGGGATTCGGGTTCGGGCCGCGCCGTTTCGCGCCACCCGCAGGGCGGCTGCCTCTTCGCCATCGACGGACTTGGCGTACGCGGTCTCCCCGAGAAGCGCTTTGGCGAAGCCGTCAATTCATCGTCAATGGGTGCTGCCTGATGCTCAGATCCTCGAATGCCATTTCAACCCTGATGGCGCCTCGTTCCATTGCGCTTGTCGGCGCCTCGGACGATCCGGCCCGCATCGGCGGGCGTCCGCTGCGCTATCTGCGTGAGGCGGGCTTCAAGGGCGCCATCTATCCGGTCAATCCCAACAGGGAAACGGTTCAGGGGCATCGCGCCTACGCATCCATCGCCGACCTGCCGGAAAGTCCGGATGTCGCGATCCTCGCGGTGCCTGCCTCCGGCACGCTGGAAGCGCTGAAGAGCTGCGCGGAGCGGTCGGTGAAGGTTGCGGTCGTCTTTTCCGCCGGCTTCGCCGAGAGCGGAGACGAGGGCCGCAGGATCCAGGAGGAAATGGCTGCTGTCGCCGGCGACGGCGCAATGCGCGTGCTTGGGCCGAACTGCCTCGGCGTATTCAGTTCGGCGGCCGGCTACTACGCAACGTTCTCGGCGATCCTCGACGAGTCGCTGATCGAGCCCGGGCCGGTGGGGATCGTCTCCCAGAGCGGCGCGTACGGCTCGCATATCGCGCATCTGGCGCGCGAGCGCGGACTGGGCATCGGACACTGGATGACCACCGGCAACGAGTGCGACATCGACGTGGCCGAAGCGCTTCGCTGGATGGTCGAGCAGCCGGACATCAACGTCGTGATGACCTATGCCGAGGGAATACGCGACCGCGATCTCTTCATCGACGCGCTGGAGGTGGCGCGGCAACGCGAGAAGGCGATCGTCTTCATGAAGGTCGGGCGCTCGGAAGTCGGCGCGCACGCGGTCAGTTCCCATACCGCCGCTCTTGCCGGTTCGGACGCGGTGTTCGACGCTGTTTTCCGCCAGTACGGTGTGTGGCGCGCGCAGACGACCGAAGAGCAACTCAACGTCGCGCAGGCCTGTGCCAATGGCCGATATCCGGCAGGCAACAGGCTGGGCATATTCACGCTATCCGGCGGCTTCGGCATCCAGATGGCGGACGACGCGGCGGCGGCGGGGCTCGACGTTGCGCCGATGCCCGAAGCAGCCCAGCAGGAACTGAAGGCGATGCTGCCCTATGCGTCGCCGCGCAATCCGGTGGACGCCACGGCCCAGGCCTTGACGGATCTGCCGCTCATGACGAGCTATATCTCGGCCATTCTCGAAAAGGGCGGATACGACTTCTTCACCGGGATATTCGGCAGCGGACCTGCCAGTCCCACCTTCGCCGGACGGCTGCGCGAGGCGCTGGAGACGGCGTCGGCCGCGTCGCGTGATACGGTCATGTCGCTGACCATGTCCGCGCCGCGGGAGATCGTGCGCACCTACGAGGAAAAGGCCTTCCTGGTGCATGAGGACGGAACGGCGCTCATGACGGCGCTCGGCGCGCTGGTGCATTTCCGGCAGAGTTTCGATCGCCCGCGTCTTGCGGTGTTTTCTGACATGGAGGCTCGGGCGGTCCAGTTCGGCCGCGGTCCGGTCAGCGAGCACGAAGCCAAGCGTATCCTGTCCGCTGCGGGCATTCCCTTTCCCGAGGAAGTGCTGGTCGGCCCGGACGAGGATGCGGGTGCCGCGGCGGCGCGGATCGGCTTCCCGGTGGTGCTCAAGATTTCCTCGCCGGACATCGCCCACAAGACCGAGATCGGCGGCGTCGTTGTCGGAATAAAGGACGAGGCGGGTGCCCGGGAAGCCGCCGGCGCCATCATGGAACGGGCGCGCCGGGAGAGACCCAAGGCGCGGATCGAGGGCGTGCTCGTCTCGCCCATGATCGACGGCGGGGTCGAAGTGATTGCGGGCGTCTCGCGCGATCCCGTTTTCGGCCCTGTGGTGATGTTCGGCCTCGGCGGCGTTTTCGTGGAAGTGCTGAAGGACGTCACGTTCCGCGCCGCGCCGTTCGACGAAGTCGAGGCGGGCCGCATGATCCGCGAGATCAAGGGATACTCGATGCTGGAAGGGGTGCGGGGCGCACCGTCCGCCGACACTGAGGCGCTGGCCCGGATGCTGTCTTCGCTATCGATTTTCGCCGCCGCCAATGCAGATTCGATCGACAGCATCGACCTCAATCCGGTCAGGGTGCTGGAACGGGGCCGCGGCCTGCTGGCGCTCGATGCGTTGATCATCCCCAGGAACGCGGACGCATAGAAGGGCAAGGAGGTCGACATGAACGAAGCCGCACTGAGCGAGCTCATGGATCGCGAGGCCATTCGCGACTGCATCTACCGCTACTGCCGCGGCATCGATCGTGCGGACGGGGCGGCGCTCAGGCGTTGCTACTGGCCGGATGCGCATGACAGCCATGGTGCCTATCGTGGACCGGCCGAGGGGTTCATCCAGGCGGCCCTCAACGTCTTCAAGAACAATCCGCGCAACATCCACCAGGTATCGAACATCCTCATCGAGTTCGCGGATCCGGCTAAGGCGCTCGTCGAGAGCTACTTCAACGCTTTCCAGCGTGGTCCCGATGCACAGGGCCGTGTGCGGCAGTTCCACCTTGCCGGGCGCTATTGCGACCGCTTTGAAAAGCGCGATGGCGAGTGGAGGGTGGCCGATCGAACGGTTGTCTACGATTGGGTGGAGGAGCAGTCGCCTCCCGGCGAGGACGAGACAACGCGCTTCGGCCCGCGCAATCCGATCGGCTCTGCCTGGCCAGACGATCCGGTGTACTCGCTCCTGCATCGGGATCGGGGGAGGTCGTGAACGGGGTCGGACGGATCGTCGTCGTCACGGGCGCGGCGGGAGGCATCGGACGGGCTCTCGTCAAGCTCCTGGCGGCGGATGGGGACACCGTCATTGCGGTCGATCTCGCCCGCACGGCAATGGACGATCTGGCCAGCTCACTCGGGCGGCCGCACGCATTCCTTGGCTGCGACCTTTCAGTTGAGGCCGACATTGTCGCACTGTTCGGCGAAATCGACGCCCGCTTCGGCCGGGTCGACGTGCTGATCAACAATGCCGCACTCGGACCCACGATGGCGCCGACCGTCGAGACCACGCTCGAAAGCTTCCGCGCGGCGATCGGCACGAACCTTCTCGGCCCCTTCGCAATGGCGCGCGAAGCTGCCCGGCGCATGGGCGAAGGCGGCGCGATCGTCAACATCGCCTCCCTGGCCGGAGTTCTGGGCAACCCGCGCCGCAATGCCTACGCGGCCTCCAAGGCCGGGCTGATCTCGCTGACCAGGTCGCTTGCCTGCGAGTGGGCGGCGCGCGGCATCAGGGTCTGTGCCGTCGCGCCTGGCTATGTGCGCACGCCGATGGTGGCCGAACTCGAACGCAGCGGAAAGGCGGATCTTGCCGCCGTACGACGCCGCATCCCGATTGGACGCATGGCGCGTCCGGACGAGATCGCCAGGGTGGCGCGTTTCCTGGCCTCCGACAGGGCGGGATATGTGACGGGCTCGGTCGTCGCCGTCGATGGCGGCTGGATGTCCTTCAACCAGCCGGGAGAAGCGCACCCGGCCGTGGAAGGCACGCCCGCGGCCGAACTGGAGGCGCCGGCTCCTGCCAATGCGCCGCGGACCGTCGTCGTCACGGGCGCGGCCAAGGGGATCGGAGAAGCGATCGCTCGGCGATTTGCCGAGAATGGCGACAGGGTCGTTGTGACCGACAGGGATGGCGAAGGCGTCAAGGCCGTGGCCGCTTCGCTCGGCGGGGGCCACGCTGCATACCCGCTCGACGTCGCATCGGAGGATGAGGTCGTCGCGGCGTTCCGGTCGATCCGCGAACGCTTCGGCCGGATCGACGTTCTGGTCAACGACGCGGCGGTGGCCGATGTCTTCAAACCCGGCATCGACCAAACCTGTCGCGACCTGGAAACGGTGCTCGACGTCAATCTGACAGGAGCCTTCCTGTGCACCCGCGAGGCCCTCAAGTCGATGGGGCCCGGAGGGATGGTCCTCAACCTGGGCTCGATCAACACGTTCCTTCCCTTCGCTCCCCGTCATGCCTATGGCGCCTCGAAAGCAGGCATCGATATACTGACGCGTTGCATGGCGGCGGAACTCGGTCCATCGGGCATCCGGACCGCGACCATCGCGCCGGGTTACATCCGCACGCCGGGCGTGGCATCCCTCGAGCGCGAGGGCCGCATCGACACCATGGCAATCCGGCGCCGCATTCCGATGGGAGACATGGGCCGCCCCGACGACATTGCCGACGCCGCCCTGTTTCTGGCTTCGGCGGATGCATCCTATGTGAACGGCTCGATCCTCTATGTGGACGGCGGATGGACGTCGTTCGGCAACGCCGGCGCCGCATCGGTTCCCGAGGGCGAGACAGCATGAAACTTGATGCGGATCCGGGCCGGAATCGGAGAGCCACGTGCACAGCGGAGGATACGGTTTGAAGAGCCGCCAGATTTTCTTTGGCTATCGGCCGGAGGGAAATCCTGCACCCGATGTCTTTCAGGGACGGCTGGTTGACATCGGGCGGCCGGGAGAGGGCGAAATCCTGTGCCGAAACCTGACGGTCTCGGTCGATCCTTATCTGCGTCTCAAGATGCACGATCGACGAAGCTACACGCCGCCGCTTCAGATCGGAGAAACGATACCGGGGCGCTCGGTCGCCGAGGTGATCGAAGCGCGCGCACCGGGATTTGCCGCGGGCGATCATGTCGCCATCTACGGCGGCTGGCAGGAATACTGCGTGGTGCGGGGCGCGGTGGCAAAAAAGATCGATCTGGCCGCCGCCTCGCCGGGCGCCTGGCTCGGCCCGCTGGGAATGACGGGTCAGACCGCCTATGCCGGTCTCATCCGGATCGGCACGCCGCAGGCGGGCGAGACCCTTGTCGTTTCCGGGGCTGCCGGCGCGGTGGGTGGGCTGGTCGGTCAGATCGGCCGGATCTTGGGATGCCGGGTCGTCGGCATTGCCGGAAGCGACGACAAGTGCCGCACTGTCGTGGAGGAGTTCGGCTTCGACGCTTGCCTCAACTATCGGGCGCCTGATCTGGCTGCCCGGCTCGAAGAGGCCTGCTCAGGCGGATGCGACATCTATTTCGACAATGTCGGAGGCGCCGTCTCGCGGGCGGTCTCGGCCCATTTCAACGATTTTGGGCGTTTCGTGGTCTGTGGATCGATTTCCCAGTATGACGGGCAGCAATCCGCCGAACCGACCGCCTATGACGAATTGATGCGTCTGGTGCTGACGCGAAGACTGACCTTACGCGGCTTCATCGTCTCCGACATCGCCGCCGACTGCCCGGAGTTCGAGGAGACGATGGCGCGTTGGCTGCGAAGTGGCCAGATCGTCCATCGCGAGCATGTCCGCCATGGTTTCGACGAAATCGTTCCGGCCTTCCTCGGCATGCTTTCCGGCGAAAACACGGGAAAGTCGATCGTCCACATCGCCGAGGATCAACAAGGCGGACATCAGACGGCGGGGGGCTGACCACCACGAACTATTCGGCCGCGCGACCCTGCAGGCGTAAACCGGTGCATCATCCCACTGGCCGATGTACAGCGGTGGTTGCATTTCGCCCGTAAGGCCGGCGTCGACCATTCGAATATCTGTTCGATATCGTCCAAACAGGGGACGCATCATCGGATGATCGGAGCATATGGGACTTGTCAGTGCGTGACCGCTAAACATCCTTCGTGAGTGGGAACGGCAAGGAGGCGGAGCTTGAGCTGGAAGCCCGAAATCGTGTGTAGCTCC
The DNA here is from genome assembly GCA_963966365.1 of Mesorhizobium sp. Taxonomy (GTDB): domain Bacteria; phylum Pseudomonadota; class Alphaproteobacteria; order Rhizobiales; family Rhizobiaceae; genus Mangrovimarina; species Mangrovimarina plasticivorans. The sequence goes on along the minus strand of CAWZZC010000013.1, from coordinate 117,687 downwards.
CATACCATCAGTGGTGTGATGCCCGGCAGTGTTGCGCCTTCGCGTCACAGCTTCGAGGCACGGGTCGCGGCATGCGCCGCCGCCGGCTATCGCGGGATGTGCCTGCACTTTCGCGACTATCAGGCGCAAAGGGAGGCGGGGTACGATGACCGAAGCCTCGCCGCGATACTGCACCGGTACGAAATGAAGACGAACTCGATCGAGTTCCTGGTGGACTGGTTCCTTGACGGTGAGGCTGGCACGCATTCGCGGAACGAGGAGGCGACAGCATATCGCGCTGCGCTGGCGTACAGAGCGGACACGTTGAATGTGGGCGCCAATCTTGTTGGGTCGAGCCTGTCGCCTGGAAGGATGCGGTCGCAATTTCGTGAACTGTGCGAAAGAGCAGGTGAGCATGGCCTGAATATCGCCCTCGAGATCGTGCCGTGGAGCGATGTGCCGGATATCGAGTCGGCGATGGCCGTGATCGACGGCATCCAGAACGCCGGGCTGGTCGTGGATTCCTGGCACATATTCCGTGGCGCAGTTCCGCTATCTGAAATCGAGCGCATCCCGGGGGACCGCATCCTTGCGGTGCAGGTCAACGACGCAGACGCGGAAATCCGGGGCTCGCTGGCTCAGGACACGCTGAACAGGAGGCTGTGCGGCGAGGGTACTTTCGACCTGCCGTCGTTTCTTGAAAGCGTCGCGCGCACCGGCACAACGGCTCCGCTGAGCGTCGAGATCATCTCTCCAACAATGGCGGAGATGGATGTGTATGCTGCCGCCCGAACGTCCTTTGACACGGCGTCCAAACTGGCTAATCGACCCATCGGCGGGGGCTCGTCGGAAGGGTAATAGTCTGTTCGGCCGATGTGGGAGGGCCTCAACGCCGCAATCTGCCGCACGGTCCGGAGGGCTGGCCGCAGTACTGGGAGGAAACATGCTCAGCGAGATATTGATCATCGTCGTGAGGGGCATATCGATCGGATCGATCTTCGCGCTGATCGCCATGAGCTTCAACGTCACGCACGGGGCGACCCGCATCCTCAATTTCGCTCAGGGCAACCTGCTCGTGCTTGGCGGATTCATCGCCTTCTTTCTCGCAAACGAGGTCGGTATGGGCTGGTGGTTGCTGATGCTGCTGGTTGCTGGCGCCGCGATCGCGCTGCTCTCGGCATTTCAGGGGTGGATCACACTGATACCGCTGCGCTCCGCCGTCGAGCAGGATTCCTGGATCATCTCGACGGTCGCCGTTTCGGTGATCCTCGGTGCTCTCATGCTTATAACGCAGGGGCCCTTCGCATACTCCGTGCAGAGTGCCGTGCCGTCGTTCCGCGTTCTTGGTGTCCGGACGCCGGGAGCCTATGCGCTCGCCATCGGAGCAGCGCTGTTCTGGTACTTCGCCCTTAGGTTCTTCCTGCGAAAGACCTTCCTTGGATTGGCAATCAGCGCGCTCTCCCAGGACTTCGACGCCGCGCGTGCGGCCGGCCTGCCAGTGCGACGGCTGCAACTCGTCGCGTTCGGGATATCTGGCCTCATTGTCGGCACAGCGGGTTTTCTTGTCGCGCCGGTGATTTCGATCAGCTCCGATGCAGGGCTGCGCTACGTGCTCAACGGCTTTGTGGCTCTTGTGGTCGGCGGGATCGGCAGCAATCTCGGAACGCTCATCGGCGGTCCGCTGGTTGGTGTCGTGATGATGCTGACGGCCTATCGAATCGGCGGAACCTATCAGGACATGGCTTCGCTTCTCATTCTCGTAACCATCCTGATGCTGCGACCACAGGGGCTGTTCGGACGCGCTTCGGCAAGGCAGGTGTGAACATGAGCGCTTCCAATACGATCAAGTCGGACGGAATCGTCGCGCCTGCCACACGATCGGAGGCCAAACCGCGCTTCAACTCCGACCTGCCGCAGCTGTTGATTGGCATGGCGCTCATCGCGGCGACTGGATTGGGGCCGACGCTTCTTGGCAACCCCTACTGGGTCCACACCTTTCAGCTCGTCAACATCTACATCGCGGCCGCGGTGTTTCAGAACTTCCTGTTCGTTGACGCCGGCCAGAAATCGTTCGGTCAGGGTGTGCTTCTTGGCATCGGCGCCTATGTGACGGCAATCTTTTTCGGGCTCCACGACTATCCCTTCATACTGGCGGCAGGAATCGGACTTGTCGCGGCGATGCTTGGCGGCTTGCTCTTCGCGGTTCCGGCACTGCGCGTCCAATACTTCCATCTGGGGTTCGTCACCCTCTCGGCCGCGATCGTGTTTCCGCAACTGCTGATGTCGCTGGACAAATGGACCAACGGCATCAATGGCATCTCTGTTTCGCTGCCGTGGCTGCACGAGGAGGGCTTGCTCGGCTTTTCGCCCCTGACGCTGCTCGTAACGCTGTGGCCGACGGCGGCGCTCGCGATCCATTACGCGATCCGCCGGTCGCGGCTGGGCAGGCAGATGCGCGTTGCCGCCGTCAGTGCGGAGGCAGCGCGTACCTTCGGCATCAAGCCTGGCGTCATGCGGTTCACGGCCTTTGTCATCGCCGCGATCGGGACCGGAATCTGCGGCGTCCTCTACCTCCCAGCGACCGGCTATGTCAGCCCGCAGGGATTCAACGTAGAGCTTTCCTTCGTCTTCTTCTTCGCGGTTGTGGTGGGTGGAAGAGGTCAGATGCTTGGACCGATCATCGGCATCTGGATCGTCTTCATCCTGCCAAACATAGCTTTGGCGCAGCTGGTCGAATACCGATTGTTGATGTACGGCCTGCTCACTCTGGCGACGATCATGCTGTTTCCCGACGGGATCGTCGGATCAATTGAGCGGTGGCGCGTGAAGCGTGGCGTTGCCGGTCGAGGCGAGCAGGCGTTCCGCGTGGATTCCTTCCTTGCGGGCCTCGAGGGCGGCGCGGAGCACGAACCGGGCGCGGAGCTGGCCGTCGAGGTCAGAGGCGGGACGAAACGCTTTGGCGCCGTCGTTGCCGTCGACGGTGTCGACCTGAAGGTGCGAAAGGGAGAGATCCATGGTCTCATCGGCGCCAACGGATCCGGCAAGACCAGTCTGTTGAACGTTCTTTCCGGCCTGTCGCGCCTCAACGAAGGCTCGTTCATGATCAACGGCCGGGACTCGACGCGCATGGCGGCAGACCGTATCGCATCCACGCTCGGCCGGACGTTCCAGACGCCGCGCATCTTCCCGCAGTTCTCTCTCTGGGAGAATCTCAAACTGGGTCTGGATGCCCGGACCGGCGCACCGAGTGCGAATATCCTGAAGCTTGCCAACGCATTGGAGGCGGAGTTCGAGAACGACAGCGCCGAACTGCTTTCGCACGGTCAGCGGCGCCTCGTGGAGGTGATGCGCACCCTGCTCAAGGAAGCCACTATCGTGCTGTTCGACGAGCCGGCAGCCGGCCTGTCCAAGAGCGAGCGTGAGAATTTCTCCAAACTGATCCGGTTCCTTTCGCGCCGCATGGGCAAGACCGTGATCCTTGTCGAGCACGATCTCGATCTGGTTTGGGGCATCGCCGACCGCATCACCGTGATGGATCAGGGGCGGGTGGTTGCCTCGGGCGATCCGGCCGCAATGTCTGAAGATCCGGCGGTCCAGCACATGTTCATCGGAGGTCGCCGTGCTTGAGGTCAAAAATCTGTATGCGGGCTATGGAACGGTCCCCGTCATCGAGGACGTCTCACTGACCGTAAGTCCGGGCGAGATCCTGTTGATCGGAGGCGAGAACGGAGCCGGCAAATCGACGCTCATGCGGGCCATCGCGGGCTTCAACAAGCCGAATCGGGGAGAAGTTCTCCTCGACGGCCGGCCATTGCAAGGCATGGCGCCGGAGCAGATCGCCAGGGCGGGCTTGCGCATAGTGCTCGACGGCCATCGGGTTTTCCCCGAACTCAGCGTCTATGACAATCTGCGCATGGGAGCGGCCGCGCGACCGGGCGACAGGGCTGGCTTCGCCGATTCCGTCGAGGAGATATACGCGGTGTTTCCGATCCTGAAGGAGAAGGAAAAACTCTACGCACGCGATCTCTCCGGTGGCCAGCAACAGATGCTCGCGCTCGGGCAGGCCTTCATCGCCCAGCCAAAGGTGTTGCTGTGCGATGAACCGTCTATGGGCTTGGCGCAGGCGCTGCTTCCTTCGATCCTGGCATTCCTGCGCAAGTGGGCGCAGAGCGGCACTGCGGTGGTCGTCGTGGAGCAGCATCTGGCTGTCACTGCGCCGTATGCGGATCGCGCAATGATCGTGGAGCGAGGGCAGGTCAAGTTCAGCTGCCCGGCCGCCGAGCTCGATGCGCGGCTGAACGCGCCGGTCGCCGGGACGCCGGGAGCGGAGTGACGTTATGGCGACGCCTGCCGAAAGGCGCGACCCGATGCCATCGACGACGTATCGTGGAGTGGTGATCCCGGAATGGATCGACGCTAACAGGCACATGAATGTGTCTGCCTACGACGGTGTCTTCGACGCAGCGGAGCGTTCGTTCTTCGATGAGTTCGGGTTGGGGAACCCGTATATCGCCCGCACCGGTCTGAGTTGTTTCCGGTTGGAGCGGTGCGTTCGCTACGAACGCGAACTGGTCGAGGGGGACGCGGTAGAAGTGCGCAGCCGCATCGCGTGGACGGATTTTCGCAAGATCCATCATTTTCATGAGCTCTGGAATCTCGGGCTGGGCCGTCGGGCGGCTTTCGCAGATGTTCTGTCGATCCATGTCGACCTGCGCTCGCGCAGTTCGGTATCCATCGAGTATCCCGAAATCAGGATGCCGCTGGTGCGGCTTGCCGAGGCGCACGCGCTGTTACCGACCCCGTCCGGCATGATTCACCGCTCCGGCAGCCCGGAGAAAGCCGGTTGAGTGCCGACGAGTTCGACTACATCGTCGTTGGTGCAGGCGCGGCGGGATGCGTCGTTGCGTCGCGATTGGCCGAAGTTCCGGATCTGCGCATCGCGCTGCTCGAAGCGGGAGGCGCTGACAGTTCGCTGATGATGCGCATTCCGGGAGCAAATGTCGTTACCGGGACGGATCCGCGCTTCAATTGGGCCTACGAGACCGAACCGATCGCCGAACTGCATGATCGGACACTCTACTGGGCGCAGGGCAGGGTCCTGGGCGGTTCCGGCTCGATAAACGGCATGATGTACATGCGCGGTCACCGCAGCGACTACGATCGCTGGAAAGCGGATGGTGCACGGGGCTGGGGCTACAACGATGTGCTGCCTTATTTCCGCAAGGCCGAGACCAACGAACGCGGCGCAAGCGAGCTGCACGGCGACAGCGGGCCGCTTCAGGTGTCCGTTGGCCGGGGCACCGCGCCGGTGTGCGACATGTTTCTGGACGCGGCTTCGGCATCGGGGTTTGTCATGACTGATGACCTCAACGCTGATCATTCCGAGGCGTTCGGTCATGTCGACCTGACGATAGGCGACGGGCTCCGGTCGAGCACGTCGGCTGCCTATCTGCGCCCGGCGCTCAGGCGTGGCAACATCAACCTGATGCTTCGCGCGGCGGTCACGCGTGTGTTGATCGAGAAGGGAGAGGCACAAGGCGTCGAGTTCGTGCGGCATGGCGCATTGCGGCGTATTGCTGCCTGCCGGGGTGTCGTGCTGTGCGGCGGCGCCGTCAATTCGGCGCAACTTCTCATGTTATCCGGTGTTGGCGAAGCGGCTCATCTGCGCGCGTACGGCATCCAGGTTCACGTCGACAGTCCCGCAGTTGGGCGAAATCTGCAGAACCACCCGATGTACCGGCTCATGTACACCACGACGGCGCCGGTCACGGCATATTCCCATGCACGTCCGCTCGGTGCGGCCAAGGCAGGTCTGCAATATCTTGTCGGTCGCGGCGGCGTATTGTCCCGCGGACTATTCCCCACTTCGGGCTATTACCACGCCGACCCCGGCGATCCGGAAACCGAGATACAAATCTGTCTCGCTCCCGCGCTGGTCATCAGGCGAAAGCCGGGGGTGCTCGGTATTCTGCCGAAAGAGCATGGCATTACCTTGTTGCTCAATCACGGCTCGCCGTTCAGTCGTGGCGAGGTTAGGCTGCGCTCCGCGGATCCGCTGGCCCATGCTTCGATTGCCCCGAACTACTTTTCCGAACAGCGCGACGTCCGCATCCTTGCCCGTGGAGCACGTCGTGCCCGCGAGATCGTGCAGGCAGGACAGCTGGGCAAGGTGTTGGGCCGCGAGCTTCAGCCGGCCCGGCCCACCGACACTCTGGAAGAAATCGAAGCGGATATTCGTCGCACGGCGGTCACTCACTATCACGCGGCAGGCACCTGCCGAATGGGTTCGGATGACGGCGCGGTCGTCGATCCCGAGCTTCGTGTCCGCGGAGTGTCGCGCCTGCATGTGGCGGACGCGTCAATCATGCCCGTACTGGTGAACGGCAATACCTATGCGGCGACGATCATGATCGCCGAAAAGGCGGCGGACATGATCCGCGACGTGACCTGACGATCCTGGGAAGGAGAAAATAGAAATGGAAAAGCGCTATCTCGGAAACTCGGGCCTAGAGGTGTCTGTTGTCGGTCTGGGCTGCAACAATTTCGGTGGCATGGTTCAATCGCTGGACGTTGCCGCAACGCGAAACGTCGTCAACGCGGCAATCGATGCCGGCATCACACTGTTCGATACGTCCGACTCCTACGGGGTCGATGGCGGCTCCGAGAAGATGCTTGGTGAGGTCCTGGGCGATCGCCGCAAGGAAGTCGTTCTGGCAACCAAGTTCGCGTCGCCATTGAATCGAGAGGTGAGCACACGACGCAACGGCTCGCGCGGTTATATCATGATGGCAGTTGAAGACAGCCTGCGCCGGCTGAAGACCGACTGGATCGACCTCTACCAGTACCACTTTCCCGATCCCCATACTCCGATCGAGGAGACGTTGCGCGCACTCGACGATCTCGTGCGGCAGGGCAAGGTGCGATATATCGGATGTTCCAATCTGCCGGCCTGGCAGCTCGTGGACGCGAGTTGGACGTCGCGAACGCAAGGGCTTGAGCGCATGCTGTCGACCCAGGTCGAATACAATCTGCTGGCCCGTGAGCCAGAGGCGTCTCTGTTCCCAGCGCTCGAGGCAACGCGCATGACGCTGCTGCCCTTTTTCCCGCTGGCTTCTGGCCTCCTGACAGGCAAGTACCGCAAAGGCCAACCGCTTCCTGAGGGCACGCGCATGAGCATCCCCTATTTTGCCGGAGGGTTCACGGACGACCGTCTGGAGGTGGTGGAGAGGCTGATCGCCTTCAGCGAGGCGCGGGGACGCACGATCCTCGAGCTCGCTTTCTCCTGGCTGCTCGCCCAGCCGATCGTCAGCAGCGTGATCGCCGGCGCAACGAAGGTGGAGCAGGTGACGGCCAATGTGCAGGCGGCCAATTGGAAACTTACTGCCGAAGAGCTTTCCGAACTCGAGCAAATCCTAGCCTACTGACGAGCTGGGATCCCGCCTGACCGACCGTTAGTCCCTTTGGACGATTGCTGCGTGCAGGCGCGCCAATATTGCTGGCATCAGGAAAGGGAGTGCCATGAGCGATCTCGTCGAACCACGCACCGCAGACATGCGATACGAGACCGATACGCCCGTATTGTACGAGGCGGAAGGTCCGATCGCATGGGTGACGATGAACCGTCCGACCTTCAACAACGCACAGAACTCGCAGATGACCTATGCGCTGGACGATGCCTTCAAGCGCGCGGTCGACGACGATAACATCAAGGTGATCATCCTGCGCGGTGCCGGCAAGCATTTTTCTGCCGGCCACGACATCGGTTCGCCCGGCCGCGACGTCGACAAGAGCTTCGATCGTCGACTGATGTGGGCTGACCATGTCACCAAGCCGGCCGCCGAGTTCCTCTATACCCGCGAGCATGAGGTGTATCTGGGCATGTGCCGCCGCTGGCGCGACATCCCGAAGCCGACGATCGCTCTCGTGCAGGGCGCCTGCGTGGCGGGCGGGCTCATGCTCGCCTGGGTATGCGACTTCATCATTGCCGCCGAGGATGCATTCTTTCAGGATCCGGTGGTGCGCATGGGCATACCGGGGGTCGAATATTTCGCGCACGCTTTCGAACTGCCGCCTCGCGTCGCCAAGGAATTTCTGCTGCTGGGCGAACGCATGCCGGCCGGGCGGGCCCATCATTTCGGTATGGTGAACCAGCTCGTCGAGCGCGAAGGCCTCGAGGAGGCAGGGAGGGCGATGGCGACCAAGCTCGCGGCTTTTCCGCGCCTTGGCCTCTGGCTTGGCAAGCAGGCGATCAATCACGTCGAGGATTTGCGCGGCAAGCGGACCGCCATGGACGCGCACTATCACATGCATCACTTCGCTCATGCGCAGAACGACCTGACGACCGGGGACCGGCTCGGGGGCCTCGACGCCAAGAGCATGGCGGCGGCCAACAAGAAGCAGGCTGGTACAAGCTGACTCCGGCGGCAACGCGCCGAGACAACAGGATCAAGACGACGTGGACCTGAACTATACCGAAGAACAGCAGCGCTTTCGGCAGGAGGTGCGCGCCTGGATGGAGGAGCACGTTCCCGATGCTCCACTCCCGTCGTTCGATGCAAGTCGCGAAGGCTTCGAGGCCCATCGTGAATGGGAGCGTACACTGAACGAGGGGCGCTGGGGCATGGTCACATGGCCGGAGAGCTACGGTGGCCGCGGCCTCGATCTCATTCAATGGCTCATCTTTGAGGAAGAGTACTATCGCGCCGGCGCGCCGCTTCGCGTCAACCAGAACGGAATCTTCCTGCTCGGCCCGACGCTCATGGAATACGGAACTGCTGAGCAAAAGGCGCGCTTTCTGACGGCGATGGCGTCCGGTGACGAAATCTGGGCGCAGGCGTGGTCGGAACCTCAAGCGGGCAGCGACCTGGCGGCGGTAAAGTCGACCGCCACTCGGGATGGTGACGACTACCTTCTCAAGGGTCACAAGATCTGGTCGTCGCGCGCCGTGTTTGCCGATTGGGCGTTCGGGCTGTTCCGCACGGACCCGGAATCCCAACGCCACAAGGGCCTGTCGCTTGTCTTCTTCAAGCTCGATGCACCCGGCGTGCGCGTCCAGCCCATCCCACAGATCGACGGTGAGAGCGGTTTTGCGGAGATATTCCTCGAGGATGTACGCGTGCCGGCTTTCAATCGCCTTGGCGACGAAGGACAGGGATGGTCGATCTGCATGGCGACGGCGGGATTTGAGCGCGGGCTGATGCTGCGTTCGCCGGCTCGCTTCCAGGTTGCCGCCCGCAAGCTCGTGGAACTCTACAAGGCGCATCGCAATGATGTTGAAGCAACGACACGCGACGCGGTCATGCGATGCGTCCTGGATGCCGACGCCTATGCGCTGTCGATATATAGCACCGCGTCGCGACTTGCCGCAGGCGGGCATATCGGGGCGGAGGCGAGTACCAACAAGATATTCTGGTCGGAGATGGACATCGCGATGCACAAGGCTGCCTTGGCAATTCTGGGTGCGCACGCCGAATTGCTTCGCGCCGCACCAGCTGCCGGTGACGTGGGCAGGTGGCTCGACGGCTATTTCTTCTCGCTGGCAGGACCGATTTATGCCGGTTCCAACGAAATTCAGCGCAACATCATAGCCGAGCGCCTGCTCGGCCTGCCACGGGCCTGAACGATGGATTTCCGATTTACCGAAGAGCAGGAGATGACGGCCGGTGTCGTCCGTGACCTGCTTGCCGATCTTTGCCAGCCTGCCGATCTGCGCCGCCTGATGGGATCGGGTACTGCGCGCGAGGACAATCGCTGGGCGAAGATCGTGGAGATGGGGCTGGCCGGCGTGCTGGTGCCGGAGAGCGCGGGTGGACTTGGGCTGGGGGCCATCGACTTCGTTCTGACGGCGGAGGCATGCGGCTACTCCTGCCTGCCCGAGCCGCTCGTCGAGAACGCCGGGGTGGCACTGCCGCTGCTGGCCGCCGTGGCGCCCGGACATCCTGCGCTTGGCCGCGCGCTGGATGGCGAGCTTACGGTTGCCGTCGGGCACCCGTGCAATCAGTTTGTTGCAGATGCCGATGGTGCCGGTCTCCTTCTCGTCGAAAGGGATGGCGAGCTGCACCTGCTCGACAGGGACGCCGCTACACTCACCGCGCAGCCGAGTGTCGACCCGTTTCGGCGCCTCTGCAGCGTGGATTTCGACGCGGGCGAGGCCACGCGTGTTGCGACCGCTTCCGAGGCAGGAGCATTCCTGGCGCAGGCACTCGACCATGGCGCCCTGTTCACGGCCGCCCAGTTGCTGGGCATCGCCCAGCGATGCGTGGATCTGGCGGTAGCCTACGCGAAGGATCGCCAGCAGTTCGGCAAGCCGATCGGCACCTATCAGGCCGTCAAGCATCACCTCGCCTCGGCACAGGTCAAGATTGAGTTCGCACGCCCAGTTCTGTATGCCGCCGCCGCTGCCCTACCGCAAGCCGATGTCTATTCACGCGCCCGCATCTCGCATGCGAAGCTCGTCGCTTCCGAAGCGGCAGACATTGCCGCGCGAACGGCCATACAGGTGCATGGGGCGATGGGCTATTCATGGGAAGTCGACGTGCACTTCTTCCTGAAACGCGCCATCGCGCTGGATACCTGGTGGGGCACGCCCGCCTTGCACAGGCAACGTGTCGGCGAGCGCATTTTCGACGCCCGGCTCGGGCCGGAAAACACCTTCACGAAGGAATTTGAAGATGCCTGAAGCCTATATCATCGATGCCGTGCGGACTCCAATCGGGCGCAAGAAAGGCGCGCTGGCGTCGACACATTCCGCTGATCTGGGCGCGGTGCCGATCAAGGCACTGATAGAACGCACCGGCATCGATCCCAATGCAGTTGACGACGTCATCTATGGCTGCACGGAAACGATCGGCAGCCAGGCCGGCGACATCGCGCGGACGTGCTGGCTGGTGGCAGGATTGCCGGAACACGTCCCCGGCGTGACCGTTGATCGCCAGTGTGGCTCGGCGCAGCAGGCGGTGCACTTTGCTGCACATGGCGTGATGAGCGGCATGCAGGATTTCGTCGTGGCGGGCGGCGTGCAGAACATGAACGCCATTCCGATTTCGGCGGCGATGATCGTCGGCCAGCAGTTCGGTTTTCCCGACCCGTTCTCCACGTCGCCCGGCTGGCAGGCGCGATACGGCAATCAGGAAGTTAGTCAGTTCCGCTCGGCCGAAATGATTGCTGAAAAGTGGGACATCACGCGCGAGGACATGGAACAGTTCGCGCTGGCCAGCCATCAGCGCGCGATCGCCGCTATCGATGCGGGCAGGTTCGACGGGGAGATCGTGCCCGTGGGCGATTTCGGGGCCGACGAGACACCGCGCCGCGATACCTCTCTGGAGAAAATGGCTACCCTCAAGACATTGAGCGAGGGTGGTCGCGTTACCGCCGGCGTGGCGAGCCAGAATTGTGACGCCTCCTCGGCGCTTCTCATCGCATCGGAGCGGGCGGTGAAGGATCACGGTCTGCGGCCACGGGCGCGCATACATTACATGACCGTGCGGGCAGACGATCCGGTGTGGATGCTGACGGCACCGATCGCGGCCACACGCCACGCGCTGGCGAAGACCGGACTCGGAGTCGACGACATCGATCTGTTCGAATGCAACGAGGCGTTTGGATCCGTTGTACTTGCCTGGATGAAGGATATCGGAATCCCGCATGATAAGGTCAACGTCAATGGCGGCGCTATCGCCCTCGGCCATCCGATCGGTGCCACTGGCGCGCGCATTATGACGACGATGCTGAACGAACTGGAGCGGCGGGGCGGCCGCTATGCGCTGCAGACGATGTGCGAAGGCGGCGGTCAGGCCAATGTCACCATCATTGAAAGGCTCTAGTCCGTGCCCGCCTACGCGTTCGAGGGCATCGTGCCCGTGGTCGATCCGACCGCCTATGTGCACCCGACGGCAGTCCTGATCGGCGATGTGACCATCGGGCCGCGCTGCTATATTGGCCCCAATGCCTCGCTCCGTGGCGATTTCGGGCGCATCACGGTGGAAGGCGATAGCTCGGTGCAGGACAACTGCACCATGCACACCGGCGCCGGATCGGACTGCGTCGTCAGGCGTGGTGCCACGGTCGGGCACGGCAGCATCCTTCACGGATGTACTGTTGGCGTGAATGCATTGATCGGCATGCACAGCGTGGTTCTCGACGGCGCGGTGATCGGCGAGGACAGCCTTGTGGCGGCCTTGAGTCTGGTCAAGAACGACGCTGTGATGCCCGGCCGCCATCTGATAGCCGGAAACCCAGCAAGGCCGGTGAAGGAACTGCCGGAAGAGGCAATCGGCTGGCGCAACAACGGTGACGGCGAGTACCAGCGGTTGGCGGATCGTTCGCTCGCCGGGCTCGTCGAATGCGAACCGCTTGCCGAACCGGAACCCAATCGGCGTCGAAATTCCGGTCGGGCCACGGCCGTGCGGTTGTCCGCAACTACGAAACAGGGATCGGGAGAAACGAGATGACAGGCATCTGTCAGGACCGCGTCGTCATTGTCACGGGGGCGGGACGCGGCCTCGGTCGCGCCTACGCACTCGAACTGGCACGCCAGGGCGCGAAGGTTGTGGTGAACGACCTGGGCGTCGGTACGCATGGCGATTCAACCGGGGAGACCCCGGCACAGCAGGTTGTCGGCGAAATTGCAGCGTTGGGCGGACAGGCCGTCGCCAACTACGACGATGTCGCCGACTGGAAAGCAGGCGGACGTATCGTCAAGGCCGCGCTCGATGCCTTCGGCGATCTACACGCTGTCGTCAACAATGCCGGCTTCGTTCGCGATCGCATGTTCGTGTCCTGCACGCCGGAGGAATGGGACGCCGTGCTGCAGGTTCACCTTCGTGGCCATTTCTGCGTCAGCCGCCACGCGGTCGACTACTGGCGCGCGCGCAACAAGGCCGGCGAGAAGGTCGATGCCCGTATCGTCAACACGTCCTCCGGTGCCGGCCTGCAAGGCAGCGTTGGGCAAAGCGCCTATTCTTCGGCGAAGGCAGGCATTGCGACGTTGACACTGGTACAAGCGGCCGAACTCGCCCGCTACGGGATTACCGCGAACGGCCTGGCTCCCAATGCCCGCACCCGCATGACGGAGACGGCCTTTGCCGATTCCATGAAGGCCAAGGAAGGTGAGTTTGACGTCTTTGCGCCGGAAAATACCGGACCGCTGGTCGCCTGGTTGTGCAGCGAAGGCTCCGCCGACGTTACCGGCCAGATATTCGAGCTGATCGGCGGCAAGATCCGGGTCTGCCTCGGCTGGAACGACGGACCGGAATTCGACAAGGGTGAGCGGTTCGAGGCGGCTGAGGTCGGCGAGAGGATCACCGAGCTGCTGCGAAAGCGACCCGCTTCAAAACCAGTATACGGAATGACCTGAACCGCCGCTTGGGAGGGAAGCAGTGAACGATCTGGAACGGCTTGTCGCAGTCGAGGATATCAAGAACCTGGTGGCACGTCGTATTCGTGCCATGGATGAGAAGCGCTGGGCTGACTACGAGGAGATGCATGCGCCCGATCATGTCTCGGACAGCTATGCAGGCGAGCCTGCCATCGGCGCAAAGGTCAACACGGAGCGGCTCGCGCAAGTGCTTGGCCACATAATCTCGGTCCATCATGCTCATACACCGGAGATTGCGATTACGTCGTCAACCACCGCGGAAGGGGTATGGGCGATGGAAGACATGTTGTTCTGGAAGCAGGGAAGCGAGGATCATTGGCTTCACGGCTTCGGGCACTATCACGAGAAATACCGCAAGGACCCGGATGGCTGGCGTTTCGTTTACCGGCGCTTGACGCGAATTCATGTCCGCACGTCCAACGGTGCACAACTGGGGCAACTCAACGTGCAGACGCGCGAGCCGTGAGAGGCTGCGAAGGGTAGGGGGCGAAGCGCGCATCCCGCCGGGCGGTGGATCGGCTGCCCTTTGCAATCATCAATAGTCCGGGGAGCGTCGACGGCCTGTCGCCAGTGAAGCGACAGGCCGTTGCTGTCAGGCGCCGTGGGAGGCCTGTGTGCGCAGATGATCCTTGGTCACTTTCCCCTGCGGGCTGGTGGGAAGCGAGTCCCGGAATTCGATGGATCGGGGAACCTTGAAGTTGGCGATGTTCTCGCGCGCCCAGTCGATCAGTTCACGCTCCGTTGCGGACTTGCCCGGGCGCAGCACCACGAAGGCCTTGCCGACCTCGCCGAGCCGTTCGTCGGGTACGCCGATCACGGCAATCTGGCCGATCGCCGAATGCGCGCTCATCAGTCGCTCGATCTCGGCCGGATAGCAGTTGAAGCCGCCCGTGATGTACATGTCTTTCACGCGATCCTCGATGCGCAGATTGCCGTTCTCGTCGAAGAAGCCGATGTCCCCGGTGTGAAGCCAGCCGTCTGCGTCGATCGTCTTGGAGGTGCCCTCCGGATCGTTGAAATAGCCGCGCATGACGATGTAGCCGCGCAGTACGACTTCGCCGTGCTCGCCGTCGGGTAGCAGGTTGCCGGCGCCATCCATGATGCGGACCTCGGTATCCGGAAACGGTTTGCCGGACGTATTGGCGATCACCTCATCAACGTCGTCGGCGCGGCACATGGTTCCGTAGCCGCCACATTCGGTAAGGCCATAGCCGTTGACCACGCCGGAAAATCCGAGCTCGGAGCGCATGCGTCGGATCAGCGTCGAGGGAACGACGGAGCCACCGGTCACGCCGAGCCGCAGGCTGCTAGTGTCAAATGATTGCAGTTCCGGATGCTGCAACATGCCGTGGAAGATTGCCGGCGGTCCAGGGATCACGCTGATCTTTTCACGTTCCACACGGCGCAGGATCTCATCCGGATCATAGGTGAGATGGGGCAGAAGCACGCCGCCGCGCATCAAGGCCACGATCGCGCCCGACCTATAGCCGAAGGCATGGAAGAAGGGCGGAATTACCAGTATGCGGTCGCCGCGTTGTATTCCGACCCGCGTTGCCCATGCGTCGATGGCGCGCAGGCACTGCTGGTGCGCGTACATCACGCCCTTGGGGTAGCCGGTGGTGCCGGACGTGAAGAGGATGTCGCAGAGATCGTCGGGAGCAATGGAGTTCATGCGCTCATCGAGCGCGTCATCGGTGACTGCATCGCCGCGGGCGAGAAAAGCGTCCCACGAGATATCGCCGTCCCTTGCCCCGTCGAACACAACCACGTCTTGCAATCCCGCGCGTGTTTCCGCGCTGAGCATTTCCGGATAGTAACGGCCGAGAAAATCGCCTGTCGCCATCATCATGGTCGCGCCGCTGCGTCGTGAAAGCTCGGCAACCTCGGTATCCTTGAAACGCGTCGAGCACGGGATCAGCACTGCACCGGCGCTGACCAAACCGAGCGCGGCGGCGAACCATTTCCAACAATTCGGGCTCCAGATCATGACCCGGTCGCCCTTGCGGATGCCGGACGCCATAAAGGCCTTGGCAATGCGCCGCCGCATCGCGTCCAACTCGACGAATGAAAGGCGCGTGTCGCCGTCCTCGAGCGCCGTATCGTCGCCGAAGGCCAACGCGGCGTGAGCGCACAATGCCGGTATGGTGGTGAGGTTCGGGGTCTCGCCGTCTGGGGCCATCGTCAACCTGCTTGCAAATCCCGCCGTTTTCATTTTGACCGTCAGCCGGCCAGAATGCGATAGCGGATATGGCCAGCAGATGCACGGGACATCGTCCCAACGGACGAGTTGCGGGATGGAAGCGTCGCGTAGACATCTCGCGTTCCCAAGCGTGAAGGCGCGACACGAAAACGATTAAGGCGGGACCAACCTTGACCGACAGCAATTCCTTTCTACCGCCGATGAACGGGCAGGTCGTCATCGTGACAGGTGGCACAAAGGGTATCGGGCGTCACATCGCGCAGAGGTTCCTTGACGCAGGCGCCCAGGTTGCCGTTTGCGCCCGTTCCCATCCCGACAGCCTGCCGCAGTCGGGATCGAGGACCGCGAGCTTCCACCGCTGCGATGTGCGCGACGCCGCGTCATGCCGTGCATTCGTGGATGCGGTCGGTGAAACGCACGGGCGCGTCGATGTGCTGGTGAACAATGCCGGCGGCTCGCCACCTGTCGATGCGGCCACGGTTTCGCCGCGCTTTTCCGAAGCGATCATCGCGCTCAATCTGACCGCGCCGCTGCATTTGTCGCAGGCCGCCTATCGCTGGATGGCCACACTTCCCGACGGTGGTTCGATCGTCAATATCGCCAGTGTCGCCGGCCAGCGGCCCGCGCCTTCGACGGCTGCCTATGGGGCCGCCAAGGCAGGACTTCTCAACCTCACCGGCAGTCTTGCCCAGGAGTGGGGTCCAAAGATCCGTGTCAACGCGATCGTCGCCGGCTTGATGCAAACCGAACAAACCGATCTCAGCTATGGCTCTCAGGCGGCACAGGACGAATTGTCCGCGGTCCTTCCTCAGAGGCGGATGGGGCGCGGGGAGGATATCGCGCTGGCGGCGCTCTATCTTGCATCGCCGATGGCGGCCTTTGTCAGTGGCGCCACCCTAGAGGTGCATGGTGGCGGTGAGCCACCGCTCTTCCTTGACATCATCAAACGGCATGCGCCGGCGCGGGAAGACTGAACATTTGGCGGTCCCGGCGATTTCGGCATGCTGCAAGCTATGCCCGGCCAGTCACCGTTCATGCTGTCGCGATTGGCGTCTAGTCTGATTGAGTGATGTTTGGACAGCTAGCGTCCGCATAGCATCCGGGCATATATCAAGTGGAGGAGCACCAATGAAATCCAAATCACCGATTGCCTGCCTTGCGCGGGCCGCGCTGGCTTCCGTAGCCATCGCGGCCCTCGGCGTCGCCAGCGCGTCCGCGCAGGAGAAGATCAAAATGGGCGGGATCATGTCCATGACGGGCGGCGGCGCTTCGATCGGCGTCGTGGCCAATGAAGCCTGGAAGCTGGCTATCAGCGAGATCAACGCGGCTGGCGGCATCCTCGGCAAGGAGGTCGAATTCGTCCTTGGCGATACCGCGACCGACCCGACGCACGGTGTCAGCGAGGCGCGCCGTCTGATCGAGAATGAGGGCGTTGAACTTCTGGTGGGCCCGGCCACCAGCCAAGAAACAATCCCGATCAGCGCGGTGTCGACTGAAAAGAAAATCGCGCAGGTTTCGACAGCTGCCTCAACCGAACTGACGCCGCAATTCGCGCCCTATCACTTCTCTACTTCGGTGACAGGCCTCTATCAGATGATGCCGAACGTCGACTATGCGGTCGATGTCCTCAAGATCAACAAGATCGGCTTGATCTCGGACAATGGCGGCATGTCCAAGGCTGCGGTCGCCGAAATCGTCGACTATATGAAGGAGAAGGGCGTCGAACCGGTGATTGTCCAGGAATTCCCATTCCGGGCCGAAGACATGACGCCACAGCTCTTCTCGATGCGCAGTGCCGGCGCTGAAGCCATTCTTCTTATCAATTCGATTGGTGACGATTCGCGAAAGCTGCTCGAGAACCGCGCGGACATCGGCTGGGAGGTTCCGGTACTGGCCAGCCAGACGACGTCCAACTATGCCGTCGGCAACGCCAAGATCATCGGCGAGGACGCATTCGAGGGTGTCTACAGCACACAGTTCGCCGGAATGACGTATTGCTCTGATGACGCTGTCGGTGCATCGGACTTCGCGAAATTCGTGAAGCGCGCGGAAGCCAACGTAGCCGACATCGAACGCATGGGTGGCGCGCCATCTCTCAACCCCTACTACATCCAACCACTGATTTTGGCGGCTGCGGTGAACGGTGCAGGCACAACCGACGGCGAGACCGTCGCCAAGTGGATCGAGGAGCATGCCGACCAGATCAAGGTGCAGATCGGTGCGGTGTCGGCAAGTGACGGCAACCACTTCCTTCCAGCGCCGGAGTCGATCAAGGTCGTGAAGAACCCCCATATCCTGCGTGAGGACGGACTGGTCGAGCGGGCGGATTGTGGCGCCTGACGCTGCCTCCCATCCTCTGTCTTCCAGGAAAGCCCCGCCATTTCGGCGGGGCTTTTTTCGTTGTTGCGATGCGGCAGGAAATGACGCGATGCGGAATTTTTGACGCGATGGCAAATTGTTTGACACTGCGTAGAATTAGTGACAGTATCGACAAAACAGCATCTGGAGGAGGAGATGATTGTCATCATCACATTTGCTGAAACGCCGTACGCGTCTCCGACGCAGGTGACATAGTCAGCGCCGGTTCAGGGCGCGAAACGCAATCAAGATTGTAGCCAAGCAGGGAGCCTCGCGCATGACGCGTCGGGGGGAGGAGGGTTCATGTCGTTTCACTCAAGGTCGGCGATCGGTTTTGGTCAGTTGCTCAATTCACTCGGTGCACACCTCACCGAAGGCACGTCTGTGCCGGCCGCGCTGGATGCAGTGCGCGAGCACTTCACTGCGGATGCGGTTGCCCTGGACGTCGAACAGCGCGGTCGTGGCACCAGGACATTCGTGTCTGCCGAAGAAGACCTTGCGGGCGATGCCGAGACCCTCGGCGATCTGCGCGACAGGTTCCATTGCCTGCGGGCCCTGAGCGACGCGGGCGCGGGCACTGCCTATGTCCTACGCGTCTTTCGTTCGCCTGAACGATCTCCGTTCGATCAGGAAGAGAGCGCCGTTGCCGATGTGCTCGTGGTGCATATCGCTCGCGCCCTGGACCTTGCTGCGCGCATTGACGGAAGTGCCGTGGAGAAAAGCCTCTACTCGGACGCGCTGGACAAGCTGAATGTTGGTGTGATCCTTGTTGACGAAGGCGGCCGGCTGCACAGCGCGTCGGCGGTGGCAGACCGCTTCCTCGGCACGCGCGACGGGATCCAGCTCCAGCTCGGCAAGCTGCGGGCGACCAATGTAGCCGAAGACCGGGTGCTGCAAGCCGCCATCCGCGAAGCGGCGGAATGCACGTCAGCCCAGATGTCGAGGGGAGTTTCGTTGACCAAGGAGTCCGGCGCACGCACACTCGGCGTGATGGTGCGTCCCCTGCCGGGCAGTCGCCCGGGCACTGGCGCACGCGTTGCCGTCTACATCCGCGATTGTGACAGCGTGCTGGATGTCGAAAGCGAGTTCGTTCGCCAGATATTCGATCTGACCCCTGCCGAGGCTGCAGTGACACGCCGTCTGACGTCCGGCCTGTCGCTTGAAGATGCTGCCATCTCGCTCGACATCAGCCGCAATACGGCCCGGGCGCATTTGCGCTCGATCTTTTCCAAGAGCGGCATCACGCGGCAGACGGAACTGGTGCGTCTGGTGCTGAACAGCGCTGCGTTGCTGGGGGAGAGGCCGCATCAGGCTGCCTGACGAAGAATGGGGCGGCCCGGGGCCGCCCCAATTATCTCCCTCGACCGGTCCAGCGGCTCATCGCACGCGGTTGCCGTGAACCTCGTTGCCGCGCCGCATCGTCTCGATGAACTCTTCCAGTGGCGCGGGTGGGGCCAGCGGTTCATCGGACACTGCACCGCGATCCCAGTACTCCTTCCATGACGGGAACAGGTCATGGAACGAGCCTTCATAGGGTTCGCGTCCAGGCCAGCGCATCTTGCGCGAGCCGATGGGAGGCTTGTTGAGATCGGTGGCATACCAGTAGAGCGGCTGGCGACGAGCGAAGTACCAGCGCCCATTTTTGCGGCGGTAACGATCATAGTACATCATCTGCATGATGACCCATTCGGCTCCGGTCTCGTGCTCGTTCTTGGAGTACACGACGCCCACAGCATCATCCGGTCCGATGAGCTCGATCACGGTCGAGCCGACATGGTGGGACGTGCCGTCAAACTGTTTGCGCATGGTGTCGTCGAAGAAGGCGCGCAGCGCTTCCCGCCCCGAACTGTCGCGTCCAACCTTCACGTCAGCCAGGAAAAGGTTCGCCAGTGCATCGATGTCGCGCATGTCGAGTGCCAGGGAATACTTGGAGATGAGCTGGCGGATCTCCTCACGGGATTCGATGCGATCGAGGCGCCTGAGTATCTCGTCCTGCATGTCAGCCATTTGCGTGCTCCTCTCAGAAATAGTAGCGACCGACGATGTCTGCGACGCAGCCCGGTCGATCCGACCCTTCTATCTCCATCGTCACACGCACGGTCGTCTGGACAGCATTGCCGTCAATAGGCTCCGCCTTGATCAGTTCGCCGACAGCGCGGACGCGTGAGCCCACGGGCACGGGGGCCGGGAAGCGAAGCCGATCGGCGCCATAGTTGATCCCCATCTTCATGCCGTCCGCGCGCCATAGTTCGGGGAGGAACATGTTGATCAGCGAGAAGGTCAGGTAGCCGTGGGCGACAGTCCTACCGAACGGCCCGTCCTTTGCCTTTTCGGGGTCGACATGGATCCATTGGAAGTCGCCGGTGGCGCGCGCGAATTCGTCGATGCGGGCCTGATCGATCGTAAGCCACTCGCTTTCGCCGAGCTTCGAGCCGACTGCCGCGATGGCTTCCTGCGGCGATGAGAATGCCAGGCCCATCGTCATGCCCTCTGGCTGGATACGGATACGACCTCGCCCACCATGTAACCGGCATAGTCGCTGGCAAGGAACATCATCACATTGGCGACTTCCCAGACCTCGGCCGCGCGACCGAAAGCCTCCTGTGCCGAAAGTGCTTCGAGCTCACCGGGTCCGGCCGCCTTCTTGAGGAATTCGTGCATGGCAATTGATGGCGAGACCGCATTGATGCGGATGCCGTGTTCGGCTGCCTCCATCGCGCTGCAGCGCGTGAACGCCATCACGCCCGCCTTTGCGGCGGCATAGTGGGACTGGCCCTTCTGGGCCCGCCAGCCGAGCACGGAGGCGTTGTTCACGATCACGCCCTTCCTCCGCGGGATCATCTTCTTCAACGCCGCGCGTGTCATGCGCATCGTGCCGTTCAGCGTAACGTCCAGAACCAGATCCCATTCCTGATCGGTCATTTCGACGACAGACTTGAAGCCGCCCATTCCCGCATTGTTGATAAGCACGTCGATGCCACCGAGGGCATCCTCGGCGGTGTCGATCAATGCCTGAACGTCCGTCTCGTTCGTGACATTGCAGAGCATGGCGTGCACGTCAGTCTTGCCTCCGAGCGCTCTCAGCTTCTCGGCGGCCTCGTCGAGCCGGCGCTGGTGGATGTCGGAGATCATGATCGCCCGGCAGTCCTCTTCGATGGCGCGCTTGGCGGCGGCGAACCCGATGCCGACACCTGCTGCAGCGGTGATCAGTACGGAACGCCCTTCCAGAAGGGCGTGACCGGCGACGTAGGGTGGCACTTCTATGGTGGAGTCGGTCATGGTCAGCCCTGCTTGGCGTTGGCGTTCTCGAATTCGGCCGAGCGCTTGTCGACGAAGGCGTCGCGCGCCTCCTGTGATTCCGCTGTGAGGTATGCCTGGGCGGTAAAGCCCTGTTCCCAGCGGTATTTGTGCTCGAGATCGCCGTCCTCGATGCCGTTCAGCGCTTCCTTGGCGAGACGGATCATCGTTGAGCTCTTCGCAGCAATCTTCGCAGCCACGTCCATCGCGGCCATCCGCAGGTCGTCGCGTGGCACCACGCGCTCCACCGCACCGAGCCTATAGGCTTCGGCGGCGTCGATCGGTTCGCCCGTGAAGTACATCTGCCGTACCTTCTGCACCGGAAACAGGCGCTGCAGATGGGCACCGGCGCCGAGCGCGCCGCGGTCGACTTCCGGCACACCGAATGTGGCGTCAGGCGAACAGAAGATTATGTCGGCCGAGCCGCAGATGCCGATCCCGCCGCCCAGAATGTAGCCATGCGCGGCAACGATGACCGGTTTCAAGCCACGATGGATCGCGCGGAACGTTTCCCAGTTGCCGGCATTGACTTCCGGGATTCGCTCGGGGTGCTTCTGCAATTCCTTGATGTCGACACCGGCGCAGAACCCGCGTCCCTCGGCCCGCATGACGATAACGCGCACGTCGCCATTCGCCTGCAGCGCGTCGATCTCGCGCGAGAGGCTGCGCCAGCCGATGCTGTCCAGTGCGTTGACTGGCGGGCTCTCGATGACGAGCTCTGCAATGCCACTCTCGATGCGGCTCCAGAATTGTTGTTTGCTCATTGCGTCCTCCTATTTCGCCGCCAGCGCCGCCAGCACCGAGAGTCGTTCATTGGCCTCGCCCATGATCCGTCCTATCAGTTCCTCGCAACTCTCCATCTTGTCGATCACCGCAGCTGCCTGGCCACTTGGCAGCAGGCCGTTGTCGGGATCGCCCTTGACGATGCCGCGCTGCACCAGGGCGGGAAGGTTGGGTGCCATCACCGTCTGAGCAAAGCTGCTCTCGCCGTTCGTCAATACTTTCCAGCCAAGTTTCGCCATTGCGAACACACCCAGGCCCGTCTCGGCGCCGTATTGGCGGGCGTAGCGCATGCTCATCGCAAGACGTGCCGGCAGCGACATGCCTTCCAGCCGTCTGATCTCGTCATTCTCGACGAAGCGTTGCGGAAGGCCGTCCACCGCGGTCGTGACGCGGATCACGGTTGGATCCCTTGTGGCAATGTAGCGGTGGAGCGCGGTGGGCGGCACTGGCGAATCGGTTGTCATCAGGAAGCGCGTCCCCATCGCGATTCCCGCGGCGCCATACGAAAGGGCAGCCGCGAGACCACGGCCGTCGAACATGCCTCCGGCCGCGACCACCGGCACATCGACGGCGTCGAGAACCTGCGGCAAGAGAATCGTGGTGGGCACAGCGCCAGTGTGCCCACCACCCTCTCCACCTTGCACGGTGACGATGTCGGCACCGAGTTCCACGGCTTTGACGGCATGCTTCAGAGCTCCGACGGTTGGCATGCAGACGACACCGGCATCTTTCAGCCGCCTGATCGTCTTGGCGTCGGGGCCGCGACCGTAGCTGACCGCGCGGACCTTGTGCTTGATGACGGCTGCAATCAGTTCCTCCGCGTTGGGCTGGAACATGTGAAAGTTGACGCCAAATGGTCGATCGGTCAGCGACTTGATCTTGAGGATCTGGTTTTCGACATCGCCTGGTTCAGTGGTGGCACCGGCGAAAAAGCCGAAGCCGCCGGCGTTGCAGGTCGCCGCGGTTAGCTTGGCATCGGCGACCCATCCCATGGCTGTCTGCACGACCGGATAGCGGCAGCCGAGTCTGTCGCAGAGAATGGTGTGGAGGTCACTTGCCATGGTCTTTCCTTCATTCGGATCGTTGCCGATCGCACTGAGATGAGCCCCACATTGCAATGCAACATCGTCTGAATGAACTACCGGCTCTAGTAGAAGACGCGGCCGCCGTTCACCATCAAGGTCTGACCGGTGATGAAACGCGCCTTGTCGCTCGACAGGAAGATGACGGCGTTGGCAATGTCCTCCGGTTCGCAAAGCTCGCCAAGCGGAATTGCGTTCCTGGCGCGCTCATACGCGTCCTTCGGAATACGGTGCATGGCGCGTGTGTTGGTTGGCCCGGGGCACACTGCGTTGACATTCACCTTGAACGGGCCGAGTTCGCGTGCAAGTGCACGCGTGAAACCGAGGACGCCTGATTTTGCCGATGCATAATCGACGGTACCGATGTCGCCGTTGATCGCCGAATCCGAGGAGATCGAAACGATCTTGCCGGTCTGGCGGGCGCGCATTTCCTCCACGACCTGCCGACTGCAATGCAGGGTGGTCATAAGGGACACGTCGATCACGAACTGGAGGGTCTCGGCCTTCGCCTGCCAGAACTCGGAATAGTTCTCGCGCGCGGTCTGGCCGATATTGTTCAGCAGGATGTCGACAGGACCAAGCTCCCTGCGCACCGCCGCAAACGTCTCCTGGACCTCGTTCAGCTTGGTCATGTCGCCGACGTAGGGCAGTGCGCGCACGCCCTCGGCCTCGACGAGAGCGACAGTTTCGGCAAGCGCGTCAGGTTCCCGGTCGAGCAAGGCAACGTCTGCTCGCTCCTGCGCATAGGCTATGGCGCAGGCGCGGCCGATGCCGTTGCCAGCGCCCGTGATCACGGCGACTTTGCCGGCCAACCGTTTCGTTTCTTTCATGCTTTCTCCTCCCGCTTGCACCGTCCAGATCAGCCGGAATGGCGCGCAAATCCTCTCAAGATCGAATAGGACAGATCATCTTCGCCAGCCTTGCCGTGCGGGCTCTGCGCTGCAAAATCGTCATAGGCTGCGAGGTCGACAGGTCGCCGGCGCGCCCAGTCGAGAACGATCGTGCGCGATATGAAGCGCCATTCTCCATTGCGCCGTGCATAACTGTCGAGGCTGCGGCTGCCGGTGATGAGCTCATGAGCCGAAGGCGCCTTCGTTCGGTGGTAGTTGATCTTGTGAACCTCCCCCTCGGCCGTGTCACCATCGATTTCGAAGGCCATGTTGACGACATAATGGACCGTCGCCTCGTATGCGGAGACGGCATCTCGCACGAAGGCGACATAGGCATCGGCTCCACCGTCGAACATGGCGCCGTGCCGGTCGCGTGCATCGTCGTGGTAGAGGCTGCGCAGAAGCTCGAAATCGCGCCGATCGACGGCGCGCGAATAGGCGGTTACGAGCCGGCGCAGGCTGTCGCGGGCGAGCACTTCTTCGATGCTGGCGTCTGAAATGCCCAACGTCTGCCTCTCAGGAGAGTTTCCCGCGCGGCTCGCGCGGCATGGCGAGGCCCTGTTCGGCGATGATGTTGAGCTGGATCTCGTTGGTGCCGCCATAGATGGTATCGGCCCGACTGAACAGGAACAGCTGGCGAAGTCGCTCAAGGCGAGGGTCATCGGTGATGATGTTGGCGTCGGGTCCGAGGACATCCATCGCAAGCTTGCCAAGGTCACGATGCCAGTTCGACCAATGGTATTTGTAGCTCAACGTTTCGCGCAGGGTCTCCGGCGACTGGTCGCCTGACAGGACACGGATGGCCAGGTAGCGCATGGCGCGCAGACCCGCCCATGCGCGCGCAATGCGCTGGCGTATCTCCGGTACCCCGCTGGCGCCGTTCTCGCGTCCGATCGTGCAGATCAGATCAAGCTCCTGAACAAACGCCATCTGTTGGCCCAAGGTAGAAATGCCCCGCTCGAACCCGAGCAGCGCGGTGGCGATTTTCCACCCTTCGCCGGGTTCGCCAACCACATGCTCTGCTTTTGCGCGGGCGCCGTCGAAGAAGACCGAGTTGAACTCGGCGCCACCGCCGATCTGGCGGATCGGCTGAATTTCGATGCCGGGCTGATCGAGTTGCATCAGCAGGAATATGAGTCCATTGCGGCCAACCGAGCCTTCGTCGCCTCGGGCAAGAACGAAAATCCAGTCCGACAGATGCGCGAGCGATGTCCAGACCTTCTGCCCGCTCACCAGCCAGTCACCGGTTTGGGGGTCCTTGCGGGCACGCGTGTGGATGTTGCCGAGATCGGATCCGGCGCTCGGTTCCGAATAGCCTTGGCACCAGAATTCCGTTCCGGCACGAATTCTTGGCAGGAAGCGGTCCTTCTGTTCCTGCGTGCCAAAGGCGATCAGCGTGGGTCCGATCAAGCCTTCGCCGATGTGTCCCATGCGGCCGGGGCCGCCGGCGCGGCCGTACTCCTCCTGGAAGACGACCTGCTCGGCCACGGAGAGGCCGCGTCCGCCCCACTGTTCCGGCCAGCCGGGGCAGGTCCAGCGCCCCGCGGCAAGCGTTCGTTCCCACTCCTTGCGCAATTCCGGAAGCGCGTCGCCATCACCGGCATTGCCGCGATAGCGCAGCACTTCGAAACGGCCGGTGAGGTTGGTGGCCAACCATGCGCGAATTTCGGCCCGCAGTGGCTCGTGGTTTTCGTCCTTCATCGCGATGCCTCGCTTTCAAGCAATGTCTCGGCGATGCGGGCACGCTGGGCGCCGGCCGATCCAAGCATCACGGCTGAAGCCTGCGCACGCTTGAAGTACAGGTGAGGGTCGTATTCCCACGTGAAGCCGACCCCACCGTGCAGCTGGATGGATTCCTCGGCGGCACGAAAAAGCAGATCGCTCGCCAGCGCGCGTGCCGAGGCGATCTCGAGCCTCTGCTCCTGAATGTCGGCGCCACCGAAATTCGCCGCCGCACCGTAGAGGAGCGCACGTGCTTCTGCGAGGTCGACTTCCAGAGCTGCGCAACGATGCTTGACTGCCTGGAAGGAGGCGATCGTGCGGCCGAACTGGACACGCGAGGCGATGTAGTCCAGCGTCAGATCCATCACGCCGCGCGCTGCGCCCACCTGCTCAGCCGCAAGACCGAGCTGTGCGATGGCAAGCGCCGGATCGGCCGTATCGGCAGTAAATCCGTGGGCATCCACGCGGGAGGAACCAGGCAGCACCACGTTGTCCATTGTCAGTGACCCGATCTGGCGGGTGCCGTCCAGTGTGCCCAGGAGGCGAATATCAGCCGATCCTGCGGGCAGTTGGAAAAGCGCAAGCCTGTCGTCCAGTGACGCAGGCACCAGCACGATCTGTGCTGCCACCAAGTCGGGCACCTGTTCGGCGCGGCCGTCGAGAACATAGTTATCTCCGTCCCGGCGGGCGGAGAAGCCGGGCGTGGTGAGGGGATCGATGCTGCCGATGTCGCCCCAAGCGACAGTGGCAGCATCGCCGGCTGCGATGCGCGCGAGCAGAACCGCCTTTGCTTCATCTTTGCCGACTGCGGCCAGAAGCGGAGCGGCCGCGCAGGCGCTCGACCACAGCGGCAAGGCGGCAAGTCTCTGCCCGACAGCTTCCATCAGCAGGATGAGTTCCGTCGGGCCAAGACCCAGCCCGCCATAGGCCTCGGGTATCGCCATTGCACACCAGCCCAGCTCGGCGGAGACAGTCTTCCACAACCCTTCGTCATGTCCCCGACCTTCGTCCACGACCTGGCGCACACGCTCGGACGACGATCGCTGCGAAAGCAGGCGAGCCGCTTCCTCGCGGATCATCCGCTGGTCGTCGTTCAAGACAAGGTTCATGCGCGTTCCATCAATTCATTGATCCGGTGATCGTCTACCGACTTAGCTGGTGACTGCAGGCGATGCCATCCCCGGCCGCACCAGGCATCGTCCGAACGGGGGATAGCCGTGGGCGACATGGTCCGACGATACGGATTACATGCGGTGTTGGTTGACCCATCAGACCACGCGAACATGCGCGCGCATCCTGCAAATGAACGATGACGAGGAGGGACGCAGGTGGAACAGTCGGCAAAGGCTGGAGGAGCAGGATATGACGCGCGACGAGTTGCAGGTGCGAGTGGATCGCCTCGAGGGGCTCGTGCGACGCTTGGAGGATCAACTCGCCATATACCAGCTCCTGGCGACGTATTCGCCAGCGGTCGACAGTCGGAACGAGAAAGCGACTGCCGCGCTCTGGGCCTCGGACGGCAGCTATGATTTCGGTGGCGTGCCGCTCATTGGTGCGGCGGAAGTCGGTGGTCTCGTCAACCTTGAGACACACAAGGCCTATGTCGAGGAGGGTTGCGCCCATGTGATGAGCTTGCCGCTGGTCGCCATCGACGGGGATCGCGCGACTGCCACCGGATACTCCCGAGTCTATCTGCGCTCGGATGATGGCTGGAAAGTCGAACGGGCGAGCGCGAACCGCTGGGAACTGGTGCGCACCGAAGCTGGATGGAAAGTCGCCAGTCGTATCAATCGCATGCTCGATGGCACCTGCGGGGGACCGGAGTTGCTCGCGAAGGCGGTCGACCCGAGCCTGTGCGAAGGAAGCAAGCCATGAAGGAACTATCCGGAAAAGCGATCGTCGTCACCGGTGCTGGCGGCGGACTGGGCGCGGCTTATGCCGTTCACGCCGCCTCGTGCGGAGCCGCGCTCGTCGTCAACGACGTCGATCCTGCCGCGGCGGCAGCGACGGTCACCCGGATCACAGCGGCGGGCGGCAATGCCATCGCCTGTGCCGGAGACGTCTCGTCGTGGTCGTTCGGGGAACAGCTGGCAGACGCATGCATGGACGCGTTCGGAACGATCACGGGGCTGGTGAACAATGCCGGCATCCTACGGCCGGCGCTCCTAGATGATATGACCGAAGACGACCTGCGGCGCATGGTCGACGTCAACGTGCTCGGCACAGTCGCGTGTGCACAGGCTGTGGTTCGCCGGCTTCGTACGCTCGGCAAGGGCGGATCGATCGTCAATGTGGCATCCGGCTCGCAGGCCGGCGATATCGCGCTTGGCGGCTACGGGGCGACAAAGGGGGCCGTCGCCTCGCTCACCTACAGTTGGGCGATGGAGGTGCGTGGCACGGACATTCGTGTGAATGCTGTCTCTCCGCTCGCCGAAACAGCCATGGCGGGTCAGAATGCGCATTTGTTGGCCTTGCAGGGTGCCAGCCGCGAGGTGCGATATGCGGAACTGCCGGCAGCGGATGTGAACGCGCCCGTGGTGAGCTATCTTCTTTCCGATGCAGCGTCGGCCATCAATGGACAGATCGTACGGATCGCCGGGCGCCAGCTCTCCTATGTGACGCATCCTTTGATCGCCCGGCCGTTGCTCGAGGACGAATGGACCTTTGAAAATGTGGCAGCGGCGTTCGCGAATACGCTGGAATCGCGCCAGCACAAGCTTGGCTTGGCAATTTCTACCGCAGAATAGTGATCAATCGGGGGGTTGAATGTGGAAGAAAGGGGCGGATCGTAGTAGGTCCCAGGAATTGCTGCGGAACCAGCTCGATGATCCTATGGTCTGGGAAAGGTAACTAGTGAACCGCACGACCCAAATTGCAGGCAAAGACATGGCCGAAGACGAAGAAATGGCGTCGTCCAATTCCCACGGATCGGATGCACGAGGCGGCACCAATCCGCGCAAGGAACTTGTGCGCGAACAACTGATCGACATCGCGGCGCAGCTTTTCGACAGCAAGGGTTATGCCCAGACCAGCATCAACGATATCGCGCGCGCGATCGGTCTCG
Source organism: Mesorhizobium sp. (assembly GCA_963966365.1). Classification (GTDB taxonomy): domain Bacteria; phylum Pseudomonadota; class Alphaproteobacteria; order Rhizobiales; family Rhizobiaceae; genus Mangrovimarina; species Mangrovimarina plasticivorans. The sequence goes on along the minus strand of CAWZZC010000013.1, from coordinate 88,937 downwards.
GGCGTTCGGCCGTCTATCACTACTTCCGCAACAAGGAGGAGATACTTGCCGCCCTTGTCGAAGCCGAAGCTCTGACGCCGTCGCATCAGCTCAAGGATCTGATGGCCCGGACCGACCTATCCCCGGCCGAACGACTTCGCCGCGCCATCGTCGACGGCATCAGGCGTCGACTTTCCTCTGGCTCTCGCTTCATCCTGCTCGCTCGGCTTGAAACGCAAATTCCCGAAGAGCTCGGCCCTTTGTACAATCAGGGACGCAGGGACATCTACGATTTCTACGTCCGGTGCATCGTCGACGGCATTGCCTCGGGCGAATTCCGGGAGGTCGACCCGAAGGTTGCCGCGTTCGCGGTGATTGGAATGGCGAACTGGACCTCACGCTGGTATTCGCCGGGAGGCGCGCGCACCCCGGTTGAAATCGGTGAAATTATCGCGGACATCGCCCTGCACGGCCTCACTGCGCGCGACGGCGTGGTAGCCAACAATGACGGGATTCGCTCAGCGCTGAAGGGCCTCCGCGACCAGGTGGACTGGCTCGAGCGGAATCTGACGTAGGGTTCAGTCGAACTCGACCTGCGCATCGGCCAAGAAGTCGCCATAGGTCGGGTAGCGTATGATCGGGTCTCCGCCCTGCCACGCTCCCAGTCTATCGAAGACCGCCTGCCGCGCCCTGCGCCAGCGCGGCGGCACGATTTCGACAGACGGGCCGATGAGATCGGGTGCGCGATAGTAGATGATCGACTCGTGCTGGCCGGGAACGGGGATTTCGAACTCCTTCGAATAGCCTGCCTGTTCGACCTGTGCGCAGGCACGGGCATGATCGTCTACCCAATAACCGAGATGCTGAAGCCCTTCGCGGCCTTTGCCGAGGAAGTCGCGATAGGGCGAAGGCGCATCGTTCACCTGCTGGATGATCTCGAGCTGCACGTCCCCAACGAAGCCGAAAGCGATGCGCAACTCCACCGCCACCTCCCGGCCACGATAGAAGGACGGGTTGGGCGGTCGGCCCGTACCCTCATCGAGAAACAGGAATGGGCCGACGCCCATGACCTCGATCCAGTGGCGCACTGCCGCGTCAAGATCGCGAACCACAAAACCCAATTGGGTGAACGGCCCGATGACGGGTCGCAGTCTGGTTGGTGCGGTTGGTCCGGGCGAAGTCACGCGCCGGCCTTACGGGAATATCTCGAAGAGGCCGGCAGCGCCCATGCCACCGCCAATGCACATGGTCACCACGCCATATTTTGCCTTCCTGCGGCGCCCCTCGACAAGAATATGCGCTGTCGTCCTTGCCCCCGTCATGCCGAACGGGTGCCCCACCGCGATGGCGCCGCCGTCGACATTGAGCTTGTTGGGATCGATGCCTAGCTTGTCGCGGCAGTAGACTGCCTGGCTGGCAAAGGCCTCGTTGAGTTCCCAGAGGTCGATGTCGTCGACCGTTAGCCCGTGCCTCCCAAGCAGCGTCGGTACGGCGAATACGGGGCCGATACCCATTTCTTCCGGAGGGCACCCGGCCACGGCCATGCCACGGTAGGCGCCGAGCGGAGCAAGGCCGAGTCTTGCTGCTTGCGATGCCTCCATGAGGACCAGTGCGGCCGCCCCGTCGGAGAGCTGCGATGCATTTCCTGCGGTGACGTGCTCGCCCTGCGTGATGATTTCGCCATCTGCGAAGACCGGCTTGAGCTTGGCCAATCCTTCCAGAGTGGTGTCCGCTCGGAAGCCTTCGTCCTGGGCCAGCATCACGTCCTGAAAGCCGGTTTCATTGGCCTCCTTGTTCACGACAATCTTGCGCGACGGCATCGGAGCCAGTTCTTCATCGAACCGCCCCGCCTGTTGAGCGGCAGCCGTGCGCAGTTGGCTCGCCAGCGCGAACTCGTCCTGTGCATCGCGTGAGATGCCGTACTTGCGGGCCACGATCTCGGCAGTCTCGATCATCGTCATGTACATATGCGGCGAGTTCGCCAGGACAGCTTCAGAGCGGCTCCTGTACGAGTTCTTGTGCCTGTTTTGCGTCAGGCTGATGGATTCCACGCCACCGGCGAGCACTGTCTGCATGCCGTCGACCAGGATCTGCTTGGCGGCGATGGACACTGCCATCAAGCCCGACGAGCACATCCTGTCGACCGTCATTCCAGGGACGCTTGCCGGCATGCCGGCCGCTGCGGCGGTAAGCCGACCGATATTGTACCCCTGCGTGCCTTGCTGGGCAGAGCAACCCATGATGACGTCTTCCACCGAAGCGGGGTCGATGTCGGCGCGCGCTATCGCTTCTCGAGCAACGTGGCCGGACAAGGCGGGGGCTTCGGTGTCGTTGAACGCACCGCGGAAAGCCTTTGCAATCGGCGTGCGGGCAACGGAAACGATAACGGCTTCGCGCAAGATTTGCTCCAATCGGGTCTGCTGCCGGCGCGTGGCAGGCATGTGGGTCCAGACTCTGACGCCTATGGCAGTCGGGTGTGCCCGCACATCGTCTGAAAAGACTAAACTTCGCAGGCTCCCTTGCTCGCCCTATTCGGCGATACGACGGGTGTAGCCATCGGCGAAGATGACCGGCAGATGCGTCCAGTTGTCATCGACCATGCGCATCCATGCGCCGGCGGCCAGGGCGCCGCCGTCGACCACGATGGTTGATCCGCTGACCCAGCCGGAGAGCCGCTCCGAGGCGAGATAAAGCACCGCGCCGGCGGAATCACTGCCCTCACCGAAGCGACCGATCGGAAACCAGCGCCGCATGTGTTCGCGGTTTTCCGGCGGCACACGCGGCGTGGCTGTGATCTGAGCCGAATTGGTCGTCTCCGGCGCGACGGCGTTGACACGGATGCCGTACTGACCGAGCTCGACGGCAAGACTTTGCGTGAAGCCGGTGATCGCTGCCTTGAAGGCCGAGTAGACCACGGTCAACGGGATGCCGCGGAATGCCTCGATGGTTGAGACATTGACAATGCTGCCGCCATCCCCGCTCTTGCGCATCAGCGGTATGGCCGCCTTGGTCACATGGAACATATGCAACAGGTTCACGCCGTAGAGAGCCTGCCATTGGTCCTCGGTTGAGTCGACAAACTCGCCCTTGAAACCAAGATAGTCGCCGACATTGTTGACCAGCACGTCAAGCCGGCCGAATCGCTCGGACGTCACTTCGAGCAACCGCTTCACATCAGTCCTATCGCGAACATCGGCCGTCACAACCAGATTGTCGCAGCCGGCCGCGTCGAGAATCGTAGCCACGGCTGCGGCCCGATCGGCATCGATCTCCGCCACTGCGACGCGCATGCCGGCATCCGCCAGAAGTTCGGCGGTCGCGCGACCTATTCCGGCGCCGCCGCCGGTCACAAGCGCGACCTTTCCCGCAAGACCGATGATGGCGCGTTCTTTGTCGGGGCTCATGGTTTCGTCTCCCGTATCGAGGTTGCGTTGTCCGTCGCGCCGGGCCTGCGACCGGTTGCAAATGTCGTATCGCCGACGAGCACCAGGCGGCGGCTTTCGATCAGCCATTTGTCATCGATGGCGCGGAAGGTGTCGTCGTAGCGGATCGTCATCGCGTAACAATGCTCGACGTCCGCGCCGTCGCAGTAGTAGTGGCGCGCGATCGCATTGGTTTGGGCGGTTGCACGGTCACCCGTGATCACCGGAACCATCCCGACAACGCCATGATGAGTACGCTGGTAGAGCCGTTTCATCATGGGCGGCACCCCGGCCAGTTCCTCATACCCGACGAACCGGCCGCGCGGCGCTTCCAGTATTTCGTCCGGCGTGAACTGCGCGACGAACATATCGACGTCGCGGCGGTCGACAGCCATCGCATAGCGCTCTGCAGTCGCACGCAAGGCGATGATTTCCAGCAGTTGGTCTCGCGATGCCAATTCGGCGCCTCCACAAGATCGTTCGACAGGGAGAGGCTAGGGGGAGCGAACCACGGTGCGATGGTCCGAACAGACTATGGCGGATGATCGTGGCGCACATCGCAGCCATCTCGGCGTTAGTCCCATTGGACGATGTATCGCCTGAGCCTGTCGCCCATTCCTCTGGCATGGCGCACAACGCGCGAACCAACAGGAGCGATGGTCGAGCAATGAAGGCCGTGATCTGCAGGGAGTTTTCGCCACGGGCGAACCTGCGCCTCGAAGAGGCTGCATCGCCGGAGCCTGGCATCGGACAGGTCAAGATGCGTGTCGCGGCCTGTGGGCTCAACTTCTTCGATGGATTGATGGTGGAAGGCAAATATCAGACGCGGCCAGACCGTCCCTTCACGCCAGGCAGCGAGGTTGCCGGCGAGATCATCTCGGTCGGCGCGGGCGTCACGGCGCTTCGGGTGGGGCAGCGCGTGCTGGCGTTCAACGGGGTGGGCGGCTATGCCGAGGAAGCCATCGCCGAAGCTGTCCGCGTATGTCCGATCCCCGCCACAATGCCCTATGCGCAGGCTGCCGGCTTCCTGATCACCTATGCGACCTCCCATCATGCATTGAAGGACCGCGCCGGCCTGCAGCCAGGTGAAACCTTGCTTGTCCTTGGCGCCGCCGGTGGCGTCGGACTTGCGGCAGTGGAAATCGGCCGGCAGATGGGTGCCCATGTGATTGCCGCAGCCTCCACGGAAGAAAAGCTGCGGCTGTGCCGCGACCACGGGGCGCACGAAACGATCAACTATTCCAGCGAGGACCTCCGCCAGCGTGTCAGGGATATCACGCAAGGAAAGGGTGTCGACCTCGTGTACGACCCGGTTGGTGGCGCGCATTCGGAACCAGCCCTGCGCGGTCTTGCCGTCAATGGACGGCACTTGGTGATCGGCTTCGCGGCGGGCGAGATCCCGAAGATCCCGCTCAACCTCCTGCTCCTCAAGCAGGGCGCGCTTATCGGCGTGTTCTGGGGCGCCTTCGCGCGCACCAATCCGCAGGCGCATGCCACCAATATGGCTGAACTGTTCTCCTGGTACGAGCAGGGCCGTCTGCGGCCGCACATCTCGGCGCAATATCCGCTGGAGCGGTTCGCGGACGCGCTGGATGTGGTCATGGAGCGAGCGGTGAAGGGCAAGGTCGTGCTGACGATGTCAGGCGAGAGTGAAACGGGATGCGGAGCTTAGGGGTATGAACGAGGTCGTCCAGAGAACCGTGTCGTTGGAACGGGTTGGGCCGGTCCTGATCGCAACGGTCGAGAACCCGCCGGTCAATGCTCTGTCGCATTCCGTCAGGGCCGGGCTTGTCGATGCTATGGAACGGCTGGAGGCCGACGATCAGGCAAAGGTTCTCGTCATCCTGTGCGCAGGCCGCACCTTCATCGCGGGAGCCGATATTCGCGAGTTCAACAAACCGCTCCAGGAGCCACGGCTCGGCGCGCTGATAGACAGGCTCGATCGTTGCGGGAAGCCGGTGATCGCCGCCATGCACGGCACTGCGCTCGGCGGAGGACTGGAGATCGCGCTTGCCTGTTCCTATCGCATCGCCGTGGACGACGCCCGCATGGGATTGCCGGAGGTGAAACTCGGCCTGTTGCCGGGCTCGGGCGGTATCGTGCGCCTGCCGCGTCTGATTGGTGTGCCCGACGCCCTGACGATGATCGCCGAGGGCGGGCAGATCACAGCAAAGGAAGCATGCGCAAAGGGTCTCATCGACGAGGTGGTCACGGGCAAATTGCGGCCGGCGGCGATTACGTTCGCTGAAACGGTCGTCGGCAGTGGAGCCAGGGTGCGCAGAACCAGCGAGCAGCCGGTGCCTCCCTTCGAAAACTCCCTTCTGGACAAGAAGCGTGTCGAATTCGCCAAGCGCCGCAAGGGGTTTGATGCCCCCCGGATTGCGGTCGATCTTATCGAGATGATGACGGTGACGCCCTTCGAGGAAGCAGCCGAAAGGGAATATGCCGCCTGCAAGGAATTGATAGCCTCTCCGCAGTCGAAGGCGCTGCGCCATCTGTTCGCGGCCGAACGCGCCGCATCGAAGATCGGCGGCGTGCCCGCGGGAACCCAACCGCGTGCGGTGAATAAGGTCGCAGTGGTGGGGCCCGGCGTGATGGGGCGCGGCATCGCAATCTGCTTCCTCGACGCAGGCCTTTCTGTCGTTCTTCTCGGCCGCAGTCAGGAAAGCCTCGACAAGGCGGTGGCTGCAATCCGCAAGATCTATGGTGCCAGCGTCAAGCGCGGATCGATTACGGAGGCGCAGGTCGAGGACCGGATGGCGTTGCTCCAGCCCACGACGCGCTACGATGCGCTTGCAGATGCCGATCTCGTGGTCGAGGCCGTCAGCGAGGATCTTGGCATCAAGAAAGATGTCTTCGCCAGGCTTTCATCGGTGCTGAGAGCCGATGCGATCATCGCCACCAACACCTCCTTCCTGGATATTGAGGCGTTGGCCTCTTCGGCGGCACGACCCGAAAACGTCGCCGGGATGCATTTCTTCAATCCGGCCAATGTGATGAAGCTGCTGGAGAACGTGCGGGCAAGCCGCACGGCGCCGGATGTTCTGGAAACGATTACCACGCTCGGCAGGAAGCTTGGAAAGGTACCGGTTCTGGTCGGGCGGTCGGAAGGCTTTGTCGCCAACCGGATGCTCTCCAAGCGGTCGCGCGAGGCGCAGTTCCTGCTTGAAGATGGCGCGACGCCGGAGCAGGTCGACAGGGTCCTGTCCGGCTTCGGCTTTCCGATCGGCCCGTTCGCGCTGGCCGATCTTGCCGGGATGGACGTCATGGCCGCAGCCCGCGCCGCGCGCATGGCGTCGATGACGCCACGCGAACAGGCTTGCGACATCGTCGAGAAACTGGCGGCCGCCGGCCGGCTCGGCCAGAAGAGTGGTGCGGGTTACTACCGCTATGGCGAGGACCGCAAGCCGCTCCATGATCCGGAGGTGGACGCGTTGCTTTCGGCACATCGCGCCGAGCGTGGCCTGAAGGAACGTGCGATCACCGACGAGGAAATCATCGAGCGATGCCTCTTTGCCATGGTCAATGAAGCGGCAAAGATTCTGGACGAGGGTGCTGCCGCTCGACCGGGAGACATCGACGTCATCTGGACGAACGGCTTTGGCTGGCCGTCCTATCTCGGCGGCCCGATGTTCTGGGCCGACCAGATCGGCGTGCCGAAGATCAGGGAGGCGCTCGACCGCTACAGCCGCATCGTCGGTGAAGTCTATTTCAAGCCGGCTGCGCTCATCGAACGTCTGGCTGATGAGGGACGCGGCTTTTACGCGTGATCTCGTTCACCCCTTCCAAATTGCATAACGAAACAGGTTAGCCATGAACAAGCAAATGTCTATGAAGGCCGTGGTTGCGGAACTCCGCGACGGGATGACGATCGGTGTGGGCGGTTGGGGGCCGCGCCGCAAGCCGATGGCGCTGATACGGGAGATTCTGCGCTCCGATCTCAAGGACCTGACGATCGTTGCCTATGGCGGTCCCGAGGTCGGCATGCTCTGTGCCGCCGGCAAGGTGAAGAAGCTGATTTACGGATTTGTTTCGCTCGATATCATTCCGATCGAACCCTATTTCAGGAAGGCCCGCGAAGCCGGCTCGGTGAAGGTCACGGAGCTTGACGAGGGGTTGCTGCTGCTCGGCCTGCGTGCTGCTGGTCACAACGAGCCGTTCGCCGCCACGCGCGTCGGCCTCGGCTCGTCGGTGATGGACGCGAACCCCGAATTCAAGACGATCAGGTCGCCTTACGAAGACGGTCAGGAACTGCTCGCTTTGCCGGCGATCAAGCTCGACGCGGCGTTGATTCACGTGAGTAGGGCGGATCGCGCCGGCAATACGCTGACGTTCGGCCCCGATCCCTATTTCGACCAGTTGTTCGCGCAGGCGGCGGAGAAGGTTTATGTGACGACGGAGGAGCTCGTCGAATCGATCGCCTCCGAAAATCCTGAAGACATGAAGTCGAACCTCTTCGAAGCGTATCTGGTCAAGGGCGTCGTGGAAGCGCCGCTTGGTGCCCATCCGACCACATCGCACTATGCCTATGGCTGGGATCAGCCGCACTTCATGCACTACGCCGAGTCGGCTGGAGAAGAGGGTGGCTGGCAGGCCTATTTCGACAGGTTCATCGCCGGCGACGAGGCTTCCTATGTCGAGAGCGTCGGCGGTGAAGCCCACATCCGCAACCTTCCCATCCCAACCTTCTGAACGGACGACCCATGACCAATGCAAACGACTTCACCCTTGCGGAACTGATCATCGTCGCGGCGGCAGAAGCCTGGCGGGGCGACGGCGAGCTCCTCGCCACCGGCATCGGCCCACTGCCGCGCATTGCCGCGGGCCTGGCGAAGCTGACATTTGCGCCCGGTCTGCAAATGACCGATGGAGAGGCCCTGCTTGTAGAGGCGCCCGTACCCTTGGGGCCGCGCGGTGACTACAAGCCGAAATATACCGGCTGGATGCCATACAGCCGCGTCTTTGACAGCGTCTGGTCAGGCCGGCGCCACGCCATGGTAACGCCGGTACAGGTCGATCGCTTCGGGCAGGGCAACATCTCGGCCCTCGGGCCGGATTTCCAGAAGCCGAAGGTGCAGATGCTGGGCGTGCGCGGGTTTCCTGGCAACAGCATATCGCACAAGAACTCGATGTTCCTGCCCAATCATAGCAGGCGAACCTTCGTCGAAGGCGAGGTTGACGTTGTGGCAAGCGTCGGATTCAAGAAGGATAGCTGGCCGGCAGGCGCGCCTGACGACTTTGTCAAGCTCGGCCTCGTCGTCACCAACCTGTGCGTGTTTGATTTCAACGGGCCGGATCATGCCGCCCAGGTGCTTTCGTTGCATCCTGGCGTCAGCTTCGATGAGGTGCAGGACAACACAGGTTTCCCGCTGTTGAAGGCGGCAGGAATGGGTCAGACGGCCGTGCCGACCGAAGAGCAGCTTGCAATCATCGAGAGGCTTGATCCGACGGGCATTCGCGCCGCTGTGCTCAAGGGCAATCCGTCTGGCCTGCGCAAAGCGGCCTGATCGGTACCAGCTCGTTTCTTCGACAGGGCGACGACAATGGATTTCGAGTACAGCGAGAAGACGAAGCAGCTGCTGGCGCGCCTCAACGCATTCATGGACCTGCACGTCTATCCGAATGAAAAGCTCTACTACGAGCAAGTCGCCGCCGACCGGTGGGGCAACCCACCGGTTCTCGATGATCTCAAGGCGAAGGCGCGCGCCGAGGGGCTCTGGAACCTGTTCCTGCCCGACTCCGAACATGGCGCGGGCCTCACCAACACCGAGTATGCGCCCCTGTGCGAAGTGATGGGGCGGGTGCATTTTTCGGCGCAGGTGTTCAACTGCGCCGCCCCCGATACCGGCAACATAGAAACGATCGAGCGATACGGCACGACGGAGCAGAAGGCGCGCTGGCTGCCGGGCATGCTCGATGGCTCGGTGCGTTCGGCCTTTGCCATGACCGAGCCGGACGTCGCCTCCAGCGACGCAACGAACATCCAGAGTTCGATCGTCCGCGATGGTGACGACTACGTGATCAATGGCCGGAAATGGTGGATATCCGGCGTCGGCGATCCGCGCTGTGAGCTGATGATCTTCATGGGAAAGACGGATCCGTCCGCACCTAGGTACAAGCAACAGTCGATGATCCTTGTGCCCATCAACACGCCGGGCATCGAGATCATCCGTCCGATGACTGTATTCGGTTATGACGATGCGCCGCATGGCCACATGGAAATCGCGTTCCGTGACGTGCGTGTGCCCGCCTCGAATATCCTGCTTGGTGAAGGGAGAGGTTTCGAGATTGCGCAGGGACGGCTGGGCCCGGGCCGCATCCATCACTGCATGCGCCTGATCGGTCTTGCCGAGCGTTGCCTGGAACTGATGTGCCGCCGCGTGAGCAATCGTGTCGCGTTCGGCAAACCGATCGCGCAGCAGGGCGTAACGCTGGAGCGCATCGCAGAATCGCGCATCCTCATCGACCAGGCGCGGCTGCTGACCCTCAGGGCGGCCCACATGATGGATACGGTGGGCAACAAGGAGGCGCGGGCGGAAATCGCGATGATCAAGGTCGCAGCGCCCACCATGGCCTGCACGGTGATAGACTGGGCGATTCAGGCTCACGGGGCGGCCGGCGTTTCGCAGGATTTTGTGCTCGCCAACTACTACGCCCATGCGCGCAAGATCCGATTTGCGGACGGTCCCGACGAGGTTCATCGAAACCAGATCGCCAAGATAGAACTGGCGAAATACGCCGAGGTACACTAGGCGATGGATGCTGCAGACTTCATCGGCACGGAGCCATTGCCTGCCGGCAGCCCGATTGTGCCTTCGCGGCTTCAGGCATGGTTGCGCGAACGGTTGCCGGGCTGCGGCGGCGAGATGAGCATTGAGCGCTTTCGCGGAGGCCAATCCAATCCGACCATGGTTCTTTCCTTCGATGGCGTGCGAAAGCTGGTCTTGCGCAAGAAGCCGGACGGCAAGCTGCTGCCTTCCGCGCACGCCGTCGACCGCGAGTTCAAGGTCATTACCGCGCTGCGCGATACGGATGTGCCCGTCGCCGGAGCGCGCGTACTTTGCGAGGATGAAAGCCTCGTCGGCGCTGTGTTCTACGTCATGGACTATGTCGAGGGCCGAACCTTCTGGGAGCCACAACTTCCTGGCATGCCAGCTGCGGAGCGCGCGGCAATCTACGCGGAGGTGATTCGTGTGATCTCGGCCTTGCATGCGGTGGATCATGTTGCCGTGGGACTGGCCGAATTCGGTCGGCCGGGCGATTACGTCGCGCGCCAGGTTGCGCGTTGGACCAAGCAGTATCGCGCATCCGAGACGGAAACGATCACGGCGATGGACAACCTGATTGCGTGGCTGCCCGGCAATGTCCCAACACAACGCCGTGCCTCGTTGATCCATGGCGATTATCGCATCGACAACATGATCTTCCACCCGACGGAACCGCGCGTCATGGCGGTCGTCGACTGGGAACTCTCCACCATCGGTGATCCGATGGCCGATTTCGCCTATCACATGCTCACCTGGCATTTTCCGCAGGTTCCCTTTCGGGGACTGGGTGACGTCGACCTCGCCAGCACGGGCATTCCGGACGAGCACGGTTATCGCGACGCTTATCTGCGCGCGACCGGACAGGACGGCTCAGGGGACCGCGACTGGTACACCTACCTCGCCTTCTGTCTGTTTCGCGTCGCGGCAATCCGGCAGGGCATCATGAAACGTGTGGTCGATGGGACCGCGTCCAATCCGCACGCACGAGAAGCGGGCGCACTTGCGCGGTCAGTGGCTGACCTGGGCTGGAAATATGCTGAACGCGCCATGCGCGTGGGAGGGTGAGATGGGGAATTGGACGGGCCTATTTCCACAGCGCGGTTGCGCATTGGTAATCGGCGGGAGTGGTGGTGTTGGGGCGGAGATATGCCGCGTGCTGGCCCGCGATGGCTGCGGTGTGGCGCTGACATTTTTCAGCAATGAGGGGAAGGCGCAGATCGCTGCCGAGGGCGTACGCGGCGAAGGACGCGATGCGAGCGTGCACGGCATCAACATCGAGGAGCCAGAAGCCGTTGCGAAGTTGGTCGGCGAGGTCGCCGACCGATATCAGGGAATTCATACAGTAGTTTACGCCGCGGGCCCACTGGTGCCCTTGATCCATCTGAGCAAGGTGGACCCCGCGCTGATGAAGAAGCATCTACTTCAGGATACATTCGGCTTCTTCAATGTCGTTCACTACGCCATTCCTCACCTGCGCAGTGCTCGCGGTTCGGTCGTTGCTGTGCAGAGTTCCGCGCAGTTCCGGTACGCGTCTGCGGATGGGTTGTCCGTGGTGCCCAAATCGGGTGTCAACGGTATCATGAAAGCGGTCGCCAAGGAGGAGGGGCGCTATGGCGTGCGCTCGAATGGCGTCGCCCTTGGAATTATCGACGCCGGCCAGCATCCTGAACTGATGAAGCAGGGTTTCATCGACAAGAAATACATCGATGCGGCGGCTTCCAACGTACCGCTCAAGTTCTGGGGCAAGCCGATCGATGTCGCGGAGGCAGTCACCTATCTCGCCTCCGGCCGCGCGCGATTTGTCTCGGGGCAGGTCATAAACGTTGACGGTGGCTACCACGTCTGAGACCCGTTGCGAGGATCAAGGATTGGCTGGCCAGACAGGGTCGTTCGACTATGTCGTCGTCGGGGCGGGTTCGGCAGGGTGCGTGCTTGCCAACAGGTTGAGCCAGGACGTGCGCAACCGTGTGTTGCTGCTGGAAGCCGGGCCGGGCTGGACCCATCCATTTTCGGACATGCCGCGTGGCTGGGTCATGCTGGCGAGACACGGCAGCCGCGCATGGACCTTCCCCGTTGAACATGAGGATGGTCGGCCAGCGAATGAAAGCTGGGTGCGAGGCCGCGGGCTCGGCGGCTCCAGCGCCATCAATGGCATGGTCTATTGCCGCGGGGCCGCACAGGACTACGACGCCTGGAGGACCTTTGGTGTGGAAGGCTGGAGCGCGGCTGAATTCGAACGTGCGTTCGCGGCTATCGAGAAGTCTCCCGAAGGCGTCGACGGATTCGTCGAAACCAGCGTGCATGCGCTGGAGGAGCCGCTGCGGTTCGCCGTCTTGGATGCGGGCGCCGGTCTCGGCCTCGCGCGGCGATCGTTGATCTTCGGCGGCGGCGAAGCGGCGGTTGGTGCATACTCGCATACGGTGGACCGGCATGGCCGGCGTGTGAGCGCGGCAAAGGCCTTCCTTGATCCGGCGCGGCGGCGCAAGAATCTCAAGGTCGTCGCGGGTGGACGCGCAAGCCGCATTCTTCTGGAAGGCAAGCGAGCCATCGGTGTAGAGTGGCGTCGTGGCACACGCAGGTTCATTGCGCATGCGGGGGAGGTGATTGTCGCCTGCGGCGCGCTGCAATCGCCGCAACTCCTCCAAGTCTCGGGCATCGGTCCGGCGCCGGTTCTGTCCGGCGCGGGCGTGTTGACCATCGTCGACCTGCCCGGCGTTGGCGAAAACCTTGCCGAACATCTGGTGATCGCACTGCCACAGCGACTCAAAGGATACCCGAGCCACAACAGGAATCTACGTGGCTGGCGCCTCGCCGCAGAGGCGATCCGCTACTGGCGGACCGGGAGAGGGCTGATGAGCTACGGCGCATCGGAAATGGGTGCATTCGTCTGCTCCGGGCCGCAGGCGCTCTACCCGGATATTCAGCTCTCTTTGTCTCCGTATTCGTTTCAACGCGGTCTTCTTCAGGGACGACTGCAATTGGAGGCTGAGCCGGGTTTGACCCTGATCGGATATGCGCTGCGCCCTGAGAGCCGCGGTTCCATAGCGATCCGCAGCAGCGATATTTCACTGTTCCCGCGTATCCGGCCCCGCTGGCTTTCGACCGAAAGGGATCGCGATGTGGCCGTGGCCATGATGCGGGTGATGCGGTCGTTCGCCGACAATCCCCCGCTCGCCCGGTTCATTGAAAGCGAGCTCTGGCCTGGACGCGACGTCGTTACCGACGAAGCCCTGCTTTGCGCCTTCCGCGAAAGCTTCGTTTCGGGACTTCATGCGATTGGAACCTGCCGAATGGGCGACGATGCGATGGCGGTGGTCGACTCCCGATTGCGCGTTCGCGGCGTTGACCGGCTGCGAGTGGTCGACGCTTCGGTTATCCCCTTGCCGGTATCCGGCAATACAAATGGTCCTGTCATGGCTCTTGCCTGGCTGGCGGCGGAAATGATCCAGGCCGACGGTCGAAGGCCCTGAGGTCCGCCAGCCTTCTCGGCGGGAGGCGCTTCGAGCCGGATGATCGGTTCCATCCGCGCCGAAGGTTTCAAAGAGCCAGACTGTGGAAGGAGCGGGCAAAATGAACCATCGCGCCGCCTTCGCTCCTGAAGTCGACGTAGTCTACCAACCCGGTCAGCACGATATGCTCGGCAAACCACAGCCGGTTGTCATGCCAGCGCGGACCCTCCGGGTAGGCAAATCCGGTAGCGATGGTGCTGGCAGAGATCATCCGTGTGGAACCCTGTCAGCTTCGGCTGGGGGATAGTCTATGTAGCCCTCGGGGCCGGGCGTATAGACGCGCGTGCGGTCGTACTCGGCGAGCTTGATACCATAGCGTATGCGGGCGACGAGATCGGGATTGCCGATGAACGGGCGCCCGAAGGACACCGCATCGGCACTTTCGCTGCTCACAGCGTCAGCCGCGGCCTTCGGTGTCAGCTCATTGTTGAGGATGAGATTTCCACGCCAATGGGCCTTGGTCAGCGCGAAATTGTCCACCTTGGGAAAACTGCGACGCACCAGATGCATGTAGGCAAGGCCCAGCCGTGAAGATACCTCCATTAGCAACCCGTAGGTTTCTGCCGGGCTCTCGTCGTCAATGTCGTTGTAGTCGAAGCCAGGGCAGACGCGAAGACCGACCCTGCCGAACCCGATCGCGTCGCCCATGGCACGCAGGACTTCCATGACGAAGCGGATGCGGTTCTCGACACTTCCACCATAGCGATCGGTGCGCTTGTTCGAGTTCGACGACAGGAATTGCATCGGAAGGTAGCCGCTGGAGGCGTGAAGTTCGACGCCATCCAGGCCGGCGGCGCGCGCGTTCAATGCGGCTTGGCGGTACTCTTCGACCACTTGTGCCACTTCTTCCGTTTTCAGCGCTCTCGGCTCGTCAATATCGACCAAGCCATTCGTATCGGTGAATATCTTCGCGTTGGCGCGGATGGCGGAAGGCGCGACGATTTCCGAGCCGTCTTCCTTGTTGATGTGTGAGGCTACCCGCCCACAGTGCATGATCTGCATGACGATGAGACCGCCTTCGCGATGAACCGCATCGGCAACTCGCTGCCATCCGCGTATCTGCGTCTCGGAATAGATCCCCGGGGTCCGGCAGTAGCCCTTGCCGGCCGGGCTTGGCTGTACGCCTTCGGTCACGATGAGGCCCGCTGTCGCGCGCTGGCTGTAGTAGGCGGCATGTAGCTCGGTCGGAGCGTCGTCCGCGCCGGCACGGCTGCGCGTCATCGGCGACATGACGATCCTGTTGCGCAGCTCTAGATCGCCGAGCGTGAGCGGGTCGAATAGTGTGGGCATTCAGTCTCCTTGTCGTCCGGTCGGTGGAGTCTCAAGTCTTGTACGCGTAGCGCCCGCGGCCGAAGATGCGGTCCAGTTGGTCGGGCGAGGCCGTGGAAACCATGGACTTGAGCGTTGCGTGCGAAACAAGGCCACGCCGAACGGCTGGCCGGTCCATGCATCGTTGATACCACGCGCTGATACCTGCTGCTGCGTCAGGAGCCAGGAAGGGAAATTCGTCCGCCCATCGCCCGGCATTCGACCACACCCATGGGAACGTCGCCACGTCGGCGACAGAGAAGTCTTTTCCGCCGAGATATGGGCTTTGCGCAAGGCGGACCTCCATCACCCCGTAGACCCGTCTCAGTTCAGTCGTATAGCGGCTTCGGCTGTAATTCTCGCCTTCTGGCGCAAAGAGCATGAAGTGGTTGAACTGGCCGTTGGCCGGGCCAAGATTGGCAGTCTGAAACGCCAGCCACTGTAGGACTTCGATGCGTGCGGAACCCGAGACCGGCAGCAGCAGCCTGGTCTTTTCGGCCAGATACAAGAGGATGGCCGCGGATTCGAACACCGAGACGGTACCATCCGGCCCGTCGTGATCGACGATGACCGGCACCTTCGAGTTGGGATTGAGCGCGACGAGCTCCGGCTCGAACTGTTCGCCCTGCCAGACGTTCACCGGAACGAATCGGTAGTGCAGACCACATTCCTCAAGCATCAACGTGATCTTGAGGACGTTGGGCGTGGTCGACGCGTAGAGATCGATCATCGTCTAGCCGCCGACGGCCGCAATCACTTCGGCAACGGCGCGGTCGATATCGCCGCGCTGATAGCCGAGCCGCTTCGTATCTTCCGGATCGGGCTCGTAGGACAGGACAACACCGCGACCCGGGACGATGAACGCATCGGGCAGGAGCGGATGTTCGCGGTCCTCTTCCGAGAGCGTCCGTGTCGAGCCGACGGCATCGAAAATCTTCTGGAAGAAGTCGCGAAAGCTGAGGTTTGCGTCTCCGATCAGATACGCCTTGCCGCTTTCGCCATTCTCGAGGGCACCGGCTATCGCCTGGGACAACGAGTGCACGGAAAGATAGTTGGTGCCTCCCGCAGGCGCGTAATCGGGGATTTCGGGCCGTTCGCCCTTGGCCCATGCCGCGAGCGTCTCATAGCGCCGCGCGGCGATGCCAGGAATCGCGCCGACTATGGAGGGTGGGTTCAACGTTGTCACGTAGAAGTCGCTATCTGCCAGGGCGCGCGCGCCTTCGTCGGCCAGCGCGCGGGCCCGCACATAGGGGACCTGATCCACCAGATGTGGCATGACCTGATGGTAATAACTTCCAAGCTGCACGAAGCGCTTCACGCCGGCCGACTTCGCCAGCCGCGCAAAACTGGGCACGCCGTCGATCTGCATCTGCCGCCAGAACTCGTGCTCGTCCACACCCTTGGGAATGTGGCGAATGTCCTGGCCCGCGGCAAACACGATGGCGTCGAAGGGCTGCAGGTCTTCCTTGGAGAAGGTTTGCTGCGCGTAGTCTCCGATCAGGGTTGGCATCGATGCCATCGGGGTACCGGCAGGTGCCGGCTTGCGCGCGCCGAGCGTCACGTCATGGCCCTTGGCCTTGAGAAGCATGGCGGCATGGCCGCCGATCATACCGGTACCGCCGACGATCAGGATGTTCACGTGCAGTCTCCTCCTCAAGACGCGAACGATGCAATGCCGCCAGGTCGGTCGCATCGTCCGATCGAATGATGTCCTTCGTGCCCGCCAAATGTTTCCTCGCAGCATGGAGGCATCACGATGAGCAGACGTTTCGAAGGCAGGGTGGCGCTGGTGACAGGAGCAGCCAGTGGCATTGGCCGCGCGACGGCGCTTCGCCTGGCTGGCGAGGGTGCGCAGGTCGTGACGGCCGACCGCGATGCCGGCGGACTTGAGGCGCTCGCCGCCGACATCGAGAATCTTACGACGCTCGTCTACGACGCCGCCGACGGCGACGCGTCGGCTGCGATGGCGCTTGCGGCCGCGGCCGTTCACGGCCGTCTCGATTGTCTGGTCTGCAATGCCGGCATCTATCGCCGGGCCCATTTTACAGACATCTCGCCCCACGAATGGGACCTTGTCCTCAGCGTGAACCTCACCAGTGTTGCCCGCATCGTCCAGTCCTCGTTGCCGGCATTGCGCGAAACACGCGGCGGCGGGGTGCTGCTTGCGTCGACGGCGGCGCTGGACGGCATCGCCTACGCCGGGCACTACGCTGCGGCAAAAGCGGGTATCGTGGCGCTGGCGAAGTCTCTAGCGGTGGAGTTCGCCCCCGATGGCGTCCGATTCAATGCAATCGCACCGGGTCGGGTCAGAACGTCGATAGGAGCGAATCTGCGGCCGCTAGGCAATGAAAACGAATCTCTACGCGTGCGCCAACCCCGACTCGCGAGATTTGCCGAAGGCGGCTCGCCGGACGATATCGCGGGTATCGTTGCCTTTCTGCTATCGGACGACGCCGGATACATGTCCGGCAGCGTTGTCGTTGCAGACGGCACCCAGACCATCGGCTGATGCGGCATGGCATCCACAATAGTCTGTTAGGACGATGTTTTATCGGGCTGCGACCGACACTTTCCTGGAACGCGGCGTGCAGGGCGTGTCCGGTGTGGGAGGTGGCGTCCTTGAAACAAGCCGCGAAACCGGAGGGAACCATCATGAAGAAACTGCTGTTGGCCACAACCGTGCTGGCCACCGCGACGCTTGCCGCGCATGCACAGGACAACACGGTCAAGATTGGCGTGCTCAACGATCAAAGCACATCGTTCTCCGCTCTTGGCGGCACGGAAGTCGTTCGCGCGGTCGAACTCGCCGTGAAGGACTTCGGCGGCGAGGTACTCGGCAAGCCGATCGAGGTGGTCGCAGCCGATCATCAGAACAAGCCGGATGTTGCGCTGGCGATCGCGCGTGAGTGGCTGGAAGCCGATGGTGTCGACGTCATCGCCGACGTCGCGAACTCGGCCGTCTCGCTGGGCGTCAACACGCTGATCGGCGAGAACGAGAAGGTCGGGCTGTTTGTGTCGCCGCTGACCGACCGCCCCACCGAGGCGGACTGCAACGGCCACGTGGTGGCCTGGGCATACGACGCCTATTCGACCGTGGGCACCACCGTTCAGGCACTGCTCGCCGAGGGACAGAAGACATTCTACATCATGTCGCCCGACTATGAGGCCGGCAAGGTGCAGGAAGCCTGGGTCGAGAATGCGGTGGCCAATGGCGGCGGCGAGGTCAAGGGCAAGGTGCGGGCACCCCTCGGAATGACCGATTTCTCCTCCTATCTGTTGCAGGCTCAGGCCTCCGGCGCGGAGGCGATCATCCTCAATCTGAACGGGCCCGAGCTTGTCAATGCGATGAAGCAGGCGCAGGAATTCGGCATCATTGCCGCCGGGCAGAAGATCGCCGTAACCTTCCTCCACCAGTCCGACGCCCGCTCCATCGGCGTAGAGGCATTGAAGGGCGTTCGGGCCTCGACCCCCTGGTTCTGGAAGCTCGATGCGGAATCCGAGGAGTTCGGGCGCCGCATGATGGAGATCACGGGCAATGCACCGGGATGGGTCGCTGCCGGCACATATTCAGCAGTCAGCGCCTATCTGCGCGGAGTGGAGAAGGCCGGGACCGATGACGCCGACGCCGTTCTCAAGGTGATGCGCGAGATCGAGCTCGATGACTTCTTCGTGCACAATGGCGAACTCTATCCGAACGGGCGCCTGGTCCACGACATGTATCTGCTCGAGGTCAATGCGCCGGAGCAAGTGTCCGAAAAGGACGACTTCTTCAGGCTCGTCGCAACCGTTTCAGCCGAGAAGGCCTTCAAGCCCCATTCGGAGAGTGTCTGCAAGCTCTAGCGTCCGCAGACTTACCCGCGAGGCGACCGCCGCCGATACCAGGGCGGTCGTCCGCCTGGCTATCCAACGTGAAGTGAGGAGCGCAGCCTTGCGCGGCTACATGATATTCGAGCTCGAGATTATCGACGAGGACGCCTGGGCACGGTATCGGGAGGTTGCGGGCCCCCTGATGGAAGCCGCCGGCGGTAAATTCATCGTTCGCAGCGAGAAGGTCACGCCCCTCGAGGGTAGCTGGGATCCGGCAGGCATTTCGGTCGTCGAATTCCCGAGCTACGCCGCTGCGGAGAAATTCTACCGATCCGAAGCCTATAGGGCGTCCTTGCCCCTGCGGGAGCAAGCGTCGCGAGGGCGCGGCGTTCTGGTGGGCAGCAACATATGAGCGCATCATCGGACAATATCATCGAGGCGCGTGGACTCACCAAGCGCTTTCATGGCTTCGCCGCGGTCTGCGAAGTCGATCTCGACGTACGCCGTCATTCCATCCATGCGCTGATCGGGCCAAATGGCGCGGGAAAGACGACGACCTTCAACCTAATCACGAAGGTCCATCAGCCTAGCGAAGGTAAGATCCGGTTCAACGGGGAGGACATCACCGGTGAAAATCCGGCCCGAGTGGCGCGGCGCGGCATCGTGCGGTCGTTTCAGATCTCGGCAGTATTCCCGCGCATGACGGTGGCCGAGAACGTGCGCATCGCCTTGCAGCGGCCGGTCGGCAGCGCGTTCCACTTCTGGCGCAGCGAGCGGACCTTGTCGCGGCTCGATGAGCGCGTTGACGAATTGCTGGATGCGGTCGGACTGCTGGCGCTGCGTGAGCAGCCGGCCTCCGGTTTGCCTTACGGCCGCAAACGGGCATTGGAACTTGCCACCACGCTGGCGCTCGAGCCGGAACTGCTCCTGCTCGACGAACCGACTTCGGGCCTCGGCAGCGAGGATGTGGAGCGGATTGCCGACCTTATCCGGACGGTATCCGCAGGTCGCACAATTCTCATGGTCGAGCACAACCTTTCGGTCGTGGCGCGCCTTGCCGACAAAATCACCGTCCTGGCGCGCGGCAAGGTGCTCGCGGAGGGTCCCTATTCAAAGGTGTCCACGGATCCGCGGGTCGTCGAAGCTTATATCGGAGGCGAGGAATGAGTTCACAATCCTTGCTTGCGGTGCGCGACCTCAATGGGTGGTATGGCGATAGCCAGGCCCTGCACGGCATGGAATTCGACGTGCGCCGAGGCGAGGTCATCACCCTACTTGGCCGCAACGGAGCCGGCAAGACGACAACCCTGCGGGCCATCATGGGCCTGTTGCGCCGCAAGACTGGCTCGATCGGATTTGTCGGGCAGGAGATTCTCGGCCGCATGCCCGAATACATTGCGCGCCGCGGGATCGGCTATTGTCCCGAAGAACGTGCGATCTTTTCCAGTCTCACAGTGGAAGAAAACCTCTTCCTGCCGCCCGTGGTCGCCGATGGCGGAATGGCGCTGGACGACATCTATTCGCTGTTTCCCAATATTGCCGAGCGCCGTCACAGCCAGGGCACGAAACTGTCTGGCGGGGAACAGCAGATGCTTGCAATCGCGCGCATCCTGCGCACAGGCGCCACGCTGCTGCTGCTCGACGAACCGACGGAGGGCCTTGCCCCCGTGATCGTGCAGCAGATCGGCACCATTGTTCGCAAGCTGAAGGAACGCGGCTTCACCGTCCTGCTCGTAGAACAGAACGTGCGCTTTGCCGCCAAGCTCGCCGACCGCCACTATGTCGTCGAGCATGGCAAGGTGATCGACACGCTGACGGCCGCGGACGTCGTCGGCGGCATCGAGCGTATCCAGAACTATCTCAAGGTATGAGCCGGCCATGATGACGCTCTTCGGTATCTCCCCGCAACTCCTCTTCGGCCAGCTTCTGATAGGGCTCATCAACGGCGTGTTCTACGCAATGATGAGCCTTGGCGTGGCGATCATCTTTGGCATGCTGCGCATTGGAAATTTCGTTCACGGGGCACAATACATGCTCGGAGCTTTCGGCGCATGGTATCTGCTGCACCTGCCGGACCTGTTTCCTGGTCTCGGTCTGCCGTCGCTCGGCTACTGGTGGGCGCTCGTCCTCGTGCCGTTCGGGGTCGGTCTGATCGGCGCGCTGATGGAGCGCCTGTTCATACGCAAGGTCTATGATCTCGAACACGCCTACGGGCTGCTGCTCACCGTCGGGCTCGCGATGGTGATCGAGGGTCTGTTCAATGTCCGCTATGGCGCGGCTGGTCAGCAGTACGACATCCCCGCCTCCCTGCAGGGGGGTGTGAATCTTGGCTTCATGTTCATGCCCTACTACCGGCTATGGGTCATCGTCGCCGGCATTCTCGTCTGCCTCAGCACTTGGTACGTGATCGAGCGGACGAAGCTTGGCGCCTACCTGCGTGCGGCCACCGAGAACCCGGACATCGTGCGCGCGTTCGGTATCAACGTGCCGCGGATGCTCATGCTCACCTATGCTTTCGGTGTCGGCCTCGCTGGTCTGGCGGGTGTGATGGCAGCCCCGATCTACCAGGTCAGCCCGCAGATGGGGCAGTCAATCATCATCACCATATTCGCGGTTGTGGTCATCGGCGGAATGGGTTCGATCTCCGGGGCGATATTCACTGGGCTGATGCTGGGGATGGTCGAAGGTCTGACCAAGGTGTTCTGGCCGCAAGCCTCGACCACGGTGATTTTCGTCATAATGGTTCTGGTGCTCGTGTTCCGGCCTGCGGGGCTTTTCGGCAAGGAAACGGTTGGCGCCCACGCGGCCGACATGTCGACGGCACGCCCCAACAGCATTCTCGAAAACGGCCGGCTGTGGATGGCGATACTTGCGATCGGCGGCGCGATCCTGCCCTTCCTCGTCTACCCCGTCTTCGGCATGAAGATGCTGTGCCTGGCGCTCTTCGCTTGCGCGTACAACCTGATCTTTGGCTATGTCGGGCTTCTCGCCTTCGGGCACGCGGCCTTCTACGGCTCGTCGGCCTACATCGCCGCCTTCACCGCCGCGTCCTGGGGGTTCCCGACGGAACTGGCGATTCTCTCGGGGGTGGCGATCGCAACGCTTCTCGGCGCTATTTTCGGCTGGCTGGCGATCCGCCGGCAAGGCCTCTATTTTGCGATGATCACGCTGGCGCTGGCCCAACTGGTCTACTTCTATGCCATTCAGGCGCCTTGGACGCATGGCGAGGACGGCATCCAGCAGGTGCCACGGGGCTACCTGCTCGGTATCGTCGACCTCAGCGAGCCGCTGAACATGTACTACTTCGTGCTTGCGATCTTCCTCTTCGGATTTGGGGTGATCTACCGCATTGTGCGCTCGCCCTTCGGGCAGGTGCTGAAATCGATCCGTGAGAACGAGCCGCGCGCGATATCGCTCGGCTACTCCACAAATCGCTTCAAGCTGCTTGCCTTCACCCTGTCCGCGATGCTGGCAGGCCTGGCAGGCGGAACGAAAGCGATCGTGTTTCAGATCGCATCGCTCGCCGATCTCTACTTCATGACGTCGGCCGACGCGCTTCTGATGACCTTGATCGGCGGTGTGGGCACGTTGCTGGGGCCTGTCGTCGGCGCGGTCGTGGTGGCCACGATGCAGAAGGAATTCGCCACCCTTGGTTCTTGGGTCATCGTCGTCCAGGGCGCGACCTTCGTTCTGTGCGTGCTGTTCCTCCGCAAAGGTGTCGTCGGTACATTGGAGGATTGGCTGTCCGCGCGAGAAGAACGAAAGCGTGGGGCTTCGGTGGCCGAATCCGTCTCGCAACCCGAGCAGGCCTCCTGATGCGTAAACCGCTCGCCATCGTCGTTGGCGCGGGGCCGGGTCTTGGGCTTTCGCTCATCCGGCGGTTCGCCAGGGGGGGCATGACGGTCGGGTTCATGGCGCGGCGCGCGCAAGCTGTCTCCGAGTTTCAGCGGGCACTCGACTTCGAGGGGCATGAGACGAGAGGTTTCGCCGCGGATGCCGGCAATCCGCAGGCGATCAGCGATGTCCTGGCGCAATTGCGTGTGACCCACGGCCACCCAGATGTGCTCGTCTACAACGCGGCCATCATCGAGCCTTCGCGCTTCGTCACGCCGTCAGGCATTGGCGAGGCCCGATATGCGAGCGCGCCGGGCTGGAAAGCGCACGGCAAGCCGGTCGACTTCGACTATCTGATCGACAGTTTCCGCACCAATGTCGCGGGCGCCGCGCATGCCGCGCGCGAGGTCGCTCCCGCAATGATTGCGCGTGGGCGGGGGACGATCCTGCTGACCGGCGGCGTGCTGGCCTTCGAACCGTGGATTGAATGGGGCGTGACGTCATTGGGCAAGGCGGCGCTGCGAAGCCTCGGGCATTCGCTTTACAAGGAACTGACCCCACATGGCGTGCAGGCCTGCACCATCGCCATCCATGGCACGATGGCTGCGGGCACGGCCTATGATCATGATCGCGTTGCTGATGCCTATTGGCAGGTCCATGCCCGCGCGCGCTCACACTGGACCCCGGATTTTCACTTCAAGCCAGACGAGGACGACGGAAGGGATCCGGACGCATGAAATCATCGTTGGATTTCACGGGCCGACGCGTTCTGGTCACAGGAGGCGCGAGCGGCATCGGCGAGGTCACGACCGGGCTTCTGGTCGAACTCGGGGCGAAGGTCGTGATTGCCGACCTCAAGGCGGATGTCGCGGCCGACGCGCGAAAGCGTACCGGCGCGCATGCAGCTGTTGTCGGAGATGTCGCCGCCGAAGCTGATGTGGAGCGATTCGTGGCAGAGGCCGGCGCATCGCTCTGCGGGATCGACCTTCTGGTCAATTCCGCCGGTATCGGCGACGACCTGGTGCCCCTCCATCACCAGTCCACAGAGCGCTGGCGTCGTGTCTTCGACGTCAACTTGTGGGGCACCCTGCTGGTCAGCCGGGCCGTCGGCCGGTTGATGGTCAAGCAACGCCGTGGCGCGATCGTCAATGTCTCATCAATCGTGGGGCTTGACGCGTTTCCCGGTCGCTCCGCCTATGGAGTCGCCAAGGCGGGTGTCGGTCACCTGACTAAAACGCTCGCCTGTGAATGGGGCGAGTATGGCGTTCGCGTCAACGCAATCGCGCCCGCCTACACCAAGACGCCGATGGTGAAGGATCTGCTAGATCGCAATATATTCGATGCCGGCCTGATCGAACGACGCACGCCGCTCGGACGTATGGCCGAGACTCGAGAGATGGCCAACGCGGCCGCCTTCCTGCTTTCCGATTGGGCGTCCTACATCACCGGAGTGGTGCTGCCGGTCGACGGCGGCTGGAGCGCCTATGGTGCTGCTGGCGACGTCGTCAAGATCAGGCACGAATAGCCCGCAGCACTCATCCCCGCCGGTATTTCCCCAAGCCATCGCCTTGCAAGGCTTCCACGAGGTCGCGCTTGCGGATTTTTGCCGCTTCAACCGGCATGTCGTCGATGATCTCGACACGACGTGGCGCCTTGTAGGCGGCCAGTTCCCTCCGGCACCATTCCCGGAGCGCTTCGGGTGCGGCCTGCATGCCCTGGTTTAGGACCACTACGGCTACCGGTATCTCGCCCTTTTCGGCGTCCGGCGCGCCCACCACAGCGCACATGGCGACGGCGGGGTGACAGTAGAGCACGCTTTCGACTTCGAGCGGATAGATGTTGTGTCCGCCGGCAATGATCACATCCTTCTTTCTGTCGACGATGAAGAGGAAACCATCCTCGTCGACATAACCGAGATCTCCCGACTTCCAACCGAGGCGGTCGAAAGACGCGGCAGTCGCCTCCTCGTCGCCGAAATATCCTTGGGCCACGCAGTCGCCGCCGATGACGACTTCGCCAATCTCGCCGGCGGCGAGTTCCTGTCCAGAGTCGTCCACGATGTGAATGCGGGAGGAGCCCACCGGAAGGCCGGCGGAGCCTGCCTTGCGAAGACCGATCGTCGGCTCGATCACATTCTGCCCGCAGGTTTCCGTCGCACCGTAGACCTGCGCCACCTTGATCCCGGACAGCTCCTCGAAGCGCTTGATCACGGGTTGCGGCACCGGTGAACCGCCGGTCGTGCAGATGCGCAGCGATGAGAGGTCGTGACGGGCCGGGTCGTGCTCATTGACCATGTAGACGTACATGGTCGGCGTCCCGCCGAAATAGGTCGCACGGTAACGCTTGATATCGTTCATCACGCGCTCGGTATCCCAACGCTCGTGCAGCACGATCGTACCGCCCGTGTACATGCACAGATTCAGCGTCACTGTCAGGCCGAAATTGGTGAAGAGCGGCACCGCGCAGAGATAGACTTCCTGCCCAAAGCGCGTGCGATGCGACACCATCATGTCGCGCAGGGTCGAAGCCACACTGAAATGGGACTGCGCCGTGCCCTTGGGCGTGCCCGTGGTCCCCGAGGTGAAGAAGAGCGAGGCGGTGTCATCGAAAGCGCAAGCGGCATTGGTGAATTCCGTGGACATTGCGCCCATCAGGACATCGAGATCCTCGGCCCCGTCCCCACCGCCATGGACCAGACAGGTTTCCAGTGTTTCGAACTCAGACCGGATCTCGGAGAAATAGGGCCACGTCGTGCCATCGGCGATGACCGCCTTCATCCCCGTGCGGGCGACGATCTTGCGAAGCTCGGCGTGACGGAACATCGCACTGAGAGGGGCGGGGACGGCGCCCAGCCTCTCGCAGGCCCAGAATGCAGTTGCCATATGGGACGACGACGGCAAATAGAGCGCGACACGATCCCCCTTGCCGATGCCGCGCGACGCCAGAACGTTGGCCAATCGTGCCGTACGTTCTCCGAACTCTGCATAGCTGACGGTTTCCTCATAGGTGACGATGAAAGGCCGGTCCGGCAGGAGGCGCACGTTCCGGTCGAGGATCTGGTTCAGGATTTCCATGGGAGCTACTCAAGAAATGAGGATGCCGCTGTCGACGGGCAGCTTCTGGCCCGTGGTGCGCCGCGACTCGTCCGAAGCGAGGAAAAGCACGGCGTTGGCGACGTCGATCGGTTCAGCCATGCCCAGCAGGTAGGAGTCGAACTGCTTTTTCAGATGCGGTTCCCGCCGGAAGAACTCCAGCACGCGTTCGGTCGTCACAGCACCTGGTATCACGACGTTGACGCGAATGTTGTCCGGTGCAAACTCCACCGCCATCGAGCGGGTGAGCGCAATGATCCCGCCCTTTGCAGCTGTGTATGCATCTCTGTTGGGCACGCCCATCTCGCCCATGATCGAGGCGCTGTTGACGATGGAGCCACCGCCCGACGCCTGCATGAGCGGGATGGCGGCGCGACTGCATAGCCATGTTCCGAACAGGTCGAGCTTGATCGTGCGCCAGAATTCATCGAGCGGCGCGACCGTCAGCGGTCCGTCGCGGGGACTGGAGCCGCCGGCATTGTTGAACAACACGTCGAGTCGGCCATAGCTGTCACGTGCGGCCGCGAATGCGTTCTCGACACTCTCCGGTTCGGTGACGTCGCATTCGGCGAACATCGCTTCGCCGCCTTCGGCTCTGATTTCCGCGGTGATCCTATCGCCTTCCGCCCGTCGGCGCGCCGCCAGCACCACGCTTGCGCCTTCGCGCGCGAAGTGGCGTGCGGTGACTGCTCCGATGCCCTGGCTCGCGCCGGTGATGAATGCAACTTTGCCTTCCAGCCGTCCTTTCAGCATTCGCGCGCTCGCCTCGTGGTCTCGTTGACTGTGGCGGCGGAAGTACCTGGAATCTGTGACCTGCGCGCCGTAGCCGGTGTTGCGACCGGTCGTGGCGAGGTCCTTGAGCGCCTGATCGTCGTTCTGCCGCCAAGAGTCACGAAAGTCATGCGTATTTTATCCTAAGGCAGCCCGCTACCGTCGCCTCAGGACAGCACGATGGAGCAATCGGCGACATCGTCCATTCGCACTACGTGCGGCGGCCATCGCCGTGTCAGGTCGCGGGGCGGACGAAAAGAGCTACCCGACCGCAGCCGCAGCCAATCATGCCGGCCGTGCTCAGGCCGGACCGGAACAGTTCCGCCGCACCGCCGCGCATGGATGTCTTCCAGCAGGCGGATTGCCGAACCGCTCTGGCCCAAGATCTTCGTGGAGTCGTACATGCGCGCGCCGCAATCTCCTCGATCTTTGCGCCGTGGCATTGACGCGGGCGCGGCTTTGTGCAATTGGTTCGGTAAGGGAACGAATTAAAAAGAAATGCTGTGAACGACACTCCTCGCATATCGCGCCAATTCTCGCTCTGCATGGTGATGGAGACCATCGTCCATTGCGGTCCGATCTCGCGGGCAAGCATCGCCAAGCAGACAGGGCTGTCGAAGCAGACGATTTCCGAGATCGCGCGCCAGCTCGAAGAGGACGGCTGGATTCGCGAAACGGGACGCACAAGCGGTCATGTCGGGCGCACCGCCATCACCTATGAGATCGTGCCGGATGCGGCCTGTATTGCCACGGTCGATCTCGGCGGCACCAAGGTGCGCGCGGCTATTGCCGACCTTGCCTGTCAGGTGCTCGGGGAACTGACCGAGCCGACCGACAGCCGCGGCGGCTTGCACGTCGTCCACCAGATCGCACGGCTTTGTCGCGAGGCCGCGAAAACCAACGGGATTGTCATGGAGAAGGTGCGGCTCGTCGTCGTCGGCGTGCCCGGTGCGCCTGACCGCGCCAGCGGCAGCATCCTTATGGCGCCGAACATTCCCGGTCTCGACGAAATCGATGTCGAGGCGGCGCTCGGCAAGGAACTCGGCGTTGACATCATTCTCGAAAACGACGTCAATCTCGCCGCCATTGGCGAGCACTGGATCGGTAGCGCGACCGGCGTCGACGATCTGGTCTATATCGCGTTGGGCACCGGCATCGGTGCCGGGATCATGGTCGGCGGGGAACTCGTCCGCGGCTCCTCCAATGCCGCCGGGGAACTCGGCTTTCTGCCCTTTGGCGCCGATCCGTTCGAACCCGAGTCGCTCAAGTACGGCGCGCTCGAACGCGTGGCGGCGACCACGGGGATGCGCAATCGCTACACGGAGCTGAGCGGAAGGGCGCTGGAAGTTCCGGCGATCTTCGACGCAGCGGAAGCCGGTGATGCGCACGCCGTCACGGTGCTCGACGAGACGGCGCGCTACATCGCGCGCACGGTGGCCGCCATCTGTGCGATCACCAACCCTGGCAAGGTGGTGCTTGGCGGTTCGATCGGCGGTCGCAGCGAGCTCGTATCGCGCGTGCGTGCCTTGCTGCCAATGTGCTTTCCCAACCCAGTCGAGATCGGCACCTCGGAACTTGGCACCAAGGTCGCCATCGTCGGCGGCGCGGCCGTGGGCCTTACCCATCTTCATGCAACCTTGTTTTCGGGCGGCGTTCCGGGTGCCGCGATTACCCTGCCGCCGGCCAATGTGGTCAGGCTGGTGGAGGCGGCGCAATGAATGCCGGCGTTCTGATGATTGAGAGGCTAAGGGACGCTCTTGACGAGGCCGGCGCGCTCGATCTGCTGAAGGGCGCGGTGGCGCGTGAAAGCATCACCGGCAATGAAGCGAACGTCGTCGACTATCTCGAGCAGCGGATGGGCGATTTGAATCTCACGCCCGCGCGCGCCGATTTCCTGCCGGGGCGACCCAATGTCTGGGGTGAGCGCAAGGGCGACGGCAGTGGGCCGCGGCTGCTCTTCATCGGACATACCGACACCGTCCATGTCCGCGGCTGGGCCGAACGCTGGGCCGGCACGGAGCGCGAGGACCCCTTCGGTGGCGCCATCGTCGACGGCGAAATATGGGGGCGCGGCACGGGTGATCTGAAAGCGGGAATCTGTGCGGGACTTGCGGCGCTCGACCTCCTCGAGCGGGCCGGTGTGAGGCTCAAGGGCGATGTCGCCTTCGCCTTCGTGGGAGATGAGGAAAGCGGCGAACCAGGCACCGGCGTCAGCGCCGGCATCAAGGATTTCTCGCGTCGGGTCAAAATCGGTGAGATCGCGCGACCGGACTTCGCCGTCTACGTCGAACCGACCCGCCTCTCGGTCTTTCCGGCGCAGATGGGGTTCTTCATCGCCGATGTAACCATCACCGGCAAGTCGGCCTATTTCGGGGTGCCGGAACAAGGCGTCGATGCCTTGAAGGCCGCGCACAAGGCGCTGTCGGCGATCTGGCGGCATTCCGACGAGATCGCGGAACAGGCAAGCCACGACCTGGTCGGCCGTGCCTTTGCGCTGGTGACCGGGATCGATGGCGGCGGCTACATCGCCGTGCCGGGCGAATGTCGCTTTTCGCTGATCCGCAAGCTGCTTCCCGGCGAGAGCCTGGATGCGGCGGTCGAGGCGCTCGAGAGCGTCATTCGCGGCGCAGTGGAAGCCGAGGGGATATCGGTCGCGATCGACTATCCGGCCGGTCGTGACCATAGCCACGGTGGATCACCGGCCGAAATTGCGGCCGACAAAGCCGAGATCGCGCTCCTTGCATCGGTGCTCAATCAGGCCATGCCTGGCCGCGGTTCGATCGAGGGCGCGCCCTATTGGTCGGAATCGCCCTTCCTCATCAACGAGATCGGTTGTCCGACCGTCTACTGCGCACCGGGCGACATCACCAACTGCCACACGCTCGAGGAGCGGGTGAACATCGACGAGTACCTGGCCGGCATCGTCGCCTTCGCAGCATTCATCGCCGGCTATTGCGGCGTCGCCTCGCCATGAGATGACGTCTGCCTTCAGGGGAATAAAAGGAGGATCATCCTATGACGATAAGATCATTGATTGCCGCCGTGTCGGTTGCGAGCCTGCTGGTTGGAGCGCCGGCCTTCGCTCAGACGGTCGGTCCGATGGGGGAAGCGGCCACGCCGTCCGCCTCCGTCATGGTCCCCGACGACAAGGCGGCTTCCCTCAAGGAAGGCGGCCACAAGGCGGCGCTGCTGTGGCACGACCAGTCCGATTTCGTGAATGCGGTGACGGCCGGTGCGAGCGACGAATTCGCACGCCTCGGTATCGAGGTGGTTGCCACGACCAGCGCAGGCTTCGACGCCGCCAAGCAACGCAGCGACATCGAGACGGCGCTCGCCAAGCAGCCCGATATCATTCTGTCGCTGCCGCTCGACCCGGTGACGTCTGCCGCGGCCTTCAAGGAGGCCAAGGACAATGGCGTGAAGCTCGTCTTCCTGTCCAACCTGCCCAAGGACTACCAGCATGGCGCCGACTATGCGGCGATCGTCACCGATGATCTCTTCCAGATGGGCAAGCAGGCGGCCGACGCGTTGGCCAATGCCATGGGCGGCAAGGGCACGGTCGGCTGGATCTATCACGATGCCGACTATTACGTGACCAACCAGCGCGACAATGCCTTCAAGACGACGATCGAGAAGGATTATCCCGACATCGAGATCGTTGCCGAACAGGGCATCAGCGACCCGGCGCGTGCCGAAGAGATCGCCAATGCGATGTTGCTGAAGAATCCGGACCTCGGCGGCATCTACGTCACCTGGGCCGGGCCGGCTGAAGGCGTTCTGGCGGCGCTGCGCGCCAACGCCAACAAGACGACCAAAGTTGTCACGCTCGATCTTTCGGAGCCCATCGCGCTCGACATGGTTAAGGGTGGAAACGTCGTGGCGATCGTTGCTGACGAGGCCTACGAACTGGGCCGCGCGATGGCCGCGGCGGGCGCGCGGGCGCTCGTTGGCGAGCAGACGCCGCCCTTTGTCGTCGCGCCTGCCGTTACCGTCACCGCCGAAAATGTCGGCGAGGCATGGCAGCAGTCGCTGCATCGCGATGCGCCGGAGAGCGTGCTCTCGGCGTCCAACTAGGCTCGCTGGTGGTGGGCCGGACGAAACGGCCCACCTTCGTTCACAGATAGGGAGCTTCCAATGAAAACCAGGACGTTGCTCATTGCATCATTGCTCGTTGCGGCCGCTGCGCCGGTCGCTCTTGCTGAACCGCCGAAAACGGTTGGACCGAATGGCGAAGCGCCGACGCCAGCCGCTTCGCTGACCCTGACGGAGCAGGAAATCGGGACGGTCAAGGAGGGAAACTACACCGCTGCGCTGGTGTGGCATGAACTCTATGACTGGTCCAATGCGGTCGCCAAGGGCGCGAAGGATGAGTTTGCCCGGCTCGGCATCGAGGTGATCGCCGAGACTGATGCAGGTTTCGATACGGCCCGCCAGAAGGCGGACGTGGAAACGGTCATGGCGCGCAACCCATCCATTATCGTTTCTCTTCCGATCGATCCGCCGACCGCGAAATCGATCTACGGCATCGCGCGCGATGCTGGCGTCGAGCTTGTCCTCATCGACAATGCAGTCGATGGATTCCAGCATGGCGAGGACTACACGACCGTGGTGTCGGCCGACTTGTTCCAGATTGGCAATAAGGCGGCAACAGAACTTGCCGATGCCATCGGCGGTTCCGGCAAGGTCGGCTACATGTTCCATGATGCCGATTTCCCCGTGACCAACCAGCGGGACCAGGCGTTCAAATGGACGATCGAGAATGACTATCCCGAGATCGCGATCGTGATCGAATCCGGCATGACCGACCCGGCCAATGCCGAGGATATCGCCAGTGCAATGCTATCGCGCAATCCGGACCTCGACGGCATTTACACGCCTTGGGCTGAGCCGGCGCTCGGTGTGCTCTCTGTGCTGCGTCAACAGGGAAACGACCGCACCAAGGTCGTAACCATCGATCTCAACGAGCCCGCCGCCCTCGACATGTTGAATGATGGCAATGTAGCGGCGATCGTGGCCGATGAAGCCTATAGTATTGGCGTCACCGCGGCGCGGGCGGCAGCGGCCGGGCTTCTCGGACGTTCCGTCGAGCCTTTCCTCGTCGTCGACGCGCTCGGCGTGACAAAGACAAACGTGGCTGACGGCTGGAAACGCTCGCTCAATATTGACCCGCCGCAGAGCGTCCTCGACGCAGCCGGCAACTGACCCTCAAGAACGCGGCCACCGCCAAGACGTGCGGCGATGGCCAGGCGGATGGCATCCATGGCAACCCAGACCACCCAGCATGCAAGCCCCGCCAAGTGGCGGCCGGCATTGCTGCAACGCATAGATCTTCAGCAATATGTGCTCTACATCGGCTTCCTGGCGATCTTCCTCTTCTTCGCCGTCACTCTCGCCGACGACGGCTTCCTGACGACCCGGAACCTGTCCAACATCGTGCTCCAGACAGCGCCCGCGACGATCATGGCGATCGGCCTCGTCTTCGTCCTTTCGGCAGGAGAGATCGACCTGTCCTTCGGTTCCATCGTCGCCGTGGCGGCGCTTTCCGCCGCCGTCGTCATGCAGGAGCATTCGATGCTGGTCGGTATCCTGGCCGGTCTCGGCGCGGGGCTTGCCATCGGCTTCTTCAACGGCGCGATGGTCGCCTATCTGGGATTGCCATCCTTTCTGGTGACGCTTGCCACGATGGGACTTTTTGCCGGCGTCGCCCGCTCGATGACGGATTTGCGGTCGATCCCCGTCATCAACGATGCATTCACCGGCTTCTTCGGCTCCGGCTCGCTGATGGGCATTCCCTCGCTCATCCTGTGGACACTGGCCGCCGTGATCATCGGCCATCTCATCTATCGCGAGAGCCGCTTCGGCGCGCATGTGATCGCCACGGGCGACAATCCGCGCGCCGCCCAGGTCTCCGGCATCAAGGTGCCGCGCATCCGGCTCGCGGTCCTTGTGATCAGCGGTGGCTGCGCGGGGCTTGCCGGCATCCTCTATGCGGGCCGCCTGCAGGCGGCCAAGTACACCCTTGGCGAAAGTGACCTGATGACCGTGATTGCCGCCGTCATCGTCGGCGGCACGGCGCTCAAGGGCGGCAAGGGCTCGGTGATCGGCGCACTGGTCGGCTCGCTGCTCATGGGCATGCTCAACAATGGCCTGATCCTGATGGGCCTGGCCGTGTCCGACCAGATGATCGTACGCGGTCTGATCATCCTCGTCGCCGTCGCCATTTCTCTGCGCGACACCAGCCGGTAGAGGTTCCCATGTTTCTCGATGTTCTCAGACGCCGCAATCCCGCCTTCGTTGAAGCTGCGATCAAACTGCATCGCGAGGGCCGTATTCCGGCCAACGCCTACGTGCTCGACCTCGACGCGGTGGAAGACAATGCCCGTCTGTTCAAGGCCGAGGCCGACCGGCACGGCATGAAGGTCTTCGCCATGACCAAGCAGGTGGGGCGCAATTCGGGCTTCTGCCGCGCCGTGATGCGCGGCGGCATCGACCGCGCCGTCGCCGTCGACATGGCTTGCGCCGTAGCCTGCGACCGGGCTGGGCTCAAGGTCGGTCATCTTGGCCACCTCGTGCAGGTGCCGCGCGATGAGGCGGCAATGGCGGCGGGCCGCCTGCGGCCCGACTATTGGACCGTTTTCAGCGAGGATAAGGCGAAAGAAGCCGCAGCGGCGGCCAGCCGCGCGGGACGCGAACAGTCGCTGCTTGCCCGCATCCACACCGATGGCGACACGTTCTATCGCGGGCATGAGGGCGGCTTTCGGGCCGAAGAAATCGCGGCGGTCGCCGATATGATCGATGGCCTCGACGGCGCGCGTTTTGCCGGGCTGACGAGCTTTCCCGCGCTGCTCTACGACAATGAAAAGAAGAAGGTTCTGCCGACGCACAATCTGTCAACGCTCGCCAGGTCGGCCGAAGCGCTGGCAAAGGGTGGGCGCAGCGGCGTCGAGGTGAATGCGCCGGGCACCACATCCTCCGTCGTGCTCGACATTCTGGCCGAGGCCGGGGCAACGCAGTGCGAGCCCGGAAACGGGCTCCACGGCACGACGCCGCTCCACGCGATCGAGGACCTGCCGGAGCGGCCGGCGGTCCTCTATCTGACCGAGGTTTCCCATCTTCATGCCGACCGGGCCTATTGCTTCGGCGGCGGGCTCTATATCGACCCCGTCTTTCCCGATTATGACGTCAAGGCGATCGTTGCGGACGCGCCGACAACATCTGAAAAGGCACTGGCAAGCGTCGAGATCCCTCCGCCCTCGGCAATCGACTACTACGGCATGATCGATGCGACCGGCACGGTTAAGCCGAAGACCGGCGACACGGTTGTGTTCGGCTTTCGCGGCCAGGCCTTCGTTACACGCGCCTTCACCGTCGGCGTTTCCGGTGTCTCACGGGGCAATCCGAAGGTGGAAATGATCGAGAACATCTTCGGCCAGGCCGAAGACTGGCCGAACCTCAGGTGAGCGACATGAGCGAACATATGCATGCCGGCTCCGGCCCGGTGCTCGAACTGAAGAACATCCACAAGACCTTCGGCGGCATCGTCGCGATCGAGGATTTTTCCCTCGACCTTCATGCGGGCGAAATCGTCGCACTGGTGGGCGACAACGGCGCCGGCAAGTCCACCCTGATCAAGATCGTTTCGGGCGTCCACACGCCGACTTCCGGCACGATTGCGCTGGATGGGCAGGCGGTCAGTTTCGCTGACGCCAGCACGGCGCGATCGAGCGGCATCGAGGTGGTCTATCAGGATCTTGCACTGGCCGATCAGCAGCCCGTCTACATGAACATGTTCCTCGGCCGCGAGAAGGTGAAAAGACCTTTCGGCATGCTGGACCGCCGCGCGATGATCGAGGAAACGCAGCAGCTCGTCGACGAACTCGATGTGCGCATCCCTTCGGCGAGCGCCGTCATTCGCGACCTGTCGGGCGGCCAGCGTCAGGGCGTGGCGATCGCGCGTGCGACACACTGGGCGAAGAAGCTCATCCTGCTCGACGAGCCGACCGCCGCGCTCGGCGTGGCCGAGACGGCCAAGGTGGAGAAGAACGTGCATGCGCTCAAGGAGCGCAACCTTGCCATCCTGATCATCAGTCACAGCCTCGACCAGGTGTTCAGGCTTTCCGACCGCATCTGCGTGCTTCGGCGCGGGGTGCAGATCGGGGTGCGCGAAACGGCGAAGACAAACAAGAACGAAATCGTCTCGATGATCACGGGTGTTCATTGATGCCGGCAACCGAGGTTGCGGCACGCGCGACGCAGATGGCGCACGAGATCGCGGAAATACCGACGATCGTCGAGCGGCAGATCGCCGACGGCCTGTCCGTCTACCGCGAGGAGGGGATGCGGCTGCGGGCCCTGGAGCCACGCTTCGTCATCACCTGCGCGCGCGGGACATCCGACCATGCCGCGACCTATTTCAAATATCTCTTGGAAACGGGGCTCGGCCTACCAACGGTTTCGATCGGTCCCTCGGTGGCGTCGGTCTATCGAACGCGTCTCAGCGCGGAGAAGGCGATCTGCCTGCTCGTTTCACAATCGGGCGGCAGTCCCGATCTTCTTGCCTTTCAGCGGCACGCGAAAGAGGGAGGGGCACGGACGACCGCTTTGTTGAATGTGACGGATTCGCCGGTCGGGCATGATGCCGATTCCGTCCTGCCAATGCTGGCCGGGCCCGAGCATGCTGTCGCGGCCACCAAGTCCTACGTTGCCAGCCTCGTCGCGCTCGCAGCGGTCTATGGCGGGATGGCCGGCGACGAGGGGCTGCTGGCTGCCGTCGAGCGACTGCCGGAGGCCTTGGCAGAAGCGTTGGAATTCGGCTGGAGCGAGGCATCGATGCCTCTCGTCCGCGGCGCCTCGTTGT
Source organism: Mesorhizobium sp. (assembly GCA_963966365.1). Lineage (GTDB taxonomy): Bacteria > Pseudomonadota > Alphaproteobacteria > Rhizobiales > Rhizobiaceae > Mangrovimarina > Mangrovimarina plasticivorans. The sequence goes on along the minus strand of CAWZZC010000013.1, from coordinate 53,591 downwards.
TCACGGTCAGCCGTGGGCCGGGGCTTTCCATCGCCAACGAGGCAGCCCTGAAATTCAAGGAAACCTGCCGCCTGCACGCCGAAGCCTACAGTGCCGCGGAGGTGCGGCACGGACCGATTGCCTTGGCGCGCGAACGATTTACCGCACTTGTCTTTATGCCTGTGGACGAAAGCCGCCAGAGTGTGCTGGAGGCTGCTGCGGCAATGCGCAGCGCGGGCGCGACCGTGCTTGTCGTCGATTCGATGCCCCAGGAAACAGGCTGGCTTGGGAGCTCGCGAGCCCCGCATCCCATGCTGGTTCCCATCTGCCAGGCAGTCAGCTTCTATCGTTATGTGGAAGAGCTTTCCGCTCTGCTGGGGGAGAACCCTGACGCGCCACCAAATCTGCGAAAAGTGACCTTGACCACCTGAATGCGCGCCATGGCCATACTGGATTCTTAAGGTCTGAAGGGCCCCAATCTGCATCGGGGCCCTTGCTTCCTTTCGACAGGCTTTGGCATTGGCTTCGATTTCAGCCAGTCAGGATCACTTTTCGCAGGCCCACCACATGCGCGAGAAATCATAGTCCCAGCTCTGCATCGGCACCTCGGCATATCCTTGCAGGCAGGAATGCGCGGCCATGCGCTTGAGCTGCGTCAGCAACGGGATTTCTGCCATCGTCTCGTGCATGCGTGACTGGATATCCTTGTAGATCGCATTGCGCGCCGCCTCGTCCACCGTCTGGCGCGACTTGTCGATCATGGCGTCGATTTCGGGATCCTGGACCCATGACATGGAAGACCAGGTTCCGGCCGCACGCGAGTGGTACTGCACGAAAAAGACCGAGTCGGGCGATGGATAGGTCGGCCCGTAGAACACCTGCGAGGTGTGCGGCGTCGTCTCGACCTTGCTTGCGAGCTCCGTGATGCGGTTCCATGGTTCGGGCTGCAGGTCGACTTCGAAGCCGATGGTCTCCAGTGTCGACTTGAACAGCAGGCCGATCTCTTCCTCGAATGGCGTGTTGGCGACATAGGCATGGCTGAGCTTGATCGGCTGCTCACCCGCATATTTGGACTTGGCGACCTCTTCGGCTGCCTTTTCGAGGCTGAATTCAGGCGACGGAAGGTCATCCTGAATGGCTTCGGCAAACAGTGGCGACAGCACGCTCTTCATCTCGCCGCCGGGATAGATGACTTCGCGGATGGTCGCGTAGTCCAGGGCATAGGCAATGGCGCGGCGGATGTGGACGTCGTCGGTCGGCGCGACCTGATTGTTGACCTTGAGATAGAAGCCGGTCGCAGTGCTCGCCTCGATCAGCTTGTAGTTCTCCAGCGCCTCGATCGCCTCATAGGTCTCGCTGCTCTGGTATTGCGAGGAGAGCCCCAGCTCGCCGCGTTGCGTCAGCGCGCGAAGCGTGGCCTCATCGCGCGTGACGACGAAGCGCAGCTCGTCGATCGGCCGATCGTTGGGCCAGCCGGCATGATAGCCGTCATAGCGCTGGAGGATCATTTCGGCGCCGCGCGTCCAGCCGCTGAGATTGTATGGTCCCGCGCCTGCGCTGTTCTCGGCCAGAAAGTCTTCGCCCCATTCGCCGCTCTTTTCCGATACAACGTCCGAGTTGACGACGAGGATCAGCGGCGTGATGGAAATGAATGGCGCATAGACCCGGTCGATCCTGATCTCGACGGTGTGCTCGTCGACGGCTTTCACGTTCTCCGGTTTGACCAGATCGGAGAACAGGTAGGCCGGACCCTCGTTGAGCGCCAGCAGGCGCTGTATCGTATAGACGACGTCCTTGGCTTCGACCGGGCTCCCGTCCTGGAAGGTCGCATCCTGCTTGAGATTGAACGTATAGGTCTGGTTGTCGTCGGAAACCTCCCAGCTCTCGGCAAGCTGCGGCACCACCTCGCCGGCGCTGCTGACGGTGGTGAGACCGTCATAGAGGTTCACGGCAGCCATGTATTCGGTGTAGTCGGTGACTTTCGCCGGGTCGATGGTGCCGAAGATCTGAACGACGTTGACGACGAGCGAGAGCTTGTCCTGCGCGACCGCCGGCGCGGTCAGCGCTGTGGCCGCGGCAAGCGCTGCCGCGGCGAATGCATGTTTGATCGATCTCATTTCAGGTTCCTCTTCCGTGGTTCCACTGATGTTTCGTCCTTCTCAGCGGGACATTTGCTTCAAGGGTACGTATTCGTGCTCGTAACCGAAGTAGCCGGGGCCAACGAGTTCAAGCCCCTCCGGCGTCGCCCATTGCGGATCGCAGGCGAGGCCGATCATGTTGACGGCGAGCCCGTAGCGAAGCTGCTCGGTGGTGACCGGCAGCCCGCCGTCGGCATCGAGAGCGCAGATAAGGTCGGGCGTGACGGCCAGCAGGTCGTCCTTGTCGTCGCGGCAGATCAGAAACTCGTTCTGGAACTCCACCGTGAAGCTGCGTCCCTCGTCTTCGTCCATGCCCTTGAATTCGGCCTTGCCGCGCGCGAAGCCGCCGACGGTGCGCCGATCGATGTCGACAACGCGGCCGGTAAAGAGCCGCTTGCCGTCGAGCCGTCTGACGAGCGCCTCGGCAGGATTGCGGCTGGCCCTGCGCTCCGACGCCATGGTCTCGCCGATCTCCTTGATCAGCGACATGGTGCCGCGCAGGATGCCGCGCTTCACCTCGGCGCCGCTCATGGGATAAAGGGCGACGAGTGCGGCACCTCCCATTTCGACGGTCTGGCATCGGGCGAGCCGCTCGGTCCACCTGTTCGAGATCGCATTGATGACGGAGCTGTTGCCCTTGTCGTCTGCAAGCACCATCGGAGTGGCAGAGATGCCATGGATCGTCAGCGTCACCATCTGCAGTTCGGGAAAGGCTCGGCCCATCCCGTCACCGTCGATGAGCGGCAGGCCGGTGGCGGCCGCAACCGCGTAGGGGATCGTGGAATTCAACCCGCCGGCCTCGATGCAGATCAGGGCGTCGGCCTTGCGGCCCAGAAAAGTCTCGAGCTGGCCCAGCGCCTCGCGAGCTTCCCCGCCGTTCGGCAGTTTCTCGACCATGACAGTCGGCGCACCCATCATGCACACGGGAATGCAGAGCGCGTCGTCGGCCAGATCGTCGGCGGAGATGACCTGCACCGGACCGTGCCGGGCAATCTCCTGCTTGGCCATCAGCTTGCCGATATAGGGATCGCCGCCACCGCCCGTGCCAAGAAAGGCACCGCCGAGCGCGATGGCCTCCATGTCGTCGGCCGTCACCGAAAATGACGTCATGCCTTGCCTCCCTCGCTGTCCGTGCTCATGGGTTTGAAGACCAGATCGTCGAAGCCGAACCCCTTGGGGCCGACCACCTCGAGCGCCTCGGGACTGCGCAAGAGCGGATGGCACGGGATCGCAAGCACGGCCACGCGCTGGCCGTAGCGCAGCATTTCCGTGGAGATCGCCTCGCCGCTGTCCGCGTCGAGGATCACGATCAGATCGGGCACGATCACTTCGACCTCCCCGTTGCGGGAGAAGATCAGGAACTCGTTCTGGATGTGAACGGAAGCTTCGTCGCCTTCATAGCTGTCGAAACCCTTGATGATCGCCTCGCCGCGCACGAAGCCGCCGGCCAGGTGCCGTTTCAGATCGGTGATCTTGCCACGGAACACGACCTTGCCGTCCTCGCTCCGGCAGATGGCGTCGACCGGATCGCGATGTTCGCGCCGCGCTTCCAGCACCGCGTTGCCGAGCGAGATCGCCTTGGAATAGGAGTTCGGAATGGCAAAGCGCTTGAGGAATTCTCCAGACATCGGCGCGCTCGCCAGGGTCGAGGCTCCGCCCTGTGCGACGACGCAGGCGCGCGCCATGCGTTCGTGCCAGAGTTCCGAAATGGCGTGATCGAAGATCACGGCATTGCCATGCGGGTCGCACATGACGCTCGGCGTCGAGCGATGGCCATAGATGGCGTAGCTCGTCATCTGCATTTCCGGGAAGGCGCGCCCCATACCGTCGCAGTCGACCACCGGCAGTCCGGCCATGGCGGCCGCGATCAGCGGCTCCATGGAGTTCTGTCCACCGATTTCCTCGCAGGCGATGGCGTCCACCTTGATGCCGAGACGCTCTTCCAGCGCACGCACGCAGCGCAGACCCTCGCGTCCCTCCTTGATGCGCTCGTGCGAGACGAGTGGCGCGCCGATGCCGCCCATGGCGACGACGCGCGCCTCGTCGGGAAGGCTCTCGAGCGGGATGATCTCCATGACATGGCCTTCCCGCAGGGCCTGGCGCACGCGCAGCTTGCCCACGTAAGGGTTGCCGCCGCCGCCTGTTCCCAGGATGCCGGAGCCGATCTCCAGCGCCTCGACCATTTCTTCATCGAGGCGCCACCTGCCTTCTGCGCGATCAAGCATCATGGCCGCCCATCTCTCCGACGACCTTGACGTGGATACGGGTCGCGTTGCCGGGCAGGTAGGCGAGCGGCACGTCCTCGCGCTCGATGGTTTCGATGGTTGCCGCATCCGCGCCCGAACGGATCGCCTTTTCGCGCGCTTCGTCTTCCGCCTGCTTGAGACAGATCTCGCGCGTCAGTCCCTTCTCCAGCGAGAAGATGCGGTCGACCTCGCCGCTGATCTGGGCGATGGCGGCGCCGACGGCGTTGGCGACGGCAAAGTTCTCGGGGCGGATCACCTTCAGGTCGCCGATCTGGTCCGGCATGAGGATGGAGCCGCCGCCGACAGCGATGACGGGGATGGGATCCGGCGACAATCGGGTGCGCTCGATGGCGCGCTCCAGCATGCGGGTCATTTCTTCGCGCGCGGCATTCAGGAGCGCGGGATCGAGATCGGCGACCCTTGCCGGGTCGCCCACCGCTGCTTCGCCTCGCCCAACCGCAATGTCGGTTGCCGTCAGTGTTTCGCCGCCGAATACGCGGGCTTCCTTCGTGATCCGATAGCCGACCGACTGTGGACCGACCGTGACCGCATCGCCCTTCTGGCGCACTAGCGATCCGCCGCCCAGGCCGATCGAGAACACATCGGGCATGCGGAAATTGGTGCGCACGCCGCCGATGTCGACCACGGTCGCCGCCTGGCGTGGAAAGCCGTGCTGGAGCGAGCCGATATCGGTGGTGGTTCCGCCGATGTCGACGACGATGCCGTCGCGTACACCGGTCAGGAAAGCGGCGCCACGCATGGAGTTGGTGGGACCGGAGGCAAAGGTCAGGACCGGGAAGCGCTTGACCACCTCGGCACCCATCAGCGTGCCGTCGTTCTGCGTGATGAAGAACGGGCAGTCGAGGCCAGCCGATTTCAGCGCGTGGGCGAAGGCCTCAACTGTGCGGCCGCTGAGCGTGAGCAGGCTTGCATTCATCACCGCTGCGCTCTCGCGTTCAAGCAGTCCGATGCGGCCGATCTCACTCGACAGCACAACCGGAATATCGGGACACTTTCTGAGCAGTCGCGCGCGTGCCTCTTCTTCCATCTTCGCATTGATCGGTCCGAAAACGGAGGTGATGGCCACTGCGCCGATGCGCTTGGCGGCGATGTCGTCGGCGATGCGATCGATCTCGTCCAGATCGAGCGGCGCGAGTTCGCGCCCGTCGAACTCATAGCCGCCACGCACGAGATACCCGTGTCCGCCGACGGCCTCGCGCAGATCGTCCGGCCAGTCGACCATCGGGGGCAGGCAGGCGGTGGCGGGCAGGCCGAGGCGGATCGCCGCCACCGGATTGACGTGGCGACGCTCGATCACCGCGTTGGTGAAATGCGTCGTGCCGATCATCACGTTGGTGATCTTCGATCGGTCGACGCCAGCCTTGGAGATTGCGGCTTCCATGGCTTCGAGGACACCGGAGGTGACGTCCTCCGTGGTGGAGGCTTTGACGCCTGACAGCACGTTGCGGCCCTGCATGATCACCGCATCGGTGTTCGTGCCGCCGACATCGATCCCTAGACGATACATTGTTCTGGTCCTGCCTTTCTGGTCGGGTTCTCAAGCCGCGGTGTCGACGAGGTAGCGTCGGCGCTCCTCGCTGCTCACGCGGGGTTTGTGTTTCTCTTCTTCCTCGCTGATCACCGGAACGGCGGCGATAAGGGCGCGGGTGTAGGGGTGCTGCGGGTCGTCGAAAACCTGGCGCGGCGCGCCGGATTCGACGATCTCGCCCCGCAGCATGATCGCGATATGGCTGCAGAAATTGCGCATCAGCGACAGGTCGTGCGAAATGAAAAGATAGGTCAGACCCAGCTCTTCGCGCAGGCGCGTCAGCAGTGCGATGACGTTCTTCTGCACCGACACGTCGAGCGCCGAGGTCGGCTCGTCGAGGACGATGATCTCCGGGTCGGCAGCAAGTGCACGCGCGATGGCAACACGTTGCTTCTGGCCGCCCGACAGTTCGTGCGGGTACTTGCCGACATAATTGGCAGGCAGATTCACCTGGCGCAGAAGGTCCACGATACGCTCTTCCAGGGCCTTGCCGCGCATGCCTGCAAAGGCGAGCGGCACGCTCAGGGTCTGCCCGACCGTGCGCTTGGGGTTCAGCGACGTGCCGGGATTCTGGTAGACGATCTGGATCTTGCGCCGGAAGGCATCGCTGCCGCGCTCGTCCTCGACCGCCTTGCCGTCGACGGTGACGGATCCTTCCGTCGCCGCGATGAGACCCATGATCATGCGCGCCACCGTGGTCTTTCCGGAGCCGGATTCGCCTGCCAGCCCGAACACCTCGCCGCGGCGCACCGACAGGGAGACATCGCGGACTGCGACATGCCGCGTGGCCTGCCCGATCCACGGCTTCTGTTCGAACATCTTGGTGACGCCGCGCATCTCGATGATCGGATCGGCCTCTGCTGGCTTCTGGTCTTCCACCTTCGCGCCGTAGAGCGACGGGATCGCATCGATGAGCTGGCGGGTATAGGCTTGGCGTGGGCTGGAGAAGATGTCCGCGAGCGCGCCGCGCTCGACGATTTCGCCGTGGCGCATGACATAGACGTCGTCGGCCATCTGGCGCACCACGCCCAGATTGTGGGTGATCATCAGAAGCGACAGACCGTTGTCGGAGACAAGCTGATTGATCAGCTTCATGATCTCGTCCTGCGTGGTCACGTCAAGCGCCGTGCCGGGCTCGTCGGCAATCAGCAGGTCCGGCTGATGCAGGAGCGAAAGCGCGATCAGGACGCGCTGGCGCATGCCGCCCGAAAGCTGGGACGGATAGGCGTCCATGATGCGTCGGGGGTTGTCGAGCTGCACTTTGCGCAGCACCTCGAAGATGCGCTCGCGACGCTCCGTGGCGCTGCCGGTGCGCCCGAGACGACGGTCGGCGTAATACATCACATCGTCGAGGTGGCGGCCGATCCTGAACACCGGATTGAACGAGGACAGCGGGTCCTGCATGATGACGGAGAACGCGGTGCCCTTCAGCGCGTCGCGGCGCGCGCGCGGCATGTCCAGCACGTTCTCTCCACGGAACAGGATTTCTCCGCTCTCCACATCCGCATTGCGCGGCAGCGTGCCGAGAATGGCCTTGCTGGTCACGGACTTGCCCGATCCGGTCTCGCCGATGAGGGCGACGCGCCCGCCCTGCGGAATGGAAAGCGCCACGTCCTTCAGCACATGGTGGCGGCGTCCATAAGTCTGGAAGGCGACGTTGAGGCCGACGATGTCGAGGAGGTTTGCCATCGTCACACCTCCACGTCGAACATGTCGCGCAGACCGTCGCCCAGCAGATTGAAGCCGAGGGTCGCGTAGAAGATCGCAAAGCCCGGTGCGAGCACGCCCCACCACATCTCCGGCAGGAACTGACGGCCGTCGGCGACCATGGAGCCGAGGTCCGGCGTCGGCGGCTTCACGCCGAGCCCGAGAAAGGAGAGCGTTGCTCCGAACAGGATGACGAAAGCCGCGTCGAGCGTGGTCTTGACCGAGATGACGGAAATGCAGTTCGGAAGGATTTCGCGCGTCAGCACATGCCAGTGGCTTGCACCGGCCAGCCGGGCGGCCTCGACGAAATCTTCCGCCGCGATCGACTTGGAGACGCGATAGACGAGCCGCGCGTGCCAGGTCCACCACAAGAGCGTGATGGCGATCATGGCATTGACGAGATTGGGTTCCAGCACATTGCCGACCGCCAGCGCCATGACCAGCGGCGGGATCGCCAGCATGACGTTGGTCAGGCCGGTGATGATGCGCTCGGTCCAGCCCCCGAAATAGCCGGCTGCAAGGCCCAGCGCGGCACCCAGCGGAACGGCGACCGCGAGGACGCCGACGACGAGTAGCAGCGAGACCCTGAAACCGTAGATCACGCGGGTCAGGATATCGCGGCCCACCTTGTCGGTCCCCAGCCAATAGGCGAGGTCGGGCGCGGCGTGCCGGGCACGGAAGTTGACGGCGGCACCCGCATGTTCGGGGTAGGGAACGATCAGCGGCGCCAGCACGGCCAGCAGCACGACGGAGATCACCATGAGCGCGCCGATGATGGCGGTGGGATTTCGTGTGAAGCGGTACCACGCCATGTAGCGCGGCGTCAGGGCCGCAAGTTCGTTGGTCGCATTGTCGCTCATCAGCGCGCCTCCTTCAGCCGCAGACGCGGGTCGAGCACGAGCAGGATGATGTCGATGACGATGTTGGCGACGATGAAGAACAGGCCCGACAGAAGAACCACGCCCATGACGGCGTTGAGGTCCTTCTGCAGTATGGCGTTCAGTCCGTAGGAGGCGAAGCCGCCCCACGAAAAGACGAGTTCGACCACGAAGGCGTTGCCGATGAGCGACGCGAACTCCAGTCCCATGATGGTGAGTGGCGCGATGGAGGATAGTTTCAGCAGATAGCGGAAGACGATCACCCGGTCGGGAACCCCGAAGGACTGCAAGGTCAGCACATGGTCGCGGCGCTGGTTCTCGATCATCGCCGAGCGCGTGATGCGCGTGATCTGGCCGATGCCGGACATGGCAAGCGCGAGCGCGGGAAATAGAAGACGCTGGAACGCGTCGGCGAAAACGTCGAAGCGGCCATGCAGCAGTGAATCGACGAGCAGCAGCCCGGTCGGGCCGGTGGGTGCCGAAAGCGTGTGATCGATGCGACCGATGATCGGCCAGTCGGTCAGGAAGTAGGCCGCGAAGAGCTGCAGGAGGATCGCGAACAGGAAGCTCGGCATCGTCACGCCGACAATCGAGAAGAAGCGGCCGGTATTGTCGATCCAGCTGTTGCGGTAGCGCGCGGTGATGACCCCCAGCGGAATGGCGATGACAGCCATCAGGATCACGGTTGCCAGCACCAGTTCCAGCGTGGCCGGCAGCAGGGCGGCAATTTCCGTTGTGACGGGCCGGCCGGAAATCAGCGAGCGGCCGAGGTCTCCTTTCAGGGCGCTGGAGACGTACGCCACGTATTGATGTACCAGCGGCTGGTCGAGCCCCATCTCGACACGCATTGCGTCGACCTGTTCCTGCGAGGCGCTGGGCCCGAGTGCAATGCGCGCCGGATCTCCCGGAACCACGCGCGCAAGGATGAAGATCATCAAGGAGAGAACAAGCAGCACCCCGACAAAGCCGGCGATGCGTTTTGCGAAGGTGTAAAGATAGTTCTCCTGCATCCGATATCGATTCCCCGAGGTGTCGCGCCTTGGTCGGGCGATCTTTACTCGGCTCATCTTGCGGCGGCGGGGCGGTCGGCTTCAACGCCCGGATAGTCTAGGTTTCCGTAAATCTGGTATAGGTTTCTGGTCAGATCCAGCCGAGCGACCGTGCCCCGGCGATGGCTTCCGTGCGCTTGCTGCACCCCATCTTCCGGTAGATGTTCGTCAGGTGGAACTTCACGGTGACCTCGGAGAGCCTCAGCTGACGTGCCACGAACTTGTTGGTTCCGCCCTCCGCCACAAGGCGCAGCACGCGCATTTCCTGGGACGTCAGGGGCGTACCGTCATTCTCCCGCTTCGGCGAGAATCCATGAAGCTTGCGAACCGCCGCACGCCTTTCGGTACTGGACAGCACATGCGTTGCAATGCGCTTGTCGTCGAGCAAGGCATCGACATATGCGATATCGCCCAGCAGATGGGTGATGATGCCGATGCGCGCGACATCATCGAGAAGCTGCGCAAACAGGTGGCGTGCGCGTGTGACATCGCGGTGCATACGCGCCAGATAGGCCGCCCACAGTCGCAGCCGGCCCCGGTCGCGCTCTCCAATATGTTCGTTGCGTAGCAACGCATCGACCTGGTCGCGCAGGAGAGGGCGACGCGGCAGGTGCTGGATGAGATGGCGCAGCCACGCCATGGCAAGCTCGATCTCGATCGGGTCGACGAGGCGAGAAAGCGCGTCCTCGGCAGATTCCACCCATGTCAGGTTGATGCGCGACTGAATCGCCATCAGCCGGTCGGCGGCCGCCTGCCAGCGGTTTGCGTTTTGCAGCAGGTCGACTTCGCGCATCGTGATGGCGAGGTTGAAACGCCGCGAACGCCACTCCTGCACCCGCCATTTGTCGAGAAAGCTGATCGCGGCGCCAAGTCCCACCCGCCGGCTCACCACCTGGGAGCAGTAGACGAGGGCGAGTTCGACCACCGTCGGCCAGATCTCGCCATAGGCGAACTTGTCGAATTCCTCCGCCACGAAATGCACGAGATGTTCGGGTTCGCCCTTCTCGTAGGCAACCACGCCCTCGAGCAGGTTGAGCAGCCGCCGGTCTGCCGGCGTATCGAAGCGTACGAGATCGAGCGCCTGTCGCGCCTGCGCGGCCCAGCGCTCAGCTTCGCCCAGCATGCCGCGCTGCAGCGAAAACACCACGCGATGCAGCTCTATATAGAAGACGAGTAGATGGGCCTGCGCCTCGCGATAGTGGTGATGCGCGCGCTTCGCGACCTCCTCGGCCTCGTTCAGTTCCTGGCGCTGCAAACAGACGGCAAGCATCGCGTTGTAGAAGCTGCCGCGATGCAGATGGTCATCAATGGGCAGTTCCGCGAGCATGTCGAACAGCAAGTTTCTCAGCTCGTTGGAAACGGCCTGGTCCTCGTAGATGGCCATAAGGAATCGGAACTGACGCACCGCCAGCGAGAACCCCTTCTGGTTGCGGATCACCGCCTCCAGGCTGTGCATGTCGTCTCCGAACCGGCGCACCATGAGGAAACGCGCATGGGTGACGTTGCCCGCCTTGAGCGCATGCATGGCCAATGCCAGGATCAATGTTTCCTCAGCGTCGACCATCTCGCCGGGGAACCGGTTCAAGACGTCGAGACAGGCATCGTTTCCATGGAAATGAATGAAATAGACGCCGCCGTTCTCCTCGAAGAGCGAGAGTGCTCGCCGATGATCGCCACGCTCCTGCGCAGAGACGATTGCGGTTACCGGGTCGGGTCCGAGAGACCCTGGCGCGCCGTCCAGGACTTGCCGGAGCAGATGTGAATCAGCGTCTGCGAACTTGGCGACGATCGTGCGGTCCTCGCTGCTGTAGCGGACGAGGCTCGGAAGCTTCGCGGCCAGCCGTTGCGCCGCGCCGCGCTCGTGGCTTGCAACGACGACGACGGAGGAGTCGCCTGCTTCACCATGAGCCGCCAGTTTTCCAAGGAGCTTTCGCTCGTCCTGCAAAAGCAGGCCGATCAGATCGGAGACGAGACTGGAGAGCGGTTGGCGCATCGCAAGCGGTATAGCCCGGTTGTGCCGGGCGGACAAAGCCGGCGTCCAAGCTCGACATTCACGCTGTGACGACGATCGCTTGTGCATGCCGATCGATCCTTCATCGGTCGGCGTCTGATCAGCCGGAGCAGTGAAGGGCGCCCGCCTTGGAGTGGGCCTGGGTGGTTCTGAGTCCTCCCTCGCCCAGCGTCAGACGCGCCAGGGCGCAGGGTCGGCAGGAAGCTGCTTCTGGCGTTTCAGGTCGCCCAACTGACACCTTTGTTTGCAAGAAATTTCAGTAGTCGAATTTTTGTGCATTACGCTTGACATGCGGAGGGTCTGCTGGTTCTATCGCCTCACGATGCGATGAAATTCGTATCGTGAAATTTCTTGCACTCAACCCGCTGGGCTGGCAGTCTCGAAGGTGAGGGCAGGAGACCAAGCGGAGGAGACAATGAACAGATTTGGACTGGCCGGGCCTTTGGCCGCGGCAACGATGGCGGCTGTCATCGCCTCGACGGGCGGGTCATTTGCGCAGAGCAAATTCCAGTGCGAACCGGGCGAGACCTACGTCATGAACGTCATGGTGTCGGCGCACCCGTACTGGGTCCCTGTCTACCAGGGTTTCAAGCAGGCTGCCGAGGCGATGGGTTGCGAAACCGTCTTTTCGGGTACGCCGGATTACGACATCACCAAGCAGATTGCCTCGTTCGAGCAGGATCTGGTCAAGAACCCGGCCGGCATCCTGCTTCATCCGATGCAGTCGGACCCGTTCATCGAGCCGATCAACCGGGCGATCGACAGCGGTGTCGAGATCGTGACCTTTGCGGCCGATTCGCCCAACTCGAAGCGTAGCGCCTACATCACTTCCGACAATGTCGCCGAGGCCAAGTTCGCCGCCGAGGAGATCGTCAAGCAGGTTGGCGACAGCGCCGAGTATGCGGTTCTCGAAAATCCGGGGCAGAGCAATCACGACCTGCGTGTGACGGCGCTTATTTCATACATGGAACAGAACTATCCGAACATGAAACTGGTCGGACGTCAGGCCACCAATCAGGATTCCAACGCCGCATACCGGGCGACCGCCTCCATCCTGCAGGCGAACCCCAACCTCAAGGCGATGTGGATACCCGAGGCCGGATCGGCGGAAGGGGCGGTTGCCGCCGTGCTCGAGGCCGAAGCCGATGTGCTGATCATGCATGCCGACGTCACGCCCACCACGCTCGAGCACATCAAGGCTGGCAACATCCACATGTCGCTCAACCCGAACCAGGGCATCCAGGGTTTTGTCGGCTTCGTCGCGACCTTCATGGCCGCCCATTCGGACATGTTCGATCCGTTCAACGACTACAAGGTTTCGGGCTACAATCCGATGCAGATCCCCTTCGTCGACAACGGATTTGCCGTCATCACCAAGGAAAACGCCGACTCCTTCGATCTCAACGCGTACATGGAAGGGCGCGATCCGAGCTGATTGTGGCGAACGAGAAGAACGATGCCCGCGCTGGCGTGCGGGCATCGCATGACGGACTTCGAAGACAGGGCCAGCACTATGTCGGCACACGCGCAAGACGACCTGATACTGAAGATCACCGACCTCACCAAGTCGTTCGGCCCGATCCGCGCGCTGCGCGGGGTGAACTTCGAACTGCGTCGAGGCGAGATTCATGCGCTCGCCGGAGAGAATGGCGCTGGAAAATCGACGTTGATGAACATCATCGACGGCATCCTGAAGCCCGACAGCGGCGAGGTTCGCCTCGACGGGCAACCGGTGACCATCACCTCGCCGGCGATGGCCCAGAAGCTCGGCATCGGTTTCGTCCATCAGGAAATCGCCCTGTGTCCCGATGTAACCGTGGCCGAGAACATCTTCATGGGCGCCACCAACACCAGCCGGTCGCTGTTGATGGACTATCGTGGGCTTGAGAGGCGTGCGGCCGGGATACTCGACCGCCTGGGTGATATCGATCCGAGCGCAATGGTGCGCATGCTCTCGATCTCCCAGCAGCAACTGGTCGAGATCGCCAAGGCTCTGACGCTCGACTGCCGTGTTCTCATTCTCGACGAGCCCACCGCCGCGCTGACCGAACGCGAAGCGCAGCGACTGTTTCAAATCATGCACCGGCTGGCCGCTCAGGGCATATCCATCATCTACATCTCGCACCGCATGGTGGAGATATTCGATAATTGCGACCGTGTGACCGTGTTTCGCGACGGGCAGTACATCACCACGTTGAACGTGGCCGAGACGACACCGGGCGACGTCGTGAACGCGATGGTGGGCCGCGTCATCGACAACCTCTATCCACCGAAGCAGACGGCGGACGAATACTCAGAGGACATCATCATCGATGTAGAGGCGCTCACCGAGCGAACGCGCTTTGCCGACGTTTCCTTTCAGTTGCGCAAGGGCGAGATACTCGGTCTCGCCGGCCTGATCGGCGCCGGGCGTAGCGAGATCGTCAAAGGCATCTGCGGCCTTGAGGGAGACGTCACGGGCGAGGTCAGGCTGCACGGTCGCCAGCTCGATCTCAATCATTATGCCGACAGCATTGCCGAAGGAATCGTCTACCTGTCGGAAGACCGCAAAGGCGACGGCCTCTTCCTGGACATGTCGATCGCATCGAATGTCTCGGCGCTGAAGGTGGAGCAGGTCGCGTCCCGAACGGGCATCATCGACGAGCGGGAAGAAGCCGAGCAGGCCGAACGTCTCGGCGCGCATCTCGATCTGAAGTGCGGCCATGTCGGGCAGCCGGTGTCATCGCTTTCCGGCGGCAATCAGCAGAAGGTCGCCATCGCGAAGATGCTGTCGGTCAATCCGAAGGTGATCTTTCTCGACGAGCCGACGCGCGGGGTCGATGTCGGCGCCAAGGCGGAGATCCATCGCATCCTTCGTGACCTTGCGCGAAGCGGCGTCGGAATAATCGTCATTTCCTCGGAACTGCCCGAACTGATCGGGGTCTGCGACCGCGTGCTCGTCGTGCGCGAGGGGCGCATCGCCGGAGAGGTTGCAGGAGAAGAGATGACCGAGGATCGCATCATGTATCTCGCCTCGATGGGCGACGAGAAACGGCTGGCATCGTGAAGGCGGAGGAGACGATGGCGATGGTGGCGACGCCTACCGAAAAACCGGACAGGCCGGCTGGCGGCCTGGCGGGTACGATCAGACGCCTGCTGCGCATGCGCGAGACGGGGCTGATCCTGATCATCCTGGCACTGTTCATAGCGATGTCGTTCGCTTCGCCCTACTTCCTGACCTGGAACAACATGCGGGCGATGGCCATGGCCTTCGCGGTCGAGGGCATTGTCGTCGTCGGCATGACGATCCTCTTGATCTCCGGAGGCATCGATCTTTCGGTCGGCTCGGTGACGGCGCTGGCGATGGTGATCGCGGGGCTGCTGTTTCTCAACGGCGTCGATCCATGGATCGCCTCCGCGATGGCGATCGCGGCCTGCACGGCGATCGGTGCCGGCATGGGCTTCTTCGTCACCCGCGTCGGGCTGCATCACTTCATCGTATCGCTGGCGGTGATGGTGATCGCACGCGGCCTGTGCCTGCTCGGCACCGGTGGGCGGCCGCTCGGGCTCTACACATTGCCGCCGGAGTTCAAGTTCATCGGGCAGGGTTCAATCGGCGTCGTGCCGGTGGTCATCATCATCTTCGTCGTGGTCGTGGTCGCGTTCGACTTCCTGCTGCGACGCACGACGATGTTCCGAAAGGTGTTCTACACCGGCAGCAACGAGAAGGCGGCGGCCTATTCCGGCATCCGCACCAAGAAGGTGGTGTTTTTGACGACCACGCTCTGCTCGGCGCTTTGCGGTGTGGCCGGCGTCATCTACATGGCACGTTTCGGCTCGGCGCAACCGACCTTCGGCATCGGCATGGAGCTCAACGTCATCGCCGCTGCGGTCATCGGCGGTGCGAGCCTGTCGGGCGGCTCGGGTACGATCTTCGGCGCCATCCTCGGGACGATCCTGCTCTCGGTGGTGTCGAGTTCGCTCGCGCTCCTCGACGTATCGGTTTACTGGCAGGACATCATCCGCGGCACGATCCTGCTCTCCGCGGTGACAATCGATCATTACCTCAACAAGCGGCGTGGCTGAGATGGCGGAAGGCAAGGAAGATTTCGAGGCGATCCGGCAGATCTACACAGTGCTGATGCTGCATTTCGTCGATGGCAAGAAGCAGTCGGACATCGCGCAGGCGATGAACCTGTCGCCGTCGAAAGTGAACAGGTTGATCGCGCAGGGCCGTAAGCTGGGCATGGTCAAGATCGCCATCGAAAGCCCGTATCAGAGGCTGGTCGATCTGGAACAGCGCATCGTCGCCATCGAAGGCCTGGCGAGCAGCATCGTTACGCCCACGGTTTCGGGCAGCCCGGACACGACGCTGCAGCAGGTGGGGCGCGCCGGCGCCAATCAGCTTCTCGAAACGTTGCGCGACGGCGATGTCATCGCGATAACCGGTGGCAAGGCCATCAGTGCAGTGGTCGAGAATCTGCAGCCCGAACGCAGTTTCGACGTGACCGTCGTTCCGCTGACGGGCGGTGTGCAGGGCAAATTCTATACCGACGTGAATCACCTTGCCTCACGTCTCGCCGAACGGCTCGGCGGGCGGACGATGCTCGTTCATGCGCCGCTGTTTGCCGAAAGTCGCGAGCAGCGCGACATGCTGATGGACATGACCTCCATCAAGGAGGTGTTCAATCTGGCACGAAAGGCGGCCATCGCGCTGGTCGGTATCGGTTCGATCGTCACGCCGGGCTCGAGCTACTACGACCTGCACCCGCTGCCCAATCTCGATCGGGAGGACCTCATCCGCAGCGGTGTGCGCGGCGAATTCCTGGCCCATCTGATCCGCGAGGACGGCACGGTCGCCGACCATCCGCTGAACTCGCGTCTCGTGGCCCTGGGTCCGGCCGAACTCGCACATTGTCCCCGCATCATCGGCGTTGCGGCGGGTTCGGAGAAGGTGCTGCCGATCCGTGCCGCCCTCAACGGCCGTTTCCTGGACACGCTGATTGTCGACGAGGAAACCGCAGAGGGCGTGCTTGAAACCATGGAGTCTATGCAGAATGTCGCATGAAATGCTTATCCGGGAGATCGGTTCGTCCGGCATCCAGGCGTCGGCCATTGGGCTTGGCACCTGGGCCATCGGCGGCTGGATGTGGGGCGGAACCGATGAGGCGCAGTCCATCGCCGCGATCCAGTCGTCCATCGATGAAGGCGTCAGCCTGATCGACACCGCTCCGGCCTATGGCCAGGGGCTTGCCGAGGAGATCGTCGGCAAGGCGATCAGGGGACGCCGCGACAAGGTGGTGCTCGCGACCAAGTGCGGTCTGGTCTGGCACACGACCAAGGGCAATCATTTCTTCGACTATGACGGCCGGCCGGTGCACCGCTATCTCGGCCGCGATTCGATCGTCCATGAAGTCGAGCTGAGCCTGAAGCGGCTCGGCACCGACCATATCGATCATTACATCACCCACTGGCAGGATCCGACCACGCCGATCGAGGAGACGGTCGCCACGCTCGAGGATCTGAAGCGCCAGGGCAAGATCCGCTCGATCGGGGCGAGCAATGTCTCGCCCGCCGAACTGAAGGCCTATGTCGCAACCGGCCGGCTCGATGCGATCCAGGAAGAATACAGCATGGTCAAGCGCGACATCGAGCGCACGCACCTGCCAGTCTGCATGGAGAACGGGATATCGACGCTTTCCTATTCGTCGCTTGCGCTTGGCCTGCTGTCGGGCCGCATCGGACCCGACCGCACGTTTTCCGGTGACGACCAGCGCAGGAACAATCCGCGCTTCTCGACGGGCAACAGGCAGAAGGTTGCGCGATTGATGGCGCAGATCGCGCCGGTTGCGGATGCGCACCGCGCGACACCGGCACAGATCGTCATCGCCTGGACGCTTCAGCAACCCGGCATCACCTTTGCTCTGTGCGGCGCGCGAAATCTGGATCAGGCAAGCGAGAATGCCAGGGCGGGGCGCATCCGCCTGTCCGAAGAAGAGATAACGACGATAAGCGAGGCTGCGACGCGCCATCTGATCGACCTCGACGCCTGAACGTCCGAACCGAAGCAACGAAGGACCAGCGTCGCCCTCGTGGCGGCGAGCGATGAGCCATGCCCAAACAGAGAGACGACAATTTCGCAAAGATGCGCCGTGACGGCGCGTTCGACGTCGTCGTGGTCGGTGGCGGAATAAACGGCATTGGCGTCTACCGGGAACTGGCCTTGCAGGGTCTGCGGGTCCTGCTGGTGGAACGCAACGACTTCTGCTCCGGCTGCAGCGCGGCACCGTCCCGCATGATCCACGGCGGATTGCGCTATCTGGAAAACGGCGAGTTCGATCTGGTCTGGGAGTCCTTGCGCGAGCGCGACGCACTGCTCATGAATGCGCCGCATATGGTCAGGCCGCTGCCGACGACCATCCCGATCTACTCCGTTCTTTCCGGTCTCCTGAATGGGGCCGCCGGCTTCTTCGGCTTGTCCAGCCGCCCGTCCAGCCGCGGTGCACTGCCGATCAAGATCGGTCTGTCGCTATATGACTGGACGACGAGGCACCGCCGCTTGATGCCGAAGCACCGATTTCGCGGTCCGCGGGAGACAATGCGCCAGTGGCCGGCGCTTGCGCCGCGCCTGCGTTTCTCCGCGACCTATTACGACGCCTGGATCAGCTATCCGGAGCGTCTGGGTGTCGAACTGCTGCTCGATACGGGCCGGCTCGCGCCCGAATGCATCGCGCTCAATCACGCGACGATCGAACGAAAGGATGGCGGCTTTGTCGTGAGAGACGCTGAGGCGGGCACTGTGCTGCCAGTTTCCGCACGGGCAGTCGTCAACGCCACGGGCGCCTGGCTGGACGAATCCCTTTCGAGCCTCGCCGAACAGAATGAGAATAGGGAGCCCTACATCTCCGGTACCAAGGGTTCGCATCTGATCCTCGAATGCGCGGCTCTCCATGATGCACTGGGCGGCCACATGATCTTCTTCGAGAACGGGGACGGGCGCATCTGCATTGTCTTCCCCTATCTCGGCAAGGTGCTGGCGGGGTCGACAGATATCCGTGTCGACAAGGCAGTTCGCGTACGCTGCGAACCGGAGGAGCGCGATTACATCCTCGATGCGGTTCGTGAAGTCTTTCCGACGATCCCGTTGTCCTCGGAAAACGTCGTCTACAGCTATAGCGGCATTCGGCCGCTGCCGAGGAGCGATCACGAGTTCACCGGACGCATATCACGCGGCCATTTCGTGCACCGGCTGGACGGAACGGTGCCGCAATTCTGCATGGTCGGCGGCAAGTGGACCACCTTCCGTGCTTTCGCACAGCAGACCGCCGACACCGTGCTGGCCGAGTTCGGCCGCGAGCGTGTGTGTGATACGATCGGGCTGGCGATCGGCGGAGGCGCCCATTTCCCGGCCAATGCGGATGATCTTCGCGCGGATCTCGTCGCCCGTCACGGCATCGGCGATGGCCGGGCGGCCTGGCTCGCCGAGGTCTACGGCACGCGCGCCAGCGATGTGCTCGCCTTCTGCCTCGGCCGCGACGACGATAAGCCGCTGGCCGCGGATTGCGCGATGACGGCGGCCGAGATCGCGTTCCTGGCCCGAACCGAACTCGTGGTCGGGCTGGAAGATATGCTTCTGCGCCGCACGCCGCTGTCGATCAAGGGAGAGGTGTCGACCGGCATCATAGAACGTGTGGCGACCATCATGGCCGATGAACTCGGCTGGAGCCCTGAACGAAAGAATTGCGAGATCGAGTACTTCATCAGTGGTCTCGCGGATTTTCACGGCGTCTCGCGCGAGACGCTCGAACGACGAACCCGAGACAGGAGTAAATCATGCGTCTAAGCACCAAGGCCCGGATGAACCGGCTGTTCACCAATGGCGGCTGTCTCGACGTGGCTGTCGACCACGGCGTCTGCAACGAGCCGAGCTTTCTGGTTGGTCTGGAGGATATGGCGGGCGTCGTCGATACGCTGGTCCGCGCGAAACCGGACGCCATTCAGATGGCCTATGGTCAGGCGGATCTTCTGCAAGGTCGGCCGGAAAAGGACAAGCCGGCGCTCGTCATGCGCATCGATATGGGAAACCCCTACAACGCCCAACGCCACCGCGTCATGTGGTCGATGCTCCAGAACCACGACGAGCCGATCATCGGGGCGCTCGAAATGGATGCGGCCTGCGTGGTGGTGAACCTGTTCATGCTGCCCGACGAGCCGGAGCTCTTCCGCCAGTGCGTCGACAACATCAGCCGGGTGCGCGTGGCCTGCCATCGCTACGGCATGCCGCTGATGATCGAACCGCTGGTGATGCTGCCGAACGAGATGCGGGGAGGCTATCAGGTTGACGGCAACGCCGAAAAGATCGTCACGCTCGTGCGGCTTGCATCGGAGATGGGGGCCGACATAATCAAGGCCGATCCGACGGACGACCCGGAGGAGTTCCATCGCGTGGTGGAGGCGGCGCGGGTGCCTGTTCTCGTGCGCGGCGGCGGCAAGGAGGATCTAAAGACGGTGCTGGCCAAGTCGGCGGTGCTGATGGGGCAGGGTGCAAAGGGCATGGTCTACGGCCGCAACATCTATCAGCACGCCAACCCAAAGGCGGTGGTCAACGCCTTGATGGCGATGATCCACCAGGGCGCGAGCGGCGACGAAGCCTGGGACATCTACAATCGTGGCTGAGGGCGTGGCTGAGGGCGGTCCCTATCTTCTCGGCCTCGATGCCGGCAATACGGTCATCAAGGCGGTGCTGTTCGACCTTGAGGGCCGTCAGCTCGCCATCTATTCGATCGATGGCAGTTCCAGCACGCCGAGACCCGGTCATGTCGAGCGCGACCTGAACGAATTGTGGTCCAATGCCCGCGAGGCCATTCGCGCCTGCGTCGGCGAAGCGGGGGTCGATCCGGCGCGGATTGCCTGCATCGGCTGTGCGGGGCACGGCAACGGCCTTTACCTTCTGGACCGCAACAATGCCCCGTTGCTCGGCATCCAGTCTCTGGACACCCGCGCCGCGGAACTCGCGCAAACGTTGTCGGCGCGGGCAGGGGGATCGTTTCACGAGATCTGCCTGCAGAAGCCGTGGGCGTCGCAAACACCCACCTTGCTCGCGTGGGTGAAGGCGAACCGGCCGGACCTCTATGCACGCGCAGGCGCGATGCTCCTGTGCAAGGATTATCTCACGTTCAAGCTTACCGGCGAGCGGGTCAGTGACCTGTCCGACATGTCCGGCGCGGGCCTGCTGCGCATGCCCGAATGCAGCTACGATGCAGACTTGATGGCACTCTACGGACTCGACGACGCGATGGGGTTCTTGCCGCGCCTGCTCGATCCGGCAGCGATCGCCGGACGGGTCACGGAGGAGACTGAGGCCCAAACGGGTCTTGCTGCCGGCACACCGGTGATTGCGGGCTATTTCGACGTCATCGCCAGTGCAATGGGTGCGGGAACCATCCGTGCGGGCGAAGCCTCCATCATTGCCGGCACATGGTCGATCAATCAGGTGTTTTCCCGTGAGCCTGTCGTCGATCCGGGCGTATTCATGGTTTCCGGGTTCGGTCCGGGCCGCTATGTCAACATCGAGTCAAGCGCGACCTCGGCCGCGAATCTCGAATGGTATGTGCGAGAATTCGTCGAGCGCGGCGGCCATCACGATGACCCCTTTGCTCACTGCAACGCCTTGATCGGCGACACAATCCCGGCGCACGACGATCCCTTCTTCCATCCCTATCTCTACGGGTCGGGCGAAGGGGCCGAGTTTCGGGCGGGCTTCTACGGTCTGGCGGGCTGGCATGGGGAGGGCCATATGCTGCGTGCGCTGTTCGAAGGCGTGATGTTCGAGCACCGCCGCCATGTGGAGGTTCTGGCGTCTGCCGGAGTGACGTTCGAGCGCGCGGTGCTTTCGGGTGGCGGTTCGCGCAGTCCGCACTGGCCGCAGATGTTTGCCGACGGTCTCAGCGTGCCAGTGACCGTTGCCGAGGCAAGGGAGACCGGCGCTCTGGGCGCTGCGATCGGCGCCGGCGTCGGCGCCGGTCTGTTCGCTGACTACGAGCAGGCGATCGCGCGGATGACGAGGCCCGCAGCGATCTTCGAGCCGGATCCGGCGATGAAGCTGCATTATGATCGGCGTTACGGTATCTACAGATCGCTGACGGAGGCTCTCGGCCCGTTCTGGACCGCCTTGCGCACGCCGGGATGAGCGCCCATGACAGGCAGTGGACGAGGAGGAGGGGAAACGGATGGGTGATATCCAGGGCACCGAGGGGCGCTACGATTACATCATCGTTGGCGCGGGGACTGCCGGTTGCGTTCTGGCGAACCGTCTGACGGCCGACGGCCGGACCCGTGTCCTGCTCCTCGAAGCCGGCGGCTCGGACAATTATCACTGGGTGCACATCCCGGTCGGCTATCTCTATTGCATCGGCAATCCGCGCACCGACTGGATGATGAAGACGGCCGCCGAACCCGGCCTCAACGGCCGCTCTCTGGTCTATCCGCGCGGCAAGGTGCTTGGCGGATGCTCTTCGGTCAACGGCATGATCTACATGCGTGGCCAGGCGGCCGACTATGACGGCTGGCGGCAGATGGGCAATGCGGGCTGGGGCTGGGACGATGTGCTGCCCTACTTCATCCGCTGCGAGGACCATCACGGCGGGGCGGGAGCGATGCATGGTGCCGGCGGCGAGTGGAAGGTGGCCAGGCAGCGCCTGAAATGGGACATTCTCGAGGCGGTGCAGGATGGCGCCAGGGAGTTCGGCATCATGCCGCGCGCCGACTTCAACGATGGCGACAATGAAGGCTCAGGCTTCTTCGAAGTCAATCAGAAGGACGGAATTCGCTGGAACGCCGCAAAGGCATTTCTGCGGCCCGCGCTCAAGAGACCGAACCTCCGCCTCATCACACATGCGCTTACCGAGCGCCTGATCGTCGAGGACAAGCGCGTTTGCGGTGTGCGCTACCATGTGGAAGGACAGCGGCACGAAGCATATGCGGACAGTGAGGTGTTGCTCGCGGCGGGCGCGATCAACTCTCCGAAGCTGCTCGAACTGTCGGGCATCGGCGTTGCGGATGTGCTGCAGGGGCTGGGCATCGAGGTGCTCCACGCGAGCCCCGGTGTCGGTGAGAACCTTCAGGATCATCTGCAGATCCGTACCGTCTACAAGGTGACGGGGGCAAAGACCCTGAACACGCTTGCCAACAGCGCCTTCGGCAAGGCGCGCATCGCGCTCCAGTATGCGCTGATGCAGTCAGGTCCCATGTCGATGGCGCCGAGCCAGTTCGGAATGTTCACCAAGTCCGACCCGTCCCTTGCCACGCCCGACCTGGAGTATCACGTCCAGCCGCTTTCCACTGACAGGCTGGGGGACCCGCTGCATCCCTTCCCGGCAATCACGGTGTCGGTCTGCAATCTGCGCCCCGAAAGCACCGGTGCGGTGCACGCATTGACGCCCGAGCCGGATGACCATCCGGAGATCAGGCTGAACTATCTTTCGGCCCCGAGGGACCGGGACGTGGCATTGCGCGCGGTTCGCCAGGCACGGCAGATCATGACGGCCAAGGCGCTTGCACGCTACCGGCCGGAAGAAATCCTTCCGGGTCCTTCCGTGCAAACCGACGAGGAGCTGATGGAGCAGATCGGGAACATCGCCACGACCATCTTTCATCCCGTCGGAACCTGCCGGATGGGGCAGGATGACAGGGCCGTCGTTGGCTCCGATCTGAAGGTTCACGGCATCCGCGGCCTGCGTGTCGTCGACGCTTCGATCATGCCCAGGATCGTTTCGGGAAACACGGCCTCGCCGGTCGTCATGATCGCCGAAAAGGCAGCAGACATGATACGCGCAGAGGCGAGATAGCCGCCTCGGGGATGCGTCAGTCCGCAGCCACCATGTCGGCTATCCGCCGCCCGAGCCGGCCCTCCACATTGCCCAGATCGAGCACCACGCTCATGTGGTTGAGCGCCGGCAGAGGCAGCAGTTCGGTCTCAAGTCCTCCTTCTCCCAGCTTGGCGTGAAGGCCTTGCGCCTGCTCATGGAAAGGCGCGGTCTCGTCACTTCCATAGGCGAGGATACGGCGCGGACCGGCCTGATGCGTAGAGGCAAGCGGCGACCACGCGGCGGCTTCCGCGTGGGTCATTTCTGCCTCGTGGCGCAGAAAGCTGTCGGGGATCTCGGACAGGTCGTAGATGCCGCTCAGCAGCAGCATGTCCTTCAGCACAGGCAAGGCCGGGGCGTCCGTTTCTCCCGGAGCGGTTGCCGCAAGATATGAGGCCAGATGCGCCCCGGCAGAATGGCCGCTGACGGAAATGCGCGACGGGTCGGCACCGAAACGGGCGGCATGTTCCTGCAGCCACAGCACCGCTCGCCGGACCTGGTCGACCAGGACCGGGAGCTGCTGGATCGGCATCAGGTCGTATTCGACCAGAGCGGCGATCCCACCGGCGGCCAGCACCGGATTGGCGACGAAGCGATAGTCCGCCTTTTCACCGGAGCGCCAGTAGCCGCCATGCACGAAGACGTGCAATGGCGCATCCATGACCGGATCGTCAGGGAAGATGATGTCCAGCGTCTCGCGCGGCCGCGTGCCATAGGCAATGTCGGTGCGCATCCTGGCGCGTGCCGAGAGCTCGCGGCTGCGTGCCGCAAACTCAGCCGCTATGGCATCGAAGTCCGGCACGAAGTCGCGGATGAGATAGAGGTCTTTGCCAGCCATTCGTTTCTCCCCCAGGGCTCAGAACTCAACGGCATAGTATTTGGCTTCCATGAATTCCAGTATGCCTGTCACGCCACCCTCTCGCCCGAGACCGCTCTGCTTGACGCCTCCGAATGGCGCAGCCGGGTCGGACATCAGGCCGCGATTGATGCCGAGCATGCCGGTCTCGATGCCTTTGCCGACACGCATCGCGCGTTTCAGGTCCCGAGTGTAGACGTAGGCGGCCAGACCGTATTCCGTGTTGTTGGCGAGCCTGATCGCCTGTTCCTCGGTTTCGATGCGATAGACCGGCGCCACGGGGCCGAAGATCTCTTCGTGGGCTATGGCTGCATCGACGGGGACGTTCTCGATCACGGTCGGCGGATAGAAATAGCCGTTGCCGGGCAGGGGTGCGCCGCCCGTCGTGGCACGGGCGCCGTGCTTGATCGCCTCCGAGACGAGGTGGTCGATTTTCTGAACGGCCTTTTGCGTGATCATCGGGCCGCACTGGGTGGCCGGGTCGTAACCGGCACCGATCGCCAGCGCCGCCATGCGCTTCGTCAACCCCTCGACGAAGGCGTCATGGATGCCGCTCTGGACATAGAATCGGTTCGCGGCGGTGCACGCCTCGCCGGCATTGCGCATCTTGGCGATCATCGCACCGTCCAGCGCGGCGTCGAGATCGGCGTCGTCGAAGACGACGAACGGAGCGTTGCCGCCAAGCTCCATCGAGCAGCTCACGACCGACTTCGCCGCTTCGGCCAGCAGAAGGCGTCCGACGCCGGTCGAGCCGGTGAAGGAAAGCTTGCGTACGCGCGGATCGGCGAGCATCGCATTGGTGACTGGACCCGGATCCTTGGTGGTCAGCACGTTGACCACGCCTGCCGGTACGCCGGCCTGTTCACCCAGCCGTGCCATGGCATAGGCGGTGAGCGGCGTTTCCGATGCCGGCTTGAGGATGACCGTGCAGCCGGCAGCGAGAGCCGGGCCGATCTTGCGTGTCGCCATGGCCGCGGGAAAGTTCCACGGGGTGATCAGCACCGAGATGCCGATGGGCTCGTGATCGACCAGAATGTTGTGCGAACCCGACGGGGTGTGCCGGAACTCGCCGGGTATGCGGGTCGCTTCCTCCGCGTACCAGCGGAAGAACTCCGCGGCATAGGCCACCTCGCCGCGGGCGTCGGGCAGGGCCTTGCCGTTTTCCAGAGCGATCAGAACCGCCAGTTCCTCGGCATGGTCGCTCATCAGGGCAAACCAGTTGCGCAGGATCTCCGAGCGCTGGCGCGCTGGCGTCGCCCGCCATGACTGCGCGGCTGTATCGGCGGCATCGACGGCCCGCATCGCATCGTCGATCGAAGCGTCGGGCACTTCGGCGAGCACGTTGCCGGTCGATGGATCGAACACGGGGATGCCCGAGCCCTTCTCCCATCGCCCGCCGATATAGAGACCGTGCGCATGGAGGGAAGGGTCGGCGAAGCCGGAGATCTTGGTGTGGAGGGTCATTGTCGATGTTCCTGTGAATGTCAGTCGAGCAGTGAGGTGTCGCCGCTATGGGCCGCGCCAACCAGCCTGCGCATGTCGGGCAGGGCCAGGGGGTGCGGGTTGTTCTCGATCAGCCTGGAAATGCCGCAGCTTTGCTCGGCCACCCAGTCGAGGCGGTCGTCCTTGAGACCGAGTTCGCGCAATGTCGATGGTATGCCGATGCGGGCAAAAAGACCGGCGATGGCCGGGATCACCTCGTCTGCGCTGCCAAGGCCGGTCGCGGTGGCGATCTCGCCAAGTTCTTTCATGATTTCCGGCCTGTTCCAGCTCATGACGTAGGGCATCAGGCAGGCGACCCCCGCTCCATGGGCCGTCTGGGTGAGTGCGCCGACCGGATACTGGATGGCGTGCGCGGCGGCAGTGCCGGCCACGCCGAAGGAAAGCCCGGCCAGCGTGGCGCCCATCATCACCTTCTCGCGGGCGGCGGTGTCGGAGCCGTTCATGCAGGCAGCTTCAAGCCCTTCCCAAAGAAGCGAGATGGCCCGCAGCGCAAAATGGTCCGAAAAGGCGTTCTTGCCGACGAAAACCCGTTCCTGTGCGAGGCCCGGCAGCGGCTCGCGCCGTATGGCGGTGAACGCCTCGATCGCATGTGTGAGCGCGTCCGCACCAGCAATCGCGGTGAGGCTTGGTGGACATGTGAGGGTGAGTTCGGGATCGCAGATCGATGCTGTGGGGATGATGTGCGGGCTTGAAATGCCGACCTTGAGGTTGCGTTCGGCGTCGGAAAGCACCGCAACCGGCGTCACCTCCGAGCCCGTACCCGCCGTCGTCGGAATGGCGATGATCGGCATCACCGGGCCGGGCACGTTGTACTCGCCGTAGTAGTCTCGTGGATTTCCCCCGTGGGAGAGCAGAACCGCGACGCATTTCGCCATATCGAGGCAGGAACCGCCTCCGATGCCGACAACGAGATCGGGGGCGAAATCGCGCGCCGCCGCAGCACAGGCGATGGCCGAATCGACCGGAACGTCCGGCAGCGTCGAACCGTCGATGCGCAGGCCAAGGCCGGCCGCTTCGAGTTGTTCCATCATCGCCAGAAAATGCGGGTCCGAGGTCAGCCGTGCGTCCGTGACGACCAGCGCTCGACGCCCGAGCTTGCTGGCAACGCTGCCCAGGGATTTGCGCTGGCCGTATCCGAAGATCAGTTCCCGTGGGGCCCTGATGGTGCCGAATAGGTTCATTCCTTTGATTCCTCCACCATTGAGATCAGGCGGCTGCAAGAGCCGAGAGAGTGTCGAAGAGCGTTTCGGGAACATCGATGCCCGAGGAAAGCGCCTTGTCGCGGCGCTGACGCGAGCCGTCACCGGGGACGGCCACGGGCCGGCTCGGATCGGCCGGACTGGATGAACGCAGACGATCGAGATACGCGCCGAGTGTCGCGGCATTGCCCGCCCCGGCTGCCGGGTCGATGAGGATCAGCAGGTCGCCCTTGTTCGCCGGATGTGTGTCGTCCAGCGTGCCTCGCACCTCCGGCGCGAGGCTGGAGCCGGCCAGCGCCGCGACCAGCAGCTCGATGCTGAGGCCCAGACCGTACCCCTTGGCCCCGCCGAAGGGGGCAATTGCACCGTCTTTCGCCGCTTCCGGGTCGCTCGTCGAGCGGCCGGCGGCATCCACGGCCCAGCCGGCGGGGATTGGTTCGCCGCGCAATGCGTGATTGTGGATCTTTCCCATCGACACGACGCTTGTGGCGAGGTCGAGAACAAACGGTTCGCTGTCGGTCGGAATGCCGATGGCGATCGGATTGGTTCCCAGCATGGCCTGCGTGCCGCCGTAAGGATGGACCAGGGCCTCGCTCGTCGAAGCGATGATGCCGATCAGGCCGGCCCGCGCCGCCGCCTCGGCATAGTAGGCGAGCATGCCGATATGGTTGGCGTTTCCAACCGCGGCAGCGGCGATACCGCCAATGGCGGCCGCACTCTCGAGCTTGCGCATGGCCGCCATCAGGACGACGGGGCCCAGGCCGCGCTGACCGTCCACGGACAGAAACGATGTCCTGCTCCAGGTCGCAGCACCTCTGGCGCGGGGGTCGGCGAGGCCCTTGTCGATTCGTGCCAGCAGGCGCGGCAGCCGCTGCATTCCGTGCGAGGGCAGTCCGCGCAGTTCCGCCTCGACCAGCAAATCGGCCTGGAGCCGGGCGTGGGAAGTCGGCGCGCCGCGCCCTTCCAACGATGTCACCGCTATCTGCCGAAGCTGATCTGCCGAAACCTGCACCCGAAAATCCTATATCAAATCGTATACGATATTATATTTGACATCGGATAGCTTATCTGCAACACCTTCGCCCATGTCAACAGGACATTCGGGAGAACCGACGTGGCATTCGCAGCCGAACGGGAAAACAAGCCGGCAAGTCTCAGGCCGAGCAGTGTGGTCGAGGGCGTCTATGACGGCATCTATCACCGGCTCATGTCGCTGGAGATCGCGCCGGGTGCGCGCATTCCCATCGATGTGCTGGCGCGTGAGCTTGGCGTGTCGCAGACGCCGGTGCGCGAGGCGCTGAGCCGGCTCGAGCGCGAAGGCCTTGTGCGCAAGGAGCACCTGATCGGCTACAGCGCCGCACCCCAGTGGACGCGCAAGCAATTCGAGGATCTCTATGCCTTCCGTCTGCTTCTGGAGCCGGAGGCCGCACGGCTGGCCGTCCACAACATGACGCCCGAGGCCTTGACGATTCTGGAGAATTCGGCCGCCGACATGGGGCATGGCGAAGCGCCGGTGGATCGCAACACTCGCTACTCGCGCTTTGCGCGAGCTGATGCCCATTTCCACGACGACATCATGAAGATCGCCGGCAACGAGGTGATCCGCAACACGCTCTTCAACCAGCATGTGCACCTTCACATCTTCCGGCTGATGTTCCACACCCGCGTGACGCAGGAGGCCCTGCAGGAGCACGAGAATCTGCTTGCCGCGTTCAGGGCAGGCGATGCCGATGCCGCCTACAGGGCCATGCATGAGCACATCGAGCGTTCGCGCGACCGCTTGCTTTCGGCATTCGAATGAACGTGGCGACTAAATTGACCGCGGCAGGAGCGTCATCCGCACCGGCCATCGCGACCCTGCGCGCGGATGGGCTGGGCAAGGCCTACGGCCAGATCACGGTCCTGTCCGACGTGACGCTCGATATTCATGCCGGCGAGGTGCACGCAATCATCGGCGAGAACGGCGCGGGCAAGTCGACGCTGATGAAGTTGCTGTCGGGTCATGTCTCGCCAACGGCCGGGCACATCGCGATGGACGGACGGACGGTTTCATTCGCCGACGCGGTCGAGGCGGAGAAACACGGCATTGTTCTCGTTCACCAGGAGATCCTCCTGGCGCCCGACCTGACCGTGGCGCAGAACCTGTTTCTCGGCCGCGAAATCCAGCGCGGGTTCATGGTCGACGACCGGGCGATGGATCGGCGGGCCGCCGAACTGCTTGCCCGGATCGGTTCCGCCGCTCGGCCGCGCGACCGGGTCGGCGACCTGCCGCTGGCGCAGCGGCAGCTGGTGCAGATCGCACGTGCACTCCTCGACGAGCGCAAGGTCGTCATCTTTGACGAGCCGACCGCGGTCCTGGCCAATGACGAGGTCGCCGCATTGCTCGACATCGTGCGCGGTCTTCGCGAGCATGGCGTCGCGGTCCTCTACATTTCCCATCGTCTCGACGAGGTTCAGGAACTCGCAGACCGGGTCACGGTGCTGCGCGACGGGCGGATGATCGGCACATGGCCGGCGGCCGAACTCAGTCAGCGTCAGATGGCGGAATTGATGGTCGGGCGAGAGCTCGACATGCTCTACCCGCACAAGCGTCCTGCCACGACGGCCGAGCCCCTGCTTTCGGTCGCTGAACTGGAAGTCGATCACGGAGCTCAGAAGGCCTCGTTCGATGTGCGGCCCGGCGAGGTGCTCGGTCTCGGCGGCATGATCGGTTCCGGCCGAACGGAACTGATTGAGGGCTTGATGGGCCTGCGGCCGTCGCATGCGGCAAGCGTCGTCGTGAACGGCAGCCAGATCACCCATCGTTCCGTGGGTTCGATGATGGAGGCCGGGCTCGTCTACCTGACCGAGGACAGAAAGGGCAAAGGGCTTCTCCTCGACGAGAAGCTCGCGCCGAACCTGACCTTGCAGGCACTGGAGACCGTCAACCCGGGCACGGTCCTCGACCGGGGCACCGAGATGGCGGCATTGCGCAAGGCCGTCGCCGACTATGATATCCGCGTGCGTTCGTTGACCCTCGAGGCGGGCAAGCTTTCGGGAGGAAACCAGCAGAAGCTGCTTCTTGCCAAGGTGATGATGACTGATCCCTCTGTCGTCGTCATCGACGAGCCGACGCGCGGCATCGATATCGGCAACAAGAGCCAGATCTACGAGTTCATCGACGCAATGGTGCGTGCCGGCAAGGCCTGCATCGTTATCTCGTCGGAAATGCAGGAGCTCGTCGGCCTCGCCGACCGTGTCCTGGTGATGCGCGCCGGGAGGATCGTGGCAGAGCTCTCGGGCGAAGAGATCAATGAGCAGAACGTTGTCTACGCAGCCACATCCGGCGCGAGTCAACACAAGGGAGGAACCACATGACTACAGCGACCGCAACTGTCGCGACCGCTGACGAAGGAAGGCGAATCCGGTGGGCCGATCTTGCCCCCTTCATCGCGCTGGGGGTGATCGTGTTCCTTGGGGTTCTCATCAACTCCAACTTCGCGTCGACGGCCAACCTCATCAACGTCATCACGCGCAGCGCCTTCATTGCCATCATCGCGGTCGGCGCGACCTTCGTCATCTCGTCGGGGGGCCTCGACCTTTCGGTGGGATCGATGATGGCTTTCGTCACTGGCATCATGATCATGACCATGAACGGACTGGCGCCGGCCTATGGCGGGTGGGCGATCGTCATGGGTGCCGGTGTGGCGCTGGTGGTCGGGGCGCTTTGCGGCCTCTTCAACGGACTGATCATAACCGTGGGGCGAATTGAGCCGTTCATCGTCACGCTCGGCACCATGGGCATCTTCCGGGCCTTCATCACCTTCATGACCGACGGAGGTTCGCTGCCCATCGACCGTAGCCTGCGCGAGGCCTATCGTCCGGTCTATTTCGGTGATTTCCTGGGCGTTCCCTATCCTGTCATCATTACGCTCGCCGTCGTCCTGCTCGGCGCCTTCCTGCTCTATCGTACCAAGTACGGCCGTCGGCTGACATCGGTCGGGTCCAACGCCGAGGTCGCACGTTTTTCAGGCGTCAATGTCGGCAGAGTCCGTGCCGCCGCCTATGTGATCCAGGGCCTTTGCGTCGCCGTCGCAGCGATCTGCTACGTGCCTCGTCTTGGCGCCGCAACTCCGACGACCGGCCAGCTGTGGGAGCTTCAGGTCATCACTGCGGTGGTGATCGGCGGCACACTGCTGCGGGGCGGCAGAGGACGGATCTGGGGCACCGTCGCCGGAGCACTCATTCTCGAGATCATCGCCAACGTCATGGTCCTGTCGGACATGGTCTCCGAATATCTCGTGGGCGCGGTACAGGGCGCGATCATCATCATCGCAATGCTTGCGCATCGCTTTACCGGCAGCCGCTGATGGCTGCTCAAAATTGAGTTACGACTTCAACGGAGGAGAAAAATCATGAAGTCCATGACTACAAGGACACGTACATTCGTATCCGCTATCGCCGTGGCGAGCGCCATGTCGATCGGATCTGCAGGTGCACAGGAGCGTGACGTCACCATTGCCGTTTCGATACCGGCGGCAACGCATGGCTGGACAGGGGGCGTCGTCTATCACGCCGAACAGGCTGAGAAGGAAATCGAGGCGGCGTTCCCCAATATCGACGTAGTCCTCTCGACGGCGTCATCAGCCTCGGCGCAGGTCTCCGCACTCGAAGATCTGTCCGCGACGCGCGATCTCGACGCCCTCGTCATCCTGCCGTTTACATCGGAGGAACTGACCGGTCCGGTCGAGCAGGTGAAGTCCAACGGAACCTTCATCGCGGTCGTGGATCGCGGGCTGGCCGACGCCTCGATCCAGGATCTCTACGTTGCCGGTGACAACATTGCCGTCGGTGCCAATACGGCGCATTGGCTGGCCGACCAGCTTGGAGGCGAGGGCGAGATCGTGGTGCTGCGCGGCATTCCCACGGTCATCGATGACGAGCGCATCAAGGGTTTCTCCGACGTCATCGCGGAGACGAACATCAAGATCCTCGACATCCAGTACGCCAACTGGAACCAGGACGAAGCGTTCACACTGATGCAGGACTACCTGGCCAAATACCCGAAGATCGACGCCGTGTGGGCCAATGACGACGACATGCTTCTGGGCGTCATCGAGGCCATCGACCAGGCCGGGCGCGAGGACATCCGGTTCGCTCTCGGCGGCAATGGCATGAAGCAGGTGATCGAGATGGTGAAGGAAGGCGACGAGCGCACACCGATTTCCACGCCCTATCCGCCGTCCATGATCAAGTCGGCCATCTACATGACGGCTGGTCAGTTCGCCGGTCAGGCGCCGATGCGCGGTTCCTTCCTTCTGGATGCGCCGCTGATCACGCCGGAGAATGCGGATCAGTTCTACTTCCCCGATTCTCCATTCTGACCTGATCTGACCGAGCGGCACCCGGCCCACGCCGGGTGTCATCCCATTCGAAAATCGAGAGGAGACCTGCAATGAGCGGCAAGAAGATCCTGATGCTCACGGGCGAATTCACGGAAGAGTACGAGATCTACGTCTACCAGCAGGGCATGGAAGCCGTCGGCCACACGGTCCACGTCGTCTGCCCGGACAAGAAGGCGGGCGACCGCATCAAGACCTCGCTGCATGATTTCGAGGGCGACCAGACCTATACCGAGAAGCTCGGCCATTATGCCGACATCAACAAGACCTTCTCCGAGGTCCGGGTCGAGGAGTACGACGCGGTCTACTGCGCTGGCGGCCGCGGTCCGGAATATATCCGCACCGACAAGCGGATTCAGGACATGGTTCGCCATTTCCACGAGACCGGCAAGCCGATCTTCACGATCTGCCACGGTGTCCAGATCCTGATGGCGGTGCCGGGCGTGCTCAAGGGCCGCAAGGTAGCCGGGCTCGGGGCCTGCGAGCCGGAAGTCACCGCAGTGGGCGGCACCTATATCGATGTCAAGCCGACCGAGGCCTATGTCGACGGCAACATGGTCTCCGCCAAGGGCTGGACCGGGCTCGCCGCCTTCATGCGCGAATGCCTCAACGTGCTCGGCACGAAGATCACGCACGGCTGATCGATCTCATCGATGGGGCGGACGTTGCGCTCCGCCCCGTCGATTGCGACGGCGCCCGATAGCCGCGGCCAATCGGCATCGCGGTCAAGGACGCGCCGACACGGTCAATGAGCGATCATGACATGGCGAACGGCCGTGTAGTCCTCTAGCGCATAGAGCGACATGTCCTTGCCGTAGCCGGACTGCTTGACCCCGCCGTGCGGCATTTCGTTGACCAGCATGAAATGGGTGTTGATCCACGTGCAGCCATATTGCAGGCGCGCGGCCGTCGCCATTGCCCGGCCGACATCCTTCGTCCACACCGACGAGGCCAGTCCGTAGTCTGAATCATTGGCCCAATCGACGGCTTGGTCGACATCCGAGAAGCGGGTGACGGAAACGACCGGTCCGAACACCTCGCGCTGGACGATCTCGTCGTCCTGCAGGGCTCCGGCAACCACCGTCGGCTGGTAGTAGAAGCCGCCACCATCACCCGGCCGGCCGCCGGTCGTGATCTCGATATGCTTGAGTTCGGACGCGCGCTCGACGAAGGAGGCGACACGGTCGCGCTGGCGCTGCGAGATCAGCGGGCCGATCTCGTTCAGCGTGTCGTCGGTCTGTGCATATTTGATGGTTGCAACGGCCGATGTGAGTTCTGCAACCAGCTTGTCGTAGATCTTGGCGCCGGCATAGATCCGGCATGCGGCCGTGCAGTCCTGGCCGGCATTGTAGTAGCCGAAGGCGCGCAGTCCCTCGACCACCGCGCCCAGATCGGCGTCGTCGAAGACCACGACCGGCGCCTTGCCGCCGAGTTCGAGATGCGTGCGCTTGACCGACTTGGCCGCCGCCTGCAGCACCTTCTTGCCCGTCGCGACATCGCCGGTGATCGAGATCATGCGCACCCTTGGGTGGTTGATCAGCGCATTGCCGACGCTTTCGCCGCGCCCGAGAACGATGTTGACCACACCTTCGGGAAGGACGTCGGCCAGAATCCTCGCCAGCTTCAGCGCCGTGAGCGGGGTCTGCTCCGACGGCTTGAATACGACCGTGTTGCCGCCGCCGATGGCCGGCGCGAGTTTCCATGCCATCATCATCAGCGGGTAGTTCCACGGCGCGATGGAGGCCACCACGCCAATCGGGTCGCGGCGGATCATCGATGTATGGCCGGCCATGTATTCGCCGGCAACGGTGCCGGGCAGCGTGCGCACCGCACCGGCAAAGAAGCGGTAGCAGTCGACGATCGCCGGGATCTCGTCATTGCGCACGGCATTGATGGGCTTGCCGCAATTGAACGCTTCGAGTTGAGCGAACGCTTCCGCCTCCGCCTCGATGCGATCGGCGATCTTCAGGAGATAGCCGGCGCGCTCGCCCGGCGTCGTGCGCGACCAGCCTGCGAACGCCTTCTCGGCCGCCGCGACGGCCGCATCGATCTGGCTCTGGCTGGCCTCGGGAAGATCGAGGACCGTCTTGCCGGTCTTGGGGTCGAGGATGGGTTCCTCGGTTTCGGTTCCCTGCTCGAATTTCGACCCGATGAGCATTTGCGTGTCCATGATATCCTCCTTGAAGGCGCTATTTGCCGGCGCCGGCGATCTGGTCGCCGGCGCGTGTCAGGTAGAAGGCGGCCAGGATGGGCAGGAAGGTGACCAGCACCACCACCATCGCCACCACATTGGTCACCGGCCGTTGGCGCGGACGGACCAGTTCTTCCAGCATCCAGATCGGAAGGGTCTGCTGCTGGCCGGCCGTGAAGGTCGTCACGATCACCTCGTCGAAGGAAAGCGCGAAGGCGAGCATGCCGCCGGCCAGCAGCGCCGTTGCGATGTTGGGCAGGATCACGTGGCGAAAAGTCTGGAAACTGTCGGCCCCCAGATCCATCGACGCCTCGATCATCGAGCCGGCCGTGCGGCGAAAGCGGGCGACCGCGTTGTTGTAGACCACGACGACGCAGAAGGTCGCGTGCCCCAGAACGATCGTCCAGGTTGAGAAGGGAATGTCGGCAATGCTGAATGCCGAGCGCAAGGCGATGCCGGTGATGATGCCGGGCAGCGCGATCGGCAGGATGACCAGAAGAGAAATGGTCTCGCGGCCGAAGAAGCGCGACTGGCTGACGGCCGCGGCGCAGAGCGTGCCGAGCAGGAGTGCGATCGCCGTCGAGATGGTGGCCACCTTCAGCGACAGGCCGAGCGCGGCCCAGACGTCCGGGCGGTTCCAGGTCACGGCGAACCATTGCAGCGTCAGGCCGGGCGGCGGCCATTGATAGCTTTTGTCCTCGGTGGTGAACGCATAGACGAAGATCAGCAGGATCGGCAGGTGCAGGAAGGCGAGGCCTGCCGCCGCCGCCAGCTTCAGGCCCATGGGGGCGGAACTGCTGCGGTCAGAGCGCATCGAAGGCCCCCATCCGCTTGGCCATCCACAGATAGAGGCCCATGACCACGATCGGTACCACGGTGAAGGCCGCGGCCAGCGGGATGTTGCCGGCCGTGCCCTGATGCGCATAGACGGCCTGGCCAAGGAACAGTCGCGACGTGCCGATGATCTGCGGGATGATGTAGTCCCCCAGGGTCAGCGAGAAGGTGAAGATGGAGCCGGCCACCAGTCCCGGCACGGCCAGCGGAAACAGCACGTTGCGGAAGGTCTGGCCCGGCGTGGCGCCGAGATCGGCCGAAGCCTCCAGCAGGTTGGCCGGAACGCGTTCGAGCGCCGCCTGGGTCGGCAGGATCATGAACGGCATCCAGGCATAGAGGAAGACGATGAAGGTGCCCGTATAGGAGAAGGAAAGCGAATTGCCTCCGACGATCGGCAATGAAAGCCAGGCATTGAGCAGCCAGGTCAGGTGCAATTCGGCAAACAGCCAGTTCAAGATGCCTTCCTTGGCCAGTATAAGCTTCCAGGCATAGACCTTGACCAGATAGCTCGACCACAAGGGCAGCATCACGCCGAGATAGAACAGCGCCTTCCATTTGCCGCGCGCATAGCGCGCCGCGTAATAGGCGATGGGAAAGGCGACCACGCCGGAGGCGAGGGTCACCAGCGCCGCCATGACGATCGAACGCAAGATGATGTCGAGATTGGCCGGCTGAAGCAGTTCGCCATAGGTCTTCAGCGTCGGCTCGTATCGAATGAGGCCCGAAAACTCATCGATGGAGAAAAAGCTCTGCAGCAGCAGCGCGAACAGCGATCCGAGATAGACGATGCCGAGCCACAGGATCGGCGGAGCGAGCAGCAGGAGAAGCAGGAAGCGCGGCCTGCGCCAGAACAGGTCCGACAGGCGTCCGAACAGGCCGCCGCGCCCAGCCAGGATCGCGGGCGCCGGTGTTGTGTTGAGCGCGGCAGCCACGTTCATGCCTCGCCATCCATGATGTGAAGGGCGTCCGGGTCGAAGCCGAGGGCGACTGCCTCGCCCACCTGCGGCACGGTCGTACCGGACGGAACGGTGGCCTGCAGCCGCAGCCCCTCGGCATCGAGCGTCAGCCGCGTCGCTGCACCCAGATAGCTGCTGGAAAGGACTTGCGCGGCGAAGCCCGTTCCGCGTTCCGGCGGGTCGATCCGGATCGCTTCGGGCCGCAGGCTGCCCCAGGCCCTCTTGCCGCAGACACGCTCGACAAAATCGGGCGGCACGACATTGGAGGAGCCGACGAAATCCGCGACGAAACGCGATACAGGACGCTGGTAGATCTCTTGCGGCGTACCGACCTGCATCACACGGCCTTCGTTGAATACAGCCACCCTGTCGGCCATGGACAGGGCCTCGCCCTGGTCGTGCGTCACGAAAACGAAGGTGATGCCGAGCTTCTTCTGCAGGGCCTTGAGCTCTTCCTGCATCTGCTCGCGCAGTTTCAGGTCGAGTGCGCCCAGCGGCTCGTCGAGAAGCAGCACCTTGGGTTCGTTGACGAGCGCACGGGCAAGGGCGACGCGCTGGCGCTGGCCGCCGGAAAGCTGACCGGGGCGGCGCTCGCCATATCCGGCCAGTTGGACCAGATCGAGCGCCTCGGCGGCCCGCTGCATGCGCTGCCTGCGCCCGACGCCGCGCACCATCAGACCGTAGGCGACATTGTCGGCAACGTTGAGATGCGGAAACAGCGCATAGTCTTGGAAGACGGTGTTGACGTTGCGCCTGTAGGGCGGGACGCCTTCCGCCGTTTCGCCGAAGATCTCGATATGGCCGGCGGTCGGCTGCTCGAAACCGGCGATCAGACGCA
This sequence comes from Mesorhizobium sp., assembly GCA_963966365.1. GTDB lineage: Bacteria > Pseudomonadota > Alphaproteobacteria > Rhizobiales > Rhizobiaceae > Mangrovimarina > Mangrovimarina plasticivorans. The sequence goes on along the minus strand of CAWZZC010000013.1, from coordinate 16,433 downwards.
GGCACGTCGTCTTGCCGGACCCGGAAGGACCGAGCATGGCGAAGAACTCGCCGCGCGCGATATCGAGATCGACGCCGTCGACGGCCTTCACGCGACCGAAATGGCGAGAAATGGCTTGGAATGAGACTGCTGGAGTCATGATCTCAACTGTCGGTAATATCTGCGATCAGCCGTCTTCACGGCCGGCCCGCTTCCATGCGGAAGAGTAGCCGGCCATGGCGTCCTGACGGACGCCGAGGAAACGACAATGCGCTTTGGCAACTGGCGCGTTCACCGCCCGCCGATGACGCCGATATAGTCCGACACCCAACGGTAATAGGGCACGCACTCACCCTGGCTCTCGCACTGCGAGACCGGGGTCGTCCAGAAGCGGATCTTCTCGAAATCGTCCATGCCGTTGGCGGTGCAGCCTTCGGCCGTTTGCATGCCACGCCCGTCCGTACAGGCCGCCGGTACGGAAGGGTTGGCGCCGAACCAGACCGACAGGTCGCTCTGCAGGTTGGAGGACAGCGTGTGCTCCATCCACATATAGGCGCAATTGGGGTGGGCCGCGTCGACATGCATCATGGTCGTGTCGGCCCAGCCCGTCGCACCCTCCACGGGAATGACGGAAGCCACCGGCTCGCTTTCGGCCTTCAGCAGATTGACCTGGAAGGGCCAGGAGCCGGAAGCCACGACACCTTCGTTCTTGAAGTCGTCGATCTGAATGAAGGCGTCGTGCCAGTAGCGGCCGACCAGTTCACGCTGCTGGCGCAGCAGATCGAGCGCCGCGTCGTACTGCTCCTGATTGAGCTCGTAGGGGCTCTTGATACCGAGCTCGGGCTTGTTGTGCATGAGGTAGAGCGCGGCGTCGGCAATATGGATCGGCCCGTCATAGGCCTGCACGCGGCCCTTGTTGGACTTGCCGTCGTCGAGCGTCATCTCCTCGAACACCACCTTCCACGAGGTCGGCGCTTCCTTGAACGCCTCGGTGCTGTACATCAGAACGTTCGGACCCCACATGTAGGGAACGCCGTAATGTACGCCATCAACCGTATGCCATGGCGCGTTCTTGAGCCGGTCGTCCACCGTTTCCCAGCTCTCGATCAGGTCGACATTGACCGGCTGAACGCGCTTGCCCGCGACAAGCCGCAAGGACGCGTCGCCAGAGGCCGTGACGAGGTCGAAGCCGCCTTCGTTCATCAGCGCCACCATCTCGTCGGATGTGTTGGCGGTCTTGATGTTGACCTTGCAGCCCGTGGCCTCCTCGAACTTCGTCACCCAGTCAAATTTCGGATCGGTTTCGCCCCGCTCGATATAGCCCGGCCAGGCAACGATGCTGACCTGACCCTCGCCCGGCCCGATCTCGCTCAGCATTTCGGCAGCCGCAGCCTGCCCGCCAAGGGACAGGGCAAGCGCAATGGCAGTGCAGGATTTCAAGCTCTTCATAAGGTTCTCCCAATGGAAAGACCGCTCTTCCGGCGGCAAGGTGTTCCCACAGAGCACATTGATCGCAATTGCCGGCGTTCGCAAATTCAATTGTCAGATAGGCGATATCGGAATTTCCGATATCAGTTCTGCCGCTGCCGCGCGATGCGCTGCCCCTGGGCGATGCCGATGAAATCGCGCGCCGTCTGAGACAGGCCCGATCCGCGGCGCCAGACCATGCCGACCTGCACCACAGGAAGCGCGCCGGAAATATCGCGCGATTCGATCCGGTCGCCTTCGAGCGACCAGGGTCTGTAGACGAGGTCCGGCAGCAGGGCGATGCCGGCCCCGGTCGCCACCAGGCTGCGCACGGCCTCCACCGAGCGTGTGCGAAAGGCGATATGGGGGCGGGTGCCGAGCGCCGTCAGGATCTTGCCGGTGTTCTCCTCGATCTCGTCGATCGTCAGCATGATCAGGGGTTCGCTTGCGATGTCGTCCAGCGCGATGATATCGGCGCCAGCCAGTCGGTGTCCGAGCGGCAGCCACAACCGGTAGGACGACACCTCCAGGATTTCCGCCTGCAGCGCCATGCGGTCGCGCAGGTTCGACGTCACCATGACCGCGACGTCCAGTTCCCCGCCAACCAGGAGATGTTCCAGATAATCGCCGCTGTCTTCGATGGCGGATACGTCCACCTGTGGCCAGGCGCGGCGATAGCGGGCGAGCAGGTCCGACAGAACATAGCCGGCGACCAGCGACGTGACGCCGAGTTGCAGCCGGCCGGTCATCACTTCGGGATCGGAGGAGAAGGTGCGTCTGGCATCCGACACGTCGGCAAGGATCTTGGTCGCGTGGCGCAGGAACTGGTGCCCCTTGTGGGTGATGGTCAGGCCGCGCGGATGGCGCTCGAAAAGCTCGACGCCGAGATCGCTTTCCAGTTCCTTGACCGCCTCGGTGACGGCGGACTGCGAGATCGACAGCGCCTGCGCGGCGCGCGAGACCGAACCCTGTTCGGCGACGGCGACGAAATATCTCAGCTGGCGCAGCGTGAAGGACAAGGATGCCTCTCGCAGGACGCCTCACTCAGGCAAGTGATGAGCGGAATTGCTACATGCGTCTCGTGCAATGGTGAACGACCTGATGCCGCAAAGAAGAACGGGAGCAACAGTTAAGCCAATTCACAGCCGGGATCAAACCTTCAGGCCAGTCGGACGATATTTCCCGCGATCCTCCGGCTGAGCCGCAAAGAGCCCGTCGTTGAGCGCCAATTCGATCCGCACAGCGCGAGGGGCATCGTCGCCTCATCGTGCTCAAGCAGGATCCGGCCAAGATGCGGCTTCATTGGCATGCGCCGAGCCCTCCACCCGTCCGCTGCTGAAAGGTGGTCGCGACCGGATGCAGACACCATGACGCCGTTAGAGGCCTTCGCACCATGGTGCGAAGGCCTGCGCGTTTGGCCGGGGCGTTGTCAGCCGCCGAAGCCGAATCCAGCCGGCATGTCGGTCAGCATCACGCCGAACGGTTCGAGGCTTTTCAGGATCCAGGTCTGGTTGTTGCCGATACGCCGGTTGTATTCGGCCCAGGCCGAGACGAAGCTCTTGAAGGATTCGTCGCCATTGTAGTTCACGGCTATGACCGACGGCGTGGAGAGCACAGGGGTCGGAACCTTCACCGCACCGATGGTCGGGGCCTTCTTGGAGATCACCAGTCCGTTCAGCATGGTGTTGACCAGCGCGTCCGCCTTGCCTGTCGTCACGGCGACAATGGCCTCGTCGCGGGTCTTGAAGCGCAGGACGTTCGCCTTGGGAAGATATTGCTGGGTCATCAGGTCCTGGGCGGAGCCGAGGTCGACGGCGAAGGTATATTTCGGATCGTTCAACTCGTTCCAGCTCTTGCGGTCGAGGTCGTTCTTGGCCGAGATGAGGACGAAGCTGTTGTAGTAGGTAGGATTGGAAAACGAGACTGACATGGCGCGCACCGGGGTGGCCGTCACGGCAAAAGCCATATCCACCTTGCCGCTCTGCACGTCGAGAATGGCATTGGCCCAGCTCGATTCGACGACTTCAAGCTTCACGTCCAGCGTCTTGGCGATGTCGTTCGCCATGTCGATGACGAAACCCTGCCATTCGCCGGTGCGCGGATCCTTGTTGAAATAGGGCACTTCGTTGAGAATTGCAGGTATGCGGAGCACGCCGCGCTGACGGATATCGTCGATCGTTCCTGCATTTGCAGCCCCGGCGAAGAGCGATAGGGCGACCGTCGCAACACCGCAGATCTTGGAAAGTAGCTTCATATAAGTCCTCCATTGCTCCCATAGAGTTTGTCAGGCCCGGTTCCCGTCCCATCCTTTTTCGAGGGTACGGCATGTTCGACCGAAGACAGCCTATCCCCAGTTTGTCGGGGAACAATGCTAGACACGCGGAGCCACTTATGGGTTTTCTTGTATGTTGGCTTCAGAGGGGATGAGAGAACTCTTGGCCACGCGGCGGATCGAGGACGGGACCGACGAGTTCGCGCTGGCAGTCCTCGAAGAGCTGCTGGACCGTCGAGTGGGTCTGCAGGAAGCTTGCAGAGCCGAAATAGACCCTGACCTCGGGTAGGTTGGTGAGCTTCGTCGATCTGATCTGCGGGTCGTCGGGATCGATGCACCAGGAGGGGATGATGGAAAAGCCCAGTCCCTCTTCCACGCAACGCTTCACGCTAGAACTGCCAGATGTGGAAATCACCGGCTGCACGATTGTGCCGTCGCGGCCGAGAAAGTCGGCGGCAAGGTTTCTGAGTGTCTGGCCCGGCTCGAAAGTGATGAAGGGGCGTCCCTCCGCCCAACGGGGAATGTCCTGCAGTTTCGGGGTTTCACCCCATTCGCGGGGATAGACGAGGCTCAGCCGATAGCTGCCGAGCAGACGCTGGGGCACCACCGGGTCGCCGAAATAGCGCTCGGAGATGCACACGTCGAGGCTGCCGTTCTTCACGAGTTCGGCAAGAACCGTATCACGCTCATAAACGGCAAACTCCATCTCGGGGAACTTTTCCCGGAACCGGGCAAGCACCTTCGGGAAAAGATAGAAGAAGATCGCCTGCGGCATGCCGACCCGCAATGATGACCGTTGATTTTCGATCAGCTTGGTCAGCCGCTCCAGCATGATGTCCAGCTCCGGGTGCAGGAGATTGTAGAGCGCCCGCCCGCGCGGCGTCAGCGCAATGCGCTTGGCGCCCTGTTCGGACTCGATCAGCCTGCCTTTGAGGATCTGCTCCAGCCGGCGCACATGGTTGGCAGCCGATTGGTAACTCAGATTGAGCTCGCGGGCGGCTCCCGAAAAGGAACCGTGCCGGGCGACCTGATAGAAGGTCTGGATGAGCGTAAGGCTGATCTTGGCCATAATCGTATCCCCTTCCTGAAGCCATAAGGGGCCCGGTTCTCCTGTCCGATACAAATTTCGTGAACATGCAGGACCGTCATCTTGTATCGACGGCAAATGCGGCTTGCCATCAATATCTCGTGCATAAACACGTTCCTACGGTCTGCACGATGATCGCCCGTTCACCTTCCAGCCTTCCGTCAGCGGTCGTAGTCGTCGGTTCCGGCATAGTCGGCGCCGCCACCGCCTATTTTCTTGCGAAGCGCGGCGTTGAGGTCCGTCTCGTCGAAGCGGTCGCACCGGCAGCCGAGGCCAGTGGAGCGGCCGATGGCGCCGTGTCCGTCGCCAGCAAGCGGCCCGGCCCGATGATGGCTGCGGCACGCGCCGGTGTGCGCCTGTATCGCGATCTGGAAGCCGAGGGCTTGTTCGCCGGCCTGTTCAAGACGCGCTCTACCTTCATCGTCGCGGCTTCGCAGGCCGAATGTGCCGTTCTGGAAGCCCACTCCGCTGCCCTGGCCGGGGCAGGCGTTCGCGTCGATCTTCTGTCGCAGGCACAATTGCGCCGGCGGATGCCGGCAGTGTCGGGCGCCGCGACGATGGCTGTCGAGGTTCATGACGAGGGCCATGCCATCGGCTACCAGATCGTCCATCGTCTTCTGACTGCGGCGGGCATCGTCGTTCATCGCGGGGCGGCGGTAGACGGTTTCATCGAGTCGCCGGCCGGTGGTGGCGTGATCACGAGACAGGGGCGTGTCGAAGGCGATGCCGTGGTAATCGCGGCGGGAACCGGCTCGGGTGCTCTGCTCGGTCTTGCCGGCGTTCTCACGCCGCGCAAGGGCCAGTTGCTGATCACGGAGCGTGCACCCGAACTGAACGCATCGCTGCCCGGCGCGATCATGTCCGGTCGTTACCTTCTGTCCAAGGGAAGCCAGCAATCGGCTGTGTCCACGCCAGCGCGCGGACTGGGCCTGGTCATCGACCCGTTGCGCACCGGCCAGTTCCTGATCGGCGGCACGCGTGAGGACCATGGCGACCGAACCACGAATGATATAGCCGCAGTCGCGCATATCCTGCGCGATGCCGTCTCGCTTCTGCCAGGCTTGTCGAAGGTGCGGCTTCTGCGCAGTTTTGCCGGAAGCCGTACTGCTGTCGCTGACGGGTTGCCTCTGATCGGCCGCGTGCCCGGTCGCGATAACGTCTTTGTGGCGACCGGGTTCGAGGGTGACGGCATATGCCTGGGACCGCTTACCGGACAGATGATCGCGGATCTCATCTGCGGTCATTCGCCGGCCATTGATCTGAGTCCCTTCGATCCGGCGCGCTTCACGGCTTGCGAGGCGGCGGCATGAGCGAGGCGTCATTCTACTGGATGGGCAGGTCCATTCCCTACCGCGAGGGCGAGAGCATCGCATCGGCGCTTGAGGCTGCTGGCGTCATGTCATACGGCCTGATGCCGACCTGCGAGGCCCGCTTCTTCTGCGGTATCGGCGCGTGTCAGGGCTGCCTCGTCCGGGTGGAGGGCAGGGTCGTCGAGGCATGTCTAGCGCCGGCGGCGGAGCGGCTTCAGGTCGAGCCGGCTGGGGGCATGCGTGACTGATCCCGACGTGCTTATCATTGGCGCAGGTCCGGCGGGGCTTGCGGCCGCCATTGAACTGGCAGCTTCGGGCGTCCATGCCGAACTCGTAGAACAGCGCGAGACAATCGGCGGCGCGATCTACCGCCAACCCGTCTCCGGTGCGGTGCCCGTGCCGCAGGCTTTCGCGGCAAAGGCGCGGTGGCGGGCATTGTCGGCGGCATTCGCGGAAAGCGGCGTTCCGGTCCGCCATGCATGCGTTTTTCTCGGCGTCGAGGCCGATGGTCAGGTTCTGCTGGAGGACCGCCGCGGCGATCGGGTCGTCTGCCTGCGGCCGCGGGCTGTGATCCTGGCCACGGGTGCGGTTGAAACCGTTTTTCCGCGTCCGGGCTGGCATCTGGCGGGTGTCTCTACGGTCGGCGGGCTGCAGGTGATGATGAAGGAACGCGGCCGGGCGCCCGACGGGCGCGTTCTCCTTGCTGGCAGCGGGCCGTTGCTGCTTGCCGTGGCGGCTCAGATGGCGCGGCTCGGCAATCCTCCGATCGCCATTGTCGAGGCGGGCGATCCATTGCGCCAATATTCGGCGGGTTTCGCCATGCTGGGTTTCCCCGGCCTTCTGCTTGAGGCCGCAGGCTATATGGTCGATGTGATGCGCCATCGGGTGCCCTGGCTGCGCGGCATGCGGCTCGTTTCCGTTGCGCGGAACAGAGAAGGGTTTTCGATCTATCTGCGGGGCGCACGTGGGACCCGTCATCTTCACGCCGACCGCATCGCCCTTCATGACGGGATACGGCCGAACGATTTTGGCCTGCCGGTGGAAGGCGGTCATGGGAAAGCCGGTCCCATCATTGTTCGGGCCGGAGATTGCCGGGAGGCGCTGGGCGCCGCCGCTGCTGAAGCCGATGGCCGCCACGCCGCCCGGATCGTCATGCGCAGGCTTCAGCAAGGTGAGTTTGACCACGGGGCGGGAGACAAGGTTGCGCGGCCCCGCGCGGCGCAGGCTGTGCTGTCGCGGCTCTTCGCGCCTCTTGCCCATGCGCGACCCTTCGAGCACCTCCCTGACGAAACCGTGCTTTGCCGTTGCGAGGGCAAGACGGTCGGGGACCTGCGCGCGATCTGCAATGCGCCTGATGCGCTGACCGGGCGCGAGGTCAAGCACAATGGGCGTTTTGCGATGGGTGCCTGCCAGGGACGCTTCTGTGCGGCCAATACGGCCGCTCTGATGGCTGAGTTGCGCCCCGACGCGCCGCAACCCGCGCCCGAAGACCTGACCGGCCGGCGCTGGCCGGCACGACCCGCTTCCATCGGCGCCCTGGTGAAGGCCGTTCCGCAAGACAATGAACAAGACACTCAAATGACTGACGAGGTTCAGAAATGATGCAGACGCAACCCGCGACAGTTTCGGCCAGCCAGGCGGTCATCGTCCGAAATCCCTTCGATGGCTCGCTCGTCGGAGAGGTCGCCGCGGCAAGTCCCGCGGAAATCGCGGCGGCGGTGCTGCGCGCCAAACAGACCCAGCACGATCTCCGCCGCTCCACACCGGCCGAACGCCGGGCGATGCTCAACGCGCTCGCCGAGGAGATCAAGGCGGATGCGGAAGATCTGGCGCGCATCATCTCCTCGGAAATGGGCAAGACCATTCGCGAAGCGCGCAATGAGGTCCGGCGAGCACAGAACACGCTGAAGCTCTCGGGCGACGCGGCGACTTTCCTCGATGGTGAAGTGCTCAATTGTGCGATCGTCGAGGGCAGTTCGCAGCGCCAGGCGCTCGTGACGTATGAGCCGGTCGGCGTGATCGGCGCCATCACGCCCTTCAATTACCCGCTCAATCTTCTCTGCCACAAGCTCGGACCGGCAATCGCCGCAGGCAATGCAGTCGTCGCCAAGCCGTCGCCCAAGGCGCCGCTCGCGGCGGCGCGGCTGCGCGAACTGGCGCTCAAGGCCGGCTGGCCGGACGACGTCTTCCAGATCGTGCATGGCGGTGCGGAAGCGGCGATTTCGCTTGCCACAGCGCAGATCAATCTTCTCTCCTTCACCGGCGGACCGGCGGCGGGCCTTGCGCTCAAGAATGCCAGCGGCCTTGTCCGCTGCCTGATGGAACTGGGCGGCAACGACCCACTTTTCGTTCTGCCCGACGCTGATCTCGACAAGGCGGTCGCTACGACAATCGGGCATCGCTTCGAAATCGCCGGCCAGAGCTGCGCGGCGGTGAAGAAGCTCTATCTGCACAAGGACATCGAGAAACCGTTCACCGAAAAGCTGCTCGCAGCTGTCGATGCAGTCGAATTCGGCGATCCTTCGAACGATGACACGGACATGGGAACGGTCATCGATCTCGCGGCCGCCCAGACGGTGGCAGAGCGGGTCGGTGCAACACTCGCTTCCGGAGCGCGTCTCCTGCATGGGGGAACGCATGATGGCACCGTGTACGCGCCGACCGTGATGTCCGATGTTTCTCCTCAAGCCCCGGTCATTGCTGACGAGACTTTCGGCCCGGTCATCGCCATCCGCAGCTTCGCAGATGCCGGCGAGGCGATTGCCGAGGTCAATGCGGGAGCCTACGGACTGCAGGCCGGGATATTCACCAACGACCATGCTCTCATCAAGCGCTTTTCCCGCGATCTCATCGTTGGTGGGGTGATGGTCAACGAAGGGCCGGATTTCAGGGCGGAACACGTTCCATTCGGTGGCGTCAAGCGCAGCGGCCTCGGGCGCGAAGGCGTGCGGATCGCGTTGCGCGAAATGTCGGAACTGAAAGTGGTGATCGACTGAAGGTGAGGTCATGCGCATAGCGATATTCGGCGCATCGGGACGGGTCGGCACGAAGCTGGTGGAGCTCGTTCTTGCAAATCCGGGACTTGATCTGGTGGCCGCGCTCGTCTCGCCGGGGTCCAAGCTCATTGGCTTGCCTGTCGCCGGCGGCAGCATCGAATACCGTCCGGCCGAGGCAGCGATGAACACGCATTGCGACGTGATGATCGATTTTTCGAAACCGGCTGCAAGCCTTGCATTGCAGGAAGATGTCGCCGCCAAGCCGATACCCATGGTTGTCGGCACCACCGGCTTCACGCCGGACGAACAGCAGTGCCTGGTCACCTGGGCGGCGCACCGGCCGCTCCTCGTCAGCGCGAATTTCGCCCGCGGCTTCGAGGCGTTCCGGCTCAGCGCCGTGGCATTTGCCGGCCGCATGCCGGATGCCGAGGCGGCTGTCTGCGAGATCTATCATGCGCGCAAGAAGAGCGAGCCCTCCGGCACGTCGCGATTGCTGGCACGCAATCTCTTCGAGGAGCGCAGCCGGGCCATGGGCTTTGCAGCACCTGATCTGCCGATCTCGGTGCGCCGGGAAGGTGACACCGTGGGCGTCAACGAGGTGCGCTTCGACATGGGCTCTGCCGAGCTGATCATGACGTATCGGGTTCACGCGCTCGCGGCCTATGCGGAAGGCGCGCTCGCCGCCGCGCAATGGCTGGTGTCGCACGCCGGCGGCCCGGGCCTGTACTGCCTGGCTGACAGTTTGAATGAACGGGGATGAGGAAGGACGTAGGGATGAAGACGACGAACGAACTGACCGACCGCTTCAAAGGCGTATTCACTGCGCTGGTCACACCCTTCAAGGACGGTGCGGTTGATCATGCCGCATTCGATGCACTGGTGAACCGGCAGATCGCGGCCGGCGTTGCGGGCCTGGTGCCGGTTGGCACCACGGGCGAGGCGGCGACGCTCAGCGACGACGAAGCCGATGAACTGATCGCCCGCACTGTACGGCTTGCCTGCGGGCGCGCGCTGGTGATGGCCGGTGCCGGTGCCAATGATACGAGCAAGGCAATCGACAAGGTCAAACGCGCCGAAAAGGCCGGTGCGGATGCGCTTCTGATTGTGACCCCCTATTACAACAAACCGACGCAGGAGGGGCTGATCGCCCATTATTCCGCCGCTGCCGCTGCGACCAGCCTGCCGATCATGCTCTATTCGGTTCCTGGACGCTGCGGCGTGGAGATCGCCCCTGAGACCTGCGCAAGGCTCATGGAGAAGCATTCCAATATCGTGGCCATCAAAGAGGCCGGCGGCGATGCGGGGAGGGTGACGCGATTGCGGCAGGCCTGCGGCGAGTCCCTCATCATTCATTCCGGCGACGACGGCCTTGCGCTGCCGTTTCTGTCGCTTGGCGCATCTGGTGTCACCAGCGTGGTCTCCAACGTCGCTCCGCGCGAAATGGTGGAGATGGTGAAAGCCTGGGAGCAGGGCGAGAATGCGAAGGCACTGGCATTGCACGAGATGATCGCCGAGCTCGCTGAAGCGATGTTCATCGAGAGCAATCCGGGTCCGGTAAAGGTTGCCCTTGCCCTGTCGAAGCTGGCCGGCCCCGAAATGCGCCTGCCCATGGTGCCAATCTCGAGCGGCAATCGCGACAAGCTCGCCGGTGTGCTCGAGCGCTTCACCTCCGCCGCAACCGCCTTCCAAAAAATGCGCTAACGGGCCCGAGAAGCTTTGCATTGTCCGTAGCGCGAAGACGTAGAACTGTGGACGAACCGACAATGCCGACAATCTCGGCCATGAAAGAAGAACACGGGGAAAGAGAATGATCGCCAGGACATGCGGCGCATGGCGTCGCCAGAGCGCGGCCTCCGACGCCATTCAGGCAAGAGGCGCGCGATGAGTTACAGTTGGGACTTCCATTCGGTCTGGCAGTATCGCGATCTCTTCCTGTGGGGCTTGTGGCTCAGCGTTCTCTATACGATCGGATCGATCTTCTTCGGCGTCTTGATCGGATTCCTCACATGCGCGGCGCGCCTGTCGAACTGGCGGGTTCTCAATGTAGTCGCGCGTGTCTACCAGGAAATCTTCCGCTGCACGCCGCTGCTCGTCCAGCTTCTCTGGTTCTACTATGCCTTCCCGCTGCTGATCGGCGCCTCAATAGACAACCATGTGGCCGGCATGCTGGCGCTGTCGCTGTATGTCGGCGCGTTCTATGCCGAAATCTTCAGAGGCGGCATCGTATCCATTGATCGCGGCCAGCACGAGGCCGCGGCGGCAATCGGCATGAGCCCGTGGCAGTCAATGAAGCGCATCATCCTGCCGCAGGCGCTCAAGCGCGTTCTGCCATCCTTCATCAACCAGTCGGTGATCCAGTTCAAGAACACTTCGCTGGTCTCGGTCATTTCCGTTGCCGATCTTGCCTACATGGCCGCTGTCGTAAACGGCCAGACCTATCGCCCACTGGAATCCTACACCGTGATGGCCGCGCTCTACATCCTGATGCTCCTGCCGCTGACGCAGGCAGCCGACTGGATCGAGAGACGGCTTCGGGTCAGCGATTGAGGAAGGGCGCATGATCATGAACACACAACAAGAGTATGGCGCTCCCATCATCGAGGCGGTGGGGCTGAGCAAGACGTACGGTGATCACGAGGTTCTCAAGGGGCTCGATCTCAGCATGCACCGCGGCGAGGTGGTGGCCCTGATCGGTCCCTCCGGCTCTGGAAAATCCACCTTCATTCGCTGCCTCAACATGATGGAGATTCCCACCAAAGGCACGATCCGGTTTCGTCAGAAGGTGGTGGGAGATCATTTTCGCGACAGGCGCGAAGACATCGGAATCGGCACACTGCGCCGCCATGTCGGAATGGTGTTTCAGCACTTCAATCTCTTTCCGCACAAGACCGTGCTGCAAAATGTGACGGAGGGGCCGATCGTCGTCTGCAATACGCCGAAGAAGGAGGCTGAGGAACATGCGCTGGACCTTCTGGCCCAGGTTGGGCTGGCGGAGAAGCGCGGTGCCTATCCCAACCATCTGTCGGGTGGCCAGAAGCAGCGCGTGGCCATTGCCCGCGCGCTTGCCATGGAGCCGGACGTGCTTCTTCTGGATGAAGTGACGAGCGCGCTCGATCCGGAACTGGTCGGGGAGGTCCTTTCCGTGATCCGGGGACTTGCGGAGAATGGAATGACGATGGCCATCGTCACACATGAGATGGCGTTTGCGGCCGATGTTGCAAACCGTGTCCTATTCCTCGATCAGGGTGTCATCGCGGAGGCCGGGTCTGCCGATCAGGTCATTCTGAATCCGCAGAACCCTCGCTTGCAGGGGTTCGTCTCCCGGTTCCGGGGTGCGTGAAATGCAGCCTCTGCGGGTCGCGATCTTCGGTGCCGGCAAGGTCGGCGCGGCTCTTGCGGGCGCACTCGCCGGAAGACCGGAATTCGTGGTTGATGTCATCGACTGTTCGGAAGATGCGGTGGACAAGCTTCGCGCGCTCGATCTGCCGGTCGGGGTACACTCCTATGGGTATCGCGACGAACTGCCGGCGCGCCTGGCCGGCTGCGACGTGGCCGTGGCTGCAGTGCCTGAATCCGCCCGTCCCGGGATCGCTGCTGCGGCCGTCCAGGCCAACGTCCACTATCTCGACTTCTTGCCGGCGCGCGGACGGATACGCGAAATCCTCGAACCGCTCGCGGGCCGCCGCGCGGTGATGATGGGTTGCGGTGTTTCGCCCGGCGTCATTGACAATGTGACCAACGGACTTCTGGAGAGTTTGCCGCGGGTGAGCGATCTGACGATCCGCGTCGGAGCCATTCCGCGCTCTCCCACCAACCGGCTTGGCTACGGCCGGATATGGAATGTGGACAGTCTGATCGATGAATACACCCTGCCGAGCATGGCTTTGCGCGATGGGCAGAGGGTGAGACTTGCTCCGTTTGAGGAATATGAGCAGATTCAGGTCGATGGTGTTGCCTATGAGGCTTTTGTAACTGCGGGCGGGCTCGACGACCTGACGCTTCCGGCCGATGCGGGGCACAAGAACATCACCTTCAAGACCCTCCGCTACCCCGGCCATCACGACTATATGCGCTTCCTGCTCGATGATCTCGGTCTGCGCCACCGTCGAGACATGCTGCGCACGCTGCTGATGAATGGCCTGCCGGAAATTGCCGACGACGTTCTCGTGCTGGCGGTGACGGTCAAAGGTGTGAAGGACGGCAATCTCTGCGAGAAGACGGTGGTGCGCCGTTTCCAGCCGATTTGCGAGGACAGTCCTTTCAACGCCCTGAGTTCGGTGGCCGCCGGCTATGCGGCAAGCATTCTGTCCAGGCTGAGATCTGGAGGGATCGCCCGGACGGGCTTCGTCGCCCATCATCGCCTGAAGACATCGGACCTATTGGCGGGCGAATTCCTCCGTCCGCTTCTCAAAGGATAGCTGCATGCAGTCCTTCCAAAGGCTTGCATTGTGCGGCCGGCGGGTCCGGCTGGCGATGATCGCCGCGCTCGGCAGCCAGACTGGACCCGCCAGCAGGCATGCGGTGCCCCTACGAAACGGTGAGCACGACTTTGCCGAGATGGTCTCCATTTTCCAGGAGGCGATGCGCTTCGCTGGCGTCCGCCAGGTCGAACGTGGCGCACACATGCGGGCGCATGAAACCGCGCTCGACCAGCGGCAGGACGTCGCGACGAACCCTGTCGACAATTTCGGCCTTGCGCGATGCGGAAAGCGGTCGGAGCGTCGACCCGACGAGGGTGAGGCGCCGCCTCAGCACCGGTTCAAGGTTGAGCCTTGCCAGCTTGCCGCCCTGCAGTGAAATCAGCGCGTAGCGGCCGTCGTCGGCGAGACAGGCCAGGTTCCTGTCCGTGTAGTCTCCGCCGACCATGTCGAGAACGACGTCGACCCCGCGCCCCTGGGTCGCTTCCATGACGACTGCAGGCCAATCCTCGGTGCTCGAATCGATCGCGATTTCCGCCCCGGTGTCTCGGCAGTACAGGCTCTTGCGATTGCCGCGAGACGTCGTGATCGGAATTGCGCCCATGGATCTGGCGCGCCCAATCGCATGCGAGCCGATGCCGGACGATCCCCCGTGGATCAAGACCGTCTCGCCGGCAGCCAGCCGCGCGCGCATGACCATGTTGAATTCAACCGTCAGGGCGACTTCCGGCATTGCGGCAGCCTCGATCATCGAAAGGCCTGCCGGTACAGGCAAGACGTACCGATGATCAACGGCGCAGAATTCGGCATAGCCGCCGCCATGGACCAGCGCCATGACGCTGTCGCCCTTCTGCCATGTGGTGACGTCCGATCCCACTGCGGCAACTGTGCCAGCCACTTCGAGGCCCGGGATGGGGCTGGCATCGGCCGGAACCGGATAGCGACCGGCACGCTGGGCAAGATCGGGACGATTTACGCCTGCCGCCCTGACCTCGACCAGCACTTCGCTTGGCCTCGGGCTGGGCTTGTCCACCTCGGTGGCCCGGAGGACCTCCGGCCCTCCTGGCTCATCGAAGACAATGGCTTTCATGCCTCGCCTGCAACATCATTGGCAAGCATGCCGATGCCGCTGATTTCGTTTGAAGCAAACGCGCTAGCCGGCGCCACGCGCGTTGACCTAGATCGCGTGCAGCGATGTTGTGGCACAGATCAAGAGGCGGTTGCGCTTGGGACCGCCGAAACAGACATTGGAAACGACCTCGTCGATGTGGATCTTGCCAAGCAGGGTGTCGTCAGGTGCGAAACTGTGGACACCGATAAGATGACAGAAGCTCGTGTTGAGGGCCAGGCCGGGGCTTACCCCTCGCGAGCGTGTCGATCGTCTTGACGCAGGACAACTTGCGGATGATGGCCATCGAAGATAACTTGCTGGTATAGAAAAGTTCCGCAGAATAGATTGTTATTATGGATATTCGGCAACTCCGTTACTTTGTCGCCATTGCCGAGCAAGGTTCTTTCTCGCGTGCGGCAGAGTACCTTCGGGTAGCACAGCCGGCGCTGTCGCTTCATGTGCGCAACATGGAGACGGATCTGGATGTGCAGTTGCTGCACCGCAGTTCGAAGGGCGTGGTGCTCACCGAGGCGGGGGCGATTCTGCTGCGCAATGCGCGTATCATTCTCGACCAGCTTGCCGTCGCAGAGGAAGAAATTCGCGGACACGAGAGCGACCCGGCCGGCGAAGTACGGCTTGGACTGCCTGGCACCGTGAGCGAGGTTCTGTCTGTCCCGTTGATCACCGCCACGCGGCAGCGATACCCGAAGATCAAGCTGCGCATAGCAGAGGCCATGAGCGGCTTTGTGCTCGAGTGGATGCGCGATTCACGGATCGATCTGGCGATCGTCTATCGCGACGTCAGCGACCATGGCATCGAAACCATCCGACTTCTGGAGGAGGAACTGTTCTTCTTCGGCCCCGGCAAGGGAGACGTGGCGGCCGGTCTGCCAGACGCCGGCACCGCGATCGGCTTTGCAAAGGTCGCGCGCCTGCCGCTGATCCTGCCGGGACCGAACCATGGGTTGCGTGAACTCGTCGCGCGCCAGGCACACACGATCGACATTGAACTGAACACGGTCATCGACATCGACTCCTACGGCAACATCAAGGAACTGGTTCGCGACGGCTTCGGCTATTCCATCCTGCCGGCCAACGCGATTGCCCGCGAAACGCAGGCGGGCGAATTGCGAAGCTGGCCGATCGTGGGGCCGCAAATTCGCCGTTCCGTGCATCTGGCCTATACGGTCGAGAGGCCGATGACCAATGCGGTCGCTGCGGTCCAGGCGCTTGCCTGCGAGGTGCTTCGCGAATTGTCGCTTACAGGCCACTGGGCGGGCACACGTCTCTGCGACCCAGTGACTGAAGGCGCCAGAGTTGCCGATCCGCCGCTATAACGCTTGGCGATATAGGAAATATGCAAAATCATAGTTTCTGCTGATAGGGCCGGCTGATACTGTCCGTTCAAGGCTCGATACTGAGCGTTGGGAACACAAAACCTCTGGCGGAGGGGTGGGAGTTCTGCCGAAGTGCGACTTTCACACGGCTGAAAGCCCGACCAAATTGCTGCAGAGGTGGCACCCCGCGGATCGCTGATCAGCTCGGCCGTAACGCCGCCATGCGCGACGCTTCGGCAGGTGCTGTTACAGCTTGTTGGTGCTATCGTCACGAGAAATGGACGAAGCGGCGATACTCGAGAGTCGCACTTCGAATTAGAGCCTTTCAGTTTTTGACGGAAGCGTATCCTGCATTTTCGAGATAGTTGCTGCATTCGGTTGGTTGGATTGTCGAGACGAGATGGCCAACGTGGCGCCAAGTATCCTCGATGGTGCGCTTCTGGGCTTGGCGCATGC
>CAWZZC010000012.1:0-83296 GCA_963966365.1 Mesorhizobium sp. | reverse complement strand
GCCATCCAGCACCTGGCCGGCATGAAGGATTCCAAGGTCATCGTGGCGATCAACAAGGACGAGGAAGCCCCCATCTTCCAGGTCGCCGACTACGGCCTCGTCGCAGACCTCTTCACCGTCCTGCCAGAGCTCGAAAAGGCGCTGTAGGCGCCACGGCAAAGACTTACGAACAAGGGCCGGACAGCTTACGCTGCCCGGCCCTTTGTCTTGCGGCTCCAAGGTATCGATCTATTGCGCGAGCTGCGCGGCAACCTGATGGAAGAATTCGATGTTCTCGGCCTCCCGGCCAACCGGTTCGGCCGTGTGGTTTATCTTGACGATCACCATGTCGTTGGCGGGATCGATATAGATGAACTGGTGGTGAAGGCCGATCGCGGAATAGGCGTCGGAATCCGGAAACGTCCACCACTGGTACTGATAGCCGAAGGGTTCACCCGGCCCGGTCGGCTCGTATCCCTCGTCCGGTACGGTCGATACCCTGACCCACTCCGCCGGCACGACCTGCTTGCCGTTGGCGATGCCGCCGTTGAGGAACATGAGGCCAAATCGGGCGTGGTCACGGGCGGTCGCGTTGAGGCCGGCGCCGTAGAACTCGCGGCCCACCGAATCCGGCCCATCCATGATCCAGTAGGCGTCGCTCTCCATGCCGGCGGGCTTCCACAGCTTCTCCGACATGTAGTCCGCGCCTGTCTTGCCCACCGCGCGTTCGAGGATGCAGCCAAGCACGCTGGTGTCGAGCGTGGCATAATTGAATGCCTCGCCGGGCTTGTTCGGCCCGGGCTTCGATTCGTCGGCGGCGTAGTCGCACCAGCGGTACTTGTAGGCCACCAGCGAGTTGTCGTGGACCTGGGTCAACTGCGTGTCGCTGCCGAACTCGTAGACTTCGAGCCAATCCACGCCGGAGCGCATGCGCAGGAGGTCGCGGATGGTCGGCCCGTCATAGCCGCCGCCCTTCATCTCGGGCAGGTAGTCCGTCACCTTGTCGTCGATGCTCTTGATGGCGCCGTCCGCGACGGCAAGGCCGATCAGGGTCGCGACGTAGGACTTCGCCACCGAGAAAGTGATGTGCCGGGTCTTCGCGTCGGCGCCGTTGCGGTAGCTCTCGTGGACGATCGCGCCGTCCTTGATGATCACCAGCGCGTTGGTCGAGGTGGCTTCGAGATAGTCCTCGAGGCCAAGTTTGCGGTCACCGACCTGAAACTCGCCTTCGAGCGCAATCGGTCTCACCGGAAGTTCCCAGACATCTTCGCCGGCCGCGACCGTACGCGTCGCGAACGACTGATCCATATGCTGAAAGGTCAGATAGTTGAGCGCCGGGTCGAACATGTGGGCGCGTGCGTTGATCATCGTGGGTGTCAGCCAACGGCTGTCGTCACCAGCCGCGACTGTGGTCGCATGCGCCGATAGCATCGTCACGATGGCAGCGCCAAGGGTCGCCATTCTAGCTTGCCGCATGATCTCCTCCCTGAGTTGATGCGCAAGTTATGTTATGAACCATAACAAAATTATTATGATCCATAATGATTTTCAGTCAAGCTGATCGCTCCGCCAGCCCATGCGTTCCCCTAAAGGAGACGTCCAGCCTGGCCCCGCGAACCGTTGGCAGCGACCTTCATCAGACAGAATTATGGGCCTTCTCGCCAGCGGGCTTTTGACGCGGAGGCGACCGGCGTATTAGTCTCGCTTCGGGCAGGCGCGAGGGCGCTGCTTTTTTGCTTGCGCATGCGAAAACGCGATTTAGTGTGCGCTGCACAAGCGGGCAGTGGAAGCCCGAGCAACGGGATTTGACAAATGACGGGCAGGATCACGACGGTCGGCATCATCGGTGCTGGGCAGATGGGCAGCGGCATTGCGCATGTCGCCGCTCTGGCCGGATACAAGGTTCTTCTCCACGACATCTCCGAAGAGCGGATCGAGAACGGGATTGCGACCATCAACGGCAACATGGCCCGCCAGGTCGCTTCGGGAAAGCTCGACGAGAAGGCGCGCACGGATGCGCTTTCGCGCATCGCCCCTGCGCCGACGATGGAGGATCTCGCCAGCGTCGACCTCGCCATCGAGGCCGCGACGGAAGACGAGACCGTCAAGCGCAAGATCTTCGTTCAGCTCTGTCCCATCCTGAATCCGGAAGCACTGCTGGCGACCAACACGTCATCGATCTCCATCACCCGCATGGCGGCGCAGACAGACCGGCCCGAGCGCTTCATCGGCATCCATTTCATGAATCCGGTGCCCGTCATCAAGCTCGTCGAGCTGGTGCGCGGCATCGCGACCGAGGATTCGACCTTCGACACCGCCCGGGATTTCGTCACCAACCTCGGCAAGACGATCACCGTTGCCGAAGACTTTCCGGCCTTCATCGTCAACCGCATCCTGCTACCGATGATCAACGAGGCGATCTACACGCTTTACGAAGGCGTCGGCACGGTTGACGCGATCGACACGGCAATGCGGCTCGGCGCCAACCATCCCATGGGTCCGCTGCAGCTGGCCGACTTCATCGGCCTCGACACCTGTCTTTCCATCATGCAGGTGCTCTACGAAGGTCTCGCCGACTCGAAGTACCGGCCCTGCCCGCTGCTGGTCAAATATGTCGAGGCTGGCTGGCTCGGCCGCAAGACAGGTCGCGGCTTCTACGACTACCGCGGCGAGCACCCCGTTCCGACCCGTTAGCGTCGGGCTGGCAGGAACTCGCGGCCCCGCAGCGCACATTCGCTTCAAACAAAATGGCATCACGAGCCGCCCGCCCTCCCGCCTGACGACGGGAGAGGCGGACGGCCGCCGCCGGGGGAGCGTTCAAGAACGCCAGCTCGGCGAATTCCACTGCCACGCGGTTCGGTCGCGAGTGCCGGCCCCGGCCCAGGGACCGAGGCCGGCGCGCATTCGCTTCAGACGGAAACTTCTGAGGCAAGGATCTGCGCGCCGGATCGACATCTTGGAGCATATGCCTCTCGCCCAAACGATCCCGTTTGAGCGGGGCATGGGGGGCATGCGCTAGTGTAGCGATCCTGCCTGCCCGACCGGCTGGTGTGCGTCGAGATGGATGAACTCGATCCGGTTGCGTCCGGCATTCTTGGCGCAGTAGAGCCGCTTGTCGGCGATCCGGTAGAGATCGACGAAACTCAACTGGTCCTCGAAGGTCACGCCACCGACGCTGACGGTAAGACGGTGGTCCTTGCCGTTTGGACGAAACGTCGCCGCGGCGATCGACCTGCGGATGCGTTCGGCGATGCCGGCAGCATTCTTCTGGCAGGCGCCGGGAAGAAACACCCCGAACTCCTCACCGCCGAGGCGACCGACAAGATCGCCCTGCCGCACCGCGCCGCGTATCGCCGACGCGATCAGACACAAAGCCTCGTCGCCCTGATCGTGGCCATACGTGTCATTGATCGACTTGAAATGATCCGCATCGATGATGAGCAACGCGCCGCGGACCCGGCTTGCGCCGCCGCTGCTACGAGAAAGCCGCATTCCGACCTGCTCGGAAAAGGCGCCGCGGTTGAGGCACGACGTCAGGCTGTCCGTTGCCGCCACAAGACCGAGCTTGCGGTTGGCCGCCGACAGCGCATGCAGGCGCAACGCGAGGAAGGCGAGAATCGGTCCGGCGACGACCAGCGGGAACAGAGCCGATTGAGCCATGCGCTCGGCAAAGCTCGGAGCGCCCGCTCCGTGAAGAACGTACTCGTTCAAAGCCAAAGTTGTTACAAAGCACCACGCCAGGCCAAGCATCGTCCAGCGCAGCACAAATGACCAATCGACGTTGGTCGAGCCCCTATACACAGGCATGTTCAGAAACCCCTCATGGATCCTGAGACGATGCTAGGCACGCCGCTTAAAAATGCCGTTAGCGGAACCGCTCGACTTTATCTCAAATCCGAACGGTTCACACCTTGACCGGCTGCCGAACGCGATCCTGCTGGCCGAAAACACGCAGATAGCGTTCGATTTCGGCCGGCTCGCCGGTCGCCTTCTCCGGGTTGTCGGAAAGCTTCACCGCCGGCCTGCCATTGGCCGAAGCCACCTTGCAGACCAGGGAAATAGCGCTGAGACCGGCGATGTGGTCGGGCGCGCAGCCTTCGAAATCGTTGGTCAGGTTGGTGCCCCAGCCAAACGCCATCCGCACCCGGCCCTCGAAATGATGAAAGGTGTTGATAATTGTCTCGACGTCGAGTCCGTCGGAGAAAATGATGAGCTTCTCGCGCGGATCCCGGCCCTTGCTTTTCCACCACTGGATGATCTTCTCGCCACCTTCGATCACCGGTGCGCTGTCCGGCCGGAAACCTGTCCAGTCGGCGACCCATTCCGGCGCATCGCGCAGGAACGAGGCGGTCCCGAACGCATCGGGCAGAACGATGAGCAGGTTCCCGCCATAGAGCGTATTCCAGTCCTGCAGCACCTTGTAGGGCGCGCGGCGCAGTTGCTCGTCGCTTTCCGCCAGCGCCGCAACAACCATCGGCAACTCATGGGCATTCGTGCCCAGAGCCTCAAGGTCGGTGTCCATTGCGATCTTGACGTTGGACGTTCCGGTAAAGGACTCGCCAATCCCTTCCTTCAGCGCCTCGACGCACCAGCGCTGCCACAGATGCGAATGCCGCCGCCGCGTACCGAAATCCGATATGCGGATGTCGGGAACCTCGCGCAGACGTTCCACCTTCGACCACACCTTGGCCTTGGCACGCGCATAGAGCACGTCGAGTGAAAACGGCCCCAATCCCTTCATCGCAGCACGCGAGCGAAGCTCGTTGACGATCGCCAGTGCCGGAATTTCCCACATGGTCGTCTCGGCCCAGCGACCGTGGAACTTCAGCTCGTACTGGCCGTCGCGCTTCGACAGTTCGTATTCGGGAAGCCGGAAATTCTCCAGCCAGGCCAGAAACTCCGGATCGAAGATCTGCTTGCGGCCATAGAACGTGTTGCCGGCCAGCCAGATCATCTCCTTCTTCGACAAGCGCACACTGCGCGCATGGTCGAGCTGATCGCGCAGTTCTCCCTCGTCGATCTCCTCCGCCAGCCTGACCGAGGTCGTGCGATTGATCAATGAAAAGGTGGCGTCGACCTCCGGATAGAGACGCCAGATCATCTGCAACATCAAGAGCTTGTAGAAATCGGTATCAAGCAGGCTGCGGATGATCGGGTCGAGCTTCCAGGCGTGATTGTGGACCCGCCTTGCGATGTCAGTAGTGGTGGTTGCCATCCGAACACTTCCTGCCAGCTTGCGCTTCCCACCCGCCGTGGGGCGCTCCTGCAGCATCGCATACCGCGCAAGTCGCGCGCCACGGCACTGCAAGCACTCCAATCCGCGCAACATGCATTGTGAAATGCTGTTGTGCGCCTAGGGTCTACAGCATCGCGGAGAAAATCGAAAACCGATTTCTTTGAACTTGTTATCGCGATTGCGGCCCGGGCGCGCCTCAGCGCGCGTATTCCGAGACCTTGGTACGGATCTGGGCCAGGGTGAAGGGTTTCTGCATCACGTCGACGATGACCCCGTCCAGATCGGCCGCACGCTCGCGCTGCTCGGCATAGCCGGTAACGAGCATGATCTTGAGATCGGGATAGGCACGGGACGCCGCCTTCGCCATGGCGATGCCATCCATTGCCGGCATCCGGATGTCCGACACCACCAGGTCGTACTGACCCGACTCGTCGACGATTCGCGCCAGGCCGGCTTCCCCGTCGTCGGCGGTCTCCACATCGTGGCCGTCGCGTGCGAGGGCACGGGCGGCAAGGGTTCGCACAGGTTCGTCGTCTTCGACTATGAGTATCTTGGCCATGGCCGCACAATGCGCCGGAATTCTTTAGGTTCCCTGAACGCCGCAACGGCCTCCTCAGGCATCGCCCTTTACCACGCCAACATAGGGCAGTTCGCGGAAAGCATGGGCGACATCCATGCCATAGCCGACGACGAAATAGTCGGGACATTCGAAACCCACATAGTCGGCATCGATCTCGGTCTGGCGCCGGGTGCGCTTGTCCAGCAGAACAGCGATCGAGACGCTCTTGGCGCCGCGCGAGAGCATGAGTTCACGCGTGAACTTCAGCGTCTTTCCCGATTCCAGAATGTCGTCGATCAACAGAATGTCCCGGCCGTGTACGTCGTTGTCGATATCGCGCAGGACCCTGACCTCGCCGCTGGTCGTTCCAGCGCCGTAGCTGGAGATGAAGATGAACTCGACCTCCGGTTCCACCCCGGCGTCATGCATCGCACGGATCAGATCGGCCGCGAAGATGAACGAGCCCTTGAGAATGGATATGACCAGGAGATTGTCGTAGTCGTGCGCCGCGATGTCCTTGGCCAGTTCGAGATTCCGTCTGGCAATGGCGGACGCGCTGAACAGGATCTCGATGTCTTTTCCTCGCACCACAGGCATCACTCGGCCTTTCCTTCTTGTACCGTCACCGACAGGCTTGCAACTCCCGCAAGGGGCGCTTCCAGGCGGCTCGCGAATGTCAGCCTCTCGCCCGGCGCAATGCCTGCAGTGCCTGTACCAAGAACATGGCGTCTTGTCTTGCCATCCTTGCCGTTGACCATGAAGACGAGCACCGGTGGATTTCCGGACGCCGCGCCACCGGTGTTGACCACCTCTCCTTCAACCAGCAGCCATTGCCGGCCCTGGGCAGTCTGCACCCGCGAGCTGACCTCCGCGACATGAAGCACCGGATGGGCTTGCGCCACCGGCGGAATTCGCGAAGGCCGATCGAACAAGGCATGACCTCCGGACGCCCAGAATGCGGCCGCGACAACGATCATACCGGCCAGCCAGAACGCCAGTCCCGACCGGGACGCCTCGCCGGCCGGCGGCCTCCCCTCGGCTCTTCGCAGAACGTTCATCCCTGCGGCGGGCATGTCGCTGGTGAGAGAAGGCGGGAAAACCGTGCGGGAAGGGGGTGCGGCAAATACGCCCTCGTCTGTCCGGCCCAGGATCTCATATTCGGCTTCGACAATGTCGGCCCCGGCTGCGGCCATTCCACCCGCGGACGCCCGTCCCCGGACGGCAGAAGATGTCACGATTTCGCCCGAGACGGGGCGCAAACCCTGATAATCTGCCATGCCGCGCGGCCATCCTTTCGCGTATCCCTTGGAAGGGGTAAACGGAAATGGTTAATGCTTCGCTGATCCTCCCCGCAAGGCCGGCCAAGCGCAAGAGTGTTAACCGGACGTTAACCACACGAAACCATGGTCTGACGCACAGGCCAGAACAAGAGCAAGGCCGCAATCGTCGTGATCCGTTTCGAGAATGTCGGGCTGAGATACGGAATGGGGCCGGAGGTCCTCCGGGACATTTCGTTTCACATTCCCAAGAAGTCGTTCCAGTTCCTGACCGGCCCATCCGGCGCCGGCAAGACGACGCTGTTGCGCCTGCTGTTCCTGGCCCTTCAGCCGACACGGGGCCTGATCACCGTGTTTGGCAAGGATCGCTCGCTGATCACGCGGCGCGAACTGCCGCACATCCGCCGCAAGATCGGGGTCGTCTTTCAGGACTTCCGTCTTCTCGACCACATGACGACCTATGAAAACGTGGCGCTGCCGCTGCGCGTGCGCGGGCGCGAAGAGGCGAGCTACCGCGCCGATGTCGTCGAGCTTCTGAAATGGGTCGGGCTCGGCGAACGCATCCATGTCCTGCCGCCGGTATTGTCAGGCGGCGAGAAGCAGCGCGCGGCGATCGCCCGTTCACTGATCGAGCAGCCGCAGATCCTGCTCGCCGACGAGCCGACGGGCAACGTCGATCCACCTCTGGCGCGGCGCCTCCTGCGGCTGTTCATCGAGCTCAACCGGGCCGGCACGGCCGTCGTCATCGCCACCCACGACCTCAATCTGATGGATCAGGTCGACGCCCGGCGCATGGTGCTGGCGAACGGGAGGCTCGATGTCCACGATTGATGCCACCCTCACCCGACTGAAGAAGGCCAAGCGCCAGCACGTCCGCAACCGCCAGGCACCGATCGTGCCGCCACACAATGTCGCCGGGCAGGCCCTGGTCATCGTCATCGCGATCATGACGTTCCTCTCCTGCCTGACATTGGGAGCCGTCACGCTGGTGCGCGATACGGCCAATATCTGGCAGACGCAGATCGCCCGCGAGGCCACGATTCAGATCCGCCCCGACGACGGCATCGACATGGAAGCCGAGCTTGCCAGTGCCGCCGACATCGCCCAGCGCTTCGAAGGCGTGAGTGCGGTTTCGGTCGTCGACCGCGAGGCGACCGCACGACTTCTGGAACCCTGGCTCGGCTCCGGTCTCGACATAGACGAACTTCCCGTGCCGCGGCTCGTCATCGTCACCATCGACCAAAGCGCGCCCCCGGACTTTGCGGCGATGCGGGAAGCACTTGCCGCCGAGGTCCCCAGCGCCAGCCTGGACGACCACCGCAACTGGGTCGACCGTCTGGTCTCCATGGCAAGGACGACGGTGACGATCGGCCTCGGCATTCTCGTTCTCATGTTGTCCGCCACGGTGCTGACCGTCGTTTTTGCGACACGCGGCGCCATGTCGGGCAACGGACACATCATCGAGGTGCTGCATTTCGTCGGCGCCGAAGCGCGCTTCATTGCGCGCGAGTTCCGTCGCCACTTCCTTTTGACGGGCATCAAGGGGGCTGCCGCCGGCGGTCTTGCCGCGGTGGTCATATTCATCATCTTCGGATGGTGGTCCTCGCAGAACATGGCGACCCCCGAAGCGGCTCAGGCGACCGCGCTCTTCGGCAATTTCGCCATCGGCGCGAGCGGCTATGCCGGCGTTGTCCTCGTCGTCGCCCTCATCGCGGCGCTCACCGCGGCCACGTCGCATTTCACCGTGGTCATGCATATCGACAAGATCGACATCAGCGGCGGTGCCGAGCATGATTGAGAATCGCAGATCGCGACTGCGTGTAACGAATTTTGTACGGCGCGCCGGCACATATCTATTCCCGGCCGCATTTGATGGCTATCAATGAGTGATGGCGATGAGCGAACGGCTGCAAGACAGGGCTGATTCGGCACGGGAAGACATGCACGCGCCCGAGCGCAGGGGCATGCGCGGCTGGCTGCGTTTCCCGTTGATGGCACTCTGCCTGCCTCTCGTCGCCTTCGTGGCCGGTTTCGCCTGGTTCGCCAACGAAGTAAGTCTCCTCAAACCGCCCGACGAACCGGTTCCCGCGGACGCGATCATCGTTCTGACCGGCGGTCAGTCACGGCTTGGCGCGGCACTCGAACTCTTGAAATCCGGAAAGGGAGAACGGCTTCTCATCAGCGGCGTCAGTCCGATCACTGGTGCCGGCGATCTTCAGAACGCGACGGGCACCGAGGAAGCGCTCTTTTCCTGCTGCGTGGACATCGACCGTGTCGCACTCAACACCGTCGGCAATGCCGCCGAGAGCGCCAAGTGGATACACGAGCACGCCTACAAGAGCGTTATCGTGGTGACCAACAATTATCATATGCCGCGCAGCATGCTGGAGATGCGTCGCTATCTCAAGGACGCCGCGCTGCAGCCCTATCCGGTGGTCAACAGCCCGATCGAGGACGGGAGCTGGCTGATAAAGCCCGATGCCGTACGGGTGCTGTTCACGGAATATGCAAAATTTCTCGCCGCCATGATCCGCAGGGTCGTCGTTCCCAGTGTCGAGCTTCCCCCGGACGCGATCACCATCGTCAATGCCGGCAAGGTGAACAGCTAGCGCGTCTTCGCGCCAGACGGGAGCGCGGCCAGAACGATTTCCGTGGTTTTCCTTTTCCCGACCGAGTGATACCTACGGGCGCGTTCACTGGCGCATTGGCCCGGACCGGAGACGGCTTCGCGGGCCCGATGCGCCGCTTCGGGTAATTCCAGCACCCACGGGCAAATGGCGCCACGGGGAGCAGGCAGGCAACAAGACATGATCCTCGTGCGGTCACTGGCGTTCAATATCGCCTTCTATGTGAACCTGATCGTCCAGATGATCGTCTGGACGCCCTTCTATTTTCTTGCTCCCCGCCGCATTGCCTGGTTCGTTCCGAAATTCTGGTCCCGAAGCAGCCTCTGGCTGCACCGCGTCATCGCCGGTGCAAGGGCCGAAATCACCGGAATGGAGAATTTGCCGGAAGGCTCATTCATCCTGGCCCCGAAGCATCAGTCCTTCTGGGACACGATCGCCTTCTTCCCCTACCTCAACGATGCCGTCTACATCCTCAAGCGAGAGCTGACGTGGATCCCGTTCTTCGGTTGGTACGTCATGAAGATGCGGATGATTCCCGTCAATCGCAACAGCCGCTCGAAGGCGCTGAAGCAGGTCGTGCGCGCGACCCGCGAAGAGTTCGACCGCAATCCGCGCCAACTCATCATCTACCCGGAAGGCACGCGCCGGGCGCCCGGCGACGTCCCGAAATACAAGTGGGGCATTGTCGAGCTCTATACGGAACTCGGCGTCCCTGTCGTTCCCGTCGCCCATGTCGCCGGGCTTTACTGGCCGCGCCGCAAGTTCCTGCGCTACCCCGGCACCATCAGGGCCCGCTTTCTGAAGCCCATTCCGCCCGGCCTCGACAAGGACGCATTCATGAAGCGGCTGATCGAGGAAACCGAATCGGCCGTCGATGAATTGCTGGTCGATGCTGCACGCCAGCCCGACGCACCGCCCCTGCCGGCAACGGCGCAAAGGCGTCTGGCCGAACTCGGTGTCGATATCGAAAATCCACAGTCCGCCGGGAACCGTGCCCGGCCCGACAGCGGGAGGACCTGACATGTCCGGCAGACCGCCAGCGCTGACCACCATCGGCTTCGATGCCGACGACACGCTATGGCAGAACGAGCGCTTCTTTCGCCTGACCGAAGCGCATTTCGCGAGCCTGCTGGCCGACTATGCCGACACTGATCACCTGTCGGAAAGACTGCTGGCGGCCGAACGGCGCAATGTCGGCAGCTATGGGTTCGGCATCAAGGGCTTCACTCTCTCGATGATCGAGACCGCGATCGAGGTCACCGGCGGCAAGGTCCCGGCCACGGTCATCAGCGACATCCTGGCGGCCGGGCGCGAGATGCATGCCCATCCGGTCGAAACCCTCCCGCATGCCGGCGACACGCTGGAACGCCTGGCGGGCGCCTACCGTATCGTTCTGGTCACGAAGGGGGATCTGTTCGATCAGGAACGAAAGCTCGCCCAGTCCGGTCTGGGAGAGTTCTTCGATGCCGTCGAGATCGTGTCCGACAAGACGACCCACACCTACAAGCGGGTATTCACCCGTCACGGCGACGGCCCCGAACACGCGATGATGGTCGGCAACTCGCTCAAATCGGATATCGTGCCCGCGATCGAGGCCGGCAGTTGGGGTGTCCATATCCCCCACGACCTGACCTGGGCGCTCGAACACGCCGAGGCGCCGGAGGCGGAGCGACGTTTTCACCGCATCGACCACCTCGGGCAACTGCCCGACCTGATCGCCGACCTGTCGTGACAGGCGTCTATGGCGCGTCACGACGCGCCGGCACGCCGAGACGCCGTGCCACGTCCTCCAGCCAGTGATCGCGGATGCTGAGCGCTCTCAGATGCTGGACTGTGTTGAGGACATATTCCTCGTTCGGTCCTGACTGGCCGATCGCGCCGCTCACCATGGCGGCGGCATGGTCCGCGTCCAGATGGCCGGCATACTGCTCGTGCCTCCGGTCGACCACATAGGAGACCGCGTCGATGGTCTCGCCTCCTTCGAGGCGCACCGGCAGTCGCCGTTCCCGATATACGTTGGTCACCAGCTCGCGCTCGCGCAGATAGGACATCACCTCGCCCTGCAGGTCGCCTGGAACACGAAAGGCAAGGCCGATGCAGGAACCACCGTAGTCGAGGCCCAGCACCAGGCCGGGCCGGTCAGGCGTGCCTCGGTGAACGTGGGAGCGCACACAAAGCGCGCGCCGATAGCCATGAAGTCTGGCCCGGCGGGTCTCGGTATGGGCAAAACCGGGCCGCCACATCAACGAACCATAGCCAAAGACCCAAAAATCGCCCATATCGATGCACCACCATCCGGATTGTGCCGGCGCAGGGACCGGCCGACAGTGGGTAGCGAGGGACCGAGCATGCCGTCAAGCAATGGCCAGAAAAACCGTTCGCGCCGCTTCCTCTGGCTGGCGCTCGGCATCCTGGCCGTCATCGCCATCTATACCGGCGTGTGGTTTCACATGGCGCGTCAGCTGGAAGCGAGAACCGTTGCCACCATCGCCGCGCTGGCCGGAAACGGAGCAACAGCCGAATGCGAACGGCCTTCGGCGCGCGGCTATCCCTTCCGCATCGGATTGTTCTGCGACAGCGCCAGTTACGGCGACGGAAATCTGGCCGTCAGGGCCAGTGTCTTGCGCACTGCGGCACAGATCTATGATCCGTTGCAGGTCGTCGGAGAACTCGGCGACGTCGAGGCATCGCTTGCCACAGGACCGTCCGGCAGCCCGGTCGACATGCATTCCAGCGACGTGCGTTTCAGCGCCCGCCTCGATCGCTCTCTGCCCGAACGCGCATCGATCGAGGGCCGGAACGTTTCATTCGTCGACAGTGTGGAACTGGCGAATGCCGGCACTGCCCAGCTTCATATGCGCCGCAACGGCAAGGACATAGATCTCGCCCTGAATTTCAGCCAGCTCGACCTCCTGCCTGCTCTTCTCGAAGGCCGCACGGCCACATTGCCGCAAGCAAGCGCCATCATCACGCTGACCGACGGTACGGCCCTGGGGGCCAATGACCTGACGTCGAGTCTGCGCGGCCTGAGCGGCGTCGTCCAGTCGCTCGAAATCTCGACCGGGCCGGATTCGGGCCTGACCGTGTCGGGGCCCATCTCGATCGATGATGACGGTCTGGTCGACGCGCAGCTTCGCCTTGCCGTACGCAATCCGGAAGAGGTCGGACAGTTCTTCGCCGGCCTGTTTCCCGAAAGCCGGCGACAGATCGATCAGGCCATGGCAGGGCTCACCTTGCTCGGGGCATCGCCGAGCCTGCCGCTCAACATCACGAAGGGCAAGGCTCAGATCGCATTTGTCCGATTGGGGACCCTGCCGCCGCTCGACTGAGCCGATGGCTGTTCTCAGTCCTGTTCGGGATGCGTCGCCACGTGGCGGCCAAAGTCCGGCAGGTCGACCTCCTGGCCGGCCTCGATGATCGAGCGACGAACCGCACGCGTGCGGGTGAACAGGTCGAAGAGCTGTTCACCATCCCCCCAGCGGATGGCGCGTCGGAGCGCGGTGAGGTCTTCAGAAAACCGCGCCAGCATCTCCAGGATCGCGTCCTTGTTGTGCAGGCACACGTCGCGCCACATCGTGGGGTCCGAGGCCGCCAGGCGGGTGAAGTCGCGGAAACCGGAAGCCGAATATTTGATCACCTCGGACTTGGTCACCGTTTCCAGATCGTCGGCGGTCCCAACGATGTTGTAGGCGATGATGTGCGGCAGGTGCGACACGATCGCCAGCACCATGTCGTGGTGCTCGGGATCCATCGTGTCCACCTTGGAGCCGCAGGCTTCCCAGAACCGCGACAGGTCTGCGAGCGCCGCGTCGTCCGTGCCGGGAACCGGGGTCAGGATGCACCAGCGCCCCTCGAACAGGTCGGCAAATCCGGCATCGGGCCCGGAATGCTCCGTACCGGCGATGGGATGGCCGGGAATGAAATGAACGCCGGCCGGGATATGCGGCGCCATCTGCGACACCACGGAGCGTTTGGTGGAACCGACATCGGTGACGATTGCGCCGGGCTTCAGCGCCGGAGCGATTTCCTCGGCCACCTTTCTCGAAGCGCCGACCGGGACCGCGACGATGACAAGATCGGCATCACGCACCGCCTCCTTGGCGTCGGTCGTGTAGCTGTCACCCAGGGCGAGTTCACGTGCGCGTGCGAGCGTTTCCTCGCTGCGGGTGGCGATCGCAATGTGGCCGGCCAGATTCTGCCGGCGCATGACGCGTGCGAGCGACGAACCGATAAGGCCGATACCCACCAGGGCGACCCGATCGAAGATGGGCTGGGTCATGGCTCAGTCTTTCAGAAACTCGGCCAGAGACGCCACGACGCCGCGATTGGCCTCTTCGGTGCCGATTGTCATGCGAAGCGCGTTCGGGAAGCCATAGGCGGCAACCCGCCGCAGGACATAGCCGCGCCGGGCCAGATAGTCGTCGGCTCTCGCCGCGGAATGCCTCTCGTCGTCCGGAAAGTGGATCAGGATGAAATTCCCCACGCTCGGCGTGACGCGCAGGCCGAGTTCGCGCAACGCCTGGCTGACCCAGGAAAGCCAGCGCTCGTTGTGCTCCACCGAGCTCTGCACATGCGCCTGATCGCGGATCGCCGCAGCGCCGGCCGCGATCGCCATCGCGTTGACATTGAAGGGGCCGCGCACCCGGTTCAGCGCGTCGACCACGTGCGCCGGCCCGTAGAGCCAGCCGATACGCGCGCCGCCCAGGCCGTGCACCTTGGAGAAGGTGCGCGTCATGACGACGTTCTGCGACGAGGAGACGAGTTCGA
Source organism: Mesorhizobium sp. (assembly GCA_963966365.1). GTDB lineage: Bacteria > Pseudomonadota > Alphaproteobacteria > Rhizobiales > Rhizobiaceae > Mangrovimarina > Mangrovimarina plasticivorans. The sequence continues at coordinate 68,851 of CAWZZC010000012.1, read as the reverse complement.
TGCCGGCCTCGTAGTCGTTGCGCCGCACATATTCCGCATAGGCCGCGTCGAGCACGAGAAGCACGTCCTTCGGCAGGCTGGCGTGCAGACGGCGAACCTCCTCGAACGGGATGTAGGTGCCCGTCGGATTGTTGGGATTGGCCAGGAAGACGATCTTCGTCTTCGGCGTCACCGCCGCGAGAATCGCGTCGACGTCGGCCGTTTCGTCCGTTTCAGGCGCGACGACCGGCACACCGCCCGCCGCCTGGATATAGATGCGGTAGACGAGAAAGCCGTGCTCGGTGAAGAGGCCCTCGTCGCCCGGCCGCAGATAGGTCTGCGCCAGGAGCTGAATGATCTCGTCGGAGCCGTTGGAGCACACGATGTTGGCCGGGTTGAGCCCATGCACCTCTCCGATCGCCTCGCGCAGGGCGGTCGCCGAACCGTCGGGATAGAATTCCAGCGCTCCGGCAGTCTCGCGCACGGCCTCGATCGCCCGCGGCGAAGCGCCCAGCGGATTCTCGTTGGACGAAAGCTTGTGCACTTTCGCCACGCCGTCCGGCGCCGTGCTCTTTCCCGGCACATAGGCGGCGATATCCATCACACCGGGTTTCGGCTCGGGACGCAGCGGCTTGGTCATCTCGTGAAAATCCTTTGAAAGGGGCGGCATCCTCTAGCAAAGCTTTCGCATTGACGCAAAGGCTGCCCGCCGATAAATAATGTTCAACTCCGTGGTGATTTGGCCGGTCGGCTTGCAGCCACGTTAAACAACTCGCTAAAAGGCCGCGACAAGCAATTTTGCTCGAACCGGCTGCGAGTTTCGCCGCCGGTTTTTTTGTTTGGAGCCTGCTTGATGCCAATCAAGATCCCCGATCAGCTTCCCGCCCGCGACGTTCTCGTCCGCGAAGGCGTCTCGGTCATGGACGAGAAGACGGCCCTGCGCCAGGACGTCCGCCCCCTGCAGATCGGTCTCCTCAACCTGATGCCCAACAAGATCCGCACCGAGACGCAGTTCGCCCGGCTGATCGGCGCAACGCCCCTTCAGGTGGAGCTGACACTCGTCAGGATCGGCAATCACACGCCGAAGAACACGCCCGAAGAGCATCTGATAACCTTCTACCAGACCTGGGAAGAGGTTGCCGAGCGCAAGTTCGACGGGTTCATCGTGACCGGGGCCCCGGTGGAACTCCTGCCGTTCGAGGATGTGACCTACTGGGAGGAGCTGACACGCATCTTCGACTGGACGACGACGCATGTCCATTCCTCCTTCTTCATTTGCTGGGGTGCGATGGCCGCAGCCTGGCATTTCCATCGCATCCCCAAGCATGTGCTGGACAAGAAGGCGTTCGGCGTTTTCCGCCATCGCAACAATTCGCCCGCATCGCCCTATCTGGCCGGTTTTTCCGACGATTTCGCAATTCCGGTCTCGCGCTGGACGGAGATTCAAACCGCGGACATTCCAGCGGAGCGCGGTCTGGACCTTCTCATGGAATCCGACCAGACAGGCCCGTGTCTTCTTACCGAAGCCGTGGGCAACCGGCTCTACATGTTCAACCACATCGAATATGATTCCACCTCGCTCAAGGAGGAATACGACCGCGACGTCGCGGCCGGCGTTCCGATGGACGTGCCGCACGAATATTACCCCGACGACGATCCGGCCCGCCGTCCGCTCAATCGCTGGCGCTCGCATGCCCATCTCTTGTTCGGCAACTGGATCAATCAGGTCTATCAAACCACGCCCTACGAAGTGGACGAGATCGGCCTTCCGGTCAAAGCGTGATCCCGGCCAATATGTCGGTCGCCTTGTGAGCGGCATCCACGCCGTCGATCAGCAGGATTTCGCCTTCGGCGTTGTTGCTGCGCAGCGGCTTGATCGCCTCAAAGGCATCCGATTCGTACCATGCCTCGGCATCGGCAAGTTCGGCGAAGGCGATGACGACAAGGTCGCCTTGCCAGTTTCCCTCCTTCACCTGCGGTCGCGCACCGTGGATGATGAAGTGTCCACCGAAGGGCGCCAGGGTATCGTCGATGCGTCGCAGATATTCGACGATGTCGGGGCCGATGGAGACATTGCGGAGGTGGCCGACGGCATAGGCGGTCATGGTGCGATCCTTCAAGCTGAGTGAAGCCGGTCATCCGACTTCTTGCGGCCAGATTGAAGGAACCGGTGAATGGCGCCAATGACGTCCGAGGTAATGCCGGCCTTCAGCCGCCTCGAAGCAGGGCTTCGGCATCCCGCATCAGTTTCACCGTCAGATCCGCGGCCGGCATGGGCCGTGAAAGGGCTGCGGCCTGCCCTGCCCAGAGCGGCGAGAAATCGATCTTGCCTTCCTGCTCGGCCCTGGTACGCAACGGCAACACGGCGCCAGCCGCCAGTGGGAAGGCCGGCGCCTCGGGGCTGATCGGCCCGACCTCGCTGACAAAACGATTGAGCAGTCCCCTGGCCGGACGGCCGGTAAAGACATTCGTCAAGACGGTCCGGTCATCGCGCGCATCCGCCAAAGCGGAACGATGACCCGGACCGGTCAGTGCCTCGGGGCACTGCAGGTAGGCTGTGCCGACCTGCACGGCAGACGCGCCCAGAACGAAGGCGGCCGCCACTCCGCGCCCGTCTGCGATGCCGCCGGCCGCGATCACCGGAACCGAGACCGCGTCCACGACCTGCGGCACGAGGGCGAATGTGCCCGGTTGCGTGGCGATGTCCTCTTCCAGAAACACGCCGCGATGTCCGCCCGCCTCCGCGCCCTGTGCGATGATTGCGTCGCAGCCGCGCGAGTCGAGCCAGCGCGCTTCGGCGACCGTCGTTGCCGAAGCGATGATCTTCGCGCCAGAGGCCCGAACGCGCTGCAGCAGGGCATCGTCGGGCAAACCGAAGTGAAAACTCACGACCTCCGGGCGCGTCTCCTCGACTACGGCGCAACTCTCATCATTGAAAGGGTTGCGCCCCGCGCCGGAGGGGGCTGCGGCAGGATCGAGGCCGAGTTCCTCGTAATAGGGTCGCAGTCGTTCGCGCCATGCTGCCTCGCGTGCGGGGTCGGCCTCCGGCGGCCGGTGACAGAAGAAATTGAGATTTACCGGTCCTTGCGTGCGCTGGCGGAAGATGCCCATTTGGCTGCGGATCTGGTCGGCGGACAACATTGCGCAAGGCAAGGCGCCGAGACCGCCCGCCTGTACGACGGCAATGGCGAGTTCCGGACCGGAGGAACCCGCCATGGGCGCCTGGAGGATGGGCATCTTCACACCCAGCATTTCGAGAAATGAAGTATCGGGCCACATGCGCATTCTCCCTTTGCTGATCTGCCCCGGCGTGCGCTCGCTTCAAACCGCAACGTATGAAGCAAGGCGATGCGCGCCAGATCATTATCTTGAAGCATGCACCCTTCGCACAAGCGATTCCGCTTGGACGGGACATGCCTACAGCAGCCGGTCGCGCGCCGCGCCCGCCCCGGCGGCGCCGTGTGGCGACAGGACCGGCACGAAGACGCGGCGCGAGGCGCGCTGCGCGACCGGCAGTCCCTGATAGAGCCTCTTTTGCCCCTCGATCACGATGACCCCCGCAAAGATCGGCCACAGCCGCCGCCCGGTCCGCTCCAGAATCTGGTGCAGGCGCATCATCCAGCGGCGGTTCGACGGCGGGAACAGAAGCGCCTCGCTCGACGCCGCGGGCGTGAAGTTCGTCTCCCGCAGGAGCGCGGTGATCTGTCCGCGCGACCACGGCCGCCCGGTGCCGAAGGGCGTATGCTCGAACCTCGCCCACATGCCGCGGCGGTTCGGCAGGACGAGAACCAGCCTGCCGCCCGGCGCCAGAACCCGCCAGGCTTCCATCAGGGTCTCGCGCGGGTTCTCCGCATGTTCCAGCGCATGCACCATCAGGATGCGGTCGATCGTGGAATCGAACAGCGGCAGTTCCTCGTCGAAGACAAGAGCCGTCGACGAAGGTCCCGAGGCGGGCCAGCGCACCGCCCCCTGCGAGGCGGGCATGAAGGCGAAGACCCGCTCCGCATCGGCACCGAACCGGTCCAGCCAGGGAAGCGTGTAACCGAGCCCGATCAGCCGTTCGTTGGGCAGCTGCGCCCATACCTGCGACAGCGCCATGGCGATGGAACGCTCGACCAGACGGCCCAGCAGCGAGGAATAGAAGGCGCGCAGATCGACGATATCGGCATACATGGCGCGGACGGTATCCGCGAAGCCACTGGACTGCAAGGAACAGGGAACTTGCCCGGTGACAGGGCGATGCCGCAGCCCTATCGTCGGACCAACAGGAGGTGCGAGCCAATGCCCATCGAGATCGAACAATTCATGTGTCGCAGCGACAATTTCGGCGTTCTGATCCACGATACCGAGAGCGGCGAGACCGCACTTGTCGACGCTCCGGAGGAAAGAGCGATCCTGGAAGCGGTGGAACGCACGGGTTGGCAGCCGAGCGTCATCCTCACGACCCATCATCACGGCGACCATGTCGAGGCCAATCTGGCGCTCAAGCAGCGCTATGGGCTGAAGATCATCGGTCCGCGCGCCGAAGCGACGAAAATTCCTGGCATCGACGAGACGGTCGATGACGGGGACAGCTTTGATCTTGCCGGCCACAGCGTCGAGGTGATCGAAACACCGGGCCACACCGCCGGCCATGTCTGCTATCACTTTCGCGACGACAAGATCGCATTCACGGGAGACACGCTATTTGCGCTCGGCTGCGGAAGGCTCTTCGAGCGCAAGGCGCCCGACATGTTCGCTTCGCTGAAGAAGCTGACTACCGCCCTGCCGCTCGAAACGTCGATCTATTGCGGTCACGAATACACGCAGGCCAATGCCCGCTTCGCGCTGACGATCGATCCCACGAACTCGGCGCTGAAGGAACGCGCAGCCGAGATCGACGCGCTGCGCGAACAGGCCAGGCCGACCCTGCCGACCACGATGATGCTCGAGATGGCGACCAATCCCTTCCTGCGCTGGCACGATCCGGTCATCCGGCGCAATCTCGGCATGGAAAATGCCAGCGACGCGGAGGTCTTCGCCGAAATCCGCAAGCGCAAGGACATCTTCTGAGGCGCAGCATGCAGGCAAGAGACATCATCGAGGCGCTCGGCATGGAGCGCCATCCCGAGGGCGGCTGGTACACTGAGAGCTTCCGCGACCCGGACGGCGGCGAACGAGGCCATTCCACCGCGATCTATTTCCTGCTCGAAGCGGGCGAGGTGTCGGCCTGGCACCGGGTGCGCGATGCGGCGGAAGTCTGGCACCATTATGCCGGCGCGCCGCTCGAACTCGCCATCAGCGAGGACGGGACCGAATGCCGGAGACTTGTTCTCGGCCCCGATCTGGCGACGGGAGCCCGCCCGCAGATCGTCGTGCCGACCGATGCCTGGCAATCCGCACGAAGCCTCGGCGCATGGACGCTGGTCGGCTGTACCGTGGCACCCGGCTTTCAGTTTTCGAGCTTCGAGATGGCGCCGCCCGGCTGGCAGCCGGGATAGATCGGCATCGGCGCTTTACGCGTCGGCTTGAGCCTGTCTTGCCCTGCGGGCGGCAAGCAGCATGTTCTTTGCGGCGAGCGCCGCTCCGAAGGTGATCAACAGACAGGCCGCCAGGATATGCCCGGTCGGTTCGGCGAAGCCGAAGGCGATCAGCACCAGCGTCGACAGGAGGGGGGCGGCATAGCTGGACGCCCCCAGCACCTGGATATTGCCGTGCTTCACGCCGTAGTCCCAGGCATAGAACGCCGCGCCGACCGGCATAAGGCCGAGACCGAGCACGGCCAGCCACTGGCCGGCACCCTGCGGCCAGACCGTTTGCTCCAGCCCCAGATGGCAGATCAGCGACAGGAATGCGCTCGCGGCGCAGAACCAGGTGACGACACTGGTCGGAACGGCGGCGTAACGGCGCGAAAGGAGCGAATAGGAGGACCAGAAGATGGCGCAGCCGCCAGCCATCGCATAGCCGAAGACGTATCGGCCATCGAAGGCGACGCCGCCGCCTCGCGTGACGATCAGCGCCGTACCGGCGAGCCCCAGCAGCGCGCCCGCCACATGATGCCAGCCGAGTCGCTCGCCCGGCATCATGGCCGATCCCAGGACGATCAGCAGCGGCCATAGATAGGCAATCAGGCTGGCCTCGACGGCGGGCGCGTTGCGCAATGCCGTGAAGTAGAGGAAGTGGTAGCCGAACAGCCCGCCGACACCGATCAGCCAGACGACCCTCGGGATGGGACCGCGCCCGACGGGCTGGCGCGAGACCATGCGTGCGGCAAGTCCTACGAGAGTGCCCACGGCGAAGGTCATGGCGGAAAGCTGAAACGGCGGCACATCGCCGGATGCATCGGTAAAAAGCGCCAGAAGCGCCCACATGACCACCGCCGAGAAGCCGATCAGCGTCGCCCGCCCCATTGTCCCTCCGGGGCCGGTCCCATCCTGGCCCTTATCTGGCCGGCTCGAACCGCCGGGCCTTCACATACACCGTTCCGATTTTGGTCGCCACCGAAGCCTCGACGGGCGCATATATACCTGTCGAACCCACGGGTGCAAAGGCGATCAGGATCCGTTTGGAGTCTGCCAGATATCGGATCGAACTGTGTCCCTTGCGATAGCCGGCCACCGGGACGAAGCGGGCATTGCAGGTTACGGTCGCACCCGAATAGCCTGGCACGTCGATCCGGCCCGCGCCTGCCGGGCTCAGGCGGATATCGGCCCTCAGCGCCCCGTCGAAGAACCGCACCGTTCGCTTGCAGACATCATCGGGGCCGGCGGCCGGCACGAGAGTCGCCGAAAGCGGATCGGCGACGGCGGCAAGTTGATCCCTCGAGACCGGCACCCAGCCCTTGCGCTTTGTGTTGACCGGCGGATGGTTGACGGCCTTGACCACGCGCCCGCCGGAGAAATTGATCGTTGTGCGCTTCTTCTTGTCGCCTGACACATAGGAGACGTCATAGGTGGCGGGAAGAACCCGGCCCTCGCGGAACCGTCCGGAGACGATGGTCGTGCCACGCGTATCGTCGAAGATCCGGGCAAGTCCGGCGCTCGACAGGGAGCCCTTGATGTCGAATCGGTTGGGCGTAATCGTCGAGGTAAACTGAGAGCGCGCGATGACGATGCCGTAGATCGATACGACATATTCGGAACGGATCGCCTCGGCCGGAGCAGCGCGGGCAGGCAGCACCAGCACTGCGGCGATAAGGAGTGCCGGAATGCCGGCGAACCTAGAAAGGATGCGTGTCATGTGCCACGTCCAGTTGCGAGCCGCTTGCCTGCGACACGAAGTCCCTTGGTGCGCTATCACCGTCGAATCCGGCGATTGTAAGGATGGATGACCGCAATTGTGCCGCCGAATGCGGTTGTTTCGGCCCCGAATGCTTGACGCTGGCGCGTTTTGCCACTAAGGAACGCCGACTTTTTCCGAAAGGCCGCCTGTCATAGTGCGCGCGCCATACCAGTCTGGTGCGGCCTTGTCATTTGGTCCGGCGTCAAATTGAAGGTAACGATCATGTCCCGCGCTTGCGAACTGACATCCAAGGCCGTCCTCTACGGCAACAATGTGAGCCACGCCAACAACAAGACGCGTCGCCGCTTTCTGCCCAACCTGGTCAATGTGACCCTGCAGTCCGAGGCTCTCGGCCAGAACGTGCGTCTGCGCATCTCGGCCAGCGCGCTGCGCTCGGTTGAGCATCGCGGCGGTCTCGACGCCTTCCTGCTCAAGGCCGACCCGAAGGAGCTGTCGCAGCGCGCGCGTCTGCTGAAGAAGCAGGTCGCCAAGAAGCTGGCCGAAGAGACCGCAGCCTGATCTGACTGGCTGTTTCATCGCGTGACGGGCCAACCGGCCCGTCCGACTGGTTCCATCACCCAGGATAAAAAAATGTCGCGCACGCACAATGTTCTGCCGTTCATCGCGGCCATGGCGGCCGTCGTCGTCGCCTCCAACTATCTCGTCCAGTTTCCCTTCCGCCATCTCGGACTGCAGGACATCCTGACCTGGGGTGCCTTCACCTACCCCGTCGCCTTTCTCATCAACGACCTGACCAACCGTCGCTTCGGCCCGGCTGCCGCGCGCAGGGTCGTCTATGTCGGCTTTGCGATCGCCGTGGCGCTGTCGGTGTGGCTCGCCTCGCCGCGCATTGCCATCGCATCGGGCTCGGCCTTCATTGCCGCGCAGTTGCTCGACGTCGCCATTTTCGACCGGTTGCGCGGCAATGCCTGGTGGCAGGCTCCGTTCGTCTCGACGCTCGTCGGATCGGTCCTCGACACGATCCTGTTCTTCTCGCTCGCCTTCGCTTCGGTCTTCGCCCTGCTCGATACGGGCTTCGGGCGCGAGGACGGCTCGCTCGGCTTTGCCGTACCCTTCCTGGGCGGCGAGGTGCCACTCTGGGTCTCCCTCGCAATCGGCGATCTCTGCGTCAAGATCCTGGTCGGGCTTGCGATGCTGGTGCCTTACGGAGCGCTTCTGTCGGTGCTCAAACCCGCACCGCAGAACTGACCGGATCGGTCATTCGCCGACCAGCCGGAACTCCAGATAGAGATTGCGCTGCAGAATGGAGTGATTGTCGTCCGAGACGAGCGACACCATGGTCGCGCCGTCGGCGCGCCGCCACACATCGAGGCCTTCCATGTTGTCGATCTGGTAAGCCATGTCGGCACTCAGCAGAACCGGTCCGTCGGCAAGCCCGCCGGGCCGAATGGTGTCGCCGGACAAGCGGCGCAGCCGCATCGCAACACCTTCGGCCACCGAAAAGCTGCGTTCAAGGATGAGAAGATCTCCATCCGGCAGGAACGCTCCGTCGGTGATGTCGAAGCCGTCCCGGCGCACAACCTTGAAGACGCCTTGCCGCGGCCCCTCGATAACGGCGGCGAAGACATTGCCCTGAGCGTCGATGCTGCGTTCGGAGATGACCACCCGTGCGCCGCCGAGCGGCCCCTCCTCGGGCGCGATGGCAACCGTTTCGATACCCTTGTTGCGCCTCAGCTCATGTGGCGGAATGAAAAAGGGGAGGCTGCGCAGCTGCAACGTCATGCCGGCGGGCTCCAGACGGAACTCGGCCACCTTGTGCTCGCGCTCGAAGCTGACCGTCGCCACGTCGCCACTGATCGCGATGCCTTCTGCATCGGTGAACCATTTTTCGCCGATGGCGGCGCCATTTTCATCGACCATCGGCTGCATGGCGAAATCCGCGAAGCCCGCGGGACGCCCTTCCTCGTCATGTACGAGCCGGCCGAAATACCAGAAGCCGGTATCCGCCACCCCGGCAAATCGTTCGCCGGGCTCGATGAAGCTGAAGCCTGAAAGCGAGCCGAAATCGCGCCAGGACGACGTCAGTTCCAGACCGCCGACGAATTCCAATGCTCCAAATCGCGTCTCGTCGGAACCGATATGGAATGCGCGAATCGGCCGGCTGCGGATCTCCATGGCCTCCGGCACGGCGGGAGATTGGGCCGACACACCACAGCCGACGACGCCGACAAGAAGCAAGACGAGCGCCAGCGGGCTTCGAAAGCGTCGCCCCGGCCCCTTCACCGTCAGCCGGCCCGTCGGAGTGTGCGCCGCTGCCCGCGTGCCGTTTCCTCGCCGAACAGGGCGGCAAGCTGTTCCGTCATCGCACCGGCAAGTTCCTCGGCGTCGACGATCGTTACCGCGCGGCGATAGTAGCGGGTGACGTCATGGCCGATGCCGATGGCCAAAAGTTCGACCGGCGAGCGGGTCTCGATCAGGTCGATCACGGCGCGCAGATGCCGTTCCAGATAGTTGCCGGGATTGACGGAGAGTGTGGAGTCGTCGACCGGCGCGCCGTCGGAGATCATCATCAGGATCTTTCGCTGCTCGCGCCGGTGCACCAGTCTCTGGTGCGCCCACAGCAGGGCCTCTCCGTCGATGTTCTCCTTCAACAGCCCTTCCCGCATCATCAGGCCGAGATTGCGCCGGGCACGTCTCCAGGGCGCATCGGCGCTCTTGTAGACGATATGGCGCAGATCGTTGAGCCGTCCCGGGTTGGCCGGCTTTCCTTCCTTCAGCCATTTCTCGCGCGCCTGTCCGCCCTTCCAGGCGCGCGTCGTGAAGCCGAGAATCTCGACCGAAACGCCGCAGCGCTCCAGTGTGCGGGCCAGAATGTCGGCGCAGGTCGCCGCGACCGAGATCGGGCGCCCGCGCATGGACCCGGAATTGTCGAGCAGCAAGGTGACGACGGTATCGCGGAAATTGGTGTCGCGCTCCTGCTTGAAGGACAGGGGCTGCATCGGGTCGATGACCACGCGCATCAGCCGCGCGGTGTCGAGATAGCCTTCTTCGAGGTCAAAATCCCAGGAGCGGTTCTGCTGCGCCATCAGGCGCCTCTGCAGACGGTTCGCCAGGCGGCCCACCACGCCCTGCAGGCTCGCCAGCTGCTTGTCGAGGAAGGCGCGCAGGCGATCCAGTTCTTCCTCGTCGCACAGTTCCTCCGCGCCGACCGTCTCGTCGAACTGGCTGGTGAAGATCTTGTAGTCGAAATCCGGCGGCAGCTGCGTATAGGGGAAATCAGGACGCTTCGCTTCGCCGGGGGTTTCGGCGTCGACGTCCTCGTCCTCCATGATGTCGTCGGCCGAAGCGTCGGAGGCTTCGGTCTCGCCGCTCTCCTGTTCTTCGCTGGTCGCGTCCTGATCCTCGCCCTGGGACCGGTCGGAACCTTCGTCGCTTTCGCCGTCTTCTTCCGACTGCTCCTCGCCCTGCGGCTGTTCGTCGTCTTCCTCGCTCTCCTCGGACTGCTCGTCCTCGCCAAGCTCCTCGGCCATTTCCATCGACGCCAGCATGTCGCGAACGACGCGTGCAAAGGCGTTCTGGTCGTCGATGTTGGCCGCCAGCCCGTCGATATCGCCCCCCGCCTTGTCCTGGACCCAGTCGCGCCACAGATCGACCATGCGCTCGGCGCTCTTGGGCACGGGCCGCCCGGTGAGGCGCTCGCGCACCATCATCGCCACCGCCTCCTCGATCGGCGCGTCGGCCTGCTCCGTGACCGTGGCAAGGTTTGCCTTGGAATACTTGTCCTCCAGCATCACGGCGATGTTGTCGCCGACGCCCTGCATACGCCTGGCGCCGATCGCCTCGACCCGAGCCTGCTCGACCGCATCGAAGATGGCGCGCGCCTGCTTGCCTTCCGGTGCCAGCCGGCTGTGGATGGTGTTGTCGTGGCAGGCGCGGCGAAGCGCCATGGAATCGCCCAGGCCGCGGGTCACCGCAATGTCGGTTGCGCTCGGCCGGCGCGGCAGTTCCGGCAGGCGCGCACGGCTGCCCACAAGCGACGGCTTGTCCTTCGAGAAGGCGACCTCGAGTTCATTGTCGCCGGAGATGGCGCGCGTGCAGGCCGTCAGGGCGCGCTTGAAATTCTCGCCGTCGCTCGCCTTGTTCGGCTTGCCGCCACGCAGATTGTCGCCTGGTCCCGCCATATCCTACCGCGAACGCCCGTCGAACATGGTCGGCTGCAGCGCCTCCACGTCGATGCCCTCGACGCATCTGAGATTGACCGCCGCCATCGGCGTGCCGTCCGGCATCGTGCCATAGGCGAAGGCCTCCATGCCGCAATTGCGGCAAAACAGATGCTCGATCTTGTTGGTGTTGAAGCGGTACGCAGTCAGTTCACCGCCGCCGGAGCGAAGGTTGAACCTGTCGCGCGGCGTAAAGGCGAGGATACTGCCCCGCCGGGTGCAATAGGAGCAGTTGCAGGTGATCGGGTTCGAAACGTCGACCTCGGCATCGAACCGGACGCTTCCGCAATGACAGCTCCCTTCATACCGCATGCCAGAGATCTCCTTGATCAGGCCAGCACCACGTTGGCCGCCGACTCTCTTAGTTCCTCGCCGAAGGCGCGCTGGTAGAACTCGGCAACCACCGTGCGTTCCAGCTCATCGCACTTGTTGAGGAATGTAAGCCGGAAGGCGTGACCGACATCGCCGAAGATCTCCGCATTCTCCGCCCAGGTGATCACGGTGCGCGGGCTCATGACCGTGGCCAGATCGCCGTTCATGAAGGCCGACCGTGTCATGTCGGCCACGCGCACCATCTTGTTGACGATGTCGCGGCCTTCCTCGTTGCGGTAGTGCTTGGCCTTGGCCAGCACGATCTCCACTTCATTGTCGTGCGGCAGATAGTTGAGCGTGGTGACGATCGACCAGCGGTCCATCTGCGCCTGATTGATCTGCTGCGTGCCGTGATAGAGACCCGTCGTGTCGCCAAGCCCGACCGTGTTGGCGGTGGCGAACAGCCGGAAGGCGGGATGCGGACGGATGACGCGGCTCTGGTCGAGCAGCGTCAGCCGCCCCGACGATTCCAGCACCCGCTGGATGACGAACATGACATCGGGACGGCCGGCGTCATATTCGTCGAAGACCAGCGCAACATTGTGCTGATAGGCCCAGGGCAGAATGCCGTCGCGGAATTCGGTGACCTGCTTGCCGTCCTTGACCACGATGGCGTCCTTGCCGACAAGGTCGATGCGGCTGACATGGCTGTCGAGATTGACACGCACGCAGGGCCAGTTGAGACGCGCGGCCACCTGCTCGATATGGGTCGACTTGCCGGTGCCGTGGTAGCCAGAAATCATCACGCGGCGGTTGAAGGCGAAGCCGGCCAGGATGGCGAGCGTCGTTTCCCTGTCGAACAGGTAGTCCGGATCGATGTCGGGCACATGGGCATCGGCCACGGAATAGGCCGGTACGACCATGTCGGATTCAAAGCCGAAAGTTTCCTTCACCGAAACGGTGGTGTCAGGAAGGTTGGCGATTTCGCGGTCGATCTTGTTCATCATGCCTCCAGCGCGCCGAACCCGTTCTCGGCCGTCGCCGTTTCGTTTTCGAGTTTCGGGGGCAGTCCTTATCAGAGGACGCGCTCAACAGAAACCGGATTGTTTGAGCACACGGTAGGCCTGGATCACATCGCGAAACCGGTCTTCCGAACCCCGGTCGCCGCCATTCGCATCGGGATGGTGGCGTTTCACCAGTTCCTTATAACGCCCCTTTATGTCCGCGCCAGTTGCATTTGCGTCCAGGCCAAGCGTTTCCAGCGCCTTGGCCTCAAGGGCCTTCGGCCGTCGGGCCGGACGTTTCGCGCTCTCCCGATTCGCTCCCTCGAAGAGATTGAACGGATCACGGACCCGGTTGTAGTAGCCGGCGCGTCCGGAGCGCTTATGCGCAAAATCGGGGCTCGTGCGCGCCTGACCGTTGGCACCCATGGCCCAGGTGGGGCGGTGTCCGGTCAGCGCCTCCTTCTGAAAGCGCGCGATATCGCTGTCGGCAAGGCCGGAAAAATAGTTGTACCCTTTGTTATACTGGCGCACATGATCAAGGCAGAAGCGGAAGTACTCCCCCTCCTTCATCCGCCCGACAGGCGCCTTGTGCAGGCCGGCTTCCGTGCATCCGTCCCACTGGCAGCGCGGCGCGTGCGACTTCACCTCGGCATCCTTCTCGGTGCGGATGCGAATCCTGTCGAATATTTTCGAATCCAGTTTCATTGTCGACGATTATGGTTGCTTCGCACTGCGAAACAAGAATTGACATTTCCGGAAGGTTCGCCCTAACCCCTGATTTGAACGCTGCGGGCGAAGAAATCCTCATATGGTGGGAGTAGGCGCCAATGTCCATCCATTCCGCGATCGAAGCCAAGCTGAAGGCGCGTTTTGCGCCTGAACGCCTGGAGATCATCAACGAAAGCCATCTTCATGCCGGCCATCACCATGTTGCATCGGGACATGAGGAGATTTTCGACGGCAACGGCGAAACGCATTTTCGCGTGCGCATCGTTGCGCCGGAATTCGCCAATATGAGCCGGGTGGAACGTCATCGTGCCGTCAACGAACTGCTTGCGCCCGAACTGGAAGCAGGTCTGCATGCGCTCGCCATCGAACCGGCCGCACCGGGCGAAAAGACGCGCTGGTAGGGTTCAGGCGCGTCCGGCAAGCGTGCCGATGCGCAGTTCGCGCGGCGAGCAGCCGAAGCGGGCACGGAAGGCGCGGCTGAAATGCGCCGCGTCGTTGAAGCCCCAATCGAAGGCGATCTGGCTGATGCTGCGGCTGACCAGCGCGGGATCGCAGATTTCGCGCTTGGCGCCTTCGAGACGCTGCGTCCATATCCATGCGTTGAGCGAGACGGGCTCACCGGCGAAGGCGCGGTGAACCGTGCTCGGCGAGACACGCATGTGTGCCGCGATATCGTTCACCGACAGCCGCGGATCACGGAGCCTGGCGCTGACATAGGCCTTGATCTCATTGCGCTGCTGGGTGGCAAGTTCGGAACCGAACGGCTCCGCCGCGCCGGGCAATGAGCACAGACCCGCCACGAGAATGTTTTCGACGCTTTCGGCCACCGCCGCCACCGAACCCGCCTCGAGCGTCTCGATGTCGGCGGCGAGCGACTTGATCATGCTGATCATCAGATGCCCGGCGCCGCGATTGCCGCAGACCCTGCGCGCGGTCAGTTTGTCGGTGTCGCGCAGCCTGCTTCTCAGCACGGAGCCCGGCATCTGCAGCACATACTGCTGGAAATCCTCGTGAAACCCCAGTTCGTAGGGCCGCGTGGAATCGTAGAGCGCGAAGTCCCCGGGCGCGAGCACGGCCGACCGGCCGTCCTGTACCACGATGCCGCGTCCGGCCGTCTGGATGCTGACGAGGAAATAGTCCTCGCTTGACCGGGCGATCTTGGCGGGCGTGCGGCGTACCCATTGCGACGAGGCGGTAACGCGCGAAAGGCCAAGCGTCGACAGCTGCTCGACGGCGATCTCGCCGCGAAACGGTCCGGTCCGATCCGGCGTATCACAGTCGAGTTGAACATAGGTGTTGCACACCGCCTCTATCCAGTAGGAAAGGCGGTCGCGTTCCTCCACAATGTCCGTGGACCACAGCTTCTGCATGATCCAGGACAGTAACAGCGCGAATCTCGCTGTCCACTGAAATCGCGCCTCTGCGACGGTCGGTCAAATCTCCTGCGCGGCCCAGACAAGAAGCCGCTTCTCCTCCCCACTATTCTTCCAGCGGGAACAAGAGCGGTCAAAGCCGCCGTTCAGGAAAAGAGGAGAACCACCATGACCCACGAGCATCCCAAATTCCGCGCCGCCGCCGTCCAGGCCGCGCCGGTCTTTCTCGACATAGACGCAACGATCGACAAGTCGATTGGAATAATCGAGGAAGCCGCCCGCAACGGGGCCGGCATCATCGCCTTTCCCGAGACCTTTATCCCGGGATACCCATGGTTCATCTGGCTGGACTCGCCCGCGTGGGGCATGCAGTTCGTGCAGCGCTATCACGACAATTCCCTCGTCTACGGGACACCACGCGCCGAACGCATCGCCCGAGCGGCCAAGGACAACAACATCATGGTCGTCATGGGCCACAGCGAAAAGGACGGCGGCAGCCTCTACATGGGGCAATGGATCATCGGGGCCGACGGCGAGACCGTCGCCATGCGCCGCAAACTGAAGCCGACCCATGTCGAGCGCACGGTCTACGGTGAGGGTGACGGCGGCGACCTCTCCGTTTTCGACACACCGCTCGGCCGCGTCGGCGCACTTTGTTGCTGGGAACACCTCCAGCCGCTTTCGAAATACGCCATGTACGCGCAGAATGAACAGGTGCACGTCGCGGCCTGGCCGAGTTTCTCCCTCTATCGCGGCGGGGCCTATGCGCTTGGCCACGAGGTCAACAACGCCGCCAGCCGCGTATACGCAGTTGAGGGTGGATGCTTCGTCATCGCGCCCTGCGCCACCGTCTCCAGCGACATGGTCGAACTCTTGTGCCCCGACGACACCAAGAAGGCGCTTCTGGCCGAAGGCGGCGGCTTTGCCCGCATCTATGCGCCCGATGGGCAGTTGATGCACGAGCCGCTGCCCGAGGATACCGAGGGGCTGGTCTATGCCGACATCGACCTCGGCATGATCGCGCTCGCCAAGGCGGCCGCCGACCCGGCCGGACACTATGCCCGCCCCGACGTGACCCGGCTGCTGCTCGACAAGACGCCGGGCGACCGGGTCGTCTTGAGGCAGCGCAACGATGTCGAATCGTCCCGCAAGGACGACCGCGCGAAAGCTGACGCCGACGCCACGTCCGACCCCGAGCAGCGGGAGGCCGCGGAATAATGAACATGGAATCTGCAATTCCCCACCACCTCAGGACCGAACGCACACGGCCTCCGCGTCAGCCCGCCGGCTACGAGCCGCCCTACCCCTCCTTCGTCGCGAGGCACAAGCCATCGGTCACGCAGGTGGTGATGGCCTACTTCGGCTTGCAGGTCCGTCCCGGACGCGAGCCGGCGGCAGCCTTGCCTCTGGCCGCGATCGCCGATGCCTTCGCCACGGTCGACGGCCCCGGCCACTGGGACCGCGCGCGCTGCGTCGACGAGGAAGGCTTCGAGACCGTCGTCACGATCGCCTACTGGGACGATCCCGCCCGCTTCACCCGCTGGTTCTCCTGCCATGGCGCAGCGTGGACCGCCCAGGAACAGGACGCCTCGCTTGGCTTCTTCGTCGAAGTCGTGCGGCCCGCCATCGAGCGCTACGAAACGCTCTTTTCGGCGTCCGACAGGGCGGAAGGTATCGCCGCGATTGCCGACACCATGAGCGGCACGGTGCGCGGACATGCCTATTGGGGTGGCGTGCGCGACCGCATCCCCCTGTCCCAGACGGATGCCATGGAACCCGCGGGCGTGCCGCGCATCGTCAAGGCGGAGGGACGCCAGCGCGTCATTGCGCACGAGAACCTCTGCCTCATCCGTTCGGGACAGGATTGGACGGACACCGCGCCGGAAGAGCGCAGGATGTACCTCGAAGACGTCGAACCGGTACTGCGATCGGGCATGGACTATCTGCGCGACGAGGGGTTGGCCTGCGACTGTTTCGCCAATCGCTACATGCGCGTGATCGATAAAACCGGACGGCCGGTCGAGAAATCGTTCGGTATGAGCTGGTGGAAGAGCCTTGGCGCCTTGGAACAATGGGCCGAATCGCACCCGACCCATGTCGCGATTTTCGGGGCGGCGATGAAGTATCTGTCACGGCTGGGACCGGCAGCAAGACTGCGCCTCTACCACGAAGTCACGGTCGCCGCGACGCATGAGCAGTTCTTCGGGTACAGGAACTGCCATCCGCGAACGGGCATGCTCAAGGCAGGTTGAGAAGGAAACCCGGGCAGACTTCCGCGTACCCGTGCGGTGACAAGCACGGGGCGGTTGGCGGAACAGCGTTGGGCACAGTGTGGGAATGCGTTCCCGCACGCCGCCTCTTTGCTCGCATGCGCCACTGCGCTTCAATCGCGGCTTCTTATTAATTCATTGATCTAATTAAAGAACTCTGGTGATCCCGGCTGGATTCGAACCAGCGACCCTCAGATTAGGAACTCAACCACTCAGATTTTCTTTACGATGAGGCGTCGCCAATTTAATCAACAATATCAATATGTTATATCGTCAGATATTGTTTATTTCCGCATGAGAATGTAAACTAAATCTAACCAAAATTAGCCGCTCGTAGCAAAAAAGCACCATCAGTTCGTAGCACACGGCGGGATTTGGCGAGCCTTGCTTGACACGTGTGTCCAGAATAGTTCCGCTTTTTCGATCGCGATGAGCACATGCTGGCTCTAGGTCGTGTGGACAAACCTGATCCATATCCGTTGTGTAATTTCTTTGCTGACAACAGCAGACCCCATCGCTAAGCTGACTTTATGGCTGGAGGCGGCCAGCAGCCCGCGCCCCCTGAAGGGGGCATGGCAAATGCCTCCCACTCAATCCTTCCTGACCGTTCAACCGTCGGGCGAAGGCGTTGGTAATGCGGGCGCTGACGAAGACTTCGCCGTGACGAAGGAAACGGACATGCGCGACTATCGCTATGCAAAGGCCATGGCAAAAGCCATGCGGGAAGCACTTGCCGAGCGTGGGGCGACGATCACCCACACCGAGGCACTGGAAATCATCGCCCGCCAGTTCGGGCTGCCGAACTGGAATGTCCTATCGGCGAAAATCGACGATGACGAGGCCGTGCGTTCCGAGGGGATTTCCCTCGAACAGGCGGTGCCCATCGTCCGCATCTTTGATGTCGAGAAGGCGAACGAGTTCTATCTCGGATTTCTCGGTTTCACCGTCGATTGGGAACACCGCTACGGCGACAACTTCCCGCTCTACATGCAGATCTCGCGATCAGGGCTCAGGCTGCACCTGTCGGAACATGCTGGCGATGCCACCCCCGGTGGCAACATGTGCGTCTATATGACGGGCATCCGCAACCTTCACAAAGAGCTTCAGACCCAGGACTATCGCTACATGAAGCCTGGACTTCAGGATGAGGGGGACCGGATAGAACTACAGGTCATCGATCCCTTCAATAACCGCATTCGGTTCATGGAGCTCAAGCACCGATAAAGGATTGGTCTCGGGTGAATTGGGCCCCTCCCTGCTGCATTGGCGATCCGCTAAAGCTGTGATTCAACGCTGCTCTTTGAGGAGGGCGGCGTTGATTCGAGGGCTGATGAGCGACGTGGAATGGGCGTTCTTCGCACCGTTCCTGATTGAGAACCGTTCGCGTGGCGGCCGTCTGCCGCAGGATCACCGCAAGGTTCTGGACGGCATCTTCTGGATCACGCGGACGGGTTCGCCGTGGCGTGATCTGCCGGACGAGTTCGGCAACTGGAACTCGATCCACCGCCAGTATCGCCGCTGGACTGAAGCCGGCGTATGGGACGTGATGCTGGCAGCGCTTGCCGGAAGCGAGGTGGCTGACCACCATGCAGATGATCGACAGCACGATTGTAAGAGCTCACCAGCACGCAGCCGGCGGAAAGGGGGGATTCATAGAAATGCTATTGGCCGTTCGCGCGGTGGGCTCACCACCAAACTTCATACCCGAACGGATGCGCAGGGTCTTGCCATCGGCTTCTGCCTGACCCCCGGCCAGGCCTCGGACATGGCCGCTTATGAGGATTTGATGCAGGAAGAGGCGCCCAATCCAACCGCGATGCTGGCCGACAAGGGCTACGACAGTGACGCAATCCGCAACGACCTTGAACGGCGCGGGGCCGACCCGGTCATTCCAACCAAGTCGAACCGGAAGCTCCAGAAGCCGGTCGACAAGGCCAAGTACGCGTTGCGCAATCGCATCGAGCGCTTCTTCAACCGTCTCAAGCACTCTCGCCGCATCGCAACCCGGTACGACAAGCTGGCATCAAGCTTTCTCGGCTTCGTGCAACTCGCAACGATCCGCCAATGGATCAGGTTTGTCCACACGACCTAGTCCGACTCACAGTAGCCATCGGGGACCTCGGTGACCTTCCTTTTAATGCGGGCCGCGCTTCGCCTGCCTCTGGGCTTCCTTCGCCTCAATCAGCGCGACGATGTCGCTGACTTCCCAAAGCTTGTCAGTGACACCAGCGGCCATGGCGGGCGACATGCGCAGCGATGAATGGGTGCGCACGAAATTGTAGTACATGAAGTGCAGCGCGACATTATTGGCATGTGCCTCGACCTTCGTAGAAAAGCCGTTGGTCAGGCGAGTGAGGCGGCGCATGTGCATTCGCATTGCTTGATTCTGACGCTGCGAATAGGACGTGCTGACGTGCTTCAAATCGGGGTTGCCTTCTATCCGCGTCTTGCGCGCCCCGGTGCATTCGGCGGGACTGTAGCGGCGTTGCGACGCCTTGCCGGCCGGCTCGCCGTACATCTTGATCAGCATGGCATAGTCGATATCGGCTCCAAACGCGCCTTCAACGGCCTCCAGGTAGGCTTTGCGGCCGTCGCTGGTGAGTTGGACGCGATCCGCAAGACGCTGCGCCAGCTCGTCCATGAACGCCATTGCATATTCACTATCGCGGCCGCCAACCAGCCAAGACATGACAAGCTTCGTGTCGGCGCAAATAGCCGTCCAAGTCCATGTATCGCCGGCACCTCCTGGGACTGCCTTGGCCGTCGCGACGCTCCTTTGCTTGGCGTAGGTGAATGACCAGATTTCGTCCACCTGCACGCGCTTGCAAGTGAGATCGCGAAACGCCTGGTCCTGATACTCCGCGCACACCGCGCCGGCATCCGAAAGCAACTTGGCGACGGTGTTCTTGCTGACGCCCATGACGCGCGTGATCGAAAGAATAGACTGGCCTGCGCAGAGAAGGCGGAGGATTTGCGTGCGAGCCTTGGGGTCGAGCTTGTTCATGACCCCAACATAGAGAGTCATTTGGTCGCTATCAAGCATTTCGGTCAGTTTAAGTAATTGTATTTATCTGGCTTGAATGATACATAAGGGCAAGCTATGAGGCGGCATGGAGATAGAGTTTGCCGACCCCGACTTGGCCGCCATTGAAACCGCGAATGCGGGCCGAACTGCCTTGCCCGTTCCGGTTATCAAGGCTGCGCGACGGAAACTTACGGTGTTGCGCGCGGCCACCGATGACCGTGCGCTGCGAAACTGGAAAAGTCTGCACTACGAGAAGCTGAAAGGAGATCGCGCAGGCCAACGGTCCATCAGGGTGAACGACAAATACCGGATCGTTTTCACTCTCGATAGCGACACCGAGCCTCAAAAGGCGACGATACTCTCAATCGAGGATTACCACCGATGAACGATGAAGCCATTGTATCTGTCGACCATCCCGGCACCTTCATCGTTGAAGAGCTGGAGGAGCGCGGTTGGACGCAGGTGGATCTTGCTTACATTTTGGGAATAAGCCCGCAACAGCTAAGCCCCATTCTAATGGGCAAGCAGGGCATATCGCCCGATATGGCCGCGGCCCTTGGCGACGCCTTCGACGTACCCGCAAATTTCTTCGCGAACTTGCAAAAGCAGTATGATTTGTTCCGCGCAAAGAAGCCAGACCCCGGCGTCCGAACGCGAGCAGGATGGCTGTCAGTGTTCCCTGTCCGAGAAATGATCAAAAGAGGCTGGATTGAAGATGCCGACCCGTCGCTTCTTGACCTTCAGATGACCCGGTTCTTCTCGAAGAACCGGGTGGAGGACATTCCTTTCGTGGGCGCTGGCGAAATACTGCCGCACGCGGCGCGAAAGTCTGATTACGAAACTATCACTCCGGTGCAGTATGCTTGGCTTCATCGCGTCAAGAAAGTCGCGGAAGGTTGCGACAGTCCTCCCTATTCCGAGACGGCGCTAGAGAAGAGTTTGCCGTCAATCCGTGCTCACATGCAAGACAAGGACGATCTGATCCGGATTCCGGAGATACTTCGGGAATGCGGCGTCCGGTTGGTGTTGGTTGAAGCGCTCCCCGGATCAAAAATAGACGGCGTTTGTGTGTGGATAGAGGATCAGCCAGCCATCGGCATGACCATACGATTGGACCGCATGGATAACTTCTGCTTCGTGCTCCGACACGAAATTGAGCATGTGCTTCGCGGCGACGGCAGGGCCGCTACTTTTACGCCGGTCGATGAATTTGACTACGATGTGAATCAGATTGAGGGACTGCCGCAACAGGAAGCGCGCGCAAATGAAGCGGCGTCGGAATTTCTTGTTCCGCGCCGACAACTTGAGTCATTCATGATTCGAAAAAGCCCCTTCATCTCTGAAAGGGACGTCTTGGCCTTCGCGGCTCGCCTAGAGATCAATCCTGCCATCGTAGTGGGACAAATTCAGCATCGAACGCAGAACTATGCATGGCTTCGAAAGTATCAAAAAAGCATACGCGACTACCTGATGGACTGGCAGTGCATAGACGGATGGGGACACCAAGCCCCAACCAGACTGTAGGAGACAGGGTAATGGCAAATTGGAATGAGCAGGTAGAGGACCTTTGGGACGAATGGATCGCCGAACGCGGCCAGGAATCAGGTGACCCCGGTGATTTCGTGGATTGGGCTATGGCTGAAAGGCGGTTAGTGCCTCGCCCGCAGGATATCCGGCAGATACTTCGAAAACAGGTCACGCAGGCTCTGCGCCAAGCGCGGCGTTTTGACTCCGAAGGAGGGTTTTACTATCGCGCGAAACAAAGCGTTCTGACTTTCGAGGGCAACACTCCGATTAGACACTATTTCGATACTGACACAGGCGGTACGCCGGGCCTCAGACAGAAGTCCGTTAAACAGAGGCGTGAGGCTGTCGCCCATGACGTTTATAGGGCAGTTTGCGATACAGAACGCATGAGCAAGCTCTATCCAGAGGAACAACTATCGTTTTTCACGGATTTCACTGATGACGTGGCGGAATTGAGGGCAGTAGACGCACTTAATAAGGACGCTGATGACGACGAGGATGCTGCATAGTCGGCCTTTTTCCACCTAGCTTGGGCGGCGATCCGCGCAATCTCTGATCGCTGCTCTGGCGAGAGCGCCTTTGTTCGCGCCTTCGCGCCTTTCAGGCCGCCTTTGCGGGCGCTCGCCAGCGGCTTCTTATCCTCAGCTTCGCCCGTCGCCAAATCCACAATCGACTTGGCCAACTGGTTAGGATCGCGCGGCCGCTTTGGCTTGTGTTCTGTCATCAGCCCGCCCGCCAGTCACTGCGTGGATTGTCGCGCATCTTCTCTTGCGCACGAGCCATCGCGTCCTCCTTCGACAATTCGGGATTCTCCGCCATTAACATGGCCGCGAGTTTCTCTTGCCGCTTCATCGCCTTTTCAGTGCGTTTGCGGAGTGGATGATTGGTTCCAGGCGCGTTTGCTGTCATTCTTGCAATATGGCATTGTCACACGCGCGTTTCAAAGCCTAGATTTCAAACTGACCCACTACCGGATAAGTCGGGAACCACCGCACCCTACCCAGAAGCGCTTTCGTGCGGACTGGATCGCGGCGGGGATTTCCCCCGCCGTTTTCATCATTCATTCCGTCACGCTCCAAAGACGAGGTTAATGGCTTCGACATCCTTGGTGACGCGCGTTCGCCTGTTCAGCAGGTGGCCGTAGACCTTCCGTGTGAAGGCGATATCTTCGTGGCCGATCATCGTCGTCAGACGGTGATCGTCATAACCGGCGTCGATCAGCTTCGATGCATAGTAGTGACGCAGTTTGTGCAGGTTGCGGTACTTCACTCCAGCCTTCTTGATCAGTCTGACCCAACTCTTATGCGCATTGTGGTAGCTGATGTAACCCCCGCCCTCTACCCCAGCGATGTGCGGGTAGGGCGAATGCTCCTTATACTCCTTGAGCACGTCTAGGGCCTGCTTCGGGATCGCGATCCGCCGACGCCCTGCGCGGGACTTCACAAGTGTGACCTTCCCGCGCTGCGACAAGGTCTTGTTCACGGTGAGAAGAGATTGGTCCAAGTCCACATCTTCCCACGTCAGCGCCAGAGCCTCACCGATCCGCAAGCCGCAATAGACGAGCAGGATGACGATCACCCTGTCGCGATGGGCGGAACGAACAAGCGTCACAGTCCGATACTTTCGCGGATCGATCCGCGAGCGGGCTTTTTCCAGCCGGCCGTGAGAAGTCGAAAGTATCTTCTCGATGTCCTCGTCGGAATAGATGTCGTCAATGTCGACGGCCGTCTCTATTTCCTCATCCTGCCCAACGTCGATCCGCACACCGCGCGCCGGGTTCTTGAGGCTCATGTCCAGATCGTCGATGAGATAGTCGAAGAAGATCGACGACATGGATAGGACATTGCGCGCCTGCTGCCGAGTTCCACACGTATCGAGCAGCTTGTCGCGATAGGCTCGCATATCCGTTTTGGTGATGCTGGCGGCCGACCGGTGTCCGTAGTCGGCGACGAATGGCGCAAGGCGCTGTCTGTAGGTGTCCAGACTGCTCTCGCGGAGAGGCTTGCGGCCGTCCCGCCCCTTCTCACAGGCAGTTAGGAATTGCGGTACGAGGGTTGAGATCAGAGCCGTACGGTTCGTGTCGAACTTGGCCAAGTTGCGCTCGACCGGCCCCTTCCGAAAAATCTCGCCACTCTCTACGAGGTCGCTCAGAACGGCATCGACGTCCAGATCGCGTCGCTCGGCGATCCGCTTGACCTTGAACACGTCTGACAACCCGCGCTCGAAGCCATTAGCTTCCGATTTGGACTTGAAGGATCGGGTCTTCCACTTGTTGGTGGCATTGTCCTTGAACCGAACCTGCCACCCCTGAAAACGAACGCTCCCATCCGCGTTTCGAACGACCTTCTTGGTGACTCCCATTTCCCGACCCTTCGACCCTCAAATTGCCCAGCCAATCCCGCCGCACTAAGTTGCATCTCGTAGCAATTCGTAGCACACGGTCAAACTAGCGCAAGCAACCATTTTTTCGGCCACGTAAGCCATTGATTTTTTTGGATTTTTGGTGATCCCGACTGGATTCGAACCAGTGACCCTCAGATTAGGAATCTGATGCTCTATCCTGCTGAGCTACGGGACCACGGCGCTCTCATACCCTTTCAGGGCGGATTCGCCAACCATTTTGGCAACGCCGCGCTGTCATGCGCGACGCTGCATGCAAGCCTCGCCTCAGGCGGCGAGATATTTCTCGGCCAGTCGCACCCAGTAGGAGATGCCGTGCGGGATCGCCTCGTCGTTGAAATCGTATTTCGGGTGGTGAAGATTGGCCGTGTCGCCGTTGCCGACGAAGATGAAGGCCCCGGGGCGCGCCTGCAGCATGTAGGAGAAGTCCTCTCCGCCCATCATCGCCGGCATGTTCGTGTCGACATTGGTCTCTCCCGCCACCTCGCGCGCCACGGATGCGGCGAATTCGGTTTCCTCGGCGTGATTGAACGTCACCGGGTAGTTGCGGTCATAGTCTATGTCCGCCTGGCCTCCACCCGCCCGCGCGATGTTGTCGACGATCGCCCGGATGCGCTCTTCGGCCAGATCGGCGTTCTCCGGGCGCAACGTGCGCACAGTGCCGGCGATCTCGGCCACCTCGGGAATGACGTTATAGGCATCGCCGGCGTGAAACTTGGTCACCGAGACGACGATCGCCTCGACCGGATCGGTGCTGCGCGAGGCGATGGTCTGCATCGCGCCGACGACCTGGCTGGCGATCACGATCGGATCGACGGTCTGGTGCGGAAACGCGGCGTGCCCGCCCTTGCCCCTGATCTTGATCGTGAATTCGGCCGTCGCCGCCATGATCGGCCCGGCGCGCGTCGCAAACTGGCCGACCGGCAGGCCGGGTTCGTTGTGCATGCCGAAGACCCGCTCGATGCCGAAGCGCTCCATCATGCCTTCCCTGACCATGACGTCGCCGCCGCCTCCCCCTTCTTCCGCCGGCTGGAAAATAACCGCTACCGTGCCTTTGAAATTGCGCGTTTCGGCAAGATATTTCGCTGCACCGAGCAGCATCGCGGTGTGGCCGTCATGGCCGCAGGCATGCATCTTGCCGGCATTTTGCGAGGCGTGCGGAACCCCGCTTGCCTCGAGGATCGGCAGCGCATCCATATCGGCGCGCAGACCGACCGTCGGTCCCTCGCCGAGCCTGCCGCGGATGATGCCGACGACGCCGGTCTTGGCGATACCGGTCGCCACCTCGTCGCAGCCGAATTCGGCCAGCTTCCCGGCGACGAAAGCCGAGGTCTCGAAGAGGTCGAAGAGCAGCTCGGGATTGCTGTGGATCTTGCGCCTCCACCCGGCGACCTCTTCCTGCAATTCGGCGGCTCTGTTCAGGATTGGCATGTTTAAGCGACTCCCCTCGTCACACGTGTTCCGTGCCCGGCCTTGGCGATCTCGTGCCGGACCGCTTTGCCATCTTGGCGTCACATGGGCTAAATAACACCGGTCGACAATCGGCGATGCCGCCGGCGCCCCAGGCGTTTCACTGCCGCGCGGCGCCGGCAAACTAGCGCATAACCTGCAAGAGGCGATAGCGAAATTGATCCGTGCAAGCGTGAAAATGATGTGCCAGCGGTGGCTCGGCGCGTGTGTGGCTTCGTTGCTCGCGGTGGCGCCCGCCGTGGGCGGCCCGTTCATCGTGGTCGACGCCAATTCGGGCCATGTTCTGGCCCAGGAAGACGCTTTCCAGCGCTGGTATCCCGCATCGCTCTCCAAGCTGATGACGGCCTATGTCGCCTTCCGGGCAATCGATGCAGGCGAGGTGACACTGCAGTCGCCGATCCGCATTTCCAAGAATGCGGCAAAGGAGCCGCCGAGCAAGATGGGATACAAGCCCGGTTCGGTGCTGACCCTCGACAACGCGCTCAAGATCATCATGGTCAAGTCGGCCAATGACGTCGCCACCGCGATCGGCGAAAGCATCGCCGGCTCGGAAAGCGCCTTTGCCGGCCGGATGAACGCCGAGGCGACGCGGCTCGGCATGACCGGCTCGCATTGGGTCAATGCGCACGGCCTGCATTCCGAAGAGCAGTATACGACCGCCCGCGACATGGCGCTTCTCGCCCTGGCAATCCGGCGCGATTATCCGCAGTATGCCTCCTACTTCGCCATAGAGGGCCTGCAGGCCGGCAAGGCGACGCTGGAGAACCACAACACATTGATCGGCCGTTTCGAGGGGGCGGACGGCATGAAGACGGGCTATACCTGCCCGGCCGGCTTCAACCTCGCCGCCTCGGCCACGCGCGGCGGGCGTACCATTCTCGCCGTGCTCCTGGGCGAGATGTCCTCATCCGAGCGGGCCGAACATGCCGCAGACCTGATCGCCAAGGGCTTCGGGACCAGTGCGCAAGCAGGGCCGCGCCTGGAAAGCCTGTCGCCGCCAGCACCTCTCCAGCCCGTTGCCATCGACATGCGGCCGGTCGTATGCAGCCAGGAGGCGCGCCAAGCCCGGCTGGAGAACCGCGACGATGAAGGCAACTCGATCGTAAACTCGCCCTATCTGCATGAGCCGAATAAGCAGCCTCACCTCGTCGCCATCAGTCTCGGCGGCGCGACCGGACCGAAATCGCCGTATTATCCCGAAGAGGTCGAGTATGCCGACGTTCCCATACCCACGCCTCGTCCTGACTATAAGCCAACCCCGGTTGCGGCGCAGTAAGTCCACCTTCAATCCATCGGGATGTCGAAATCGATGCAGCACTCGCCAATACCCGTAACCGTGGTCACGGGCTTTCTCGGCTCGGGCAAGACGACGCTGATCAACCGGCTCCTGCGTGATCCGCAACTCACCGATACCGCCGTGATCGTCAACGAATTCGGCGAGGTCGGCATCGATCATCTCCTCGTCGAGACGGCGAGCGACGGGGTGATCGAACTGGCTGACGGCTGTCTGTGCTGCAGCGTGCGCGGCGAACTGATCGATACACTGGCCGATCTCGCAGACCGGCTGCAGACCGGCCGCATCGCCGCGCTGTCGCGCGTCATCGTCGAGACGACGGGGCTTGCCGATCCCATGCCGGTACTGCAGTCGCTGATGGCGCATCCGGCGATACTGGCGGCCTATCGGCTCGACGGGGTGGTCACGCTTGTCGATGCAGCCAATGGAGAAGCCACCCTTGAGCGCCATGACGAGGCCCTGCGGCAACTGGCTGTCGCCGACCGCATCGTCATCACCAAGACCGACGTCGCATCGTCCCGGCAGGAGACCAGTCTGCGCGATCGCATCGCACGGATCAATCCGGCTGCCCCTGTGATGGTTTCGCAAGGCGGCGCCATCGGAGCAGCAGCCCTGCTCGAATGCGGTCTCTACGACCCCTCGACGAAGAGCATCGACGTGCGCCGCTGGCTTCGCGAGACGGAAGCTGCCGGCGGACATGATCATCACCACCACGATGGACATGACGGACACGATCATCAAGGCCACCATCACCATCATCATGATGACCGCATTCGCAGCTTTTCCCTGACCGACGACAAGCCGATGCCAGTAGCCGCGGTCGAAGGGTTTCTCGATCTCCTGCGCGCGACCCATGGCGAAAAGCTGCTGCGCATGAAGGCCGTCATCGAGACAGTCGAGGATCCGGCGCACCCGCTGGTCATCCATGGCGTGCAGAAGCTCATCCATCCGCCGACGCGACTTGCCGCTTGGCCGCCCGGACCACGGGGCGTCCGCCTCGTGCTCATCACCGACGGCATGCCGGAAGACTATGTGAGGCGGCTGTTCAACGCCTTTGTCGGGAAGCCGGCCGTCGATACGCCCGACCGCCACGCGCTCGAAGACAATCCGCTGGCCATATCAGGTTTCAAGATGGGTTAGCGCGCCCGCTTAAGGAAATGTCTGACGCAAAGATATGCGCGCCGGATCAATACCTTGAAGCAAGTGCCTTTTCGCTCAAACGATCCCGTTTGAATGGAGCATGCTCCGGCCCGCCATTCGTTCGATCAGGAAACGGTGCCCGCCGTCTGCGGCAACCGTTTCGATCAGCCGATGTCCGGCCTCGGTGCAGAAGGCGGGAATATCGATCACCGCAAGCGGATCGGTCGTCTCGATCCAGATCCGCTCACCGGCAGCCATGGCCTCGAGCCGCTTGCGCGCGCGCAGGACCGGCAGCGGACATTTCAGACCTTTCAGATCGTAGACGTCCTGCGTCTGCGGCATCGGACAATTCTCTCAGCGCGTGCGGCTCAATTGCCGAACAGACCTGTGAGGCGTGTGGAGACGCGGCCCAGGAGTCCGGTTCCACCAGCGTCCGCGGCGGCGGGAGGCGCACCGACCACGGTTTCCGACTGCGTGGCAGCCGCATTGGCCGCGGCAACGGCTGCAGCCTTTTCCTCGGCAGCCTTTCGTGCCGCCAGTTGCCGTGCTTCTTCCGCCTGTCGCTTCTCGGCCGCAGCCGCGTCTATCGCCGCCTGCCTGCGCCCGGCAGGCGAATCGATGCGCCCCATGCGCGTTGTCGCTACGACCGTGCCGTCCGGCTCCATCGATGGCGGCTCTACCGGCACGCGTTCGCCGCGGGCGCGTTTGCGCGACCATTCGGCGACCATCAACGCCTCGTCAAGCCCGCCGATCGACGGCTTCGGCGGGGAAGAGGCCTTGCGGCTTGCCGTGGAGAATGCGGCCTCGAATGTCGACTGGCGGCTCTGGAACGCGCTCACCAGCGTTTCCGGCTGCACGGCCTGCGGACACGCCCCTTTGGGATCGAACACGGCGTTGCCCTGGGTGAACTGGTTGAAGACGTAGCGCTTTTCGCAGACATCGACCTTCGGCGGGACCTTGGTGATCTCGAAATGGTCGTAGCCCACCTTCAGCATCTTCCAGAATTCGTAATTGGGATCGTTGCGGTAGCGGGCCATGTTCTCCGCCGTCATGCGGAACGGAAAGGCCTGAACCTGGAATTCGGTCTGCCCGCCTCGGAAAGCGTCGCGCCCGAAAGCGTAGATCTCCTCGATCTGCTCATCCGTCATCGAATAGCATCCCGACGACGAGCAGGCTCCATGCACCATCAGGTGCGAACCCGTGCGGCCATGTACCCGATCATAGGCATTGGGATAGCCGAGGTTGAAGGCAAGATGATAGCTCGACTGCGGGTTCATCTGCGTCGGACGCACCGTGTAGAAGCCTTCCGGCGCCTGGCGATCGCCCTCGACGAACTTCGGTCCGAGCTGCCCCGACCATTTGCAGATGTCGTAGGAGGCGATGAGATCGTAACGGCCGGACCGCTTCTGTTTCCAGATCTCGAGCTTGCCCTCCTCCTTGAAGATGCGAGCCATGATCGGCGCAGTGCGCGCCATGTCCTTGGCCTGCATTCGGTTGAGGACCTCGCGCGGCAGCGACTTTTCAGCCTTGTGCGCCGCACTGCCCAGCGTGGAGTCGGTGCAGCCGCTCAAGCCGATGGCTGCAACCAGGAACGATGCCTGTACGAGTCTCAAGAACATAACGGTCGTGCGTCCCCGAAATTGGCGTTGAACCCGCCCGGCCGGCAATCTATGTCGGTTAACCTTGAGAAAGACTTACCAAGGAAAATCCCCTCAACGGCCCGCGTCAATCCTCCGCCCCTGCATTTGCGCAAACTAGGAGGCGATTTTGTGGCAAAGCTGTGGACTTGCGGCCACAATAGGGGCGACAGGCGATCACGGGACCAGTTCCTGGGCCGTTGCGGCGATCGTTTGCGCAGGCGGCCCGACGCCTAAAGATCGCGGCCAATGGCGAGGAATTTCTCCCGCCGATGCTCGCGGAAATCCATGTTGGCGGTCTCGAGTTCCTCGAATGCCTTGGCGATCTGGTCGCCGGCTGCCGAGACGACCGCGGCCGGATCGCGATGCGCTCCGCCCAGTGGTTCGGCGATGATGCCGTCGATCACCTTCATGGAAAGCAGATCCTGCGCGGTGATCTTCATGTTCGTCGCGGCATCGCGGGCACGCGTGGAGTCGCGCCACAGGATCGACGCCGCTCCTTCCGGAGAGATCACCGAATAGATCGAGTGCTCGAGCATGTAGACCTTGTTGGCCGTGGCGATCGCGATGGCCCCGCCTGAACCTCCCTCTCCGATGATCAGGGAGACCATGGGAACCTTCAGACCGAGGCACATCGACGTGGACCGGGCGATCGCCTCGGCCTGGCCGCGCTCTTCGGCGCCGATGCCGGGATAGGCGCCGGCCGTGTCGACGAGCGAGACGATGGGCAGCCCGAAACGGTCGGCCAGTTCCATGATCCGCACCGCCTTGCGATATCCTTCCGGCCGCGCCATGCCGAAATTGTGCTTCAGCCGGCTCTTCGTATCGTTGCCCTTCTCCTGACCGATGACAGCCATCGGGGTGCCGCGAAACCGCGCAAATCCGCCGACGATCGCATTGTCCTCGCCAAAGGCCCGGTCGCCCGCCAGTGGTGTGAAGTCGGAGAACAGCTCGCGCACGTAGTCCACGCAATGCGGGCGGTCGGCGTGGCGGGCGACCTGCGCCTTCTGCCACGGTGTGAGCGCCTTGTAGACATCGCGCAATGCGTCGCGCGAACGCTTCTCGAGCCGAGCGATCTCATCGCCGACGTCGACCGCCTCGCCATTGTCGGCGAGCTTCTTGAGTTCGAGGATCTTGCCCTCGAGATCGGCGACAGGTTTTTCGAAATCGAGATAGTTGTACATATTTCAGCAAGCCGGAAAGCTGGACAAAATTTGGCTGCGGGACCCGATTTTCGCAACCGGCCACCCTAAACGAGGCCCTCACATAGCGATGCAGCGCCTAGTCGGCAAGCGGGTGATGTTCGTTGACAAGGCGCAGCATGCGTTCTTCGAGCACGTGGGTGTAGATCTGGGTGGTCGAAATATCGGAATGACCGAGCAGTTGCTGGACCACCCTGAGATCGGCCCCGTTCTGCAGCAGATGGCTCGCGAAGGCATGGCGCAGCACGTGCGGCGAGACACGTGCGGCGGCAATTCCGGCCCGTGCCGCCAGTTGCTTGAGCTCGCGCGCGAATACCTGGCGCGGCAGATGGCCTGCCTCGGAAGCTGCGGGAAAGAGCCATGGACTGTCGGCTGCCGCCGGATCGCAATCGCGCATGGCAAGCCATTCACGCATGGCCTCGGCAGCGGCCTGGGAAAGCGGCACCACGCGGTCCTTGCCGCCCTTGCCGCGCACGACGAAGAAGCGTTCGTCACGCCGGGCAACGCTGACCGGCAGCGAGACCAGTTCGGAAACGCGCAGTCCCGTCGCATAGAGCACCTCGACCAGCGCATGCAGCCGCAAAGCGGCAAAGCGCGTGATGCCCGCTGGGCGCCCTCCCCGCGCCTCGCCCGCGGCCAGATCGAGCAGAGCAGACGTCTCGGCCTCGCTGAGAATCTTGGGCAGGGGCCGGGCCCGCTTCGGGCTGTCGGCAATGCCGGTCGGGTTGTCGCCCCGTTGGCCCTCCGCATAGAGAAAGCGGAAAAACTGCTTCAGTGCAGAGAGCCTGCGCGCCTGGGTGGAGGCGGCGAACCCCTGCCCGGCGACGGCATCGAGGTAGTGGCGAATATCGTCGGAGCTTGCCGCGCAAAGCCCCCGGCCACGCCTTTTCAACGTGGCATGGGCATCCTCGAGGTCACGCCGATAGGCCGCCAGCGTATTGGCGCTAGCACCGCGCTCGGCGCTCATCATCTCCAGAAAGGCGTCTATGGCAGCTTCCGAGTTCATCGGCCGGCAGGCCTCCCTCAAGGCTCATTGTGCCTGGTTGAGCTTTTCGGCCGGAATGCGCACGCTCATCTCCCCCTTGTTCGGCTCGACGAACGTCGCCAGCGCGAACATCGCCGCATACACGATGCCGCAGAGCACCGCGATCGTCATCAGGAGCCGGAAAAGTGTCGGCATGGATAAATCCGCCCTCGTCTTTTTGTCCGCCCGGTCCCTTATGCGTTGCGGGATGCGCGATTTCAACTCTGCGGTCCTGACCGCGACTCGCTTGACGCAGGGGGGCTTTTCATGTGGATACGCCGGACAAACACAGGCGGAACCGATGACGGTCTTGGCACATTCGCACGACAACGGACTGCGCGACAGGCTCGCCGGGCGCGCAATCGTGTTTGTCGGGCTGATGGGCGCCGGAAAGACCGCGATCGGCCGCAAGGTCGCACAGGCCCTCGACCTGCCCTTCGTCGACAGCGACCATGAGATCGAGGAGGTTTCGCGCATGAGCGTGCCGGACCTCTTTGAACGCTACGGCGAGCCCGAGTTCCGTGCCCTGGAACGCCGGGTGATCGACCGGCTCGTGCAAGAGGGAACGCGGGTCGTCTCGACGGGCGGCGGCGCCTTCATGGACGAGAACACGCGCAGGGCCATCGCGCGACACGGGGTATCGGTGTGGTTGAAGGCCGATATCGACACGCTGATGGAGCGCGTCACGAAGAACAAGAACCGGCCGTTGCTCAAGAACCCCGACCCGCGCGCGGTGATGCAGCGGCTGATGGACGAGCGATACCCTGTCTATGCGCAGGCCGACATCATCGTGCCGACGCGCGACGAAACCCGGGAAACCATCGCCGCAGAAACGATCGAAGCCATCATGCGCTATCTGGATGGCGAACAGCGAAAGGACCCGTCTCCCTGATGCAGGAACCAACCGTCACACGCCCCGGCGAACGCATAACGGTCGGCCTCGATGCGCGCAGCTACGACATCCTGATCGGCGACGGCCTGCTGGCTGAGGCGGGCGCCGAAATCGCACGCCTGATGCCGGGAGCGCGCACGGCCATCGTCACCGACAAGAATGTCGCACAGCGCCATCTGCGGCACCTTGAAGAAGCGCTCGGACAGGCCGGCATCGACCACACGGCCATCCTTCTGGAGCCGGGCGAAGCCACCAAGAGCTTTGCCGCACTGCAGGAAGTTGTCGACCGGCTGCTGGAGGCACGGCTGGAGCGCAGCGATGTGGTCATCGCGCTCGGTGGGGGCGTCATCGGAGATCTCGCTGGCTTTGCCGCCGGCATCGTGCGGCGCGGAATGAAATTCGTGCAGATACCGACATCCCTGCTGGCACAGGTCGATTCATCCGTTGGCGGCAAGACGGGGATCAACACGCGCCACGGCAAGAATCTCGTCGGCGTGTTCAACCAGCCAGGTCTCGTCATCGCCGACACAGGCGTCCTCGACACGCTGCCGATGCGGGATTTTCGTGCCGGCTATGCCGAAGTGGTGAAATACGGTCTCATCAACCGACCCCAATTTTTCGACTGGCTGGAAGCCAACTGGAACGAGATGTTCGCCGGCGGCGCGGCGCGCCAGCACGCCATTGCCGAATCCTGCCGTGCGAAGGCGGAAATCGTCTCGCGCGACGAGCGCGAAACCGGAGAGAGGGCGCTGCTCAATCTCGGGCACACCTTCGGCCACGCGCTGGAGGCGGCGACTGGCTACGACAGCGCGCGTCTGGTGCATGGCGAGGGCGTGGCCATTGGCATGGCGCTCGCACACCGCTTCTCCGTCAGGCTCAACCTGTGCAGCCGGGACGATGCCGAGCGTGTCGAACGCCACCTGGAAGCCGTGGGCCTGCCGGTCAGGATTGCCGACATTGCGGGCGAACTGCCTGGCGCTGAGGCACTGCTGAACTACATAGCACAGGACAAGAAGGTCGAGCGCGGAGCGCTGACCTTCATCCTCACCCACGGTGTCGGCCAGTCCTTCATCGCACGGGACGTGCCGACTTCCGAGGTGCTGTCATTCCTGAAGGAGAACCATTCCGAATGACGACGCAAATGTGGCTGACGGGCGGCTCCATTCTGGTGCTGATCGTCCTGTCGTTCCTCTTTTCTGGCACCGAGACCGGCATGACGGCCGCCTCGAAAGCCCGGCTCCACTCGCTGGCCGCCAACGGCAACGCCGCCGCCGCCTATATCGACCGCCTCCTGCAGCGCAAGGACCGGCTGGTCGGAGCCCTGCTGATCGGCAACAATCTGGTCAATATTCTCGCCTCGGCACTGGCGACGAGCCTTCTCCTGTCGATCTTCGGCGATGCGGGCGTGGTCTATGCCACGATCGCCATGACGGTCCTGCTCGTCATCTTCTCCGAAATCCTGCCTAAGTCGCTGGCTCTCTATCGTCCCGAACAATTCGCGCTCTTCGTCGCCCCCTTTGCGCGTCTCGTGGTGCTGTTGTTCGGCGCACTGTCGTCAGCCGCCAACCTGCTGGTTCGCGGTTTGCTGAAGCTGTGCGGTCTCAACCTTTCGCGCGACCACTACATGCTCTCGGCCCATGACGAGCTGCGTGGCACCGTCGAGGTGCTGCACAGGGAAGGCGCTTTCGTCAAGCAGGACCGCGACCGTTTGGGCGGCCTGCTCGACCTGGCCGAACTCGAGGTTTCGGACGTGATGGTGCATCGCACCGCCATGCGCATGGTCAACGCCGAGGACCCTTCCGAAACGATTGTTCGCGAGATCCTGCAGAGCCCCTATACGCGCATACCCCTCTATCGAGACTCGACCGACAACATCGTGGGCGTGGTTCACGCCAAGGACCTTCTGCGCGCGTTGCACGAGGTCGACAACGAGCCTTCAAAGATCGACATCATGAAGGTGGCGGCAAAGCCGTGGTTCGTGCCCGACACCACCACGCTGCACGACCAGCTCAATGCGTTTCTGCGCCGCAAGGCCCATTTTGCCATCGTCGTCGACGAATATGGCGAGGTGGAGGGTCTCGTCACGCTCGAAGACATCATTGAGGAGATCGTCGGAGAGATCGCAGACGAGCACGACGTCGAGATCCAGGGCGTCAAGCAGGAGGCCGACGGCTCAGTAGTGGTCGATGGTTCGGTGCCGATCCGTGACCTGAACCGCGCGCTCGACTGGGATCTTCCCGACGACGAGGCGACGACCATCGCGGGGCTCGTCATCCACGAGACGCAGACGATCCCCGACGAGAAGCAGGCATTCACCTTCCACGGCAAGCGCTTCATCGTCATGAAACGCGACAAGAACCGCATCACCAAGCTGAGGATCAGGCCGGCCGAATAGCGGCGGCGGACGAGGCGAAGCCTTTTCCAACCGTCGTGATCCGCCGTTAAACCCCTGCAACCGGAACCGCCATGACCAACCCCAATCCGCTCTATGACGCACTGTTCCGTCCCCTTGAAGGCAGCGCGCGGCCATTCCTCATTCTCAAGGACGGAAGCGAGATCAGCCATGCGGCGTTCCTCGCCCTGGCGGCACGGATGGCGCATGCAATCAGGGCGCAAGGACTTGAGCCCGGCGACCGGGTCGCGCTTCAGGCGAAGAAATCGCCCGAGGCGCTTGCCGTCTATGCGGCTTGCGTAGCCGCAGGCTTCGTCTTCCTGCCGCTCAACACCGCCTATACACCGGCCGAGGTGGACTATTTCGTTGGCGACTCCGGCGCCAAACTGCTGATCTGCGACGAGGCTGCGCGTGCGGCTCTGGAACCCGTCGCGGCTGCCGCGGGCGCCCGGCTCATGACGCTCAATGCCGATGGGTCAGGCTCGCTTTGCGATGCCGCGCGCGGCCAGCCGCAACATTTCGACCCGGTCGCCCGCGGCACCGACGACCTCGCCGCCTTTCTCTACACATCCGGCACCACCGGACGCTCCAAGGGCGCCATGCTGACGCAGGGCAACCTGTTGTCCAACGCCCGCACGCTGGTCGATTACTGGCATTTCACGTCTTCCGACGTGCTGCTGCATGCCCTGCCGATCTTCCATACCCACGGGCTCTTCGTCGCCTCCAACGTGATGCTTCTGGCGGGTGGAGCGATGATCTTCCTGCCTGGCTTCGATATCGAGGACCTCTTCGACAGCCTGCCGCGCGCCACAGCGATGATGGGCGTGCCGACCTTCTACACGCGGCTTCTGGCCGATCCGCGCCTGACGCGCGAGAGCGTGGCGCATATGCGGCTCTTCATCTCCGGCAGCGCACCGCTGCTGGCCGAGACCCACGCCGAATTCGAGGCGCGCACCGGCAAGCGCATCCTCGAGCGGTACGGCATGACCGAGACCAACATGAACACGTCGAACCCCTATGAAGGCGAGCGCCGCGCCGGCACGGTCGGTTTTCCGCTCCCGGGCGTGGAACTGCGCGTGTGCGATCCGGAGACGGGAGAAGTCCAGCAGCACGGCGAGATCGGGGTCATCGAGGTTCGTGGCCCCAATGTCTTCAAGGGCTACTGGAACATGCCCGAGAAGACGCGCGAGGAGTTTCGCGGCGACGGCTTCTTCATCACCGGCGATCTCGGCACCATCGATCGTGACGGCTACGTAACGATCGTCGGCCGGGCGAAGGATCTGATCATATCCGGCGGATACAACATCTATCCCAAGGAGGTTGAGCTGCTTCTCGACGAGCAGGAAGGCGTCAACGAATCCGCCGTCATCGGCATCGCCCACCCCGATCTGGGAGAATGCGTCGTTGCGGTCGTGACGCCAAAGCCCGGCGCCAGCCTGAACGAAGAAGCCTTGCTGGCCGGCATTCGCGACCGCCTGGCCCGCTTCAAGCAGCCGCGAAAAATCATCTTTGCCGACGAACTACCGCGCAACACGATGGGCAAGGTGCAGAAGAACGTGCTGCGCGAACGTCACCGCGAACTGTTTGGCGACGCGGCGGCAAAGAAGGGCTAGCCCTGCGGCTTCTTGAGCACGTCGGACCATTCGGGATGACGGCGAAACTGCGAGGCCGCGAAGGGGCACAGCGGAATGATGGTCTTTCCGGCGGCGCGCGCGTCCTCCACGGCGCGGGTCACCAGTTGCAGACCGACACCCTGGCCGCGAAACGCGTCCGGCACACCTGTATGATCGATGATGATCTGATGCTCTCCGACCTTCGTGAAGGTCATCTCGGCCTCTGCCCCATCGGGCCCGCGAACGACGTAGCGCCCCTTGTTGCCCGACTCTTCGAGTTCGATCGCGTTCTTCGTCTGATCCGTCATGGCTCTTGCAACGCTCCTTCAGTTCACGTCGTGCACCGCGCTGCCTGAAAGCAGCGCCCTGGCGGCGTCGATCTCGCTTGGGCGCACCTCGTGCCCGCCTTCGTGCCATTGCACCGTAACCGGTGCACCGGCAGCCCGCAAATGGGCCTCCAGACGCGACGTGAGCTCGGGCGGGCAGATCGGATCACGACGCCCGGCCGTAATCAGGATCGGCCTTCCCTTCAGGTCGCCCCGTATCTTCGGCTCAAAGGGAATGAGCGGATGCATGAGCACCGTGGCATCGAAGAGAGTGGGGTCGGCAAATTGTACGCTCGCCAGTATGTTGGCGCCGTTGGAGTAGCCGAGCCCATAGACCGCGGAGGGCTTCTCCGCTTCGACATGTGCGCGCACGAAATGCGCCATCTTTTCGGTGCGTCGTGCCAGATCCTCCATGTCATAGATACCCTCGCCCGTACGCCGAAAGAAACGAGCCGCGCCCATTTCGGACACGTCGCCGCGCGGCGAGACAATGGCCGCACCGGGCAGGAGCTCGCGGGCAAGCCCGACGAACTGGTTCTCCTCGCCGCCCGTACCATGGAAGGTGAAGATCAAGGGAGCGCCCGGCTCGCCAGGCAGATGTGCGTGAATGTAACTGTCGATGGACATGGGTCAGTCTCCACTGGGAACGGAACCGGGGAGCGTTTCCAACCCCCCGGCATATCCGTCAGTCCTTGATCGGCTGCAGATGATCCTCAAGAATCGACCGCAAATGCTCGTGCTGTTTGGGCAGCTTCAACGCCTCGCCCAGATGCGCGGTATCCTCGTCGCGGTCGAATCCGGGCTCATTGGTCGAAACCTCGAACAAGACGCCGCCGGGCGTCCTGAAATAGATCGCCCAGAAATAGTCCCGATCAATGACCGGCGTCACCTGATAGCCCGTGTCCATCAGCGCCTTGCGCACCTCGAGCTGCTTTGCGCGGTCCTCGACGGCGAAGGCCACGTGATGGACCGAGCCCGCACCCTGTGCAGCGCGCTCACCACCCGGAATGGTCTCGATGTCGATCAGGTGGGCGCCGTTTCCGCCAGCGATCGCCAGGCGCTTCACATTGCCGGAACGCTCGACGTCCTCATAGCCCATGAACTTCAGAAGTTCCTCGGTCGCCCCGCCATCCTTCAGGCGCAGAGAAACCGAGTGAAAGCCGCGGATCGCCTCGTCGGCCGGAACGTCGGCTTTCGACCATGGCGGCCGGCTGTCGTCCTTCGTTTCCACGAGCGCGAAACCATCGCCGTCCGGCCCCTTGAACGTCATGCGCTTCTGTCCGAACGACTCCTCGGCGGTGACGCCGGAGACACCCTCTTTGGCGAAACGTTCCTGCCAGTAGCCGAGCGTGCCCTCGGGAACCGAGAAGACGGTCGTTCCCACTTCGCCCGTGCCGGGATGGCCCTGCGGGATGTTGGGAAACGGGAAATAGGTCATGACCGTGCCCGGCGTACCCTGCTCGTCGGCATAGTACAGGTGATAGACGTCTGGCGCATCGAAGTTCACCGTCTTCTTCACCCGCCGCAAGCCAAGCGTCTTGGTGAAGAAGTCGTTGTTTTCCTGCGCATCCTTGGCCATGGACGTGACGTGATGCAAACCCTGGATCTGATTGAGCATGGAGAAACTCCCTTTGACGGCCTTGCGGTCCGGTCCGTGTTGTCCCGCCATATGTCGGTCGGCCGGACCGAAAGAAAAGGGCGACAACCGGCTATGGTTTGTTTCAAAATAATGAACAATCGTCTGAACGCCGTTCAATCCATGCTACCTTAACGGCCCGAAAATCGGAATCGGTTTTTCACCGATTGGCCAATGCGCAAACCGGTCACGCAGATGCGTCGAGGCCCGCGCCAACGGATGGCGCGGGCCTCAGCCTGGTCGCAGTTTACGCGCATGCGCGAGTTTTCGTTCATCAGTTGGGCACGATAAGCCTCATCTCGTCGCGCTTCTGCGTGTAAGTGGCCTCGTCGTACGCCGGATGTGCCTCAAGCTCTTCCTTGGTAAGGCGCGTGAACAGGTAGTAGTCGCCGCCGGAATCGGTCATGAACCGGATGTTGTCCATGCCCAGCGCAACGGGCTTCTCGCCCATGCCAAGGAACCCGCCGACATCGACGATCACAGCATCAACCTCACCCTCCGGCGTCATCACGACGTCGCCGATCTCTCCGACGTTCTCGTCATTGGCGCCATAGACGGTTGTGCCGACGAATTCCTCAGCCCTGATCTTGTCGACGGAGGCCGGCTGCATCTGCGAGCGGTCGATCGAACTCGTCATGGTATCGTCGGTCGCCTGGGCTTCGGGCTCGGTCAGAGGTGACATCGCAGTCTTGTCGCCGCCCTGACCAGATTCCATTCCGGCCGTGGACTGATCCTCAACGACCGTTCCGTCGGTCGCCTGATTGGCTTCGCCTTCGGCAGCAGTCTTGCCCGCTGCGGCATCCTGCTCGGCCATCGAGAGATCTTCAGCCGTGGCCGGTTCGGTCTGGCCGACCTGCGCATCGGCAGGCAGCGGCCTGAACGCGGTACGGTCGAAATCAGGCAGGGCCTTCAAGGCGTCCGCGGTTGTTTCGACGACTATATACCGGTTGCCGTCCATCTCGGCCCATGAGACAAGATCGTACTCGATCGCAACGTCCTTGCTGCCGAGGCCAAGAAAGCCGCCGACGCCGATGACGACGGACTGAACCTCGCCCTCCGGCGAGATCACCACATCGTTCACCTCACCGATGCTCTCGGCATCGTCGCCGGTGCCGTTATAGACCGACTCACCGATGAGTTCGCTTGCCAGATGGCCTTCGGCCTTGACCTCCATCGGCACATCCGTCGGCTGCTGCTGCGTTGCCGGGTCAGACGGGGTCGGAGCGGTTGTCTGCGCCATGGCGCCGCTCGCCACGAGAGTCGCGACTGCAGTGGTGGCCAGAAGATTGCGGATCATGATAAGCTCTCCTTCCAGATCGTTCAGATGCTGGCGGCGGGCCCAATGGTACAGGGGGCCGTGCGCCTTGTTGTTTTCCTGCGCTTCGTCAACGTCAGAGTGTCGACGCGGTTCCCGCTTCTGCGCCGGATCACGAAAATGCCCAGAATTTGCCGCAGATGTGATTTTCGACCTTTAGCCGGATTATGACCAGCGGTTCGACAAAGCTGTCGGATAAGAAGCGTCCGTTCTCCGGGCACGACGATCCGCGCACGGCGCTCATTATTCTGGATGGACAGGGGTTTCGGTGACGAGGCGTACCGCGTACGCCCGCAAGAACGCGCGGGCTCTCTAGGCCCGATTGCTTCAAACAGAAAGCAATGATTTGCGCCCCGGATCAGTACATTAGGATGGATTGCCGCCCTCGACCGGATCGTCCGTGGGCGTATCGATGGACTCGCCATACCATTCCACGCCCAGCCAGGCGATCGTGGCGAGGATCAATGCGACAACCAGCACCACGAACACCTTTACGCCGCGCCCACCCTGGCGCGCCGAACGGGGATCAATCTTTCTGGTCATGTCCTTCGTCCTTCCTGGCCGTCAGTCGATTCAGGGGGTCAAGGCGACCATGGAGATCTGCTACGAATCGTCTTTGTCTGGTCCGGTCTGCTCGGGGCCGGCATTCTCCTTGTAGATGGCGTAAGCCGCGACGGCGGCAAGCGGAACGATGAGCGAGCGGATGCCGGCGCGCTGCAGCAGGCTGGGGAGCACCGAGACAGCCACGGCGCCTGCGAGAGACGTCAGCTGGCGGACACGTTCCTCTTCACGCCGCCGCCGCGACCGGCGCGACTCCATGACCTTCCAGGCGCTCAGGCACAACATACCCAAGACCAGGAAGCCGACGCCGAAAACAAGGCAGGCTTCCAGATTGCCCAGGTGTCGAGCCGCATAAAGGAATGCGCCGGCTATCAGAAAGCCGATGCCGCACACCGCCGCGATCGCCACCAGTGTATAGATGATAACCGCACGGCGTGCGCGTCGTACGGCGCGTTGCGGGTCCATGGAGGTCAGAAGGCCGATGAGCGGCGAAAGCATTCAGCCGCGCCTACCGTTTGGCCAGAAGGGCGCAAAGAAAGCCTATGCCGGCTGCAATTGCCAGCGAGGTCACGGGCTTGTCGCGTATCGTCTGGCCAATGCGCTCCTCGATATCGTGCGCGCTGCCCTTGAGATCCTCCAGCGTGGCTTCGCCCTGGTGGCGCAACCGATCCATTCCGCCCGTCGCTGCCTTTCGCGCGGCCGCCATCGAACGTTCACCGGACCGCGCGAGCTGGGCCTTCACATTCGCCAATTCCTCCCTGAGAATGGCAATCTGCTGTTCGAAGTCCTCGTCGCTGGCGGATTTGACAGATTTCGATTGTGTTGCAGCCATTGTCGCTTTCCCTCTGTTGTCAGCGATCTCAATGCATGAACGAGCATAGAGTTCCAAAGGAACACAAACCGCGCAAGGGCGTTGTAGCGCCATTGTCCTACAGGAAAAGTGTCATGAAGTGGCAGGATGCCTACTGGCCGCCCCTGAAAAGGCCGGCACCACGCACGGATTTTGCAACGCTGGCATCGTGGGCCGCCAATCTCGCCGTCATTGGCATCGGCCTCGTTGCCGCCGTGTTCGCGCTGGAGGCCGGCCAGTTCATCCTCGCACCCGTGGTGACCGCCGTCATCATCGGCCTGATGCTCGGCCCGATCGCGGGCCGCCTCGAAGCGATGGGACTTCCGGGACCGTTGTCTGCTGGCTTGGTCGTGGTTCTGTTTCTTGCGTTGCTCGCAATGTTCGTCCTTGCGCTGGCCGCGCCACTGGCGAACTGGTCCGGCCGCATACCCCAGATCTGGAACGAACTTCAGCTTCAGCTGGCGCAGCTGCGCGAACCAATCGCCACGCTGAAATCGGTCCAGGAACAGCTTCGCGGCGCCATCGGATCCGACGCTCTGACGGTCGCGGTCGAAGGTCAATCGCCGGTCGAGAGCGTCGCCACGCTGGCGCCCGCCGTCATTGGACAGGTGCTCCTGTTCCTGGCGAGCCTCTACTTCTTCATGCTGACACGTTTCGACATCCGCGCCGCGATACTGCGGTTCTGCGTCAACAGGCGGCTGCGCTGGCGCGCCGCCCATGTCTTTCGCGATGTCGAACGGCTGGTGTCGCGCTATCTTCTGTCGATCACGTTCATCAACATCGGCCTCGGACTGGCCGTCACCCTGGCCATGTATCTCATCGGCCTGCCATCGCCCTTCCTTTGGGGCGCGCTGGCCGGTCTGTTGAACTTCGTGACCTATCTCGGCCCGGCCGTCATGGCGATCGTGCTGTTCGCCGTCGGTTTGTCCGAGTTCGACACCCTGACCGCCAGTCTGATGCCGCCGGCGGCCTATCTGTTCG
This sequence comes from Mesorhizobium sp., assembly GCA_963966365.1. GTDB lineage: Bacteria > Pseudomonadota > Alphaproteobacteria > Rhizobiales > Rhizobiaceae > Mangrovimarina > Mangrovimarina plasticivorans. The sequence continues at coordinate 26,458 of CAWZZC010000012.1, read as the reverse complement.
TGAACATGATCGAGGCCCAGTTCGTCACGCCGGCGGTGATCGGCAGGACCATGACGCTGAACCCGTTCCTCGTCATTCTCTCCATCGCCTTCTGGATCTGGCTCTGGGGCGCGATAGGCGGACTCATCGCCGTACCGGTCCTGCTGATCATCTATGCGATCGTGACGAACATCGTCCCGCAGGCGGGCGGAGGGGATCGGTAGACGGCCGTCAGCCCACCACACCCGAGCCGAGAACCTGCGAGGCTATTGCGTCCGGCCCGTATTCGCCTTCGTCCGATATGGACAGCAGCTCGTGCAGGCGCGTGCGGGCGCGGCTGACCCGGCTCTTGATCGTGCCGACCGCGCAGCCGCAGATGTCGGCAGCCTCCTCGTAGGAAAATCCGGATGCCCCCACCAGAATGATCGCTTCACGCTGGTCTTCGGGCAGGGTGGCGAGAGCCCGGCGGAAGTCGTCCAGATCGAGCTGCCCCTGCTGTCCCGGATGGATTGCCAGGCGCGCCGTCATTGCACCGTCGCTGTCCTGAACCTCCCGGCCCCGCTTGCGCATCTGCGAGTAGAATTCGTTGCGCAGGATCGTGAACAGCCAGGCTTTCAGATTGGTGCCCTGCTCGAAACTGCTCTGCTTGTCCCAGGCCTTCACCAGCGTTTCCTGCACCAGATCATCGGCACGATCGGCATTGTGCGCCAGCGAAACCGCGAAGGCACGCAGGCTCGGAATGGCCTGCACCAGGCCCGCTTTGAATTCCACCGCTTGGCTCATGCGCGTTCACCCGGCTTGGACCCGCCATCGCCTTCGTCATTGCCCGGACTCTCGGCCGCCTCGAGTTCGCGCAACAGCCGCGAGAAGCGATCCGGAATTTCCTCTGAAACGAGTTCGTTGTAGTATTCGCGCAATTTGCGGCCGATTTCCGAATTGGGGCCCAGGCCTCCTTCGCTGCCGCCTTGATGGGCGCCCGAAGGCCGCCGCACAGGTTGACCAGATTTCACCATTCTCGATCTTACCCCTACCTGACTTGCACATTGGCGCACGCCGCCCGTGTGCTGCGTCAATGATCCAGCGCCCGGTTGGTTCCCTTTCCAGGACAACTTTCCGGGCACCGCAGGGAACTTTTCCTGATCCCGGACGTTTAGGCGTCGGTTTCCCGGTACATAAGCGCCGGGTCAAGCAAGCGAGGGAGACGCGCAACCATGAGCCTGTCCGAAACGATTTCGCCCCATCTTCCCTATCTGCGCCGGTTTGCACGCGCCGTCTCGGGGTCTCAGGAAAGCGGTGACGCTCTCGTGGCCGCCACGCTGGAGGCGATCATCGCGGATAACAGTATCTTTCCCGTCGCCAGCAGCCCGCGGGTGGCCCTCTACAAGCTGTTCGCCACCCTTTATTCCTCACTCAACCTGCCCGAAATTAACGAGCATGTTCGCCCCGAATGGGAGAGCAAGGCCGCAGCCAAGCTCTCCTCGCTCGCGCCGCGGGCCCGTCAGGCCTTCGTGCTTGTGGCGGTCGAAGGATTCAGCGAGGGTGAGGCGGCCGAAATTCTCAATGTAGGTGACGAGGAACTAAGCGACCTGCTCGATGAAGCTTCGAGAGAAATTTCACGCCAGGTGGCAACCGACATTCTCGTCATCGAGGACGAGCCGCTGATCGCCATGGACATCGAGGAGATGGTGGAGAACCTTGGGCATCGGGTCGTCGGGACGGCCCGTACGCGCAGCGAAGCGGTTGCCCTGTTCAACAAGTCAAGACCGGGCATGGTGCTGGCGGACATCCAGCTTGCCGACGGCAGTTCGGGCATCGACGCGGTCAACGATATCCTCTCCCAGTCCGCCGTTCCCGTCATTTTCATCACCGCCTTCCCCGAACGCCTGTTGACCGGCGCGCGCCCGGAACCTGCCTTCCTGGTCACCAAGCCGTTCAATCCCGACATGGTCAAGGCACTCATAAGCCAGGCGCTCTTCTTCGATCGGCAGGCGAAGGCAGCAGCGGCATGAGACGCGCGTGACGGGACGATGAATCCGCGCGGGAAAGGTGCTCTGAGCAAGAATGCCGATATCGTCGACGGACAGGCACGCAATCTCTTGCGGGCCCTGCGCAACGCGGAAATATCTGTCCTCTATCAAGACACCGATTTGCACTTCCTGTGGGCGGACAACGTTCCCGAAGCGTGGTCGGAGCGGTCTCTTGTAGGATCTGGCGACCATGAGTTCCTGCCGGACGGCGAAGCCGAGAGGATATGCGAGGCCAAGAAAGCCATTCTGCAGGACGGCATTCCGAAACGGTTGGAGGTGCGCATTCCCGATCGCGCGGGCGCCCGATGGTTCGACGTCTGGATCGACGCGGACCACAGCGAGGACGGTCGGATTGAGGGCGTCATCACGACGACAGTCGAGATCACCGAACAGAAGCGCCGCGAGCAGACATTGCGGGCACTCTTGCGTGAAGTCAGTCACCGTTCGAAGAACCTGCTTGCCATTATCCAGTCTGTCGCCTCGCAAACAGGACGCGACGCCGAGGACCTGGACGACTTTCTGCACCGATTCCGTGGGCGGCTGCACTCCCTGTCCGCCTCGCAGGACCTCGTCACGCTCTCCAACTGGCGTGGCGCACGCATGAAGGAACTCATCGTCGGACAGGTCCAGCGCTTCTGTGCCGATGCGGAACGCAATATCCAACTCGACGGCGCCGATCCCTACCTGAACCCCAATGCCGCCCTTCATGTCGGACTGGCCATGCACGAACTGGCGGTGAACTCCATGAACGGCGGGGCATTGTCAAAGGATGGCGGCATTGTGAGAATCTCGGTGACGCCGGTTGGCGCGTCGGGGATCGAACTGCTCTGGAGCGAACAGATCCTCGACGGTTGGCAGCCGTTCAAGAAGAACGCGCATTTCAGCAGCGTCGCGCTGGAACGCATCGTGCCGACAGCGCTCGACGGCCAGGCCTCGCTGGCGACCTCGAATGGTGCAGTCGAATACCGCCTGACAATTCCCGACCAGAATTTCGAGACGTTGTAGTCCCCAAAAAAGAAGGGCCGGCCCTCGGGCCGGCCAATCATCTCTTCCGAGGGGTGGGGCGATTGCGTGCAGTCGTTTTCCCCTGGAAGCGAGACAGCCGCATGCATCCAACGCAGCTGCCAGAACGACAACGCCCGCGGACGCCGATGGTTCCGCACCTCGCACAGCAGATCGGCGTACAGACGGGTGATGGCAGGCAATCGCAGCTACAACGGCCAAAGGTGGCCGGTTTTGGGAACCTTCCTGAAAGACTGACGTTGAAAAACGGAGGTATTGGCTATGGAACACATCGCTGCACTTCTGTTCATCGTCGGCTGCTCCGCAGATCTAGGCGACTGCCGTGAACTGCCAGCGCCGGTACCGCTGTTCGAGACTGTCGAAGAGTGCAGGCAGGAGAGGGAACATGCGCAACGCCGGTTCGAGGGAATGCATACCCGCGTGTACACGACATGTTTCGAGGTCGACCCTGCAATGGAATACGAAAACGCCGAACTCGTCTGGGATGTTGAGCCGGACGGGAGGCTGGTTGTCGAAATCGTGCCGACGGATATTATGGTGGCGGAGAGGGACAATGGCCGCGCGCCGATACGGCGCTAGTTCTTGTCATGCATCCGCCGCAAATGGCAATGCGCCATCGTCAGGAAGGGACGCGAATCAAAGGAGTGATCGCGAGATGAAGAAGACTACGTTTGCATTGATGGCCATGCTTGCCGTTTCCGTCTCGGCATGCACGACGGCCGAACGCGACGCAACCACCGGCGGCCTGGTTGGCGCGGCAATTGGTGGCCTGGCGACCGACTCGTGGGGTGGAGCAGCCGTCGGCGGCGCGGTCGGCGCGGTATCCGGCGTGCTGATCGGCAAGGCGACCCGCAATGGGTGGTGTCGTTACCGCGACCGCAACGGCCGCATCTACGAGGCGCGCTGCCGCTGAGGTCGCATACGGCCGATTTGAACTGCGGCGCCGGTCGGATGCCGCGTTATGGCCGTGCGAAGAGCGAATGTCGAAGAGCCGCCGGCTGATGCCGGCGGTACTCTTTTGGCTGCCGCTGCTTGTTGGCAAGCACGCGCGCAGGAGCCTTCAGGCGACCGCGGACAGAGCGCCCGGTCCGGGCACGGCGCCGGGCGGACATTTGCCCAGGATGATCATCCCGAGAACCTCGTCCTTGGTCACGTCGGAGGTTGCCGCCGTGCCCACCACCTGGCCGTTCTTCATCACGCAGACACGATCGGAAAGATCGAACACGTCGTGGATGTCGTGACTGATCAGAAAGATGCCGATGCCTTCCGACTTGAGCTGCTTGACCAGTTCGCCGACCTGCGCCGTTTCCTGCGGCCCGAGCGCGGCGGTCGGCTCGTCCATGATCAGGATGCGGGCATTGAAGAGGATGGCGCGGGCGATCGCGACCGACTGGCGCTGGCCGCCCGATAGCTGCTTGACGGGATCCTTGAAGCGCTGGAAGCGCGGATTGAGCCGCCCCATGACCTTGCGCGCCTCCGCCTCCATGGCGACATCGTCGAGCGTGCCCCAGCGGGTCAGACGTTCACGACCCAGGAAGAGGTTCGCCGCCGCGTCGACATTGTCGGCGAGCGCCAGCGTCTGATAGATCGTCTCGATGCCGTATTTCTTGGCATCGCGCGGATTGTGGATATCGGCCACCTTGCCGTCGACCCGGATTTCGCCCGCATCGCGCTTGTAGGCCCCCGAGAGGATCTTGATCAGAGTGGACTTGCCCGCGCCGTTGTGCCCGAGCAGTGCCATGACCTCACCCGGATAGAGATCGACGCTGGCGTCGTCGACCGCCTGGATGCCTCCGAAGGCGATCGAGATGTTGTTCATTTCGACGAGAGGTGTGGGTTTGTCGTTCATGGAACCAGCCCTCACTGAATGCGCCGGCGATAGACGGTGTCGAGCCAGACGGCGACGACGAGCACCAGACCGACAACGATGTTCTGAAGCGGCGTATCGACCCCGAGCAGGACCATGCCGCTCGAGAGCGACTGCATGAGAACGGCGCCGATCATTGCACCCGCCACGGTACCCGAGCCACCTGCGAGCGACGTGCCGCCGATGACCGCGGCGGCGATCACGAGCAGTTCGTCCAGCGTGCCCATGGCATTGGTCGCGGCATTGAGCCGTGCCGTCGAGATGGCAGCACCGATGGCGGCCAGCGCGCCCATGAGCATGAAGATCTTCATGGTCACCCAGCGCGTCGGAATGCCCGCGAGCTCGGCGGCCTCGGGATTGCCACCGATGGCGAAGACGTAGCGGCCGAAGCGTGTCCGTGTGGCGATGAAGGTCATGACGATGCCGACGCCCACGGCGATGAGCACCGGAATGGCGATGCCATGCGAGATGAACAGACCGCCTTCAGGGACCGTGATGCTGTTCGCTTCGGCATAGCGCCGGACGATGCCGACCGGCCAGGGGTAGGCATTGGCAATCGCGACCGCGCCGACGATTGCCACGCAGGCGACCGCCCCCAGGAAGAATTCCGCCCAGACGGGCCGCAGCGGAAAATGGAATCGCTTGCGCTGCGTGCGTCCGTTCATGAGCATGAACACGACCGCAAGACAGGCCAGAAGCGCGATGATCCAGCTCCATGTCGCACCGATCGAGCCGGCAGGACCGCCACCCATCAGCCGGAAGGTGGCATCCATGGGCGCCACGGTGCGCCCGCTCGTCACCCACCAGGCCGCACCGCGCCACACCAGCAGGCCGCCCAGCGTGACAATGAACGCCGGCACGCCGAGATAGGCGATCGCGTAGCCCTGCAGAGCCCCGACAAGCACGCCGAGCGCCACACCGGCGGCAAGCGCGAGGACCCAGATCCAGGGACTGCCGAAGCCGAGAATGTCGGGCAGCAGTTCGGCTTGCACCACCCCCATCACCATGCCCACGAAGCCGAGCAGCGAACCGACCGACAGGTCGATGTTGCGGGTCACGATGACCAGCACCATGCCGGTCGCCATGACGGCGACAGACGAGGACTGCACCGACAGGTTCCAGAGGTTGCGCGGCGTCAGAAACAGCCCGCCGGACAGGATGTGGAAACCCAGCCAGATGACGAACAGGGCTCCGATCATGCCGAGCATGCGCGTGTCGAGCTCTGTGGCCTTGAGGAAGGCCCCCACGGGGCCGAGTTCACTGCTGCGTGCCCTGTCCGCGGGCGCCGTCGAGGTCGCTTCCGACATCGTTTCCTTCCCCATCGGGGTCGCGGCCACCGGGGGTCCGGCGGCGGCGGTCTTCATGTTAGGCAGACGCCGCGGTTTCGGTCAAACCGCGGCGTCGTCCTGCTCGCTGATTTCTGTCAGTCGCAGACGGCTGTGGAACCGGCTTCCACGCCCTGGCAGACCACGTCCTTGGAGACCCAGCCCGCATCGATGACGACGTTCAGATTGTCCTTGGTGATCGGCACCGGCTTCAGGAACACGGCGGTCATCTCCACGCCCTGCGGGCCATCGGACCACTTCACCGCCTCGGGAATGTCCGCCATCGCTGTGCCCTCGGCCAGCGCCGAAGCGATCTCGGCGGCAGCCTTGCCCAGCTCACGGGCATCCTTCCAAACTGAAACGGTCTGCGTGCCGAGCGCGATGCGGTTGAGCGCGGCATGGTCGCCATCCTGCCCCGAAACCGGGACGGAACCGGCCAGGCCCTGCGCCGAAAGGGCGGCCACGACGCCGCCCGCGGTGCCGTCGTTGGATGCGACAACAGCGTCGACCTCGTTGTTGTTGGCCGTCAGGATCTGCTCCATGTTCTTCTGAGCATTGGCCGGCAGCCAGCCATCCGTATAGGCCTCGCCGACATTCTTGATCTTGCCGGCATCCATGGCCTCCTTGAGGACCTCCATCTGCCCGGAGAACAGGAAGTCCGCGTTCGGATCGGCAGAGGAGCCCTTGATGAAGGCATAATTGCCCTCCGGCTGAACCTCGAAGACGGCGCGCGCCTGCATGCGGCCGACTTCCTTGTTGTCGAAGGTCAGATAGAAGGCATCGGGATTCTCAATCAGACGGTCATAGCCGACCACCGGAATGCCCTCGTTGACGGCCTTTTCGACCGCTGGCCCGATGGCCGAGGAGTCCTGCGCGAGAATGATGAGTGCGTTCGCGCCTTGCGCGATCAGCGATTCCACGTCGGTCAGCTGCTTGGAGGCAGACGATTGCGCATCGGCCGAAATGTAGCTGTCGCCGGCTGCTTCGATGGCCGCCTTCATCGCCGCCTCGTCGGTCTTCCAGCGCTCTTCCTGGAAGTTCGACCACGACACGCCGATGATCTTGTCCTTGGCGAGCGCACCGCCCGCAAATCCCATGCTGAAAACGGCGCAGCTCAGCGCCAGAACTGTCTTTCTCATGCTCTCCTCCCGGTGCACAAATACGCGCCGCGTTCTGCATGCGGCAGCGCGCGGTCGGTTCAGCCTCTTTAATTCGAGGCTCGAAAAAAATAGTGACTCACCTCAAAAGCTGTGTCAAGATCAATTTTGAACGGCGCAACATGTTGCATTGCAAGCGCAATTCGCAGAATTGCAGTGGCGCCGCGAATGGGAGGAAGACGCCGCGATGACGGCGATTGCACGATCAGACGATGTCCGGCGACAGAACCGCCGGCTGGTGCTTGGCGCCTTGCGGGGCCATGAACGCCTGTCGCGCACCGAGCTGCATCGGCGCACCGGACTGAGCCCCTCGACCGTCTCGGCCATCACTTCCGACCTGATGGTGGAGGGCATCCTGCGCGAACAGCGCGACCCTGACGTGCCGGCCACCCGCCGCGGACGTCCCCAGGTGGCGCTTGGTCTGAATCCGGACGCCGCGGCGATCGTCGCCGTCGTTCTGTCGCTCAATTCTCTCTCTGCCAGTCTGATCGACTATTCAGGCAGCGTCATCGTGGACCGCCAGGAGCGCCTGGAGACGCTCGGCATGACGCGGCGCGAACTGATCGCGGCCGCGCAATCCATGATCGGAGAACTTGTCGAGCATTCCGCCAAGACTGGCGCACGCGTGCTGCGGATCGCTTTCGCGGTGCAGGGCATCACCGACTCGGCCGCGCGATCCATGCTCTGGTCGCCCATCTCGCCGCATGCCGATATCGGTTTTGCCGACGCGATCGAGAATGCCTTCGGCATTCCCGTGACGGTGGAAAACGACTGCAACATGATCGCGGTGGCCCTGCAGGCGCGCGATCCGGAGCGCTATCGCGACAATTTCATTGCCGTTCTTCTATCCCATGGCATCGGTATGGGACTGGTCATCAAGGGTGAACTGTTCACCGGCACACGGTCCTCGGGCGGCGAGTTCGGTCACATGAACCACATTCCCGACGGGGCACTTTGCCGTTGCGGCCGGCTCGGCTGCGTCGAGGCCTATGCCGGAAGCTACGCGATCTGGCGCGCGGCGCTCTGCCATGATGCCTGCGAGACCCCGGCTTCCGATATTCCCGAGCAGGAGATCGCTTCGCTGGCCCATCGCGCCCGCGAACGTGACGGACCGGAACGCCGTGCCTTCGAGAAAGCCGGCGAGGCCATCGGCTTCGGTCTCGGCAGTCTCTTCGCGCTGATCGATCCCGCCCCGGTCGCCTTCGTCGGTCACGGTGCCCAGGCCATCGACCTGATGGAGGACTCCATCCGTCGGGCGATCGCCAAGACGGCGGGCGGCCAGCGCGACGCTGCCCTTGCATTCCTCGTCGAGCCGAACGAGGCACCGCTGATTCGCGAGGGCTGTGCCCTGCGCGCGCTGACCTATGTCGACCGGGAGATCTTCGCGGGCAGCCCGGCCCTGCAGGCCGCCGAATCCGGAAAGGAGGTCGCCTGAGAGCCGTTCTGGCTATCGGGGTTCCCAGCCGCGGGCGGGCCGGCCGCGCTCCATCAGATAGAAGTTGTCGGCCTCGAGGCGCTGCCATTCATCGGCTGTGCCGTCCGGCCAAACGACGCGCACATGTGCCTGCGGTTCGTTACCGATCCCGGCATGCCACCATCCAGATTGTCCCGAGGCGTGGCCGCCACCCACGGTAATCTCGCGGCGTACCACGCCGAATTCGCCTTTCACCTCCATCCATGCTCCGACAGCGTCCCGATTCGGACCGTCCTGACGGAGCCTGACTTGGATCCAGTGACCGCCATCGGGGCCTGTATTGCGCCAGACCTGCGCCCGCGACCAGCGATTGGCGACCACCAGGTCGAGCAATCCGTCGAGATTGAGATCGGTCAGCAGCGCCCCGCGCGAAATGGCGACGCTTCCCACACCGGCCTTGCCACCTGCCTCGTAAAAGTTGCCGTCGGCCAGTTGCAGCAGCAGGTTGTTGGGATCTTCGGCAGCGAAGTCAGGCATTTCAGCCACATTGCCTTTGGCGATGAACAGGTCCACGCGGCCGTCGTTGTTGACGTCGTCGAACTGGGCGTGCCAGGCGGTCGAAGGCTTGACCTGATCCCCCACATAGGGCCGATGCGCCGTCACCCCGCGGGCGTAGGCGATGTCATCATAGTCCGGACGGTCCGGGCCTGAGCCTTCGGAACCGCTGAGCACCTGCAGCTTGTTGTCGGCCATGCTGGTCAGGAAATAATCCGGATAGCCGTCGCGGTCGAAATCGCTCGACGCAATGCCCATGCCCCAGATGCGCAGCCGCTTCCAGCCGTCGGCCTCCGTGTAGGGAGCCGGTTCCAGGCCCGGCTCGAACCGCCAGAGCTGTTCCTGACCGCCCTTGTAGTATTCGCGGTCGTTTGAGATGCGCAGATCCGGCGTCCCGGACCTGTTCCAGTCGGTAAACAGCATCGACAGGGCGCAATGGCTCGGCTTGAGTGCCACAGGCGCGGCAAACCCGCGGCTCCCTTCCCGCGGACGATGAAGCCAATTGTCGGTGCAGGAGCCCCAGGGAAATGCTTCCTCGCGCCGGTCGATGTAGTTTCCAACGGCAAGCGTCGGCCACTGCGCGCCCTGTTCCCAGGTGGCCGCAAGAGCCGTCGACCAGGCGTCACCGCCATCGAAGCCCCAATCCTCGTTGGCGCGTTCGAAACGGCAGCCGCCCAATCCGCGCATGATCACATTCTCCCCCACGCGCAGGAGAACCAGGTCGATAGCGCCGTCTGCGTCGATGTCGAGCGGGTAACCGCCGGTCACGTGATCGAGTTCGAGACCGCTTTCCTCGGCTGCAAAGCGCAAGGCTCCTCCGGAAGCGCTGACGTTGCGATAGAATGTCGATCGCCCTTCGCCGCCCGCAAACATCAGATCTGGAAAACCGTCGTCATCGCAGTCGAAGGCGGCCACCCCGCCACCCACCATGTACTCCCAGTCTCCGGCATAGATGCTGTTGATGCCCGAGCCCGCCGTTTCCTCGTTGAAGGCAGGAATGGCAATCTCCGGCTCGTCGGCCGATGCATGCGCCCAGGATGACGCCACCAGCGGTCCGAGTATCAGGGCAATCGCGAAACGAAACATCGGTCAGTTCCCAGTCTGCAGCGCGTTCACATATCGGCCCACGCACTCCCCCTGATCCAGCCCTCGCTCGATGGCGGCGCGGAAATGAATGCCGCCGTAGAGGCGGGAAATTCCGGCTTCCTGCGCTGCCTGCCGGAAACCGGAATAGTCGCGGGGAGCCAGCCCGTCGGCGGCGTGTGTCGCATCTTCGAAGGAGAAATCCTCGCCGAAAAGATCGCTCAGCACGGCAGCGGCGGCAGCCGACTGGGTGCTGTGACCGCTCGGATATTCGGGGAAGGGCGGCGTCAGGAGCAAAGGCTCGAATTCCGCATCGATCACACGGCGGATGTAGGTGACGGGTCTCACCAGATCGAAGGCGTACTTGGCGTTCCAGCAGGCGATGAAGGAATCAGACAATGCGATGCCGATTCGGGCAAGAACATCCACGTCGCGCTCCAGATCGGCGCCCGACTGTTCAAGGACCTGAAGCGCAATTGACAGCCAATGTCCGGGCGGCGTCGGCGAGAGCATCGGGTCGTCCGACCAGAACCGGGCGATGACGCGCTGCTCCTCGGTGAGGTTGTTGACCGCCTCGTAGACTTCGAGCGCTTCAAGGTAGAACGGGGAATCCGGCTCTTCGCTGTATCCGGGAGGCTCGGGCAATGGACACGCGGCGCCATCCGGCATGACCAGCGTGCGATTCTCGCCCCACTTCGGCAGGAGTGGCGTCTGTTGCTGTGCAATGCGGCTCGTCGGCACCCAGTGCGCCGGTCCCGGCGTAAGCGCATACGTATCAGGAAAGCCCATGTTCTCCACCACCGCGCCCCCATCGGAGTCGGACCAGGCCAGAACGTGCCGGGCCACGGCAAGGCCATGTGCACGGCTGCGCGCGGCAACGTCGGGCGGAAGTCCGGCGGCGGCATCGGCATCCAGCTTCCTGGCGAAAGAGGCCATGGCGCGCTGGCCGGTCGGCCCGGTGTTGGAGAAAAGTCGCCCGATGACTTCGGTGAGCGCCGCATTGAGAACGACTGCGTCGTCATGATCTGCCGCGGCAGGCTGGGGAGCAGGCTCCAGGCCGTTGAGTTGGCCGGAAAGCGAGCGCAGATTTGTCGAGCCGCCCGCAACGGCTTCGTAGGCAGTGACGCCGACATAGGCGAAGGCGCGGCTCGCTACCGGCGGAGAATAGGTGGGCGTGTGGCGGACAAGCTCGAGCATCAGCTTGTACCAGTTGCGCACCACGTGCTGGGCCCGCCCATCCTGCGCATCCCCCGCCATGGCATTGCCGACGCCACACACCACCTGCACCGCCAAAAGCAATGCGGCTAAACCCACCCTAACCGCGTTCATTGCGACACCTCCCGCTGCTGTCACCCGCGACAATAAGCACGAGCTCTTCAGGGCAGGCAATACTGAGTGTCGTGTGGCGTCAGGCGAGCGGGCCGCTACCGCGAAGCAGCGACTCAATCGTCCTTGATCGCGTAGCCCGCGCCGCGGATGGTGCGTATGACATCGGGCAGGCGGCCCGTGTTGACGGCCTTGCGCAGGCGCCCGACATGAACGTCCACCGTGCGCTCGTCGATATAGATCGTCTCGCCCCAAACATTGTCGAGCAACTGGCCGCGCGAGAACACACGTCCCGGGTGTTGCATCAGGAACTCGAGCAGACGGAACTCCGTGGGCCCCAGCTTGATCTCGTTCTTGCGGCGATAGACGCGGTGCGATTCCCGGTCGAGGACGATGTCGCCAACCTTGAGCACGCTCGACAGCACTTCAGGCTTGGCGCGGCGCAGCAGCGCCCGCACGCGTGCGATGAATTCCGGGGTGGAGAAAGGCTTGACCAGATAGTCGTCCGCCCCGGTTGACAGACCGCGCACGCGATCGCTCTCCTCGCCCCTCGCCGTCAGCATGATGATCGGCAGCCGTTCCGTCTCGGGCCGAGCGCGCAGCCTGCGGCAAAGTTCGATTCCGGAGACCGCCGGCACCATCCAGTCGAGCACCAGGAGATCGGGCACGTTTTCCTGCAGCCGGATCTCGGCTTCGTCCCCCCGGTTGACGACCTCGACCTGATATCCCTCAGCTTCCAGATTGTATTTCAGCAGGACACAAAGCGGCTCTTCGTCTTCGACCACCATCACCTTGGCTGCGATCATCAATTCGTTCCTCAGCTGCCTGCGCCGGCGACAGTGGTTTCGTCCATTTTCGGACGTTGGATCGGGAGCTGATCCCCGGTCATCACATAATAGGCGTTCTCGGCGATGTTGGTGACGTGGTCACCGATACGTTCGAGGTTCTTGGCACAGAACAGAAGATGCGTGCACGCGGTGATGTTGCGCGGGTCCTCCATCATGTAGGTCAGGAGCTCGCGGAAAATCGCGGTGTATTGGATATCGATCTTCTCGTCGGCCTCGCGCAGCGGCGGCAGCGCCTCGGCCTTGCGCGATACGTAATTGTCGACGACCGCCGTAATCTGCTGCTGCACGACCTCGGACATATCCTCGATCGAATGGGAGAGGCTGCGCGGCGTCGATCGCTGGCCGACCGCGCCAACCCGTTTGGCGATGTTCTTGGCAAGATCGCCGATGCGCTCCAGGTCGGCCGCCATGCGGATCGCGCCGACGACGGACCGCAGGTCCTGCGCCATCGGCTGGCGGCGTGCGATCAGGGTGATCGCCTTCTCGTCGAGATCGCGCTGCTTGGCGTCCATGATGGCGTCGTCGGAGATGACGCGCTGCGCCAGGGCGTTGTCGGATTGCAGGAGTGCGCGGGTTGCGTCACCCAGCATCGACCCCGACAGATCGCCCATCTCGCGGATCAGTTGATCGATGATCTCCAGATCATCGTCGAAGGAGGTGACTGTATGCTCGCCCATGAACTGGTCCTCGTAACGTTCGCAACGAACCGCCGGCTCAGCCGAAACGGCCGGTGATGTAATCCTGGGTGCGCTTGTCGTCCGGGTTCGTGAACATCTTGTCGGTCGGCCCCTCCTCGACCAGGTGACCGAGATGGAACATGGCCGTGCGCTGCGACACACGTGCTGCCTGCTGCATGGAGTGTGTCACGATGACGATCGTGTAGTTGGCGCGCAGTTCGTCGATCAGTTCCTCGACCTTCGCGGTGGCGATCGGGTCGAGCGCCGAACAGGGCTCGTCCATCAGGATGACTTCCGGCGACACGGCGATGGCCCTTGCGATGCAAAGACGCTGCTGCTGGCCACCCGACAACCCGGTCCCGGGCTCGTGCAGCCGATCCTTCACCTCGTTCCAGAGCGCCGCCTTGGTGAGGCTCGATTCAACGATCGCGTCGAGGTCCGTCTTGCTTCGCGCGATGCCATGGATGCGCGGCCCGTAGGCGACGTTCTCATAGATCGACTTCGGGAACGGGTTCGGCTTCTGGAACACCATGCCGACACGGGCACGCAGTTCCACGACATCGATGCGCGGATCATAGATGTCTTCCCCGTCGAGCGTGATCGCGCCGCCGACCCGGCAACCCTCGATGGTATCGTTCATCCGGTTGAGGCTGCGCAGAAATGTCGACTTGCCGCAGCCCGAAGGGCCGATGAGCGCCGTCACCTGTTGCTCGCCAATGTCGAGATTGACGCCGAAAAGGGCCTGCTTCTCACCGTAGTGCACGGTCACGTCCTTGCCGCGCATCTTGATTGCGGCCTCAATCGAGGTCGATTGCAGCTTCTGCTCGACGGCAGCATCGGTCAGCATGTTCATGTCCTCTTGCTCCATCACCAGCGGCGCTCGAAACGCTGCCTGAGGAATATGGCGATTGCATTCATTACGATCAGGAAGCCCAGCAGCACGATGATCGCGCCGGACGCCCGCTCTATGAATGCGGGATCACCGCGCTGCGTCCAGTTGTACACCTGAACCGGCAGGGCGGAAGCGGGGTCGAAGAATCCTCCGGGCGGCGCGCCTGGAAAATCGCGCACGAAGGCCACCATGCCGATGAGGAGGAGTGGCGCCGTCTCGCCCAGCGCCTGGGCGAGACCGATGATCGTGCCGGTCAGGATTCCCGGCGCCGCCAGCGGCAGCACATGATGGAAGACCGACTGCATCTTCGATGCCCCGACCCCGAGCGCCGCCTCGCGAATGGACGGAGGAACGGCCTTGAGAGCCGCGCGTGTTGCGATGATGATGGTGGGCAGCGTCATCAGCGTGAGAACAAGGCCGCCAACGATCGGCGCAGATTGCGGCAATCCCGCGAAGTTGATGAAGACGGCAAGGCCCAGAATGCCGAAGACGATCGAGGGAACGGCCGCGAGATTCGCGATGTTGACCTCGATGATGTCGGTCAGCCTGTTCCTCGGCGCGAACTCTTCCAGATAGATCGAGGCGGCGACCCCGATCGGCAGAGACAGGACCAGAACGATCAGCATCATGTAGGCCGATCCGAGGATGGCGACGCCGATGCCTGCCGCCTCCGGCCGTGTGTCGGAAGCGTCCGGAGCCGTGAAGAAGGCAGGATTGAACCGGGTCTTCAGCACGCCTGCGGCTTTCAGCTGATCGGCCAGCATCAGTTGTTCGGGCGAGACGTTGCGGTCCAGCTTCGCCGTCTCCATCGTGACGCGTCCCTTGTAGTAGCCGTCGATGCGTCCGTCGGCGAGAAGATCGACCTGGACCGTCTCTCCGATCTTCGACGGGTCCGCAAGCACGAGACGCCTCAGGACCGCGGGAGCCTCCTTCGATATGATCCCCTCCAACTGCTTGCTGTCGAGGCCATCGACACTGATGCCCTTCTCTTCGATCAATTTCTGGAGAGCCGTCTTGATAAGCGGCGCATAGGTGAAGGTGGTGAGCTTGCTCAGTGCCTCCGGATCGCGATCGCCGGCCTTGTCCAGCTTGGCGGGGTCGAGATAGACGTCGAGCGTGACATAGGTCTGGCGGAAGGACGAAACGCCGTTCGACAGGATCGAGCCGAGCAGGCCGACCAGAGCCAGAATGCCGAAGATGACCGCCGCCAGTCCGAGCAGACGGAAACGCCTCTCGGCCGCGTGTCGGCGCGCCGTGCGCTCCCCCCGTTCGAACAGCGACCGGCTCCGCGATCCGACGGCGTTTGCGGCGGGAGTTGCTGTCAGATCGGTCATTCGTACTGCTCCCGGTATTTGCGCACGATGTAGAGCGCAAGGATATTGAGGCCGAGCGTGAAGACAAAGAGGGTCAGGCCGAGCGCAAAGGCAACCAGGGTCTCGGGGCTTGCGAACTCGGTGTCTCCCGTCAACTGGCTGACGATCTTGACCGTCACCGTGGTCATGGCCTCGAAAGGATTGAGGTCGAGCCGCGCGGCAGCGCCGGCGCCCATGACAACGATCATGGTCTCACCGATGGCGCGGCTGGCCGCCAGCAGCACCGCGCCAACAATGCCCGGCAGGGCGGCCGGCATGATCACTTTCCTGATGGTTTCGGACTGGGTGGCCCCAAGCCCGTAGGAGCCGTCCCTGATCGACTGCGGTACGGCGTTGATGATGTCGTCGGACAGCGAGGAGACGAACGGGATAAGCATGATCCCCATGACCAGCCCGGCCGTCAGGACGGACGACGAGGAGGTTCCGAAGCCGAGAGGCTGCGCGATCCAGTCGCGCAGGAACGGTCCGACGGTGATGAGCGCGAAGAGCCCGTAGACGATCGTCGGAATGCCGGCCAGGATCTCGATGGCGGGCTTAGCGAACCGGCGCAGTGCCCGGCCCGAATATTCAGCCAGATAGATGGCGATCATCAGCCCGATCGGCACGGCGAACAGCAGAGCGACGAACGAGACGTAGAACGTGCCCCACAGCAGCGGAAGAATGCCGAGATCAGAGCCGCCACGGAATTGCGGGTTCCACACCGTCGAGAAAAAGAAATCGCTGGCGGGGTAGATGCGGAAGAAATTGATCGTTTCGAAGAGCAGCGAGGCGACAATTCCGAAGGTCGTCAGAATGGCGACCAGCGAGGATCCGACCAACAGGGCGCGTATGAACGCTTCGCTGACATTGCGGGCACGCATCTCCGGGCGGATCCGCCTCCAGGCCAGGAAGCCGAAAACCAGCGCCGTGGCGATGACCGCCGCGTTTCTCAGCTGGGAACCGGTCTTTGCGATGCTGCGATATGATTTGGCGGCTTCGAGGACCGCCGGTTCGACGTCGGAGCCGAGCGCCACGCCGACTTCGGCCAGGCGCCCGCGGACATCGGTTGGGCCGGCGCGCATCGACGACAGTTCATCTTCGCTGCTGCCGCGTTCGGCGAGCTGATTCAGTCCGTCTGCAATGCGGCGCACATCGGCCATGACAAGACTGCGCGCTCCTCCTTCAGGAACGACGCTGTCCGGGATTTGCGAGCTAATCTGGTTCTCTATGAGCAATGGCTGCAGGAACAGCCAGGCTGCCATCAGCAGCAGGGCCGGGATCGCCGTGAACAGGGCCACGGCCTGTCCGTAATAACCCGGCAGCGAATGCAGGCGCACACCGTCCCGTTTGGACAGGGCCAGCGAACGTTGGCGGCCGGCAACATAGCCCACGAGGGCCAGCACCAGCACGATGATTGCGAGTATGCCTGGGGTCATGCCTACATCCGCCACGTTCAAGAGCAAGGCGGCGCCCTGCGGCGCCGCCACCACGTCAGTCCAAGATCAGTTCAGAGCGCCCATCGGAACACGATTGGCAACCTTCTCCTGGGTCTTGGCGAGTTCGGGATCGGAGACGAGGCCGTAGGCAGCCAGCGGACCGTCAGGGCCGGCGATCTCGTCGGAGACGAAGAATTCGATGTATTCCTGAAGGCCGGGAATCACGTCGAGATGCGCATTCTTCACGTAGAAATAGAGCGGACGCGAGACGGGGTATTCACCCGACGCGATCGACTCGACCGAGGGTACGACGCCGCTCATGGTGCCGACGCGCAGCTTGTCGGTATTATTCTGGTAGAAGGACAGCCCGAACACGCCGATGCCGTTCTTGTTGGCGTCGACGCGGGCCAGCGTCTCGGTGTAGTCGCCGTCGATATCGATCGACACGCCGTCGGTGCGCAGCGCCATGCAGGCCTTCTCGGCCGCCTTCTCGTCGCCGCCGTTGGAGGCCTTGAGCGCTTCCAGCGCACCGTTTTCCTCGCATCCGTCAACGATTACCTTCTCGTCGAAGACTTCACGGGTGCCGTGCTTCGTGCCGGGGATGAAGGCAAGAATGTCCTGCTCCGGCAGGTCGGCGCGGATGTCGCTCCACTTCTTGTAGGGATTGTCGACCAGTTCGCCGTCCTTGAGCACCTTGGCGGCAAGGGCGTTGTGCCAATCGGCGGGCGTGAAGGCGTATTCGGGGCCATTGATGTCGGACGCGAAGACGATGCCGTCATAGCCGATCCGGACCTCCTGAATCTCGGTCACGCCGTTCTTGGCGCACAGGTCGATGTCCGACTGCTTGATCCGCGAAGACGAGTTGGCGATGTCAATGGTGTTCTCGCCAACGCCTTCGCAAAGCTTCTTGCGGCCGGCGCCGGAGCCACCGGATTCGACAACCGGCGTCGGGTATTCGGTATTCTCGCCGAAGGCTTCGGCAACGATCGATGCATAGGGAAGGACGGTCGAGGATCCGGCGATCTGGATCTGGTCGCGTGCTGCTGCCGATCCCATGGACGCGGCCAGCGCGACTGCCGCCGCCGACCCTGCTAGGAGAATTCTGTTCATGTGGCCTACTCCTGTTCGGAATTCGTTATCGCCGCCCCACTGATCAGCGGCCGGGAGTGCCTTAGAATCCCAGTGTTACAGTTCGATGACAGTTTTGTGTCGCGCAAATTACGCTCGGAATAGCATGCCCTCGCCTCCCGCGGGCGCTCAGCCCGCCCGGCCTGACCGTGGTCGGCATTCATCCCCGCCGATCAACGGCTTGCGCGTCGCGAATGCAATTGCGCTCACGGGCGGCCGGTTTCTATCGATCATGAAAAAAACGGGCAGGAGAGCACGGCGCCGTAATCGGCGCGCTGGTCGGCAGGCCTTGATTGGAACTTGATCGGTTGGAGCTCGCGATGTCCATTCCAGCCTGCCGCCGCTCATCCTGCCCGGAGTGGCATTCCAAGCCAACGGTAGGCTTGCAGTGTCCCGCAATCGGGTCCACCGCGCTATGGCGTGATCGCACCATTCCGGCGGCGACCCCGTTCCGATCCAGCACGGTCCGTCGATGACCCGTCGCTCTCGACCTGCCGGTCCATCCACTTCTCGACCTTGCGCATCAGCGCGTCGGGACTGATCGGCTTGGGCAGATAGTCGTCCATGCCTGCCGACAGACAGCGTTCGCGATCGCCCTTGAGCGCATGCGCGGTTACTCCGACGATGGGCACGCGCGCCTCTCCGCCCTCTTCAGCGGCGCGGATCGCAGCGGTCGCCTCCAGCCCGTTCATCTCCGGCATGGAGACGTCCATCAGGATCATTGCCGGCTGCATCTCCCTGTGTGCTTCGACAGCCAGGGCCCCGTTGCGAACGATCTCGAACGTAAAGGCTGTTTGCTGCAGAATCTGGGAAAAGACGAGCTGGTTCACCTCGTTGTCCTCGGCGACGAGAATGTCGAGCCGACGCGATCCGTCGTCGGCGCGGCGCTCTTTGCCCGAAACCTGCATTGCCTGCGCGCGGCTGGCGGTGGCGACCGGATGTTTGGTCTGACCCTGCTCCATGGCAGCCGGAGACATCACGGAGATGCCGCCGCGCCGTTTCTGGATCTGCCCCACGAGCGCCTCAAGCAGCACCGAGGATCGGGCGGGCTTCAACAATTGCGCGGAAAGCCCGAGATCGCGGTGCTGCGCCATCGACAGCGACTGATCAACCGACGTCAGCATGATGATTGGCGTCGACCCGCCGCCCGGCATGGCGCGGATTGCCGCGGCCGTCTCGGCGCCGGACATGACCGGCATCTGGTAGTCGAGCACGATGCAATCGATTTCGATGCCCCTGGCCGTTGCCGCCTCCAGCACCGCAAGGCCCTCAGGCCCGCTTTCGGCCGCACAGGCGTCGAAGCCCCACGAACGCATCTGCTCCATCAGGATGTCGCGATTGACCGCATTGTCGTCGATGACGAGGATGCGCGCTCCGGTTACGTCCACCGGCACCGCCTTCATCTCTTCCTCCTGCTCGCACACGGGCAAGGTGATCTCAAAGAAGAAGGTCGAGCCTTCGCCCGGCGCGCTCTCGACCCCCATGCTTCCGCCCATCAGTTCGACCAGCCGCGACGTGATCGCCAGGCCCAATCCCGTGCCTTCGTGCCGCCTCGTCGAGCTTGCGTCGACCTGGCTGAACTTCTCGAAGACCTGCGCCAGCTTGTCCTCGGGGATACCGATGCCGGTATCCGTGACGGATACGGCTAGACGCATTCCTTCCGCATCGTTCGTTCCGGACACGTCGATCAGAACATGGCCGGTATCGGTGAACTTGACCGCGTTGCCGACGATGTTGGTGATGATCTGCCGGAAGCGGCCGGCATCGCCGACCAGCATGCGCGGGAGGCCGGGCTCGACGCGCACGATCAGTTCGAGATCCTTTTCCTTGGCGCGCGTCGACATCAAGGTCGCCACATCCTCGACCGCCTCGGCGAGATTGAAGGGGGCGGGATCGAGGACGAGCTGCCCGGCATCGATCTTGGAAAAGTCCAGGATGTCGTTGATGATCGTCAAGAGCGCGTTGCCCGACTTCAGAATGATGTCGGCAAAGGTCTTCTGCTTGCTGTCGAGTTCGGTCTTGGTGAGCAACTCCGCCATGCCGAGCACGCCGTTCATGGGCGTGCGGATTTCATGGCTCATGTTGGCCAGGAACTCCGACTTGGCACGATCGGCAAGCACGGCGCGCTGCTCTGCCTCGCGCAGTTCCTTCTCGCGCTGCTTGAGCTCGGTGATGTCGACCCGGACCCCAACGTAAAGGCCCGTCTCGGTGCGCGTGTCGTGCACCTGATGCCAGCGGCCGTCCTGGGTCTCGCGTTCGAACACGGCCTGTGCCCGACGGTAGCGCGCCAGATAGCGATCGACCCAGGCATCCTTGTCCGTGTCGTAGAGGGCGTCGAGTTCGACGTCTTCGGTGACCTTGAAATAGCCGAGATCATGCGCCCGCTCGACGACGTCGCGCAGGGGGCGCCCCGGCGTCATCAGGTCGGCGAACTGCGCCATGATCTCGTGGGTCTTGCGGTTGGAGAGCACGAAACGGTCATCATTGTCGTAGATGACGACGCCGGCCGGCAGCGACTCCAGAACTTCTGCCAGCTGACGGCGCGCGGCTTCCGCCTCTTCCTCGCGCCGCTTCATCTCGCTCATGCCGATCAGCAAACCGGCAACGAATTTGCGTCCATCCGGAAGACAGATGCGATGCTTGCGCACCACCCGGAAGTGCCGTTCTCCCTGGAATTCGAAGGGCTGGTCGACTTCGTAGCGCTCGCCGCTGTCCAGAACGAAACGTTCGGCCATCTCGAAGAGCGCCACATCGTCCGGCTCGTCGAGCAGCTCACCGACTGTCCGGCCGATAATCGCTTCGGGCGTCAGACCGAGCAGATCGGCGAAGGCATCGTTGGCAAAGACGAACCGCAGATCCTCGTCCTTGACGAAGATCGGATCCCTGACGGTTTCGATGAAGATGCCGGCGATATCGCGCCGCAGCCGTTCCGCCTCGACGTAGCCCTCGTCTCCCCCGCTGTTGTTCGCCGGTTTTTCGACGATGTCCTTTCGATTCTGCACCCTTCCGCCCCCGCTTGCGGTGTCGGCGGAATATTAGGCTTGAAGAATTAACGAGCCGCTAACCCTACATCCGGCCCAAAGGCTGCCCAGAAAACCAAATGTCAACGGCAAAGATGCGGTTGCCAGCACCCTGTCATGTATAGCAATATCGACGATGACCCTCTGGTTTCGGGGGTTTACGAACTGTTGGAGCTCGTATTTGAACCGGCGGACGCGTAAGGCCCTTCGCGTCTGCCGGTTTTTTCTTTTCTCGCCGGCCACCCCCGCAAACCGCCTTCCGTTTTGCAATGGGCCATTCTAACTAGGGCGTGGACCTGCGCCGGCTGAAGAACGGGGCATCGACGACTGGCAGTAAATGGAACGGATCGATGAAAGCACGCGTCAAGTGGGTTGAGGACAGGACATTTGTCGGCGAGTCGGGCAGCGGCCACAAGCTTGTGCTTGGTACCGCCCACGGATCGGAAGGCGCAACGCCAGGGCCAAGCCCGATGGAGCTCGTGCTTATCGGCACCGGCGGATGCTCGGCCTTCGATGTCGTCCACATCCTCGAAAAGGGCCGCGAGGCGGTCGAGGACTGCGTCGTCGAACTCGACGCCGATCGGGCCGACACCGAACCGAAAGTGTTTACGCGCATCCACATGCATTTCATTGTCAAGGGACGCAATCTGTCCCCCGCCAAGGTCGAGCGCGCCATCAACCTGTCGATCGAGAAATACTGCTCGGCGTCGGCCATGATGGCGAAGACAGCCGCCCTTACCCACGACTTCGAAATCGTGGACACGGCACAAGCCGTGTAGACAGCTGACGCATGAGCCGGCCCGGCGCAGCCAATCGCGCCGCGTCGCCGTCTTGTTTGGCATCGAGCCAGAACCGCATTCCGCTCGATGCGCCACGGGCCGCCGCCCGATGCCTTTGCTCCTACGCGCGGGGCCGCCTGCGACGATGTGAGCCTGCCCGGATTAGGACGTTCTTAACCGTAAGAGATTAGCCATTCTCACAGTCTTGTGAGGATCGGCTCCGCCTGCCGGCATGTCGACCGAATGCATTGGAATGGAACATGACGTGATGGCGCAGCGCTTTGAGAAATTACTGCCAGCAATGCTGCGCGCCGCGCCGGCCTGCTTCCGACCGGCCATCTGAAAATTCTTCCCCGTGGCAGATGACGGTAATGCCGGCCACTGCGCCTCGCCAACCGGGCCAGGCTTCGGCGGGCCAGGCATTCGGACTGCGTGACGGACGCCGCATTCCGGATGGGTATCACCCGCACCGGCGTTGAGACGCCCTCAGCCACAGCTTCAGCATTTGCGAGCCTGTCGGCTCGCCACCATCAGGTTATGGAGATCTTGATGAACGAAAAACCCGACATGACTGCTCTTCAAGAGCGGCTCGACTTCATCGGCCTCGACACCTCCGCGCGCAAAAGGCTGAAGTCGCTCAAGCCCGTGATCTCCGCATCCGCCGGCCAGGCGCTCGAACATTTCTACGCAAAGGTACGCGTAACACCTCAGACAAGTCGTTTCTTTTCCGACGAAAAGCATCTGAACAGTGCCAAGAAGCGTCAGGAAACACATTGGAACCTGATCGCCGACGGCGAATTCGACGACCGCTATGTCCGCGGCATCTCAGCGGTCGGCAAGGCTCATGCCAGGCTCGGTCTGGAGCCGCGCTGGTATATCGGCGGCTACGCCCTGATCCTCGAGCAGTTGATGAGCGCGGTCGTGGCGCAGCGCTGGCCGCGTACGCTGGGCCGGAACCGCGCGGATGCGGTTGCCGATGAACTGGGCACGCTCATCAAGGCGGCAATGCTGGACATGGACTATGCCATCTCCGTCTATCTCGATGAACTGGAGGGATCGCGCCGCAAGGCAGAGGACGAGAAGCGCAAGGTGGAAGCAGACCAGCGCGCCGCGCTCGCCCTGCTCGGCGAGGCGCTTGACGAACTCGCAGGCGGAAACCTCGAAGTCCGGCTGACCGGGGAACTCCCGTCGGAATTCGCCGACATGGCCAACAACTTCAATTCTGCGGTCGAGTCGCTTCGATCGGCGATTGCCGACGTGAGAAGCACTTCGGCAGCCATCATGGCCGGCACGGAAGGCATCGCATCGGCGACCGACGATCTGTCACAGCGTACCGAACAGCAGGCGGCAAGTCTGGAGGAGAGTTCTGCCGCCCTTCACCAGTTGCATGGCAGCGTGCGCGTGACGGCCGACAACGCAGCGCAGGCCTCCCGGGTCGTCGCCGCCACTCAGGAAGAGGCGAGTCGGTCGGAGAAGGTGGTCGCCGACGCCGTTTCGGCCATGGGCCAGATCAAGGCGTCGTCGCAGGAAATCGCCGCCATCATCGGCGTCATCGACGAGATCGCATTCCAGACGAACCTTCTGGCTCTGAACGCCGGGGTCGAGGCCGCCCGCGCCGGCGAGGCAGGCCGCGGATTCGCGGTCGTGGCACAGGAAGTGCGCAGCCTCGCCCAGCGCAGCGCATCCTCTGCCAGGGAGATCAAGGAACTGATCACGACCAGTGGCGGCCATGTCGAATCGGGCGTGGCACTTGTCGGACAGACGGGAGAGGCGCTGGCAAGCATGACCAGCCGCATCAATGAGATCAACCGTCTCATGGCCGGCATAGCCTCGGCGACCGACGAGCAGTCGCGCGGAATCAGCGAGGTAACCACGGCCGTCGGCCAGATGGATCAGATCACCCAGAAGAACGCGGCGATGGTTGAGGAGACGTCCTCCGAAACCCAGGGGCTCCGCAACCAGGCCCTTGACCTTGCCGCCAAGCTCAGGCGGTTTGCGATCGCCGCGCAATCGCAAGACGCCAGGACAAGGCCCTCCGATCGATCCCCCGCCATGCAGCGCGGACGAGCTGCAGCCGTGCGCGGCGCAGCAAGCGGCTTCACGAGCCAGGTGGACGGCAACACGGCCCTCGCCATGACGCCCGCCGGTCGGCCCGACGATGGATGGGAGGAGTTCTAATGCATGTCCCGCTCAAACGGAATCGTTTGAGTGAAAGGAACATGCTCCAAGGTATTGAGCTGGCGCGCATATCTTTGCTTCAAACGGTTCCGTTTGAAGCGAACGCGCGCTAGCCCGCCACCCGACATCGATGGACACCGCAACGGCCTATCCATATCATCAAGCAGCTCAATCGTTGCGGAAGGTGCGTTTCGGTGACCGAAGTGGGCGTTCACCGCAAGCTGGCGGCTATTCTGGTTGCGGACGTTGTCGGATATTCACGGCTGATCGAAGCCGATGAAGCCGGCACCTTGGCCCGCCTGAGAGCACTCTGGCAAGCCGTGGTGGAGCCGTCCATCGCGCGCCACGGTGGACGTGTTTGCAAGACTACGGGCGACGGCGCGCTGGTCGAATTCTCTTCGGCCGTTGACGCCGTTCGTTGCGCCGTCTCCATTCAGATGGGTTCGCTACACCCTTTGGAGCCGGCCGACAACGTGCTGCGCTACCGCATCGGCATACATCTCGGGGATGTTGTCATTGAAGGCGACGACATCCTCGGCGACGGCATCAACATCGCAGCGCGTCTGGAGGGATTGGCGCCACCCGGCGGCATCGCGATTTCCGGCAGCCTGCAGGAACAGGTCGCCGGAAAGGTCTCAACCGCCTTTTCCGCTACCGGCGAACAGACCCTCAAGAATATCAGCCGGCCGGTCTCGGTGTGGGTATGGCGGCCCGGTGATGTCGAACCTGGCAACGCCGCGACCACATCGCACAGGAAGGCGGCGGGCCGTAATCCGCTTGTCGCCGTCATGCAATTCTTGAACCGCGGCAGCGAGACCGTACTTTCCAATTTCGCCGAATCCCTAGCCGATGACCTCACGACGGCCCTTTCCCGTCGACGCGGGATCGATGTCGTGGCGCGCGGCGCGATCGCCAGGCAGAACGTGGCCGCCAGCGATGGTCCGTCCATTCGTGCGGCGACGCGCGCCGACTACATGCTGTGCGGGGCTGTGCAGCGCGTCGGGGAACGCATTCGCGTCACCGCCGAACTGATCGACGCCGCGTCCGGAGGGCAGCTGTGGACGGAGCGCTACGACCGGGATTGGAGCGATCCATTCGCGTTGCTCGACGATCTCACGGAGCATATAGCATTTGCTGCACGCACCGCGATGAACGCCTATGACGGACGCCGTTTCGACGAGGGCGCGCGCAACGCCTTGAGCAATGCGGAGCGGCGTGCCAAGGCGGCCGAGCATTTCTATCGGTTCACCAGGGCGGACTATATTGCCGCCGAACGCCTGCTTGACGATGTCCTGCGGAATGACCCCGATGACGCGATGGCCCTAGCGATGCAGGCGTTCTGCCTGATCTACCAGGGTCTCCTGGAAATCCGTGGTTTCGATCCGGCAAATCGGGAGCGTATTCTGGAACTGGCAGGCCGGGCCGTGGAGTGCGACCGTGCAAGCGATTTCGCCTATCGCACCCGCGGCATGGCCCATCTCTACCTCAGCGGCGATTGCAGGGCCGCGCTTGGCGACGCAAAGCGGGCGCTGGCGCTCAACCCGCAATACGGTCTCGCCCTGCACCTGAAGGCCGAGGCATTGATCTACGGGGAGCGGCAGGCCGAAGGCATCGCGATCATGCGCAGGCTTATCGACATGGATGCCCGTGACCCGATCAACTACAACAGATGCCTGACCATTGCGCTTGGATATTTCGCGACCGGGGAATACGAGGATGCACTGGAGGCAATCGAGTACGCCATTTCCGGCGCGATGGGCCTGCCTCTGGAAGAACTGACAAAGGCCGCGGTTCTGGTGCAGCTCGGCCGTCAGGACGAGGCATCTGAGACGATCGGCACCTTGCGATCGCGCTGGCCCGGCTGCACGCGCTCCAACATCATGCTGCCGCCATTCGAGAAGGCCGAGCATCGAGCACGTTTTCGCGATGCACTGGGTGTGGCCGGCCTCCCCGACTAATCAAGCGATCACGCGTCGCGTGGAAATGCAGACTGGTTCGCCGCGTCCAACACGGGATCTCTCCCGCCTTACGCCCCGTTCGATCCCATGCCGTACACGTCGGGGACCACGTTCCGGAAGCTTGTGTCTTCCACGAAATCGTCGGGCCGGTCCTGTCGCTTTCCAAGTTTCGGTTTGTCGAACGGCACCCGCTCATAGGGTATCGAATTGAGAAAATGGCTGATGCAGTTGATGCGCGCCGCCTTTTTGTCTTCGGACGGCACGATCCACCACGGCGCATGGCTGGAATCTGTTTTGCGGATCATTTCGGAATAGGCGCGCGTGTAGTCCCACCAGCGCCGGTAGGATTCCAGATCCATCGGACTGAGTTTCCATTGGCGCAGAGGATCGTCGATGCGCTGTCGAAAGCGGCGGTCCTGCTCATCCATCGTCAC
>CAWZZC010000011.1:0-21026 GCA_963966365.1 Mesorhizobium sp. | reverse complement strand
CCGGATCGCGACAATGAACTGTTCGAAGAACGCCCATTCCGCGTCTTCCATCAGCAATCGTGCCAAGATGGCCTCCTTCAAAAGCCATCTTCAATCACGCTTCAACTGATTTGGGAATCCGGTTTGTCAACAGGGCCTAAGTTCAGAAGACAAAGTAGCGCGCAGAATGGAAGTGGAGTGTTTTGCAGAGATCAGGAATGGAGTTGAATGATTTCAGCGCAGGTGCTTTCGCTTCCGATCCTATTCCGGCCTTTCAGGAACGCTTCAGCGACCGCTGAAACCTGCTCTTCCCTTCGTTCTCCATGTTGGCAATTTAGGGGCCGGTGAACGAACCCAAGTTGTCGGAGCGGAATGCGTCACATGTCGATTATCAAGCTGCTTCGGCCAGCCTCCACAAGCGGAAATTGTTTATGATGCATCCGCGAGCGGCCGATTATTTCGCCATCTCCATTCAAATTCCGCCCGGTCCGCCATCAAGCTGTAGCGCAGCAGAACGTGCCGCAAAATTATTGGGCGCAGAAGCGGCGTTTCCCGTGCCGCTGGGAGAAAAGGCCCCAAGTAAGGAAGCTCAGGGCCGGGGTTCGATCGGGCTGTCAGACTTGTGCGCCCCCGCCGTCGGCGAAGACCTCGCCACCTGTCATGAAGCTGCTTTCGTCGGAGGCAAGGAAGAGTGCCACCGCCGCAGTCTCCTCGGGGCGCCCGATACGACCGAGAGGTATCTGCGTGGCAAAGTCCTCCAGCAACGCATCCTCCTCTCCGGCTTTTGCTAGGCCCTTGAGGCCGGGCGTCTCGGTGGCGCCGGGAGAGAGCACGTTTACGCGGATGCCTGTCCCTCTCAGGTCCAGCGCCCAGCTTCGGGCAAAATTGCGGATTGCAGCCTTGGTCGCGCTGTAGACGCTGAACGCAGGCGTTCCCGTCGAGCCGGTGGTTGAACCGGTGAGGATGATGGATCCACCGTCCTGCATAAGCGGCAAAGCCTTTTGCACCGTGAACAGCGTTCCCTTGACGTTGACGTCGAACGTCAAATCGAACGACGCCTCGTCGATGGCGCCAAGCGGAGCCAGTTTTCCAAGCCCGGCATTGGCGAAGAGAACGTCTATTCGCCCGCTCTTCGCACGCACCGCCGCGAACAGCCGGTCAAGATCGTCCAGACGCGAAACGTCGCCCTGCACCGCGGTCACTCCGGAGCCGATCGTCTCCACCGCCCTGTCCAGTTCCTCCTGACGACGGCCGGTAATAAAAACCTCGGCGCCCTCCGCCACGAACCGTTTGGCGGTCACCAGACCGATGCCGCTGTTGCCGCCGGTTATGACGGCGACCTTACCTTCAAGTTTGCCCATCTCGATCTCCAATAAAATGATGACCGCTTCGAAATGGAGGCTTGCTCTTCTTTCTTCTAGTATGCACCTTTTAGTAAGTACTGATTGGAGCATGCGAAATGAGCACATCTGGCTTTATCTGCGGGCTGGACGCTGCATTGGCGGTCATCGGTGGCAAGTGGAAGTCTTTGATCCTCTTCCACCTTGCCCACGAAGCCAGACGCTATGGTGACCTGAGGCGCGCCATCGGCAATGTCAGTGACAAGATGCTCATTCAGCAACTCAAGGAACTGGAGGCTGACGGGATCGTCGACCGGCTCGACTTCAAGGAAATTCCGCCAAAAGTGGAGTATTCCCTCACTGCGTTCGGCAAGACCCTCGCTGAAGCTTTGAAGCCGCTCTGCGCCTGGGGAACGGAACATATGACCGAGGTTGAGAAACTCGTGTCACGGCGCGGGACGTCCGCGGCGGAGAACGCCGCCTGACTTTGCGAATGTCTTGCCAGCAAGCCATGGCGGGTATCAGGTGGCTATAGCGTAGACACATCGCCCATCTTCAATCGGCGCGTTGTCGCCGAAGCTCCCTAATCACATGAACGGCAGCCAGCATAGTCGCCCGAAACTTGCCAGTCCGTTTCCCACCCCAAGATGGCCAGCGTAGCCCAGACCAGCAGACTTTACGAAAAGCCGCCTTGGCCTCCGCGTCCCACATGCGCATGACCTTGACCAGCGAGAGGGTCTTGGCGGCGGGGTAAAGGAGGAAGTGCTGTGCCATAGAAAATCCGATGATGTTGTGTATCGGATACGAGCCATTGAATCACCGTTGGCAAGGGTATATGTCATCGTTTACGATATATTATCTGGAGATACGATGATGACTTCCGAATCCCCGGCTGCCGCCTATGAGGCGCAGGCCAAGAACATATTGAAAGGGGAGTTGAAGCGCCGTGGAATAACGTACGCTCAGCTGGCCGAAAGGCTGAGGGAGCGGGGCGCGAAGGAGAGTGAGCGCAATCTGGCAAACAAGATAAGCCGGGGCAGCTTCACTGCGGCTTTCTTCATGATGTGCATGGACGCGATAGGGGTTCGGCAGGTAAGCCTCGAGACCTAGATCACCGCCCCATACGCCCGCAATTCGGTGACTGTTTTAGGAAGCCCCTGCTTTTCCAGCATATCCAGATACTCGTCCGCTGACTTTGGTGAGTTTTTCAGCCGTGCGCGGCACCTCTGGGCAGAAACGAGAACGCCCGGGGTATTTATGCCGAACTGGTGGAACAGAAAATCGTCTGGGTGCAGCAGTTCGATATCAAATCGAGCAAGGTACTCTTTAGGGAAGTCCTTGAGATTGAAGGTCACGATTGCATCGCATGATGCATGGATCGCGGCAGCCAAAACGTGTACATCGCCCGGATCTGGCAGCGTCAGTCCTTCAGCGATTTCTTCAAAGTTTTCGACAAGGCAGTCGGACACTGCGCGGTTCATCAAGTCCCGCGTCCTCGCTAGCTGCTCTGGCTTTAGATCCTGCCTATCCGCCAGAACGTTTCGGATCCATTCGTCATGGATCCGGTCGCTCCATTTTGCTCTGAACATGCCCGCACCCGCTGCGAGTTCGACAAGAAAATCTCGCAACGGGGCCGGATACAGAACGCACGCATCCAAGAGTACGCTGTAGCTGGACTTGCTAATAGCCCATCCCCAATTCCTGAGCTTGCGCTGCCAGTTCGTCCATTACCTTTCTGCGTTCCTGTTCGTTGGCCTTACGATAAGCTTCCAAGTCGCTGAACTTGATGCGGCGATGCGTGCCCACCATGCTGAATCTGATCTTGCCCTCTTCGAGCATCTTAATCAGGTATGGGCGCGAGACATTCAGATGGTCAGCAGCCTCTTGCGTCGTGAGTTCCGCATGAACAGGGATTAGGGTAACAGCGTTGCCCTGTGCCATTTCTGTAACAAGATGGTACAAAAGATCGCCCACTGCTTTTGGCAGGCGGAGCATCTCGCCGCCGTCCACCTGGACACGCAACTCCTTCCCTTCGTGCTTGATACGCGAAAGGTGGCGGCTCACTTCAGCAGCCAATTCGGCGTCGTCGGCCGATGGCAATATCGGTCGTTCAAGTAGCTGGGTCATGGCAGTTTATCCCGTTGCGTTTCGGATATAGCACCGCGATTCCCTGTCCGCAATATCCGCAATAATCGAAATAGGTAAACGGGTCTTTATCCCAATGGTTCCAGCGCGCGGCGAACGGAGTGCACGCTGCATATCCCATAAACGATGTCAAACACATCATATTTGTTGATTTTACCCCATAATACCGCAAGGTCGAGGCGCCCGCCTCAGGTGACCGATGTCAGGTTGCAGGCGCCAAAATCGGCGCCGGCCGCGGCCGCATGACACTTCCCGCGGCTTCGAAATACCGGCCGATCTGTGGGTGCATACGCGCCTCTGCAATCGACAGCACCGGTGAGACACAGGCATCGACGCCGGCGAAGGCCGCCTCCCATTCAGCCCGGTCGCGCCCTGCAAAGCGTTCCGCGACAGCAGCGATCTGTGCAGGCCATTGCGCGCGTTCCCATTGCTGCCCGACCATTTCGGCCTCCAGCCCCAGCACGGCCAGCGCGTTGGCCCAAAATTGCGGCTCGACTGCCGCGACCGCCATCCAGCCGCCATCGGCGCAGGTATAGACCCGGTAGAATGGCGCACCGCCATCGAGCGCATTGGCCTCGCGTTTCAGGCTCCATCCGCCACTGGCCATGCGTCCATGCACGAAGGTGGCTAGGTGGCTGGTGCCGTGCACCATGGCGGCGTCGATCACCGTGCCGCGCCCCGTCGCCCGCGCCGCAAGAAGTGCGCAAGCGATGCCAAAGGCCAGATACATGCCGCCCCCGCCAAAATCGGCCACCAGGTTCAAGGGCGGGGTCGGCGCGCGGTCGCGATGCCCCATCAGCGACAACAAGCCCGTCATCGCCAGGAAATTCAGGTCGTGACCGGCAAGCCCTGCCATCGGCCCCTGCTGACCCCAGCCGGTCATGCGGCCATACACCAGTGCAGGGTTGGCGCGCAACGCCATGTCGGGGCCCAGTCCCAAAGCCTCCATCTTGCCGGGTCGGAAGCCTTCGATGAGCACATCGGCGTCAGCGATGAGCGCCAGGGCTTCCGCGCGCCCGCCAACCGACTTCAGGTCCAGCGCCCGATAATCGCGGTCGCGATCCAGCCAGATCGGGGCGGACGTGGGGGCCTTGCGTCCGATACGGATCACCGTCGCTCCCATATCCGCAAGGCACATTGCCGCGAAGGGCGCCGGGCCAAGCCCTTCGAATTCAACAATTTTTACCCCATTCAACGGCTTGTCCAAAATTCATCTCCGATTATTGCACTAATGGTCAGTCCATTATATACATTCATTTAATGAGCCAGTCGAGCACACATATTCCGGCGCGGCCGCAGCCCGTCGCAACCGCCGAAACCCGCACCTTCTGGAATGGCGCGGCCAAGGATGAGTTGCATCTGCGGCGCTGTACCGCCTGCGGGCGGCTCGCCGCCCCGCTCGCCCCGCGCTGCGTGGATTGCCTGGGCGAGACCTTCACGGTCGAGGCGCTTTCGGGTCGCGTCGCGTTGAAGGGGCGCACCGTCTTGCATTTGAAACCCCTCCCCGGACGCGACGATGCGTTGGTGATCGTCGAATGTGCGATCGTCGAGGACCCACGCATCGTCCTCATCGCGCTCGATGACACAGGCCTCACGGCGGGTGCGCAGCCGGGAACGGTCCTGCGCCTCGGGTTCGCACCGGACGAGGGTGAAGCGCATTTCGCCACAGTCCTGTCGCTGGAGGGCGCACAATGAACGTCGTCATCGCGGGGTTCGGGTCTTCGGCCATTGAACGGCGTAGTGAGCGCGGCATCGCCGCCTTCGCACTGGACGCAGCGGTCGCGGCCCTGGCCGATGCGGGGATCACACGCAACGATGTCGACGGCTATGTCGGCGCGCCGTTTGCCACCAATGCAGGCTCGCCTCATGCCGAGGCCGGCGACGAGATCTCGCTGAAGACCGTCGCGTCGATGATGGGACTGCGCCTGACCTGGGGTGCCGACCTCTATCGCCGCTATCCAACGGACATGGTTGCCTCGGCCGCCCAGGCGCTGGTTGCGAGAACCTGCCGCTATGTGCTCGGACTGCGCGCGCTCTACGTCGCACCGGGCCTCGACTACGCGACAGGTCAGGCAGCGAACGTCTACGGCGCCGACCAGTTGACCAAGCCGTATGGCTACACCGCCGCCGGTGCCCGCTTTGCCGCCCGCGCCTGGGCCTATATGGCGCGTCACGGGGCGACGCGGGATGACCTCTACGCCATCGTCGATCTGTCACGCCGCAACGCCGCGCTGAATCCGCAGGCTATCTGGCGCGAGAAGCCACTGACGCGCGAGGATTATGACGCTGGTCGAATGGTGGCCGAGCCGCACGGGCTGTTTGATTGCGACCTGCCGGTATGCGGGGCGCAAGCGTTCGTCATGGCCTGCGACACGGATGTGCCGCCCGCTGCCAGCCCAGCGCGGGTTGTCGGGTTCAGCGGCTTCGCCCGGCCAGAGATTCTGTGGAGCATGAGCAACCGAACGCCGGCCGACCTGGCGACGGCCCAGCTCTATGACGGGTTCTCGTCGATGGTCTGGGAATGGCTTGACGGGCTGGGAATTACCGAGCCGGGCGGCGCCCCGGCCTTCCTGCGCGACGGCCACGCTGAACGCGGAGGCCTGCTGCCGCTCAACACGTTCGGGGGTGCCCTCGGCGAGGGGCGGATGCACGGGATGGGGCATTTGCGCGAAGCGTATCTGCAGGCCAGCGGCCGCGCCGGGCCGCGTCAGCAGACAACGGGGCCGGCGCTCGTGCAGGTCGGCCCTTATGACGATTCCTCGTTCGTGCTGCTCGAACCGTTCGACGGCGCGCGCGCTCAGCCGAAACGCCAGGGGTAACGCCATGAAGGTCCGCGAATATCTGTCGATTCCATACCTGCTCGAAGCGCAGGCGGTCGAGCGCGACGGCCGCTGGACCCGGCGCCTGCGCTATCCCGAGCTGGAGCGCGTCGAGGCGGAACATGACGATGTCGAGGTGGCGCTTCTGGAGCTGGAACGCGCCCGTATCACCGAGGTGATGCGCCGCCTCAGGGCAGGCGATCCTCCACCTGTACCGCGCCGTCCTCTGGAGACGACCGACCAGGAATGGTGGGCGCGCTTCCTTGGACTGGGAGCGCTGGTCGAGGGCACGCTCGACCGCGAGGCGGCAGATCTCGCCGGGCAGTGATGAGGCAATGAGGGCCGCCGCGCAGTCGCGGGGCGGCGGATCACGGGAACAGGAGAAAAAGCACCATGCTTTCGCACGAAGACAACGAAACGCTCGTCCGGGTCGGCCCCGGCACCACGATGGGCGGGCTGATGCGTCTCTACTGGCTGCCATTCATGGCATCGAAGGACCTGGAACAGGACGGCCAGCCGCAGACTGTGCGCCTCTTGGGCGAGACGCTTGTGGCATTCCGCGACAGCGCCGGCAATGTCGGACTGGTGGATCACATTTGCCCGCATCGCGGCGCGCCGATGGCCTTTGCCCGCAACGAGGATTGCGGCCTGCGCTGCGTCTATCACGGCTGGAAGTTCGGTGTCGACGGTAAGGTGGCCGACATGCCTGCAGAACCCGTGCGCTCGCGCCTGAAGGAGCGGGTCAGGATCAAGTCCTATCCCTGTGTTGAAAGGGGCGGCGTGGTCTGGACCTACATGGGCTGCGAACCCGAAGAGAACCGTCCGCCGCTGCCCAATCTCGAATGGAACATGGTCCCCGATGAGAACGTGGTTGTCAGCTTCCGGGTTCAGGAATGCAACTGGCTGCAGGCGCTGGAAGGCGAGATCGACAGCGCCCATGCGCCGATCCTGCACGGTCGCATCGACGACGGCGGGTCGATCAACCAATGGGTCGCCAAGCGCGATCTGCGTCCGACCTTCGAATGCATGCGCCAGGAATTCGGCATGTCGATCGCCTCGCGCAGGGTCCTGGACGACGATACGCTCTATTGGCGCGTCAACCAGTTCGTCATGCCATTCTATTCGCTCGTCCCACCGCAGTCGAACTACCCCGAACTGTCCGGCCATGCCTGGGTGCCCATCGACGACGAGAACACGCTGTGCCTGATGTTCAGCTATCACCCGACCGAGCCGATGTACCCAAAAAGCCGCGACATCTTCGTCAACGGTCACAAGGGGCGCGAGACCGGACACGCCAGCGTCAACGCCTTCGAGGACAAGGGCGCGCTGGTGCCCTATGGGCGCTATATCTCGAAATACCGGCGCGAGACGGGCTACCTGTTCGACCCGGAAGCGCAGCGCACGACGTGGTTCTCGGGCCTGCCGGGGCTGTGGGTGCAAGATGCCGCGTGCCAATCGGGCGTGCTGAGGATCTATGACCGGACGCTCGAGCATCTGTGCACCTCCGACACCGGCATAGCCATGACCCGGCGAATGCTCCTTGAAACCGCCCATGCCTTTGCCGAAAGCGGACAGCGCCCGGACCGGTTCTGCGACCCCGACCTCTACATGGTGCGGGCGGTGTCGATGAAGTTGCCCAAGGACCAGCCGTGGGACGAGGCGGGACGCGAGCCGATGACCGCCCGGCTGGGCGAAGGCTTCGGGTACGCGCTATGAGCGTCGCGAAGACTGCCCTCAGCGGCATGAGGGTGCTGGAAATCTCGGCAATGGCCGGTGCCGTCTGCGGGCGTGTGCTGGCCGATCTTGGCGCCGAAGTCATCAAGATCGAACCTGAAGGCGGCGAGCCATTTCGCCGCTCGGCACCCTTGGTGAGGACGGCGCAAGGCGATGAAAGTGCAGCCTGGCTGGCCTTCAACCACAGCAAGCGCAGCGTGACGCTCGACCCCGAGGCGGACGAGGCTGGCTTTGCCGCGCTGTGTGCCGGTGCCGATATCGTCGTCACCGACTGGGAGCGGCTCGACCTCGACACCATGGACCGGCTGGCCGTGATTGCCCGCGCCGCCAACCCGGCGCTGGTCTGGTGCGAGATCCTGCCTTTCGGGCGCGGCGGCCCCTACGAGCGCTATCCCGCCACGGATACCGTGCTGCAGGCGCTGGGCGGGCATCTCTACCTGAACGGCGATGTGGA
This sequence comes from Mesorhizobium sp., assembly GCA_963966365.1. GTDB lineage: Bacteria > Pseudomonadota > Alphaproteobacteria > Rhizobiales > Rhizobiaceae > Mangrovimarina > Mangrovimarina plasticivorans. The sequence continues at coordinate 12,555 of CAWZZC010000011.1, read as the reverse complement.
TCGCCCACCTGTGCGCATCAGCCTGCCCGTGGGCCTGATCCAGGGCGGGGCCGAGGCCGCTTCGGCTGCGCTCATGGCGCATTGGCACGCACTGCGCACCGGCGAGGGGCAGCGCGTCGACATCTCGGTGCAGGCCTGCATTGTGTGGACGCTGCTCAATTCGACCATGGCCTGGCAGATCCTGGGTCTGAACGAGATGCGCGGCGGAGCGATCCGCAAGGAACGCGCAAACCGCTTCTTCACCCGCCTGGTGTGGGAAACAAAGGATGGCTTCGTCTTCTTCGGCCCGGTCGGCGGCGGTGGCGGCGCGGCGCGCATCAAGTCCTACGAGGCGCTGGTGGCCTGGATGGCCGAGGACGGCTTCACCGATCCGATCCTCACCCGCCACGACTGGAACGGTGACGGACAGTTCTTCATCCCCCAGGAGGATTACGACGCGGTCACCGCCGTGGTCGTCGATTTCATTCGCACCAAGACGACGGACGAGTTGATGGCCCGCGCGGTCAGCCACCGGATCCTGCTGGCACCGATCTCGTCGGTTGCAGGGGTGTTCGAAAACCCGCAGTACCGCGCCCGCAACTACTTCCGTCCGCTGGCCGATCCCGGTCGCGGGCTGGACATCGAGCTGCCGGCGCGTTGGGCGAACCTGTCGGCGACCCCGCTCGCCCCCCCGGCTCCGGCACCATTGCCGGGCGCCGATACCGCGACCATCCTCTCCTCCCTCAGGCAAGGAAGCCCAGCATGAATGACGCCCTGAGCGCTGTCACCACCGAGGCGAGCGGCCTCTTCGCGGGCCTTAAGGTCGCCGATTTCACCTGGGCCGCCGCCGGCCCGATCGTGACCAAGCAGCTGGCCGACAACGGCGCCACCGTGGTGAAGGTCGAAAGCTTCAAGCACCCCGATTCCATTCGCCTCGGCGGGCCCTTCATCGACGACAAGCCGGGTATCAACCGCTCGGGCTTCTTCGCGGATTTCCACTCCTCGAAGCTGGGCATTTCAGTCGACATGAGCAACCCGGCCGCAATCGAGATCATCCGTCCGCTTATCGAATGGGCCGATGTCGTCGCCGAGAGCTTCCGCCCCGGCGTGATGAAGAAATGGGGCCTCGATTACGACAGCCTGCGCGTAATCAATCCGCGTATCGTCATGCTGTCGTCATCGCTCTACGGCGCCGACGGGCCTTGGGCCCGGCATCCCGGCTACGGCGCGCAAGGTCAGGCGCTGTCCGGGATCCACGCCATGACCGGCTGGCCGGACCGCGCGCCCGCCATGCCCAAGGGCGCCTATTCTGACAGCGTCTCGCCGCGCTATGCCCTGTCAGCGCTTGTCGCCGCGCTCATCCATCGTGAGAAGACCGGCGAAGGCCAGTATGTCGAGCTGAGCCAGATCGAGGCCACCGCGCAGTTGCTGGCGCCCGAACTGGTGGCATACCAGGTCAGCGGCGTCGAAAGCACGCGTGCGGGCAGTCGCAAGCCTGGCTCGATCCTGCACGGGGTCTTTCCCTGCCAGGGGGACGAGCGCTGGATCGCCCTGGAGGCCGTCACCGAAGCCCAGTTCGCGGCGCTTGGCCAGGTGCTCGCGGCGCCTGGAGACCTCGACGCCGCCCGCGACAAGGGCCAGGATGCGTTGGACGACGCAGTCGCCGCGCTGACGCTGCCGCGCGATGCCTTCGCGCTGATGGCCGAATGCCGTGCGGCGGGCGTGCCGGCGGGCGTGGCCAACAAGGCATCGGACCTGCTTGAAGACGACGTGCTTAACGCGCACGGCCATTTCTGGCCGCTCGATCACGCCGAGATGGGTCGCCTGAAATACAATGGCCCCGCCTATCGCTTCGAAAAGACGCCCAGCGCGCTGCGCTTTGCCTCGCCCCGACTGGGCGAGCATACCGAGGCGGTGATGACCCGCATCCTTGGCTTCGACCAGGCCGCCATCGCACGCTTCCGCGACAAGGGGTTGCTGCAATGAGCGAGGCCGAAATCCCCGTCCGCGTCCGCCAGATGCGCCATGAGGCCGACACCGTTCTGTCGATCGGGTTCGAGACACTTGACGGCTCGCCCCTGCCGCGCGCCGACCCGGGCGCCCATGTCGACGTGATCCTGTCCGACGACCTGCGGCGCAGCTACAGCCTGACGCAGGCGCTGGACGGCACCACGCCGGGTTGCACCGTGGCCGTGCACCGCGACCCGGCCAGCCGGGGCGGATCGGCGCATGTCCACGAAACGCTGCGCGTCGGCGACCGGCTGCGGCTGTCGCGTCCGAAGAATCAGTTCCCGCTTGACGAAAAGGTCGCGCATTCCGTGCTGATTGCGGGCGGCATCGGCATCACGCCGATGCTGGCGATGATCCGGCGTCTGACCGAGCTCGGGCGCTCATGGCACCTGCATTATGCCGCGCGCCGGCGCAGTGCCGCCGCCTTCCTGGGCGAACTGGACGCCTGCGCGGCGGCAAGCGGCGGCATGGGCCGGATCACCACCCATTTCGACGACGAGGCCGACGGTGCGCTGATCGACATTGCCAGCGTTGTTGCAGACGCCGGGCCCGAGGTGCATTTCTACTGTTGTGGTCCTGAGCCGATGCTGGCCGCCTACGAGGCCGCCTCCCGGGCGGTGCCCAAGGAACGGGTGCATGCCGAGTATTTTTCGGCGCGCGAGGAGGCCGCGCGCGAGGGCGGTTTCGATGTCGTGCTGAACCGCTCGGGCAAGGTACTGCACGTCGAGCCCGGCAAAACCATTCTTGACGTGCTGATCGCGAACCGGGTGAGTGTGCCCTTCGCCTGCACCGAAGGCACCTGCGGCACCTGCGAGACCCGGGTGATCGAGGGTCGGCCGGATCATCGCGACGCCATACTGACCGACGAGGAACGCGCCCATGGAGACACGATGATGGTATGCTGCTCGGGGTCGAAGAGCGCGCGGCTGGTGCTGGATCTGTGATGGTTTGGCATCGGCACACCGGCCCCGTCCTTGCGGCGGAGCCGGCTATCGCCGGGCTCAATCGGTCAGCGGCGGGTTGAACCTCAGGGCGGCCTCGACAGGCAGGCGGGGCGAGGCGCAGACAGTGGCGCTGTCGGGCATCAGCCCGAAGCCCAGAAGCACGATCACCAACTGGGCGTCGTCCAACCCGATTTCCGTCCGCAGGGCGCGGTCCGTGGCAGGCGTGACCGACCAGTTCAGGAAACAGGTTCCCAATCCCTCGGCATGCAGCGCGTAGCACAGGGTCATGGCGAAAAGTCCGCCGTCGATCCACGGCTGATAGCGTTCGCCCGCGTGTTCCCACTGCCGCAGATCCGAGGTGATGACCGCGATGCCGCCCAGTTCGTGCCCGAAGGTTCGGTTGCCGGCCTGGTGACGGCGCACACGGTCGATCAGCACCGGATCCGTCCAGACATGGGCGGTACAGGTCTGGCGGTTGCAACTGGACGGGGCCGTCTGCGCGGCGGCGACGGCGCGGCGGATCGATTCGGGCGGGACGGCCCCGGGCGCGAATTGCCGGACCGAATGCCGGGCGCGGGCGAAGGCGAGGAAATCGATCGCGGCATCGCGGCGGATGTCATCGGCAGTGAGCCTGCGCACCCCGGCATCGTCGCCAGTGGGCCCCTCCAGTGCCAATGCCGGCGCTATGGCGGGCGGCAGTTTTGTGCCCGCGTTGAACCCGGCCCAGCCGCGCAGGGTGGCCAATCCGATGTCCCCTGCCGCGCTGCCGGCGCCGCCCGCCCGCAGGTCGCCGGCCAGCCGTGCGGCCCGCGCCAGGCCAAAGCCCGGGCTGGCCGTGCGCAGCGCCATGCCGTATTCAAGGAAATGCGCATCCGCCAGCATCCGCGCGTTGCGTCCCGGCGCACTGCGCACCCGGTGCAGCCAGGCATGGCGCCGGAAGCGCAGCGCGTCATATGCCATGCCGCACCAGAAATCGGCTTCGGCCCGGGCGCGGCGCAAAAGCCCCGCCGTTCCGCCCGATGACGGTGCAACGGCGCGCCCGACCTCGCGCGGGTGATTAGCCTTCATCGGTGACCTGCAGCGCGCCGAGTATCTCGGCCGTGCCTTCGCCCAGCGCCGGGATCATGCGGCGCACGCGCGCTTCGGTCGTCGACAGGCGGAACGGCGGATTGGGCACGGCGAAACGACCTGCCCCGTCCTCGACCTCGCCGACGATGCCGCGCTCGAGCGAAACGGGATCGGCCAGCGCCTCGCCCACCGTGCGGTAGCGCGAACAGGGAACGCCCGCCTCCATGAACAATCGCTCGCAATCCTCAGAGCTGCGTTGCGAGGTCCAGTCTTCGACGTGCCTCATGATCTCGGCCCAATTCGCCTCTCTCCCGGCCGGCGTGGTGTAGCGCGAATCCTGCCCCCAATCGGGCGCGCCCAGCACTTCCAGCATTGCGGCGAAGTTCTTGCCCGACAACGGCACGACCATGACAAAGCCGTCCGTCGTCTTGACCGGGATGTAGACGTGGCGTTTGCGGGCTTGCGGGAACTGTGCCTCCTGGCATTCGTAGATCATCATCGAGATCAGGCTGTCCATCAGCGCGACGTCGACCATCTGCCCGCGGCCAGTGCGTGAACGCTCGAAGAGCGCGGTCTGCACCGCGCCCCAGGCATAGACCGCCGCCAGCACATCGGCAAAGAACATGCCTGTCGGCGCCGGACGTTCTGCCCCCGGCACGAAATCCATCAGCGCCAGGTCCAACCCGGATGCCGCATGGATCATCGGCGCGTAGGCCGGGCGCTTGGCACCCTCACCCTGCTGTCCGAATCCCGAGATCGCGCAATAGACCAGTCCGGGGTTCACGGCCGACAGCGCCTCGTACCCCAGCCCCAGACGCGCCATCACGCCGGGCCGGAAGTTCTCCAGCACCACGTCGGCGGTGCGGGCCAGTTCGAAGGCGTTGCGGCGCCCCGCACCGGTCTTGAGGTCCAGCACCACGCTGCGTTTGCCGGCATTCAGCGTCCCGAAATAGGCTGAATGCCCATCCCGTAGCGGGGGGCGGCCGCGCATCGCGTCGCCCTCGGGGGCTTCGATCTTGATCACCTCGGCCCCGACATCGGCCATCAGGCGACCCGCAAGCGGGCCTGCCATCACCTGGCCGAAATCGAGAACCCGAACCGGACGCCTGCTCATTGCTTCAGCATCGCCCGGGCGATGATCAGCCGCTGGATCTGGTTCGTGCCCTCATAGATCTGGCAGACCTTGGCGTCGCGCATGTAGCGCTCAACCGGGTTCTCCTGCAGATAGCCCGCGCCGCCGAAGACCTGTACCGCATCGGTTGTAACCTTCATCGCCATGTCCGAGGCGAAGGTCTTGATCATCGAGGCCAGCATCGGCACCTGCGGGTTCTGCGGGTCGCGGTCAATCAGCGCCGTCACCTGGTAGAGCATGGCGCGTGCCGCCTCGATCTGGATCGCCATGTCCGCCAGCATCGCCTGGACCAGCTGGAAATCCCCGATCGGACGACCGAACTGGACGCGTTCCCTGGCATAGACGAGCGAGGCATCGAGCGCCGCCTGCGCGATGCCGATCGAGGCCGCGGCAACGGTCGGGCGGTTCATGTTCAGTACCCCCATGGCGTTCTTGAATCCCTGCCCCTCGGCACCGATCAGGGTGTCGGCCGGGACGCGCACGTTCTCGAAAAACAGGTCGCAGTTCTTGATCCCGCGCAGGCCCATCTTCTTGGGACTTCCGCCGATGGTGATGCCGGGGGTGTCCATTGGAATCAGGAAGGACGAGATACCGTCATGACCCTTGCCTTCGGCCGTGCGGGCGAAGAGCAGGATGTAGTTTGCCTGGTCGGCCTTGGTGATAAACACCTTCTGGCCGTTGATCACGTAGTCGTCGCCCTCGCGCCGTGCCGAGGTCCTGATACCCGATACGTCCGACCCTGTGTGCGGCTCGGTCAGGCCGATGCATGAGAGGATGCGTCCCTGAGCCACCTCGGGCAGGTAGCGCTGGCGCTGTTCCTCGGTGCCGAAATGCACCAGTGGCAGCGCCATGGCGATCGAGGTCGCGCCGACAAGGTGCGAAACCGCGAACGAGGCGCGTGCGACTTCCTCCTTGGCGATACAGGCCATGGTCGTGGTGCCGCCCGGGCCGCCATAGGCCTCGGGCACCATGATCTGGATAAGACCGAGGTCGCCGAAGATCGGCACCAGCGAATGCGGCATGTCGTCGTCCTGGTCGATCTTGGCGGCGAGCGGGGCGACTTCCTTTTGCGCCATGCGCCGCACGGTATCGCGGAACATGAGCAGATCTTCATCGACGTGGGTGCTGTCCAGCATGACCTATCCTCCTATGGCTGAAGAAAGGTATAATGGACCTACCAATGAGAGTCAATTAACCGACGGCACGCTCCAGAGCCTTTGGTGCACACGCTCAAGATGCGCCGACAGTTCGGCCTTGGCAGCGTCGAATCGCCCGGCGCGCAGATGGTGGAGGAAGTCACGGCGCGAGCGCAGCAGGTTCTCCCCGTCCATGTCGGTGACGCGCAATCGCAGGTAGGACTGGATCATTTCGGTCTGCGCATCGATGGTGAACTCCAGCGCGCGATTGCCGGTCAGAGCGGCAATCTCGTGGTAGAAGGCCCGTGCCAGGGGTACGCGCTGCGCGGAATCGCCCTTTGCAATGGCCGCGGCGGTGGCTGCCACATTCGCTTCCAGCGCACCGAGATCCGGCGCCCGGCCCGACTGCGCAATATGGTCCAGCACCATGCCCAGCATCATCAGTCGCGCATCCAGGAGATCATCGAGGCTGATTGCGTTGAGTATCACCAGATCATTCAGCGCGGCGCTGATCAGGGCGGCACTGCCTTTTTCGATGAAGGCGCCACCATGTGCTCCCTTGCGGGTCTTCAGCATGCCCGCATTTTCCAGCGAGCGCAGCGCCTCGCGCACCACGTTGCGGCTGACGTCCAGCTGCTTGGCCAGCTCGCGTTCCGGTGGCAGTTTGTCGCCGGGACGCAATTCACCCGCCGCCAGCTTGGCGCGAATGCGCTGAACCACGATCTCGAAGGTGCGATCGCTGCGCACCGGCTCGAACAGGGCGTCGTCCGCCGCCTTGGCCATGAAAAATCTCCGCGTGTACCGGGGTCAGGACAGGCGGACAGAGTGCCACGGCAAAAGCGCCGGGGCCAGCGCGCAATCGAACTTGAAACAGTTGGTGTAGATTGGTAGGTCCAATGACGATGAGGAGACTCCCATGTCCGGACTCTCCGGCTTGTCCGGTACCAATACGACCGCCCCGGGCCCCACCGGGCGCCAAGCGACCCTGGCTTCGGCGGCGATCGCCCTGGCGGCGCTATTTACGCTGGCCGACATGCTCAGCCACCGGCACGGCTTTGCGCTGGTAGCCGCTGCGCTGGTGATGCTGCATGTCGCCTTGCGCTGGTCATGGATCCGGTTCAACGCGCGCGTGATGCTTTTCGCGGCACTGCTGGCGGGCTTTGGCTTCCTTGCCACCGGCGGGACGGGCGAGACACTGGCTCTGGCCCTGAGCCGGGCGTTGTACCTGCCCGCGCTACTGGCTGTGATGGCAGTGCTCCGGGTCGCGGCGCAACGCTCGCGGCAGGTGGGCGTGGCGGCGCGCTTCGTGATCGAGCAACCACCTGCGCGTCGCTATGCTTTCCTTGCAGCGGGTGCGCATCTTCTCGGAATCCTGCTGAACATCGGTGGCTACCAGCTCCTGCTGGGGATCGCGCTGGGCCAGCGGACAACGCCAGCGGCCTCGGCCAGGGCCGCCGAGATCCGCGCCCGGCGCATTGCCTGTGCCGTCGTCCGCGGCTTCAACGCCACGCTCCTGTGGTCGCCCGTGGGGCTGGCCGTGAACCTTCTGATCCCGCTGATGCCCGAACTGGACTGGCTGGCCTACCTGCCCTACGGGCTCGTGATGCTGGCCGTGTTCACGGCGCTGGGGTGGGCTTTCGACCGGATGGGTCCGCGCCCAGTCAGCCCGCTCCCTCCGCCCCAGCGCAAGGGTGCTTGGCCGGCGATCTTCGCGCTGCTGGGGCTGGTCGCGGCGATCAGCGGCTGCGCCGCCATGCTTGACGCCGCGGTGGGTATTCCCATGCGGGCTGCGATCCTGATGGTCATCCCGGTCATGGCGCTGATCTGGGTCCTGCTGACCGAGGCCGGTCCCGCCCCCGGCAAGGCCCGGTCACTGGCCGCGCAGACGAGGCGCGCGCTGCCTGTCTCGGCCAACGAGATCTGCCTGCTCGGCGCCTCTGGTTTTCTGGGGCTGATCGTGGCGCAGATGATACCGCCGGATGACGTGCGTGCGATGGTGCAGGCGCTGTCGCTGGGGCCCGGCATGGTCGGGGCGCTTATCGCGCTGACGATCACGGCCCTCAGCCTGACGGGCGTATCGCCGATGATCAGCGGCTCTGCCTGTGCAGGTGCCGTCATTGCGGCCGGGCTGGCGATGCCCGAGCCAATGCTGATGGTCGCCACGCTGGGCGGCTGGGTCGCTGCCGCCATGCTGTCGCCCATGACCTCGACGGTCGCCATTGCCGCCGCCGAGACGGGCCACCCCGCAAGCGTCGTGGGATGGCGCTGGAACGGGGCCTTCACCCTGACTTTCCTGGCCCTGGTGATCCTGTCGCTGCTGATTTGGGAACGGTTGATTTAGAGTCCCGCTCAAACGGAATCGTTTGAGCGAAAGGTCCATGCTCCTTGCTTCAAACATTTGCCTTTGAAGCGAACGCGCGCTGGCACCGGACCGGAAAACGCAAATGGCCGACACGATCCGCGCCGGCCACTGCTGTCGCCCGTTGGGTTCCGTATCAGAATTTGATCTGGCTGTAGATCTCTTCCCACAGCACCTCGGCCAGGGCATCGGCGCTGCCCTTCACGCGATCGCGCGAGATCTCCTGCCAATGGGCGAGGTTGCGCTGATAGGCTTTGGCGATGGCCTCAGGATCGGTGGCGCCGCGCGCCAGTGCGGCCTTGATGATTTCGGGCAGGCCCTCGGCGTTGATGCGGTCCAGCGCCTCGCGGATCTCCGGCACTGAATCGTTGAAGGTCACCTTGCCTTCGTAGTGCGCGCGAACGTCGTTGTCGTCGGCGATATAGCCGTCGACCGTGGCGCGGGCCACGATGCCCGGCATTTCGCGCAACACCGCCTTCTTCTGTTCATCGCTCAAGCCGTCCCAGGCGTCGCGGTTCCATGTGACCAGCCCCAGCCCGCCCAGCACGCCCAGGGGCTCGCCCAGGACGGAGCCGATCACCTCGCCCAGCGAATATTGCCGCAGCCAGGCGATGGGGCCGACCACGCAATCGAGCTGCCCGCGCTCCAGCGCCTCGTACATGTCGCCGGCGCTCATGTTGATCGGGGTGCCGCCGAGCGCCTGCGCGATCCGCGACATCGCACCTGAACCACCGCGCATCCGCAGGCCCTCGATATCGGCGAGGCTCGACACATCCTCGCGGCACAGGAGGCGATAGGGCGTCGGGACATGCCCGCCGAGAAACACGAGGTTGTTCTTGGTGAATTCCTCGACGCATTGCGGGCAATCCATCAGCATGGTCTGCAGCGCGGCGCCGGCCACGGCGATGGGATCGGAACCATAGGGCATCATGTCCGAGATCACGACCGAATTGGGCAGGTCGGAGGGCGCATAGACCGGGATGACAAAGCCCAGGTCGGCTATCCCGTCACGGACTCCCGCCAGCATGTCCTGGCCGCCCAGAAGCTGGCCACCGGCGAAGATCTTGATCTCGAGATCGCCGCCCGTTTCCTCGGCGATGGCATCGAAGGCCGGTTGCAGGGCGATGGTGTTGTTGGCGGCCTGCGGGGGCACGAAGGTCGCGTAGTTGTACTCGTCGGCCAGGGCGGGCGCCCCCATCAGGGCGAGAATCGCCAGCGCCGTACCGGCGCGCAAGTTGGTCTTCATATCTTCCTCCTCCGTTGACGTTGGATTGCCGGCTCAGTTCATGAGACCCGGCAAAAACAGGGCAATTTGCGGAAAGACCACCAGAAGCACGACCACGAGCAACTCACAGATCAGGAACCAGCCGATGCCGCGGAAAATCTGGGTCAAAGCGACCTTGTCGCCCACCACGGTCTTGATCGTATAGACCGACAGGCCAACGGGCGGGGTGATGAGCCCGATCTCGACGAACTTGATGGTCAGGATACCGAACCAAATGATGTCGAAGCCGCTCCGGTCGATGATTGGCAGCATGACCGGAAGCGCGATCAGCATGAGCCCGATCGGGTCCAGGAACATGCCCAGGAACAGGAACACGAGGCCGCAAAACAGGACCACCGAATACCCTTGTAGACCGCCCGCGCCGAACAGCTCGACGATGGCATCGGGAACGCCCGACAGTGCGACGAAGCGCGACAGCATCACCGCCCCGATCGAGACGAAGAAGATCACCGCGGTGCCGATGACCGTGTCGACGATGCTGGCGCGCAGCACCTTCCAGTTGAGCCGGCGGTAGAGCGCGGCGATCACGATTGCCAGGAAGGCGCCAAGCGCGCCGGCCTCGGTCGCGGTGACATAGCCGCTGTAGAGACCGCCGATCACGCCCAGGATCAGCAGGGGCATCGGCCAGATCTGTGCCAGCGCCTGCATCCGCTCGCCCCAACCGGGATTGATGTCTACCGGTGGGGCCAGGTGCGGCCGCGCGATGCAGCGCAGCCAGATCATCACCGCGTAGACGACCGCGGTCAGAATGCCGGGCAGGATGCCGGCAATCATCAGCTGGCCGATCGAGGCTTCGGCGAAGGTGCCATAGAGGATCATAAGGATCGACGGCGGGATCAGCGAGCCCAGTGTGCCGGCCGCGGCGACCACGCCGGTTGCAAGGCCCGGATCGTAGCGGTAGCGCAGCATCTCGGGCACCGCGATACGCCCCATCGCCGACGCCGTGGCGACCGACGAGCCCGAGGCTGCGGCAAAACCCGCGCAGGCGAAGTTCGATGCGATTGCAAGCCCGCCCGGCAGCCGGCACAGCCACAACCGGGCTGCGGAATAAAGCGCGCTGACGATGCCGGAATGGAAGGCGACCGCGCCCATAAGCAGGAACATCGGGATGGCTGAAAGCGACCAGTGTGCGACGAACTGGTAGGGAATCGTGCGCAGCGCTCCCAGCGCGGGCCGCTCTCCCAGCAGAGCCCAAAGGCCGGCGACCGAGACGCTCATCAGCGCAAAGGCGATGGGTACGCGCAGCGCCAGCAAGACAAGGATTCCGGCCAGGCCGAAGCCCCCGATCGCGACGTCAGACATCAAGTGGTTCCCTTGGTTGGGCGGCAATCACCTCGTTTTCCACGATGGCCCGCAACACGTCGTATGCCTGCATCAGGCAGATGATGGCGGTTGTGGTCATCGATAGCGGCACCAGCCATCGCGTCGGCCACACCGGGATCGTGCCCGTTCCGGCCTCCACCACCGCCAAGCGGGCGGTCTGGCGCAGGGCTTCCTCGGTCGACACCCAGATGAAAAGCGCCAGCAAGGCTACGCACCCCAGGAGCACCACCAGGTCGATGACATGCTGTATGCGCGGCGGAACAGATGCGGTGAACAATTCGACCCGGATGTGATGGCCGTGTTGCTGTGCGACCGGGATCGCCAGGAAAACCAGCGCGACAATGTACCAGTACGAGACGATTTCGAGCGTGCCGGAGAACGGAACATGGACCTCGCGCAGCACGACGTCGAGCACGACGTGAAGCAACATTGCCACCAGAGCCAGTCCCGCGATCACCAGATCCAGGGTGATCAGGGCATCCATGGCCCGACGCAAGCGCGTGCGCTGCATTACCTCGCTCCTCCCTGAGTAACAGACTGGCCAATGAATGGCCTAACCATTTAACGTTTGCAACAAAAAACTTTTGCGTCGGTCCACCTTGACCGCGCGCCTGCCAGCTGGCCCATCCCTTCCCTCCGGTGACAGCATTTCGCGGGGCGTCAGCATCATAGCCCTTGTCGGCGAGCAGCATGGCAGCCTCGGGCAGTGCTGTGATCAAGTCTGCCGCAGAAGTGATGTCACTCAACTGAGCCGCTGTCAGCGTCAGCTTGATCGGTCTGCCTTGAGCGTCGACAAGAGCATGGATTTTGGTTGTCAGCCCGCCTTGGGAACGACCTAGACAATGATCCTGATCCCCCTTTTGACTGTCGCGCCTTGACGTAGGCCGGAGGGATCAGCCGCACGTCATGGCCGAGTGCCATCAGTTCACGGCTCCAATGATGCGCACCGCCGCAGGCTTCCATAGCCACCGCGGAAGGCGCCTGCGCGGCGAAGAAGTCGAGCACCTTTGCCCGACTCAACCGCTTCGAAAAAACGCCTCGTCCGCGCGCGTCCGCACCATGCACATGAAACACATTCTTCGCGATATCCAGACCGATCGTGGTAACCTCAAGCATGGACGCCTCCTAGTGAATGGTTGCAACACTCCATTCTGGCACAGCGATGCCGTCGGGGGGCATCCACATGGGGTAATCGCGAGAGCGGTCATCCCAAATCTCTCCCGACAATGGAAGGTGGTGGCTGTTCCCCGATAGGATGGAAAATACGGGCTCACGACTGGACGCCGGGCCCAGGCATCGAATGGAGAACAGCCATGGAA
>CAWZZC010000010.1:0-8872 GCA_963966365.1 Mesorhizobium sp. | reverse complement strand
GCATGCGCCAAGCCCAGAAGCGCACCATCGAGGATACTTGGCGCCACGTTGGCCATCTCGTCTCGACAATCCAACCAACCGAATGCAGCAACTATCTCGAAAATGCAGGATACGCTTCCGTCAAAAACTGAAAGGCTCTAGAGAAACCGGGACGCGCTTGCGGCTCCCGGTACGCGGATCGACAACCAAAACCGCGTCGCTCGCACCGTCGCGCAGAAGCGCGGCATGCGGGACGATCAGCGCGGCCACGTTTTCGTAGACCTGCACCGACACCGTGACCGACATGCCGATCCGCAACCCCGCCGCAAGCGCTGCGTCGCTGTCGGCGAAATCCACACGGACGTCGAACTGCGCGATGCCGGCCGACACGCCCCCCCGGTCCGTAGTCAGCGCCTCGGCGCCAATCCCGGCTATGCGTCCGCCGAAGGGTCGCCCAGGCGATGCTTCGCTGTTGATCGCGGCTTCCTGTCCAGCCCCGAGCTTGCGCAGATCGATTTCGTCGACGATCGCGCGTACGACGAGCTGGCCGATGTCGGCGATCGCGAAAATCGACGTTCCCTGCGCAACGCGCGTTCCGATTTCAGCCGTCCCCCCTTCCCCGGCGCCGGCGTCTCGCTCCGGCCGCGTGAGGATGCCCGTCGTCGGCGCCCGCACGACAGATCGTGCGCGCTGCGCCTCGAGTTCGGAAAGCTTGATGCGAGCATTCTCGAGCTCGATCTCGGCCAGTCGGACATTTGTCTCGTTGCCCTTTTCGAGCAGAACCGCATGGTCTTGCCTCGCACCGGCAAGCTGGCGACGCTGGGTCTCGATCTGCTGAACCAGGTTGTCATACTCGTTTCGAGGCACGATGCCTCTGTCGAGAAGCCCCTTGAGCTCCTTCTCCTGGCGCTGCAGATGATCGACCTGCGCCTGTGCGTCCTCCACCTGGCGCCGGGAGCGTGAGACTTCTGGTCCCTTGTCCCAATCCTCGAGCTCATCAAGGGCGATCTCGGCCTTGAGCAACGCGGATTCTGCCTCGCGCAAGCGCTGGTCGATCTCGGTGGTGTCAACGACGACCAGAACGTCGCCCTTTTCGACCAGCGTTCCGAACTCGACGCGCTTTTCTTCAACCGTCCCATCGAACGGCGCCGGCACATTGATCACCCTTGCGGCCCGAATTGTGCCTGCCAGCGCGACATGCTGCGCCAACGGGCGTGCCTCGAGCGTCACGAGTTGCACGGGTCTTGCGTCGTCCGTATCTTTGGGTGTCTTCAATCGCTCGAGCAGTTCGCCGTCATCCGAAATCGTTGCGCGGCCGGAGGCGAACCGGCCGATATGCTCGCGCCCGGTCCAAACCGTCGCCGCCGCCACCACGGCCAGAAGGATCGCAATGGCGGCACGGCGGCGGGCATTTCTTGCGGACATGTCCATGAGCTCACCCGCCATTTCGCTAGTCGCTGAGCGCCCTCAAGGCCTCGATCGGGCTGACGGCGGCGGCGCGAGCTGCCGGATAGCTGCCAAAGAACAGTCCGACCACAAGCGCCATGCCGATGCCCAGTGGGATGGCCGATGGAGCGACGACAAACTGCCAGCCTGACAGATGCGCGCAGACATATCCGACGGCCATGCCGGCGATCAGTCCGCCTAGAGAGCCGAAACTGGACAGCATCACCGACTCGGCCAGAAACATCAGGCGGATCTGGCCCGCACGCGCACCAACCGCCCTGCGCAGCCCGATTTCGGCACGCCTTTCCAGCGCGCTCATCAGCATGACGTTCATGATGCCTATGCCGCCGACGACGAGCGAGACACCGCCAATGGCGAGAAGCAGGATCTGGTAGACCTGCATCTGCTTCTTGACGTTGTCTATGAGTTCGGCGCTCACCATGACCGAGGCATCGCCGCCGCGCGTATGACGGCGCAGATAGGCTCTTACCCGCTCGGTCATTTGCCCACTGTCGAAGCCTGGCGAAAGGCGCCCGATGACCTGGGTCACTCCGCGAAAGGGCATGACGCGGCGAGCAGCGGAATAGGGTATGACCGCGGCGCGGTCGAACTGGATACCGATCAAGGGATTTGTCGGCATGTCGGCCAACCGGCCGACAATGGTCATGACAGCGCTGCCGACACGAACCGGGTCGCCTGCCGCCGGCGACCTGCCCGTCGAGCGCGTGATCGCTTCCGCCACGGCGGATCCGATGACGGCGTGAAGGGATGTTCCATCGGCATCGGTGACGACGCGCCCGCTGGACGCCGCCATCCCGGTCAGGGCATAGAGCTCCGGCCCGGCCGCAACGAGGCTGATGGGGACCTCGGTCCCCGCGCTCACGGCCTGGACTTGTCCGACAGCAAGCGGCGCCACGGAATCGAGACCCAACCCTTCGGAGGCAAGCCCCTTCGCCACGGCGAAGCTCAGGGGTAGACCTGTTTGACCGGCATCCGGGCGCACCATGACGAAATCAACCCCGACCGCTTCATACAGCCGTATGGCGTGCTGCCTGGCGGTGTGGCCAATCTCCAGCATGGCAATGACCGCCGCAGTGCCGATGGCGATGCCGATCACCGACAGGATCGTGCGCGACCGGCGCGTTCCAAGATTGCCGACCGAATCGAGCAGGATCTCACGCAGGACCGCCGCGCGTGCGATCAGCCGACGCAGGGACAGCCCTCGCCCTGCGCGGCCACTGGGCGGAAGCGGCAGTTGGCAGAGCGCATCGCTCACCGCCCCTCTCCCGCCGTCCATGTCTGCGACAGGATTGCCCCGTCGCGCATTGTGACTTGCCTGCGGCAATGTTGAGCCACGAGTGGGTCATGGGTGATGATCACGACGGTAACGCCGAATTCGTCGTTGATGCGGCAGAACAGGCGCAGGATCTCGGATGTCGTGACCGAATCCAATGCCCCCGTGGGTTCGTCCGCCAGAATGAGTGCCGGATCGGCTATGAGCGCACGGGCGATCGCGACGCGCTGACACTGGCCGCCCGACAGTTGCGCCGGCGTATGGTCGAGATGACTGCCCAGCCCCACACTCTCAAGCAGTCGTGCCGCTCTTTCCCGGC
This sequence comes from Mesorhizobium sp., assembly GCA_963966365.1. Taxonomy (GTDB): domain Bacteria; phylum Pseudomonadota; class Alphaproteobacteria; order Rhizobiales; family Rhizobiaceae; genus Mangrovimarina; species Mangrovimarina plasticivorans. Next base: position 5,834 of record CAWZZC010000010.1, on the reverse strand, counting down.
GCTGGCGGCGCGGCACGCCGTGGTAGATCAGCGGAAGTCCGGCATTGTCGAGAGCTGTCAGACGGGTCAGCAGATTGAACGACTGGAAGACGAAACCGATCGTCTGCTGGCGCAGCAGCGCCATCTCGTCGGACGAAAGGCGCGCCGTCTCGCGAGCCCCCATGTGATAGGACCCGCCGCTTGGAGCGTCGAGCAGACCCATGATGTTGAGCAAGGTGGTCTTGCCAGACCCCGAACTGCCCATGATGGCCGTGAGTTCCCCAGAGGCGATCGAAAGCGAGAGATTGTCGAGCGCCGTCACGCTACGCAGTCCGTTTCCGTACGTCTTGCGGATGCCCTCGAGCCGCAGGGCGATCCCAGCCCGGCACGATCCCTCACCCGGCCCGCGGAGCATGGCGGCCGCCAGATTCGGCGTCACCCCGGGTCGGGGCATGCATGTGCTCATCCAACCGTTCATTTGCACCGTTCTGATCAGCGGACCTCGCCGAAGACATCCGAACCGACCTTATACTCTAAATTGCATATTTTCCACCAACTCAATCATTGGTTCATTCTTCCCCCTGAGCAGGCCGAGCGGCCATGTCCGGATATCAATCGCGCAGATCGATCTTCCACGTCTGCAACGTAGTTCCCAGTTGAAGATCCAGCCTGGTCAGGGCGTTGAGATAGCCGACCCTTGCCTGCAGCAGCCTGCTCTCACTGGCGCGAAGGTCGTTCTCCAGAGAACGCACCTCGAAGGTCGATGACCGTCCAGCGCTGAGTTTGGCCCGTTCGATCTCGACGGCTTCGCGCGCCAATTCGTCGGAACGCCTGGCGATACCGAGTTGCTGCCAGAGAATCTCGATCTCCGATACCGTGCTGCGGATCTGCATCTCGATGCCTGAGCGGATGACAGCCAGTTGGAGTTCGGCGGAGCGCACATCGGTTCCTGCGTCAACCAGTTGCTGGCGACGCGCCGGATCGTTGATCGGTATCTCGAAGCGCAGTCCCGCGGTGATGTCGGCGACGGGTCGGTGCGAAATTGGAGGATTCTTCCCCGGCCCGGCCGCGCACGAACAGATCGACATCCCACAATTGCTCGTTTTCGGCCACCTCGTAGCCGAGATGGCTTTGCTCGATGGCATGAAGCTGGCCCAGATAGTCCGGCCTGTTCATCAACGCCACCGTTATCAACCGGTCGGACCGGGGATCGATCTGCCTTGGCGTCAGCGTTTCCTGCGCGACGATCCTGGAACTGAGGTCGAGCCCCAACAGATCGAGCAAGGCAAACCGCGCATTGTTCACCCCCTGCATCGCCTGCAAGAGCCGCAGCTTCTGCGCTTCCAGATCCGCCTCGGCCTGAACCGCCTCCACAGCGGCCATGCGGCCGGCAGAGATGAGCGCCGCATTGATGTCGATGAGGTCCTCGGCGCGGCCGACGGCGGTCTTTGCCAATCCCAGTTCCTCCTGCGCAAGCAAGAGATCCCGGTGCGAGAATATGATCGAGGCGACCGTTTCGGACACCGTCGCGCTCAGCCGCAGTCGATTGTTGAGCTCGGCCAGTTGGGCGCTGCGCACCGGCGCGGTGTTGACCGTGACGCCGGCGCCGCGCAACAGCGGCTGCTCGATGCTCAGTTCGGCAATCGAGGAGAAGCTGCGGTCGGCTTCCCCCAGGAAGGCGGAATTGTTCCAGGCAAAGTCGAACACCGCTCCCGTCGGCGTTTGAACGAACACGCCGGGTGAGACGTCGATCGTCGTCGAATCGACGCCGCTTATCCTTTGCCGGCTGATGTTCCCCCCAATCGAAAACCGCGGCGTGAAGCGATCCTCCGCCACCTTGAGTGAATATTTCTGCGAAACTCTTGCAATGTAGGCGCTCTTGATGCTGCGATTCTGGCGTAGGCCAAGGAAGACCGCATCGGGCAGAGAGAGGGGCGTGCCCGACAGCGCAAACCGCCACGACGATGCATAGTCTGCGCCATCCGGCGACGTCACGACGTTGGGTGGCCTCGGCGTCGGAATAGGCACTTTTTCCGTACCGTCGCGCTCCGGTCTGGGCGTCGGCACCGGGATGTCCTGCGCGGCAACCCCGACATGCATCGCCACCAGAACGAGGGATGTGCGCAGCGCATTGCCTGCAAGACAGCCTCCGATCGCCAGCAATCGGCGGACGACAGGAAGATCCCCGCCTGACCAGCGCCCCTGCGCGGCGTTCCCTTTCATCCAGCGATCACGACAACGCTCACCGCAGGCGGGTTCTGCCGGAATCGGGTCCGAGACAGACTGGATCCATTCTACAGATTGCGACGCAAGCATGACTTGACTCTACAATCTATGCGGGATAAATTTCAACATATCAATTCTTGGTTGTTTGAGGATCAGTTGGAAGTTCGCAGGCGTATCTTGTTGGGCGCGTAGCGGCCGTTCCGCATACTCTCTCGGATGCGGCAAGCCCATTTGGCCTCACGACGAGGAGTATCCAATGGACGCAATCATCCTCTGATTCTCTGCCCCAGGCGCGCAGCCCACGGCAGCGTCCGGGATCAGGAGCCGGCCGCAAGACCGAGCCCACCACAAGACAGACAGATGTGAAAGAAGGCGCGCCGACGGAACGACCGGTTCCGGGCACGCCGACGCTGTCTCGAACGCCGCGATCGGCCAAGGCCGACGCTGCAGGGGCGTTCTGCGCCCTTCAACGGGAGATGATCATGCAACCGAACTTTCTCTGCCTGGCCCCGCGAGCACGGACAGCGCTTTCATCTGCAGGGTTCGCAGTCCTTGCCATCACCGGGCTTCTTGCCGCAAACGGCGACGCTGAAGCTGGCTACACCTGCGTCGACAACATCACCCAGGTCGGCAACAGCGTCACGATTGTCGTTACAGCCACGTCCGGCGGGGCACTCTCGACATGGTGCCATTCGCAGAAATCCATCCAGACCAGTCCGGCGAGCATTCCCATTTCCGGATCCGTGCTCGGCGCCCAGGTCGGAGCAACCAACGGGCTCGTCCGGATAGACGCAGAGGCACGCACCCAGGGATTGGGTTTCGACTTCGGCGTCTCCTGCAACCCGCCCAGTTCGAGCGGGGCATGCAGCAGTTCCAATTCAGGAACCATCAACGGCGTCGATTTCGTCTCCTGCACCGTTCGGGGGGACAACAATCACCCCATACCGGACCCGGCACTTCCGGCGGTGCCCGTCGTCATCACCGGAACCTGCACCATCAACTACTGAGAACGCCCAGAGCGCCACGTCTGGACGACAAGGCCCCGGTCTCAGGCGATCGACCGTGGCTCACCCGTAACGGAAAGGAAAGCGCACCATGCTCACCATCATTCAACAGATCAGCCGCCGCGCCCGCTCCCTGTCCGCCACCTTGGGATTATGTGCTGTCGCGGGAGCCGCCCTCATCGGAGCCACCGGCAACGCCGATGCAGGCTACTCCTGTACGAGAAACATCACGCATGTCGGAAACCTTCTGACGATCGAAATCGTGGCGGTCTCTGGAGGTGAGTGGCCATTTTGCTATGAATTCACGAACGTCGGGACCGCCAATCAGAATCATGACGTCACTGCGACAGTCACCTCGACGCAGGTGGGAGCGACCAGTGAGAGCTACACAGCGTTCGTCAGGGCTTTTCCAACGATTGGCGTCCCGCTGTTCAACGTACATTGCGACCAGAATGGAGGAGGCGGCACATGCAGCCATACCGCATCAGGCACGATGCTTGGCGTCGATAATGTCAGGTGCGATATGGGCAATGATATTGGGAGGCTTCCCAATCCAGCCTTACCCGCCGTACCGGTGATTCTGACAACGATCTGCACCTTCACCTACGCACAGCAATAGCCAGACCGACCCGCGCATCGGCAGGACGATTCCCTGCCGATGTCGGGGATATGAACGTCGCATGACTGACGTCTCCAGCACGCCCAAGTTCCATCGCCGCAGTAGCGGACGTAACCAAGAAGGCTATGCATCATGTTCCACTCCTTGCAACAGATCACCCAACATGTCCGGTTGGCGTTCACCGCCTTGGCAATCTCCGCCTTGACGGCACTGACGCTATTCGGCGCGGCCTCCGACGCCGACGCCGGCTATACATGTGCGGATAACGTGACCCACCTCGGCAACACCGTCACGACCGTTCTGACGGCAACGTCCGGTGGTTCTCAGCCATATTGCTTCTCGGAGTCCATCATAGGCACCGACCAGACCTCACGTTCGGTTTCCGGTTCTGTGGTCAATACCCAAGTCGGAGCGACGAACGGCGGATACTTCGCCTATGTCCGAGCCTGGCCGCAGGGTCCAGGCGACCCATTCACTGTCAATTGCACCCAATCCGGACAGGGCGGAGCCTGCAGCGCCTCCGATTCCAGAACGCTGTACGGCATAAACTTCACGCGCTGCACCGTCGAAGGAGTGCAGAGCACTCTTCCCGACCCTGCCCTACCGCTCGTGCCCGTTGTCATCACGCACACCTGTACGATCAGCTACTAGCGTCTGATGACGGAGGACACATAGCTCTGTTCACGGTTCCAAGAAGGGTATCAGCAACGGCCCGGGGGCATCAACAAAGGAGAACTGCAATGCACGCCTTCCTTTACCAATCGTACCGGCACGTACACTCCGCTTTCTCCGCCATTGCCATTCTTGTTCTCGCCGGACTGGCATCCTTCGGCACTGCCGGATCGGCCAAGGCCGACTATACCTGTGTCACCAACGCCACCCAGATCGGAACCACCCTGACATTCGAACTCGTGTCGGTTTCGGGTGGCTCGTACACGGGCTGCTTCGATATCAAGACGATCGAAACCGGCTCCCAGAACTTCAATGTATCCGCCAGCGTGACTTCGACTCAGGTCGGAGCGACCAATGGCGGTTACTTCGCATTCACCAGGGCCGAACCGTCCCTGGGATTTCCCCTGTTTCAGGCCCTGTGCACGCAGTCCGGACAGGGCGGCGTCTGTAGCGATTCAAACTCGGGCACGATGCAGGGGGTCGATCGCGTCGGCTGTTATACACAGGGCGAGCACGTTGTACTGCCCGACCCGGCCCTGCCAGCCATTCCCGTGACTCTGACGACGCTTTGCACCTTCAGCTACTAGCGGCGGCAAAGTGTCCAATGCAAGTTTTCTCAAACAATGGCGGCAACGATGTTGAATTCGCACAAACTAACCATCTGGCTTTCTTGCGTTCTCGCCAATGCAATATTTGCCTTTGCATTGGTCGCCATTCCAAGCAGGGCCAACGCTCTCGAGCAGGTGACATGCACCGGTTCTTCAGAACTGACATACACGCCCGGCATCACGAACGAAGAACAGCAGGTGACGATCGCCGGTAATATTGAGGGCTCACCATGCCTCTCATTGGTCCACCCCGCCATCGCTTCGGGTTTTCTGGACGGCGGGACAGGAGGCGCAGTCTGAATAGCCCCTAGATTTGTGAACGCCTTCTTCCCTAAATTTGAGGCAAGGAGGCCATGATGGGGACCGGCAATTTCAGTGACGATTTCAAGCGCGATGCTGTCGCGCAGATCACCGAGAGGGGCTATCCGGTGGCGGAGGTGTCGCAGCGGTTAGGCGTGAGCCAACACTCGCTCTACGCGTGGAAGAAGAAGTTCTCGAAGCCATCAGGAAACGATGGGGATCAGGCGGCAGAGATACGTCGTCTGAAGAAGGAGCTGGCGCGCGTCACCGAGGAACGCGACATCTTAAAAAACCACCCCGGGCCTCTGCCCGCCTGTGCGCGGTAGAAACCGCCCTGTGCTAATCTCGATCCGTGAGGGCAGCGGCCGCTAGCTTATTGGTGGGTTCGACCCCGTTAAAAAACGTGGCCCATGGGTTCATGCGCAC
>CAWZZC010000009.1:0-119584 GCA_963966365.1 Mesorhizobium sp. | reverse complement strand
GATGAAGCCGAGCGGCTCCAGGATATGGCGGACCAATTCGCGATGGTCCTCGTCGTCGTCGCAGACGAGCACGGTGCGGCGCGGCCCGTCATAGCCGTGGATATGCTGCGCCGGCTGCGGCAGCGGCGCCGTCGGCCGCTCGATCGAGGCGAGCATCAGGCGCACCTCGAAGCGGCTGCCCCGCCCGACAGTGCTTTCCACCGTGACATCGCCGCCCATCAACTGCGCCAGCATCTTGGTGATGGTGAGTCCGAGCCCGGTGCCCGGCACGGCGCGCGAGCGGGTCGAACTGCCGCGCTCGAACGGCTCGAAGATGCGTTCGAGGTCGTCCTCGGGGATGCCGGGGCCGGTATCCTCGACCGTGATGGTGGCGATCTGGTTGCGATAGGCGACCCTGAGGCGCACCGAGCCCAGTTCGGTGAACTTGATCGCATTGGAGAGGAGATTGACGAGAATCTGGCGCAGCCGCTTCTCGTCGGTCGCGACGATACCGGGCAGATAGCGGGGCCGGTCATAGGAGAAGGCGAGGCCCTTGCCCTCGGCCTGGAAGCGGAACATGTCGACGATCTGGTCGAGGAAGTCGTCGAGCCTGACCTCGTTGCGCTGCAGTTGCAGCCGCCCCGTCTCGATGCGGGAGATTTCCAGGAGCCCGTCGATGAGACCGGAGAGATGCTCGGCGCTGCGCCGGATGACGCGGATGCGGTCCTGCCGCGAGGGCGCGATCGTCTCGTCGCGCTCCAGGATCTGCGCATAGCCGAAGACGGCGTTGAGCGGCGTGCGCAATTCGTGGCTGAGGCCGACGAGATAGCGGCTCTTCGCCTGGTTCGCCGCCTCGGCCGCCTCCTTGGCGCGCTGAAGTTCGGCATCGGTGCGGCGATGCGCCTGGATTTCGCGCAAGAGCAGCGTGTTCTGCCGCACCGATTCCTCCTGCGCGACATGCCGGCTCTCGTTCGCCAGCACCAGGAACCAGGATGCGATGCCGGCGACGATGAACAGGATGAAGAAGGCGGCCCACAACGTCTGGCCGATGATCGCCTCATGCGCGCCGGCATGCGCCGTCGCCTGCACATGGATGAGCATCAGCACGAGGCTGATCACCGCCATGAACAGAGTGAGGATGCCGAGATACTGCACGATGCGCGGCGAGATACGCGCCGCCATGCTCGGCGGCAGCACGGCCGAGACCGCGGTCGAGACCTGGGTCTGCAGCCGCGCATGCGGCTTGCAGAGATCGTGGCAGCGGGCGTCGAGCGAGCAGCAGAGCGAGCAGATCGGCCCCGAATAGGCCGGGCAATGCGCCATGTCTTCCGGTTCGAACGGGTGTTCGCAGACCGAGCAGGTGATCTCGCGCCGGCTCGCCCATTCCGCGCGTGGCTTGCGCGCCAGATAGTAGCGGCCCTTGGTGGCATAGGCGATCGCCGGCGCGGCGAGAAGCGATAGGCCGAGCGCGATGAACGGTGCCAGAGCCTTGGCCACCTCGCCGAAGAGGCCCACGGCCGCGATCAGCGCCACCGCCGCCGCGATCCCCATCGCGCCGACCCCGACCGGGTTGATGTCGTAGAGATGGGCGCGCTTGAACTCGATGCCGGGCGGCGAGAGGCCGAGCGGCTTGTTGATCGCGAGGTCGGCGACGATGGTGCCGAGCCAGGCGACGGCGACGACGGAGAAGAGGCCGAGCGTCTGCTCCAGCGCCCGGTAGATGCCGAGCTCCATCAGCAAGAGCGCGATGGCGACGTTGAACATCAGCCAGACGACGCGGCCCGGATGGCTGTGCGTCAGGCGCGAGAAGAAGTTCGACCAGGCGAGCGACCCGGCATAGGCGTTCATCACGTTGATCTTCAATTGCGACACTACCACGAAGGCGGCGGTCAGGAAGATCGCGGCGTCGGGCCAGGGTAGCACATAGCCGAAGGCGACGACATACATCTGCGCCGGCTCGGCGGCATGGCTCGCCGGAACGCCGTGGCGGAGCGCCAGCACCGCCAGGAACGAGCCGAACAGCAGCTTCGGCGCGCCGACGATGATCCAGCCGGCGCCGGCGAGCAGCGTCGCGATGCGGCCGCGCCGGCCGGTAAGACCCTTGGCAGGCAGGAAGCGCAGGATGTCGACCTGCTCGCCGATCTGCGGCATCAGGCCGAGGATCACCGAGCAGGAGGCGCCGAAGGCGACGAGGCCGAGCCCGTGGCCGCCATCGCCGGAAAGCCCCTCGAAGGCGAGCCACTCCGAGACCGACCCGCCGTCCTGCCACAGGATGAAGCCGACGGGCAGCAGGTTGAGCCCGATCCAGAGCGGCTGCGTCGCCAGCTGGAAGCGGCTGATCCAGGTGATGCCATGCGTCACCAGCGGGATGACCGCCGCTGCCGACAGGATGTAGCCGAGCCAGATCGGGATGCCGAAGGCGAGCTCCAGCGCCGTCGTCATGATCGAGGCTTCGATCGCGAACAGGATGAAGGTGAAGGTCGCGTAGATCAGCGAGGTGATCGTCGAGCCGATATAGCCGAAGCCGGCGCCGCGCGTCAGAAGGTCGATATCGACGCCGTAGCGGGAGGCATAGCGGGCGATCGGCAGGCCGGTCACGAAGAGCACGATGCCGACCACGAGCGTCGCGGCCAGCACGTTCGACGTCCCATGCGAAAGCGTGATGGCGCCGCCGATCGCTTCCAGCGCCAAGAAGGAAATGGCGCCGATCGCCGTCTGCGATACGCGTCCGGTCGAGAAGCGGCGCGCGCTCTTCGCCGTGAAGCGCAGCGCATAGTCCTCGAGCGTCTGGTTCGCGACCCAGCGGTTGTATTCGCGTCGGATCGGCAGGATCCGCTGTCGTCCCGCCATCGGCTCCCTGCCCAGTTTCGAGGCGTGCACAGTGTTCAGGCGACAGTAGCGGATCGGCGGCGCGGCGCAAAGGGCAGGCGGCGCCTCGTTTTCGTGTCGGGGCGCCGTCGCCGCTGCGCTGCGCCTACGTCAATCGACGTATATGCCGCACTGCAAGATTGCGCCGACACTCCGCCCGAGCGTCATGGACGGCGACCTCCACCGAGCTGTCCATGCCGTTTCGGGAACGACGGAAACCAGAAACGACGCATCGCCCGGGGCACCCTGAGGCGGCGTCCGAGCAGGGGGAATTCCTCGAAAATGTTGAAGCGATTTGGCCGAACCCTCGGCGCGCTTGCGACGGCGGCGATGATCGGCGCCGGCGTCTCCGGCGCCCACGCCGCCGACGATACGATCAAGGTCGGCATCCTGCACTCGCTGTCGGGCACGATGGCGATCTCGGAGACGACCCTCAAGGACACCGTGCTCTTCCTCATCGACGAGCAGAACAAGAAGGGCGGCGTCCTCGGCAAGAAGCTCGAGCCCGTCGTCGTCGACCCGGCCTCGAACTGGCCGCTCTTCGCCGAGAAGGCGCGCGAGCTGATCAGCCAGGACAAGGTCGCCGTCGTGTTCGGCTGCTGGACCTCGGTGTCCCGCAAGTCGGTCCTGCCGGTGTTCAAGGAGCTGAACTCGATCCTCTTCTACCCCGTCCAGTACGAGGGCGAGGAGAGCGAGCGCAATGTCTTCTACACGGGCGCCGCGCCGAACCAGCAGGCCATCCCGGCCGTCGACTACCTGATGAGCGAGGAAGGCGGCGGCGTGAAGCGCTGGGTGCTGGAAGGCACCGACTATGTCTATCCGCGCACGACCAACAAGATCCTCGAGGCCTATCTGAAGGCCAAGGGCGTCGCCGCCGAAGACATCATGATCAACTACACGCCGTTCGGTTTCTCCGACTGGCAGACCGAAGTGGCCGCGATCAAGAAGTTCGGCTCGGCCGGCAAGAAGACCGCCGTGGTCTCGACCGTCAACGGCGATGCCAACGTGCCGTTCTACAAGGAACTCGGCAACCAGGGCATCAAGGCCGAGGACATCCCGGTCGTGGCCTTCTCGGTGGGTGAGGAAGAGCTCGCCGGCATCGACACCGCCCCGCTCGTCGGCCACCTCGCCGCCTGGAACTACTTCCAGTCGATCGACACGCCGGAGAACGAGGACTTCATCAAGAAGTGGCATGCGTTCATCAAGAACGACAAGCGCACGACCAACGACCCGATGGAAGCCACCTATATCGGCTTCAACGCCTGGGTCCAGGCCGTCGAGAAGGCCGGCACGACCGATCCGGACAAGGTCATCGACGCGCTGATCGGCGTCTCGGTGCCGAACCTGACCGGCGGCTTCTCCACCGTCATGCCGAACCACCACCTCACCAAGCCCGTCTTCATCGGCGAGATCCAGGACAACGGCCAGCTCGACGTCGTGTGGCAGACCCCTGGCCTCGTCGTCGGCGACGAGTGGTCGGACTACCTGCCGGACTCGGCCGACCTGATCTCGGATTGGCGCGCTCCGCTGTCCTGCGGCAACTTCAACGTCAAGACCGGCAAGTGCGGCGGTTCCTGACCGAGCGGTTCTGGACGGGCGGATCCTGACCTCCGCCCGACCGTCGGCGGCGCGGCTCCTGCCGGACGAGAAGGTCCGACAGAAGCCGGCGCCGCCGGCGACGACGAAACGGGATGGCGGCCTCCGCCGCCCGTCTTCCAGCGGCCAGAGGGCGCCTCGCTCGCCCGGCGCCGCGCCGCATCCGGAGACATGGCCATGACGACGCTTCGCCTGCCCCAGCCGTTCCTCGTCCTGCTCCTGGCGTTGATGGCCGCCTTCGTCCTGATGCGCCCCGCCGCGGCAGCCGACATCCATGCCGAGGTCAACGCACTCGGCCAAGGCGACTATGCAGCGCTCGAAAAGGCGATCGGCGCGCTCGCCGCCACCGGCGATCCGGCCGCCGCCGGCATCCTCGATGCGCTGTCGAACGGCGATCTCTATGTCCGCAAGTCCGACGGCGCCGTGTTCAAGGCGACGCGGGCCGGCAGCGGCTACACGCTCATCGATCCGGTGACGGACGCCGAGGCCGGCAGCGCCGGGCGCTCCGACATCACCAAGATCAAGGTCAACAACAAGATCCGCGGCGCCGTCCGCGCCGCTTCCGGTTCGCTGACGCTGATGAGCCCCGACCCGGCCAAGCGCCTCTCGGCGGCCAGCGACGTGCTGAAGAGCGGCGACCCGGCGCAGATCCCGCTTCTCGACGAAGCCATTGCGCGCGAGAGCGACGCGGGCATCAAGCGCGTCCTCGAGCAGGCGCGCGCCGCCGCGGTGCTGAAATCCGATCTTCCGTCCGCCGACAAGGTGGCGGCCGTCGCCGTCATCGCGGCGCGCGGCGACCAGGATGCGCTCGGCATGCTGACCACGGCTGCCGCGAGCGACGATCCGGCCGTCAAGGCTGCGGCCGAGGACGCCGTCGCCTCGATCCAGGGCCAGTTGCAGCTTTGGCAGGGCGTCCAGAACATCTGGTACGGCGTCTCGCTTGGTTCGGTGCTGCTTCTCGCCGCCATCGGCCTCGCCATCACCTTCGGCGTGATGGGCATCATCAACATGGCGCATGGCGAGATGGTCATGCTCGGCGCCTACACGACCTTCGTCGTGCAGGAGACGATCCGGAACCACTATCCGGGGCTGTTTGACTGGTCGCTCGCCATCGCGCTGCCGCTCGCCTTCCTCGTTTCGGGCGCCGTCGGCATCCTGATCGAGCGCTCGGTGATCCGCTTCCTCTATGGCCGCCCGCTCGAGACTCTGCTCGCCACCTGGGGCGTGTCGCTCATCCTGCAGCAGGCCGTGCGCACCTGGTTCGGTCCCAACAACCGCGAGGTCGGCAACCCGTCCTGGATGTCTGGCACCTTCGATCTCGGCCATATCGCGATCACCTATAACCGCATGTGGATCGTGGTCTTCGCGCTCGGCGTCTTCGCGGTGCTGATGCTGGTGCTGAAGCGCACGCCCTTTGGCCTGCAGACCCGCGCGGTGACGCAGAACCGCCCGATGGCCTCCTCGATGGGCATCCGCACGCCCTGGGTCGACGCCTTCACCTTCGGCCTCGGCTCGGGCATCGCCGGCATCGCGGGCGTCGCGCTGTCGCAGATCGACAACGTCTCGCCCAATCTCGGCCAGAACTACATCATCGACAGCTTCATGGTCGTGGTGTTCGGCGGCGTCGGCAATCTCTGGGGCACGCTGGTCGGCGCCTTCACGCTCGGCATCGCCAACAAGTTCCTCGAGCCCTATGCCGGAGCCGTGCTCGCCAAGATCCTGGTGCTCGTCTTCATCATCCTGTTCATCCAGAAGCGCCCGCGGGGCCTCTTCGCCCTCAAGGGCCGCTCGGTGGAGGCGTGATCATGCTGGCACGGGCGATGCGGTATCTGGATCTGCCGGCTGTGGCGGCCCTCGAAGGCGCCCCCTCTCCATCTCTCCCCCGCTTCGCGGGAGAGAGGGCCGGGCGAGGCGCTTCATCGACGGAACGCACGACGCTTCAGTCCTCCCTCTCCCGCGCAGCGGGGGAGGGGCGGGGAGGGGGCATTCGCGCTGCCATCCGGCAGATGGCGGACTATGCAGCGGGGCACAGCCTATGATCACCGCCTTCATCCTCCGCGGGCTCGACCGCAACACCTGGATCGTGCTCGGATTGCTCATGGCGGTCGGCATCATCCTGCCGCTGCTCAGCCTCACCGATCCGTCCTTCCCGCTGCATATCCCGACCTATGCCATCGCGCTGATCGGCAAATATCTCTGCTACGCGCTTCTCGCGCTTTCGGTTGATCTCGTCTGGGGCTATTGCGGCATCCTCTCGCTCGGCCACGCAGCGTTCTTCGCGCTCGGCGGCTATGCGATGGGCATGTATCTGATGCGCCAGATCGGGGCGCGCGGCGTCTATGCCAATCCGATCCTGCCGGACTTCATGGTCTTCCTGAACTGGAACGAACTGCCCTGGTTCTGGTACGGCTTCGACCATTTCTGGTTCGCCGCGCTGATGATCCTCGCCGTGCCGGGGCTGCTCGCCTTCGTCTTCGGCTGGTTCGCCTTCCGCTCCCGCGTCACCGGCGTCTATCTCTCGATCATCACGCAGGCGATGACCTATGCGCTGCTGCTCGCCTTCTTCCGCAACGACATGGGTTTCGGCGGCAATAACGGCCTGACCGATTTCAAGGACATTCTCGGCTTCAACATCCAGGCGCCGGAAACGCGCGGCGTCCTCTTCTTCGCCTCGGCGCTGGCGCTGGCGCTCGGCTTCCTCATCTGCCGCGCCGTCATCATGTCGAAATTCGGCAAGGTTCTGGTCGCGGTGCGCGATGCCGAAAGTCGCACCCGCTTCATCGGCTACCGCGTCGAGGGCTACAAGCTCGTCGTCTTCGTGCTCTCGGCCATGATGGCCGGCGTCGCCGGCTCGCTCTATGTGCCGCAGATCGGCATCATCAATCCCGGCGAATTCGCCCCGGCCAATTCGATCGAGGCGGTCATCTGGGTCGCCGTCGGCGGCCGCGGCACGCTGATCGGGCCGATCGTCGGCGCTCTGCTCGTCAATTTCGGCAAGACCTGGTTCACCAGCGGCCTCCTCGCCGAATACTGGCTGTTCGTGCTCGGCGCGCTGTTCATCGCCGTGACGCTGTTCCTGCCGAAGGGCGTCGTCGGCACGCTGCTGGCCAAGAGCCGCGCCAAGCCGGCGGCGCGCGGCGAGCCGGACGCCTCGCCCATCGATGCCAGCCGCGCAGCGGAGGAAGGCGCATGACTGCGACGCTCGAATCGACCGCTCCGACGACCAAGGCGGGCCACGAGAAGGCCAGCCACGAGAAGGCGCGAAACTCGCTGCTCTATCTCGACGGCGTCTCCGTCTCCTTCGACGGCTTCAAGGCGTTGCGCTCGCTCTCGCTCGTGATCGAGCCCGGCGAGATGCGGGCGATCATCGGCCCGAACGGCGCCGGCAAGACGACCATGATGGACGTCATCACCGGCAAGACGAAGCCCGACGAGGGCGACGTCTATTTCGCCGGCTCGACCGACCTGACCCGTCTCGACGAGGCCGCGATCGCCTCGCTCGGCATCGGCCGCAAGTTCCAGAAGCCGACCGTGTTCGAGAGCCACACCGTCTGGGACAATCTCGAACTCGCGCTGGCGGGCGTCCGCCGTCCCTTCGCGACGCTCTTTCACCGCACCAGCCGCAAGGAGATCGAGCGCATCGAGGAACTGCTCTCGATCATCCGCCTCGGCGACAAGCGCAACTGGCTCGCCGCCAATCTCTCGCATGGCCAGAAGCAGTGGCTGGAGATCGGCATGCTGCTGGCGCAGGAGCCGCAACTCCTCCTCGTCGACGAGCCGGTCGCCGGCATGACCGACGCCGAGACGCGCGAGACGGCGGCTCTGCTCAAGGAGATCGCCAAGACGAAGTCGGTGGTGGTGGTCGAGCACGACATGACCTTCGTCCGCGACCTCGACGTCAAGGTCACGGTGCTCCACCAGGGTTCGGTTCTCTCGGAAGGCACGCTCGACGCCGTCTCGGCCGATCCGACGGTGATCGAAGTCTATCTCGGAAGGTAGGGCGACCATGCTCGAAGCGAAGAATGTCGACCTCTACTATGGCGCGGCGCAGGCGCTGCGCGGCGTCTCGATCAAGGCCGAGACCGGCAAGGTCACCTGCCTGATGGGCCGCAACGGCGTCGGCAAGACGAGCCTCTTGCGCGCCATCGTCGGCCAGAAGCCGATCAGCTCGGGCGAGATCGTCTGGGAAGGCAAGGTGCTCGGCCGCATGGCGCCCTATGACCGCGCCAGGGCGGGCATCGCCTATGTGCCGCAGGGCCGCGAGATCTTCCCGCTTTTGACGGTGAAGGAGAATCTCGAAACCGGCTATGCCCCGATCCCCCGCCGCGAGCGTTACATTCCCGATTATATCTTCGAGCTCTTCCCGGTGCTGAAGGACATGCTCGGCCGGCGCGGCGGCGACCTGTCGGGCGGCCAGCAGCAGCAGCTCGCCATCGGCCGCGCGCTCGTCACGCGGCCGCGCCTCCTCGTGCTCGACGAGCCGACGGAGGGCATCCAGCCCTCGATCATCAAGGATATCGGCCGCGCGATCGAATGGCTGCGCGCCCAGGGGACGATGGCCATCCTGCTGGTCGAGCAGTATTTCGATTTCGCGCATGAACTCGCAGACACCTTCGCCGTGATGGATCGCGGCGAAGTGGTGGCGTCAGGGACGCAGGCCGAGATGGGCAGCGCCGAGGTGCGGGCTCACCTCACCGTGTGAGGTCGCACTCGAAAAGCTGGCGGGCACGCGGGCGCTCGCGGTTCTTCGCGGCGACATCGCGGAACAGCGCACGAATGTCGTCGGAACGCACGCCGTCGCTCGTCATCAGCATGGCGATGATCGGCTCCCTCAGGAGCTCGTTCAGCGAGGAATCCTTGCCGGTGCAGGTCGTGGTTTCGCTCATCACGGACCTCCTTCGCGTTCGGGCTGGCTCTGATTGGGCCGAACATGAAGGCAGACGATGACGATTGTAAGAAGCAACCGCGGCGCGCGGTTCACGATCGCTTGATGCTGCGAAGCGAAAGAGTTTCGCCGGCTTATGCTGCGGCGTCGAAGGCGGCCACGACCTCGCGCGCCCGCGCCGCGACATCGGCGATCGAGGCGCCCGGCTTGTAGAGAAACGAGCCGATCCCGAAGCCGCTGCAGCCGGCCTTGAGGAACTCCGCGAAATTGTCGGCATTGGCGCCGCCGACCGCGAGCACCGGCAGATCCTTCGGCAGCACGGCCTTCATGGCGCGGATGCCGGCGGGGCCGATCAGCTCGGCCGGAAAGAACTTGAGCGCGTCCGCGCCGGCGGTGATGGCGGAGAAGGCCTCGGTCGGTGTGAACACGCCGGGATAGGATTCGAGCGCCAGCTCCTTGGTGCGGCGGATCACGGCCTGATCGGCATTCGGCGAGACGATGATCGTGCCGCCGCTGTCCTTGACCGAATCGACATCGGTCGGCTTCAGCACCGTGCCCGCGCCGACCTTGGCGGCGCCGTTGGCCCGCTTCGCCATGGTCTCGATCGAGACGAAGGGCTCGGGCGAATTCAGCGGCACCTCGATCAGCGTGATGCCGGCCTCGACCAGTGCGTCGAACACCGCGGCTGCTTCGCCGGGGGCGATGCCGCGCAGGATGGCGACCAGCGGCCGGTGCGTGCCGAAGAGCGGATGGGTCATGACGATCCTCACAGCATGGCGTTGGCGCGCGCAATGCGCACGAGGCCGAGACGGACCAGCGCCGAGCCGTCGCGGGCTTCCGCGGCATGGCCGGCGATGGCGAAGGCGCTCAGATAGGCACTGGCGAGCGAGCGCGAGCCGATGATGCGGATCGGCTGGCCGGCGGCGAGCAGCCCGGCCTGGCGCGCCGCGGCGATCTCGCCGCCGATCACGAGCCCGGAGAGATAAGCGAGATTGTCGTCGCCCGAGACGCCGTCGAGCAATTGGCGGACGCGAACCGAGAAGATCGCGGCGAGGAAGGGCAGGCCCTCGACGGTGCTGCGCTTCACCGCGAGCGCGAAATGCGGCGAGGCGGCGATGTCGTCGGCATGCTCGGCGACGGAGTGGCGCAGGAACGACTTCCGCGCCAGAAGCTCGAACATCTCGCCGGTCATGAAGGTCTGGAAACGGCCGATCGTCCCGTCGCCCACCGAGGCCCATTTGGAATGCGTGCCCGGCAGGATCGCGACGCCCCTGAAGGCGGGCTCCTCCTCCATCAGCCCGACGAGCTGGGTTTCCTCGCCGCGGATCACGTCGCCGTCACGCTCGGCCGACCGCAGCACGATGCCGGGCACGATGGCGATCGGACGGTGCGTCGCATCCTCGAAGCGGCAGAGGCCCGTAGCAAGCGCCGCGCTGGTAGCCGGTACCGGGACATAGGCCGCTTCGCGCCAGCCCTGGCGGCTGCCGACCATGCCGGCCATCAGCGCCGGAACGCGCGGCCAGCCGGCGGTCAGGCTCTCGAACGCGTCCTCGTGGCCCTGGCCGCCCAGCGGACCGATCCCGTCGGCGCTGTCGGCCTCGGCGATCACGGCGCCGTCCCGATCGAGCAGCATGGCGCGGCAGCGCGAAGTGCCCCAGTCGACGGCGATGAGCGCGGCCCTTGCGGCGGCCTCGGCGGAAAGCGCTGATGAAGTCACGGCGTTGATCCGGCTGATGACCGCAGCGTTGTTCGACGTTCGCCGCCGCCTGTCAAGCGGACCCTCAGTCGTCCGGCGCCGGCCCCGTCGAGGCGCGCACCACGAGCTCGACCGGCCAGAGTTCGTGGATCGTCTCAGCGGTCCGGCCCTCGACCAGTTCCTTCAGCAGTTCGCCGACCCGCTTGCCGGCGGCGCGGATCGAGGAGCGCGTCGTCGACATGGTCGGCACCATGACGTCGGGATTGAGGAACGGGAAGACGTCGTCATGAGCGATCATCGAGACGTCGCGACCGAGCTCCAGCCCGGCGGCGCGGATGGCGCGGAAGGCGCCGAGCGACATCATCATCGAAGAGACGAGCAGAGCCGTCGGCCGCGGCGTCTCCGAGAGGAAGCGCTCGGTGATGCGATAGCCGATCTCGTCGCTCATCACGCCCGATGCGACGAAGCGCTCGTCGACCGTCATGCCGCGCGCTGCGAGCGCCGAACGGAAGCCGGCCTCGCGGTCGCGGGCGAAGGTGAAGCGCGTCTCGCCATTGACGAGGCCGATGCGGCGATGGCCGAGATCGATCAGGTGCTTGGTCGCGTGGCGGAACGCGCCCTCGTTGTCGATGTCGATCCAGGCATGCGGCACCGGCGATTCGGTGCGGCCATGCAGCACGAAGGGGAGGCCGAGTTCCGTCAGCACGCGGACGCGGTCGTCGGCGATGAGCGGGCTCGACAGCACGACGCCGTCTACGCGCGAGCCGACGGCCATGCGCTGGTAGGTCGCCATCTCGTCGCTGCCGCGCGTCGGCGACAGCACGATGTCGATCTCGTCGGCCAGCAGCGTTTCGCCGAGGCCGGCCTGAAACTCCATGTAATGCGGGTCGAGCAGCATGTTGCGGTCGGTGGGCAGCACGATGCCGATCGCGCCGGCGCGGCCGGTGGCGAGACGACGGGCATTGGCATTCGGCTGGTAGCCGTGACGGCGCGCCGCGTCGAGCACCCGCCGCCGCGTCTCCTCGTTCACTTCCGGATAGCCGTTCAGCGCCCGGCTCACGGTCGTCTGCGACAGACCGAGATGCAGGGCGAGTTCCTTGAGCCGCATCGAGCCCGTCCTCCCTCAGCGCGCTATTCAAAGCGCTTTCAAACGCGCTTTCAAGATCGATCCTGAGCGATGCTGATCGAAGGACAGGTCTGTTGCGATGCAAAATGATCGATGAACAGCCGATTCATCAGGAGAATCAGCGGAATGTCCTGATTTATCATATGAAATCGCCACCGAAGCTTGCTGCGCTGCACGCCTTTTCGATGGTGCACCCGCTTGACAGCCGGCGCGCCAACTGCTGAAACTCGCTTCAAAGCGCTTTGAGGCCTTGTTGCAGACAGGCTCTCATCGAGCGTTTTTTGGGGAGGGGACGCGTCGTGATCCGTTCGGCTGGACGGGCGTTGCGCATGCTCGCCCCAGGGGTCTCGACCAGTTCCACAGGGAGGTTCTCACATGAACATGCGGACCGCGCTTCTGGGCTTCGCGTCGGCGATGATCATCGCCAGCGCAGCCAATGCGGCCAATCTGTCGATCGTCTCGGGCGACACCGGCAACGGCCTCGCCGTGCTGCGTGAAAAGCTCGACATCTACGAGAAGCAGAGCGGCAACAAGGTCACCATCGTCCCGATGCCCTCGTCGACGACGGACCAGTTCGGCCAGTACAAGCTCTGGCTCGCCGCCGGCAATTCCGACATCGACGTCTACCAGACCGACGTCATCTGGGCGCCGCAGCTCGCCGACCAGCTCGTCGACCTGACGGAAGCCACCAAGGACGTCATCGGCCAGCATTTCCCGTCGATCGTCGAATCGCAGACGGTGAACGGCAAGCTCGTCGCGATGCCGCTCTTCACCGACGCGCCGGCCCTCTACTATCGCAAGGACCTGCTCGAGAAATACGGCAAGACGCCGCCGAAGACCTGGGCCGAGCTCGCCGCCACGGCGAAGGAGATCCAGGACAAGGAGCGCGAAGCCGGCTCGAAGGACATCTGGGGCTTCGTCTGGCAGGGCAACGCCTATGAAGGCCTGACCTGCAACGCGCTCGAATGGGTGAAGTCGAACGGCGGCGGCCAGATCGTCGAGGCCGACGGCGAGATCTCGATCAACAACCCGAAGGCCGCCGAGGCCCTCGAGATGGCCAAGTCCTGGGTCAACACGATCTCGCCGCCCGGCGTGCTCGCCTACCAGGAAGAAGAGGCCCGCGGCGTCTGGCAGACCGGCAATGCGGTCTTCATGCGCAACTGGCCCTATGCCTATTCGCTCGGCAACGGCGCCGACTCGGCCGTGAAGGGCAAGTTCGACGTGGCTCCGCTGCCGGCCGGTTCGGCCGAAGGCGCCGCCTCGGCCGCCACGCTCGGCGGCTGGAACCTCGCCGTTTCCAAGTATTCGAAGAACCAGGCCGAGGCTATCGACCTCGTGAAGTTCCTGACTTCGAAGGAAATGCAGAAGAAGCAGGCCATCGAGGCTTCCAACCTGCCGACGATCGTCGAGCTCTATGACGACGCCGACATCGCCAAGGAAGTGCCGATCATTCCGCGTTGGAAGGAAGTCTTCCTGAACGCCGTGCCGCGTCCGTCGGCGCCGACCAAGGTGAAGTACAACGAGGTCTCGTCCAACTTCTGGACGGCCGTGCACAACACCCTCTCCGGCAATGGCAGCGCCGCCGAGAACCTCGAGCGGCTCGAGGCCCAGCTGACCAAGCTCAAGGGCTCGTCATGGTAAGCACCAGCTGCCAGGCGATCCATCAAGCATCGCCTCCCGCCGATGGGCGGGAGGCGAAACCCGATTGAAAAAGCGGCGCGCTCGACTAGCGTTGAACGAAGCGCGATCGATCGTTCCTAAGGGGCGCCGAGCCGGCGCCGACCGGGCGTGAGGGGGGACCAGCTGCAATGGCCATAGCGCAAACAGCCGACAGCGAAGAGGTGAGCGCCGGATCGGATCTCTTCCGCCAGCGCATCCGCTCCGCCTGGCTCTTCCTGGCGCCCATGCTGATCGTGCTCGCGCTGGTGGCCGGCTGGCCGCTGCTGCGAAGCATCTATTTCTCCTTCACCAATGCCTCGCTGACCAATCTCGACGCCGCCGAATGGGTCGGCTTCGAGAACTACTTCTCGATGACGACGCTGAAGAGCGGCCGCGTCCTCTATGACGGCCTGCTGGTCGACCCGCTCTGGTGGCGCTCGGTCTGGAACACGGTCCGCTTCACCATCGTGTCGGTGACGCTCGAGACCATTTTCGGCATGATCGTCGCGCTGGTGCTGAACGCGGAATTCCGTGGCCGCGGCCTCGTGCGCGCCGCGATCCTCGTTCCCTGGGCGATCCCGACCATCGTTTCCGCCAAGATGTGGGCCTGGATGCTGAACGACCAGTTCGGCATCATCAACGACATCCTGCTCAATCTCGGCCTCATCTCGCAGAAGATCGCCTGGACGGCCAATCCCGATACCGCGATGATCGCCGTGCTGATCGTCGATATCTGGAAGACGACGCCCTTCATGGCGCTGCTCATCCTGGCCGGCCTGCAGATGATCCCCGGCGACATCTACGAGGCGGCCAAGATCGACGGCGTGCATCCGGTCAAGGTGTTCTGGAAGGTGACGCTGCCGCTGGTGCGCCCGGCGCTCATGGTGGCGGTGATCTTCCGCATGCTCGACGCGCTGCGCATCTTCGACCTCATCTATGTGCTGACCGCGAACAACGCGCAGACCAAGACGATGTCGGTCTTTGCCCGCGAGAACCTCTTCGATTTCGACAAGTTCGCCTATGGCTCGGCGGCATCGACATTGCTGTTCCTGATCCTGACGCTGATCACCATCGTCTACATCATCGTCGGCAAGGTGAATTTCGAGGGAGGCCGCTGATGCTCTGGCATCTCGTCAAGCGCACCGCGTTCTACCTGCTCGTGGTGTTCATCGTCGTCATCTCGGTGTTCCCGTTCTATTACGCGATCCTGACCTCGTTCAAATCGGGAACGGCGCTGTTCGAGATCAATTACTGGCCGACCAGCTTCTCGCTGCAGAACTATACGCAGGTGCTGACGACCGGCAGTTTCCCGCGCAACCTCGCCAACTCGCTGCTGATCGCGACGGTCGTGGTGGCGATCTCGCTGCTGCTCGCGGTGACGGCGTCCTTCGCCCTCTCGAGGGTTCGCTTCCGCGGCCGCTCGACGCTGCTTCTCATGATCCTCGCGGTGTCGATGTTCCCGCAGATTGCGGTGCTCGCCGGCCTCTTCGAGCTGATCCGCTTCTTCGGCATCTTCAACACGCCCTTCGCGCTGATCTTCGCCTACATGATCTTCACGCTGCCCTTCACCGTGTGGATCCTGACGACCTTCATGCGCGACCTGCCGATCGAGATCGAGGAAGCGGCGATCGTCGACGGCGCCACGCCCTGGGTGATCGTGACCAAGGTCTTCATGCCGCTGATGTGGCCGGCGCTGGTGACGACGGGCCTGCTCGCCTTCATCGCCGCCTGGAACGAGTTCCTGTTCGCGCTGACCTTCACCTCGTCGAACGCGACGCGAACGGTGCCGGTCGCCATCGCGCTGCTCTCGGGTGCCACGCAATATGAAATCCCGTGGGGCAACATCATGGCCGCGTCGGTGATCGTGACCGTGCCGCTCGTCGTGCTGGTGCTTATCTTCCAGCGCAAGATCATTTCGGGCCTGACGGCCGGCGGCGTGAAGGGCTGATCATGGACCAGACGGTGCAGCAGATGCCGGGCTCGATCCTGTCGAGCGATCCCGATTGGTGGCGCGGCGCCGTCATCTACCAGGTCTATCCGCGCTCGTTCCAGGACACGAATGGCGATGGCATCGGCGATCTGAACGGCATCACGGAGCGGCTCGGCCACATCGCTTCGCTCGGCGCCGACGCGATCTGGATCTCGCCCTTCTTCAAGTCGCCGATGAAGGATTTCGGCTACGACGTCGCGGATTACTGCGCCGTCGACGGCATGTTCGGCACGATCGAGGACTTCGACCAGCTCGTCGCCGCCGCCCATGCCCGCGGCATCCGCGTCATCATCGACCAGGTGCTCTCGCACACCTCCGACCAGCATCCCTGGTTCAAGGAGAGCCGCTCGTCCAAGGACAATGACAAGGCCGACTGGTATGTCTGGGCCGATGCCAAGCCCGATGGCACGCCGCCCAACAACTGGCTGTCGATCTTCGGCGGCTCGGCCTGGGAGTGGGACACCACCCGCTGCCAGTATTACCTGCACAATTTCCTCGCCTCGCAGCCGGACGTGAACTTCCACTGCATGGCGGCGCAGGACGCGCTGCTCGAGACGGTCGAGTTCTGGCTGAAGCGCGGCGTCGACGGTTTCCGCCTCGACACGGTGAATTTCTATGTCCATTCGCAGGGGCTGGAGAACAATCCGCCCTCGCAGCCCGAGGACCGCAATTCGCCCGAGGCGCCTGCCGTCAATCCCTACAACTGGCAGGACCATATCCACGACAAGAGCCAGCCGGAGAATCTCGAATTCCTGAAGCGGCTGCGGGCCTTGCTCGATCGCTATCCCGGCCAGACGACGGTCGGCGAGATCGGCGACGGCCCGCGCTCGCTGCGCACGATGGCGGCCTACACGTCGGGCGGCGACAAGCTGCACATGTGCTACACCTTCGACTTCCTGTCGCCGATCTTCACCAAGGATCACTTCGTTCGCCGCATCAAGGCCTTCGAGGCGATCGTCGGCGACGGCTGGCCGTGCTGGGCCTTCTCCAACCACGACATCGTGCGCCATGTCAGCCGCTGGACGAGCGACGGCGACTATGACGGTGTCGCCAAGATCGCGGCGGCGATCCTCTTGTCGCTGCGCGGCTCGGTCTGCCTCTACCAGGGCGAGGAACTCGGGCTCACCGAGGCCGACATCGCCTTCGAGGATCTGCAGGACCCCTACGGCATCCGCTTCTGGCCCGAATACAAGGGCCGCGACGGTTGCCGCACGCCGATGGTCTGGGAATCGAACGGCATCTATGGCGGCTTCTCGACCGGCAAGCCGTGGCTACCGGTGCCGCAGGAGCATATCGCACGCGCCGCCAACCGCGAGGATGTCGACCGCTCGTCCGTGCTCGCGCTGTACCGGCGCATGATCGCCTTCCGAAAGGCGCATCCGGCGCTGGTCAACGGCACGATCGAGTTCTTCGACACGCCGGACGACGTGCTCGGCTTCATCCGCGCCACGGCCGGCGAGACGGTGCTGGCGATCTTCAATCTCGGGACCTCCGCGGCGACCGTTCAGCTGCCGGCGGGGCTCGCCGCGACGCCGCTCGACGGCCATGGCTTCACGGCGACGCTGCATCCCGAGGAACGAACGGTCAGCCTGAACGGGCGCGACGCATTCTTTGCGAGAATTGCCTGACGAGGCGGGGAAGGAAACGAACATGGCGGGACTGCTGCTGCGCGGCATCAAGAAGAGCTACGGCACGGTCAAGGTGCTGCATGGCATCGACCTCGACATCAAGTCGGGCGAGTTCATCGTCTTCGTCGGTCCGTCGGGCTGCGGGAAGTCGACGCTCCTGCGCCTCATCGCCGGCCTCGAGGACATCACCGGCGGCACGCTGCAGATCGACGGCCAGGTGGTGAACCAGCTCGCGCCCTCGAAGCGCGGCATCGCCATGGTGTTCCAGTCCTATGCGCTCTATCCGCACAAGTCAGTCTACCAGAACATGGCGTTCTCCCTGAAACTGTCGAAGCGTCCGAAGCAGGAGATCGATTCACGGGTTCGCGAGGCGGCCCGCATCCTGCAGATGGAACATCTTCTTGATCGCCGGCCTCACCAGCTTTCAGGCGGTCAGCGTCAGCGGGTCGCCATCGGCCGCGCCATTGTGCGGCACCCCAAGGTATTCCTGTTTGACGAGCCGCTGTCGAACCTCGACGCCGCGCTTCGTGTCTCGATGCGCCGGGAAATTGCGCGACTGCACGCGGATCTGAAGTCGACTATGATCTACGTCACTCACGATCAGGTTGAGGCGATGACGCTCGCGGACCGCATCGTCGTCCTCGATGGCGGCGAGGTGAAGCAGGTCGGATCGCCCATGGAACTCTACCATCATCCGGCCAACATCTTCGTTGCCGGCTTCATTGGTTCGCCCCGGATGAACTTCGTACGCGGGCGCGTCGCTAATGCGTCAGCGGGGATTCTCACGGTCGATACCGACGAACTCGGCAGGGTGAACGTTCGAATTGCCGGCACGGCCAACGTATCCCCGGGCGACCAGGTGACCGTTGGGCTGCGGCATGAGGATTGCCTGATAGGCGATGCCGGCGATCTGCCAATGATGGTCCGCGTTGTCGAGCGCCTTGGCGATGAGACATTACTGGAAGTGGCTTCCGCGAGCGGCAAGGTGCTGGTCGTGAAGGTGTCTCCGACACGCGACTTCCGCGTGGGTGAAAGCGTGGGGCTGCGGCCCAGAGCTGATACTTTGCACGTCTTCGACGCGGCAGGCATTGCCCTTCCCCGTTTCCTGACTTCGGTCGACTGATTGCAAGGCAGGGATTCGGCCTGGATCAAGTCCCGATTCCCTTGGCGGAGCGATTACTGGGACCACAGCATACGGCTATTCTGAAGCGGGCGCTCGCGCAGCGAGCCGGTCTGCTCCTCGGAAATATCGAGCAAACGCGCCTTGATCGGCCAGGTCGTTTCATCCGGTCCGGATGGCAAGGTCGACCTCTGGCTGGAAGGTGATCTCGCGGGCATTCGCAGCCTGGCCTCGGGCATTATGCCGCTCATTTTGGGGATGAACTGGTACAGTTATCGCTGGTTGCGGGGCGGGATTTGGACTTGCGGGGTTAAATTTGATGGAAGAGCTCCACCGTCTTGGTCGGCCAGTCGCCGGGAGACCACATTTGTTGATCAGGCCTCCGCCGTAGCATCCTTTTCTATCCCGATCTCCTTCGACAGAGCCCGCAACTCCGTTGGCGGAGCAAACCAAAAAGTCCCAAGAGCTTCCAGAAAGCACAGCCATCCTTTATAAATTATTGATTTAAATGATCTTTCTTCTTCCGGCGCAATGTTTCAGGAGCTGAGCGGGTCATTTCCGTTTGTCCCACGATAGGAGATGACCGTCGTGCCTGCATCCAATCCGTCGGCGCCCTCGCCGATGGCGTTGAAGCCGGTGGCCTGGGCCGCTTCGCCGCGATCAGCATCCCAGCCGGCGCGACCTATCGCCCATCTCAAGCCGACTCCGCTGTGGGATCGAGATTTCAGTTCTTCAATGTCCCGCAAGTGCCAAATGCACAGCATCGACAAGACGCTGGCCGAGAATCGGTTTGAGCACCGCTCCTTTGGCATATGGCTCGGGAATGCTGCCCTGATGGTTGATCAGGAGGACAACAGGGCTGGCCAGCGAGGCAAGAAGTGCCCATCCCGCCGGTCCCTCCTCGATGGCTTCCTCGTCGACGACGGCGCACCCGACCGGCCCATCCACGCAGTCCGCGATGGCGGAGGCAAGGACATCGTGACGCCGAATGGTCAGGCCCTCCGCCTCCAGCGCAAAGGCCACCGATCGTCCCAGATCGATATCCGGAACGACGACCAACACCAGGCGCACGATCTTCACCTAAGCGATCTCCCTTGCCGCATACGTGCGGAACCGGCAAACCGTAAGCGCCGCGCAGGCAAATTTCATTGAGGCAAATCAAGAGAGCTTCAACGGCCGGACGGGGCCGCAGCCGCTAATGCCGGTCCAGATCGGCAGCGAGGGCCATGCGCACGAGTTCGGGAAGGCTCCGCGCACCCATCTTGGACATGACATTCGCCCGATGCACTTCCACGGTCCGCGGGCTGATGTCGAGATCGTAGGCGATGGCCTTGTTGGGGTGTCCTGCGATGACGGCCGCCAGCACTTCGCGCTCACGCTCGCTCAGCCGGCCCGCACGGGCGCGGATCGCCGCCGCATCCTCGGCTTCAACGCCATACCCGAGATTCTGGGCAGCGCGCTCGATGGCATCGATGAGAACCTGCTCCTCGAAGGGTTTTTCGATGAAGTCGACCGCGCCGGCCTTCATCGCCTCGACGGCCATTGGGACATCGCCATGCCCGGTTATGACAACGGTCGGAATGTTGACCTGCATCGTTCTCAGCCGGCGCAGAAGTTCCACCCCATCGAGGTCCGGCATGCGGAGATCCGTAACCAGGCAGGAATCTTGAAGAGTGGGTGCGGCTGCGACGAACGCGCTCGCCGACTGATGCAGCCGTACGACAAATCCCGCGGTCGTCAACAGAAACGCCAGTGATTTTCTGACCGGCTCCTCGTCGTCCACGATGTGGACGATATAGTCACCCATTTTCATGGCTCGTCCCCTCGCGATAGGCGGGCAGCGTGAAACGGAACGTCGCCCCGCCCTTGGCATTGCGGAAGGCGCCGATGGTCCCACCATGCGCCTCGATAATGCGTCTGGATATCGATAGACCGATGCCCATTCCGCCGGATTTGGTCGTCACGAACGGCTGGAAGAGTTGTCCGCATATCTCGTCGGAAATACCTGGGCCGGTATCGGCCACCTCGACGGTCACTTCGTCGTCTCCTTCGGGACGCACGGCAACTTCCAGCAACCGCTCCTCGCTGTCGCGCATCGCTTCCATCGCGTTACGCATCAGATTGGTCAGCACCTGCTGGATCTGCACGCGGTCGGCCAGCACCAGATCGGCGCCGGGAGAGAAATCGAAGATGGAGCGCACGCCGCGCTCGCGCGAGCCAAGCAGGGCGAGCGCACCAGCCTCCTCGACCAGCTTGCGAATATCCTCCGGCGCTCTTTCGGTGCTTCCGCGCATGACGAACTCGCGCAACCGACCGATGATCAGTCCCGCGCGCAAGGACTGGCGCGAGATCTCGCCCAGCGCCTCGCGCAGACGTTCCGTGCCCGCGCCGGATATGTCTCGAAGCATCCGGTTGCATCCCTGCGCGTAATTGGCAATGGCCGAGAGCGGCTGATTGAGTTCATGCGCCAGTGTCGAGGCCATTTCACCGAGTTCGTTGAGCCTGGCCAGCCGCGCCAGTTCCGTCTGCACTTCCTGCAGCCGTGCTGCCGATTCCTCCCGCTCGGTCAGATCGCGGACGAAGCCGGTAAAGAAGATCCGGTCGCCGGAGCGCATCTCGCCCACCGCGAGTTTCATTGGAAAGGTCGAGCCGTCCTTGCGTCGGCCCACCACGACACGATCGACACCAATGATCCTCTTCTCGCCAGTCGCCAGATAACGCCGGATGTAGTCGTCATGCCCGCCGCGATAGGGCTCCGGCATGAGCATGCGGACGTTCTTGCCAATCACTTCCTCTTCCTCATACCCGAATTGGCGAACTGCCGCAGCATTAAAGGATACCACGGTTCCATCGCTTTCGATCACGACAGTCGCGTCGAGCGCGGTGTCGAGGATGAGCCGCAAATGCGATTCGCGCTGATCAAGGGCCTGGCGCGTGGCATCGATCGCGCCGCAGATGCGGTGCAGCAGTTCGCCGACGACGGCGATCAGAAGTCCGACGCTCGCGAACACCGCGAACTCGACTGCGAAACTGCTTCGACCGGGATCGAACCCTCCGGCAAAATAGGCGCCCACAAGCGAGAGAGAGAGCGCCAAGACGCCTGGCCCGATCCCTCCGGCAATCGAAGGCACCAGGATCGCAGGCACGAAAATCGTGAACACCGCCCGGTCGGCCAGAAAATCTTGCAAGAGGAGCCGCAATGCGAAAGCCGCCAGCACGGCAGCAATCGCCAGGACATAGCCGGCCGCCCCCTTGTAACGGCGCGACAGAAGCGCGTTCAGGATCCGATTGTCGAACGTAGAGGTCGTCGGTCCTTTCATCGAACCTCATGCATGAAACGACGCCTGTTGCGAGGACGTCACGTGATAATCGTCCTGTCGCGAGGCAATTTTCAACCCCGGCGGCAATTTTGCCCGGCCCACGACATACCGGCAAAGCAAAATGGTGGGGAATGGGTCCTTGCTCGAACGATTCCGTTTGAGCGGCACAACGCCTATACGAACTTCCGAAACAGCTTGGTCTTGTCGAACAATTCTTCCAGTTCATTCATGCGCCGGCGCGTGGTCTCCCAGGTCCGCGTCTCAATGGCCGCGATCAGAGCTTCCGCGATGAATAGAATAACCGCCGTCGAATCCCAGGCCGAGGGAACTTCGATACGCGCATGGAAGCAGTGCGCGGCATGGCGGGCCGCCGGCGATCCCCACTGATCGGTAAACAGGATGAGGGTGACATCGCGTGCCCGCGCCATTTCGGCCAGCCGCAGAATGTCGTGCTCGTAGCGGCGGATGTCGAAGGCGACGAGGACGTCTCCCGGGCGCATGTTGAGCACATAATGCGGCCATGAATTCGAATTGGAGGCGATCTGGGTCACGCCGGGGCGGATCACCTGCATATGGGTGAAGAAGTGATCGGCCATGGAGCGGGTGATGCGTCCGCCCACCACATGCACGTTGCGGCTCTCGTCCGCCAGCAGTTCGGCCGCCGCATCGAAGGTGCTCGTGTCGAGTTGGTTCAGCGTCTGGCGAAGATTGTCCGTCACCGCGTCGGCGAAGCGGCTCAGCAGATGCCCCTCAAGCGGCGTCTCTGCCCACAGGTCGTGCTTGGCGATGGGATTGGAAATGGTTGCCTGCAACTCCCCCCGAAGCGCGGCCTGCAGTTCCGGAAACCCTCCAAAGCCGAGCTTCTTGGCCATGCGAACGACCGTCGGCGTCGACACACCTGCCGATTCGGCCACGGCCGTTATGCTCTCGATACCCAGCATGGGATAATTGTCGAGGAGCGCGTTCGCGAGCTGCCTTTCGGCACGCGTGAGCTCCTCGAAAGCGCCGCGCAGGCGCTCGGCCACCGTCTTGTGAATCGCCGGCTCCATCCGCGCCATTCGCCTCCCGTCGCATCCGAAATTTTCCACTGCACGGCGCTTGTAGCAAAAATTTCAGAATTATTCTTGACCGCGCGAATGAATATGAAAGGATAATTTCCAAGACGGCAAGAGGGGAACGTCATTGTCGGATACGCGGCTCGAAATTGGAGAAGCGGCGCAGGTCGTCGAGACGGTCAACCCGGACGGGTTGGGTCCGGTCGTGCTCGCCTGCGAACATGCCTCCAGTTTCATTCCACCTGAATTCGGCGGCCTCGGCCTGAACAGCGATGCACTCGACAGCCACATTGCGTGGGATCCGGGCGCGCTTGCCGTCGCAACCCACTTGTCCCGGCTTCTTGATGCGCCGCTGGTGGCACAGCGCGTTTCCCGCCTTGTCTATGATTGCAACCGTCCGCCGAGTGCTGCCGACGCGATACCGGCGCGCAGCGAAATCTACTCCGTTCCGGGCAATGCCGGCCTGAGCGACGGTGAGAAGCAGGAGCGCACGAGGCGGTTCTACGAACCCTTTCACCAGGCACTCGGCGCGTGTCTGGATGCGCGTATGGCGGCCAACGAAGCGCCGATCCTCGTCACGATCCATTCGTTCACGCCGGTCTATTTCGGTGCCAGGCGCGATGTCGAATTCGGCATCCTGCATGACAACGACAGCCGACTGGCCGATGTCATGCTCGGCCCTGCTGGCCAAGCCGCCGGCCCCGTTACACGACGCAACGAGCCTTACGGACCGGAGCACGGCGTCACGCATACGCTGAAACTGCATGGCCTGTCGCGCGGCATCGCCAATGTCATGCTGGAAATCCGCAACGACCTGATCGCCACGCTGCAAGGCCAGATCGAATGGGCCGACCGGATTGCAGACCTGCTGCGTCGTTCGATCTCTCAGGTCGGTCCGGACAGAGGAGGGCAACCATATGCATGAAGCCGCCCGGAACCGGGCTCCCCTTCCGGTTGTCAGGGAGCCGGCCACATGAATGCCCTTGCCGCCTATATCCGGCTGGTCGACCGGTTCAACCGCCGCGTCGGTCGGTTCGCCATGTATCTGATCTTTGCCATGATGGGCGTACTGCTGTGGTCGTCCATCTCAAAATATGCCGGGTCCCCTGCTCTTTGGACCCTCGAAATGGCGCAGTTCATCATGGTCGGATACTACGTGCTGGGCGGCCCCTATTCCGTACAGATGGGTGACCATGTCCGCATGGACCTGCTTTATTCCGGCTGGTCGCCAAGGCGCAAGGCGGCGATCGATACCGTCACAGTCCTGTTCCTCATGTTCTATCTCTGCGTCCTGCTTTACGGTGGCATCTCCAGCACGACCTACGCTCTCGAATTCGGCGAACGCGCCCATTCGGTGTGGCGGCCCTACATGTGGCCGGTCAAGCTGATCGCCACAACCGGCGTGCTTCTGATGCTGTTGCAGGCGCTGGCTGAACTCTTCCGAGACATCCTCTTTCTGCGCGGCATCAGCGTGGATCACCCGCACGAGGCCGGCCTGTGAGCTACGAACTGATCGCACTCTTCATGTTCGCCTCGATGATGGCGCTGCTTCTGACCGGGCAGCGTGTCTTCGGCGTGATCGGCGCCGTGGCCGTGCTTGCCGCGCTTCCGCTGTGGGGCACGGGCGGGGTGGAAATCGCCTTCGCACAGTCCATCAAGCTGATGAAATGGTATCCGCTGCTGACGCTGCCGATGTTCATCTTCATGGGCTACATGCTGTCGGAAAGCCGGATCGCAGATGATCTCTACCGCATGTTCCATGTCTGGTTCGGGCCGGTGCCCGGCGGCCTGGCGATCGGCACGATCGGCCTGATGGTCGTCATATCGGCGATGAACGGCCTGTCGGTCGCCGGCATGGCGATCGGCGCCACCATTGCCCTGCCGGAGCTCTTGCGGCGCGGTTACGACAAGCAGATGATCACCGGCGTCGTGCAGGGCGGGTCGAGTCTCGGCATCCTCATCCCCCCATCGGTGGTGCTCGTGCTTTACGGCATGATCGCGCGCCAGCCCGTCAGCCAGCTCTGGCTGGCCGGCGCCCTGCCCGGTCTGCTCATGGCGGGCCTGTTCGTCGCCTATATCGCCGTGCGCTGCTATCTCCAGCCGCATCTCGGGCCGGCCCTGTCGCGCGAGGAACGGGCCGAGATCACCTGGGGAGAACGCATCCGCCTGCTGCGCGCCGGCATCCTTCCCTTCATGATCTTCTTTCTCATGAACGGCCTGTTCCTCATGGGTGTCACCAGTCTGGTGGAAAGCTCGGCCGTCGGTGCCGTCTCCGCCATGGCAGCCGCGATCATCAAGGGGCGGCTGACCCGCAAGGTCCTGGAAAACACCGTTCGCAAGACGCTCGGCATCTCCTGCATGTTCATGTGGATCATTCTCGCCGCGCTTTGCTTCGGCGCCGTTTTCGACGGGCTCGGCGCCGTCAGGGCCATCGAAGGTTTCTTCCTCGACCGGCTCGGCCTCGACCGCTGGCAGATCCTCATTCTGATGCAGCTCAGCTTCCTGCTGATGGGCACCTTTCTTGATGACACCGCGATGCTGGTCATCGTCGCGCCGCTCTATGTGCCGCTGGTCAAGGCGCTCGAGTTCGATCTGGTCTGGTACGGCGTGCTCTACACGATCACCTGCCAGATCGCCTACATGACACCGCCCTTCGGCTACAACCTCTTCCTCATGCGCGCCATGGCGCCGCCCGAAATCAAGCTGCGCGACATCTATCTGTCCGTCATTCCCTTCGTCGCGGTTATGGTTCTCACCCTCCTAATCGTGATGATGTTCCCGCAACTGGCGCTGTGGTTGCCCGCCCAGTTCCGCGGAACGCTCCAGGGGTGAGCCCAACGACAAGAAACACCACCAGAGAAGGAGAACGGAATGTACAGCAGACGCAAATTTCTCACCAAGGCCGGCGCGGTCGGTGCAGCGGCGGCGGGAACCGCGCTCGCGGCACCGCCCGTCATCGCCCAGGAGCCGATCCGCTGGCGCATGCAGACCTATGCCGGCGCGACGCTCGGCCAGTTCGTCACCCAGCCCTTCGTCGACGCCTTCAACAAGGCGGCGAACGGAGAAATGGAGATCGAGCTCTTCTTTGCCGATCAGATCGTCCCGACCGGCGAATTGTTCCGCGCCATGCAGGCGGGCACCATCGACGCGGTGCATTCGGACGACGATTCCATGGCCGCTCCGGTGGAAGTCGGCATTTTCGGCGGCTACTTCCCCTTCGCCACGCGTTCGATCCTCGACGTCCCGGTGCTTTTCCAGCAGTACGGCCTGGCCGACATCTGGCGTGATGCCTACGCCAAGGCCGGTGGTGTCGTCTGGCTGTCGGCCGCAGGCCAGGACCCGTGCAACTTCAACACGAAGAAGGAAGTCACGAGCGTTTCGGACCTCTCGGGCCTGAAACTCTACACATTCCCCACAGCGGGCCGCTTCCTCGCCCAGTTCGGCGTGGTGCCGGTGTCCATCCCATACGAAGATGCCGAGGTCGCCGTTCAGACCGGAGAGCTCGACGGCATGGCCTGGTCGGGCATTACCGAGGACTACACGGTCGGCTGGGCCGACGTGACCGACTACTTCCTGACCAACAACATCTCAGGCGCCTGGATCGGCTCCTGGTTCGCCAACGAGAAGAAATGGGCCGACCTTCCCGAACACCTCAAGCAGCTCTACCTGTCCTGCATGGAGGCAAGCCACACCTACCGCAATCAGTGGTACTGGGGC
The DNA here is from genome assembly GCA_963966365.1 of Mesorhizobium sp. GTDB lineage: Bacteria > Pseudomonadota > Alphaproteobacteria > Rhizobiales > Rhizobiaceae > Mangrovimarina > Mangrovimarina plasticivorans. The sequence continues at coordinate 92,945 of CAWZZC010000009.1, read as the reverse complement.
GGCGAGGCCAAGCTTCGCGCGTCGGGCGAAAAGCTCGAGCTGCGCTCTGTCCCGGCAAAGGAATGGCGCGAGGTCGAACAGGCGGCGGTGAAGTTCTGGGACGAGATCGCTGCGGAAAGCGAGACCAAGGCGAAGGTCATCAAGATCTTCAAGACATACAACGGCGTGATCAACAACGCCGGCTTCCCCTACACCGAGTCCTGACACGACAGACAACTGACGCCGCTCCCGGATCTTCATCCGGGAGCGGCAACGACCGACAGACCACATTCAGGATGCGTTTCATGGCCGGCAAGCTGACCCTCGAAGATCTCAAGACCGCCGCGAATGCCGGCGAAATCGACACCGTTCTCGTCGCCCTGGTCGACATGCAGGGGCGCCTGATGGGCAAGCGTTTCCATGTGGATTTCTTCCTTGAAAGCGCCTTCGAGGAAACCCACAGCTGCAACTACCTCCTCGCCACCGATCTGGAAATGTACACGGTCGAAGGCTACCGCTCGACAAGCTGGGCCACCGGTTATGGCGATTACACGATGAAGCCGGACCTCTCGACCATGCGCCGCATACCGTGGCTGGAGGGGACCGCGCTCGTGCTGGCCGACGTGCTGGATCATCAAACCCACGATGCGGTGCCGCATTCGCCGCGCGCGATCCTCAAGAAGCAGATCGCGCGGCTCGAGGCGATGGGCATGAAGGCGATGATGGCCTCCGAACTGGAGTTCTTCCTTTTCCGCGATTCCTTCGAGGAGGCCCATGCGAAGGGCTATCGCGGACTCGAACGGATCAGCGCCTACAACGAGGACTACCACATCTTCCAGACCACCAAGGAAGAAGGCGTGATGCGCGCCATCCGCAACGGACTCAACGGAGCCGACGTGCCCGTGGAGAATTCCAAGGGCGAGGCGGATGCCGGTCAGGAAGAGATCAACGTGCGCTATGCCGACGCGCTGACCATGGCCGACCGCCACGCCATCATCAAGAACGCCTGCAAGGAGATCGCGTGGCAAAACGGCCGTGCGATCAGCTTCATGGCCAAGTGGGACAACGCGGCGGCCGGCAACTCTTCCCACGTCCATCAGTCGCTGTGGTCGCTGGATGACAAGCCGCTGTTTTACGATCCCGAAGGCGATCACGGCATGTCGGAGCTGATGCGGCGCTATCTCGCCGGCCTCCTCGCCCATGCCGGAGAAATCACCTATTTCCTGGCCCCCTACATCAATTCCTACAAGCGCTTCGCCGCCGGTACCTTCGCGCCCACCAAGGCGATCTGGTCGTTCGACAACCGCACTGCCGGCTACCGTGTGTGCGGTGCCGACACAAAGGGCGTTCGCGCCGAGTGCCGGGTCGGCGGTGCCGACCTCAATCCCCATCTGGCATTTGCAGCCCTGATCGCCGCCGGCATCGACGGCATCGAGAACAAGCGAGAGCTGGAGCCAGCCTTTGTCGGCGACGCCTATCATGGCGAAGGCGTTCGCGAGATACCCAAGACACTGCGCGACGCGACAACTGCCCTTGACGGATCAGCAATGCTGCGCTCAGCCTTCGGTGACGACGTGATCGATCACTACGTCCACGCAGCACGATGGGAACAGGAAGAGTATGACCGCCGCGTCACCGACTGGGAGGTGAAGCGCGGCTTTGAGAGAGCGTGAAATGACCAATACACTCAAATGCATTTCCCCGATCGACGGTTCGGTCTACGCCGAGCGGCCGATCATGGCTGCCGATGCCGCCGCCGCTCTGGTTGCGCGCGCGAGGGCCGCACAGAAGCAATGGGCCAGGCGTCCGCTCGACGAACGGATCAGGCTGGTCAATGCGGGTGTCGCGCGGCTCAACGAAATGGCCGAGGAAGTGGTGCCGGAGCTTGCGCACATGATGGGCCGGCCGGTGCGCTATGGCGGCGAATTCGGCGGCATGAACGAGCGTTCTGCCTATATGGCCGAGATCGCCGAACGCGCCCTCGCCCCCATCGTCAACGAGGATTCCGAGAAGTTCGATCGCCGCATCGTCCGCGAGCCGCATGGCGTCGTCGGCGTGATCGCGCCGTGGAACTACCCCTACATGACCGCCATGAACACGATCGTGCCGGCGCTGATCGCCGGCAACGCCGTGGCCGTCAAGCATGCCACGCAAACCCTGCTGGTGGGTGAGCGGATCGTGCGCGCCTTCCACGAGGCGGGCCTGCCGGAAGAACTCATCGTCAATCTGTTTCTCGACCACCCGGGCACGGAGACGCTGATCGGCGAGCGTGCCTTCGACTTCATCAACTTCACCGGCTCCGTCGGCGGTGGACGCGCCATAGAGCGCGCAGCGGCCGGAACCTTTACCGGGCTCGGGCTGGAACTGGGCGGCAAGGACCCCGCCTATGTGATGGAGGATGCCGATATCGACTGGGCCGTCGATGTGCTGATGGACGGAGCCATGTACAATTCCGGCCAGTGCTGCTGCGGCATCGAACGCATCTATGTCGCGCATCAGCATTTCGATGCCTTCGTGGAGAAATCCGTCGACTGGGTGTCGAAGCTCAAGCTGGGCAATCCGCTGAACGAAGAAACCACCATCGGGCCGATGGCCAACAGGCGCTTCGCAGACGAAGTGCGCACGCAGACAAGGGATGCCGTGGCACAGGGCGCGAAAGCGCTGGTCGATCCCAAACTCTTTCCACAGGACGACGGCGGCACCTACCTGGCGCCGCAGATCCTCACGCAAGTGAACCACCAGATGCGGGTCATGCGCGAGGAAAGTTTTGGTCCCGTCGTCGGCATTATGCCGGTCAAGGATGACGCTGAAGCGCTCGAACTGATGAACGACTGCGAATTCGGGCTGACCGCCTCACTGTGGACGGGAGATGCCGAGCGCGCGGAACGTCTGGCCGGCGATATCGAAACGGGCACGGTGTTTCTGAACCGGGCCGACTATCTCGACCCCAGCCTGTGCTGGACGGGCTGCAAGAATACCGGGCGCGGCGGTGCGCTTTCCGAGATCGGCTACCACAACCTGACCCGGCCGAAGTCCTACCATTTCAGAAAGATCAAGGCATGAACGTGAGCGTCAACTGGTCCTATCCGACAAGCATCCGTTTCGGTGCGGGCCGCATCAAGGAGCTGGCGGAAGCCTGCAGGGCCGCCGGTATCGCAAAGCCGCTGCTCGTCACCGACCGCGGGCTGGCCCCACTGCCGATCACCGCGCAAGCACTCGCCATTCTGGCCGAGGCAGGCCTCGAGGCGGCACTGTTTGCCGAGGTCGATCCCAATCCGAACGACAAGAACCTCGCTGCCGGCGTCAAGGCGTTCAAGGAAGGCGGGCATGACGGCGTGGTGGCGTTCGGTGGCGGCTCCGGTCTGGATCTCGGCAAGCTGATCGCCTTCATGGCCGGCCAGACGCGGCCGGTCTGGGATTTCGAAGACATTGGCGACTGGTGGACCCGGGCCGACAGCGCTGCCATTGCGCCCATCGTTGCGGTGCCGACCACGGCCGGCACGGGCTCCGAAGTCGGTCGGGCCGGCGTTCTGACCAATTCCGAGACGCATGTGAAGAAGATCATCTTCCACCCGAAGATGCTGCCGGCCGTCACCATCTGCGACCCTGCACTGACGGTCGGCATGCCGCAGATCATCACGGTGGGCACCGGCATGGACGCCTTCGCCCATTGTCTGGAAGCCTACTCGTCCAATTTCTATCATCCGATGAGCCAGGGCATCGCGCTGGAAGGCATGCGGCTGGTGAAGGAGAACCTGCCGAAAGTGGTGGCCGATCCGAACGACATCGAGGCGCGCGGCCACATGATGTCGGCCGCGGCCATGGGCGCGGTCGCCTTCCAGAAGGGGCTGGGCGCTATCCATGCCCTCTCGCACCCCGTCGGCGCGATCTACAACACGCATCACGGCATGACCAATGCCGTCGTCATGCCGGCGGTCCTGCGGTTCAACAGGCCCGCCATCGAGGAACGCATCGCCGCCGCTGCCCGCTATCTGGGGATCGACGGGGGATTCGACGGCTTCTACGACTTCGTGATGAAGCTGCGCTCGGATCTCGGGGTACCGGACGGACTAGCGGCACTTGGCGTGGGCACGGATCGTGCGGATGAACTTGTCGCCGCGGCTCTGGAGGACCCGAGCGCCGGCGGCAATCCGATCAAGATGGACGCTGCAAACACGCGCGCGCTTCTCGACGCGGCGATGTGAACCGTATGCGCCGCGGCTGACGCGCGGCGCATACGCACCTATGGCATAAGGTTCATCGTGGCACGCCTGCCCAGTCGCGTGCCGCCGCCAGATCATCATGCGACAGTTCGTGGCCCGCCGCTATCGTGCGGGCGTCGAGATCCGCGCCGCATGCGCCGAGCCACTCGTTCAGGCGTGCTGCAAATCTCCCGTAGGGATCCTTTGCACCGGTCAACGTCAGCACCCGCGTATCCGAAAGATCGACCTGGGGAAGATCGTCGAGAACCGCCATCGCGCGGATCAGAATTGCGCGGCGGATCAGGCCCGGGTAAAGGCCCAACATCGCACCGGCAAAATTGGCGCCGTTGGAATAGCCGAGCACCGTGATGCGGTCCCGGTCCAGCCCATAGCCGCTGATCGCTCCTTGGATGAAGGCTTCGAACGCCTCAGCTTCGGAACGGATATCCGACTGGTCGAAACTGGCCATTCCGAAACGCCGAAACCAGCGCAGAATGCCCTCTTCCGTCGCGCGGCCCCGCACGCCCAACAGCATCGCCCGCGGATGGAGACGATGTGCCAGCGGCATCAGGTCCGCTTCGCTGCCTCCCGTTCCATGCAACAGGACCACGGTCGAGCCGTCCGGGTCTTTCGGCACATGGAACCGATGGACGAATGGCAGGTCCCTGACCGGCATGTGTTCCTCGCCCGGCAAGGCGAACTGCGGCAGCATCACGCGCAGATCGTCCGCCCGCTCGGCGTCCTGCGGCGGAACGAACAGTGTGCGGCCCAACCGATCGACCGGCTCGTCGACCGCAAAGCCCGGACCGTCGGTCGCCAGTTCGATCAGCGTTCCGGCTGGCTCGCGCACATAGAGCGACGTGAAATATTTCCGATCGTGGACATTGGTCGGCGACGAGTTCAATCCGGCCAGCGCCCTTTCCTGCGCCGCCAGTTCGGCCGCATCCGCCGCTCGGAACGCCACATGGTCCGCCACGCCAGTGCCTGGGATGCCGGGCACGAAGCCGCTTGCATCACGAATATCCACGGCATCGGATGACGAAAGCATGCGCTGAACAGATCCTTCCGCCGGGCCCTCGCGATAGCCGAAGCGGGCGATGAAGGCGGCTGTCTCCTCGGGCGCCTCCGACCAGATGGTCACGGCGCGCAGCCGCGTCGGTGCATCGCGCCAGGACGCCGCATTCTCCATGTCGGTCCCGACCAGCTTGACGATGATCCGGTCGGGATCCTTCAAGCGCAGAACGGTTTCGCCGAATTCACGCGTCGGGCCTTCCACGGCAATGCCGTGGTCGAGCGCGCGCGTCAGCCAGTGGCCGATGCTGTCCGGCGGTACGGCAAACGCGACCTCGACAACCTGTCCGTGCCCGACGCGACCGGGCGCGCCGTCTTCCCACACGAGAAAAGTTATCAAGGAACCGGGCGAGCCGGTCTCGTCGCCGTAGAACAGATGAAGCTGCTCGGCATCTTCGAAACCGCCAGTCTGCTTGACCAGCCGCAGCCCGAGGAATCCCGTGTAGAAATCGACATTCGCCTGAACCTTGCGAGTGATCAGTGTGACATGGTGAATGCCGGTGACCATCAATCCTCCAATGTCGGGGCAGCGCATGAGGTCGCGCCACTTTGTCCGATAACCGTCCGCGATCCAAGCGGAACAGCGTCTTCATAGCGGCGGATTCCACACTTGATGTAACCGACAATGACAAATATAAGAACATAACAAGAACAAATAGCGGAGACGTTCGATGAAATCGACTGGAAAGCTCGATTATCTCGAAATGCAGGCCGCTCGTGGCACGCTCGACAGTGTCAAGGCCTTCTACAGTGCCGCATTCGGCTGGACCTTCACCGATTACGGGCCCGGCTATTCCGCCTTCGACGAGGGGCTGGAAGGCGGCTTTCAGGCAGAGGAAGCCGATGCGGTCCCCCTGCCGGTCCTCTACTCCGAGGATCTGGAAGCAACACTCGCTGCAGTCGAGGAAGCAGGAGGAATGGTGGTTCGGCCGATCTTCGAGTTTCCCGGCGGGCGGCGATTCCATTTCGCCGATCCGGCCGGCAACGAACTGGCCGTGTGGAGCAAGTAGGCTCAGCCGGCCTCGCGCAACTGTTCGGCCGTCTGCAGATCGACGGAGACGAGCTGGCTGACGCCCTGCTCCGCCATGGTGACGCCGAACAGACGGTTCATGCGCGCCATGGTGATGGGATTGTGGGTGATGATGACGAAGCGCGTCTCGGTCGTCTTGGTCATCTCGTCCATCAGGTTGCAGAACCGCTCGACATTGTGATCGTCGAGCGGCGCGTCGACCTCGTCGAGCACGCAGATCGGCGCCGGATTGGTCAGGAACACGGCGAAGATCAGCGCCATCGCCGTCAAGGCCTGCTCGCCGCCCGACAACAATGTCATGGTCTGCGGCTTCTTGCCCGGCGGGCGGGCCAGGATCTCCAGCCCGGCCTCGAGCGGATCGTCGGATTCGATGAGTTGTAGCTCCGCCGTGCCGCCACCGAACAGATGCGTGAACAGGCGCTGGAAATGGCCGTTGACGACATCAAAGGCGGCCAGCAGCCTCTCGCGCCCTTCGCGGTTCAGGTTCTGGATCGCCTGACGCAGTTTCTTGATCGCCTCGATGACATCTTCGCGTTCCGACACGATCAGGTCCAGCCGCTCGGTAAGTTCCTTCTGTTCCTCTTCCGCCCGAAGATTGACCGCGCCTAGGCGTTCGCGCTCGATGCGCAGCCTGTCCACCCGCCGCTCTATCTCGGCCGCGTCCGGCATGGGGTCGCCTTCCTTCAGGCCGGTGTGACGGATCACCAGATGCGGCTGGATGCCGAGCGCTTCCTGGATGCGCGCCTCTGCATCGCGCCGCCTTTCATCCGCCGCCGTCAGCCGCTCTTCGGCCCTGGCACGCGTCTCGCGCGCGCCCGCGAGGGACTGGATCGCTTCATTGGCGGCCTTGTCGAGGGCAGCCTGCTTCGTTTCGGCGGCCGCCAGAACATCGGCAAGCTCGCTGCGTCTTTTCTCCGCGGCGGCTAGCTCCGACATCAGCGTACGCCGTTTGGTGTCCAGTTCGTCGGGAGCATCCTGCATCCCGGCCAGCTCGCCGGCCGTTTCCTCGCGTCGCTCGATCAGGGCGGCAATCTGCCGGTCGGCGTTCTCGGCCCGCGACACCCAGCTCTGGCGCTCGCGCGCAATCGCCTCCAGCCGCCGCTGGCGGGTCTCGGCATCACGCTTCAGCCCGTCATGGGCCGCGCGTGCATCGGCGAGGCTGGCTCTGTCGCCGGCAACATGCGCTGACTGGCGGTCGAAACGCGCCTGAAGTTGGGTCGGGTCGGGCGCAGCCGCAAGAGCGGCCTCGGCCTGCGCATGCTGCCCCGCAGCCTCGTCACGACTTTCGGCAATGCGGGCCAGGGATTCGTTCAACGCGGCGCGGCGGGTCGCCAATTCGCCCGCCGCCTTCTCGGCGCGGGCAAGCGCGTCGCGTGCCTCTCCGAGAGCGCGTTGTGCCTGGCGCGCATTCTCGCGCGCAGTCTTCTCCGCATCCACGGCCTCGCGCAAACGGGCCTCTGCTGCAGCAAGCGCGTCCTCCACGGAACGCAGGCTGGCCGCGGCCTGCGTTGCCTCCTGTTCGAGTTCGGCCAGCCGGTTTTTCTGGGCCAGACGCTGGGCGGCCGCCGTCGGCGCATCGGCGCTTGCCGTATAGCCATCCCAACGCCATAGGGCACCGGCACGGCTGACAAGCCGCTGACCGGGCTTCAACCGCTTCTGCAGCCGTGGCCCTTCGTCGTCCTCGATCACGCCGATCTGCGCCAGCCTGCGGGCGAGCTGGGCCGGTGCGCGCACGACATCCATGAGGCTCTTCACACCCTCGGGAAGCGCCGGGTCGTCGGCAGCCGGCTCCATGTCGCCCCAATGCACGGGCGAAGCCCTGTCGAGCGGCACGTCAAGATCCTCGCCCAGCGCGGCGCCCAATGCGGTCTCGAAACCACGATCGACCCGGACCTGTTCGAGCACAGCCGGAAACAGCCCGCCGTCGCCGGCGTTCAGGATCTTTGCGAGCGTCTTGGCCTCGGTGTCGATGCGCGCGAGTTCGGACCGCGCCTCCTGCACCGGCTGGCGCGACGCCACTTCGCCGTCGCGGGCGGCAGCCACCGCCTTTTCAGCCGCCTCGGCCGCGGCGTCGGCTTCCGCCACGCGTCGCTCGGCCGCTTCAACATCGGCCTGTTTCACCGCAGGGTCGGCGAGCGCCGCGATCTTTTCGCCGATCGCCACAATCTCGCGCTCGGCCTCCGCGTACTGGCGCTCCAGCCGCTCACGCCGTTCGCCGTGTTCGCGAACGACACGCTCAAGCTGCGTACGCTGAGCATGCGCTTCGGCCCGCTCGGACGTCACCTTGGCGAGATCGGCCTCGCTGGCCGCCAGCCTGGCCCGTGCCTCCTCGAAGGCAGCGTGCGTCTCGGCCTCGCGCTCGGCCGCCCCGGCTTGTTCGGCATTCAGCGTGCGCTCTTCCTCGTCGAGCCGTGCCAGTGTCTCGGCATTGTCGCGCACCATGCGCTCTTCGCGCTCGACATCGGCGTTGAGCTGGTCGAGGCGGCGCTGCAATTCCGCGTGTCGACGTGCGAGGCGTTCCGCCTCCTCGTCGATCTGCGTGCGCGCTATCGTCAACCGCTGCACGACGGCTGCCGCCTTGGCCTCCTCGTCGCGCATTTCGGGCAGCCGCATCGCGCCGACCGCCTGATCCTTGGCGGCGTTCATCTGCTCCTGGGCACGCTCGGCGACAAGCGCCGTCGCCGTCGAAAGCGCGGACTGCGCTTCAGCCTCCTGCGCCTTGGCCTGCGTCCAGCGCAGATGCAACAGGATCGCTTCCGATTGTCGGATATCGGCCGAAAGGCTCTTGAAACGCGTCGCCTGACGCGACTGGCGCTTGAGGCTCTCGATCTGGCTCGTCAATTCGCCGACGACGTCGTCCAGCCTCTCCAGGTTCTGCTCTGCCGCGCGCAGCCGCAATTCTGCCTCGTGGCGACGCGAATGCAGGCCGGAAATGCCGGCCGCCTCCTCCAGAAGCGCGCGGCGCGCCTGCGGTTTGGCCTGAATGAGCTCGCCGATGCGGCCTTGCCCGACCATCGACGGCGAACGCGCCCCTGTCGACTGATCGGCAAAGAGGAGCTGGACATCCTTGGCGCGGGCTTCCTTGCCATTGATGCGGTAGACCGAGCCTGCTTCCCGCTCGATGCGGCGGGATATCTGCAACTCGTCGGAATCATTGTGGGCGGCGGGCGCCGAACGATCCGAATTGTCGAGAAACAGCGTGACTTCGGCGGTGTTGCGGGCGGGTCTGGTGCCCGAGCCGGAAAAGATCACGTCGTCCATGCCGGACGCGCGCATGTTCTTGTACGAGCTTTCGCCCATCACCCAGCGCAGCGCCTCGACAAGATTGGACTTGCCGCACCCGTTGGGGCCGACCACTCCGGTCAGCCCGCTTTCGATGACGAATTCCGATGGTTCGACGAAGGACTTGAAGCCGAGAAGACGAAGCCGGGAAAAGCGCATCAGTTCGCCCTTCCGCGGCAAGCGGACACGCCAAGACCGCGCCCGCGCGACGCGCCGGCGCTACAGCATGCTGTCGATGATCGCCGACATCTCGTCAATCGACATGGCCCCCGCGTATTTCTTGCCGTTGATGAAGAAGGTCGGAGTGGAATCCACGCCAAACTCCTCCGCGCCGCGGTTTCTTACCGCTCTCACATCCTCCAGAAGCTTCTGGTTCGTCAAGCAGGCTTCAAAGGACTCCTGTGAAAAACCTGCAAGTCTTGCGATCTGCAAGAGTGCCGTCTTGGCATCCTGAACCGGCGCCCAGCTCTCCTGCTGCTTGAACAGCACGTCGGTCATGGCGAAATACTTGTCGTCCGAGCAACGCGCCAGCATGAAGCCGGCCTCGGCGCGCGGATCGAACGGAAATTCGCGCAGGATCATGCGCACCTTGCCGGTATCGATGTATTTTTCCTTCAATGCCGGAAATGTATTGCGATGGAAGCTGGCGCAGTGACTGCAGGTCATCGAAGCATATTCGACGATCGTCACCGGCGCGTTCTCATCGCCCATCGCCATGTCGGGAAGCGCGCCCGGCTCCATCAGTTTGGCAACGTCGACCGTGGCCCGAGGTTCGGGAACATTCGCAGTGGAAGCCGTGACCTCCCCTTCCGCGACGCCCTGGTTCGAAACGTTTTCGGCTTCACTTTCGCTACAGGCAGAAAGCAAGACGGCGGTTGCCGGAAGGGCTGCCGCCGAAGCGATGAATTTTCTGCGCGAAATGGAGCGGACCATGCGAATCACCTGTCTTGATATTGGAGTGTGCCGTCTTTTTCGACCAAAATGCGAGACTTCGCGCTTATTAAGGCACCGTTGGCCACATTCACAGTCCGAAAATAGGCCTCGCCTTCACGAAATCGCTATCGCTTGGAGCCCAGTACGGAGCGTCCGAGCCGTTCGAGGGCAGCTCGCAGGGATTCGTCCTCGATGCCGCCGACCGTCGCCGAGAGACGAGATTCCTCCGAGGCGGACAGAGACCTTAGCGCCGGTCGCACCCTTTGCTTTCCGGCAACCACCGGTTTTTGCACGATCTTGATGCGACCGATCGCCGAGTAGCCCAGAAAGGCGTTGACGCGCGCGATCAGTTCGCCCGTTTCGTGCTGGAGGTAGAGCGCCGCAGCCCCGCCGCACGCAACCACCAGCGTGGCCGGCTGAAACGGATCGTCATCACTTACCCGGCGCGGCCAGACGATGCGTTCGGGGCGCGTGCTTGCGGCGAGCCTCGGCCCGGCGATCTCCTCCCAGGATTGCACCAGCGATACCGACAGACCCGCGCGCTTGCGCAGGACCGGATCGAGAATGCCGCTGGTCAGATCGCTGACCGCCCTGGGATTGCCGCCCTGCCGTTTCCCTGTCATGACCGTTCCCGTCGCTGCCTTCCACGTTGCGGCACGTCGCTCAACACTATCGAACATCACCAGGCATGACAGTCGAAATCCGCAAGCAAGACCAAGAAAGGGCGAACACCGCAGCCACTCTTCTGGCCTGGTATGACCGGCATTGCCGTGATCTTCCCTGGCGCACCCCGCCGCAAGCCCTCGCTGCCGGCCGCAAGCCCGACCCCTATCATGTCTGGCTGTCCGAAATCATGCTGCAGCAGACGACCGTGGCGGCCGTCAAGCCTTATTTCCTTGCCTTCACGCGTCGGTGGCCGGATGTCATCGCGCTGGCCGATGCGGGCCAGGACGAAATCCTGCGCGCCTGGGCGGGGCTCGGATATTATTCGCGTGCCCGCAACCTGCACAAATGTGCCCAGGTCCTGAGAGAAGACCACAATGGAGCCTTTCCCCGGACCGAAGCGGGGCTCAAGTCCCTGCCGGGTGTCGGCGACTACACCGCAGCCGCGATTGCCGCCATCGCCTTCGGCGTGCCCGCCGTCGTGATCGACGGCAATGTCGAGCGCGTCATCACCCGCTTTCGCGCCATCGATACGGCACTACCGGCGGCCAAGCCGGAAATCCGCGCCTTCCTCGCCACGATCCTGCCTGCGGAGAGACCCGGAGACTTCGCCCAGGCGATGATGGATCTGGGCGCCACCATCTGCACCCCGAAGCGCCCGGCGTGCATCGTCTGTCCACTGAAAGACGAATGCCGGGTATTGCGCACCGGCGATCCGGAACTCTTTCCCGTCAAGGCAGCCAGACAGCCAAAGCCCAAGCGGCGGGGAGCAGCCTTTGTCGCACGGCAGCCGGACGGGGCGGTCTTGTTGAGAAAGCGAGCCGAGAAGGGGCTGCTGGCGGGCATGAGCGAGGTGCCGACGACAGACTGGTCGGCGTGCACCGACGGCAGCCAGTCAGCAGCCGATGCCCCTTTTGATGCGGAGTGGAAGGTCGCGGGCTCTATCACCCATGTCTTCACACATTTTGAACTTGAACTGACGGTCTACGTGACCCATCTCCAGCCACGCGCCGCTCCGGCCGGCCATTGGTGGTCCGCTCCGCGCGATATCCACAGCGAGGCCCTGCCTACTGTCATGAAGAAGGTGATAGAGGCGGCTGTTCCGGGCGCAACCAGGAAACCGGCCAACGCGCCGGCCCGTTAATCGACGGCGCCTGGGCACACGCAACCGAGCCACAACCCACGGAGTCAGGAATGTCCGAGATCCGCCACATCGTGTTCGACATCGGCAAGGTCCTCATCCATTACGACCCGGATCTGCCCTTCTCGCGGCTGATCCCGGACCCGGGCGCGCGGCGCTGGTTCTTCGACAATGTCTGCACCCATGAATGGAATCTGGAGCAGGACCGTGGCCGGTCGTGGGAGGAAGCAGAGGCGGAGCTGGTCGCGCGGCATCCCGAACATGCCGACAACATCCGCGCCTTCCGCCGCCACTGGCACGAAATGGTGCCCCACGCCTATGATGACAGCGTCGCCGTGATGACGGGGCTCATCGAAGCCGGGCACGACGTCACGATGCTGACCAACTTCGCCGCCGACACATTTGCCGAGGCGCGCCAGCGCTACGACTTCCTCAACCGGCCGCGCGGTGTGACGGTGTCGGGCGAGGTCGGATTGATCAAGCCTGACCGCCGCATTTACGATCGTCACGCAGAGGATTTCGGCCTGACGCCGGCAGCCACCATCTTCATTGACGACAGCCCCCACAATGTCGAAGGCGCGAAAGCCGCCGGCTGGCATGCGGTGCATTTCACGGATGCGGCCAAGCTGCGCGACGATCTCAGGTCATTCGACATCGCTGCATGAGCCTGTCGAGGCTGCATTCATTTCCGGAACGGCCCCATGCATGTCGGAGGCAGTCTACCCTCCGACACGCGCCATGCCGCTGCGCACCTTGCTCCTGAGCGCATCGATCGGCTCCAGGCCGGCCTCGCCCTGAAAGTGCCAGAACGTCCAGCCGTTGCATGCGCCGAGCCCCTGGACGCGGGCGCCCATCTTGTGGATGGAGCCGGCCTCCGGGCCCACGGCGATGGTGCCATCGGCGCGCACGCTCGCCGTCCAGCGACGCCGCGCATCGTGCAACAGCATGCCGGGCGAGACGAGCCCCGCCTCGATGAGGCTGACGAAGGCGACGCGCGGCTCCGCCCGCTTTCCGGTCATGTGCCGAAGCTCGGCCTCGCCGAGCGGCTCCACATCATCGATGCGGGCCGTGGCGGCGTCGATATAGGCCTGTTCGCGCTCGATGCCGACGAAATGCCTGCCGAGCCGCTTGGCCACCGCGCCCGTCGTCCCGGAACCGAAAAAGGGATCGAGGACCACGTCGCCGGGCTTGCTGGACGAAAGGAGGATGCGCGCCAGCAGCGCCTCGGGCTTCTGCGTGGGGTGCACCTTGGTGCCGTTTTCGTCCTTCAGGCGCTCCGAGCCGGTGCAGATCGGAAAGAGCCAGTCGGTGCGCATCTGCACGTCGTCATTGGCCGCCTTCATGGCATCATAGTTGAAAGTGTAGCCTTTCGACTTCTGATCGCGCGTCGCCCAGATCAGCGTTTCATGGGCGTTCTGGAAGCGCCGGCCGCGAAAATTCGGCATAGGGTTCGACTTGCGCCAGATCACGTCGTTGAGGATCCAGTATCCCAGGTCCTGGAGCTTGGCACCGACGCGGAAAATGTTGTGGTAGGATCCGATCACCCAGATCGTTCCGTTGGGCTTGAGGACACGGCGCGCCGCCAGAAGCCAGGCGCGGGTGAAGGCATCATAGGCCTCGAAGCTGTCGAACCGGTCCCACTCATCGTCGACCGCGTCGACCAGCGACTGATCGGGACGGTGCAGATCGCCGTCAAGCTGAAGGTTGTAGGGCGGGTCGGCGAAGATCACATCAACGGATTGTGCCGGCAGGCGGTTCAATGCGGCCACGCAATCGCCCTTGATGATGGTGTCGAGCCATTCCGCACTGGAGGCGGACGGCGAAGCTTCATACTGCAGGCGAATGGCTGACATGTCCCGTACCCATCTTACGCTGACTGTTTACTGGCTGTTATGGTTACCAATCAGCGTAAAGATTTGGTGAAATGCCCGGACGATTTGCCACCTGACGGGCATTCGGCTATGAGGCGCCTCGAAAGCGCGGCGTGGGAACGCCCCGCCGTCTTCGGACACGAAACTTTCCCCTCACAGAGAGACGAACGCATGCAGCCGCAACTGGTCATATTCGATTGCGATGGCGTGCTGGTGGATTCCGAAATCATCGCGGCACGCGTCGAGGCGTCGCTGATTTCGGCAGCCGGCTTCGAGATTTCAGCTGAGGATATCGCCGTCCACTATGCCGGCCTGACCTTTCGCGACATCCTGCTGCGACTGGAGAGCGAGGCGAACATTCCCTTTCAGGCGAACCTGATCGACAAGGCGGAAACTGCCGTCGACGAGCGACTGAAGCGTGAGGTGCGCATGATCGAAGGAGCCGGCCAGGCCGTCCTGTCGGTACAGGGACCGCGCTGCATCTGCTCCAACTCGACGCCGGAACGCCTGGACGCCATGCTGACGAGGACGGGCCTGAAGGTGCTTTTCGAGGACAGGATCTTTTCCTCGGTGGCCACGCCGTCTAAACGTCCGAAGCCGGCTCCCGACGTCTTTCTGCATGCTGCCGGGCAGATGGGCGCCGATCCGGCCGAAACCTTCGTCGTCGAGGATTCCGTCCACGGCATCGCCGGGGCCAAGGCCGCGGGAATGCGGGTGATCGGTTTTACCGGCGGCAGCCACACCTATCCTGGACATGCCGATCAATTGACCGAGGCCGGCGCCGAAACCGTCATCAATCGCTGGCGCGACTTCAACGCGGTCCTGGCCGCGCTGTCAGAGTTCGACGGCATCGTCTAGCTGCCAAGTCCCGGCCTCAAATCCCAGCCGGTGCGCGCCGTGCCTCCGGGCGACGGCGCTGCAGGCGCTGTCCCGGGCTCACTGTCCCGTTGTCGGCCCTTCGTCGTAGCCTACGAAGACCTCGATATTGGCGGCCGTCGGAGCAGGGAACGAAACGTTGGCATCGTTGAAAATGAACTGCGTGGCTCCGCCTCCGGGCGCGACGGACACCTGATATTTGCTCAGTCGCGAATAAAGCACCTCATCACCGCGCAGCACCGCCACCCGAATCGGCATGGAGATCGTGCCCTGCTTGCCGACGGGCCCGGTAACCACCCTTCCGGCGGCGGCGACGTTCATGGTCAGCGTGCCGCCCTGATATTTGCAACTGCGTGTGACGTCTTCGATCGCAGCCTGATAGATGATGCGCGCGGGGTCGCCTTCCCCACCCCGTTCGTAGGTATTGTAGTAGGCGGTGCCGGAGCGCAGCGAAACCCTGGGGCAATAGGCACGCAGTTCCTCCACGGAAACCTGTTCGGGCTGTGCGCCCTGCGAGGCGCCGTCGGCACCGGGCGTCGTGGCGCTGTCGGTCGATTGGCACCCAGCAGCGGCAAGAATGAAGATGGCTGTTGCCGCACGCGCGAAAAACTGCCTTTCAGCCAATAGGAAACTCATCTGTTGCACTTCCCTCTCGCAATGCCGGCGTTCTATATCAACGCCGCGAAAAAAATGCGACCAATCGAATGCGGTTTTTGATGGACGCTCTACGTACCGGCACGAATGGATAGTCATGCGATATGTAAGCACAAGGGGCAGTGCCCCGATCCTCGGATTTTCCGACGTACTCCTGGCCGGACTGGCGCGGGACGGCGGGCTCTATCTTCCCGAGGAATGGCCTCACTTCAACGCTGATGAAATTCGCGCCATGCGCGGGCTTTCCTACCCGCAACTGGCCGCGCGACTGCTGACGCCGTTCCTGGGCGGAGAGATCGATTCCAAGACGTTCGAGACGATTCTGAACGAGACCTACGCGACCTTTCGCCATGCCGCGACATGTCCGATCGTCCAGACGCGACCGAACGAATTCGTCCTGGAGCTCTTCCACGGCCCCACGCTCGCCTTCAAGGACGTGGCCATGCAGCTCCTGGCGCGGTTGATGGACCATGTGCTGGCAGAGCGCGGCGAACGGGCGACCATCGTAGGCGCCACTTCGGGCGACACGGGCGGCGCGGCGATCGAAGCCTTCGGCGGACGCAGCCGCACCGACGTCTTCATTCTGTTTCCGCACGGCAAGGTATCGCCGGTACAGCAGCGCCAGATGACGACGTCGGACGCGGACAATGTCCACGCGCTGGCGATCGAGGGCAATTTCGACGATTGCCAGGGACTGGTCAAAGCCATGTTCAACGACCATGGCTTCCGCGACCGCATGGCGCTGGCCGGGGTCAACTCGATCAACTGGGCCCGCATCATGGCCCAGATCGTCTATTATTTCTCGGCCTCCCTTTCTCTCGGAGGACCCGACCGTCCTGTCTCCTTTACCGTGCCAACCGGCAATTTCGGCGACATATTTGCCGGATATGCCGCCAAGCGCATGGGGTTGCCCATCGAGCGCCTGACCATCGCGACCAACGACAACGACATCCTCGCACGCACCCTGGAGACCGGCGTCTATGAGATGCGCGGCGTCGTGGAAACCACGTCGCCGTCCATGGACATTCAGGTGTCGTCCAACTTCGAGAGATTGCTGTTCGAGGCATCGGGACGCGACAGCGCAGCCACGGCCGCGAGCATGGAAGGGTTGCGTCAGTCCGGGTCATTCACGCTCGCCCCGCAGGTCCGCGCAGCAATCGGCGCGGAATTCTCGGCCGGCCGCTCGGTTGTCGGCGAGACGGCGGCGACGATCCGTGCCGTGATGAAGGAGAGCGACTATCTCCTGGACCCGCACACCGCCAGCGCCATCAAGGTCGCGCGTGAGCAGGCAGGGTCCTCCACCCCCATGGTCGTACTGGCGACGGCGCATCCGGCAAAGTTTCCTGCGGCGGTCGAATCGGCCTGCGGGGTCGTCCCAAACTTGCCATCCTGGCTTTCGGGGCTTATGGATCGGGAAGAGAAATACAGCGTCCTTCCATCGGATCTGAAATCGGTGGAGGATCATGTGAGCCGCCACGCCAGACTGGCGGTGTGAAGAACGCCGGGGAGATTGTGCTGCATGGGTGTTGAGGTGAGCCGTCTGTCGAACGGCCTGACGGTTGCAACCGAGACTCTGCCCCATATTGAATCGGTCGCTCTTGGTGTCTGGGTGAAATCCGGATCGCGCAACGAACGCGAGGACGAGCACGGCATCGCTCACCTGCTCGAACACATGGCCTTCAAGGGCACCGGATCTCGTTCGGCCTGGGACATAGCCTCGCAGATCGAGGACGTCGGCGGCGAGATCAACGCCGCCACCAGCGTCGAGACCACCTCCTTCTTCGCCCGCGTCCTGCGGGACAACGTGCCGCTGGCGGTCGATCTGCTGGCCGACATCCTGACAGATTCCCGCTTCGACCCTGCGGAACTGGAGCGCGAAAAACACGTCATCCTGCAGGAAATCGGCGCCGCCCACGATACGCCCGACGACATTGTCTTCGACCGTTTCACTGAAACCGCCTACCGCCATCAGACTCTCGGCCGGTCGATCCTGGGAACGCCCGAGACCGTGCAGTCCTTCGCGCCCGAACAGATCCACTCCTTCATGGAGCGGCAGTATGGGGCCGAACGCATGGTCGTCGTCGCCGCCGGAGGCGTGCACCATGAAGAATTCGTCCGCGAAGTCGAGAAGCGCCTGGGCAGCTTCCGGGCCAAGGCGCCGGGGCACACGCCGCAGACGGCAAGCTATGTCGGCGGCGACTATCGTGAACATCGCGACCTGATGGATGCGCAGATCATTCTCGGCTTCGAGGGCCGCGCCTATCATGTGCGCGACTTCTACGCTTCGCAGATCCTTTCAATGATCCTCGGCGGCGGGATGTCTTCCCGTCTGTTCCAGGAGGTGCGTGAGAAGCGCGGGCTGTGCTACGCGGTCTACGCCTTCCATTGGGGGTTCTCCGATACCGGGGTCTTCGGCATTCATGCGGCGACCGGCAAGGACGACATCGCCGAACTCGTTCCGGTTCTGCTGAACGAGTTGCAGAAGGCCGGCGAGCACATCAAGGAAGAAGAACTCAAGCGCGCTCGCGCCCAGTATCGCGCCGGGCTTTTGATGTCGAGCGAGAGCGCGGCCAGCCGCGCGTCGCAGATCGCCAGGCAGATGCTGCTCTTCGGCAGGCCGGTAACGACGGATGAGCTGATGGACCGCCTGTCCGGCATCACCGTCGAACGGCTGACGGATCTCTCGGCGCGACTTTTCTCGACACGTCCGACCCTTGCCGCAATCGGCCCGGTCGGCAGCCTGGCTCCATTCGAAAGCATCGCGGGCTCCCTACCCTCGGAGCTTTCGTCAGCCCGCAGATTGGCCGTCTAGACGGCCCGGGAACCGCAGCGCCATGATCTCGCTGTCGTTTCTCGGTCTGGACTATCCGACGATCTCCAGCGAAAGAGTGACCCTGCGCTTCCCGCGTTCCGGCGACTACGCGGAATGGGCGGCACTGCGGCGCCAAAGCCGCGAATTCCTGGAGAAATGGGAGCCGCGCTGGGCCCCTGACGAACTGGACCTGCCGGCCTGGCGGGCGCGCCTGAAACGCTACCGTCAGGAATACAACCAGGGAACCGGCGCTTCGTTCTTCATCTACCGCAACGACAGCGGCGCACTGGCGGGCGGAATCTCCATCGGCAATATCCGCCGGGGCGTGGCCCAGTCGGCACAGATCGGCTACTGGATGGGGGAGCGTCACGCCGGCAACGGCCTGATGGTGGAAACGCTGCGCCTGCTGGTGCCCTACTGTTTCAAGGACCTGAAACTGCACAGGATCGAAGCGGCCTGCATTCCCGACAACAACAGATCGGTTCGCGTACTTGAAAAAGCCGGATTTACCCGCGAAGGGCTGTTGCGGTCCTATCTGAGGATCAGCGGCACATGGCGGGACCATTACCTTTACGCGCTGATCGAGGACGAGTATCAGCAAGCAACGACGCGGGGCAGTAGCATTGACGACTAGATCGACTTCGACAGGCCGGTTCCTTCCGGTGGCGGCAGCGCTGATCGTTGCCCTGATGTCGTTCCTCTCGTCGATCCTGCCCGTCCATGCAGTCGAACCGATCAAGATCTCGCGCGACGACGTCGCGCTCGACCTTTCGCGGGCGCTGGAGATCCACCGCAATCAGGGCGCAAATTTCCAGGTTTCGACCGCTCCCGGCATCGACGGGATCGTGCGGCGCATCGAAGTCGAGGCGCAGGACCAGCGATCGTCGGGTGACTGGGCCGTGTTCGCGCTCGCCAACACCAGCGAACAGCAGCTCGACCGGCTGATCGTGGCGCCGCATTTCAGGCTGGTCGGTTCCGGCGTCATCTGGCCGGACCTTGGATCGAGGCGCATTTCCGCGATCACCCCGAGCGAGGGGTTCGCGCTCGACCGGCAGCCGAGTACGGACGCGGACGTATTCCAGGTTACGCTCAACCCCGGCGCCGTGGTGACGTTCGTCGCCGAGCTTGCCTCGCCAAAGGTTCCGCAGGTCTATCTTTGGGACCCCGAAGCCTACAAGGACACGACCAACTCCTACACGCTCTATCGGGGCATCGTCATCGGCATCTCCGGATTGCTGGCCCTGTTTCTGACGATCCTTTTCGTCGTCAAGGGAACCTCGATGTTTCCAGCCACGGCGGCACTGGCCTGGGCCGTTCTCGCCTATATCTGCGTGGACTTCGGATTTCTGAGCCAGATCATCGAACTTTCGCCCGGCAACGAACAGATGTGGCGGGCCGGCACGGAACTGGCCCTGGCCGGCACACTCGTCGTCTTTCTCTTCACCTACCTCAACCTCAACCGCTGGCACGATCATTTCTCGTATGGCGCGCTCGTCTGGCTGCTCGCGCTCGTGGCGATCGCAGGTGTCGCGATCTTCGACCCGGCCGTGGCG
Source organism: Mesorhizobium sp. (assembly GCA_963966365.1). GTDB lineage: Bacteria > Pseudomonadota > Alphaproteobacteria > Rhizobiales > Rhizobiaceae > Mangrovimarina > Mangrovimarina plasticivorans. The sequence continues at coordinate 72,878 of CAWZZC010000009.1, read as the reverse complement.
GCGGGCATTGCGCGCATCTCGTTCGCGGCTACAGCGGTTCTCGGCATCGGCCTGATCGTCTATCTCGGGTTTCGCGGCTACGACCGGGCGATCATGCTGGTTCCGAGCTGGCTGATGATCCTCATCTGGCTGGCGGGATCGGGCATGGCCGCGCTCGGGATGCTGAACAACGACATCGTCCAGCCGGCTCTCGGCGGCGGTCTCATCCTGATCATCCTGCTGATCGGCTTCACCATCATGCAGCACGCCTTTTCCGGCGGCGCGCTGCAGCAGGGCCTGTTCAGCGACATGGAGCGCCAGTCGCTGGCGCTGACGGGAGCCGGCGACATTGTCTTCGACTGGGACGTGCTGCGCGACAGGATCGTCACCCGCCCGGATATTTCGGACCCGCTCGGGCTTCCGCAGGGCAGCCTGCAGGGCCCGGCACGCAACTGGCTGCCGGCGCTGCATGCCGACGATCGCGACATGTTCCGCACGACGATGGACATGCTTCTGGAGCATCGCCGCGGCCGTCTGGCGCAATCGTTCCGCCTGCGCGGCGCGGACGGCCATTACCATTGGTACTACATGAGGGCCCGCCCGGTGATCGGCTCCGACGGCGAGGTGATCCGCTGCGTCGGCACGATGATGGACGTGACCGAGCAGAAAAAGTCCGAGGAACGGCTTCTGCACGATGCAGTGCACGACAATCTGACCGGCTTGCCGAGCCGCGAGTTGTTCCTGAACCGGCTTGAAGCCGTCATTTCGATCGCCAGGGCGGAAGCGAATGTGCGCCCGACGGTCTTCGTCATCGACATCGATCGTTTCAAGCAGGTCAACGAAGGGCTCGGCATGTCGGCCGGAGACACGATCCTGCTGACCATCGCGCGGCGCCTGCACCGGCTGCTGAAGCCGCAGGACTCGCTGTCGCGGTTCTCCGGCGACCAGTTCGCGATCATCCTGCTGTCGGAGCCGGAGCCCGCGCGCATCGCCGCCTTCGCGGAGGCGGTCAAGCAGGCCATCTGTGCGCCGATCAGTTTCGCCCGGCGCGAGATCGTGCTTTCCGCCTCAATGGGTCTCGTTTCCTGGACATCGAGCGATACGACGGCCGAAGACATGATCAAGGACGCCGAACTTGCCATGCACCAGGCCAAACGGTTCGGCGGCGACCGTATCGAACCGTTCCGGCCGGCCTTCCGCACCTTCGGCACCGACCGGCTGCAGCTGGAATCCGATCTCAGACGCGCCATCGATCGAGGGGAATTCCGTCTGGCCTACCAGCCGATCGTTCGCCTGGAAGACGGATCCGTTGCCGGTTTCGAAGCCCTGATGCGCTGGGAGCATCCTCGTCGCGGCCTGATCCCGCCATCGGAATTCATTCCTGTCGCCGAGAGTTGCGACCTTATCGTGTCGCTCGGCCTGTTCGCCATGCAGACGGCGGCCGACGACCTTGCCGCCTGGCAGAAGCAGATCGGCAACGCGCCTCTCTCGGTTTCCGTCAACCTTTCCAGCCGTCAGTTGCTGCGCCAGGATCTCGTCGCCGACATGCGCTCGGTTCTGGCGCGATCCAACCTGCCGGCGCGCTGCTTCCGCCTCGAAATCACCGAATCCCTCGTCATGCGCAATCCGGAGCAGTCGGCGCACGTTCTGGAGAAGTTGCGCGAACTGGGCATCGGGCTGTCGCTCGACGATTTCGGGACCGGATATTCGTCCTTGTCCTATCTCACGCGCTTTCCGTTCGACACGATCAAGATCGATCGGAGCTTCGTCGAGGATGGCAGTTCCAAGCGCAGCGTATTGCTGAAATCAATGGTCGGCATGGGCCACGAGTTGGGCATGTCTGTTGTTGCCGAAGGCGTATCGAGCGAAGAAGACGCCATGGAACTGCGCGAGATGGGCTGCGAATATGTGCAGAGCTATCTGTTCGGTCCGCCCGAGTCTTCGGAGAGCGTCCTGAAGACGTTGAAGGAACAGTTCCCGCTCACTCAGGCGTGACCGGCCTGCTCACTGAGCCGGATCGGGTCGATCCCGATCGAAGCGAGGATGCGATCATACTTTTGATCGATATCGGCATCGAACAGAAGGTCGGGGTTGGCCGGACAGGTCAGCCAGCCATTGTCGGCGATCTCCTGTTCCAGTTGACCGGCGCCCCATCCCGAATAGCCGAGCGCCATCAGCGCGCGGCGCGGGCCCTCGCCGACAGAAATGGCGCGCAGGATGTCGACGGTCGCTGTCAGGCAGACCTCGTCGGACACAGGCAGAGAAGATTCCACGACATAGTCGTCGGAATGCAGAACGAAACCGCGGCTGCGATCGACCGGCCCCCCATTGCGCACCGGCATGTCGCGCGCGGCGGCGGGCAAACGGATTGCCTGGCTTTCGTCGACGATTCCCAACTGTACCAGCAGATCGGGAAAACGCAGCGGTTGGGCCTGATTGATGATGATGCCCATAGCCCCTTCCTCCGAATGGGCACAGACATAGATGACGGTGCGCGCAAAGCGGTCGTCCTTCATCCCGGGCATGGCGATGAGGAACTGGTCTTCAAGGAAGCCGTCCGTAGAACTCTGCTTGTTGCGCAACAAATCCATGCCAAGAGGGTATCGCGTTTCCGATGCTCTTTAAAGCGGGATTTGGGTACGGGGCCGGCCATCAGGGTGCTGCCTTCACGAAGAAATGAGAGCCGCCATGGCAGCCATGCTTGTCTTCCGCGCCGTAAGGATCCACTGAATTGCCCATGATTCGAGACATTTCCATCCTTGTTGCACTTCAGTTGTGCCTCGCCACGGGAGCCCTTGCCTCGTCGAGCGACATCGTCGAGACGGAGGGTGGAACCGTGCGCCTTGTCACGTCGGGGCTCGCCGGCCCCGACGGACGGCTCCGCGGAGCGCTGGAGATCGGCCTGAATCCCGGCTGGAAAACCTACTGGCGTGATCCCGGCTCCGCCGGCGTACCGCCGGAAGTCGACATCGCCCAGAGCATCAACATCGCATCGGCGGAAATTCATTTTCCCGCCCCGCAGTGGCACGACGACGGCTATGGCGCCTGGGCGGGCTACGACAAGTCCCTTGCCCTGCCCGTGACCTTTACCGTCTCCGATCCGGATCGCTATTCCGTGATCGAGGCCGACGTGTTCCTGGGCATCTGCCAGACGATCTGCGTTCCGGTGCGCGCCCGCCTGTCTGTCGAGCCGGGAAACGACCCCAACAACCGGGGTGACGAGGTTGTCGTGGCGGCCGCCCATGCCGCTATCCCGCCGCAGGCAACTCCGGAGTTCGGCGTCCTTTCGGTCGACCTGAAGGGAGACCACCTGATGATCACCACGGCAGCGCCCGACGGCGCAGAGGATCCCTCGCTGTTTCTCGCCGGCGTCAAGGGATACGGATTCGGTCAGCCGCAACTCGCCTCGCGCTCCGAAGGCAAGGCCCGATTCACAGTGCCTATGGCAGCCGTCACCAGAGAGCCTTCCACTCCCGCCACGATCCACTACACCATGAGCTCCAGCGGGCGCTCCGTGGCCGGAACCTTCGATATTCCTTGATCCAGCGCACGGAATGGTTGGACATTCGCTCCGTTCGCGCTAATCGAAAAGGGCATTTCGATCCCAACCTTCCAATCAGTTCCGGAGTGGACATATGACGATTTCCTTAGGGGACAAGCTGCCTGACGCGACCTTCAAGACGATGACCGCGGATGGCGCGAAGGATGTGTCCACCGCCGACGTTTTCGGGGGCAAGACGGTCGTCCTGTTCGGCGTGCCCGGAGCCTTTACACCGACCTGCAGCAACAACCATCTGCCGGGCTATCTGGAGAACCACGACGCCATTCTCGCCCGCGGCGTCGACACGATCGCCGTCGTCTCCGTCAACGATCACCATGTCATGAGCGCCTGGGCGCGCTTCACGGGCGGCGAAGACAAGCTGCTGTTTCTCGCCGATGGCAATGGCGCCTTCACGAAGGCGGCGGGCCTGGATATCGATCTGAGCGTCGGCGGCCTCGGGGTGCGATCCAAGCGCTTCTCGATGATTGTCGAGGACGGCGTCGTCACCGCACTCAACATCGAAGATTCGCCCGGCCAGGCCGTTCAGTCGGGTGCGGCACGCATTCTCGAACAGCTGTCCAAATAGAGCGCGCCGCCCCTACGTCGGCGTTCCTGAAGCAGGGTACGCCGATGCCTGAATCCGCCTCTCCCTCCCAGGGGGGAGGCACCGGGGTTGACGATCGCTATCCGGCCGTCCGCCTGCGCGTCTTGAAAGGCTCCATGCCGGCGCGCGCCAATTCGTCGGCGCGCTCGTTCTCGGGATGCCCGGCATGGCCCTTGACCCATTGCCAGTGCACCTTGTGGCGTCGACGCGCTTCGTCGAGTGCCTGCCACAACTCGGCATTCTTGACGGGCTTCTTGGCGGCCGTCTTCCAGCCATTGCGCTTCCAGCCTTCGATCCAGCCGGAAATGCCGTCCTTCACATAGCTGCTGTCAGTGTGAAGCGTGACCTCGCAAGGCTCCTTCAGCGCGTTCAAGGCCTCGATCGCCGCCATCAGTTCCATGCGGTTGTTCGTTGTCTGCGCCTCGCCGCCAGACAGTTCCTTCTCGACACCGTTGAAGCGCAGAATCGCGCCCCATCCGCCGGGACCAGGGTTGCCCGAACAGGCCCCATCGGTGAAGATCTCGACGCTTTTCATGTTCAAAGCCCATATTCCTGGGGCGACCGAATGGTCCGGTGGAAGCGCAGACGGCGAACGAATTCGAGCGGGTCCCGCTTCTGGATCAAGGCCCCGTCGGGACCTGTCAACCAGTCATAGAGCCTAGTCAGGGTGAAGCGCAGCGCAGCTGCGCGGGCCAGCAGCGGCAGAGCCGCCGTTTCCGCGGCGGACAGCCTGCGCACCTGCTGATAGCCCGACAGCAAGGCGGCCGCCTTGGTCACGTTGAACGCGAAATCCTTCTCGAAGCACCAGGCATTCAGGCAGATCGCCACGTCATAGGCCAGGAGATCGTTGCAGGCGAAGTAGAAGTCTATGAGACCTGACAGCCTGTCGCCGAGAAAGAACACGTTGTCGGGGAACAGATCGGCATGGATGACGCCGACAGGCAGGTCGGAAGGCCACCCAGCCGAGATCTCGTCGAGATCACTCTGGATCTCCGCTCCAAGACCTTTTTCCACCTCGTCTGCACGCGCCCGCGACTGGTCCCAGAGCGAGCGCCAGCCTTCGATCGAAAGTGCGTTGCGCCTGGTCAGCGGGAAGTCTTCACCCGCCACATGCATGGCGGCGAGCGCCCGGCCGACTTCGCGGCAATGCTGCACCGTTGGCCGGCGCGGCCACATTCCCTCCAGGAAGGTGATGACGGCACATGGACGGTCAGCCAGTTCGCCGATAACCTCGCCATCGCGGCGGTGCACCGGCAACGGACACGACAGTCCGCTCTTTGCCAGATGTTCCATCAGACCGAGGAAGAACGGCAGATCGGCTGCGTCGACGCGCTTCTCATAGAGGGTCAGAAAGTACGGACCCCGCGACGTGTGGAGCAGGAAGTTGGAGTTCTCCGTCCCCTCCGCGATCCCTTTGTAGGACAGCAGGCTGCCGATGTCGTACTGGGTCAGGAACGCACCGAGTTCAGCCTCGGTAATGTCGGTATAGACAGCCATCTGGCCACTCAGCCGTTGACGAAGGCCATGTCGGCCTCGGTAAGTTCGACATCTCGCAATACGCGCATGACGGGGAAGTCCTCGGTCTCGGTGGCCGTCACAGCAAGATCGAGCGTGACGTCAAAGCGTTCCTTGAAGCCATCGATGATCTCGTTGACGATGATCTCCGGCGCGGATGCCCCGGCTGACAGACCGAGCGTCGCAATCGACGCGATCTCATCCCATGGAATGTCGCTTGCCCGCTGGACCAGAAGAGACCTTTGCGCACCGGAGCGTTCGGCAACCTCGACAAGGCGGCGCGAATTCGACGAATTGGGCGCTCCCACGATCAGGAACAGGTCGGCACCGGGCGCGGCTTCCTTCACCGCATCCTGGCGATTGGTGGTGGCGTAGCAGATCGATTCGGCGGCCGGCGCCTGCATGCGTGGGAAGCGCTGCTGCAACGCTTCGATGATGCCTGCGGTATCGTCGACGGAGAGCGTGGTCTGGGTGACGAAACCGAGTGCGTCCGGATCGGCCGGTTGCCAGCGCGCCACATCGTCTTCCGTCTCGATCAGCGTGACCGCCCCGTCGGGAAGCTGGCCCATCGTACCGATCACTTCGGGATGGCCGGCATGTCCGATCAGCACCACGTGGCGACCCTGCCGCTGGTGGCGCAGGGCCTGCTTGTGAACCTTGGAGACGAGGGGGCAGGTCGCGTCGAGGTAGAAAAGATTGCGCTGTTCGGCATCGGCCGGCACCGATTTGGGCACTCCGTGCGCGGAAAAGACGACCGGACTGGATCGGTGCTCCGGTGGGATTTCCGACAGTTCCTCGATGAACACGGCGCCAAGAGCCTGGAGGCCCTCCACCACGTAGCGATTGTGCACGATTTCGTGGCGCACATAGACCGGCGCGCCGTATTTCTTCAACGCCAGCACGACGATCTGGATGGCACGATCAACGCCGGCGCAGAAGCCGCGCGGCTGGCAAAGCCGGATCGTCAGGGGCGGTTTGCGGAGCGGTTCGGGCATGGTCCTCGGCACAAGCTAGCGTTTGGGCGGACATGAGGGCGACACCCCCGGCATGTCAAGGCCGTCCTGAAGCGCTCTTGCGATTGCGCCACAGATACGCACCCAGGACTGCAACCAGCGCTGCGGCAAGGCCATACCATGTGACCGCGTATTGCAGGTGGTTGTTGGGAAGGTCGATGATGGTGACCCCGCCGACCGGCAGACCGCCCGGATTGGGCCCATCGTCGGCATCGATGAAGAACGGCAACACCCGCGAACCGTCGGCCAGGCCGGACGTCGCCGCCATTGCATCGCGGTCCTTCCAGTAGAAGATGTTCTTGTCCGGTTCGTTGTCGGGGACGATGCTGGAAGGCTTTTCCGCAAGCGGATTGCGCGCCAGTCCCGCCACGCGCACCCTGCCCTCGGTCTGCCCTTCCATTCTGGTTGCCGGATCCTTGCGATCGTAGGGCACGAAACCGCGATTGACAAAAACATAGCGACCATCATCTAGCATCAACGGCGTGTAGACGTAGTACCCCGAGGCTCCGCCATGCGTGGCGAAGAAGTGACGTTCGCCATCGTGAACGAAGCGGCCTTCTGCCCGGACCGGCTGGTACTCGACATCGCCTGTGGCTTCGAACCTGTCCTCGACCTCGGCCAGGGGCAACGCTTCGGAGTGCACACGTTCGTCTATCGTGGCCAGGAGGGTGTTCTTCCAGGCAAGACGCTGAACCTGCCAGGAACCGAGTCCGATCAGGACCACGAACGCAGCCAGACCGGCCGCGAGCGCCAGCCAGAACCGACTATTGTCGCGGTCAGTGATCGTCATTGCTTCCATCCAACCGCCCTTCCTGTGCCTTGTTGGCATATTGGAGCGTCAGCAGAACACCCTTGATCAGCCGCAACGCCACCAGGCTCAACACGATCGTAAGAGGTATCCAGAGAGGGAAATGCACCCACAGGGGCGGTCCGTAGGAAACCTCCAGCCACAGGGCCAGTCCGACAACCACAAATCCGATGATCAGAATGACGAACACGGCCGGGCCGTCGCCCGCATCGGCATAGGAATAATCGAGATGGCAATTCGAGCATTCCTCGCCGACTGTAAGGAGGCCGGAAAACAAGCGGCCCTCGCCGCACCGCGGGCAGCGTCCCTTCAGGCCGGCTGCAATCGGCTCGACCTGCGGATAATGCGCTTTGTCCTGGCTCATGGTCCGATCCCCGGCGGCGATCATCGTCGCCTGACTTGAGGAAACTCACCGCGCATTAACATGAACGCCACGCTCGGGTCGACGCACGCGATGCCGCAGTCTGTGTCAAACGATACAAAAAGGCGGCCGCGTCGAACGCGGCCGCCTCAATGAAGATGGCAAGTTGCGCCTCAGTGGCCTGCGGCGATGGTCGCTCCCATCGAACCCCAGACATAGATCGAGGCAAAAAGAAACAGCCAGACCACGTCGACGAAGTGCCAGTACCAGGCAGCCGCTTCGAAGCCGAAATGATGCTTCGGCGAGAAATCCCCACCCATGGCGCGCAGCAGGCAGACCAGCAGGAAGATCGTTCCGACGAAGACGTGGAAGCCGTGGAAGCCCGTCGCCATGAAGAAGGTCGCGCCATAGATCGACTCGGAGAACGCGAACGGCGCATGGATGTATTCGTAGGCCTGGACGAATGAAAACAGAATGCCCAGGGCGACCGTCAAAGCAAGGCCCCACACGAGCCCCTTGCGGTCGTTTTCCAACAGCGCATGGTGGGCCCACGTCACGGTCGTGCCCGAAAGCAGCAGGATGATCGTGTTGTAGAGAGGCAGGTGGAACGGATCGAGCACCTCGATGCCGTGCGGCGGCCAGACACCACCGGTGTACTCGGCCCTGGTGACCTGCGCGGCTTCACCGGGGAACAGGCTGGCATCGAAGAAGGCCCAGAACCACGCGACGAAGAACATCACTTCCGAGGCGATGAACAGGATCATTCCGTAGCGCAGATGCAGCGACACGACCGGGGTGTGATGTCCCTCATGCCCTTCCTTGATCGTATCGGACCACCACGACCACATGGTGTAGAGCACGACCAGGGTGCCGAATCCGAAAATGAACCAGCGCGTATCGGCGAGGTTCAAGCCGAAGAACGGCAGATCACCACCCTTCAGGTACTGCATCCAGGCGACCCCGCCCAGCGCCATGATCAGCGCGCCCACCGAGCCCAGGAAAGGCCAGGGGCTGGGATCAATGATGTGATAGTCGTGTTGCGGTTTGGCGTGTGCGTCAGCCATATCAGCCCCCGAGGTTGCTGTTCTTCGAGTTGGTATTGTTTCCTGCGGCCGATTCTGCAAGCGGCTTTTCATCTCCCAGCGGGAAGAATGTGTAGGAAAGAGTGATGGTGTGGACGTTCTTCAGATCCGCATCCTCAACGATGGCCGGGTCGATGAAGAACACGACAGGCATATCGAGCGTCTCGCCGGGCTTCAACTCGGTGTCGGTGAAGCAGAAGCACTCGACCTTGTTGAAATAGGCGCCCGCCAGGGCCGGCGCGACGTTGAAGGTCGCGCGCCCGCGGGTCGGCACGTCGAAATCATTCGTCGCCGTATAGGAGACCTGCGTCGTCTCACCGATCCTGAGCTCGACCTCCCGCTGGACGGGAGCGAAGTCCCACGGCACGCCATTCACATTGCCGTCGAAGCGCACCTTGATCGTCTTGTCGAGGATCGTATCGGAATATTGCTCGACACGCCGCGTCGTCCCGCCATAGCCGGTCACCTGGCAGAAGATCTCATAGAGCGGGACGGCGGCGTAGGCCACGCCGATCATGGCCGCGAAAAAGGCGAGACAACCCAGCGCGACGGTACGGTTGGCTTTCGACTTGTCGGATGAAACGGCTTTTTGCTCTTCGCTCATGCTGCCTCACAGCGGCCTGTCGAGAATGGCAGGGCCGAACTTTGCGATGGTGGCCACATAGAAGATGATGACCAGCGCCGCCAGCGCCAGTCCGATTGCGATTGACCGCGCCCGGCGAGCCTTGCGCTGCTGCGGGGTGAGTTCCACGCCGTTCTTGTCCATCATGCCACGACCCCGCCATCGAGGAATTTTGTCACGATCGTATCGAGGAGATAGATCGCAAAAATACTGAAGAGGTAGAGGATGGAATAGGCGAAAAGCGCCTTGGCGGGTTTCATGGTGCGGTCATCGTCGCGCATGCGCAGGACCTGCCATGCGTACCACAGAAAACCCGCGCCAAGAGCAGTCGCACAAAGGCCGTAGGCGATGCTGACATAGCCGAGGAGCCAAGGCGTCACGGCGAGCGGAGCAATGATGACCGAATAGGCGAAAATCTGCCGCCGCGTGGAAGCGGCTCCGGCGACATTCGGCATCATCGGTATGCCGGCGCGCCCGTAGTCCTCGGACTTGAACAGTGCCAGCGCCCAGAAATGCGGCGGCGTCCACAGGAAGATGATGAGAAACAGGATGAAGCTTTCGAGGCTGACCTCTCCGGTCACGGCGGCCCAGCCGATCACCGGGGGCAGCGCGCCGGCAGCCCCGCCAATGACGATATTCTGCGGCGTCGATCGCTTGAGCCACATCGTGTAGATGACGACGTAGAAGAAGATGGTGAATGCGAGAAGGGCCGCCGCGAGCCAGTTGACCAGCAGGCCCAGCGTCATCACCGACAGGAACGAAAGCACCAGACCGAAGGCCAGGGCCTCACCCGGCGTCACCCGGCCAGCCGGAACCGGCCTTGTGCGCGTGCGCGACATCACCTGATCGATGTCGGCGTCGTACCACATGTTGAGCGCGCCCGACGCGCCGGCTCCCACGGCGATCGCAAGCAGCGCGATCGACGCGATGAGCGGGTTGAGCGGCACCGGCGCGGCCACCAATCCGACCAGCGCGGTAAAGATCACGAGCGACATCACGCGTGGCTTCAAGAGCGCGAAATAGTCGCCCGGCATCGCCTCCGAGAGGCGGACGCCAGTATCCTTTGCGCTTCCGGAATCGACCAGGGCCATTTGCTGTTTCAGTCTGCTCGCATTTCAGTTCCGAAGCCGCCAGTCATCCGGCGGCTTCGAGGTTCATATGCCTTACTTGATCTTCGGCAGCTGTTCCCACTGGTGGAACGGCGGCGGAGAAGGCAGCTGCCATTCCAGCGTGGTTGCACCCTCGCCCCACGGATTAGCTCCGGCAACGCGCTTCTTGGAGAAGGCCTCGAAGACACCGTAGAGGAAGATCAGCACGCCGAAGGCCGAGATGTAGGAGCCATAGGACGACACCATGTTCCAGCCGGCGAACGCATCCGGATAGTCGATGTAGCGACGCGGCATGCCGGCCAGACCCAGGAAGTGCTGGGGGAAGAAGATCAGGTTCACGCCGATGAAGGTCACCCAGAAGTGCGTCCGGGCGATGAGCGGCGAGTACATGTAACCCGTCATCTTCGGGAACCAGTAGTACCACGCCGCGAAGATCGCGAACACCGCGCCGAGCGACAGGACGTAGTGGAAGTGCGCGACCACGTAGTAGGTGTCGTGGAAGGAGCGATCGAGACCGGCATTGGCCAGCTGCACGCCCGTCACGCCACCGACCGTGAACAGGAAGATGAAGCCGATCGCCCACAGCATCGGTGTGCGCATGGAAATCGACCCACCCCACATGGTGGCGATCCACGAGAAGATCTTCACGCCGGTCGGCACCGCGATCACCATCGTGGCGAAGACGAAGTAGCGCTGCGTGTCGATCGACAGGCCCGTCGTATACATGTGGTGCGCCCACACGACGAAGCCGACGACGCCGATGGCGACCATGGCATAGGCCATGCCGAGATAACCGAAGATCGGCTTGCGCGAGAAGGTCGCGACGATGTGGCTGACGATGCCGAAGCCGGGCAGGATCAGGATGTAGACCTCGGGGTGACCGAAGAACCAGAAAAGATGCTGGAACAGGATCGGGTCGCCACCGCCGGCCGGATCGAAGAAGGTCGTGCCGAAATTGCGATCCGTCAGAAGCATCGTGATGGCGCCTGCCAGAACCGGCAGCGACAGCAGCAGCAGGAAGGCGGTGATCAGCACCGACCAGGCAAACAGCGGCATCTTGTGCAGCGTCATGCCGGGTGCGCGCATGTTGAAAATGGTGGTGATGAAATTGATCGCGCCGAGGATCGAGGACGCGCCGGCAATGTGCAGCGACAGAATCGCAAGGTCCATCGCCGGACCGGGCTGACCGGTGAGCGACGACATCGGCGGATAGATCGTCCAGCCGCCGCCGATGCCCCACGCGCCAGGCGCGCTCGGCATGAAGACCGAGATGAGGGCAAGAATGAAGGCCGGCGGCAAGAGCCAGAAGGAAATGTTGTTCATGCGCGGGAACGCCATGTCCGGCGCGCCGATCATGATCGGCACCATCCAGTTGGCGAAGCCGCCGATGAGCGCCGGCATGACCATGAAGAAGATCATGATCAGGCCGTGGGCCGTCGTGAACACATTGAACATGTGCTTGCCGGCATCGAGAGCGGCATCGCCTTCGACGCCGTAGACCATCGCGGCCAGCCCGTGGAATATCTGGATCCCCGGCTCGGCCAACTCCCAGCGCATCATCACCGACAGAAAGCCGCCGACGATGCCGGCACAGATCGCGAAGATCAGATAGAGGGTGCCGATATCCTTGTGATTGGTCGAGTAGACCCAGCGTGTCCAGCCACGCGGTTTGTGTTCGTGATGGTCGTGAGCCGCAGCGCCTGCCATGTTACCGCTCCAATGTGAAATTCATTTCGCCCGCAGCAATCAATTGCCGGCGACCGCTACCTTGGTGTTGCCTTCGACGGAGGCCATCAGGGCCTTGTTCGCCGCGCCGAGATCGCCGCGCGCCGCCTCAACCCAGCTCTCGTACTGGTCGACCGAAACGACGCGAATGGCGATCGGCATGAAAGCATGATCCTTGCCGCAAAGCTCGGAGCACTGGCCGTAGTAGAGACCTTCCTTGTCGGCCTTGAACCAGGTCTCGTTGATGCGCCCGGGAACCGCATCGACCTTCACGCCGAATGCGGGCATCGCAAAGGCATGAATGACGTCGCTGGCCGTGACAAGGACGCGAACCGTCGTATCGACCGGAACCACCAGCTCATTGTCCACAGCCAGAAGACGGGGATAGACGGACTTGTCCTCCTTGCCGGCCGCAGCCCTCGCATCCTCGCTCAGGATGGCGGAGTTGAAGTAGAGCGGCTCCTCGTACTGATATTCATAATCCCAGTTCCACTGATTGCCCGTCGCCTTGACGGTCAATGCAGGATCCTCGTCGGGCGTGTACTGCGCCGTCAGAAGCTGGAAGGAAGGGACTGCCAGGAAGAGCAGGATGACCACCGGACCAACGGTCCAGATCACCTCGATCAGCGTGTTGTGGCTGGTGCGCGACGGGTTGGGATTCGCCTTCTCGCTATACCGGATCACCACCCATCCAAGCAGTGCCAGCACCAGAATCACGATCGGCACGATGAACCACAGGGTGTATTCCTCGAACCAGGTGATCTGCTCCATGATCGACGTCGCTGCCGGCTGGAAGCGTGTCTGCCAAGGCTCTGGCTGGGCGGCAAGTGCGGGAGCTGCGCCAAGCATCGCAGCAGTACCGGACGTGAACGCCAGGAAGTTTCTCATCACCCTCAGTTCTCCTCGATCGCCGCGTGGTCTCGGTTGATGGCACGCGAAATTCTGCCGGACGGAATCCCCGCCCCGTTTGGAGCGTTAAAACCACACTCTCTTGCCGTCCGCAAGGAAGCGGCACAGGGAATTCATGCGGCATTTTTGCGCGAGTGCGTATTTATGCCACGGATAGCGGCGCACACGGCACCGGATCGTCGCGGCGTAGTCTGCGCCGTCGCATTTCCGGCGAAATGACTGCACATCGATGATGGCAAGAGGCGTTTGGCCGCGCACGACGCTTTGAGCACGGACCGAATGCAGCTAGATTGACGTGATTCGCTATGGAGCCCGGATTGTGACGAGAATAGTTCGATCGATCGCCGCTGCCGTGTTGTTCGCAACGGCTGCGTTCTTGGCCGGCCAGGCACCGGCACAGCAAAACGGTGCCGTGCGTTCGACCCACGGCGCCTGGTCGATTATCTGCGACGTTCCGGCCGGCGCATCGAGCGAGCAATGCGCATTGATGCAGAACGTGGTTGCCGAGGACCGCGCCGAAGTGGGACTTTCCGTGGTCGTCCTCAAGACGGCGGACAACAAGGCCGAAATCCTGCGCGTTCTGGCTCCTCTCGGCGTGCTGCTGCCCAATGGCCTTGGCCTCAATGTCGACGGCAAGGATATCGGCAGGGCCTATTTCGTCCGCTGCTTCCAGGACGGGTGCTATGCCGAGGTGATCCTGGAAAAACCCTTGCTCGACACGCTTCGGTCGGGCAAATCCGCCACCTTCATCGTGTTCCAGACGCCGGAAGAAGGCGTCGGCATCCCGGTCGACCTCAACGGGTTCGGCGAGGGCTTCGACGCACTCCCCTGAACAATTCGCATGCGTGCGGCGCAAGCCGATATACGGCGAATTGATCGCACCATGGTGCAACGGCGCCGCGCTATCTCTATATAGATTGCGAAGTTGAGATCAGACGGAGCAGCGCAGTGCAATCCAGCCTATTGGATCGATTCGACATATCGCAGGAAGCGATTCGCAAACTGGTCGCGGAGGCCATTTCCGGTTCCGATGACGGCGAGCTCTTCCTTGAGGAACGTGAAGGCGAGGCGCTCGTATTCGACAACGGCCGGCTGAAGACGGCAAACTTCAACACCGACCTCGGCTTCGGTCTGCGCGCGGTGGCCGGCGAAGCGACGGGCTACGCCCACGCCAGCGAACTCTCCGAGGCGGCGCTGCGCCGCGCCGTCGATGCCGTCTCGTCGGTCAAGGCCGGATATTCTGGCACGCTCTCGGCTGCGCCGGCGGGAACGAATCTGCGGCTCTACGGCGACGAGAACCCGATCACCAGCCCGGGCTTCGGAGAGAAGGCCCAACTCCTCCAGGAGATTGACGGCTGGCTTAGGGTGAAGGATCCGCGGGTACGGCAGGTTTCCGCTTCGCTGGCCGCATCCTGGCAGCATGTGGAAATCCTGCGGGCGGACGGGCATCTGGTGCGAGATATCCGACCACTGGTTCGAATGAACATCTCTGTCGTCGTCGGAGACGGCGACCGACAGGAAACGGGCTCCTACGGGATGGGAGGCCGCAAGGCGTTCGGAGAGTTTCTGGCCGAAGGGTCGTGGCGGCACGCGGCCGAGGAGGCGTTGCGCCAGGCACTGGTCAACCTCGATGCGGTGCCGGCCCCTGCCGGCACATTCGACATCGTGCTCGCTTCCGGCTGGCCCGGCGTGATGTTGCACGAGGCCGTCGGCCACGGGCTCGAAGGCGATTTCAACCGCAAGAAGACCTCCGCCTTTTCCGGCCTCATGGGCCAGCAGGTGGCGGCCAAGGGCGTGACCGTCGTCGATGACGGAACCATCGTGGAGCGGCGCGGCTCGCTGACCATCGACGACGAAGGCACCCCCTCGGGACGCAACGTTCTGATAGAAGACGGCAAGCTTGTCGGCTACATGCAGGACAGGCAGAACGCCCGACTGATGGGCATGCGGCCGACCGGCAACGGCCGGCGCGAATCCTATGCCCACGAACCGATGCCGCGCATGACCAACACCTACATGACGGCCGGCGACAAGACGCCGGAGGAAATCATCGCCTCGGTGAAGAAAGGCATCTACGCCGTGTCGTTCGGCGGCGGACAGGTCGACATCACCTCGGGCAAGTTCGTCTTCGGCTGCACCGAAGCCTACATGATCGAGGACGGCAAGGTCTCCCGGCCCATCAAGGGAGCCATGCTGATCGGCAACGGCCCCGATGCCATGCACCGCGTTTCCATGGTCGGCAACGACATGAAACTGGATACCGGCATAGGCATGTGCGGCAAGGCTGGGCAGGGCGTTCCGGTGGGCGTCGGCCAACCGCATCTGCGGATGGACCGGATGACCGTCGGCGGAACACAGACCTAACGCATCGGTTCCAGACGGAAAGATTGAACTCAAGGCCGGGCATGCAATCGGCCTGAGTTCGCCGTTGCCGCGGAGATATCTGGATGCCCCCCTCCTCCATCGTCATCCTCACCGGCGCCGGGATTTCGGCCGAATCGGGACTGTCGACCTTTCGCGACATTGGTGGTGTGTGGCAGCGGTTTGACTATCGCGATGTGGCGACGCCGGAAGGATATGCGCGCAACCCCGGGCTCGTGCACGACTTCTACAACCGCCGGCGGCGCAAAATGAAGACGGTGCAGCCCAACGCGGCGCATCATGCTCTGGCGCGTCTCGACGGCGCCTTCAAAGGCGACTTTCTGCTGGTGACGCAGAATGTCGACGACCTGCACGAAAGTGCGGGCGCGCGGCGGCTCGTCCACATGCACGGCGAACTCGCTGGCGCGCTGTGCGAGGCCTGCGGCCTGCGGCATCGATGGACCGCGGACATGTCGGTCAACTCGAAATGCCCGGCCTGCGACAGCGTAGGGCGGCTGCGTCCGGACGTCGTCTGGTTCGGCGAAATGCCTTATCACATGGAGCAAATCTACGCGGCGCTCGGGCGTTGCGACCTGTTCGTCGCCATCGGCACGTCTGGCAACGTCTATCCGGCGGCGCAGTTCGTGGAAGAAGTCGCGCTTGCCGGAGCACGCACGGTGGAACTCAATCTCGAACCGTCGGAAAACCACGCCCTGTTCGACGAAACGGTCCAGGGACCGGCGACTCAGATTGTTCCGCAATTCGTCGACGACCTGCTGGCGCGAACCGGTGCCGGTACCCGATGACCGGTCAGCGCCGCCTCTTCGGCTTCGACAGAAGCGCGACGGCCTCGACATGGGGCGACCAGAGGAACTGGTCAAACGGGACGACACGCTCCAGCCGATAGCCGCCTTCGATCAGTAGGGCGAGGTCGCGCCCCAGAGTGACCGGGTTGCAGGAGATCGCGCAGACGGCCGGCACATCGGAGCGCGCGATCTGCCGCGACTGATCTTCGGCCCCGGCGCGCGGCGGGTCGAAGACCACCGCATCGAACGCGTTGAGCTCCTTGAACGTCAGCGGACGGCGGAAGAGATCCCGCCTTTCCTGCGTTACCCGGCGCAATCCCGTACCGTACCGAAATCCCCGATCGAGCGCCGCAAGCGCCGCCGCATCGCCTTCCACCGCATGGACCTGGGCCGAGTGTGCCAACCGGAGCGCAAAAGCACCGGTACCGGCAAAGAGGTCGGCCACGCGCTTGGCCTTGCCAACATGGCGGCTGACCAAACCGGCCATCGCCCGTTCGATTTCGGCGACGGCCTGGAGAAAGCCTCCGGGCGGCGGAACGATGTGGGTGTCATCGACTGTAATCTGCGGCTTCCGTGGCTCGATCACGATCTCGCCATCGACCGAAAGCCGCGCGAAGCCTTCCCGCACCGCGTGATCGGCCGCGGCGCGGCGTGCTGCGCCTTCAAGGCGGCCCGATCCCTCGGCCGCCACGTCGAGCCCGGAATCCGTTGCCGTCACCATCAATCGAAAGGCGGATTTCGTTGTGCAGATTGCATCGGCGAGAGCGCGCAACCGCGGCAGACGCTCGACGATCGCGGGCAATAGGATCGGACATTCCTCGATATCGATGATCTCGTTCGACCGGGCCCGGTTGTAGCCCAGGATCATGCCGGCCTCGGTTCGCCGCGCCGTAAAGGCCGCGCGGCGGCGCGAGTGCGGCGGGCAAGCGACCAGTTCGTCGACGTCAGCCTCGATCGCGCGCGAGGCAAGTGCATGCACGACCTTGTCGCGCTTCCAGCGCCGGTATGCTCCATCCTCGAGATGCTGCAGGGAACAGCCGCCGCATTCACCAAAGTGGCGGCAGGCGGGCTCTACGCGCTCGGGTGACGCCTCCAGGACGGCGATCAGCGTTGCGGCGTCCTTCTCCAGCGCGACATTGACCGTCTCGCCGGGCAAGGCGAACGGCACGTAGACCTGTCCGCGCGGCGAACGGGCAATCCCGTCGCCCTGTGCGCCGAGGCGCTCGATGACCAGTCTTGCGCTCATTGGTCCTTTACCCCTGCGAGCAGATATTCGCGGTTGCCGTCGCCGCCTTCGATCGGCGACGGTGTCCATCCGATCGCCCGCCATCCAGCCTGACCATCCAGCCAGGAGGCAAGTTCGTCGGCTATGCGCGGTCCGTCCGCCGGATCGCGCAGGATGCCGCCCTTGCCGATTGCATCGCGGCCGGCCTCGAATTGCGGCTTGACGAGCAGAACCGCGGCCGCACCGGGCGCCGCGAGCTGCAGCGCGGGCGGCAAGGCGAGTTTCAGCGAGATGAAGCTGACATCGGAAACGACGAGATCGGGCGCTGTACCGTCCAGGTCGGCCGCTTCCAGCCCGCGCGCGTTCAGCCCTTCGAGATTGATCACGCGCGGGTCACGCCGCAGGCTTTCATGCATCTGATCATGGCCCACATCGACCGCAAAGACACATCGGGCCCCGCGCTGGAGAAGCACCTGCACAAAGCCCCCGGTCGAGGCGCCGATGTCGAGTGCGACCGATCCTTCGACATCCAATCCGAAATGGTCGAGCCCGGCGACGAGCTTCAGGGCCGCACGCGATACGTAGTGGCGAGCGGCATCGTCGGTCGTCAGGCTGTCCCCTTCCCCGACCAGCCGTCCCGGCCGGGTCTCGACGTTGCCGTTGACGCTGACGGTCGACCGCTTGACGGCGTCTCGCGCCCGCGAGCGCGTCGCAAACAGTCCGCGCGCGACCAAGGCTTCGTCAAGCCGTTGTGCCGTGCCGGTGGGGTGAGCGTTCTGCATTGCGCCTGATTGACCAATGCGCCCGTGGAAAGCAAGCGAAGTCTTTCACCGGCGCACGGCGTCTTGCGACACCCTGATGCTCCAGGCTCCCATCATGGCCGGCGCCGTGAACAGCGGCCCGCCCTTGAGCCACACCCGCTCGATCATCGCGCGGCGGGCCGGATCGGGATTGGGGGCACGCACGAAGACAGGTCCTTCGTCCGACTTCAGGCTGCCGCGAATGCCGCCCATGCGCGCGGCCACGATTCGGACCGCCGCCTGCTCGATCCTGCGATCATAGCGATGTTCAGCCATTGCCGGCGCAGCGGCCATGGCGACCGCCAGCGCCGCCAGAACGCGGCACAACATGATGATGCTCCCTGCCTGCGCAAAGGCTTAGGCGGGACAGGCTAAGATTCGGCCAAGGATCGTGGTGAGCGGGCCGCCAACGAAACAGCTAAAATTGCCGCAAACAAGGCCGGCCGCGCCGTCAGGCGCGCACCGCATGGGTCTGCGCGCCGAGCGCGGCGAAGACGCTGCGCACGATACCCGCACGGTCCAGACCGGCCTGCTCATACATGCGCTCCGGCTTGGCATGGTCGGTAAAGCTGTCGGGAAGAACGAGCGGACGCACCTTTAGACCGCCTTCCAGCAACCCCTCTTCGGCAAGGAAATGCAGCACATGGCTCGCAAAGCCGCCAACGGAGCCTTCCTCGACCGTCAGCAGAACCTCGTGCTCCCGCGCCAGGCGCCGGATGAGATCCTTGTCGAGCGGCTTTGCAAAGCGGGCATCGGCGACGGTCGTCGAAAGACCCGCCGCGTCAAGTTCCTCGGCCGCAGCCAGGCAATCCTGCAATCTCGTTCCCAGGGCCAGAAGGGCGACCTTGGTGCCCTCGCGCAGAATGCGCCCGCGACCGATCTCGAGCGCGACACCGCGTTCAGGCATATCGACGCCGACCCCGTTGCCACGCGGATAGCGGAAGGCAATCGGCCCCTCGTCATAGTCGACCGCGGTGCGCACCATATGACGCAGTTCTGCCTCGTCGGACGCCGCCATGACCACAAAGCCGGGCAGCGCCGCCAGATAGGCGACATCGAACGCCCCGCAATGGGTGGCACCGTCTGCACCGACATAGCCGGCCCGGTCGATCGGGAAGCGCACGGGCAGCCGCTGGATCGCGACGTCGTGGACGACCTGATCATAGGCGCGCTGCAGAAAGGTCGAATAGATCGCTGCGAACGGCTTGAACCCTTCGGTCGCCATACCGGCTGCGAACGTCACCGCATGCTGCTCGGCAATGCCCACATCGAAGGTCCGGTTGGGGAACTCCTTGCCGAACAGGTCGAGCCCCGTGCCGCTCGGCATGGCCGCGGTGATGGCAACGATGCGTTCGTCCTCCCGCGCCTCGTCCACCAGGCTCTGGGCAAAGACCTTCGTATAGGATGGCGCGTTGGCCGGTGCCTTCGCCTGTGCGCCGGTGATGACGTCGAATTTGCTCACGCCGTGATACTTGTCGCTTGCCGCCTCGGCGGGCCCGTAGCCCTTGCCCTTCTGGGTCACGACATGAATGAGCACCGGTCCATCGGCGTTGTCGCGCACGTTCTTCAAGACCGGAACGAGATGTTCCAGATTGTGACCGTCGATCGGCCCTATGTGGAAGAAGCCCATCTCCTCGAAAAGCGTCCCGCCGGTGACGTAACCGCGGGCATGCTCGACCGCGCGGGTAATCGCCTTGTCGGCGGCCTTGCCCAGATAGGAGGTCAGCTTCTTGCCGATGTCGCGGATGCCCTGATAGGTGCGCCCGGAAGCAAGCCGCGCCAGATAGGCGCTCATGGCGCCGCTCGGCGGCGCAATCGACATGTCGTTGTCGTTCAGGATCACGATGAGCCGCGCATCCAGCGCGCCGGCATTGTTGAGCGCCTCATAGGCCATGCCCGCCGACATCGCGCCGTCTCCGATCACCGCGATGACGTTGTTGCGCCCGCCCTTCAGGTCGCGCCCGATTGCCATACCGAGACCGGCGGAAATTGAGGTCGAGGAATGGGCGGCGCCGAACGGATCGTACTCGCTCTCGTCGCGCTTGGTGAAACCGGAGAGCCCGCCTTCCTGGCGCAGCGTGCGGATACGGTCACGCCGACCGGTCAGGATCTTGTGCGGATAGGCCTGATGGCCGACGTCCCAGATCAGCCTGTCGTTCGGGGTGTCGAAAACATAGTGCAAGGCGACCGTCAGCTCGACCACCCCGAGACCAGCGCCCAGATGCCCGCCGGTCTGCGATACGGCATCGATCATTTCGGCGCGCAGTTCCGAGGCGAGTTGCGGAAGCTGGCCTTCCGCGAGCTTCTTGAGATCGGCGGGGACGCGCACCTTGTCGAGCAGTGGCGTATCGGGCGGAGATTTCGCGTTCATGGGCGCTTGTGTTTGTTACGGCCTTGGGCGTTCTGTTGCGGAGTATCGTTCAGGACCCTTGCCTGACAACCGGACATAGGGCCTTGGTAACGCATTGTAAACGCGCGCCAGTGCCGGAAGCCGAATTTCGCGGCATTTTCCGGCCATTCTGCCACCCCAGGCCGACTTTCCCCGGTGCCGGCCAGCTGGTTGTGCGTCGCCTAACGGGCAAGTCGATGAAGAATGCTCATTGCTCGCAACAGTATCGGGGCCAGCGTTGCGTTACCACTTCCTGACCATTTCCGCCTCCGATCGGAAAAGTCTCCCGCCCGCTGTCCTGTCACGATAGACGCGATCAGGCCGTTCGTGAAGCGCCAATGACAGCCGCCTCAATCCGGGTCGAGCGGCTCGGTTCCCTCCGGCCTGCCATCGCGGGAAAGGCGGATCTTCTCCACCTTGGCTTCCGCCGCCTTGAGCAGGGTGTCGCAATGCTTCTTCAGAGCTTCACCGCGTTCATAGATGGTGATCGACTGTTCGAGTGGCACGTCGCCCTTTTCGAGGTCGTCGACAATGCGTTCCAGCGCATCGAGCGCCTGCTCGAAGCTCATCGCCTTCACATCCTCGTTCGCGGTTTCGGTCATTTCTTCAACCTCTCATCAGACGGCGGACATGAGCGGCGACCGATGTCGCCAATCCGGTGAGGTCGTAGCCGCCCTCCAGAAGGCTGACAAGCCGGTTGCCGCAATACTGCCCGGCCTTTTCCATGAGACAGCCTGTGGCCCAGTCGAAATCGGCCTCGGTGAGATTAATTTCGGCCAGCGGATCGCGATGATGGGCATCGAACCCGGCCGAGACGATGATCAGGTCCGGCTTGAAGGCATCAATCGCCGAAAGAATCCGCGAATCGAAGGCGTCGCGGAACTGTTCGCTGCCGCAGCCCGGCGACAGCGGTGCGTTGACGATGTTGCCCGCACCGGTCTCGCCCTTCGCGCCCGTGCCCGGAAACAGGGGCATCTGGTGGGTCGAACAATAAAGCACGCTGGGATCGTCCCAGAAGATGTCCTGTGTGCCGTTGCCGTGATGCACGTCCCAATCGATGATGGCGACCCGCTCAGCGCCATGTGTCTTCTGGGCATGTCGGGCGGCGATTGCCGCCGTGTTGAACAGACAGAAGCCCATGGCCGTCGCCTTCTCGGCATGGTGTCCGGGCGGACGTGCGGCGACAAAGACATTGGCTGCCGTGCCGGAAAAGACATCGTCCACAGCAGCGTTGGCCGCGCCAATCGCCGTCAGCGCCGCCTCCCAGCTTTTCGGGCTGACGGACGTATCGCCATCGATGCGCGCCATACCCGTCTCGGGAATGACGGCCCGGATGCGCTCGACATAATCTTCGGGATGCGCATAGGCGATCGTTGCCGCATCGCCGAGTGGTGCCGTCGCGCGGTCGAGATAGACGAAAGCCTCGTCCTCAAGCGCACGCTCGATGGCGCGCAACCTGTCCGGCCGCTCAGGATGGCCCGGCGGCGTGACATGCTCGAGATAGATCGGATGGGAATAAAGGCGCGTGTTCATGGGCCCCACTCTAACAGCAATGGCGCTGCTGGCCACAAATCTCGCCGCTCGCCTGGGGAAAACTTGCGTCGCGCCGGACGATATCGGCACGCGGGCTATTGACGACGGCAAACTGCGCTAAAGTCGGCGCGCTGCCTGGTGCCCGCGGTCTGCGGGAGAATCGGGAACGCGGTGCAATTCCGCGGCGTGCCCAACGCTGTGAGGGGGACCGCGCCGGCATAGGCCACTGTCCGCGTTTCTTGGGACGGGAAGGCGCCGGCGTCGGGCCGATCCCGAGCCAGAAGACCGGCCCGGCAGACATAGTCGCCCCGAATGGTCAATCGGTGTGGCCAGGCTCCAATCAATCGCAAGGGGACACGCGATGCCGGCAGACCAGTGCGCCGCCGACGGCGCCGATCATTTCGAACAGGACGCCCGCGCGGCCGTCTACCGTGCAATATTCACCCGGCGCGACGTGCGCAGCCATTTCACCGCCGAACCGCTCGACGATGCGGTGCTCGCCCGACTGCTCACGGCCGCCCACCACGCGCCGTCGGTCGGCTACATGCAGCCGTGGAACTTCATCGTCATCCGCGAGCGTGCGCGACGCGAAGCGGTACGCGATCTGTTCCTCGCCGCGCGTGATATGGAAGCGGCCAAAATCGCCGCAGACAAGCAAGAACTCTACCGAAAGCTGAGACTGGAAGGGATTACGGAAAGCACCGTCAATATCTGTATCACCTGCGATCGCAGCCGTTCGGCGGACTCGCCTCTCGGGCGATGGCACAATCCGCAAATGGACATCTACAGCACCGTATGCGCGGTGCAGAATCTATGGCTTGCCGCACGCGCCGAGAACATCGGCGTCGGCTGGGTGAGCATCATCGACGCGCCCGCGCTCAAGCGACTGCTGGCCATCCCCGAACACGTGGTTCCCGTCGCCTATCTTTGTATCGGCCCCGTCTCGCGATTCGCGCCACGGCCCGATCTGGAGACTGCAGGCTGGGCGCGTCGTCAGTCATTGACCAAGCTGATCGCGAGCGAGATCTTCGGCGGGACCGGAGAAGCTCCGCTAAGGAAATGCATCGAGGAATTCGAGTCCGATGGCGGGACGTCCGGCGACGTTGCAGGTTCGATAAGAATCGAATGAGACATCAGCGGGCGCGCAGCCCCTGCAGCATCGTCTTGAATGCCGCAACCGCCTTTTTCGACGTCGCATCCGGATCGGTGGAATTGGCGATCCACTGCGCCGCGTAGAGCGAGGCACCACTGACCATGCGCGCTGCGGCCTCCGGATCCACCTCCTCGGCCACCACCCCATCCGCCTTCAGGCGGGCAAGGCTCTTGGCCATGGAGCCGATACACGCGCCGGCATTGTTCCATTGCGCCGGATCGCCGAGCACGGCCGGACCGTCGCGCAGCATGATCCTCTGGATCTCGGGCTCCAGCGCCATCTCGATATAGGCGACCGATTCGTCGACAAATCCCTGCCAGCGGTCCCCGGCCCGCTCCGAAACGGCCTTCAACCTCGCGTTCATCTCCGCGTCGATCTGGGCAATGACCGCCTCGAGCAACCCCTTCTTGCCACCGAAATGATGATAGAGCGCACCGCGCGTCAGCCCGGCAGCAGCGGTGAAATCATCCATCGATGCGTCCGCATAGCCGACCGTGCCGAACGCCTCGCGTGCCGCCGCAACGAGCTTGGCGCGGGTTTCGGCAATCATCTGGCTGCGCGGCTTGTGCATCGGTTCAATCCTTTTTCACATACGTGACGCATGTCAATTGACATACGTTGCGTATGTTCTTATGTCTTTCGCATACGCTGCGTATGTACTCTTCGATCGCGCAACATTCAAGGATGACACCGATGGCCAACCCCTACCGCGAGATATTCAAGGCGCCGGGCGCCAAGGGCTTTGCGGCGGCAGGCTTCTTTGCCCGCCTGCCAATCGCCATGGCGCCGATCGGCATCGTCGCGATGCTGTCCCAAACCCATGGCGAATACTGGCTCGCCGGCGCCGTCTCGGCCACATTCGCGCTCGCCAACGCCTTCCTCGCTCCGCAGATTTCCAGACTTGTCGACCGGCGCGGCCAGTTTTCGGTGCTGACGCCGTTCACCGTGGTATCCGTCATCGCATTTGTGGTTCTGATCCTTGCCGCCAGCAGAGACTGGCCGGCATGGACCCTGTTCGCCTCGGCACTGGCGGCCGCCACCATGCCAAGCATGCCGGCCATGGTGCGCGCGCGCTGGACCGAGATCTTCCACGACCGGCCGGAGCTCAACACGGCCTTCGCCTTCGAGTCGGCTGCCGACGAACTGGTCTACATCGCCGGCGCGTCATTGTCGGTCGGTCTGGCGGTCGCGCTGTTTCCCGAAGCGGGCATGATCACCAGCACGGTTCTGCTCGCCGTGGGCAGCGCCGCCTTCCTCGTCCAGCGCTCCACCGAGCCACGCATTCATGCAGCCGAGGACGGCCCGGCCGGGTCGGCGATCCGGCAGCGTCCTGTGCAGATCATCACGCTGGCGCTGATCTTCGTCGGAGCCCTCTTCTCCACCGCCGAGGTCAGTTCGATCGCCATCACCGAGGCGCTCGGCCAGCCGGGTGCCGCCAGCTTCGTGATCGGCGTCTATGCGCTCGGTTCCTTCGTCATCGGCATCGTTCTCGGCGCGCTGAACTTGCGGATGCCGCTTCAACGGCAGCTTGCCGTCGCGGTTACCGTCCTTGCGGTGACGACACTACCACTGCTGTTTGCCGACACCGTTGCGCTGCTCGCCTTCACCGTCTTTGTCAGCGGTCTGGCCGTATCGCCGACCTTCATCACAGCCTTCGGGCTCATCGAGCGCCGCGTTTCGCCGGCGATGCTGACGGAAGGCGTCACCTGGGTCATGACGGGCATAGGCATCGGCATGGCGCTCGGCTCCTTCGCCGCCGGATGGGTGGTCGACACCTTCGGACCGCGCAACGGCTTCTGGGTCTCCGTGGTCGTCGGTTCCGCAGCCTTCCTGACGGTGATGCTCGGCCAGGCAAGTCTTGCGGGCCAGAAAAGACCTGCCGCGCCCTCTGCACTGACACAACCGGCAGAATGAAGCCGGCTGGAAGGTGCGGCTCCGGGAAACCGGAGCCGCGATCGTTCAGGTGATCTCGGTCGAGGCGATCTGGATGCCGAAGCCTTCCAGGCCCACATAGCGGCGCTGGCGCGAGGCCATCAGGCAGATCGACGAGATGCCGAGATCGCGCAGGATCTGGGCGCCGAGGCCGATCTCGCGCCATTCGCTCTCCCGGCGCAGCGCCTCTTCATGCTCCTCGCTGCCGCTCGGATGGTCGGGGCGACTGCGCACCCTGTGAGCGACGCCGACGGAACCCTCACGCAGGTAGACAATGACGCCGCGTCCCGCCTCGCCCATGCGCTTCATTACAGTCTGCAACTGGTCGCCGGTCCCGAAGAGATCCTGGACGACGTCCTCCGACTGCAGACGCACGGGCACGTCCTCGCCGTCGCGGATGTCGCCGAAGACGACCGCAAGATGATGCATGGGATCCCAGGGCAACTGATAGATATAGGCCGTCGCCTTGCCGCCGGGCGTATCGATCTGCAGGCTGTCGATGCGCTGCACGAGCGTTTCCTGGCGCTGCCGGTAGGCGATCAGGTCGGCGACGGAAACCTGCTTGAGGCCATGCGCATCGGCGAAGGCCTGGACCTGCGGACCGCGCATCACCGTGCCGTCGTCATTGACGAGTTCGCAGATAACGCCGACCGGCGGCAGCCCGGCGAGCCGGCACAGGTCGACAGCCGCCTCGGTGTGGCCCGAACGCATGAGCACCCCACCCTCGCGCGCAACGAGCGGGAAGATGTGGCCGGGACGAACGAAATCGGCCGAGCCCGAATTCGGATTGGCGAGATTGCGCACAGTCGCGGTACGATCCTCGGCCGAGATGCCCGTCGTGGTACCATGCTTGAAATCGACCGATACGGTGAAGGCGGTGGAATGCGGCGCGTCGTTGTCGGCCACCATCGGAGCGAGATTCAGCCGTTTCGCCTCCTCGCGCGGCATCGGAGCGCAAACGATGCCCGACGTATGGCGCACGATGAAGGCCATCTTTTCGGGTGTGCAATGGACGGCGGCAACGATCAGGTCGCCCTCGTTCTCGCGTCCGTCATCGTCCATGACGACTACGATCTCGCCACGCTCGAATGCGCGCAGAGCCTCAACGATTTTCTTCTGATCGTATGCCATGGTTCCTCGCTGACTGGGGATGAGGCATTGGAGAGGAGGATGCCGGCCGGTCTCTGCCGAGCTTCCCTGTTCCTTTGTTCCTCTACTCCCCTAGCCCTTTCCCGTCTGCCCCCTGTGGCGCAGATAATGATCGGCAATCACGCAGGCCACCATCGCCTCGCCGATGGGTACGGCGCGGATTCCCACGCATGGGTCGTGCCGCCCCTTGGTCCTGACGTCGACCGGGTTGCCGTCCCTGTCGATCGACTGGCGCGGCGTCAGGATGGAGGATGTCGGCTTGACGGCGAAACGTGCCACGACCGGCTGCCCGGTCGAAATGCCGCCGAGCACGCCACCCGCATTGTTGGACAGGAAGATCGGCTTGCCGTCATTGCCCATGCGCATCTCGTCGGCGTTCCGCTCGCCGGTGATGCGTGCAGCCTCGAAGCCGTTGCCGATCTCCACGCCCTTGACCGCATTGATCGACATCAGGGCCGAGGCGATGTCCTGGTCGAGCTTGGCGTAGATCGGGGCACCAAGGCCTGCCGGCACGCCATCGGCGACGATCTCGATGACGGCGCCGACCGACGAGCCATCCTTGCGAATGCCGTCGAGGTAGTCCGTGAAGACCGGCACCGAAGCCCGGTCAGGCGTAAAGAAGGGATTTTCCGCGTCGCCGACGAAATCCCAATCCCAGTTCTTCCGCTCGATCGTTTT
The DNA here is from genome assembly GCA_963966365.1 of Mesorhizobium sp. Classification (GTDB taxonomy): domain Bacteria; phylum Pseudomonadota; class Alphaproteobacteria; order Rhizobiales; family Rhizobiaceae; genus Mangrovimarina; species Mangrovimarina plasticivorans. Next base: position 45,584 of record CAWZZC010000009.1, on the reverse strand, counting down.
CTCACCCATGGCGACGAGCGCGCCGCGCACCTTCAACCCCGGGACGATCTTGCGTGCCAGCGCTCCGGCAGCGACCCGCGCGGCCGTCTCGCGCGCGGACGACCGGCCGCCCCCGCGATAATCGCGCAGCCCGTATTTGACGTCATAGGCATAATCGGCGTGGCCCGGCCGGTATTGCCGCGCGATCTCGCCATAATCCTTGGACCTCTGATCGACATTCTCGATCATCATCGAGATCGGCGTCCCGGTCGTCACCAGAGCCGCCCCGTCATCCTCTTCCAGCACGCCGGAAAGGATCTTGACCTGATCGGGTTCGCGCCTCTGCGTAACGAATCGCGACTGGCCCGGGCGACGGCGATCGAGCTCGGCCTGAATGTCCTCGCGCGAGAAGCGGATGCCGGGCGGGCACCCGTCGATGACGCAGCCAAGCGCCGGCCCATGGCTTTCGCCCCAGGTCGTGACACGGAACAGATGACCAAAAGTGTTGTGCGACATGGATTAACGCCCTGCGCCCGGCCGTCCGGGTTCGTTTCACCGCGCCTTCTATTGCCCTTTCGGCGTCCGGTCAAACGCGACGCAGGGCGATAAATTTTGACACATTCGAGGTGTTTCTGCTCTTGTCCAGCAGCCAGATCGATTTGGGCCGCCGTTCCGGCGGTCGGGAGCAGTGAGGAAATCCATGCGCATGTTCTTTGCGGCAGTCGCCGCCGTATTCCTGTTGTCCGCACCGGCGCTGGCCGAGACGGCGGAAGGTGTCATTCAAGACGTCGATGCCGAGAAGCTGACAATCACGCTGCAGGACGGAAAGACATACAAATTGCCCGGAGAGATCGACATGTCGGGCATCAAGGAAGGCCTGGAAATTCTCATCGCCTTCGACCAGGTCAATGGCGTGAACCTGATCACCGACATGGAAGTCTTCGAGTAGCGGCCCAGCTGGCAGTCAGACCCATTCGAGCCGGCCGGCATTCAGAGACAGAACACGATCCTGCGCCACTTCGAGCGCCTGAGCCTCGGCGATGGTCGCACTGCCGGTGATAACGAATAGCGCGCGGATGACACCGCCATGCGTGACGCAGATGGTGGGTCCGTCGAGCGAAGAGAGCCAGGCGCGAACCCTTTCCGTCAGCATGGCATAACTCTCGCCTTTCTCGCCGGGCGGCACAAACCGCCATTTGTCCCGGTTGCGTATTTCGAACGCCCCGGGACGGACCTCTTCAAGCTCCTCGAACGTGTAGCCCTGCCAGTCGCCGAAATGGACTTCCAGAAGCCGTGCATCGACCCTGTAGCCTTCGGCGGGCAATCCGAGCTCACCGCGCACGATCTCCATCGTCTCGCGGGTCCGACGCAGCGGGCTGGCAACAAAGTCGAAGCTTTCCGGCTGACGGATCAGTTGGGCCAGCCGCTGCCCGTTGGCCCTGGCCTGTGACCGCCCCGTATCGTTGATGTCGACGTCGGCCTGCCCCTGCAGCCGCGCCTCGACATTCCAATCCGTCTGCCCATGGCGGATCAGATAGAGCGGAGCGGTGGAGCGGGCTCGGTTTTGATCAGGCATTGCGGACATGGCCGGGAACATCAAGGCCCGGGCGATCGCAGCCGGTCATCGTCTCCTCGCGTCAGTCCTTCACCGTCGAAATGTCGGGGGCGTCGACCGACTTCATGCCAACGACGTGATATCCCGAATCGACGTGGTGGATCTCGCCCGTCACGCCGCGTGACAGATCCGAGAGGAAGTAGAGGCCCGAATCGCCGACTTCCTCGATGGATACCGTACGCTTCAGCGGCGCATTGTGTTCGTTCCAGCGCAAAATATAGCGGAAATCGCCGATGCCGGAGGCGGCGAGCGTCTTGATCGGTCCGGCGGAGATGGCGTTGACCCGCACGCCCTTTGCACCCAGATCGACGGCGAGGTAGCGCACGGATGCCTCGAGCGCGGCCTTGGCAACGCCCATGACGTTGTAGTGGGGCATGACTTTCTCGGCGCCGTAATAGGTCAGCGTCAGGATAGACCCGCCATCCGTCATGAGCGGTTCGGCGCGCTGGGCGATGGCGGTCAGCGAATAGACCGATATGTCCATGGTGCGCTGGAAATTGCCCGGGGACGTCTCAATATAGCGCCCCGTCAATTCATCCTTGTCGGAGAAGGCAATGGCATGGACCAGAAAGTCCAGCCGCCCCCATTTCGCCTTGACGTTGTCGAAGACCGCGTCCAGGGACCCGGCATCGGTCACGTCGCAATGTCCGGCCAGATGCGCGCCAAGCTCGGCAGCCAGCGGTTCGACGCGCTTCTTCATCGAGTCGCCCTGATACGTCAGAGCAAGTTCCGCGCCGTGATTTGCGCAGGCCCTGGCGATGCCCCAGGCAATCGACCGGTTGTTGGCGATCCCCATGATGAGACCGCGCTTGCCTTCCATGAGGCCAACTCCACCCGGCATGCTGGTATTCTCCCGTCCTTCAACGTCGTTGCTGAGCCCTATCGCACAGTGAAACTGACTGGACAAGCTTCTGCAATGCCCCAGCATCGTGCCACAAGACGCCGCTTCGTGGCGAAATCAGAAGAATCCTTCCCCCGCAACGCGCTTGCCCGGCGTGCGGACACCACTACTCGGCCAGATCATGTTGCTGTAGAGTGTAGGGTGACTGAAGGGACAGAGATACGGGAGATGACGATGAAACGCGTTGTCACGATGCTCTGTGCGGCGGCACTGGCCGGCTCGATGGCTGGAAGCTCGGCACTGGCCGGCGTACCCACCCAGCCACTCGTACAGGTCTCAGGCGACGGCCTGCTCGTGAAGGTGGGCAACGGCCGCTCCGGGGGACGCGGTGTGGTCGGGGGCCGCAGCTACCGGCGTGTCGACCCCGGCTACCGGCACGGATATCGTCAGCAGCGATATTATCGCGGCGATGCCGGCCGCTACCGCGGCGCCGACCGCCATTACAGGTACGATCGTCGATACTACGGCCGATACAAGGGGGCGCCTCGCTATTACCGCCCCTATCGCTACTACCGGCCCTATTACGACAGCTACGATTTCTTCGGTCCGACGGCCGGCTTCATGACCGGCGTGATCGTCGGCAACGGAATCAGCGGCGGCTATGGCGGGCTCTACTACGACTTCGGCCTGCGCCCATATCGCGAACGCTATTACGTCATCGATGACGCGCATGTCAGATGGTGCTACGAGCGCTATCGCTCCTATCGCGCCTGGGACGATACGTTCCAGCCCTACAATGGGCCGCGCCGCCGGTGCAATTCACCTTATGACTGAGCCAAAAGGGCGACGACGGCCGGGTCGGCTCACTTGGAAAACAGCGCTTCGATCTCGTTCCGCCTTTCGTCTGGCAGCATCAGCCGGATGTGCACATAGAGATCGCCCTCCCCGCTGGCCTTGTGCGGCAGACCGCGACCCTTGAGGCGCAAGACCTTGTCGGAACTTGACCAGGCGGGAACCTTGACGGCGATACGGCCGGTGAGCGTATCCAGGGGCACCTTGCCGCCGTGCACGGCATCGGCAAGGTCGACGAACAGGTCGACATGCACGTCGCGGCCGTCAACGCGAAAGCGCGGATGGGGCCGGATCTTCAGCTTGACCAGCGCATCGCCGCCCTGATCGCCCTGTCCCTTCAGACGTATGGTCTGCCCGTCTTCGACGTAGCGCGGCAATTTGATCGACAGCTTGCGTCCGCTTGGAAAGGCCGCCTTGACGTGGGCGCCGGAGGCGGCATCCTCCAATGATATTTCGAGCGACAGCGATGTGTCCGGAGCCTGACGTGCCGACTCGCGCGAGAACCCGCGCGGCGATGCGCCCTGCCGGAAGGCGGAGCCGAAGATCTCGCTGAAGATGTCGTCGGCATCGCCGTCGAAACCAGGCCCGCCGGACCTGAACTCGAAATGCGTACGGCCACCGCCGCCCGCCGCCTGACGAAACGCCGCGAACGGATCGCCGCCGCTCCCCGCCGCGCCTTCGAAGCCGTGGAAGCGTGGCTTGCCTTCGGCATCGATCTCGCCGCGGTCGAAAGCTGCCCGCTTCGCCTCGTCACCGAGGATTTCATAGGCCTGACTGGCCTCGGCAAAGCGTTCCTTTGCCTTGGGATCATCCGGGTTCTGGTCCGGGTGATACTTCTTGGCCAGCTTGCGATAGGCCGATTTGATATCCTTTGCGCCGGCGGATTTGCCGACGCCGAGCACCTGATAGGGATCACGCATTCGTTTTAGCCTGCAAGTAATGGGTTGATCGGGCGGACCCGTCAGCCATCCTATATGAGAACGACTAGGAAGAAATTCCAGATCGCACGTTTTTGCGATGCGGGATCAGGCCGGTTCAAACCGCCTCATCCACCATGCGCCCGACGGAGAGCGGCAGGACTCGCCGTAGTAGAGCGAGACGCCCTCGAATGTTTCGCGGGACGTCGTGAAGGTGCGGCAAAGAACACCCTCGTCGTTGCGCTCCTCGACAGACTGGATGTCGCCAAGCGAACCGGTCCGGGCATTGCTCCAGCCGATGGCCTCACTGATCGACTGGCCTTCAGGCAGCGCGGCGAGGGCCTCGCGGATGACCTTGCTGTCGGAGAGTTCGTAGATGTCGGATTGCGCGGACGCCTGCACCGGGACGGCGCTCGTCGTCATCGGGTCCACGGCCATGCCGTTCCAATCCGGGCCACGCGCAGCGCAGGCCCCGAGCACCAGCATCAATGTCATTGCCGACGCCTTTGTCGGGCCAGAGTACAACAATCCTTTGTTCCCTTCCCGCCACCGGCTTGATCCGTGCGCGATAATCCGCCATCTCCTTCCAATCGGCATATTCGCAGGCTGGGAAGATGAGCGACGCAGAGTTAAAAAAGAGTGATTTCACGGAATACGCCGAGCCGTTCCGGCTGTTTTCGGAATGGCTGGCCGATGCCGAGAAGAGCGAACCCAATGACCCCACCGCAGTCGCCCTGGCGACGGTCGATCCGGACGGCATGCCCGACGTCCGCATGGTGCTGCTGAAGGGGTTCGACGAAGAGGGCTTCGTCTTCTACACGAATTTCGAGAGCGCCAAGGGCCAGGAAATCCTGTCCTCTATGAAGGCCGCGATGTGCTTCCACTGGAAGTCGCTGCGCCGTCAGGTGCGCGTGCGCGGACCGGTCGAGGTGGTGAGCGACGCGGAGGCGGACGCCTATTACGCCACCCGTCCGCGCGGCAGCCGCATCGGCGCCTGGGCGTCGAAACAGTCACGGCCGCTCGAAAGCCGCTTTGCTCTGGAGAAGGCCGTGGCAGAATACACCGCCCGCTATGCCATCGGCGACATTCCCCGCCCGCCCCACTGGTCGGGCTTCCGCATCAAGCCGCAGACGATCGAGTTCTGGCACGACCGGCCGTTCCGCCTGCATGACCGTATCGTCTTCTCGTCCAAGGATTCGGGCGGCTGGGACAAGACACGGCTCTATCCCTGATCTTGCCGACAACGCGGGGTCGTTGCGACGACCGGCGCATCCCGCGCTACCCCACCGCAGGCTGGGGAAACCGGCTCGGCGCCAGTTCGAAGCGCAGCACGTCGAGGCCGCGGCGCGTCTTGTAGTAGGCGATCCAGCGCGCCATGTCGAAGTTCTGTCGCCACATGCCCTCGCTGGAACTGTTGGAATAGATCAGATCACCCCGGCCGATGATACCGACATGGCCGGTCACTCCGCCGGTCGTCGGCGAAATGATGATGCAGCCCGGCTCGAACTGGTGTTCAGGCAAGGAGACATCCATACGCTTCAGGACGACGACCATGGTCGCCGTCCCCAGACCACCGCCCACCGGGCGTCCGAGCGCGTCGGAGACGATCCGGTTGACCGCCCAGGCGCAGGCAAGCCGGCCGCGATTGCAGGCAGGAGGTGAGTGGATCCTGGAGTTCATCCGGTTCGATCCGACACCGGCGACGGCCTGATCATGAATCCGCTGGTTGAGCTCGGAGTGGCTCAGCAGGCGTCCTTCGACCGGCACTTCTGGCGGAAGATCGGAGATATCGAGCGACAGCGCGACCTCGCGGCCGAGCAGTTGTTCGGCCAGGTCCTGTGGAATGTCGATGTCGTCGAGCGTCTCGATGACTGTGTCGCCACCCAGATTGACGAGATTGCCCTCAGCATCCCTGCGCACGAAGAATTCGCCGCCGCCGGCCTCCTCGTCGACCTCGACCAGAGCGAATGTCATGCCCTGAGCAGCGATTTCATTGCGTATGGTGATCTTCGAATAGTCGGGAAAAAGGCGCTTGAGCGCCGCGAGATTGAGCGATGTCATGGCAGCACCTGCCTTCGCAACACGATCCGCACAAGAGAATAACACGGCGCTCAACATCGAGACACTCGCCCGTTCGGCTGACTGTCTATGGGATCATCTCACGTGTCGCAGGATCATCCGTGCGCCGGCCGCGACACTCAGCCCGATGAGCGGCCAGACGGCCCAGAATTCCCCGCGCCAGCCAGCAAGGTTGATGGCGACAAGGCCAAGACCGACGGCCAACAGGACGGCAAGGACGCGGTCGAAGCGATCCTGCCTGCGCGCCCATGCAATGCCCGCGATCATGGCCGTACCGACCAGCGGCCAGATGGCCCAGAACGTGCCATTCCAGGTGACGAGGTTGACCACAACCAGGGTGAGGCCAATCAGCGCCCATACGGCGATCAAACGCCCGCCAGCCAGCACCCTTTGCGGACCATCTGTCTCCGACTGCGCAGGGGCCGCGGATCGTTTCGGGCCGGCTGGCTGCCCAAGGCGTCGACCGTCCGACCGCACATCAAGTCTATCGCCACCGACACGCACGGCATAGCTCGGCACCGCATCGGCAACGTTCTTGACCTCAAGGTTGCCCAGGAATTCGAAGCCGACCGCGAGCTTGTTTCGCACCTGATCGTACACGGTATTCGAGATCAATATCCCGCCCGGCGGCGCCTCGGCCTGCAGGCGCGCCGCCACATTGACGCCGTCGCCATAGATGTCGTCGCCGTCGACGATCACATCGCCAAGATTGAGCCCGATGCGAAAATGCATGCGGGACGCATCGTCCCTCCCGCCGTTGCGCAACCCGAGCTCGTTCTGCACGTCGATGGACGCACGCACGGCGTTGACCACACTGGCGAACTCGGCGATCAGACCGTCACCCCAGGTGTTGATGACGCGCCCGTCGTGCGCTGCGATGAGGCGCGCCATTGCCTCGCGGTATTCCTTCAACGTGGCGAGCGTGCCTTCCTCATCCGCACCCATCAGCCTGGTGTAGCCTTGCACGTCGGCCGAAAAGATGGTCGTCAGCTTGCGGCTTGCCGCATCGCCCCGCTTGTCGGTGCGTTCATCCATCCCGCATTTCGCTCCGCCTTGAACCTGGCTCTGGTTCGAACCGCTGCCGCGCAACGCAAGGCAATATAGGGGTTCGCGGCCTTCAGGGCAGCCACTTTGAAAGGAAAAAAGCGCAACCGGTTGCTCAGCCGGGCTTCTTGCGATTCATGAATGCGGCGAATGCGGTCCGCGCTTCGTCGGATTTCAGCCGGGCCCGGAAGTGCGCGCCCTCTTCCTTTATCCGCGCCACCACCTCTTCACGCGGCGCACGCATCAGGTCGCGGGCGATCTTGAGCGCTTCCGGCGGCTTTGCGGCGATCGCTTCCGCGGCGGCGAGCGCCGTCTCTTCGAGCGCGCCTTCGCCAACGACGTCGTAGATCAGCCCCGCCGCCTTGGCCCGTTCGGCCGAAAAGGCCTCGCCCAGCGCCAGGAGTGCAAAGGCCTGCTGGCGGCCGAGAACGGCCGGTGCGAGCAGGCTCGACCCCGCTTCCGGCACGAGACCGAGATCGACGAAAGGGGTGCGGAACTCTGTACGAGGCGTGGCGAAGGTCAGATCGCAATGCAGATGAATGGTGGTGCCGATGCCCACGGCTATGCCGTCAGCCGCCGAGACGAGAGGCTTCTGTGAATTGGCCAGCGCAAGCAGAAAGTCATAGACCTCGGTGCCGCCTTCGCCGCCCATGGCGACCGTCATGAAATCCTGCAGATCATTGCCCGAGGAAAACGCCCCGGGCACGCCGAGAATTACATGGCAGCGAATGTCTGGGTCTGCATCTCCGCCGGTAAGCGCGCCCGCCATCGCGGCATACATGGCGCGGGTGATGGCGTTCTTCTTGTCCGGACGGTTCATGCGAATGATTTGAACCGGACCGCGGCGCTGAATCTCGACATGGTCTGTCATCGATGCACCTATCAGTTCAGAGCCGCGGTCGCAGCCGCAAGGCTCCCGGCCCCGTCGATGACCCGCTCGCGCAGGGCCGCCGTCTCGCCGAGAAGGTTCTCGGCATTGAAGCGGCAGAGCGCGATGCGGGCGGCGTCCTTGCCGGCGATCGCTGCACGGCCGAGATAGGTTCCGCCGGCCGCCAACGAGAAGAGCCTGAGATAAGGCGTGGCGCCAGCCAGCGCGTCCTGCACCTTGCCGTCGGCGAGCAGCGAAAGCATATGCTGCGTCGTCGCATCGAGATCGTCGATCGCGGCGGCGATCTTTTCGCCCGAGCGCCCGAGTGCCGGCACATTGGAGGCCCGCACGGCCTCCGCATGCGTCCTGAGCTCGTCGATGAAACCCTTGACGTGCTCGCCGCCGGACTGGGTCAGCTTGCGGGTCACGAGGTCAATCGCCTGGATGCCGTTGGTGCCCTCGTAGATGGGTGCAATGCGGGCGTCGCGATAGAGGGCGGCGGCGCCTGTTTCCTCGATATAGCCCATGCCGCCGTGGACCTGAACGCCGAGCGAGGCGACTTCGACGCCGACATCGGTCGGAAAGGCCTTGGCGAGCGGCGTGAGCAGATTGGCCCGCTCCTGCCAGTGCCCGGCTTGATCGCCGGTATGGGCCCGCGCCATGTCGGTGGCGTGGGCGCAGGAATAGGCGATGGCGCGCGCCATGGCCGTCAGCGCCTTCATTGTCAGGAGGTTGCGCTGCACGTCGGGGTGTTCGATGATCGGGCTCATACCTTCGCCGGAATGGGTCGGCGAGCGGCCCTGGCGGCGCTCCTCCGCATAGGCGCGTGCCTTCTGGTAGGCTGCCTCCGCGACCGCCACGCCCTGTATTCCAACAGCCAGCCGGGCGTTGTTCATCATGGTGAACATGCAGGCAAGGCCACGGTTTTCCTCGCCGATCAGCCACCCGATCGCACCGGGCTCGCCGTCCTTCACGGAGCCGTCTCCATAAATCATGGTGCAGGTGGGGGAGGCGTGAATGCCGAGCTTGTGCTCGATCGAAGCGCAGACGACGTCGTTGCGCCGCCCCGGATTGCCGTTCTCGTCAGGCAGGAATTTCGGCACCAGGAAAAGCGATATTCCGCGTGTGCCGGCCGGCGCGTCGGGCAGGCGGGCCAGCACCAGGTGCACGATGTTGTCGGTGAAATCGTGCTCGCCGAAGGTGATGAAGATCTTCTGGCCGAAAATGCGATAGGTTCCGTCGCCCACGGGTTCGGCCCGGGTGCGCAACACGCCGAGATCGGAACCAGCATGCGGCTCGGTGAGGTTCATGGTGCCCATCCACTCACCCGAAACGAGCTTGGCAAGGTAGAGCGCCTTCAATTCGTCGCTGGCATGCTTTTCGAGCGCGTCGACGGCGCCGATCGACAGGGTGGGTCCGATCGCGAAGGCCATTGAACCGGAATTCCACATTTCGAGCGCGGCGACCGCCAGCATCGCCGGCAGGCCCTGACCGCCGAAATCGACCGGACCCGACAGCGCGTTCCACCCGCCCGCGATCCACCGATGGTAGAGATCGCGCCATCCGTCGGGCATGGTGACCGCGCCATCCTTGAAGCGCGCGCCCTGCGTGTCGCCCTTCCTCGCCAGCGGCGCGATCTCCTCGCCCGCGAAACGCCCGGCCTCGGTAAGGATGGCGTCGACGAGATCGCCGCTGATGTCGGGGAACAGCCCTGCCTCGATCGCCGGGCGCAATCCGGCAACTTCGTTCAGCGTAAAGGCGATTTCGTCAACCGGTGCTCGATACATGGACTCTTCTTCCTCCCTTGAACTCAGCGGCGCCTCGAAGCGCTAAAATCTTTTTACGTGCACGTCAATCCAATGATACCTGCCTTCTCCACCTGCGTGCCCGTTGGAGACCAGGGTTCGGAAGGCGAGGACGGGGCGTGCATACGGCCGCGCGGTTGCAGACGCGACCGGCGCCATTTGCCAGGATTGCAGAGACCGTCCAATTCCTGCGTCCAAACGGCACATGGCGCCCGCCGGGCCACAACAATGCCACATCGCCCGGCAAATCAACCTTTCATTAACTCCAGACCGGCACGCTCGATGAATCGCCGGATGAAGGGGACGCTTTGTCGATCCGTAGCACTTGCACCTGGCTGTCAATCGCCTTGGCCGCAGCATTCTGCGCCACCGGCTTTAACCTTGCTCGCGCCGAAACATCCGATTTCTCCCGCCCCTGGGAGCAGGAGGACAGGGCGCTGGTCATTGACGCCTACGAATACAACGGCATCGACTGGAACGCGCTGGCTTCGGACAAGCGCATCGCGGGCTTCATCAACAAGGCGTCCGATGGGCTGGAGCCATCCTATTTCTGCAAGGGCAGCGTGGACGAGTACAAGCTTTGCAAGACGCTGTGGAAGCGCCATGCGGTGGCGCGCGAACTGTTTCACACGCGGCGCACGGTCGCCAAGGCGCTCGGATTGAAATGGGGCGCCTACCACCTGGCGCGTCCCGGCAATCCGATCGACCAGGCGAACCATTTCCTCGACTTCGCGGAACCGGAAGCCGACGACCTGATCGCGCTCGACATCGAGGACAACGACCCGGAAAAATTCATGTCGCTGGAGGATGCGGAAATCTTCGCCCGCCACATCCATACCCGCGTCGGGCGCTATCCCGTCCTCTACACCAACGGCTCGACGGCCAAATTCATTGCCGACAATCGCGCGCGCTATCCGCTTCTGTCGCGACTGCCGCTGTGGTATGCGCGCTACAAGCCCGAAATCGGCGAGCACTTTCCCAAGGGCCATTGGGACAACTACTCGCTGTGGCAGTTCTCCTCCCACATCAACTGCAATGCCAAGCGTTGCCCCTATCGTGTACCCGGAACCAATTACGACATCGACGTCAATGTCGCGACGATGAGCGTTGAGGCGTTGCGCGAGGCCTGGCCCTTCTCGGACATGATCGACGCGCCGCCCGCCGCTTTGCCGCATGTTCCCGTTCCGGTCGCGCGGCGCGACGCGCTCGACGCCGACGCGGTGGAGATCGCCTATGTACAGGTGGAACTGGCGAGCTATGCGGAAAGGCTGGAGAACGTGATGGCCGTGGCGGGGGATCGCTATCCCGGCCGGCGGACGCAGGTTGCCTCGGCGTCGCAACCGCAGGGTCTGGCGGAAGCGCTTGCCATGGTCAAGGATATCGAACTGGCCCGGATGGAAGCCATCCAGCTCTTTCCCGGCCCGCCCGACCCCATGCAAACCGTATCGATCGAAGCCGACTGAAGGGTATCAGTCCGCTGCTTTTTCGCGTTCGATGGCGCGCCAGCCGATGTCGCGCCGGCAGAAGCCTTCCGGCCAATCGATCCGGTCGACAGCTCCGTAGGCGCGCCCTGCCGCCTCACCAACAGTCTTGCCAAGCGCCGTAACGTTGAGAACGCGTCCGCCATTGGCCACCAACCGTCCCTCGCGCTCGGCCGTTCCGGCATGAAAGATCTCGATATCCTCGCCGGCGGCGGCGTCGATCCCCGAAATGACCGAGCCCTTTTGCGGCGTTCCCGGATAACCCTTCGCGGCCATGACCACCGTCAGCGCCGCTTCGTCGCGCCAGCGCGCCGACATGTGCCCGAGCTGACCTTCGGCGGCGGCTTCGAGCAGCACCAGCAGGTCGTCTTTCAGCCGCATCATCAGCACCTGGCATTCGGGGTCGCCGAAACGGACATTGTACTCGATCAGCTTCGGGCCATCCGAAGTCAGCATCAGGCCGGCATAGAGGACGCCGGAAAAAGGCATCCCGGCCTCGGCCATGCCGCGCATGGTGGGCTCGATGATCTCCCTCATCGTCCGCTCGACCAGTTCCGGCGTCATCACCGGTGCTGGCGAATAGGCTCCCATGCCGCCGGTGTTGGGACCAGTGTCGCCGTCGCCTACCCTCTTGTGATCCTGCGCCGTCCCGAAAAGTAGTGCCGTCTTGCCGTCGCAAAGGCAGAAGAAGCTCGCCTCCTCTCCCTCGAGGAATTCCTCGACCACGACCTCCGCTCCCGCGGCACCGAAAGCGCCTTCGAAGCAGGCGTCGATCGCATCCAGCGCCTCGTCGAGGGTCATGGCCACGGTCACGCCCTTGCCTGCGGCGATGCCATCGGCCTTGATCACGATCGGCGCACCCATCCGCCTGGCATAAGCCTTGGCCTTGGGCGCATTGTTGAAGCGCCCGTAGGCGGCGGTCGGAATGTCGTATCTGGCACACAGGTCCTTGGTGAAGCCTTTGGAGCCTTCCAGTTGCGCGGCGGCCGCAGAAGGACCGAACACGGCAAAGCCGGCCGCTCGCAACGTATCGGCAAGCCCCGCGACCAGGGGCGCCTCCGGGCCGATCACGACCAGGCCGATCGACGCATCGCGGCAGAACGAGACGACGACAGCATGATCGTCAATATCCAGCGCGACACATTCGGCCTCGCCGGCGATGCCCGGATTGCCGGGCGCGGCATAGAGCTTCGTCAACATGGGCGAGGCGGCGAGCTTCCACGCCAGCGCATGTTCGCGCCCGCCGGACCCGATCAGGAGAACGTTCATGGAGCCATACCTCGTCATCGCGCATAAAGTCGGTTCATCCGCTAGTGCGCGAAGCCGAGCGGGTCAAGGGCGGCCTTGCATGACCGAGCTTGCAGATGTGTGCGGGCGCCTAAGCGCCAAGAGTCCTTGACGCCCGCCCTTTGCCCTGCCACTCAACGCCGATGGAAACAATCCAGTCGCAATCCGGCCAGGGCCGCGTCGCCGACGCGCCGAGCGGCCATTGGGTCTACCGTTTTCTGCCGCGCGCCGCATGGCCCTACGCCCAGCTTGCCCGCTGGGACAGGCCGATCGGCTGGCAGCTCCTCCTGTGGCCGTGCTTGTGGTCGGCCGCGCTGGCCGCTACCGCCTACGCAAAGGCCGGCGACCCGTTGCTGAACGTTCTGCCGAGCCCATTGCATCTCGTCCTGTTCATGGTCGGCGCGATCGCCATGCGTGGCGCCGGCTGCACCTATAATGACCTGGTCGACGAGGGCATCGACGCGCAGGTCGACCGTACGCGCTCGCGCCCCCTGCCCTCGGGTCAGGTGACGCGCCGCCAGGCGTGGGTTTTCCTCATTGCACAGTCGCTGGTCGGGCTGGCCGTGCTGCTGCAGTTCAACGGCTTCGCGATCCTGCTCGGGATCTGCTCGCTGGCGGTGGTCGCGGCCTATCCCTTCATGAAGCGCATCACCGACTGGCCGCAATTCGTTCTCGGACTGGCCTTTTCCTGGGGCGCGCTGATGGGATGGGCGGCCACATTCGGAACGCTCGCCTCGCCAGCCCTGTTTCTCTACGCCGGATCTATCCTGTGGGTCATCGGCTACGACACGATCTACGCCCACCAGGACAAGGAGGACGACGCCATCGTCGGGGTGCGCTCGACCGCGCGCCTGTTCGGCGAGCGCACCAAGCCCTGGCTCATGGCGCTTTACGGCGGCGCGCTGATCCTGATGGGGGCGGCGTGCGCATCCGCGGAAGCGCCGATGCCCGCGCTGGCCGGGCTGGTGGCCGCGGGCGTTCACATGGCGCGCCAGATCCGCGTGCTCGACATCGACAATCCGGACCAGTGCCTGCGGCTGTTCAAATCCAACAATGTCGTTGGCTGGCTGATATTCCTCGGCTTTCTGGGTGCCGGGCTGTGGGTCGCCGTCAAACCTCTGGTCTGACGACCGGCCCAAAATCGCCCTTACCGGCGGCCGACGACCGTCTCGCCCTTGATGACGAGGCGGACGCCAAGATCGCCTGAACGGCGCCGCGCCTGGAGCGTCCCCTTGAGCGGCGCGTCCACATGCTTGAGCTTTTCCTTGCGCATCGCCGAACTCAGCGATTCCTCGAGCGTACGCGCAATGCCGTCCGCCTCGACGATCAGCATCGGCAGGCCATAGGCGTGCGCCCAGGCCCTCCAATCGGCCGCAACGTCGTCAAGATCGTCTGCGACCAGCAGCGGCACGCTCAGCGCCGCATCCTCGTGCAGAAGTTCCAGCGTCACCGTCACCTCGCCGTCCTCGTCCTCGATGGCACGGGCGGCAACGCCCTTGAAGAGACGCGCCGGCAATGCCGTCGCAAGCGGCAGGCCGCTCCCCGGCAGGGTGCGATGGATGACAGCGCCGCGCTTGTCGATCGTGTAGGTGACATCACCGATCTCGTCGCGCGCGGCATAGCTTGCCGCCTGGGGCAGACGGTAGGGGTCGAGCCTCATGTGGCGGCCCGCCCAGACTGGTTTTGGACACGTGCTCATCGTTCAACGCCTTCCTGTAACGCCTGAGAGCCGCAGTGCGGTTCTCGCGGGCCGTTTGCGGCCTCTGTATGTGACGCACACTAGCGCTGCCGCCTTACCGACGGGCTTACGAACTCGGTTAAATTTTGCTGATCCGCCAGATGGTTATCGGAATCCCACCGACAGTAAGAGACCGGCAATCTTCGTTGATCGGTCGTTGAGAAATGCGGGCCGAGTCTCGTCAGATCACCTTGCCGGGATTCATGATGCCCGCCGGATCGAACGCCTTGCGGACACGCCGCATCAAGTCGGTGGCAACGGGCGGAGCCGTCGCGATCAGTTCCTCGCGCTTCATGCGGCCAATGCCGTGCTCGGCCGAAATTGAACCGTTCAACTCGCGAACGACACCGTGAACGATGGCGTTGATCTCACCGTAGCGGGCCAGAAACGCCTTCGGATCAGCGCCTGCCGGCTGGGAAATGTTGTAGTGCAGATTGCCGTCGCCCATGTGGCCGAAGGTGACGAGCCTGGCGCCTGGTGCCGCAGCAAGCACCGCCTTGCCGGCGCGGGCGATGAATTCCGGTATGGCGGCCACCGGGACGGAAATGTCGTGCTTTATCGACGTGCCCTCGGGGCGCTGCGCCTCCGACATCGATTCGCGCAGGTGCCAGAAGGCGGCCGCCTGGGCGAGGCTGGCGGCGATCACGGCATCCTCGACAAGATCTTCCTCAAGACCTTCGCCAAGAATCTCCTCGATCAGAGACCGGGCATCCTCGGCCGAACGGCCTGACGAGATCTCCATCAGCACGTACCAGTCATGCGTGCCCGACAGCGGCTCGACGACGCCGGGCATATGCCTGACGGGCAATTCGACCGCCACACGGGCGCAGAGTTCGAAGGCCGTCAGCGCGCTGCCGGCCCTGCCGAGCGCCCTGCCAAACAGGGCAAGCGCGCTTTCCGGAGAGGACAGGCCGACCCAGGCCACCTCCCTGCCTTTCGGCTTCGGCATGAGTTTCAGGACCGCCGCCGTGATCACGCCGAGCGTGCCTTCGGCGCCAATGAACAGGTCCTTCAGGTCGTAGCCCGTATTGTCTTTCTTGAGCTTGCGCAGATCGTCGAACACCTCACCGGTCGGCAGCACCGCCTCCACGCCCAGGCAGAGATCGCGCGTATTGCCGTAGGCGAGCACCCCGGTCCCGCCGGCATTGGAGGACAGATTGCCGCCGATCTGGCAGGACCCCTGCGAGGCGAGCGAAAGCGGGAACAGGCGGTCCGCCTCGTCGGCGGCTTCCTGCAGACGCTGCAGGACGACGCCGGCTTCAGCCGTGATGGTGTTCGATGCGAGGTCCACTTCGCGTATTCGGTCGAGACGCGACATCGACAGGACGACCTGCGTGCCGCTTCCATCCGGCATCTGCCCGCCCACGAGGCCCGTATTGCCGCCCTGCGGCACGATGGGCGTGCCGGTTTCGCTTGCAAGCCGCATGATACGGCTTACCTCATCGACGCTGCCCGGCCGCAGCACCAGCGGCGTGGCGCCGCCATAGAGCCCGCGCGGCTCGTGAACGAATGGCTCGATCTCGGCTGCCTGGCGCAGCGCATGCCTGTCACCGACGATCTGTGCGAAACGGTCGATCAGGGTTTCGTCAAGCGGCGTATCGGCATCTTCCATGACTTGATCCTATCGGGCTGCGGCCGGCATGTCGCGCGGAGCGGCGGCGCGCGAAAGACGGTCGTTGATCGCCTCGCCCAGACCGTGGGCGGGAACCGGCTCCACCGCGATCGTCGCCGCGCCCGACCGATCGAGCGCCTTGAGAAAGGCGAACAGATTGGCGGCCGCCTCGCGCAGATCGGCCGAAGGTGACAGGTTCATCACCGCCCGTGCCTTCTCCGCGCCAGCCGCCCGTGACGGGCCGAAGGCCAGAAGCGCCTCGCCGGCGGTGACGGATGCCGCGTTGAGCCTGACGCGAGCGCCTGGCGCATAATGGGATGCAAGCATGCCGGGAGCGACCACCGGACCGTCCTTGGCCCCGCGCAGGACACGCCTTCCGGCGACGGCTTCCAGTTCCTCGACCGAAATGCCGCCCGGCCGCAGGAGGCGGATGTCGTCGCCCTCGATCTTTACGATGGTCGATTCCACGCCCACCGGCGTCGTTCCCCCGTCGACGACAAGGGGAATGCGTGCGCCCAGGTCGTCCTCGACAGCCGCCGCGCTGGTCGCAGTGATGAGACCGGAGGAATTGGCGCTTGGGGCGGCGAGCGGACGCCCGGTTCTGGCAATGAGGTCTGCGCCGAAGCCGCGCGGCATGCGAATGCCGATCGTCTCCAGGCCCGCCGTCGTCAGCGCGTGGACCGGCGAATTCGCGGCAGCGGGCAGGACCAGCGTCAGCGGCCCCGGCCAGAAGGCGTCTGCGAGCCTGCGCGCCAGCGGATCGAAGACGCCGATGCGCTCGGCCATGGCCATGGAATCCACATGGACGATCAGCGGGTTGAAGCTTGGCCTGCCCTTGGCCTCGTAGATTCGCGCTACCGCCTCGCCGTTGGTGGCGTCGGCGGCGAGCCCATAGACGGTCTCGGTGGGTATGGCGACGGTCTCGCCGGCAAGGATCATGTCCGCCGCGCGCTCCAGCGCATCCGCTTCGGCAAGAATCTCGGCCATTTTGCTCCCGAAAGGTTCAACCGCGTGGCTATCGCATTGCGCGCCGGCCCCGACAAGCCCTTTGGCATGCGCTGCTCGCGCCCCGCGCGACGGCCGATCAAATCTTAACGAACCGGGCAACGGGACGTAAGGCTCGCACCGATACGATGCGCCGATCAGATCGAACAATGGGGGGCCATATGACGATCCGGCATCTTACCGCAATTGTGACGCTGACGGCAGCGATTCAACCGGCCTTCGCCGGCTCATCCATCATATCAGCCGACGCGCCGGCGCCCGCCGATCAGGCCTCGCTGGTCGCGCGTGCCGATGACAACCCGGCGCCTGTCTTCGTTTCACCCTCGGTGATCGCCATGGGCGTGCCGGCTGCGCCGCAACCCGACGAAACGATCACGGTCGCCGCTGTCCCGGCCACCGATCCGCTCGAAATGGACATGGAGATCAGGGGCGGGCTCGACGAGGACACACGCTCTTCCGAAAGGCATGACGGCACGCCTGCTGACTGACCCATATCAGGCAGTGGCAGGACAGATTCCGACCATTGGCCATCCCCGCGGCCCGTGGCATGATCCGGCATGTCTTGCTCAGTGACAGGGGATCATCTTGTTCGGCATAGCGAAATTTCTGCACCTCTTGGCCCTGATGCTCGGTGCGGCCGGCGGAATCGGCAATATGGCTCTGACATTGACCGCGCGCCGCCTCGACGGACCGCCTCCGCCGGCATTCCAGAAGCTGCGCCCCTTCTTCGCCTGGACCGGCATCGGCGGTATTGCGCTCATCTGGGTGAGCGGGCTGTGGCTCTACCTGGGCAAATATGACGGTGGCCGCATCAGCGGGCTGTTCGATGCCAAGCTCGCCTGCGCCGGACTGATCCTGCTGATCGCCGTGGTCACGACCTTCGCGCGCATCCGCGCCGTCAGGGCCGGAACGCCGCCGCCCGCATGGGCAGCAAGGCTGGTGCAGTTCAACTCGGTACTGCTGATCCTCGCTGTAGCGCTGGCCGTGGCCGTGTTCGGATAGGGCCTGCCCCTATCCGGCGATCTTCGAGAAGTCCGCGACCTGTCCCGTGGCCGCGCGGATACGCTGGAGAAGGGCCAGGCGGTTGGCGCGCACGTCGAGGTTCTCGTCATTGACCAGCACATGGTCGAAGAAGGCGTCGACGGGACCGCGCAGGCCGGCAAGCGCCCGCATGGCGGCCTCATAGTCCTGCGCCGCGATCGCCTCGCGTGCTTCCTTCTCGGCCGTCGTCACGGCCTCGTAGAGGGCCATTTCCTCGGCCTCGCTCAAGAGCGCCGGCTCGACCGCATCGGCAATCCCGGTGCCCTTCCTTTCCTCGATCGAGAGGATGTTGGCGGCGCGCTTGGTGCCGGCGAGCAGGTTCTGCCCGTCCTCGGTTTCGAGCAGCCTGCCCAGCGCCTCGACCCGGCGGACGATCAGGAGGAGGTCGTCGTTTGATGCGCTCGCGGCCGCGCGCTCACTTCGCTCGCCGGCCTCCGCAGGGGCGGCCTGTCCGTCGACACCGCCACTTGCCAGCACGGCATCGATCAGGTCGTAGCGCGCGCCCTGGTCGCGCAGATAGACCTTCAGGCGATCATGGAAGAAGGAGAGGAGAGAATAGGCGATTGCCAATGCGGGGTTGTAGATGAAGTCGCTCCCCTCGAACTTAGTTGCGGCTAACAGCTTTGCTTCTGCGTCCGCCGCATCCCCGCCTGATCGGACAACCTTTTCGGGAAGCGTAACGATTGGGCGTTCGACAGTTTGAACGAGCTGAAGCCGCGCCCCGTTCTCCACGACAATCCTAATCACGCCCAGCGCGGCGCGGCGCAGCGCATAGGGGTCCTTGGAGCCGGTCGGCTTCTCGTCGATCGCCCAGAACCCGACAAGCGTGTCGAGCTTGTCGGCCAGGGCCACCGCGACAGAAACCGGATCGGTCGGCACGACGTCGCTCGGCCCGAGCGGCTTGTAATGCTCCTCGATCGCGGCGGCGACGGACGGGTGCTCGCCCTGCAACTCGGCATATTTGCGCCCCATGGCGCCCTGAAGCTCGGGGAATTCACCGACCACCTCGGTCTGCAGATCGGCCTTGGCGAGCAGCGCTGCACGGCGGGCAAGCTTTGCATCGGCGCCGACGAGAGGCGCCAGTTCTTCGGCCAGCCGCGCGATGCGCTGCACGCGCTCGCCTTGCGTTCCAAGCTTGGCGTGGAAGGTGACGTTCAGGTGATCGAGCCTCGCCATGCGTTGGTCGAGCGGCTTCTTCAGGTCGAGACCGAACGTCTTTGCCGATTCAGCGAGTTCGCCGAGATCGGGCAAATCGTGCTGGTCGGTATTCCAGAAGTAGAGCGCATCGGACAGGCGCGCACGCACCACCTTTCCGTTGCCCCGCGCGATCTCCTTGCCACCGTCCCGGGCCTCGACATTGGCGGTGACGACGAAGTGGTTGGAAAGCGTTTCCGCCACGCCCTGCGGCCTCGTCACGAAGCACTTCTGGTTGGCGCGGATTGTCAGCCGGATGACCTCCGGCGGGATCTGAAGATAGTCCTGCTCGAACTCGCCCATCAGCACGACGGGCCATTCGACAAGGCCGGAAACCTCCTCCAGGAGCCCGTCATCCTCGACCAGGTCGAGCCCGCGGGCAAAGGCGAGATTCTTGGCGTCAGCGGCGATCATCTCCTTGCGGCGCTCGGCATCGAGCACCACCTTCGCCGTTTCCAGCTTTGCGACGTAGTCGTCGAAACGCCGTACGGTGAAGGCGTCGGGCGCATGGAAGCGATGGCCGTATGTGACATTGCCCGAACGGATGCCATCAACCTCGAAGTCGACCACCACCGGCTCCTCGGTCTCCGGACCGAACGTGCAGACGACCGACTGCAGGGGCCTGACCCAGCGCAGGCTGCCCGGCTTGGCCGACGCCTTGCCCCAGCGCATCGATTTCGGCCAGGGGAAATCGCGGATCACGCCCGGCATGAGGTCGGCGATGATGTCCTCGGCCGCGCGGCCCGGCTTCTCGATCACCGCGACGTAGAAGTCGCCCTTCTTGGGATCGGAACGGACCTCCGCCTGCTCGATCGAGGCGAGACCGGCGCCGCGCAAAAAGCCTTCGATCGCCTTTTCAGGTGCGTCGGTGCGCGGCCCCTTGCGTTCCTCGCGCACATCCCTGGAGCGCGCCGTCACGCCCCTGATGTCGAGCGCCAGACGGCGCGGCGTCCAGTATTCGCGCGCCGCCTCATAGGTGAGACCCGCCTCGACCAGACCGTCCGTCACCAACTTCCTCAAATCGCCGGCCGCCTTGCGCTGCATGCGGGCCGGAATTTCCTCGGAGCGGAGTTCTAAAAGAAGATCGGGCATGGAATGGATCGCCGTACTGTAGAATTGAATGGGCAGCCTCTAGCAAGCCGGCCGCGCTTTGTCATGGGTGGCGGTTGAAATTACCAGCCGCCACCGCCACCTCCGCCGCCGCCGCCGCCCGAAAAGCCGCCGCCGCCGCTGAACCCGGAAGACGAGGACTTCGGCGCCGGCAGCGAGGCGGTGAAACTCTTCGACAGGGAACCGGCGATGCCGCCGAGACTGGAGCCGACATGTTCCGGGCTGAAGCTGCCGCCGTGGTACCAGTTCGGTCCGGCATAGGCGGCGGCAGCGCCCGTTGCCGTCGCCGCAGCGAGCCAGGCGTCGAAGGCGCGCGACCATGGTTTCTCCACGCCCAACGCGACGGCATAGGGCAGCAGGGTCTCGAAATGGCGTGGTGACATCTGCGGCGCGCCCTGCATGTTCATACGATCCTTCTCGGCCAGCGTCAGATATTGCTCGAGCCCCTTGATCTCGTCGGTCATCCTGCGTCCGAGCGGTGTCGGCGCACCCATGAGGAACAGGAAAACCATGTTCGCGATGAGGATTCCGCCAAAGATGACGAGCACCGGCGTATCGAAACCGGCATCGAAGAACGCGGCGACCATGCCCGAAAGAAGCGTCAAGCCGACGAAACCGACAAATGCCGCCATGACGACGGCCATCAACCGTTGGGCGAGGCTGCGGGCGTTGCGCAGCTGGCGTCCGATATTGACGGCGAATACCGAGACGACGACGGCTGGGATGAGAACGCCGATTCCGGCCGCCAGGGTCTCGGTCTGCGGACCGGCCAACACGAGCATGGCGGCCAGAACACCAAGCGACAGAAGGATGCCGACGACAATGTATCCGGCATTCTGCCGATAGTAGCGATTGCGGTGTTCCGTCTCGATCGCCGAGCGGAACGACTGCCCCGCACCCTGCACCCTCTTGCCGTTCGCCTTGTCGACCGTCAGCTCGTCGCCTGCATGCGGCAGCTCGTTCAGAATGGCTGCCTCGCCCACCGGAAGGCCGGATGTTGGGCCGCCATCCTTGCGGCGGATCGTCAGGTCGCCGCCGAGATCGTCCAGCTCGACATGTCCCTTCACCGCAAGGTTGATCACGGCGGACGAGAAGGCATCCCAGCCCTGCCCGCGAAAGCCGCGCTTGTCGATATAGTTGACCAGGGCTGGGGAAACACCTTCCGGCGGCGTCCATCGTGGTACGACGACACCGGCTGGCGGGTCGCGGCCGACGCGATTCCAGGCCCAGAAGTAGTAGGCCAGCACGAGCGCAAGGCCGGCGGCGCCGACGATGCGGCCGAGATTTTCCTGCAGCCAGAACATGCGTTCCTGGGCTTTCGTCGGCGGTGCGACGACGCCCTTCGGAAATGCAACCGCGACGGTCAGCCCTTCGCGCACTCCCAGGCGCCGCTCCGCCTCGACCACCACCCGGTTGCCGCCGTCGAGAAACCGCGCTCGTGCCTCCTGCTCCGTCGAGCCGTAAGGACCGGTGTAGTAGGCGACGTCGGTGGCCGCGGCACCATCCGGCAGCCGGATCTCGGCCGCGGCCTCGAGGATGGGGAAGTCCCAGGCGTTGCCGGTCACGTTCCAGTAGAGTTCGTCGTGATCGTCGAAGAAGCGGATCTGCCGGGTCGTGTCGTAGTCGATGACATAGGTGTGCACACCATGCGGCAGGTAGACGTCGGCGTCACCGATGCGGATGCGCAGGACACCGGAACCGCGCTCCACCGAAAAGGGCTCGTCATTGCCGTCGCGCGTCACCGAGACGACGTCCAGGCCGACCTGGTGCATGCGTCCGTCGGCGTCTTCGTAGCGCAGCGGGATGTCGCGGAAGATGCCGCGTGAGATGCGGTTGCCTTCGACGTTGACGGTGATTTTCTCGCTGACGCGCAGCGTGCCGTCCGGCTGGACGTCGATGCCGGCGTGAAAGGAGCGGATTTCCTCCGTGGCCTGAACCCCGCCGGCCATTCCACAGGCCAGCGCGACGGCCAGCAGCAAGTATTGCAGAAACCGCATCCCGGAACAGCCGATCAGGAGAAGGAAACCTTGGGAACGGCGCGATCGGCGGCGTCCTCGATCTCGAAATATTCCGCCTTCGTGAAATTGAAGCTGTTGGCGACAAGGTTGGAAGGAAAGCTCTCGACCTTGATGTTCAGATCACGCGCCGCGCCATTGTAGTAGCGGCGCGACATCTGGATCTCGCTTTCCAGCGTTTCCAGAGTCGTCTGCAACTGCATGAAGTTCTGGTTTGCCTTAAGATCGGGATAGGCTTCGGCGACGGCAAGCAGGCGTCCCAGCGCTTGGCTGAGCATGCCTTCCACCTGCGCGCGGCCGGCGACATCGTCCCTTGGCAGGTTTTGCGCCCGGGTGCGAAGCTCCGTCACCTCCTCGAGCGTCTTGCGCTCGTGGCCGGCATACCCCTTCACGGTCTCGATCAGGTTCGGAATGAGGTCGGCACGCCGCTTGAGCTGCACGTCTATGCCGGACCAGGCCTCCTGCACCATCTGCCGGGCACGCACCAGCGCGTTGTAGATGAAGATGACGTAGGCGGCGAGCGCCGCGACCAGTATGACGAGAACAGTTCCGATGCCGATGTCCATGCAGTTATTCCCCTATGGATGCGACCGGAACTCTAGTCTTCGGGTCCCCTAATTGAAAGCGCCGGGTTCAGGACTGTGGCTGATGGCCGAAGCCGCCGGCGTCGGTGAGCAGGAACGCCTCGCCGCAGGCTTTGGCGAGATTGCGCACACGCAAAATGTAGCTCTGACGTTCGGTCACGGAGATCACGCCGCGCGCATCGAGAAGGTTGAAAACGTGGCTCGCCTTGATGCACTGGTCGTAGGCGGGAAAGACCATGCGGTGGCTCCCGCCGCTCTCCGCCGGCTCTCCGGCGGCCAGCAGCGCCTTGCATTCGCCTTCCGCGTCCTCGAAATGACGGAACAGCACGGCCGTATTGGCGTGTTCGAAATTGTGCCGTGAATATTCCTGCTCGGCCTGCAGGAACACGTCGCCATAGGTCACCTTCTCGTCACCCTCGCGACCGTTGAAATTCAGGTCGTAGACGTTATCGACGTTCTGGACATACATCGCCAGGCGCTCCAGCCCATAGGTGAGCTCGCCTGCCACAGGCGCGCATTCGATGCCGCAGACCTGCTGGAAATAGGTGAACTGGGAGACTTCCATGCCGTCGCACCAGCATTCCCAGCCAAGGCCCCATGCGCCCAGCGTCGGGCTTTCCCAGTCGTCCTCGACAAAGCGGATATCGTGCAGCAGGGGATCGATGCCGATCGCTTCCAGAGAACCCAGGTAGAGTTCCTGCAGATCTGGCGGATTGGGCTTCAGCATCACCTGATACTGATAATAGTGCTGAAGCCGGTTGGGATTTTCACCGTAGCGTCCATCCTTCGGCCGCCGGGACGGCTGCACATAGGCCGCTTTCCACGGCCTTGGCCCGAGTGCGCGCAAGGTGGTCGCCGGATGGAAGGTGCCCGCCCCGACCTCCATGTCGTAGGGCTGGAGAACGACGCATCCCTTGTCTGCCCAATAGCCGTGCAGCGTCAGGATCAGCCCCTGAAAGGATCGGGTCGGGTGCATGTGCGGCGGCAGGCTTTGAGTCACGGTCGGCCTCGGGGTGCGGAAGATGCAGATTGCGACGGTCCTAATTCGCGGACCGGTGGGCGTCAAGCAAAGCACGCGCACGATCAATTCGCCGCGAGGCAACCGGTTTGGCTGGCCCGGTGTTATGCGTTCAGACTAATATGAGGCGAAGTTCCCTATGGGCGACATTGAAACAGGAGACGTTATGACGCTCGGTTCCAGCCATCGCGGGAGAGTAGCCGCCGCGCTTGCAGTGGCCGGTATCATGGCATTGGCCGGACCGGCACAGGCCGACTACCGCGTCGCGGACGGTCGAGGCGGCGGTCCCGACCCGCAGACCGGGCTGGTCTGCGTGACCAGCATCTGCGACTGGGTACGCCTGCCACGCACACGCTGCATATGCCAGAAGCTCAACCCGATGGAACTCGATCCGCGAAAGTTCCGGTTGAAATGCGTCACCAAGGAGCAGGGGCAGTGGGTTGCCTGTCCCTACGACAGGGCCCCTCCGCGCCAACATTGGTGGCAGTGACCGGACGAGTAGCGCGCTCCCAGAGTATGTCCCGCTCAACCGGATTCGTTTGAGCGAAAGGTACATACCCCAACATACTGATCTGGCGCGGATATCTTTGCTTCAAACGTTTTCAGTTGAAGCAAACGCGCGCTGGCAGGCACAAAACGATATCAGTTGCCAGGCGGCAGAACGATCATCTGGCCGGGCGCAATGTTCTCCGGATTTCCACGCAGCTGCGGGTTGAGATTGAGAATCTCGATGTACCGGTTTCCGTCTCCCAGAACTTCGGCCGCAATCGACCACAAGGACTGGCCCGGCCGAACGGAATACTGCACCGGCTGCGCGCCTTCAGATGAAGACGTGCCATTGCTCTTCGGTTTCACGGAGACGGCAGGGTCGAGCGGCTGCACCAGTTCGGCCCTCTGCTCCTCCCGTTGCGGCAAGCCTTCGGCGAGCTTCCTTTCGACGGACGCCAGCAGATCGGGCTCCGGCTCCATGTCGCGCGCGTGGGCCCACTGGAAGGTCGCCTCTCGCTTGCGCCCGGCGCGCCAGTACGCATCGCCCAGATGATCGTTCAGGATCGGATCGTCCGGCTTGAGCGCCACGGCACGCTCCAGTTCGCGCACGGCTTCTTCAAAACGTCCGAGCCTGTAATAGGCCCAGCCGAGCGAGTCGACGATATATCCGTCGTTGGGGCGCAGATTGACCGCCTTGCGGATCATCTCCAGCCCCTCCTCCAGGTTCATGTTCATATCGACCCAGGAATAGCCGAGATAGTTCAGAACCTGCGGTTGGTCGGGATAGAGTTCGAGCGCCGTGCGGAAGTTCGGCTCGGCCTTGGGCCATTCCTTGAGACGCTCATAGGCGATGCCACGCTGGTAGTAGATGTTCCAGTTGTCAGGTATCGGCGTTCCAAGCTGCTGGACAGCCTCGTCGTAAAGCCCGGCCGCCTCGCGATACTTTTCCTGCGACGCGTAGACGCCGCCGAGCGCCAGATAGGCGCGCATGTCGCTGGGGTCGTCTTCAAGCAGCTTCTTCAGATGCACTTCGGCTTCCTCGTGGCGATCGAGATCGGCCAGGTTGAGCCCCAATTGAAGCTCCGCGATGCGTTTCAACGGCGAGGATTGCGGTATCCGCTCGTAGTAGGAGATTGCTTCCTGCGAATCGCGCTGCTGTTCCGCCACCTGCGCCAGGGTCACGAGCACGGCATCGGAATCGGGCCGCAGCGCCTGCGCCATTTGCAGATAGATGCGGACAAACTGCTCTCCGCCGCCACGGTTGAGCGCGCTTGCGATGTCGAGCAGAACCTCGGAAGCACCGGACACCGGGTCCGGCACCAGGCGTGAAATCCGAGCTCCGGTCTCTATATCGTCGCGCAACGCAGTGAGCGCCGGCCTGTTGGGAGAAAAGGAACTCGCTTCATCAATGACGGCGAGCGCCTCGTCCTTCTTTCCGCTGCGGGCAAGCAGCCGTGCATGGGCTTCCGCCGCACGCAGATAGGTCTCGGGCGCCGCCGCACCGGCAGCGGCATTGGCCAGTGTTTCCTCGTAATAGGACAGTGCGTCGTCATCGCGGCCCGCCACGTCGGCGATCAGCCCCTGATGGTAGGTCCTGAAAATGTCGAACCATTGCGGACCATCGAGGTCGCGCAAATAGTCGACGGCGTCCTGAGGATAGCCCGCGCCCAGTTTCGTCCACCCCGTCATCAGTCCGGTTATCAGCCGGTCGAGGTCGGACTCCATTGTCAGCTTGAGCAGGATTTCCGCGTCCTCGTATTTGCCGTCCCGCAGAACATCCACCGCCAGCGCCAGACGCGAGAAGCGCTCTATTTCCGGCGTTTCCTTTAGTTTTTCGGCGTAGGGCAGCGCCTCCTCGAACGACCCCCTCGAGATCAGGGCCAGCATAATGTTCTGCTGCAGGTCGGGATTGTCCGGATCGAATGCCAGGGCCCGCTTGTAGTAGCTGATCGCGCTGTCGAGGTCGTCATCCACCTCGGCCACACGGGCAGCGAGAAACGCTCCCGAAAGCGAACCGATGTTGACCTGTTCCGTCTTCTCTGGCTGTCCTGGCTCCTTTGCCACAGTCGGAGATGCCGCAGCCAGCGCCAAGGCCAGCACGGCAGACGCCCTGAGGAGTCCAACACTCGTTCGCCGCATTTCGTCCCTTCCTGCGAAAAGCGATGGTTGTTGTTTTACTTCTTGCCCTTGAGAATGGCCTTTTTGCGGTCGATCATCAATGCGGGCGACGCTCACGATCGCGTGGAGGCCGGCCGGCCATCGGGAATCGTCAGGACACGCGGCTGATGCAGAACTCGACCACCTCGAGCAATGCCGCCTTCTGAGGCGTTTCCTTCAGCGGAGCCAAGGCGTCGCTGGCGATCTCGCCGAACTGCCTGGCGCGACCGATCGTGTCGGCGATCGCACCGTAGCGCGACATCAGGCCGACGGCCTTGTCGAGGGAAGCATCGTCGCTGCGATTGTCTTCGATCGCCTCCTTCCAGAAGCGCCGTTCTTCGGGTGTGCCGCGCCGATAGCTCAGGATGACCGGCAAGGTCACCTTGCCCTCCCGGAAGTCGTCTCCGACGTTCTTGCCCAGATCCTTGGAGTCGCCTCCATAATCAAGCGCGTCGTCGATGAGTTGGAAGGCCAGCCCCAGGTTTGCGCCATAAGAACGCAGCGCCGCCTGTTCGGCCCGCGACGCGCCGGCGATCACCGGCCCAACCTCGGCCGCGGCGGAAAACAGTGCCGCGGTCTTGGCCTTGATCACGGCCAGATACTCGTCTTCCGTGGTTTCCAGGTTCTTGGCGGCGGCAAGCTGCATGACCTCACCCTCGGCGATAACCGAAGCTGCCGTCGACAGAATATCGAGCGCCTTGAGCGATCCGACCTCCACCATCATGCGGAAGGCCTGCCCAAGCAGATAGTCGCCCACGAGCACGCTCGCCTGATTGCCCCAGATCATGCGCGCCGTCGTCCTGCCGCGGCGCAGCCCGCTCTCGTCCACGACATCGTCGTGGAGCAGCGTTGCCGTGTGCATGAACTCGACGCTGGTCGCCAGCTTGACATGCCCGTCGCCGTCGTAGCCGAACATCTGTGCCGCCGCGAGTGTGATCATCGGCCGGAGCCGCTTGCCACCCGACGAGATCAGATGGTTGGCTATTTCCGGGATCAACTCGACATTGGATCCGGCTTTGGAAAGGATGAGTTCGTTGACGCGCGACATGTCCTGCCGCGTCAGATCGACAAGCGGCTTGATCGACGCCCTGTCCTTCTTCCCCCCCTCAAGCGATACAACTACGCCCACGCCAAATCTCCGATGATAAGACCCGATGTCCATTGCCTGCAGACTCTAGGGCGGGCGGGCACGAAACGGCAAGGGGCGAATTGGCGCGCCATCGATATCGTTTTACATTGCGCCCGCAAATTGCGAACCTGCGGCCATGATCGAGATCATGCGAACCAACGATGCCGTCGTCATCTCCTTCGCCGAGGCGCTGATGCGCGATGCGGGCATCCCGGTGATGGTGGCCGACCAGAACATGAGCATCATGGAGGGCTCGCTCGGCGTCCTGCCACGCCGGGTGATGGTCGATCCCGACGAAGCGGAACGGGCCCGCCGGCTGCTCCGTGACGCCGGCATCTCCGACGAACTCATCTAGGCGCAGAAACCATGCAGGTCGATTCCCCGGCCAGCGACGCCACCGTCGATGCCTTTCACCGCGGTGACTTCTGGCTCGTGCAGCCGGCGCGTGGCGGACACCGCGCCGGGATGGACGCGATGATGCTGGCTGCCGCGGTGCCGTCCCGATTCGCGGGGCGGCTTGCCGACCTCGGCGCCGGCGCCGGCGCGGCAGGCCTGGCGGTCGCCACGCGCTGTCGCGAGGCTCGGGTGATGCTCGTCGAGCGCGAGGCCCAGATGGCGGATTTCGCAGCACGCACATTGGCGCTGCCGCAGAATGCCGCGATCGCCGATCGAGCGCGGGTTCTGCAGGCTGACGTCAGCCTTGCGGGCCGCAAGAGGGTCGAGGCGGGACTGGCCGACAACAGCGTCGACTTCGCAATCATGAATCCGCCGTTCAATTCCGGCCGTGACCGGGCAACCCCGCAACCGCTCAGGCATTCGGCGCACGTGATGGACGAGGGACTGTTCGAGAACTGGATGCGGACCGCTGCGGCGATTGTGCGGGCGCAGGGCGGAATGGCCGTCATCGCGCGACCCGAATCACTTGCCGAAATCCTCGCCGCGATCAACGGGCGCTTTGGCGGAGCTGAGATCAAGGCGATCCATCCGCGCGCCGACGCACCAGCGATCCGGGTGGTCGTACGGGCCCGGCGCGGATCGCGCAGGAGACCGGTGCTGACGGCGCCGTTGTTCCTCCACGACATCCACGGCGACCGTTTCACCCCATCCGCCGATTCCATCAACAACGGCCGAGCTTCACTGTTCGGTGATTAGGGAGCATCGTGCCTGTCGAAAATCGATCCCGATTTTCGGGCCGATGCGCCAGCACCATTGCGCCGGCCCGCGAAATGCCTACATCGCCATCAGTCCATGTTGGAGATCGAACTTTCGTGAAACAGACCATTCAACGCTTCCTTCCAAAGTCGATGCGCAGCGATGCCGTGTCGATACCCGTCATCCGGCTCCACGGCGCCATCATGGCCAATGGCAGCCAGTTGCGACCGACGCTCTCGCTGGCCGCAACGGCGGGGCTCATCGAAAAGGCGTTTGCATGGAAGGATGCGCCGGCTGTCGCGATTTCGATCAACTCGCCAGGCGGATCGCCGGTGCAGTCGCGCCTGATCTACAAGCGCATTCGCGATCTGGCGCAGGAGAAGAAGAAGAAGGTCTATGTCTTCGTCGAGGACGTCGCCGCATCCGGCGGCTATATGATCGCGATTGCCGGCGACGAGATCATCGCCGACCCTTCCTCCATCGTCGGCTCGATAGGCGTCGTGTCGGCCTCATTCGGATTTCCTGACCTGTTGAAGAAGATCGGAGTCGAGCGCCGCGTCTACACGGCAGGCAAGAACAAGGTCACCCTTGATCCCTTCTCGCCGGAAAAGGAGGAGGACGTCGAGCGGCTGAAGGCGCTGCAGCTTGAAGTCCACCAAACGTTCATCGACATGGTGAAGGAGCGCCGCGCGGAACGCCTGGCCGACGACGAGGATCTGTTCACTGGCCTCTTCTGGACCGCCAAGCGCGGCCTTGCCCTCGGCCTCGTCGACCACCTGGGCGACATGCGGGAATTCCTGAGGGCGCGCTACGGAGAAAAGACCAGGCTGAAGCTCATTACCGCACCCAGAGGGCTCTTCGGGCGACGCATCGGTCTGTTCGGCTCAGGCTTTGCCGACAATGCATCACAGATCGGCGCCGCTGCAACGCAGGGACTGCTGGAGGCGGCAGAGGAGCGTGCTCTTTGGAGCCGCTATGGCCTTTGAGAGCCTGGGCAAAGGCTGTAATGTCCGCTCTGGCGGAGCTGTCCGGCCGACCCTACGATTGGATCGAGAAGGAAGTTTGACATGCCGCATTTGATCCTACTCATCGTCGTCGGCATCGTCGCGTGGCTTGGCTATCGCACCTTCCTGCGTGAAGCCAAGCGCGTTTCCGAGCGTGTCCGGCGGGCCGAGCGCGAGGCGCAGAACCGCTCGTCCGGAACCCTGGTGAAGGATCCCGAAACCGGCGAGTACAGGCTGACAAAGGACTGATCGACCTGCCATGCAGTCCGTATCGAGCCTGCGCATTCTGGCACCCGCAAAGATCAACCTCGCGCTTCACGTGACGGGCCGGCGCGGCGACGGCTATCATTTGCTCGACACGCTCGTCGTGTTTGCCGACGCATGCGACGCCATCGAAGTCGAGATCGCCGACAAGGACAGCCTTGAAGTCTCAGGGCCATACGCGGATCGGCTGCCGGCCACCGACGACAATCTGGTCGTACGGGCGCGCGATCTTTTGCGAATGGCCCGCCCGGCGGACACAGCGCCAGTGGCAATACGCCTGGAGAAGAACCTTCCGCCGGCCTCGGGTATAGGCGGCGGATCGAGCGACGCGGCGGCGACGCTGAAGGCGCTATCGCGGCTGTGGCGGATCGGTCTGACAACTGACGAACTCGCCCGCCTTGCCGCCCCCTTGGGCGCCGATCTGCCCATGTGCGTACATGCCCGCCCCCTCCTGGCGCGTGGTGCCGGCGAAGAGATCGCGCCCTTGAACGAATGGCCGCAGCTTCATCTGGTGCTCGCCAATCCGGGACTGGCCGTGCCAACCGGGGAAATATTTCGCCGGCTGACCACGAAAGCAAATCCTCCCCTGCCATCCCTGCCCCGCACCGACACGGCCGCCGGAGTGGCAGCCTGGCTGGCGCAATGCCGCAACGACCTCGAAGGCCCGGCCATCGAGGCGGTGCCGCCGATCGCCAAGGCTCTGGACATGCTGAAGACGTCCGGCGCACTTCTTTCACGCATGTCGGGCTCCGGCGCGACCTGCTTCGGTCTCTATGAGACCGCAGAGGCGGCCGGTGAAGCGACGAGACATCTGCGGCAGGCCAATCCGGCCTGGTTTGTCAGGACGGCGCACAGCGCCGGTGCAGGAGAGTATCCATGGGACGGATAGACGAAACGCGGCCTTTCGTGCCGGTCGCAATCGCGGTGCTGACGGTATCCGACACACGCAGTCTTGAAGAGGATCGCTCCGGCAGGACCCTGGCCGACCGCATTGCCGAGGCCGGGCACCGATTGCAGGCACGCGAAATCGTGACCGACGACGTGGAGGCGATCCGCTCGGTCGTCGCCGGGTGGTCGAAGGATCCCGCGATCGACGTGATCATCACCACCGGCGGCACCGGCTTTACCGGCCGCGACGTGACGCCGGAGGCCATCGGGCCCCTGTTCGAAAAGCGAATGGACGGCTTTTCAGAGGTTTTCCATCGAATCTCCTACGACAAGATCGGCACCTCGACGATCCAGTCGCGCGCCACCGGCGGCCTGATCAGCCAGACATTCGTCTTCGTTCTGCCGGGCTCCCCCGGCGCCTGCCGCGACGCCTGGGACATGATACTGAGGGACCAGCTCGATTACCGGCACATGCCCTGCAATTTCATCGAGATCATGCCACGGCTGGATGAGCACCTGAGGCGCGGCGCGGGCAAGGCCGTTTGATCAGCCGCGTCCCTGACCCTGCGCACCGATGATTGCCGACGGCAGCCGGCGGCCGGACAATCCGCTGACAAGTCCGGTGAGCCCGTCAGCGGTCTGGCTGCGCGCGACGGCATCGCTCTTACGGATCAGGAACCCGTCGGCAAGCGGATCGGCCTTCGAGAAAAGGCGCGAGAGACGGGAGAACCTCGAACGACCCGGCCGACTGAACCGCGCCGGACCGTTCTGGCTGTTCACGTGGAAGATGACGGCTTCTATCCAGTTGGATTCGAGACGAACGCCTGGCCGAAGAATGAGAAGCCAGTCGCCCTTGGCGCGGGCGATCGCGTTCGCCAGTTGACCGTCGCGGACAAACTCGCAGCCGGCATAATCCGCAACCATCTGCGTCTGGTCGGTCGAACCGCGATCATGCACGATCACGTCACGCACGACGCCTTCCACCGCGCCGGAAACCAGCGTTGCCAACGTGCGCGCCAGCGCATCCTCGTCATTCCGGGTCTCGATCAGGACCGTAAGCATGGGTTCTCGATAGCCGAAACGCTGTCACAATTCCAGTGCTGCACCGCACACACAAAAGTTCTTGCTTTGTTCTCTTATTGCAAATAGGAATTATTTCATCGGAGGGACGTCGATTCTGCACAACCGGGCCGATGGAGCGTGGAGATGGACCAGATCACCAATGCCGACATCGCCGCCTTTACGCATGGCGGCGCGGAGCTTGCCAACGCACTGATCGATGACAGTGGAATCCGCATCGCAGGCGATCGGCGACGCGGACGTGCTTCGGGTATCAATCCGTCGGGACGGTTCGAGCCGCTGCGCCGGGACGTGTTCGACGACGGGTGGAGCACGATCGAGGAACTGCCCGCGTTTGCGACGGACGTGCAGGTGGAGCGGCCGCGCACCATCATCACGCGCAACACTTCGCCCGACATCTCGTTTGATCGTTCGGTCAACCCCTATCGGGGCTGCGAACACGGCTGCGTCTACTGCTTTGCTCGCCCGACCCACAGCTATATGGGGCTTTCGGCGGGGCTCGACTTCGAATCGAAGCTGTTCGCCAAACCGGATGCCGCCCGGCTCCTGGAGCAGGAAATCGCCAAGCAGGGCTATCAGCCGCGCACCATCGCGATCGGCACCAACACCGATCCCTATCAGCCCATCGAGAAGAAATGGCGGATCATGCGCGACATTCTCGAAGTGCTGGAGGCGGCAAACCACCCCGTAGGGATCGTCACCAAATCGGCTCTCGTCGCGCGCGATATCGATATTTTGTCGCGCATGGCACAGAAGGGACTTGCCAAGGTCGCCTTGTCGGTAACCACGCTGGACAGGAAGCTTGCGCGGACCATGGAGCCGCGCGCCGCAACCCCTACCCTTCGTCTGGAAACCATGCAGCGGCTCGCGCAAGCCGGCATCCCTGTTTCGGTGATGGTTGCGCCGGTGATTCCCGGCCTGACCGACCACGAGGTCGAACGCATTCTTGACTCTGCCTATGCCATGGGTGCGCGCGAGGCGGGCTACATCATATTGCGGCTTCCCCTCGAGGTAAGTCCCGTCTTCAAGGAATGGCTGCTCAGGCATTATCCCGATCGGTATCGCAACGTGCTTTCGCTGATCCGCTCCATGCGCGACGGCAAGGATTACGACGCGGCCTGGGGCAGCCGGATGAAGGGCGTCGGACCCTATGCCTGGCAGATCGGACGCCGTTTCGAGATCGCCGCCAAGCGTCTCGGCTTCAATCAATCAAAACGGTTGCTGAGGACGGATCTGTTTCAGCGGCCCAGCCCACATGGCGAGCAGTTGCAGTTGCTTTGACTGTCAGGCATCGGCCTGAAAATCGAGATCGATTTTCGCAAAGCACGATGCGCAATTCAAAGTGATAGAGCGTCCCTGTGCGTCCAGGAAGACGTACGGCACTCTAAGCGACAAGGCGGGTCGGCGCGGCCACCCGCGAACGATCCGTCCGGCCGGTTCCCCGCATGTGCCGGCGGTTCTTCCCGGCCCTTTCGCCCCACTGGCCGGGAAGGTCTTGCGGAGAATCGGAGCGGGTGCGAGCATCGCCGCATCATGGCCCATCCGACTTCCGATTCTCCGCTCCTGTTCGACCTCGACGCGAAGCCCGACTTCTCCATAGAACGCAAACGGCTCACGGCGGGGGAAGGACCGGTGTGCGGCCTGGATGAGGCCGGCCGTGGCCCGCTCGCCGGGCCTGTGGTGGCTGCGGCCGTGATCCTCGACGAAGAGGCAATCCCCGATGGACTGGACGATTCCAAGAAGCTGACCGCACGACGCCGTGAAGCGCTCTACGAGGCGATCATGAGCCATGCGCTCGCCGTCTCCATCGCTTCCGTGGCGGCAACGGCCATCGATCAGCGCAATATCCTGCGCGCCAGCCTGGAAGCCATGCGCCGCGCAACGGTCGGCCTCTCGATCGTGCCCGGCCATGCGCTTGTCGATGGACGCGACATCCCTCCCGGCCTGGCGTGTGCCGCCACAGCCCTGGTCAAGGGCGACAGCCGCTCCGCGTCGATCGCCGCAGCCTCGATCGTCGCGAAGGTCACGCGCGACCGCATGATGGGACGGTGCTGCACGGTCCATCCCGACTACGGCTTCGGCAGCCATATGGGCTACGGCACGGCCCGTCATCTCAGCGCCATCAAAACGGGAGGCGCGGTGGCGCGCATTCACCGCATGTCGTTTGCCCCATTGAAGGACTGAGCGGTACCGCACGATCGATCCGGGCCGACCGGCGGAAGCCGGCAGCATCTGCGCTGCGCGATGAAACGCGCATATGCCCGGCCACGCCTCCGAAAGTGCCGTGCGTCCATTCGAGGGCACAAGCGACACCTCACCACTGTGCGCATCTTGCTTGCGAGAAGCGATGCCGACACTCGGGCAATGCGCAAAATCATCCCGTCGGAACGAAAAATGCCGCCCGGAGGCGGCATTTGGAATGCTCGACCGAAAACTTCGATCAGTTCAGCTTGGACTTGACGTCGTCGAGCGACGCCTTGAACAAGGTGCCTGCAGCACCGGCGTCGACCTTCGACGACAGCACGCTGCGTGCTGCTTCCACCGCGATGTCGACGGCACGACCACGCACCTCGTTGACCGCCTCACGTTCGGCCTGAGCGATCTTCTGCTCGGCCAGAGCCGTACGACGAGCGACGTAGTCCTCGGTCTTTTCCTTGGCTTCCGCCTTGAGAAGCTCGGCCTCGCGCTTGGCGGCGGCCACGATGTCCTGGGCCTCCTGCTCCGCTTCCTTGCGCTTGCGCTGATACTCGGCAAGCACCTGCTGGGCTTCCTCGCGCAGCTTGCGCGCCTCTTCCAGCTCGTTGCGGATCCGCTCGGCCCGGTCATCGAGCGACCGACCGATCATGCCCGGGACCTTGAGATAGGCTATCAGGCCCAGGAAGATGAACAGGGCGACCGTAGCCCAGACCGTGGCAAGGGAAGTTGGGTCCATTACCGCCTCCTCACGATGACACGGACTTGACCGCGGCGGACACGTCCGCCTTGGCGGCCTTGCCGACCAGTTGCTCGACGATAGCCGACGCCGTGTCCTCGGCGATCGTGCCGACGTCCTTCATGGCCTCGGCCTTGATGGCGGCGATCCGCGCCTCGGATTTGGCGAGCTGCTCTTCGAGCTTCGCCTCCACCTCGGAACGCTCCGCGTCGGCTTCGGCCTTGGCGGCGTCGCGCGCCTCCTGGCCGATCCGGCCGGCCTTGTTGCGGGCCTCGGCCAACTCCTGCTCATAAGCAGCAATTGCCTCGTCGGCTTCTTCCTTCATGCGCGCGGCCTGATCCAGGTCCTGGGCAATCCGGTCACGCCGGACTTCCAGCGTACCGCTGATCCTCGGGAGGGCCACCCGCTTCATGAAAAGATAGAAAAGCCCGAAGGTAATCGCCAGCCAAAGCAGCTGCGACGGGAAGGTCGCAGGGTCAAAGGGCGGAAAGGTTGCGCCGTGGCCACCGTCATGCGGCACGCCGGTCTCGGAATGCGTCACGCCTTCCGCTGCCGACTCGCCACCGCCGGCGGCATGATTGCTTTCTTGTGCGAAAGCAGATGTCACGAACATTGGCTAACCCCGAAATTGCAGCCGGCCGCTTTGCGGCCGGCAACTGCTGTGTTCTGCCGAATCAGCCGAACAGGGCGAGCAGAGCGATGAGCAGCGAGAAGATGCCCAGAGCTTCGGTAACGGCGAAGCCGAAGATCAGGCGGCCGAACTGGCCGTCGGCAGCCGAAGGGTTGCGCAGAGCGCCGGAGAGGTAGTTGCCGAAGATCGTGCCGAGGCCGATGCCCGCGCCACCCATGCCGAGGCAGGCAATGCCGGCGCCGATGTACTTTGCTGCTTCCGCTTCCATATTGATGCTCCTTCTTGGATCTGAATTTGATGCGGTCAGGTTGCTGGCGGAGAATCCGCCGGTGACTTTTTCCTAGTGGCCCGGATGGATCGCGTCGTTGAGGTACATGCAGGTCAGCACCGCAAAGACGTAGGCCTGCAGGAAGGCCACGAGGAATTCGAGCGCCGTGATCGCCACGGCCATGAGCAGCGGCAGGACCGCGCCGGCAACGCCGGTCAGCCCGAGCGCGCTCAGGGAAACGATGAACCCGGCAAACACCTTGAGGGTGATGTGGCCGGCAAGCATGTTGGCGAAGAGACGAACCGACAGGCTGACCGGGCGGGAGAGGAAGGAAATGATCTCGATCGCCACCACGAGCGGAACAAGAATGCCGGGAACGCCGGACGGCACGAAGAGCTTCAGGAAGCCCAGCCCATGCTTCATCAGGCCGTAGATGACAACTGTGCCGATGACGAGCATCGCCAGCGCAAAGGTGACGATGATGTGCGAGGTAACCGTGAAAAAGTAGGGGAACATGCCGAGCAGGTTGGCCACCAGCACGAACATGAAGATGGAGAAGACGAACGGAAAGAAACGCATGCCCTGCGCGCCGGCAGCATCGCGCAGCATCGAGGCAACGAACTCGTACGACATCTCGGAGACAGACTGAAGGCGCGACGGGATGAGCCCGCGGCTGGAGGTCGTGAGCACGAGGAACGCCGACGCAACGATCACGGTCAGCACCATGAACAACGCCGAATTCGTGAACGACAAGTCGTAGCCGCCGATCTCGATCGGAATCAGCTTGTTGATATGAAACTGGTGGATCGGATCGACCTTGTCAGCAGCCACTGCCTAACCCCGTTCTTGCCGGGCGAACCGGCGATCTGTTTTGCGTTGCACCGACAATCCGGCGCTTATTCATCCTTGCGCTTCTCAGCGCCCTGCCCGAATTCGGCCACATGACCGATCGAGCGTAATACATTGAGCACGCCGGCCCCGAAGCCGAGCAGCAGAAACACGACCAACCCCCAGGGCGACGTGCCTGCCCAACGATCAATGGCCCAACCCAGACCCGCTCCGATCACAACGCCTGCGATGAATTCGCTCGAAAGCTTCACAGCCGTGCCGTAGCCGGACTTGTTGTCCTTGTCGTTGCCCGCTTCCCTCTCCGCATCGCTGGCACGCCGAACCGCCAAGGCGGCATCAAGTTTGCGCAAGCGACCTTCGAGACCGTCCCGAGCCTCCTGCTCCGCATTTCCGTCCGGGGTCTGGGGTCCGCGCCCGCCTTGCTCTTTCGCCATGGCTCTTGCGTACTCCTGCCCGGACAGCCGGAAACAGTCCGCCCGCCTCAAAGTCGCGCGCACCATAGTGAGGGCGTCTCAGCCAGTCAAGCCAGAGAATGCGTCCTGCGCTTCCAGATTTTCCTGTTTGATTTCAATTGCTTATTGCGGTGCGACACTACGTCCGTCGCACCAGCAGCCCTGCAGAGGGCGAATCCCCGTCCAACCCGGGCCTGGAATACCTGTCGAAGCAGCTGCCAAGGGTCCTCAGCTCCACCCTCCGCCGTAAGTGCGGTAGAAGACGTGCAGACCGATCTTCTTCATCTTCTCCATCGTGCTCGCCCAGCGCGGCCTGACATAGACGGCATGATAATGGGTGGAAGAACCGACGTCGTCGATGAAGATCTTGCCCGCGGTCACCGCCATGGCGATCTCCTGGGCGACCTTCCAGTGCCGTGGGCTGGTAACGCGGTCGGGAATGCCGTCGCAGGCGAAGGAAAACTGGCAGCGATTGCGCCAGTCGTCGTTCTGGTAGACGACCTTGCAAATGGTGTCGGGATAGGTCGGGTTACGCACCCGGTTCAGTACCACCTGGGCAACGGCCGCCTGGCCGATGAGATGCTCCCCGCGCGCCTCGAAATAGATTGCCGTGGCGAGACACTTCTGTTCAGGCTCGGAAAACACCACAGGCGGCAATGGCTGCGCCATCCAGTCATGATCTCCCTTGGCAAGCGGCGGAACGAAGCGGCCTGCATCCGGGTCGTCCTCGCCCTTGAGCAACGATGCAAAGGGCGATGCCTTGGCGTAGTCGGGTTCGGCCGGAGCGTAGGCTGTGGCCAGGATGTCGGCCTTCTCGTTCGTCACCAGGCTCGCCAGCATGGCCGGCACACCCGCGGCGCTGCGCTCCTCGCGCATATGGAACGCAGCGGCGATCTGCACTTCCTTGCCCTCGATCTGCGGCTTGTCGAAGGCCATGACGATGCCGTCCTCGCTTTCCAGCACCGGATGACGCAACAGGCTGCTGCGCTGGAAGACCGATCCGGCGTTGAAGGATTTCGGCGGCGCGACCGGCGCGACGTTGACGATGCGCCCGCGCTTCTCCTTGCGGTTTATGCGCGCTTCATCCGGCTGTTCTGGAACGACGGCCTTGCCGCTTTCGAAGGCCACGGGCCCGAGCCCTCCGACGCGTACGCCCGCTCCGGATATGGATCCCGTCGCGGTCGAATCGAGGAACTTCATCTCCGCCCGGTGGACCGATCCGGCGACGGACTTCTCGACCACCGCATTCCAGCGGGCGGGGCCGCTCGCCTCGATGCCCGACACGTAGCTCGCCATGTCCTGATATGCGGAAACGGTGGGAAAGCCGATCCAGATCCCCAGTCCGATGACCAGGGCAGGCAAATTTTCGCGCTTGCAAACCGTGGCGGCCAACCGCCGCAGCACTGAGCTGAAATGCACCGGGAACTCTCCAGAACGCCACTCAAGACATCTGGGAGCGACAGTGCGGCATTAACCTTGCTGTAGCGTTAACAGGCCGAAAATCGGGCCCGTCCGGCACCGGCGGCCGTCTACCTCTTCTTGCGGGCGCGCCCTGCATAGGGGTTGTCGGGCGCACGCAGCATGATGCGGATCGGCACGCCGGGCATGTCGAAACTCTCACGCAACCCATTGATCAGGTAGCGCACATAGGATTGCGGCATTGCATCGGGGCGCGAACAGGAGACAACGAAACCCGGAGGCCGCGTCTTGACCTGCGTCAGATACTTGATCTTCAGGCGGCGCCCCGCCACGGCCGGCGGCGGATGATGCGCAAGGATGCCTTCGAGCCAACGGTTGAGACGGCCGGTCGAGACGCGCCGGTTCCAGACCTCGTGGATCGCGACGACCTCTTCCATCAACTTGTCGAGACCGCGACCGGTCTCGGCCGAGATCGGCACCGCGCGCAGCCCGCGCACCTGCGGCAACAGCCTTGCGGTCTTCTCGCGCAACTCCGCCAGCAGTTCCTGCGGATTGTCGATCAGGTCCCACTTGTTGAAGGCGATGACCGGCGCCCTGCCCTCGCGAATGATCAGGTCGGCGATCTGCAGATCCTGTTTCTCGAACGGGATCGTCGCGTCGAGAACGATGACCACCACTTCGGCGAAGCGGATCGCACGCAGCCCGTCGGCGACCGATAGCTTTTCCAGCTTTTCCTGAACCCTGGACTTGCGGCGCATTCCTGCGGTGTCGAACAGCTTGATCCGGCGATCGCGCCATGTCCAGTCGACTGAAATCGAATCGCGCGTGATGCCGGCTTCCGGGCCGGTCAAAAGGCGCTCTTCGCCGATCAGCGCATTGATCAATGTCGACTTGCCGGCATTCGGCCGCCCGACGACGGCTATGCGCAGCGGCTTGCTGGGATCATAGGCCGGAACATCCGAATCGGGATCGTCGATATCTTCGCCGACGAGCGTCGCGCCGGCCGCGGGAACGCGATCCTCGTCTTCCTCCTCGGCAAAGGCCCGCTCCTCGCCAATGGCACCGATGATCGCCTCGCGCAGGTCCGGCAAGCCTTCGCCATGCTCGGCCGAAATGGGGATCGGCTCGCCGAGACCGAGTTCCCACGCCTCAAGCATGCCAGCACCGGCGCCGCGCGCCTCCGCCTTGTTGGCAACGACGACGACAGGCTTTCCGGTGCGCCGGACGACATCGGCGAAAGCGCGGTCATTGGGTGTCAGACCGACCTTGGCGTCAATCAGGAACAGGACGAGATCGGCTTCTTCGATCGCCTGCTCGGTCTGGATGCGCATGCGCCCTTCGAGCGTCGCGGCAGCCGCATCCTCGAAGCCTGCGGTATCGATGATCTCGAACCGCAGGTCGAAGAGCCTCGCGTCATGCCTGCGGCGATCGCGGGTGACCCCCGGCGTGTCGTCGACAAGCGCGAGCCGACGCCCGGCCAGCCGGTTG
Source organism: Mesorhizobium sp. (assembly GCA_963966365.1). GTDB lineage: Bacteria > Pseudomonadota > Alphaproteobacteria > Rhizobiales > Rhizobiaceae > Mangrovimarina > Mangrovimarina plasticivorans. The sequence continues at coordinate 5,297 of CAWZZC010000009.1, read as the reverse complement.
AAGAGGGTCGACTTGCCGACATTGGGACGGCCGACAATGGCGATGGTGAAGCTCATCGACACTCATCACGACGCATCGCCCGAACCGCGGATCAGTTCGGACATGAGGTTGGCGCGCGCCCGCAGATTGGCTGGCGACTGGGGATCGTTGGAAATTTCCTCGAACAGTTCGAGAGCCTCCGTGGGCCTGTTTTCCTTCCAGGCCGCCAGGCCAAGCGCCTCACGGGCCGAATGGCGCAGCGGATTGGTATCGGCCGCCAGAGCCTCGACACGCGCCGAGACCTCGTCATAGCTGCCATGGTCGACGAGAAGCAGCCCGGCGCGCAAGCGCGCCATGTCGCGGATCGACTGCGGCACCGATGTGTCGGATGCAACCTCGTCGAACGCCGCGACGGCCGCCTGCGGATCGCCCTGCGCGGCCAGAAGCGTTGCCGCGCGCAGACGGGCCAGCACCGGGTAAGCGCCGTAGCCCTCGGCCTCCAACGTTTCGAGGGCCGCGAGCGCCTCGTCATTCTTGCCTTCGGCGGCGAGCGTCAGCGCCTGCGAGAAGGCGTCGCCGGACTTGTTGGCGCGGCTGTTTTCCCAGTATTGCCAGCCCACATAGGCGGCGGTCGCAAGCACCACGAAGAGCGCAATGGCAATGGCGTTCGGACCATAACGGTCCCAAAGCGCCCTGGCCTGATCCTGGCGCAGCTCTTCATTGACCTCGCGGATAAAACTATCGTCGGACATCACCCAACCCTATTGGCGCCGGACAAGGGACCGGCATTTTGGGAGCCTTTTATCGGAATTTGCGCGTGATGGAAGGGGACCCGCGCGAAATTGCCTCGCTTCCGGACCATCGCGCAGCCGAATGGGCCGATCCTAGTCTAGCGCATCGGCGCGAGAATCGGGATCGACTTTCGGAAAGCACGATGCGCCGTCTCAAAGGAACAGAGCGTCCCTTGTGCGTCCAAGAGGACGCACGGCGCTCTAGCCCATCGGCAGCGGCACGGCCCCGAAAAGCCACAGATGGAGACGCCAGACAAACAGTGCGTACAGCAGGAGCGCTACGACGATCGCGATGATGTCGTTGCGAACCGGGCCGGCGGCCGCGATGGCGGCACCGCGCCGCTTGACCGAAATCCGGTCGAGCACCGCCCAGACGAGGAAACTGCCAAAGAGCAGTATCGAGGCCAGATCACCATTGGCCAGCAGGTGAGCCAGCGCCCATATCTTGACCGCCACCAGCATGGGATGCTTCAGGGCCGGTTTGAGACGGCCGGCCGGAACGGCATAGACCATCAGGCAAATGAAGGCGAAGAGCATCAGCAAGGCCGTCAGATGCTTCATCCAGACGGGCGGCTCGTAGATCACCGGCGCCGTCGGCCAGGCAAGCGCATATCCCCAGATCGTCAGCACCAGACCAACGGCGGCGACAAGCGAATAGAAACCTTTCCACGGGCCTTCACCCATGGACTTTTCGCGCGCCTCGCTCCATGCGGGCGCAAAGATGCGCACCGAATGAACACCGAGAAACAGGAGCAGTCCAGCAACAAGAACGAGCATGATGTGCCTTCCGGTCAGGTGGGTCATGCGAGCTTATCGCCAACCGCTCATATTGGGAACATCCCCGCACGATCAATCTTGAGCGGAACCTAATCAAAGAGCTGCCATATTCGGCGGGCAGTGAGGTGCGTCTTGTGTGAGGGACCATCTTCCATGCCGTTTTCCCCGCGCTGCGTCGTGCTGCCACTTTGCCTGTGCGCCTTTTCGGGCAATGCCGTCGCCGAGACAGCAATGGACAGGCCGCAATATGTCGTCATCTCCTTCGACGGAGCGCATGAAATCGCGCAGTGGAAGCGCAGCCGGGCGCTGGCGCGCGAGACGGGCGCGCGGTTCACCTATTTCCTTTCCTGCGTCTATCTGCTGACGCACGAGAACAAGCGCATCTACCAGCCGCCCCGCATGTCGGCCGGGCGCTCGAATGTCGGCTTTGCCGCTTCGCGCGAGGAAGTCGCGGAGCGGCTCGACCAGATATGGACGGCTCACGAGGAAGGACATGAGGTCGCAAGCCATGGCTGCGGCCATTTCGACGGCAAGGATTGGTCGGCGAAGGACTGGGAGAAAGAGTTCGACCAGTTTCACGCCATCGTCACGGATGCCTATTCCAACAACGGGATCGAGCCGGAGCCGGAAGGCTGGCGCAGTCTGGCGGAAGGCATGTCACAGGGCTTTCGCGCGCCCTATCTGGCGACGGGGCCGCAACTCTACGAGGCGCTTTCGTCCAAACATTTCTCCTATGACGCCAGCACCGTTTCGCGCGGACCGGACGCGCCGCGTAGCAAGGCCGGGATCTGGCATTTCGCACTGCCGATGATCCCCGAAGGCCCGGCGCAACGGCGCATCATCGCCATGGATTACAATCTGTTCGTGCGCCATTCGGGCGGCGTGGAAAACCGTGATGCCGACGGCGCCTTCGAGGAACGCGCCTACCAGGCGTTCCGCAAGGCGTTCGACGAACAATATTCGGGCGAACGGCGTCCGCTGCAGTTGGGGTTTCACTTCACGCTGATGAACAACGGCGCCTACTGGCGGGCACTGGAACGATTCGCCACAGAAGCCTGCACGAAAGCCGACGTCGAGTGCGTATCCTACAGCGGGCTAGTCGAAACGCTGGAGGCGAAGCCCGGCGTCCAGGCGGGCGGGTAGCGTTCGCTTCACACGTCGATCAGATTGGGTGAGGCCCGGACGACCGACCAATCAGCCGGGCGGGCCGGCCGCTCAGGCCGGCTGATCTCCCGGCCGCGCGTCGACCTCGGGATTGGCCAGATATTCCTTGTCGATGTCAGGCATCTTGCCGCCGTGCAGCGTCGCCTCGAAGGTCTGCAGACGCTTGTAGATCGACAGGAGTTCCACGATCGTCGGCCAGGCGTTGACGAGATACTGGAACGACGAACTAACCTGGGTGAAGGCGGTCAGTATCTGCTGCAGGATGCCGAAGGTTATACGGCCGGCGGCAATCGTCGGTATCAAGATGAAATAGGCGAAGATGTTGTCGGCCTGGAGGTAGAAGGACCGCGCGACGTTGAAATACATATAATGGAAGTAGAGACGGAAATAGTTCCGCCGCACATGATCGAAAAGCTCCCTCACGGTGAGCGGCTCGGCGCGGTTCGCATGGTCCTCGCCATAAACCAGTTCCTTTCGGAAGGCGGCTTCCACCCTCTGGTTCCTGAATTCCAGACCCGGCAGCCGGACGCCGACAATCGCGAGCAGAAACGTACCGAACAGGGACCAGAAGATTGCCGCATTCATCAGCGGCGCAGGAACCTCTCCGATGAAGGGCAAATGGGTAACGTGCGTGGAGAGCGCGTAGAGGATGGGCAGGAAGGCGATCAGCGTCATGACCGAATCGACCATGCTGACGCCCAGCCCCTCCACGGTCGAGGCAAAGCGCATCGTGTCTTCCTGGATACGCTGGGATGCTCCCTCCACGTGGCGCAGCCGTTGCCAGTGTGACAGGTAGTAGTCGTTCATCGCCGTTCGCCAGCGGAAGATGTAGTGGCTGACGAAGAAGCGCGTCACGACAAAGACCACGATCCACAGGAAGGCGATCTGCGCGAAGACCAGAAGCAGCGCGTAGAGATCGGTCTCTGCCACCTTGTCCGGCTCCGTCAGGGCGTTCTGAACCATGTCGAAGAACGGACGGCGCCAGTTGTTGATGGCGACACTAACCTGCACCGAGAAATAGGTGGAGAAGAGGATCGCCGCCGATCCCAGTATCGACCACATGGACCAGGGGTGCGGCGACACGACGAACCAGAATCCGGCGAAGATGGCCGTTGCGATGATGAAATAGATGTAGAACCAGAGAAATTCCGGCGTCCAGAAATAATGCACCCCGACGATGGGGAGCGCCTCGGGATCGGCGGGCGGCATGCCGAACCAGGCCCCCATGTCGCGGCCGAAGAGATACCAGAAGGCGATGGCGACGGCCGACCAGGCGAGGAACGACAGGAAAAACAGCTTCGGTTTCGGAAAGAAGGATACGAACACGGCGGATGAGTTCCTTGAATCGGAGGGCGCTCGAAAGATGGCGCGCCCCGCCGGTAGCGTCGGTTGAATTCGGGCGGATCGTATGGAGCAATGGCGGCGGCAACAAGCCGCATAAGCATGAAATTTCGGTAAGGCAAGGCGAACGACGCCGCTGGAGAATGCCGATTGCGCGGGTCGTGATCAGTCGCGCGAATTGAGGCCCGATGCGCTAGAGCGGTTCAGAGCTTGATTGAATCGCGAGGGATTCCGGTTTCGTTGATTTTGTGATTCAAGATGCTGGCTGGGAAGGAGGCCGGCATCTGATGACAGCACCTTTGTCCAATGATCTTCGTGAGCGTGTGGTCGGTGCGATCGAGGCCGGGGAGAGCTGCCGGTCGGCAGCGTCGCGCTTCGGGGTTGCCGTTTCCTCGGCGGTGAAGTGGCACCAGCGCTACCGGGCGACCGGCTCGGTGGCGCCGGGCAAGATGGGCGGTCACCGCAAGCGCGTTCTGGAGCCGCACCGGGCGTTCATCGTGGAACGCATCAACCAGACATCGCATATGACGCTGCATGGCCTGAAGGATGAACTGGCGGCGCGCGGGGTGAAGGTGTCGCACGACACGGTGTGGAAGTTCCTGCGCCGCGAGGGGCTGCGGTTCAAAAAAAACGCTGTTCGCTCTTGAGCAGGCCCGCGCCGACATCGCGCGGCGGCGACGGCGCTGGCGGTCCTTTCAGGCGGATCTCGATCCACGGCGGCTGGTGTTCATCGATGAGACGTGGATCAAGACCAACATGGCGCCGCTGCGCGGCTGGGGGCAGAAAGGCAAGCGCCTGCGCGGCTTCGCCCCGCACGGCCACTGGCGCACGCTCACCTTCCTCGGCGCGTTGCGCTGCGATCGGCTCACGGCACCTTGCGTGTTCGACGGGCCGATCAACGGCCAGTGCTTCCGCGCCTGGGTCGAACAGCTGCTCGTGCCCGTGCTCGAACCCGGCGACATCGTCGTCATGGACAATCTCGGCTCCCACAAATCGGCCGCCGTCCGCCAGATGATCCGCGCTGCCGATGCCAGGCTCTGGTATCTGCCGCCCTACTCGCCCGATCTCAACCCGATCGAGCAGGCCTTCGCCAAGATCAAGCACTGCATGCGCCAAGCCCAGAAGCGCACCATCGAGGATACTTGGCGCCACGTTGGCCATCTCGTCTCGACAATCCAACCAACCGAATGCAGCAACTATCTCGAAAATGCAGGATACGCTTCCGTCAAAAACTGAAAGGCTCTA
>CAWZZC010000008.1:0-112082 GCA_963966365.1 Mesorhizobium sp. | reverse complement strand
ATGGCTGTTCTCCATTCGATGCCTGGGCCCGGCGTCCAGTCGTGAGCCCGTATTTTCCATCCTATCGGGGAACAGCCACCACCTTCCATTGTCGGGAGAGATTTGGGATGACCGCTCTCGCGATTACCCCATGTGGACGGCGCCGAACCGATTCCTTCGGGCGGATCATCCGCCCGAAAATCGCTCTTACGCGTCAGGCCGCGGCGGAGCGGCGGCCGGCCACGGCCGCCAGTTCGCGGATGCCCGGCTCGATCTGCTGCAGCGCGATCGAGGAGATGCCAAGCCGCATGAAGCGCCGTGGTGCCCGTTCAGCATCGAAGAACCGGGCGCCCGGCTCGATCAGAACGCTCTGCTTGGCTGCCGTTTCGGCCAGTCGACCCGAATCCGTACCCATGGGCCCTTCCAGCCAGACGGATGTGCCGCCGGCGGAATCGGTAAGCCTCCAGTCGGGCAGGAATGTGCCGAGCGCGTCGACCAGCCGTTCGCGACGTTCCGCGAAGGCCGACGATAGGCGGCGCACAAGCGCGTCATGATGGCCGAGCGACAGGAACAACGCCACGGCGCGCTGGTTGTTGGCCGGCGGATGACGCAGCATGAAGCGGCGCAGCGCGCGCAGTTCGGCCACCAGATCGGCGGAGGCGACGATATAGCCGAGCCTCAGTCCCGGCGCGAGCGTCTTCGACATCGACCCGACATGGATCACGCGGCCCGTACGGTCGATGCTCTTGAGCGCCTGCTGCGGCGCATCGTCGATGAGCTGGCTGTCATAGCCGTCCTCGATGATGATCTGGTCGTTGCGCTGGGCCGTGGCTAGCAACTCGGCCCGTCTTGCCTCGCTGAGCGGCACCATGGTCGGGCAATGATGGCTTGGCGTGACGAAAACATAGCCGCAATCGGAGGGAATTTCGTCGACCACGATGCCCTGATCGTCCACACGAACGGGCGCGACCTCGGCGCCGGCAAGGCGGAAGATCGAACGTGCGTCGGGATAACCGGGGTCCTCCATCGCCACCCGCGACCCGCGCGCCATCAGGAGCATGGAGAGCATGTAGAGCGCATGCTGGGCGCCGAGCGTCACGATGATCTCGTCCGGATTGGCAAAGATTCCGCGCCGCGGCAGCAGCCGCGCCTGAATCTGCTCGATCAGCAACGGATCGTCGCGGTCCACCATGTCGGCGGCCCAGTCGCGGATCTCCAGGACGGCCAGCGCCATGCGGTTGCATTCGCGCCATTCGGCGGTCGGGAAGAGGGTCGGATCGAACTGGCCGTAGATGAACGGGTAAGAGGACTTGATCCAGTTCTCCATCTTCATGGGCGGCGGCATCTCGCTCGCCGCGATCTGGCGCCGCGCCTTCCAGTCGACACCGTTGACGAAGCGCCCGTTGCGCGGGCCGGGCTTCGTCGGCGTGGTCAAGACCTCGGGATTGACGAAATGGCCGCGCCGTTCCTTGGCAATCAGGAAACCCTGGTCGACCAGCTGCTGGAAAGCGAGCACGACCGTGCCGCGCGCCACGCCCAGTTTCTCGGCAAGGATGCGGCACGAGGGCAGCGGCATCGACGCTGCGATCTGCCGGTCAAGAATGGCTGCCACAATGGCCTGCCGGATCTGGGCCTGCAGCGTCTGACCGGAGTCGGGTGATATCGTGAACAGACCAGACCAGATTGCATTGTCGTTTCGTGTCGCCATGGCTCGCTCCTGCGGGCGGGACCGTAAACATGTGAACTGCTTCGCGCAAGTCTGGTCCAATCGCTTGCGCCAAACATATTGTCCCCCTGCTGACACGATCGTGAAACGGAAGCGTCGAGCCGGCCAGCGGCAGGCATTCGCTTGTGCAGACGTCATGACATTGCCGCAACGCATCTGCTAATGAGCCGGGGGACGAATTCGAACTTGCGGAGCGCCGCCGTGGAGCGAAATGCATTCGACACCATTCTAGAGGCCTTGCGGACGCATGAGCGTTCGGGCGCGCCGCGCGACATGCGCGCGGCTTTCGCCGAGGATCCGGAGCGTTACGAGAAATTCTCTCTCTGCTTGGATGACCTGCTCATCGACTGGTCCAAATGTGCGGTCGACGAGAAGGCGATGCGGATGCTTGCAGAGCTGGCACTGGCCGCGGGCCTGGAGATGCGCCGCGATTCCATGTTTGCCGGCAAGCGGATCAATACGACCGAGGATCGCGCCGTGCTGCATGTGGCGCTGCGCACGCCGCCGGGAAGGGCGGTGACGCTCGACGGCGTGGATGTCATGCCGGATGTTCTTGCGGTGCTCGACGCGATGTCCGGCTTCGCCGACGCGGTGCGCTCCGGCGACGCGACAGGGGCGACGGGGAAACGAATCACGGATGTCGTCAATATCGGCATCGGCGGCTCGGACCTCGGCCCGGTGATGGCGACGGCGGCCCTTGCTCCCTACCATGACGGGCCGCGCACGCACTTCGTCTCCAATGTCGATGGTGCCCACATCCACGATGTGCTGGCCGGGCTCGATCCGCAGACCACACTGTTCGTCGTCGCTTCCAAGACATTCACGACGGTCGAGACGATGACCAACGCGGCAACGGCGAGGCGCTGGGTCGATGCGGCGCTTGGGGCCGAGGCCATTTCCAGCCATTTCGCCGCCGTCTCGACGGCGCTCGACAAGGTTGCCGCGTTCGGCATCGACGAAGCCCGTGTCTTCGGATTCTGGGATTGGGTCGGCGGGCGCTACTCGCTTTGGTCGGCGATAGGGCTGCCGATCATGCTGGCTGTCGGTCCGCAGCATTTCCGCGCCATGCTCGCCGGCGCCCATGCCATGGACGAACATTTCCGCACCGCGCCGCTGCTGGAAAACCTTCCGGTGGTCCTCGGGCTGATGGGCTTCTGGCACCGCGCGGTGTGCGCCTATACGGCGCGCGCCGTCATACCTTACGACCAGCGGCTTGCCCGGTTGCCCGCCTATCTGCAGCAACTGGACATGGAATCGAATGGCAAGAGCGTATGCCTCGACGGAACGGCCGTGACCACGCCGACGGGTCCTCTCGTGTGGGGCGAGCCCGGGACGAACGGGCAGCATGCCTTCTTTCAGCTTCTCCATCAGGGAAGCGACGTCATCCCGGTGGAATTCATCGTCGCGGCCGAAGGTCACGAGCCCGACCTTCGCCAACACCACGAACTGCTGGTCGCCAACTGCCTCGCGCAGTCCGAAGCGCTGATGAGGGGACGCACGCTCGATGAGGCCAGGGATCAGCTTGTGGCCAAGGGCATGGATGAAGCAGCGGCCGCCGCGCTTGCGCCGCACCGGGTCTTTGCCGGCAACCGCCCCTCGCTGACCATTGCCTACCGTCGCCTCGATCCCTTCGCGCTCGGTCGGCTGATCGCGCTCTACGAGCACCGCGTCTTCGTGGAGGCCCAGCTTTTCGGCATCAACGCCTTCGACCAGTGGGGTGTCGAACTCGGCAAGGAACTGGCGACCCAGCTCCTGCCGGTGGTGCAGGGCAAGGCGGACCCTTCCGCCAGCGATTCCTCGACGGCCGGTCTCGTGCGGCATCTGCGCGACCTTTCGGGCAGGAACTGACGTGGCCATCAAGGGGATCGTCTTCGACAAGGACGGCACGCTTGTCGATTTTCATGCCACATGGTTCGCCATCGGCGATCGGCTGGCGCTGGAGGCGGCGGGCGGCGACCGGGGCCGCGCGGACAGGTTGATGCGGGAGGCCGGCTACGATCCGGCGTTGGGCCGGTTCCGAGCCGACTCCGTTTTTGCCGCGGGCACCAATGCCGACATCGTGGCCCTCTGGTTTGCCGACCGGCCGCGCGGGACCAGGCAGGCCATGGTCCGTCATTTCGACGAAGTGACGGCGGTGGAGGGGGCGATGATGGCGAAGCCGCTTGCCGGAGCGTGCGAGGCGCTCGCCATACTCAACGCGCGTGGGTACACGATGGCGGTCGCGACGAACGATTCCACGGCGGGCGCGGAACAGACGCTGGTCGCGCTTGGGGTCGCGCAGATGTTCGCGGCAGCTTACGGATATGATGCCGTCGCCAATCCGAAGCCCGCCCCCGACGTCATCCACGCCTTCTGCGACTTCACCGGAATTCGGCCGGGTGAAATCGCCATGGTTGGCGACAACAGCCATGACCTGGAGACGGCGCGCGCAGCCGGTGTGATGGCCATCGGCGTCCTGTCGGGCACGGGGACGCGGGAAGCACTGAGCCCGCGCGCCGATCACATTCTCGATTCGATTGCCGATCTGCCGGAATTCCTGATGGGACGGTGACGCGCCTTTGCGCCATCGCCACAGTGGGTTGCCGAGCAATTACCCCCGCAACTCGCGGCGCAGGATCTTCCCGACATTCGTCTTCGGCAGTTCGGCACGGAACTCGACCTGCTTCGGCCGTTTGTAGCCGGTGAGCTTGTCCCGACAGAAGGCGATCAGTTCTTCGGCGGTCAGGCTGGGGTCCTTCTTGACCACGAACAGCTTCGGCACCTCGCCCGAGTGCTCATCGGGCACGCCGACCGCGGCCACCTCCAGCACGCCGGGATGGGTGGCCACCACATCCTCGATCTCGTTGGGATAGACGTTGAAGCCGGACACCAGGATCATGTCCTTCTTGCGGTCGACGATCTTGACGTAGCCCTCGTCGTTCATGAACCCCAGGTCGCCGGAACGGAAGAAGCCGTCCTTGGTCATGACCTTGGCGGTCTCGTCGGGTCTGTTCCAGTAGCCGGCCATGACCTGAGGCCCGCGAATGCAGATTTCGCCGACCTCGCCGAGCGGCATATCCTTGCCGTCCTCACCACGGATGACGACCTCCGTGGAGGGCATCGGCAGGCCGATCGTGCCGGTGAACTCGTCGGCGTCGAAGCGGTTGGCGGTGACGACGGGTGAGGTCTCGGACAGTCCGTAGCCTTCCGAAATGATGATGCCGGTCAGCTTCTGCCAGCGTTCCGCCACCGGGCGCTGCACCGCCATACCGCCACCGAAGGTCAAACGCAGCGGGGAGAAGTCGAGCTTCCTGAAGTCGTCATTGTTCAGCAACGCGTTGAACAGCGTGTTGAGGCCCGGGAAGACGTTGAACTTGTGCTTGGAAAGCTCCTTGACGAAGCCCGGAATGTCGCGCGGATTGGGGATCAGGATGTTCTCGGCCCCCTGCTGCATCCCCATCAGCGCGTTCACCGTCAATGCGTAGATGTGATAGAGGGGCAGGGCGCAGACGTAGACCGGGCGTTCCGGCCGCGATTTCTTCACATAGGCGCTTTCCACCCAAAGCGCATTCTGCTCGACATTGGCGAGCACGTTCCTGTGAAGCAGGATGGCGCCCTTGGAGACGCCTGTCGTGCCTCCGGTATATTGCAGGAAGGCAATGTCGTCGGGCCCTGTCTCGACCGGGCGGAAGCCGGATCGCTTGCCGGCTGCGATGGCGTCGTTGAACTTGACGTGGCCGGGCAGCGACCAGGTCGGAACCATCTTCTTGACCCGGCGGACGACGAGGTTGACGATCATGCCCTTGATCGCCCCCAGCATGTCGCCCATCGAGGCCACGATCACGTGCTTGACAGGCGTGTCGCCGGCGATCGCCTGAAACGTTGTGGCGAAGTTCTCCAGGATGACGATCGCCTCGGCGCCCGAATCCTTGAGCTGGTGCTGCAGTTCGCGCGGCGTGTACAGCGGGTTGACGTTGACCACCGTATAGCCGGCCCGCAGGACGCCCATCATGGCGACGGGGTATTGCAGCACGTTGGGCATCATGATCGCCACGCGCGCACCCTTCTTCAGCCCCTTCGACTGGAGGTAGGCACCGAAGGCGGCAGATGCCTGCTCCAGCTCTGCGAAGGTCAAGGATCGGCCCATGCAGGAAAAGGCAGGTCGTGCGGCGTAGGTTCTGCATGAGGCGACCATGAATTCGCCGATCGAGCTGGCCGGAATTCCAGGGATGTCCGCAGGGACCACGTCGGGATAGCTCTTCAGCCATGGCCGCTCCGGCGTCGTCGTGACCGCCTTGGCCGTCTTGGCGCTCTTGACCGCGCTTTCAGTCGACTTCTTGCTGGAAGCGGTGCGCGGCGCAGGCTTTGCAGCGCGGGGCTTTGCGGTCGCCGGCGTCTCGGTTGCTCCTGCCGTCCTTGCGGTGCCCTTGGCTGCCGCGCCCTTTGTCTTCGAGCCCGCAGTCCTGGCTGGCTTCGTGCTGCTCGCCGGTTTCTTCGCCTTGGTGGTATTCGCCTTCTTCGCAGGTGCCAAAATCGCCTCCCTCGAGCCGGCCGCGTCAGTCCCGGCAGGGGCACGGCCACGCACGCTTTTCCCTATCCGGCAGCCAAGCATCCGGCTCCCGTCCATGCCCTATCTACGACCAAGGGTCGCGCCGGCGCAAGCATTACGTTTACGTAAGAGTTATGCACGAGTGTCGTGTGATTGATGCGGATGGCCACTACTTCTGGCCGAAGCCGTCATGGCCTTCGAGAAATTCCAGTTCCTCGGCCGAACTCTTGCGCCCCAAGGCACGGTTGCGATGCGGAAAGCGGCCGAAGCGGGCGATGATGTCACGATGTTCCAGCGCATACCTGATGCCTTCCTCGTTGCCCAGGTCGCGGAACTTCTTCACGGACAATTCCTGATCGGCAAGTATCTCCGAATGCTGCAGCGGCATGTAGAGAAACTGGCGTTCGGCGGATGAAAGCTGTTCGTCGTACCCGCGGTCGAGTGCGGCATGGCAGATCGCGAGTGCCGACTGGTCGCCGGAGAAAGCCTCCGCCGTCCCGCGATGGATGTTGCGGGTGAACTGGTCGAGGACGAGGATGGCGGCCAGAGCGGTGCGGGAACTGTCGAGGTAATCGTCCGGATCGCCGGCGAGTACCGTTTGGCAGACCGGGAGGAAGCGCGCCTTGATGGCCGCGTCCAGTTCCGCGTTCGGTTTGAACCAGTCCTCAGGATCGAGTTCCTCGAACCAGAAGGCGATGATATCGTTGGCATCAAATCGGCCGTCGGCCATATGCGTGTCCCTCCCTTGCTCGGCGCATAGATAGGCCGATTGGCGCCGATTGCAATCGCCGCTCGGCCTTCCCTTTGGGCAACTGTCAGGGGTGTTTCCTTGCCGCGATTTCGGTGCTTATATGCGGATTTTCGGGTCCAGTTTACGGAGCCGGAGCAATAATAACTGGGAGTGTATTGATATGAAGAAATTCAGCTTCGCGGCTGCGCTGCTTGCCGCGACGGTCCTGTCTGGCGCGGCGAGCGCAAAGACCCTCGTATACTGTTCGGAAGGCAGCCCGGAAGGGTTCGATCCGGCGCTCTATACTGCAGGCACCACGTTCGATGCTTCCTCCAAGCCCGTCTATAACCGTCTCGTGCAGTTCGAACCCGGCACGACCAACACCGTCCCTGGCCTTGCCGAGAGCTGGGAGATCTCCGACGACGGCCTCGAGATCACTTTCCATCTGCGTGAAGGCGTGAAGTTCCACACGACCGATTTCTTCACCCCCACCCGCAACTTCAACGCCGATGATGTCCTCTTCTCCTTCGAGCGTCAGCTCAAGAGCGACAATCCCTACAACGCCTATGTTGAGGGCGCTTCGTGGGAATATTTCAATGCGATGTCGATGCCCGACCTCATCAAGTCCATCGAAAAGGTGGATGACATGACGGTCAAGTTCGTCCTCACGCGGCCCGAGGCGCCGTTCATCGCCAACCTGGCAATGGATTTTGCGTCCGTTCTTTCCAAGGAATATGCAGACCAACTGGCCGAGAGCGGCAAGATGTCCGACCTGAACCAGAAGCCCGTCGGCACTGGTCCGTTCCAGTTCGTGGCCTATCAGCCCGACGCCGTCATCCGCTACAAGGCCAATTCCGACTATTGGGCGGGCAAGCAGCCCATCGATGACCTGGTCTTCGCCATCACCACGGAGAACTCCGTTCGTCAGCAGAAGCTGATCGCCGGCGAATGCCATGTCATGCCCTATCCGAACCCGGCCGACATCGAGACGCTGAAGGCCAACGATGCCCTCAAGGTTGACGAGCAGGAAGGGCTGAACGTCGGCTATCTGGCCTACAACACCCAGCAGGCCCCCTTCGACAACGCGAAGGTGCGCAAGGCGCTCAACATGGCCATCAATAAGGATGCGATCCTCGACGCCGTGTTCCAGGGTGCAGGCCAGGCCGCGAAAAACCCGATCCCGCCGACGATGTGGTCGTACAACAACGACATCAAGGACGATCCGTACGATCCGGAAGCTGCCAAGGCCATGCTTGAGGAAGAAGGCGTGACGGATCTTTCGATGAAGGTCTGGGCGATGCCGGTTCAGCGGCCCTACAACCCCAATGCGCGGCGCATGGCGGAGCTGATCCAGGAGGACTTCTCCAAGGTCGGCGTCAAGGTCGAGGTCGTGTCCTACGAGTGGGGTGAATATCTCGAGCGCTCCAAGGCGGTGGACCGCGATGGTGCGGTGCTGCTCGGATGGACTGGCGACAATGGCGATCCGGACAACTTCCTTGCCGTGCTTCTGGGTTGCGATGCCGTTGGTGGTTCCAACCGGGCGCAGTGGTGCAACGAGGAGTTCGACGCACTGGTGCAGAAGGCCAAGACGCTGTCCACGCAGGAAGAGCGGGCCGAGCTCTACAAGGAGGCGCAGGTCGTCTTCAAGCGTGAGGCGCCGTGGGCGACCATCGCTCATTCGGTCGTTCACATGCCGATGCGCAAGGAGGTCACCGGCTACAAGATGGATCCGCTCGGCGGCCACCATTTCGAAGGCGTAGACCTCGCCGAGTAGGCTCGTTCAACCAGAATGGGGACCGGCGGCAGCCTTCGGTTGCCGCCGGTCGGTGACATTTCATGTTGCGTTTCATCCTTTACCGGCTGGCACTGTTGGTCCCGACGTTCATCGGGGTTTCGATTGTCGCCTTTTCGTTCATCAGACTGCTGCCCGGCGACCCGATCATGCTGCTCGCCGGCGAGCGCGGCCTGAGTGCCGAGCGCTACGCCGAATTGCAGTCGCTCTACGGCTTCGACCAGCCGCTCGTAATTCAGTATTTCAACTATCTCGTGGATCTTGTGCAGGGCGATCTCGGCACATCGATCGTCACCAAGCGTCCGGTGCTGCAGGAGTTTTTCACCCTGTTCCCGGCAACGCTGGAACTGTCGCTCTGCGCCATCCTTCTTGCCATCTGCATCGGCATTCCCGTCGGCGTGATCGCTGCGGTCAAGCGCGGCTCGTGGCTGGATCAGACGGTCATGGGCACGGCGCTGGTCGGCTATTCCATGCCCATTTTCTGGTGGGGTCTGCTGCTCATCATCCTGTTTTCCGGGATTCTGGGGTGGACGCCGGTCTCTGGGCGCATCTCACTGCTCTATTTCTTCCCGCCGGTCACCGGGTTCATGCTGATCGACAGCCTTCTGTCCGGTCAGGAGGGCGCGTTCCGTTCGGCGGTGAGTCACCTCATTTTGCCGAGCATCGTCCTCGCGACCATCCCGCTGGCGGTCATCGCGCGCCAGACGCGCTCGGCCATGCTGGAAGTGCTGGGCGAGGATTACGTGCGCACCGCGCGATCCAAGGGATTGTCGCCGGCCCGGGTCATCGGCCTGCATGCGCTGCGCAATGCCCTCATTCCCGTCATCACCACCATCGGGCTGCAGGTCGGCGTGCTGCTGGCGGGTGCGATCCTGACGGAGACGATCTTCTCCTGGCCCGGTATCGGGAAATGGATGGTCGACAGCGTCTTCAAGCGTGACTACGCCGTCGTGCAGGGCGGCCTGCTGCTGATCGCCGGTATCATCATGATCGTCAATCTGATCGTCGACGTGCTCTACGGTCTGATCAATCCCAGAATCAGGCACTGATCATGGCTCACTCGAATACAGTTGCAAACCAGGGTGTGGAGGCGGGGACCCGTCGCGCCATGCTCGTCGAGTTCTGGTACTATTTCAGCCAGAACCGCGGCGCCGTGATCGGGCTTTACGTCTTCCTGGCGATCGTGGTGATCGCGATCCTGGCGCCCGTCATCGCACCGCACGAGCCGAGCCTGCAGAACCGCGGCGCCTTTCTCGTGCCGCCGGTGTGGCAGGAGGGCGGGAGCTGGAACTACATCCTGGGCACCGACGCGGTTGGCCGCGACATGCTCTCCCGCCTGATCTACGGCGCACGCTTCTCGCTCTTCATCGGCATCGTCGTCGTTTCGCTGGCCGTGTCCGTCGGCATCGTGGTCGGTCTGGTGGCCGGTTATTTCCGGGGCTGGGTCGACACGGCCATCACCCGTGTGATGGACGTGATCCTCGCCTTCCCGTCCCTGCTTCTGGCACTCGTGCTGGTGGCGATCCTCGGTCCGGGCCTCGTCAACGCCATGATCGCCATCGCCCTGGTTCAGCAGCCGCATTATGTCCGCCTTACGCGCGCGGCCGTGATGGGCGAAAAGAGCCGCGACTATGTGACAGCGGCACGCGTGGCGGGGGCCGGCCATCTGAGGCTGATGTTCAAGACGATCCTGCCCAATTGTACTGCGCCGCTGATCGTGCAGGCCGCATTGTCGTTTTCGACGGCGATCCTGGACGCTGCCGCCCTCGGCTTCCTCGGCATGGGTGCCCAGCCTCCGGCTCCCGAATGGGGCACCATGCTGGCCGAGGCACGCGAATTCATCCTGCGCGCCTGGTGGGTGGTCACTTTCCCGGGGCTTGCCATCCTGATCACGGTGCTGGCCATCAATCTGATGGGCGACGGTCTGCGCGACGCGCTGGACCCGAAACTGAAGAGGTCGTGAGCAATGGCTTTGCTTGAGATCAAGAATCTCACTGTCGATTTCGCCACGGCGACCGGCAGGCTGCGCGCGGTCGACGGCGTTTCGCTCTCCGTCGACAAAGGCGAGGTTCTGGCGATCGTCGGTGAATCCGGCTCCGGAAAGTCCGTTTCCATGCTGGCGGTGATGGGCCTTCTGCCCTGGACTGCAACCGTGACGGCCGATGCGATGACCTTTCAGGGTCGCGACATCCTCGCGCTCAGCCCAAAGCAGCGGCGGCAGATCGTCGGCAGGGACATCGCGATGATCTTCCAGGAGCCGATCGCCAGCCTCAATCCGTGCTTCACGGCGGGCTATCAGGTGGAGGAAGCTCTGAAGATCCATACCGATCTCGACCGGGCGGCGAGGCGCAGGCGCGCCATCGAATTGTTCGAGGCGGTGGGAATTCCAGATCCGGAGGAACGGCTCGGCCACTTCCCCCACCAGATGTCGGGCGGCCAGAGCCAGCGCGTCATGATCGCGATGGCGATCGCCTGCAATCCCAAGCTCCTGATTGCCGACGAGCCGACGACGGCGCTCGATGTCACCATCCAGAAGCAGATACTCGACCTGTTGATGAAGCTGCAGACAGAGCAGGGCATGGGCATGATCATGATCACGCACGATATGGGTGTCGTGGCCGAGACGGCCGACCGCGTCATCGTGCAGTATATGGGCCGCAAGATGGAGGAGGCGGACGTGCTATCGCTCTTCGAAACGCCCAAGAGCGCCTATACGAAGGCGCTGCTGTCGGCGCTGCCGGAAAATGCCACCGGTGATCGTCTTCCGACCGTTTCCGACTTCGTGCTCGACGAAGCGCGGCATGCGGGAGCCGGCCAATGAGCGAAATCGTCCTGGAAACCCGCGGCATCAAGCGCGACTATCATGTCGGAGGCGGCCTCTTTCGCCAGGCGCGGACGGTTCATGCCGTCAAGGGCATCGACCTGAAGCTGGAGAAGGGCAAGACGCTGGCGATCGTGGGCGAGTCCGGCTGCGGCAAGTCAACGCTGGCGCGCATCATCACCATGATCGACCCGCCGACGGCGGGAGAGTTGTTCATCGACGGCAAGAAGGTCGACATCGCCGCCGGCGGATTGACGCCGGAGATGCGCAGCAAGGTGCAGATCGTCTTCCAGAACCCCTATGGCTCGCTCAACCCGCGCCAGAAGGTGGGCGACGTGCTGATGGAGCCGCTGATCATCAATTCCGACATGCCGGCCGCCGAAAGGCGCGAGCGCGCCATGGCCATGCTGACCAAGGTCGGCCTCAAGCCCGAGCATTTCAATCGCTATCCGCACATGTTTTCCGGCGGCCAGCGCCAGCGTATCGCAATCGCCCGCGCATTGATGCTCAATCCGAGCCTGCTTGTGCTGGACGAGCCCGTCTCCGCGCTCGATCTGTCGGTTCAGGCCCAGGTTCTCAATCTGCTTGCCGATCTGCAGGACGAGTTCCAGCTCACCTATGTCTTCATCAGCCACGACCTGTCGGTGGTGCGCTACATCGCAGACGAGGTGATGGTGATGTATTTCGGCGATGCGGTGGAATACGGCACGCGCGACGAGGTGTTCTCGAACCCCAGCCACGAGTACACCAAGACGCTTTTCGCTGCGACGCCGCGCGCCGATGTGGAGAGCATTCGCGCCCGCTTGGCCAAGAAGCGGGCCGCCTGAACGGCGCTGTCGCGGCATGCCGCCGGCTTGGCGGCATCCGCTGGTGACGCGACGCCTTCAATCGAATATATTTCTGCGGGGCAATGCGCACTAATCTCCCGATGAACGGAGATTGGGCATGGAACGCCGACTGGCTGCGGTCCTTGCTGCCGATATGGTTGGCTATTCGCGCCTCATGGGTGCGGATGAGCGCGGTACTTTTGCTGCTTTTCGGCGTCACATCCGCGAATTGTTTTCACCGCGTGCGGCCCAATATCATGGCCGGATCATCAAGCTGACAGGTGATGGCGCGCTCATCGAGTTCGCCAGCATCGTCGACTGCATTGCGTTCGCCGTCGAGCTGCAGCTGTCGCTGCGCGCGGAAAACGCCGGCAGGTCCGAGGAGGCGCGTTACCGATACCGGATCGGCATCAACATAGGCGACATCATCCTGGACGAGGGCGACATCTACGGGGATGGTGTCAATGTCGCCGCGCGTCTGGAGCAGGTCGCAGATCCGGGCGGCATATGCGTTTCCGGTCCCGCCCACGATCAGGTCAAGGGCAAGCTGGACCTGACATTCGAACCGCTCGGCGAAAGACGGGTCAAGAACATCGCCGAACCCGTCGTCGCATACCGTGTCATCCTCGACGACAAGGCCCAGGCGCTGGCGACCCCTCTCGTCCCTGCGGACGAGGTCCAGCGTTCGCGCAGACGCTGGCTCGCGCCGGCGGTCGCGGGCGCAGCGCTGCTGATCGTGCTTGCCGGGGGTGGGATCGCGTGGTGGCGCTCGGATACGCCTGCGCCATCCAATGTCGAGCGCGTCGCCTATCCTCTGCCGGACAAGCCGTCCATCGCGGTCCTGCCGTTCATCAATGTCAGCGGCGAGGATGACCAGGATCATCTCGCCGAAGGGCTGACGGATGACCTGATCACGGAACTGTCGAAGGTTTCGGGCCTCTTCGTGATCGCGCGGCACTCGGTCTTCGCGATTGGCGACATGGCCGGCAAGATTCAGGACGTGGCTGCCGATCTCGGTGTTCGCTACGTTCTGGAGGGGACGTTGCGCCGGGCCGGCGCCCGCCTCAGGATCAATGTGAACCTGATCGATGCGCTGACCGGCGGCTCGCTCTGGGCCGAGAGCTACGACCGTGATTATGCCGACCTCTTCGCGCTCCAGGACGACGTCGTCGGCAAGATAACGAATGCTTTGTCGATCCAGCTCAGCGATGGCGAGCGCGACCAGATCACGCGCATACCGACGGACAATCTGGAAGCTTATGACTATTACATGCGGGCCGAGCAGGAGGGGTTCCATTTCAGCGACGTCGACACATACCGGCGCTCGCTCTCGTTCTACCAGCGGGCCATCGACATCGATCCCGAGTTTGCCGACGCTCATGCCGGTATCGCGGCGGTGGCGGTGGATGTCTGGCGCAATGACTACAATTTCCTCTGGACAGCGGCGGTCGCGCGCAAGATCGCCTATGATGCCGCCGGCCGGGCCCTCAAGCTCGATCCCGGCAATGCGCGCGCGCACTCGGTTCTCGCGCTGCTGCAGCTCGTCGACGGGCGTACGGCAGAAGCCGAGGAGTCGGCGCGCAGGGCAGTCTCGCTGCAGCCGAACGATCCCGAAGCCTTCGGCAATCTGGCGCTTGTCCTGATCCATACCGGCCAGGCCGAGCAGGCATTGATCGAACTCGAGACGGCCCTTCGGCTCGATCCGACGCCGCCGGCCAGTTTCCAGTTGCTCGCCGGTGTGGTGCTCTACAACGCCGGTGCACTCGAACGCGCCTTGCCGTTCCTTGAGAAGGCGTGGGAAGCATTGCCCGAAGCTGAACCGGCACCCGAATATCTGGCGGCGGCCTATGCCCGCCTCGCAAATGAGGAACGCGCGGAGGCAGCGGCGGCAGGCGTGCTCGAACTCTTCCCCGCCGCCAACCTGACCTATTACGAAAATCTCTATGACTACTGGCCGCAGGATCAGTTGCGGCGGCACCTGGAGGGATTGCGACTGGCGGGCATACCGCAATGGCCCTTCGACTATGAGGGCAGGGACAGCGAGCGGCTCAGCGCAACGCAACTTGAAGACCTTGTCGCCAACCGCACATGGACCGGCCGCCACCGGAACGGGACCACCTTCATGCAGTATTACGGTGCTTCGGGAAATACGGCCTATCGCAGCGCCAACACCAACATCACCGGCACATTCGAACTGCGCGGCGATCGACTGTGCGAGCGGTTCGAGGGCTATTTTCTCGACCGATGGACGTGTGGCTACGTGTTCCGTAACACGGACGAGGAGGAGCCCGACGCGGACTATGCGCACGTTTCACCTCACGCGCTGAGATACTTCTCTCTTGCCGATCAGTGATGGGTGAAAACAGCCACGCTTGCGCTGGTGCTTGTGCTGGAAAGGTGGGAAGGGCGTCATCCCGGAAGCCCGGAGGGCTATCCGGGACCCATTGAAGGGACGTCATAATGCGCGGCCCGGTACTTATCTCGACATGTGTCAGAGCCGACAGCGCTTGCTGCGGAGATCGGCCGCGCCGCGCAATGGGTCCCTCCTCCGCCAATATCGCGACGTATCTGTTCCTCCGCAACGGTCTTGTCGCGATACCGGCGGGGTCGGCCGGGATGACGCTCTCGAACCTCGATGACGCCGCAGGGCGTTGTGCCCGACCAACTCAATTCCAGTGCTGGCCGACCTTCTCCGACATCAGTGTCTGGCGCACCTCGGGCCAGTATTGTTGCGACGTCGTGATCTTGTCGTGGTTCTTCTCGAGTCCTTCGGCAGCCCCGGGATCGTAGCTGAGATACAGCTTTCCTTCGATGATCCGCCAGGCTTTCGGATCAATATTGGTGGTGATCGTGCCGAAGGAGACGCCATCCGCACAATGGCCGCCATATTGCGGCGCATATTTCACCGGATCCTGCATGAACAGCTCCCGGTTCTCCTCGCTGACGAAATGCCAGGTCGCACCGAGCCAGCGATATGAGAATTCCGGCGAGCCCTGCACGGCCTCGTTCCGGGTGAAGTAGGCGACCGTGTCGTAGCCCTTGATGGCGACATCTCCGAAATATCCGGTGTTGACGAAATCGTCGGCCCACGCCGGCTGGACGAACAGCATGGCGCCTGCCAGCGCCACGCCGCCGATCCAGGCGCCGATGCGGCCCGGTCGGTCGTTGCTCTTGGCGAACATGTTCCAGTCTCCTGTCACGAGCCGGTCCTTCGCTGGGGCCGGCATTCAATTTCCGAAGCGGCTTCCGTCATTCGGCGTTGCGCTTCATGCATTCGCCATGCAGCCAGTCGCCGACAAGGTCGGCGGGCTGGCAGACGGCTCCCGCCTTCATGAGCAGATCCGCCGCCTTCCAATGCTCGCGCCATCCCGCCTGGGTAAGGGGCGTGTAGCCGTTTCGCTCCTTCGCCTCGATCTCGGCGTCGTTGGCAATCAGCAGCGCGACGATGTCGGCGTGACCTTCCTCGGCCGCCGCATGAAGTGGCGACATATGATAGAAGTTCCCGTTTTCATTGACCTTCGCGCCGCGCTCTATGAGCAATTCGGCGACCCCGATCTGGCCGGCATAGGCGGCCGCATGGAGCGCCGTCAGGCCACCCTTGTTGCGGGTGTCGATCGCCGCTCCGTTGTCGAGCAGCAGCGCCACCATATCGGCATTGCCAGCCAAAGCCGCGATGAGGAGCGGCGGCTCTCCGGCTTCGTCCGGCGCACTGGCGTCGGCACCCTGTTCGATGAGCTGTCGCGCCTGTTCGACGTCACCCTTTCGGGCCGCGTCGTGCAGCGGATCGGCTGATGCCGCGCCACACAGCAAAGATGCGAGCACAAGACAAGCATATCTCATGACTGTCACTCCGCCCCCCAACATGATCCTACCTGGGCGGAACGTCAGTGAATTCTATCACAGCCCTCCGCCATCGAACAGCGGCAGCACTGCCGTCCGGCGGCGTGGACAAGGCGGCGACGAGGCTATGACGGTCTCCCTTCTGTGAGTGGACGGGCGGCCGGTCGGCAAATAGAGTTGACCTCGGGGGTCGCATGCCATTTCGCAGGAAAGGACATGTCATGACCAACTACAAGGTAGGCTATTTTGTCGGCAGCCTGTCCAAGAAGTCGATCAACCGCAAGCTCTCCAGAGCCCTGATCCGGCTCGCGCCGGAGACGATGAACTTCGAGGAAATCCGCTTCGCCGACCTGCCGCTCTACAGCTACGACTATGATGCGGATTATCCGCCGGTCGCACGGTCCTACAAGGATGCGATCGCTGCCTGTGACGCTCTGCTCTTCGTGACACCGGAATACAACCGGTCGATTCCCGGAGGCCTGAAGAATGCGATTGACTGGGCAAGCCGTCCCTATGGCACCAATTCCTTTACCCGCAAGCCGTCGGCGGTCATCGGCACGTCGCCCGGCGCCATCGGTACGGCCATCGCGCAGCAACAGTTGCGCAGCGTCCTCAGCTTCTGCAACTCACCGCAGATGAATGCCCCGGAAGCCTATATCCAGTTCAAGGACGGATTGGTCGACGACGATGGCGAGGTGACCGTGGAGTCGACCAGGGACTTCCTTCGCGACTACATGGCCGAGTTCCACGCATTCATTACCCGTGTCCTTACCGTCCTGCCGCGTGAAGGGTGAGAAGACGCTGCGTCGGCAGGTCCAGGGTCGCGCATGTCGGGCCGGGCGGCGCGGTTGCGCTTCGTCAGCGGCTCTGATTGCTTGCCGCCATCCATCGGTCGCCGGCAACACATGCGAACGGCGGCGCCCCACGACAGCATTGCCGTGTCACCGGCTGGTGCGGCCATCGGAGCCAGCATGAGCGTTCGACGCTGTGGCGGCGGAGCTCGAATAGCAGGCTCCCCGCGCTGGCGGAGGTCGTGGGCGGGCGTGTGACGCTTCGGGAGCGCGATGCGGATCATCGGTGCGATGGAGCGCAATCGATGCTCCGATCCTGAAGACGCGCCGGTCGGCGAAATTCTGCGACCGGCATAAGAATTAGGTGTCCGGGGGCTGGCGCGGGACATGTTTTTCGTTCATACAATAACTCAACGAGTATTGAGATATTGAGAGATAACGATGGATGAAAAACAGGCTCTCGACGCCTTTACCGCGCTTTCGCAGGAGACAAGGCTGCGCATCGTTCGCCTTCTGGTGACAGCAGGACCGGAGGGAATGTCCGCCGGAGTCATTGGTGAAGCGATGGATGGGGCATCCTCCTCGCGCATGTCGTTTCATCTCGGCCATCTCGAACAGGCCGGGCTGGTCGAGTCGCGGCGCGAAGGACGGTCGATCATTTATAGCGCGTCCCTCATCGCCCTTTCGGGTCTCGTGGAATTTCTCATGCGCGACTGCTGCCAGGGGCATCCCGAGGTATGCAATCCGGCGGTTGCAGCGCTGTCGTCCTGTTGCGAACCCCAGAAAGGCGCATCCCATGCTTGATGCCGACCATCCCGACCGCATCTTCAATGTTCTGTTTCTTTGCACCGGAAATTCCGCCCGCTCGATCCTCGCCGAGAGCATTCTGGCCAAGGACGGCTCCGGTCGATTTCGGGCCTTTTCCGCCGGCAGTCAACCGAAGGGGGAGATCAGTCCCTTCGCGCTGAAGGTCCTGGAGAGCTTCGACTATCCCGTGGATGGTCTGCGCTCGAAAAGTTGGGAGGAGTTTGCCGCGCCCGATGCTCCCATCATGGATTTCGTGTTCACGGTCTGCGACAACGCCGCCGGCGAGGCCTGCCCGGTCTGGCCGGGCCAGCCGTTGACGGCGCATTGGGGCATCGAGGACCCGGCTGCGGCGGACGGTGCGGACTTTCAGAAGGAAGCCGCCTTCATCGACGCGTTCCGTTATCTCAGGAACCGCATCACTGCCTTTGCCGCACTGCCCGTGGCGAGCCTCGACAGGGCATCCCTGCGGGCCCGGCTCGTCGAGATCGCTCACTCGGACGGTGCGTCCTCGCCCCGCAACAGTGCAGCATGAGCTCAGACATGGACGTCATCATCTATCACAACCCTGCCTGCGGCACGTCGCGCAACACGCTGGGCCTGATCCGCAATGCCGGTGTCGAGCCCCATGTGATCGAATATCTGAAAACGCCGCCGTCGCGCGCCCTGCTTGCGCAGCTTGTTGCACGCATGGGCGTTCCCGTCCGGTCGCTTCTGCGGGAAAAGGGCACGCCTTACGCGGATCTCGGTCTTGGCGATCCGGCGCTGAGCGACGACAAGATTCTCGACGCCATGATGGAGCATCCGATTCTCATCAATCGTCCGATCGTCGTCAGCCCGAAGGGCGTGAAGCTCTGCCGTCCATCCGAGGCCGTGCTCGACCTGTTGCCGGCGCAGATGGGCGGGTTCGTCAAGGAAGACGGCGAGCGCGTCATAGACGAGAATGGCCGCCGTGCGGCTTCGGCCTAGAGGAAATCCATGTCCACCTTCGAACGTTATCTCACCCTCTGGGTGGCTCTCTGCATTGTCGCCGGCATAGCTCTCGGCCATTGGTTGCCCGGTGTGTTCCAGCTGGTCGGCGGGCTCGAGATCGCCAAGGTCAACCTGCCCGTCGCGATCCTGATCTGGCTGATGGTCATCCCGATGCTGCTCAAGATCGACTTTGCCGCGCTCGGACAGGTCGGACGGCACTGGCGCGGCATCGGCGTGACGCTGTTCGTCAACTGGGCGGTAAAACCGTTCTCGATGGCGCTGCTTGGCTGGTTCTTCATCGGCTGGCTGTTCCGCCCGCTTCTTCCCGCCGGCCAGATCGACAGCTACATCGCCGGGCTGATCATTCTTGCCGCCGCCCCCTGTACGGCCATGGTGTTCGTCTGGTCCAACCTGACCAAGGGCGAGCCCCATTTCACGCTGAGCCAGGTCGCGCTGAACGACGCGATCATGGTGGTCGCCTTCGCACCGATCGTGGCGCTCCTGCTCGGGCTTTCGGCCATCACCGTTCCATGGAACACACTCGTCCTGTCGGTGGTCCTCTACATCGTGGTGCCGGTGATCATTGCGCAGGTCGCACGCAGCCGCCTCCTGGCGAGGGGAGGGCAGGCCGCCCTCGACCGCCTGCTCGGCAGGCTTGCGCCCGTCTCGCTGCTGGCGCTTCTGGTGACGCTGATCCTGCTGTTCGGCTTCCAGGGTGAGCAGATCATCGCGCAGCCGATGGTCATCGCGCTGCTTGCCGTGCCGATCCTCATCCAGGTCTACTTCAATTCGGGTCTTGCCTACCTCCTCAATCGCATCAGTGGCGAGCAGCACTGCGTGGCCGGTCCTTCGGCGCTGATCGGCGCCTCCAACTTCTTCGAACTGGCCGTTGCCGCCGCCATCAGCCTGTTTGGCTTTCATTCTGGTGCGGCTCTCGCGACTGTCGTCGGCGTGCTGATCGAGGTACCGGTCATGCTTTCCGTGGTGTGGATCGTAAACCGTTCCAAGAATTGGTACGAGCGCGCAGGCCGGTCGGCAGCCGCGGTTGAGGCAAGTCGCTGACGCGGCATTCCTGCTCTGCGCTGTCTATGCCGACCTGAAGGGCGACCAAGCCGGCCGGATAAGTCCGCCGCTGCCGGGCATGCGTAATCGATAGAGAAGATTTTTCTAATTCGTCGCGAGATGACGCATGTTTTTGGGTTCGTGTTCTAGTAATGCATTTAAGTGCGAACGACTGGCGCCATAGCGTTGGGTCGTTTGAGGGCTCTTATGACAATCGTCGAAACGCCGGAAATGTGGGTTGTGGGCATCAGGCGCAGGCTCACCATTCCCCAGATCAAGAATGCCGCGGCCGATTGCGCTCCCGTGATCGAGCAGGAGATTGCCAGGCATGGACTGGTGCCAGCCGGTCCGTGGATATTTATTTCACACCATCTCGCGAAGGACGGCAAAACCCTTTTCGATTGGCAGATTTGCCGCCCCGTCGAAAAGCCGCAGGACGATGGCGCTTGCGTGGATCTCTATCACCTCGAACCGACGATGGTCGCGTCTGCGGTGCACCGGGGCTCAATTCGCACCCTCTTCACTCAGGGCTATCGGCCGCTCGTGCAGGAAATCGAAATGTCGCGGCATGAATTTTCCGGCGAAAGCCGTGAGATCTATCACCACTGGTCCGGCCCGGGTTCTCCCTATCACCAGATCGAAATCCAGTTCGGATTGTCGCGCTAGCCAGGCTGCTTTCCAGCAGGCATGAGGAGAGACGGTGCCGCGTCCCGGCCGAAAATGTCGGTCCCAACTTGGACGGCAGGCGGGACGCAACGCACACACCCTCATTGGGGTGGCTGCAGAAACCGGCGGATCATCGTTGTGATGAGGTCACGGCTGGCATCAAAGTCAACATCGGTCGAGATCAACGGGAATGTGGGTACAATCCATTGCCGATGTCTCCGGGTCGGACCGAACGCAGATGGCGGAGGGAGTGGGATTCGAACCCACGAGACGGTCTCCCGCCTGCCGGTTTTCAAGACCGGTGCCTTCAACCACTCGGCCATCCCTCCGCGGAACATCGCGGTGTATGCGCGAATGAGCGCCAATTATCAAGCAGGCGTCGCGGCTATCGCCGAGATGTTTCGTGTGCAAAGGCCGATGGAGACCGGTGGTCCCGGCATTTTCCTGCGTCTTTGCCACAAAACTGCCCGGTTCGCGTCACAATCGGTTAAGATAACGATAATGATTTGTCAGGCAATGAGCGGTTGGCTTGTGGGTTGCATCGAGCGACCGCGTGTGTTTTCTGCATTTATTCGAAGTTGCGGTGATATTGATGGTGAGTGGGGACGCGAGGAACGGCTGCAAGGCCGTGGAGGAACGCAAGCTACGTGCGGCCGTGATTTTCCCGTTTGTCGCTGCCGGGCTGTTTCTGGCCTCCTGCGCAGCCACCCCGACGCAGAATGGCGCGGGCGGCGACACCAAAACCAAGGAATATTTCGCGGAATCGGAATATGGCGTCCAGGCCAGCCCGCGCGTGACGACAAAGCTGAGCCGCGTCAAGCGCGGCGGCGGACGCGAGCAGGTCGGCAAGCCCTACAAGGTCAAGGGAAAGTGGTACTATCCGAAGGAAGACCCGGATTATGAGAAGGTCGGGCTCGCCTCCTGGTACGGCTCGGCGTTCCACGGCCGGCTGACGGCCAACGGCGAAATCTACGACATGACCCATCTGACGGCCGCGCACCCGACAATGCCGCTGCCGAGCTACGCGCGCGTGACGAACACCACCAACGGCAGCTCTGTGGTCGTGCGCGTCAACGACCGTGGTCCATTCGCCCACAACCGCATCATCGATCTGTCGAAACGCGCCGCCCAGCTTCTCGACTACACGCAGGACGGAACCGCCGAGGTCAAGGTGGAGTATCTCGGTCGTGCACCCCTGCACGGTCAGGACGACCAGTATCTGATGGCGTCGTACCGGCCCGGCACGCTTGACGGTCAGCCGGCCGGTTCCGACATGCCGGGTGTCATGATCGCTATGAACGGCGCCACCCCGACGTCTTCATCGGGGGCGCCGGCAGTGCCGTTCCCGGGCGCGACGGGAACCGGCCCGGCCGCGCAGCCTGTGGTGATGACGGCCGCCCAGCGGGCGATCGTCGGCACCTTCGATCTCGATCTGCCGAATGCCGGTCCGGCTGTGCCGGAACGTCCCGCTTCGACCCTGCCGCAACAGGCCGTTGCAATGGCGATCCTCTCCTATGCCGACGATCGGGTCGCGCGCGCCGCCGGGCCGTTCGAGGCGCTCGACGCCGACATGAATGCCGCAAGCATCGTCGCATCGTGGAAGCGTCAGGGCACCCCTCTCGAGGAAGACGTGGGCTATGTCGCCGTCGGCTCGTTCGCCGACCGTCAACAGGCCGAGCGCATCATCGGCGCGCTCGCCGGCGTCGGCCGCACTCAGTTGCAGGTTGAGCCCACGGCCGACGGTGCATGGTATGTCGTCACGCTGCATGGCGATGGCGCGATGCCGCTCGACGATCTCCTCATGGCAGCCTGGAACGCAGGCGCGGATGAGGCGCTTCCGGTCCGCCAGTAGAGCAGCCCGTCGCTGACCATCGGCTGGAGTTTCGGCCGCCAATCACCTTAAGTCTGCGCATCGTGCCTTCCGGGAGTTGATTCCGATTTTCGGGCCGATGCATTTGAGCGCCGTGCGTCCGATTGGACGCACAAAGGACGCTCAATCAGTTTTGACCTGCGCATCGTGCCTACCGAAAATCGATTCCGATTTTCGGGCCGATGCGCTAGGCTCGCCCAGGGGCATGTCAGGCGCTGCGGCCTGTGCGAGGGTATGCAGCCGCCGCGCGATAACGCCGGGTGGGGATATGGAGCCGGGAACGATACCGTCAAAGCTCAGGGCCGCGATCGGGGTGGTCTCTGTCTTCGCGCTCTTGTTGATTGCGAGCGGTGCGGCGCACGCGCAGCTCTTTCAGACGCGCGCCGAACAGGCCTATCTGATCGATGCCGAAACGGGCACGGTGCTCTTTTCCAAAGAAGCCGATGCTTTGGTTCCGCCCGCCTCGCTGGCCAAGCTGATGACGATGGAGGTTGTATTCAACGCCATCAGCGCGGGCCGGCTGTCGCTCGACGACACCTTCCTCGTCAGCGAGAACGCCTGGCGCACGGGCGGCGCGCCGTCCGGCACCTCGACCATGTTTGCCGCGCTCAATTCATCGATCCGCCTGCAAGACCTGATCCAGGGCGTGATTGTCCAGTCGGCCAATGACGCCTGCATCGTCATTGCCGAAGGCATGGCGGGATCGGAAGAACAGTTTGCCCAACTCATGACCGAGCGCGCCCGCACGATCGGTCTGGAGCGGTCCGTGTTCAAGAATTCCACCGGCCTGCCAGCCGAAGGCCAGGTGGTCACGGTGCGCGAACTGGCGATGCTTGGCCTGCACATCTGGCGGACCTATCCTCAGTTCTACAAATTTTACGCGCAGCCCGAATTCACCTGGAACAAGATCCGCCAGCTCAATCGCAATCCGCTTCTACGGATGGATATCGGTGCTGACGGCATGAAGACCGGATATACGGAGGAGTCCGGCTACGCCATCGTCGGCTCCGTGGAGCGCGGGGATCGGCGTCTCTTCGGCGCGCTTGCCGGCATGGCGAGCGAGAGAGAGCGGGCCGAGGAGGCGCGCAAGCTCTTCGACTGGGGGATGCGGGCCTTTGAGCGCCGTCTCCTGTTCGATGATGGCGAGGTGGTGGGCGAAGCGCGGCTGTACGGCGGCGCCAAACGCGGTGTCGCGCTCACGGCGCGTGGCGGCGTCTCGATCTTCGTGCCAATCACCAACCGGGATCGACTTGTCGCGCGCATCGTCTACGAAGGGCCGGTGCAGGCGCCGGTGGAAGAGGGGACGCGCATCGGGGCGCTGAAGGTCTGGATCGGCGACACGTTGAGCCAGGAAACGCCACTCTATGCCGCCGAATCGGTCTCGACAGGGCCGGTTCACCGGCGGGCCATGGATGCGATAGAGGAATTGCTTACCGGCTGGCTGCGTTCGTAGGCCCCATGGACCTCGTCGCGCGCGGGCATTATGACGGGCGCGATGGGAACATCCTGGAAGGGCAGTCATTGGAACGCGGAGTGTTCATCACGTTCGAGGGCGGCGAAGGTGCTGGCAAGTCGACGCAGATCCACCGGCTGGCCGACAGGCTGGCCGCGCAAGGTCGCTCGACGCTGGTCACGCGCGAGCCGGGCGGCTCGCCCGGCGCCGAAGCAATCCGCCATGTGCTGCTATCCGGTGCAGCCGAACCGTTCGGACCCGAACTGGAGGCAATGCTCTTCGCCGCCGCACGTTCCGATCACGTCGAACAGGTCATCCGTCCGGCCATCGAAGCGGGCAAGATCGTGCTATGCGACCGGTTCATGGATTCCTCGCGCGTCTATCAGGGTGTCACCGGAGGTCTCGACCCCGCTTTCATGCGAACGCTGGAGCGGCTGACGGTCAACGGCATGATCCCGGACCTGACGATCATACTCGACATCGATCCCGAGGAGGGTATGCGGCGCGCGCTCGCGCGGCGCGGCGAGCAGACGGCCGACCGTTTCGAGAAGGAAACGCTTGCCGTCCACCGCCGGCGCCGCGATGCCTTCCTTGAAATTGCCCACCGGGAACCGGGGCGCTGCGTCGTGGTTGATGCCGCGCGGGACGAGGAGGCGGTAGCGGCCGACGTGGGGGCAGCCGCAGAGCGCGTGATCGCCACGCATCAACAGCAGGATGCACCGGCATGATCTTCGAGCGCATGGCCGGTGAGCAGCACGACACGCTTGCCGACATTCCCGAGCCGTCGGAAAACCCGGTCCTGTTCGGCCATGAGCCCGAGCAGATGGCCCTGGCTGCCGCCTATGCCAGCGGAAAGCTTCATCACGGGCTGATCTTTTCCGGGCCGCAGGGCATCGGCAAGGCGACGCTTGCCTTCCGTTTCGCTCGTCACATTCTGTCCCACCCCGATCCAGCCGGCGCACCGCCGGCGCTAGGCGATGCCGATCCCGCTTCGTCGCTTTTCCGGCTGGTCGCCCATGGCGGGCATCCCTCCATTCTGTATCTGACGCGGCCGGTGAACGAACGCACCAAGGCGTTCAAATCGGCCGTGACCGTCGACGAGATCCGCAAGGTCGGGCGCTTCCTGTCGATGACCGCCCATGACGGAGGATACCGCATCGTCATCGTCGATCCGGCCGACGACATGAACGCCAGTGCCGCCAATGCATTGCTGAAGAGCCTCGAGGAGCCGCCGGTCCGTACATTGTTCATTCTTATCTCGCATGCCGCTGGCGGACTGCTTCCAACGATCCGCTCGCGCTGCCAGGTGGTCCGGTTCCAGGCTCTGGGAGACAAGGCATTGTCTTCGGCCCTGTCGCACCTCGGGCTTTCCCTTCCCGCGCAGACATTGCCGCAGCTTCTCGAACGCGCATCGGGCAGCGTGCGCGAGGCCATCCTCCTGTCTCAATACGGAGGGCTGGAAATTTCGACCGAGATCGAACGTCTGGTCGACGAGCCGAATTTCGATACGGCTGGTGCATGGCGGCTGGCGGATGCCGTTTCCGGTCGCGATCAGGCAATGCAGTTTGCGATCTTCAACAGGCGGGTCCTTGACCTGGTGGGCGCGCGCGCCTCCGCCGCCGCCGGCCGGGGACAGCTCGCCGCGGCCGAGAAACTGGCCGTGCTGTGGCAGCAGAGCGAACGCACCATCGTCGACGCAGAGACATACAATCTGGACAAGCGGCAGCATGTGTTCGGGCTCATGCGCCGCCTGCACGAAGTTCTGGCGGATTCCTGATCCGCAACCCGGGTCGTCTGAACGCATCCGGCGGGATGGCAATCAGGACGGGGATGCGTTATCTGAACGCCACGACAAAGCATTGCCCCGCGGAATTTTCCTCCCATGTCCAACGACAAGTTCTATATCACGACGCCCATCTTCTACCCGAACGGCAAGCCGCATATCGGGCATGCCTATACGGTGATCGCGACCGATGCCCTGGCGCGCTTTCAAAGGCTCAACGGCAAGAAGGTGTTCTTCCTCACCGGGACGGACGAGCACGGGCTGAAGATGCAGCAGACCGCCGACAAGGAGGGCGTGACGGCGCAGGAACTGGCCGACCGCAACTCCGCGATCTTCCGTACCATGGTCGAGGCCGTCGGCGGCTCCAATGACGGGTTCATCCGCACGACGGAGGAACGCCACAAACGCGCCTGCCAGGCCATCTGGAAGCGCATGGCGGACAATGGCGACATCTTTCTCGACCGCTACAGCGGCTGGTACTCGGTGCGCCAGGAAGCCTATTTCGACGAGAGCGAGACGGTCGTCGGCGAGGATGGCGTGCGCCGCGAGCCGCTCGGTTCGCCGGTCGAATGGAACGAGGAGGAGACCTACTTCTTCCGCCTGTCGGCCTATCAGGACCGGCTTCTCGAACTCTATGAGCGCCATCCGGAATTCATCGGTCCGGCCGAGAGACGCAACGAGGTCATGAGCTTCGTCAAGTCGGGGCTGAAGGACCTGTCCATCTCGCGCTCCACCTTCAAATGGGGCGTGCCGGTACCCGGCGACGAAAAGCATGTCATGTATGTCTGGGTCGATGCCCTGACGAACTACATCACCGCGGCCGGCTATCCCGACACCGACGCGGAAAGCTGGTCGAACTGGCCGGCCGATGTCCACGTTATCGGCAAGGACATCGTGCGCTTCCACACCGTCTATTGGCCAGCCTTCCTCATGTCTGCGGGCATCGAACTGCCCAAGCGCGTCTATGCGCACGGCTTTCTGTTCAACCGTGGGGAGAAGATGTCGAAATCGGTCGGCAACGTGGTCGATCCCTTCGCCCTCATCGACCAGTACGGGCTCGATCAGGTGCGCTACTTCTTTCTGCGCGAGGTGCCTTTCGGGCAGGACGGGAGCTACAGTCACGATGCGATCGTCAATCGCACCAATGCCGATCTGGCCAACGACCTTGGCAATCTCGCCCAGCGTTCGCTGTCGATGATCGCCAAGAATTGTGGTGGCGTCGTTCCGCAGAAGGGCGAACTCGGCGATGACGACCGCGCCATTCTGGCAATGGCCGAGGAAGCGCTCGAGAAGGCCCGCAAGGCGATGGGCGAACAGGCGATCAACCAGGCGCTGGCGGCAATCTTTGCCGTCGTGGCGGAAGCGAACCGCTATTTCGCCGCGCAGGAGCCGTGGGCGCTGAAGAAGACCGATCCCGCGCGCATGGAGACGGTGCTCTATGTCACGGCGGAGACGATCCGGCGATTGGGCATCTTGTGCCTGCCGTTCATACCTGGCTCGGCGGCAAAGCTGCTCGATCTTCTGGCCGTGCCGGAAGAAGCGCGCACATTTGCACGAGTGGGTGATGCCGATCAGCTGACGTCGGGCAGCCCGTTGCCGCCGCCGGTGCCGGTCTTCCCGCGCTATGTCGACAAAGACGAAGCGGCAAGCTGAGCCAGACACCATGCTCGTCGACAGTCACTGCCATCTCGACTTTCCCGATTTCGCAGAAGAGCGCGACGATATTGTCGCGCGCGCTCGCGCGGCCGGCGTCGGTCTCATGGTCACGATCTCGACCCGGGTGAAGCGTTTCGACGAAATCCTTGCCATCGCCGAGGCCTATCGCGATGTCTACTGTTCGGTCGGCACGCATCCGCACAATGCGGACGAGGAACTGGACGTCACGGCCGACGAACTGGTTCGTCTGGCGGCGCATCCAAAGGTGGTGGCGATCGGCGAAGCCGGCCTCGACTACTTTTACGACAATGCACCGCGCGCCGCGCAGGCGGAGGGCTTCCGGCGCCATATCGAGGCGTCAAGGCGCACGGGGCTGCCGCTCGTCATCCATTCGCGCGACGCCGACGAGGACATGGCGGCAATTCTTGACGAGGAGACGCAGAAGGGCGCGTTTCCCTTCATACTCCACTGCTTTTCGTCCGGTCGCGCGCTTGCCGAGGCCGGCATAAGGTTGGGCGGCTATGTTTCCTTCTCCGGCATTCTGACGTTCAGGAAATCGGAGGAAATTCGCGCCATCGCCCGCGATCTGCCGCACGATCGGCTGCTGGTGGAAACGGACGCGCCCTATCTGGCGCCGCCGCCCCATCGTGGCAAGCGCAACGAGCCGGCCTATGTGGTCGAGACGGCGGCCGTGCTGGCCGACACGCTTGGTCTGCCGCGCGAGGCGCTGGCCGGGCAGACGACGGCGAATTTCTTCCGGCTGTTTTCCAAGGTGCCGTCCGGCGCGGGACAGGCGCGATGAGCGGCGAGGCCGACCGGCTCCGCCTGACCATTCTTGGTTGCAGTTCCTCGCCTGGGGTGCCGCGCCCGACCGGCGACTGGGGCAATTGCGATCCCGACAATCCGAAGAACCGCCGCACACGCGCGGCCGCGCTGGTCGAGCGCATCACGCCGGACGGTCGGCGCACGAGCGTGGTCATCGACACGACGCCCGACTTCCGTTCGCAGATGCTGATGGCTGGTGTGAAACGGATCGACGCGGTGGTCTACACCCATCCTCACGCCGACCATATCCACGGCATCGACGATCTGCGCAGCTTCGTCATCAACCAGCGCCAGTTGATCGACATCTATGCCGACGCGCCGACGATGGCTCGACTGAAGCAGGGTTTCGGCTATTGCTTCGAGACCCCGCCGGGCAGTTCCTATCCGCCGATCGTCGCGCCGCACGAGATTGGGCACGATCAACACTTCACCATAGAAGGCGAGGGAGGGGCGCTTGTCTTCCAGCCTCTGCCCCTGGTGCATGGCGACATCATCTCACTGGGTTTTCGCGTCGGCGATATCGCCTATTGCAGCGACGTCAGCGGTTTCCCGGACGTCACGGTCGAACGCCTCGCCGGCGTCGACACGCTGATCATCGACGCGCTGCAATATCGTGCGCATCCCTCGCATTTCTCGCTGCCAGAGGCCCTGGACTGGATCGAGCGCCTCAAGGTGCGGCGTGGTGTGCTGACGCACATGCACGTGCCGCTCGATTTCGAAATGGTCAGCCGCGAAACGCCATCGCATGTATGGCCGGCCTATGACGGAATGGCAATCGAGCTGGCGCTCGGTTCTGCCGTAGCTTTGGGGGATATCCGACATGAGCAAGAGCATTGAACGTGTCCGCCACGCCGCCGAGACGGCGGGATTGAAAATCGAGATCAGGCGCATGGGGGAATCCACGCGCACCGCAGCGGAGGCCGCCGAGCAGTGCGGAGTGACCGTCGCGCAGATCGTCAAGTCGCTGATCTTTCAAGGAAAAGAGAGCAAGAACCTGTATCTTTTCCTCGTCTCGGGCGCCAATCAGCTCGATGCGAAGAAGGCTGCGGTTCTGACCGGTGAAGATCTGGAGCGCGCCGATCCGCGCCATGTCCGCGAGGTGACCGGCTTTGCCATCGGCGGCGTCTCGCCGCTTGGCCATCTGGAGCCGATCGGCGCCTTTGCCGACGAGACGCTGGCTGGTTTCGACATCGTCTGGGCTGCCGCCGGCGCGCATGACGCCGTCTTTTCGGCCGAACCGCGGGCGCTGGTCGCCGCGGCCAATGCCAGGCTCGTCGACATCGCCGCGTGAGTGCCGGGCTCGTGGGTCGCGCGCTCAATGAAAGTCGCGCGAGCGCGGGATGATGCGGACATTGCGCGGATGATGAGAACCCTGCGGATGGGTGGGGTGAGTGACCTCGTCGGCGCGTGAAAGGGCGAGGCGGGCCGCATGGTCATCCGACAGTCGCTCCAGCTCATGTGTGCGGTCCCGGACCCGGTCGGCAATCAGGTGCACGACGCCCTCGGGGCTTCTCTGTACCCGGCCTTCGATGAGCGCGAGCTTGGCGCCCATCACCTCGCGGCGGAAATGCTTGAACCGGCGCGCCCAGATCAGCGAATTGGTGATGCCGGTCTCGTCTTCCACGGTCATGAAGATGGCTGTTCCCTTGCCTGGGCGCTGGCGCACCAGAACGACACCGGCCACCGCTGCGCGTGATCCGTCGCGCGCCTCTGCGATTTCGGCAGAGCTTGACACGCCCTCGCGGCGAAACAGGCCGCGCAGGAAGGTCATCGGATGCGCCTTGAGTGACAGCCGAGTGGTCTGGTAGTCGGCAACCACATGTTCGGCCAGCGGCATTTCCGGTAGCGCGGCTTCGGGTTCGGGGCCGAGTTCGCGCGCCTGGGCGGCGGCAAACAGCGGCAGCGGGGCATCGTCGGGCAGGCGGCGTACGGCCCAAAGCGCGCTCCGCCGGTCGAGCCCGAGCGAGCGGAAGGCGTCGGCGTCGGCCAGAAGCTTCAGTGCCCGATGCGGCAGGCGCGTGCGCCGCCACAATGTCTCCACGCTGTCGAATCCGGTTCCGCGCGCCGCCACGAGCCCGTCGGCCCAGTCCTCATGGAAACCGTCGACCTGGCGCAGACCCATTCGCAGGGCAAGAGCGCCGCCGTCGCCTTCCTCCAGCGTGTTGTCCCAATGGCTGGCGTTGACGTCGGCGGCGCGCACCTCCACCGCGTGCTCGCGCGCGTCGCGCACGATCTGTGCGGGAGCATAAAACCCCATGGGCTGTGAATTCAGAAGCGCGCAGGCAAAGACCGCCGGATGGTGGCATTTGATCCAGGCCGAGATGTAGACCAGCTTGGCGAAGGAGGCGGCGTGGCTTTCGGGAAAGCCATATTCGCCGAACCCCTTGATCTGGGCGAAGCAGCGCTCTGCGAAGGCGCGCTCGTAGCCGCGCTTCACCATGCCTTCGACCATCTTCTCCTCGAATGTGTGAATGGTGCCGGTATGACGGAAGGTCGCCATGGCGCGGCGCAGCGCGTTGGCCTGCTCGGCGGTAAAACGCGCCGCCACCATGGCGATCTGCATCGCCTGTTCCTGAAACAGCGGCACGCCGAGCGTGCGCCCGAGGACCTGGCGCAATTCGTCCGGCGGTCCGTGTTCCGGCGCCGGAGCAGGATAGTTTTCCTTCTCCTGGCCATTCCTGCGACGCAGATAGGGATGCACCATGTCGCCCTGGATCGGGCCGGGGCGAACGATCGCCACCTCGATGACGAGATCGTAGAATTCCTTCGGCTTGAGCCGCGGCAGCATGGAGATCTGGGCGCGGCTTTCGACCTGGAAGACACCGATGGAATCGCCCTTCTGCAGCATGGCGTAAACGGCCTGGTCTTCTGTCTTCAGACTTGCCAGGTCGAGATGAAGGCCGCGATGCGCCGCCAGAAGCTCGAAGCTCTTGCGGATGCAGGTCAGCATGCCGAGGGCGAGCACGTCGACCTTCATCAGACCGAGCGCGTCTATGTCGTCCTTGTCCCATTCGATGAAGGTGCGCTCCTCCATTGCCGCATTGCCGATCGGCACCGTCTCGTCGAGCCGGCCGCGCGAGAGAACGAAACCGCCGACATGCTGCGAGAGATGGCGCGGGAAGCCCAGAAGCCGCGAGGCGAGCGAGACCGCCCGCCGCAACAGCGGATTGTCCGGCTCCAGCCCCGACTGGCGCACCTGTTCGTTGGTGATCGCGTCGCCCCAGCTTCCCCACACCGTGCCGGCGAGCCTGGCGGTCACGTCTTCCGTCAGTCCGAGCACCTTGCCGACCTCGCGGATGGCGCTGCGTGGACGGTAAGTGATGACGGTGGCGGCGATGCCGGCGCGCTCGCGTCCGTAGCGGTCATAGATGTGCTGGATGACTTCCTCGCGCCGTTCGTGCTCGAAATCGACGTCGATGTCGGGCGGTTCCTTGCGCTCGGTGGAGATGAAGCGGGCGAACAGGAGCTCGTTTTCGGACGGGTCGACGGCGGTGATGCCGAGCACGTAGCACACGGCCGAATTGGCTGCCGAGCCGCGCCCCTGGCAGAGGATGCCATTGTCTTCCGCATAGCGCACGATGTCGCGGATGGTCAGAAAATAGCGCGCATAGTCGAGCTGGCCGATCAGCGCGAGTTCGTCGTTCAGGAGCCGGGCGACCTTGTCGGGAATGCCGTCGGGATAGCGCATCGCGGCGCGCTGCCATGTCAGTTCCTCGAGCCAGGCCTGCGGCGACTTGCCCGGCGGCACCGGCTCGTCAGGATATTCATATCTGAGTTCGCTGAGCGAGAAGTCGATGCGGGCGAGAAAGTCGGTCGTCTCGGCGAGAGCCTCCGGCGCATCGCGAAAAAGCCGGGCCATCTCGTCGGGTGACTTGAGATGGCGCTCGGCGTTAGCCTCCAGCCGCCGCCCGGCATTCTCCAGGGTCAGGCCCTCGCGGATGCAGGTGACGACATCCTGCAGGTCGCGCTGCTCCGGCGCGTGATAGAGCACGTCATTGACCGCCAGAAGCGGTACGCGCGCGGTTGCGGCGATTCTCTTGAGTGCAGCCAGCCGGCGCCGGTCGTCACCGTGATAGAGCATGGCGGTTGCGAGCCACACCGCGCCGGGCGCGGCCTCGATGAGCCGCGCCAGCAATGTCTCCAGCCCGTGCGGCCGTCGCTCGGGCATGACGACGAGCAGGAGATCGCTGCTGCGGGTCAGAAGATCGCCGAGGTGGAGCGTGCATTCGCCCTTCTTCGCTTTCATCTTGCCGAGGGTCAGAAGCCGGCAGAGCCGGCCCCAGCCCTCACGGTTTTGCGGATAGGCGAGGATGTCGGGCGTGCCGTCGCAGAAGACGAGACGCGCGCCGACGGCGAGTTTGAAGGGCAGATCGGCCGCTGCTCCGTGCGCCTGGCGGAAGGCGGCGCGCGCCTCCTCAACGGCGATGTGGGCGCGCACCACGCCGGCCACGGTGTTGCGGTCGGCAATGCCGATACCTGCATGACCGAGCATGATCGCGCGCTCGACGAGGTCGCCTGCATGCGAGGCACCGCGCAGGAAGGAGAAATTGCTGGCGGTGGCGATTTCGGCGTAGCGGTTCATGCGAATATCCCATGCAGGAACCAGCGCGGCGTTTCGGGCTCGCGGTCGTAAAGCCCCTCGCGATAGACCCAGAAACGGCGGCCCGAAGTGTCCTCGACGCGGTAATAGTCGCGTGTCAGGCCGGAATGGCGGCTCAGCCACCATTCCGGCGCGATGCGTTCGGGCCCTTCGGCGTGCGCCACCTCACGCAACACGCGTCGCCAGCGAAAGCGGATCGGCGGGCCGTCAGGCACCTCGGCCAGCGTCTCGATCGGTTGCGGCGGATCGAAGAGATGGACGGGCCGGACCGGCGGCATGTCCGCTTCGGGCTCAGGCCAGGAGAAGGTGGCGCCGGCGAGAGCGGCGGCGGTCACCCTGCGCGTGGCACGTTCGGGAATATGCGTGTCGACGGGTTCGAAACGCTGCACGGCCTGTGGTCCGAAGCGCGCACCCAGCCGGTCGACGAGCGCGGCCACTTCTTCTTCCTCCACCGCGCGGCCGTCGAGGCTGGCCTGGGCGGTGGCGAAAGGCTCGCCGGCCATCACCGAAAGCCGGACCAGATCGAAGCCGAAACCGGGATCGAGCGGGTCGGCGAGCGCGTCGAGCTGTTCGCTGAAGAGCCGCATGAGGGCCTTGGCGTCGCGCATCGGCCGGCCGGTCTGGACGGTCAGGCGAAACACCTGGCCATCGGTACGGAAGAAACATGCCTCGAAGCTGCGTCCTCCTTCCCCGCGTTGCTCCAGCGCCCGCGCGACCTGTCCAGCCAGGCTTGCCAAGACGTCGAGCGCGTTCTCGGCGCTCAGGAGCGGTTCGGCGAAGCCGCGCTCGGCCGAACAGGCGGCAAGCGGCCGGCGCGGCGTGATGCGGATGTCTTCATGGCCCAGCGTACGCCGGAGCGCGGCCACGACCTCCTCGCCGAAGCGCGCTGCCAGCGGCCGCCAGGGGCGTGCCTCGAGATCGGCGATGGTCTTCAGCCCCGCCCGGCCGAGCGCGACCACGGCTTCCTGTTCGATATCGAGTGCGGCGACGGACAGGAGACGCACGGCCTCCGCCTCGCCGCCGGGCGGAACGATCGCCGCGCCGACGAAACGGGCAAGGGCACGGGCGGCCTGCGGCGTGCCGGCGATCGCGGCGCGGCCATCGACACCGGCTCTGGTGCAGCGGGCGAGGAGATCGTCACGCAGCTTGGCTTCGCCCTTGAAGAGGTGTGCACAGCCGGTGATGTCGAGGATCAGCCCGTCCGGCGGGTCAAGCGCGACGAGCGGCGTGTAGCGGTCGCAGAAATCGGCGATGCGCTCGACGAGGGCTTGATCCGCCGGCCGATCCATCTCGACAACGGCAAGATCGGGGATGCGCGCGCGTGCATCCGCCAGCGTCAGGCCGGGGCCAAGCCCCAGCCGGCGCGCAGTGCGGTCGACCGCGGCAAGACGCAGGGCGCTCTTGACCTTCTCGACGAAGACCACGGCGGCAGCCCGCTCGCCGCCTGCCTCCGGCGCCGTCTCAGCCCGTGCGTGCGAGGCTGGAGAGGTCCGTGCGTGCCGGTCGGCCGGCAGGAACGGAAACCACAGGGCGAGATAGCGGCGCGGCGTCGCGGAAGATGCGGCGGTCATGGTTCCACTCCAGGCGCCAGCTCTGCCCGGCGGTGCCGGCGTTCTGGCGCAACAATGTGACATCGAAGGTCGGATGGCCGGGCGCGCCGGCGGCCAGTGGTTCGGACGCGCTGGCCGCCACCTGCCAGCGTGTTGCCGCCGCGCTGGCCGAAGGTGATGCCGCGATGCGCAGGAGAAGGCAGGTGACGCCCGAGCGCCCGGCGGCCAGCGCCAGCCGGCGCGAAGCGGTGAAATCGAGCGCCTTCGTCTCGCCCCATGGCTCGATGACGACGGCGCCGAGAGCCGAGCAGCGCACGGCTTCCGCACCGGCGCGCAGGGCGCTCAGGGCGTCGCGCACCCGCACCAGGATGAGCCGATCCGGGTCGAGCCCGAGCCCGGCCAGCCCCGGCGCGTGGAGTTGACCCGCTTCCGTCTCGCCGTAGCTCTGCCGGACCCAGACGACGCTGCGCCCGGGTTCCATGGCGCGCAAGGCAAGGGCCGCGGCAAACCCGGCGGCGGAGCCGGCATCGGTCGCTGCCGGCGCCAGGATTTCGTGCAGGCCGCCACGGGCAAGCCCGCCGCCGAGATGGTCGTCCATCGCCGGCAGGCCGAGTTTAAAGAGAGCGTTCCCTTGGCGTGGAACGCCTTCTTCGAGGGCAGCAAGGCTTGCCCGCAGACGAGACAATGTTTCGTGCATGGTGACAGGACTGTATGTTCGTGTTTTGTTCTATTACGGACTCAAACCGCGTCCGGAGTCAACAGGCGATAATGGGAGGAGCAGTTTGAATTCCAAAACATTCAATGACTTGAATGACCCCCTTCAGGCTTCCTATATGTTGCTCAACGAAAAAATCGGCGTGGTCCGGAACTCTGTTGACAGGACGGCCGTTTTTATTCAGTGTTTTCCCAACTTGGGGCGAAGCAGCGGAGGTTTCCCATGCTTAAGGAAGGCGCGCGGGACTAACCCGTGCAATGCTCAGAATTAACAGCTTCAGAGACGACGCAAACAATTATCGTTTGCGTCGTCTCTTCGTTTAACTGGGTTTCTCTCCTAACTCCTTTGGTCGTTTTTGGGTCACTCTGCGTAGCCATTATGGGCGTCCGTTCTGCGCGCGCATCGGCACGTCAACGAGCCACACTAGATATGATTGAGAAGGTGGAGTCGGCGCCCCATTACAGAGCCTTACATTCAGTCTTCTCTTATCATCGCAGGCAGGGTTCTTTTTCTCGACTTCATAACCCGACTGAAGAGAAGGACAAAAATGAACGGCAGTCGGTACTTGACTACCTAAATCACTACGAACTTGTTTCCATAGGGATTTGCGAAAAAATTCTTGACGCGGAAATCTATAGGGACTGGATGCTTGGCCCTTTTGTGCGAGATTGGAATGCGGCGGCCGATTTTGTTCAGAGAGAGCGCTGGAAATGGGATGAGGAAAAGCGCAAATGGACATACCGCGCGCGCCTGTTCGAGAACTATCAGGCCGTGGCCCGCATGTGGAGCTATGAGGCCAAGAACATAAACAAGAATTCATCCCCGCCACCGGAAGCACCCAGTGGGCCAGGCGATGAGGCACTACCAGAGACAAATGGCGAAGAAGAACACA
This sequence comes from Mesorhizobium sp., assembly GCA_963966365.1. Classification (GTDB taxonomy): domain Bacteria; phylum Pseudomonadota; class Alphaproteobacteria; order Rhizobiales; family Rhizobiaceae; genus Mangrovimarina; species Mangrovimarina plasticivorans. The sequence continues at coordinate 76,200 of CAWZZC010000008.1, read as the reverse complement.
AAAAAGCCAGCCAAAATTCAAACTAGGATAGAACATTCTTGGTATGTGCCTCCAAATGGACGCACGGCGCTCTCTGGGTAGTGTAAGGGTCATCGGCCTTCAGACGATAACACCTGTCTTTCGCAATCCCTCTGCCAGTCGGTCGATGTGGCCGGAATCGCGGTAGGGCAGGATGGACTTCAGGCGCTCCACGGAGAAATCCGGATTGACCTCCAGCGTTTCCCGCCAGTAGCGTCTGGCCTCTTCCTCGCGTCCGGTCAGCCCGTACAGGCAGGCCAGGTAGAAACGCGACATGTCGGAATGCGGCGACAGCGCCAACCTGCGTTTGAAGGCGGCCTCCGCCTCTTCGTATCGCCCGAGCGCGAGATACGTCCGGCCGAGGAAATGCAGCGCCAGATCGAATTGCGGGTCGAGCAGGCGCGCAGTCTGGTAATGCGGGATGGCCTCATCGAAGCGTCCCTGGAATTCGAGCAGGTTGCCGAGACCGGTATGCGCGTCGGCCGAGTTCGGATCGAGCGCAAGGGCCCGTTCGGCCTCCTTTTCGGCCTCGTCCAGCCGCCGCATCCATGAAAGGGCGAGCGAAAGAGCACTGTGCCCTCCCGGCTCCGTCGGGTCTGTCTCGACTGCCTTTCGCGCCAGGTCGAGCGCCCGTTCGAGATTGTCCTTGGTGGCATCGTTCCAGTTGTTTGCATAATCGGCGAAGGCGATGATGGCGAGCCGCGCGTAGGGAAGGGCGATGGTCGGATCGATCTCGATCACGCGCTCGAGCATTGCACGGGCTTCCCTGGCCGCGGCCGGGGTGAGTTGAAGCAGTGTATGTCGCGAGCGCACCAGAAGATCGTATGCCTCCGCGTCGATCTTGGTCCGGCTTGCGCGCCGCTCCTTCTCGCCTGCCGTCAGCTTGACCTTGAGCGTATCGACAATGGTGCGCGTGACCTCGTCCTGAACGGCGAATATGTCCTCCAGATCGCGGTCATAGCGTTCGGCCCACACATGTCCCCCGGTCGCGCCGTCGATCATCTGGGCGTTGATGCGCACCCGGTTGGCGGCCCGGCGCACACTGCCCTCGAGCACGTAGCGCACGCCGAGTTCCCGGCTTACTTGGCGGATGTCGGGCACCTTGCCCTTGTAGGCGAAGGACGAGTTGCGGGCGATCACGAAAAGGCCCGAGACCTTTGACAGATCGGTGATGATGTCCTCGGTGATGCCGTCGGCGAAATAGCCCTGCTCGGGATCGCCGGACATGTTGTCGAAGGGCAGGACGGCGATGGAAGGTTTGTCCGGCAACGCGTTCATGTCGTCGCCGGCAGCATCGGGCGCTGTCGCTTCGCCGTCCGGCGACCAGGACCATATATGCACCGGCCGGTCGATGTTCTTGACCGCGTGATCTCCGCCGTCGCGGAAGGGGACCGCGACGCGGCCCTTCACATATTCATACACGCCATGGGAAATCGCCACGCCGCCGGGTGCGGCCAGCCCTTCGATGCGTGCCGCGACATTGACGCCGTCGCCGAAAAGATCGCCCTCGTCCACCATCACGTCGCCGAGATTGACCCCGATGCGCAAAGTGATTGTACGCTCCGGCGGCTTGTCCTCATTGGCCTCGCGCATGGCCGTCTGCAGCGCGATGGCGCATTCCACGGCATTGACGGCGCTGGCGAATTCGACGAAGGCGCCGTCGCCGGTGCGTTTAAAAACGCGGCCCTCGTGACGGGCAAAGACGGGATCGAGGACCTCGCGCCAACGGTCCATCATCAGCGCGTGGGTGCTCGCTTCGTCATGCGCCATGAGACGGCTGTAACCGACGACATCCGCGGCCAGGATGGCTGCGAGCCGGCGTTGGATGCGTTGAGAGGTCATGCGCTCAGTGAGCCTTTGAAAGGGTGGCGCCGATTCTACCGGCACGCGACGGCCAAGTCCATGCTGGCCGCGAAGGCAGGTCCGCCGAACAGTGACGGATCGTCAGAATCCTGCCGTCCTCGTGACATTGCCGCATTGCACAATCGGCGCGGCCGGGCAATATGCCTGCATGGCTGCAAACCCTCTCGCCATACTGGTCATCGACGAGAACCGCATTCGCGCATCGATCATCGAGGCGGGACTGCGTGAGGCCGGCCACGACAATGTGACGCTGGTGCACGACGTGTCGGGCATTGCCCGGCGCATCGCTGAGATCAACCCCGACGTCATTGTCATCGATCTGGAAAACCCCAACCGCGACATGCTGGAAAACATGTTCCAGCTCTCGCGCGCAGTGAAGCGGCCGATCGCCATGTTTGTCGACCGCTCCGACCAGGCTTCGATAGAAGCGGCGGTCGACGCGGGCGTGTCGGCCTATGTGGTCGACGGACTGAAGCGGGAGCGGGTCAAGCCGATCCTCGACATGGCGATCAGCCGCTTCAATGCCTTCTCGCGCCTGGCGCGCGAGCTCGACGAGGTGCGCGGCGAACTGGAAAACCGCAAGCTGATCGAGCGCGCCAAGGGAATTCTGATGCGTTCCAAGGGCCTGTCGGAGGACGCGGCCTATGCGCTCCTGCGCAAGACGGCGATGAACCAGAACCGCAAGATTGCGGAGATCGCGCAGAGCCTCATCACGGCTGCGGGCCTCCTGGAGGACGGGAACGAATGAGCGCCGAACATCACGTCACCGCCGGCTTCATTCCGCTGCTCGATAGCGCGCTTCTGGTTGCCGCACGCGAGGTCGGCTTTGCGGCCGGCGAAGGCATCGACCTGACGCTCGTGCGCGAAACGTCCTGGGCCAATATCCGCGACCGGCTGGCTGTGGGGCATTTCGACGTTGCCCATATGCTGGCTCCGATGCCGATCGCCTGCAATCTCGGGCTGACGCCGCTCGTTTCGAGCACGCTCGTGCCGATGGCGCTCGGGCTTGGCGGAAACGCCATCACCGTCGCCCCGGATCTGTGGAACGAGATGGAGGAGTTCGGCGTACGGCCCGATCTTGATCCGGCGATGACCGGGAGGGCGCTGGATGCCGTGGTGTCGCGCCGCGCCGCTGAGAACGGCGATCCCTTGCGCTTTGCCGTCGTTCATCCGCATTCCGGGCACAATTATGAACTGCGCTACTGGCTTGCCGCGTCCGGCATTGTTCCGGACCGCGACATCGAAATCGTCATCGTTCCTCCGCCGCTGATGCCGGACGCGCTGGCGGCGGGGCGCATCGACGGATACTGCGTCGGCGAGCCATGGAACACGGCGTCGGTGCTGGCTGGAACGGGACACATCATTACCGTCAAGGCGGCGATCTGGAAATCGAGTCCGGAAAAGGTGCTCGGCGTGCCGGCCGAATGGGCCGAGAACAACCCCGACACGCTGGCCGCGCTGCTTCGCGCCCTCTACCGCTCGGCTCAGTGGTGCGCCGATCCGTCCAATCATGGCGATCTTGCCGAGATGCTTGCCGCGCCGGCCTATCTCGGCCGGTCAAGGGAATGGATGCTGCCGGCGCTGACCGGCCGCATTCGCGTCGGCAACGGCGAAGAGCGTCTGGTCGAGGACTTCTTCATACCGTACGCCAAGGCGGCCACCTTTCCGTGGAAGAGCCATGCCTTGTGGTTCTATACGCAGATGGTGCGCTGGGGGCAGGTGCGGAAGACACGCGACAGCGAGGCTACGGCGCGCGAGACCTATCGGCCCGACCTCTACAGGGCGGCGCTCAAGCCGCTCGGCGTGGCGCTGCCCGGTGCGAACGCGAAGGTGGAAGGTGCGCTGGCCGTCCCGACCGCCGTCGGATCGGCGGGCGCCAGCCTCGTGCTCGGGCCGGATGGCTTTTTCGATGGCACCGTCTTCGATCCCGACCGGCTCGACACCTATATCGCCGGCCAGATGCCGGAATCGGGCATTGCCTAATTGATAGGCAGTTCTGCTTATGGATCAAAAATCAGCCAGAATGATGCCCGTTTAGCCAGAGATTTGCTGCAACTGCGAAATCCGTTATTTGCCGCGATTTTTGCAAGCAGTTGAAAAACAAGCAAATTCCTCTGTGTCCAGAAATTGGCACGGATGATGCATGGCAATATGCGGGTCCAGAGGGGACACCACTAAAAACAAGCGTCCAACGAAGGGCGCTCCAGGCAAGGCTGCCGGACGGGTCTGCACGTATCCGCATTGCGGAGGCGTGAGGGCTTGTCGGGCAGCCTTTTCTTTTTGGGGCCCTCTCTATCGATGAACCACGCCTCGCCGCGAGGCTTCAGCAGTTGGATTGGAACAGCCGATGACCGCATCACAGCCAGCCGCACCGACGCCGGAAACCACGCCGGCACGCGCGCTCACCATGTCCACCATCGCCTTCACGGTCTGCTTCGCCGTGTGGACGATCTTTTCCATCATTGGCGTGCGCATCAAGGATGAACTGGGCCTCAGCGAGACCCAGTTCGGCCTGCTCGTCGGCACGCCTATCCTGACGGGATCGCTCGTCCGAATGATCCTCGGCATCTGGACCGATCGCTATGGCGGCCGGCTGGTCTATACGGCCACCATGCTCGCATCGGCGGCATGCGCCTTTCTCCTCTCCTATGCGCACACCTATACGATGATGCTCGTTGCGGCCCTCGGCGTCGGCGTCGCCGGCGGATCCTTTGCCGTCGGCGTCGCCTATGTGTCGCGCTTCTTTCCGGCCGAAAGGCAGGGCACGGCGCTCGGCATTTTCGGGGTCGGCAATGTCGGCGCGGCGGTGACCAAATTCCTTGCTCCCTTCGTGCTGGTCGCTTGGGGCTGGGAGGCGGTCGCCCAGGTCTGGGCCGGCGTTCTTGCGGTCATGGCGGTCGTATTCTGGTTCTCGACCGGCGATGACCCCGTGACGCGCGCGCAGCGTGCGGGTCAGGTCAAGCGCCGCAGCTTCGCCTCGGAATTCGAGCCGCTGAGGAACCTCCAGGTGTGGCGCTTCTCGCTCTACTATTTCTTCGTCTTCGGTGCCTTCGTGGCGCTTGCTCTGTGGCTGCCGCGCTATCTGATCGGCGTCTACGGCTTCGACATCAAGACGGCCGGCATGATCGGCGCGATCTACTCAATTCCGGCGTCGGTGTTCCGCGCCTATGGCGGTGCGCTGTCGGACAAGGCGGGCGCGCGGACCGTGATGTACTGGACCTTCGCGGTCTCGGCCGTCTGCACGTTGATCCTGTCGATCCCGGCGGCCGACTATGTGGTTCAGGGCATCGACGGGCCCAAGACGTTCCATTTCGAGATCGGCCCCTGGGCGTTCGTCGTCGTCATCTTCGTGCTCGGCTTCTTCATGAGCCTCGGCAAGGCGGCCGTCTACAAGCACATCCCCGTCTATTACCCCGACAATGTCGGTGCGGTGGGCGGCATGGTCGGCATGATCGGCGGGCTTGGCGGCTTCATCCTGCCGCTGCTCTTTGGCTACCTCAACGACCTCACGGGCCTCTGGACGAGCTGTTTCATGGCGCTGTTCGTCATCGTCGCCGCCTCCATCACCTGGATGCACCTCGCCATCCGCAAGATGGAACGGCGCACGGCCGAGATGCAGCCGGCCTGAAAGCGTACCCGGAAACCGGAAAGAACATCATGACAGAGAAACTAGTCGTCATCGGTGCAGGGATGGCCTCCGGGCGCATGCTCGAGCATCTCTTCGAAGCGAACCCCGGCGCGTTCGAGGTGACGCTGTTCGGCGCCGAGCCACGCGGCAATTACAACCGCATCATGCTCTCTCCGGTGCTCGCCGGCGAGAAGACCTTCGACGAGATCGTCACGCACGACGCAGAGTGGTATGCGGCCAATCATGTGACGTGCCGCTTCGGCGAGACCGTCACAAGGATCGACCGCAAGCAAAAGATCGTCTCCTCCGCGCAAGGCGATCTGGCCTACGACAAGCTGGTGATAGCGACCGGCTCCGCTCCCTTCATCATCCCCGTCGCGGGCAAGGACCTGCCCGGCGTGATGGCTTTCCGTGATCTCGACGATGTCAACGCCATGGTCGAGGCGGCCGGCAAGCCGAACGCCAAGGCTGTCGTCATCGGTGGCGGGCTGCTGGGGCTTGAGGCGGCAGCCGCGCTCAGGGGGCGCGGCATGGATGTCGTGGTCCTGCATCTGATGGGCCACCTGATGGAGCGCCAGCTCGATCCGGCAGCAGGATACCTGCTCAGGAAGGAGCTCGAAGGCCGCGGCATCAAGGTCCACACAAAAGCACAGACCAAGGCGGTCCTGGGCGACAGCCGTGCCGAGGCGGTGCTGCTGGAGGACGGCACTGTCTATCCCGCCGACATCGTCGTCATGGCGGTCGGAATCCGTCCCGAAACGCGCATCGCCACCGATGCCGGCCTCTATGTGGAGCGCGGCATCGTCGTCAACGACCAGATGGTCTCTTCCGATCCCGACATTCTCGCCGTCGGTGAATGCGTCGAGCACGACAACATCTGCTACGGCCTGGTTGCGCCACTCTACGACATGGCCAGGGTGGCGGCCAAGACGCTTCTCAAGCAGGACGCGGCCTTCCGGCCGGTCGAGACCGCGACCCAGCTCAAGGTGACAGGCGTCAATCTCTATTCCGCCGGCGACTTCGCCGAGGCCGAGGATCGCGAGGAGATCGTGCTGCGCGATGCGAGTGCGGGCGTCTACAAGCGCCTCGTGCTGAAGGAAAACCGCATACTTGGCGCCGTGCTCTATGGCGAGACGGGCGATGGTGGCTGGTTCTTCGACATGCTCAGGAAGGGCACCGATGTTTCGCGGATGCGCGACACGCTGATCTTCGGCCAGGCCTATCAGGGGGGTGCCCCCCTGGACCCTATGGCGGCCGTTGCAGCCTTGCCGGATGATGCGGAAATCTGCGGCTGCAACGGCGTATGCAAGGGCACGATCGTTTCGGCGATCACCGGCAAGGGGTTGACCTCGCTCGACGACGTGCGTGCCCACACCAAGGCGTCGAACTCCTGCGGTACCTGCACTGGCCTTGTCGAGCAGTTGATGACGCTGACGCTGGGCGACACCTACAACCCCGCCGCGGTCACGCCGATGTGCGGCTGTAGCGATCTCGGCCACGACGATGTGCGCCGGCTGATAAAGGCCAAGAAGCTCAAGACCATCCCCGCGGTCATGCAGGAATTGGAATGGAAGACCTCCTGCGGCTGTGCGAAATGCCGCCCGGCGCTCAACTACTATCTGGTGGCCGACTGGCCGGATGAATATGCCGACGACTACCAGTCGCGCTTCATCAACGAGCGGGTGCACGCCAACATCCAGAAGGACGGCACCTATTCGGTCGTGCCGCGCATGTGGGGCGGCGTGACCTCATCCGCGGAGCTTCGCGCCATCGCCGACGTGGTCGACAAGTTCTCTATCCCGACCGTCAAGGTCACCGGCGGCCAGCGCATCGACATGCTGGGCATCAGGAAGGAGGACCTGCCAGCCGTCTGGGCCGATCTCGGCAAGGCCGGATTCGTCTCGGGCCACGCCTATGCCAAGGGACTGAGAACGGTGAAGACCTGCGTCGGTTCCGACTGGTGCCGTTTCGGCACGCAGGACTCCACCGGCCTCGGCATCCGTATCGAAAAATTCATGTGGGGCTCCTGGACCCCGGCCAAGGTCAAGATGGCCGTCTCGGGCTGCCCACGAAACTGCGCCGAGGCGACCTGCAAGGACGTCGGCGTCATCTGCGTGGATTCGGGCTTCGAGATCCATTTCGCAGGCGCGGCCGGCCTCGACATCAAGGGCACCGAGAAGCTCGGTCTGGTGAAGACGGAGGACGAGGCGCTCGAGGTTATCGTCGCCCTCGTTCAGATGTACCGCGAGCAGGCCCGCTATCTCGAACGCATCTACAAATGGGCAAAGCGCATCGGCTACGACGAGGTCCGCCGCCAGATTCTCGACGATGCCGGCAAGCGCAAGGCCTATTTCGAGCGTTTCGTCTTTTCCCAGAAATTCGCCCAGGTCGACCCCTGGTCGGAACGAGTCTCGGGCAAGGACAAGCACGAGTTCAAGCCGATGGCGCAGATCGGCTTCAAGGAGGCCGCTGAATGAACGCCATCAATGAAACCTGGTTTGCGATCGGATCGCTGGACGACATACCGCGCCGCGGCGCGCGCTGTGTGAGAAATGGTAACATGACGATCGCCGTGTTCCGCAGCGCCGACGATCGTGTCTTCGCGCTGGAAGACCGATGCCCGCACCGCAACGGTCCGCTCAGCCAGGGCATCGTCCATGACGGCTGCGTGACCTGCCCGTTGCATAACTGGGTGATTTCGCTGGAAACCGGCATGGCGCAGGGTGCCGATGAAGGTTCGACGGCAGTCTTTCCAATCAAGGTGGAGGCGGGCCGCGTCTTGATATCGCTGAGGCCGGCGGTGGAGAAGGCGGCGTGATGCGGAGACGTGTGCGCCTCAGCGTCCCGGAGGCGCGAAGCGTTGTCCCGGCGCGTCATCCCGGAAGCTGGAGCGAAGCGGAGGCTATCCGGGACCCATTGGAAGAGCCCCGTCGAGCACGGACCGGTCCTCGTCCGGGCGCCTGTCAGAACCGACGGTTCCCTCTGCCGAGACCGGTCGTGCTGCTCAATGGGTCCCGGCTCTCCCTTCGGTCGGCCGGGATGACGGTGTTAAATGAGCTCGGCTCCCGTGGGGTATCGCCAACAAAGGCACGGAGGCAGATCATCCATGCCTGAGCCCATCCGTACGACCTGCCCCTACTGCGGCGTCGGGTGCGGCGTCATCGCGACACCGCAGGCCGATGGCTCGGTCGCCATCAAGGGCGATCCAGATCATCCCGCCAATTTCGGACGGCTGTGCTCCAAGGGGTCGGCGCTGGGCGAAACGCTCGGACTGGAGGGCCGGCTGCTCCATCCGCAGATCGGGGACGAGCGCGCAGGCTGGGATGACGCGCTGGACCTGGTGGCGAACAGGTTCTCCGAGACGATCGCCGCGCATGGCCCGGATTCCGTTGCCTTCTATGTTTCCGGCCAGTTGCTGACGGAGGACTATTACGTCGCCAACAAGCTGATGAAAGGCTTTGTCGGATCGGCCAATATCGACACCAATTCCCGGCTCTGCATGGCATCCTCGGTTGCCGGTCACCGTCGCGCTTTCGGTTCCGACACCGTTCCGGGAGCATATGAAGACCTGGAGCTGGCCGACCTCGTTGTGCTCGTGGGCTCCAATCTGGCCTGGTGCCATCCGGTGCTTTTTCAGCGCCTTGCCGCGGCCAAGGAAAACCGTCCCGGGATGAAGATCGTGGTCGTCGATCCGCGCCGCACGATGACGGCCGATATTGCCGATATGCATCTGGCAATCGATCCCGACGGTGATGTTGCGCTGTTTTGCGGGCTGCTTGCCCATCTCGTCGACCATGGCGCCATCGACGATGCCTACGTTGCCGCACACACGGCTGGGCTGGAGGAGGCAGTGTGTGCTGCGCGCAGGATGCCGCTGGTCGAGATCGTTCGCAGGACCGGGTTGGACGCGGGACAACTGGCCGACTTCTATTCTCTCTTCGCCGCCACGCCCAGGGTCGTCACGGTCTACAGCCAGGGCGTGAACCAGTCGGCCTGCGGTACCGACAAGGTCAACGCAATCATCAACTGCCATCTGGCGACGGGACGTATCGGCCGCCCGGGCATGGGCCCGTTCTCCGTCACCGGCCAGCCCAATGCCATGGGCGGGCGTGAGGTGGGCGGGCTGGCCAACATGCTTGCCGCCCACATGGATATCGAGAACGATGTCCACCGCGCCCGCGTGAAGCGGTTCTGGCAGTCACCGGCCATTGCATCCAGTCCGGGCCTCAAGGCGGTCGACATGTTCCGCGCGGTTGCCGATGGCCGCATCAAGGCGCTGTGGATCATGGCGACAAACCCGGCCGTTTCCATGCCGGAAGCCGATCTCGTGCAGCAGGCAATCAAAAGCTGTCCGTTCGTCGTCGTCTCCGATGTCCTCGCCACCACCGATACCGTGCGCCATGCCCATGTACGCCTGCCGGCCACGGCGTGGGGCGAGAAAAACGGCACCGTGACCAATTCGGAGCGCCGCATATCGCGCCAGCGTGCCTTCCTGCCGGCGCCGGGCGACGCGCGCCCGGACTGGTGGATCATCTGTCAGGTCGCGGCGCGTATGGGATACGGCGATGCATTCGCCTATCGCGCGCCGGCGGAGATATTCGCCGAGCACGCCGCATTGTCGGCCTTTGAAAATGACGGGTCGCGCGACTTCGACATCGGCGAATGGGCGGGGGCAGGCGAGGCGGAATACGAGGCGTTGCAACCGTTCCAGTGGCCTGCCCGATGCGGCGAAAAGGGGCGGGCAGATGGTGGAACGCACCGCTTCTTTGCCAGGGGCACCTTCTTCACGTCCGACCGCCGTGCGCGTTTCGTCGCGGTTCAACCCGCTCCTGGGCAGATCATGGGCGAGACCCAGCCCTTTATCCTCAACACCGGTCGCGTACGCGACCACTGGCATACGATGACGCGCACCGCCATGAGCGTGCGCCTGTCGCAGCACCTGGCCGAACCCTTCGTCGAGATCCATCCGCGCGACGCCGACCGCTTCGGCATCGGCCATGCGGACATCGTGCGTGTCATGACCGCCCATGGCGAGGTTCTCGTGCGGGCATTGCTCAGCGAGCGCCAGGCTCGGGGTTCGCTTTTCGTGCCGATGCACTGGAACGACCAGTTTGCCGCCCGTGCCCGGGTGGATGCGCTGGTGCCCGCCCGCACCGACCCGGTGTCCGGCCAGCCGGCGCTCAAGAGCGCCGCGTCGCGCATCGAGCGATTTGACGCCGCCTCCTACGGCTTTGCAGTGACGCGCAGCAGGCCGCGCGCGATCGGGGCCGACTACTGGGCGGCTGCCCGATGTGCCGGCGGCTGGCGCATCGAACTTGCCTTCGCATCCGAAAGATCCGATTGGCAGGCCGTTGCCGCTCAGCTCTTCGGCGCCAGTGCCGACCTGCAGTGGCTTGCCTATCATGATGAGGCGGCACGGCAGCACCGTTTCGCATCGTTTGACGGGAAGCGGCTGGCCGGCGCCCTCTATCTCGCCGCCGAGCCGGTCGCCGTTTCGCGGGGCTGGGCGGTCGATCGGCTCTCAGCCGGCACGCTGTCGCCCGACGAACGTCTGGCCGTCATTGCCGGCCGGCCGGGAGGCGGGGTCGCCGACCGCGGCGCGACGGTGTGTTCATGCTTCAATGTCGGGGCCAACCAGATCGCCGCCGCGGCCCGGCAGGGCTGCGCGAGCGTCGCCGCCATCGGCGAGGCGCTGCAGGCCGGGACCAATTGCGGTTCCTGTCGCAGCGAGATCAGGCAGATCATCGACGCCAGCCTCCTGCAGGCGGCCGAATAGGGCACGGCGTGTCCTGATCCACTCGAAGGTCGTGACCGGAAAATCACAACGTCGCTGCGCTAGGACGCTTCGCTGGACTATCACGCCCATGTATTGATTCTGTGGGATTGAAAGGCTGGTGCCGCTTGCGTGACTCGAACACGCGACCCCATCATTACGAATGATGTGCTCTACCAACTGAGCTAAAGCGGCAGCCGTGCGGGGCGCAAGCCCTCGGCAATGAGCGCGTGATATCCATATTGCGCGCAGATTTCAAGCGCTGATCGGAAGGAAAATCCGATCCGGCATCGAACCGCCCGGCGCCGCCCCTGCCGGGCATGCCGGCGCGATGTACATCAAATCGCGGCGTGCCGCGCGAGCGGTTTTTTAAGCAGTTGCCGATGGACTCTTCTTGCCGCTGCGGTAATCTTCTTTCGAACCAGGACGCAAGGCGAATGCGTCGCCAGCACAGCATGCATGAATTCTGGAGGAGGATGAATGTCTGAGATTTCCATGGTGGTGAACGGCCGCAAAGTATCCGGGACGGTGGAGGATCGAACGCTTCTCGTTCATTTCCTGCGCGAGCATCTGGGGCTGACCGGCACGCATGTCGGCTGCGACACCTCGCAGTGTGGCGCGTGCGTGGTCCATATGGACGGCAAGGCCGTCAAGAGCTGCTCGATGCTCGCCGCGCAGGCATCGGGTTCGCAGATCACGACGATCGAGGGCCTGGCCGACGGCGCGGAGCTTCATCCCGTCCAGGCGGCGTTTCGCGAACATCACGGGCTGCAATGCGGCTTCTGCACGCCGGGAATGATCATGGCGGCGACCGACATGATCCGCCGTCATCCCGAAGGTCTCGACGAGAAGACCGTGCGTGCAGAGCTGGAGGGCAATATCTGCCGCTGCACCGGCTATCACAACATCGTCCAGGCCGTGCTGGCTGCGTCCAAGACGATGGCCAAGGGCAAGGGGCGCAAGTCCACGAAGGCGGCATGAGGCGTTAAGGAACACGGGTCTCGGGGCGGAGAGTGATGAGGCGATGGGGCGTTGAGGCGCGACGGGCAGACGGCCCGGCCCGCAATTTCCCCAGCCCTTCAGTCCCTTGATTCGGCAAATCGGGAGGAGACGAGAATGGCGATGGAAGGCATCGGCGCCCGGGTGGCGCGCAAGGAAGACAAGAGGTTCATCACCGGCTCCGGGCGCTATGTCGACGACATGGTCGTGCCGGGCATGAAGCATGCCGCGTTCGTGCGCAGTCCCTATGCACACGCGGATATCAAGAAGATCGACGTTTCGGCGGCGGAGAAGATGCCGGGCGTCATTGCGGTCCTCACCGGCAAGCAGCTCAAGTCGGACGGAATCGGCAACCTGATCTGCGGCTGGATGGTCCATTCGAAGGACGGATCGCCGATGAACATGGGCGCATGGTCGCCGCTTGCGGTCGACCGGGTCCGCTATGTCGGTGACGCCGTGGTGATCGTGGTGGCCGAGACGAAGGGCCAGGCGCGCGACGCGGCCGAGGCCGTCGAAGTCACCTACAAGGAAAAGAAGGCCGTCACGGACGCCGTCGCGGCCCTGAAGAAGGGCGCCCCCCAGCTCCATCCGGAGGCTGCGGGCAACCTCATCTACGATTGGGAAATCGGCGACGGCGCGGCCACCGACAAGGCGATCGCCGACGCGGCCCATGTCACGAAGCTGCACATCGTCAACAACCGCCTTGTTCCCAACGCGATGGAGCCGCGTGCCGCGCTTGGCCATTACGACAGGGCGGAAGATCACTTCACGCTCTGGACCACCTCGCAGAACCCGCATGTCGCGCGCGTCGTGATGAGCGCCTTCTACAATGTGGCGCCGGAAAACAAGCTTCGCGTGATCGCGCCGGACGTCGGCGGCGGATTCGGGTCCAAGATCTTCATCTACCCGGAAGAGATCGTCTGCCTGTGGGCGTCGAAACGTGCGGGCGTGCCTGTCAAATGGGTGGCCGACCGCACCGAGAGCTTCCTGTGCGACGCGCATGGCCGCGATCATGTCACCGAGGTGCAGCTCGCCTTCGACAAGGACAACCGCATGACGGCGCTGAAGGTCGACACGATTGCCAATCTCGGCGCCTACATGTCGCTCTTTTCGTCTTCCGTTCCGACCTATCTCTACGCGACACTGCTTTCCGGCCAGTATGCGATCCCCGCGATCCACTGCAATGTGAGGGCGGTCTACACAAATACCGCCCCGGTCGATGCCTATCGCGGCGCCGGTCGGCCGGAAGCGACCTATGTCGTGGAGCGGGTCGTGGAGACCGCGGCGCGCGAACTGGGCGTTTCGCCGGCCGAGTTGCGCCGCAGGAACTTCATCACCGCGTTCCCGTATCAGACGCCGGTCATCATGAATTACGATGCCGGCGACTATGCCGCCTCGCTGGATGCGGCGATGAAGGCGGCCGACTACGAGGGCTTCGAGAAGCGGCGCGAGAAGGCGAAGAAGGCCGGCAAGCTGCGCGGCATCGGCATGAGTTGCTACATCGAGGCCTGCGGCATCGCGCCGTCGTCGGCCGTCGGCAGCCTGGGCGCCGGCGTCGGCCTGTGGGAATCGGCGGAAGTACGGGTCAACATGGCTGGCACGATCGAGGTGCTGACCGGTTCGCACAGCCATGGCCAGGGGCATGAGACAACTTTTGCCCAGCTCGTCAGCCAGCGTTTCGGCCTGCCTCTCGACCAGATCTCGATCGTCCATGGCGACACCGACAAGGTGCAGATGGGCATGGGGACCTACGGCTCCCGGTCGGGTGCGGTCGGCATGAGCGCCATCGTCAAGGCGCTCGACAAGGTGGAGGCGAAGGCCAAGAAGATCGCCGCCCATCTGATGGAGGCCGACGAGGGCGACATCGTGATCGAGAACGGCGAGCTCAAGGTGGCCGGAACCGACAAGTCGGTGCCGTGGTTCCAGCTGGCGCTTGCCGCCTATGCCGCGCACAATCTGCCGGCAGGCATGGAACCGGGGCTGAAGGAGGGAGCGTTCTACGATCCCACGAATTTCACCTTCCCGGCCGGCTGCTACATCTGCGAGGTCGAGGTTGATCCCGAGACGGGCAAGACCGAGATCGTCCAGTTCGTGGCGGCGGACGATTTCGGCAACATCATCAACCCGATGATCGTCGAGGGACAGGTCCATGGCGGACTTGCCCAGGGCATCGGCCAGGCAATGCTGGAGGGCACGCATTACGATGCGGAGTCCGGCCAGCTCGTTACGGCGAGCTACATGGACTACTGCATGCCGCGCGCCGACGACCTGCCGTCGTTCCAGGTCTCGACCTCGAACACCCCATGTCCCGGCAACCCGCTGGGCATCAAGGGGTGCGGCGAGGCAGGCGCGATCGGCTCTCCGCCGGCCGTCATCAACGCGATCACCGACGCCATCGGCACCAATGAGCTGACCATGCCGGCAACATCGGAAAGGGTGTGGGCAGCACTGAAGGCTGCGACGAGACATTGAAGAATATGACGGGAACAGGGGTGAGACAGTAGCGAAACAGGTGGCGGGCATAGCGCTTCATCGGCGCTCCGCGTTCTCCTGGCCAGCACCGACCTGCCCCTGTTCCTCCAATCCCTTGCTCCCCCTAACGGAGGCATCCATGTATCAGACCACCTATCACAGACCCACCACCGTCGCCGACGCCGTGAAGCTGCTCAAGAAGGCGGAAGACGGCAAGTTCGTCTCGGGCGGCATGACGCTCATTCCCGCGATGAAGACCCGCCTTGCCGCGCCAAGCGATCTTGTCGACCTGCGTCACATTGAAGACCTGAAGGGCATCAAGGTGTCCGGCAAGAGCGTGACCATTGGCGCGGGCACCACCCACGCCGAGGTGGCAGCCAGCGAGAAGCTCGCCAAGACATGCCCGGCCATCTGCCATCTGGCCGCTCATATCGGCGATCCGCATGTCCGCCACATGGGCACGATCGGCGGGTCGCTGGCCAACAACGATCCGGCGGCCGACTATCCGGCGGCGATGCTGGCGCTCGGCGCGACGATCGTCACAAACAAGCGCGAGATCGCGGCTGACAAGTTCTTCAATGGCCTGTTCGAGACCGCGCTCAAGGACGACGAGATCATCACGGCCGTGACCTTCACTGCGCCAGCCAAATGCGGCTATGCGAAATTTCCGAACCCCGCCTCGCGCTACGCGATGACGGGCGTCTTCGTGGCCAAGTCCAAGGACGGCGTGCGCGCCGCCGTGACCGGGGCCGGAGAGGACGGCGTGTTCCGGGCCAAGGAGGTCGAGGCGGCGTTGTCGAAAAAATTCGATGCTTCGGCGCTCGAGGGGGTGAGCGTGTCGGCGAAGAACCTGATGAGCGATATCCACGCCTCAGCCGACTACCGCGCCAACCTCGTCGTCGTGATGGCCAAGAGGGCCGTCACCGCGGCGAATGCGGGATAGGCTCCGACGGCAGAACGCTGCAGGTGATCCCGGCCGAACGTGCTGAGCACGTGATGGCCGGGAGCCATCCCGCATTCCTGAACAGGAACGGTGCAACAGGTGTCCTCGTGGTTCGACAATCTCTCCACGAGGGCGACAGGATCCTAGAACATGTCCCGCTCAAACGGAATCGTTTGGGCGAAAGGCACATGTTCCAACATATTGATCTGGCGCGCATTTCATTGTTTCAAGCGTTCCCGTTTGAAACGAATGCGCGCTAGAGCGCGTCGACCAGACGGTCTGCCCCGTCGCGGAACGGATCGACCGTGGGCAGGCCCATGCGGGCTTCGATCTCTTCGAGGCAGGCTTTCGCCTCATCGGCCGATAGGGCGGCCGTGTTGACCGAAATGCCGGTCACGCGCACGTCCGGATTGACGATGCGTGCCGTCTCGAGCGCAAGATCGCGCAAGGCTTCCAGCGACGGCAGCGAATAATGGGGAAGGCCGCGCATATGCGCACGCGTCGGCTCATGGCACAGCACCAGCGTGTCCGGCTGACCTCCGTGAATGAGCGCCATGGTGACGCCCGAAAATGAAGGGTGGAACAGGCTGCCCTGGCCCTCGATCAGGTCCCAGTGATCGGCATCATTGTCCGGTGTCAGCCATTCGACGGCGCCGGCCATGAAATCGGCCACCACCGCGTCGAGCGGGATCCCCGACCCGGTGATCAGGATGCCTGTCTGCCCGGTGGCGCGGAAACTGGCCTTCATGCCGCGTGCCCGCATGGACTTTTCCATCGCCAGCGCGGTGTACATCTTGCCGACCGAGCAGTCCGTGCCAACGGCCAGGCAGCGCTTTCCGGTCCGCTTCTTGCCGTCGGCGATCGGGTATTCGTGCTGTGGCACGCGTACGTCGAACAATGCGGTCCCCGCCGCCTTTGCCGCCGCGACCAACTGGTCGATGTCGCCAAGGTGATTGTGCAGCCCGGACGCGATATCCATGCCGGCTTCGGCAGCCTCGACCAGCGTCGACACCCAGCTCTGCGATATGACCCCGCCACGGTTCGCCGCGCCAACCACCAGCGTCCGCACGCCGGCTGCCTTCGCTTCGGCGATAGTCATGTCGGCCAGGCCGAGATCGGCCTTGCAGCCATCCAGACGCAACTGGGCAAGGGCGAATTCGGGACGCCAGTCCTTGATGCCCTGCGCGACCTTGGCGGCCAGTTGGTCCGGTGCATCGCCGAGAAAGAGCAGATAAGGGGTCTTCAACATTGGTTGGTACTCACGCTTGGCGTTGGTAATGTCGGCGCGGATAGCAGCGTCAGGCGCGGTGCAATGTCAAGCCATGGCCTTGCCCGCGGCAATGCAGGCCCAATCATTTGCCGTGTGTGACTGACGACGTTGCCAACGCCTCAAGCGGCGAGCTTCTTTCTTGCCGCTTCATATTCATCGGCCAGCCGGTCGATGAGCACGCTCGCCGGCACGACGGCGTTGACCGATCCGATGCCTTGTCCGCAGCCCCAGATGTCGCGCCATGCCTTCGACTTGTCCCCACCGAAATTCATCTTGGTTGGATCCGAGACCGGGAGATTTTCCGGGTCCATGCCGGAATTGACGATGGAGCCCTTGAGGTAGTTGCCGTGCACACCGGTAAACAGGTTTGAATAGACGATGTCCGCAGCCTTGGAATCCACGATCATCTGCTTGTACTCGTCCATGGCGCGCGCCTCCTGCGTGGCGATGAAGGGCGAGCCGATATAGGCCATGTCGGCTCCCATGGCCTGCGCGGCAAGGATAGCGCCGCCATTGGCGATGGCGCCTGAAAGCAGAAGCGGTCCGTCGAACCACTGCCGGATCTCCTGCACCAGCGCGAACGGTGACAGTGTGCCGGCATGGCCGCCGGCACCGGCCGCAACCGCGATCAGCCCGTCCGCACCCTTTTCGATCGCCTTGCGGGCGTGCCGGTCGTGGATGACGTCGTGCAGAACGATGCCTCCGTAGGAATGGACCGCCTGATTGACCTCTTCGACCGCACCCAGTGACGTGATGACGACCGGGACCTTGTATTTGACGCACATTTCCAGATCGTGCTGCAGTCGGTCGTTCGACTTGTGGACGATCTGGTTGACCGCGAAAGGGGCCGCGGGACGCTGGTTGTTCGCATCGTGCCGAGCGAGTTCTTCGGTAATCTCGGCAAGCCATTCGTCGAGCTGCGATTGCGGGCGCGCATTGAGCGCCGGAAAGGCGCCGACGATTCCGGCCTTGCATTGAGCAAGCACCAGCGGAGGATGGGAAATGATGAACAACGGCGAGCCGACGACCGGGATGCGCAGATTCGTCTTCAGAATGTCCGGCAGCGCCATGCAGTTCCTCCAGCTTGCTGACAATTGACGTTTTCGTAAACGTCGCTCTTCTAGCAGAATGGCCGCGTCGGGCAAATGCGAATCGGGAGACGGACGGCACGCCGGATGCCGCATCCTGATGCCGGCACAGCCATCCCTCGAACCGCCTTTCGTCACCCCGTCCTGTCCATCAGGCGGTCGCAATTTGGGCCAAAGCCGCGCGTCGATGTTGATTGCACGGAAAGCTGCGGTTAACGATTGTGGCGGGGTGCAAAGGGGATGATGTCTTGAATCCGATCGAGAAAGCGATCCGGAGTGCATTGGCCAAGGGCGATGCCGAAGACCGGGCCTACCGCGAGAAGGTTTATCGGGCGGTTCATGCCGCGATCGAAAAGGGCTTGCGAAACGATCCGAACCTGCCTGCCGAAACAGCGAGCCGGCGTCGGCAAATGCTGCGGGAGACGATCAGCCGCATAGAGGCCGAGCATATACCGTCCGTCGACCTGATGCCTGCGGACGAGACGCACTCGCCGGCCGAGCGTGACACGCCCGTGGCGCCGGAGCCCCGGGTCGATCGGCCGGCCGCCAGCCCGGCCGTGGAAGAGCCAGGGCGGACACCGCCGCCTTCGGCATCGAGCGCGGAAGTCGTGGCGCCCCGTCAAGAGCAGGTGCCGGCGTCGAATGGCATGTTGCCCCGGCAAAGGGCGCGTGTCGAACCATCGGTGGAAATCGAACCCCGGACACCGCCGCAGCCGGGCGCCATTCCCGGCATCGATGCCGACGCGCGGCCTGCGAAACGCCAAAAACCGCGTTCTCGTGGTTTCGCGGCGATGTTTCTGGGCGTCACGCTGGTTACCGCGGTGGGCATAGGCGTGTGGTGGGCAGCCGAAACCGGGCTGTTCCTGACGGCTGAGCAGCGTGACACCTCGGTACGCAATCCTCCCTCGACACTCGACGAAGAGGATTTCGACCCCGCCGGCGGACCGGCCGATCCGGGCGTCACGCAGGCGCGCGGAAACTGGATCACGGTCTTCACCCCGTCCGATCCCACGCTCGTGACGGCGCCGACGGGGGCGACGGCTGAAGTTCTGACGGGCGAACGCGGCGCGGTGCTCAAGATCAGGTCGGGAAATGCCGATTCACCGGTGCTGTTCGATATCGGCGAAGGCATCCTCGACCAGATTACCGGAAAGCACGTGCTGTTCGACATCATCGCCAGCGCGGAAGACGGACAGCCGACACAGATTTCGGTCACCTGCAACCTGGGCGAATTGGGTGATTGCGGACGCAATCGTTACAATCTCGGCATGGAACGCGGCGAATTCCTCTTCGATATGCGGTTGCCGGACGGCGATCCCGGTGCGGCCGGAACGATCGCCATCATCAGCGATGTCGACAACACCGGCAAGGCCGCACTCATCCACGAGATCAGGGTATCGGTGGCCGAGTAGCGCAATACTCAATCCAGGAGCGCCTGCAGCGTTTCCAGCCGGTCGGCTTCGATTGCCGGCTTGTCCCAGCGCAGCCGCGCGATACGGGGAAAGCGCATGGCGAGGCCGGACTTGTGCCGAGACGAACGGTTCAGCCCCTCGAACGCGACTTCCAGTACCAGTCCGTGTCGAGGATCAGCGCGCACGGCGCGTACCGGCCCGTAGCGCTCGACCGTATTGTCACGCACATATTTGTCGATCAGTTTCAATTCCTCGTCGGTGAAGCCGAAATAGGCCTTGCCGACCGGCATCAGTTCCGGCGCATCGGGCGGGCCCGCCCAAACGCCGAACGTATAGTCGGAGTAGAAGCTCGACCGCTTGCCGTGACCGCGCTGGGCATACATCAGGACCGCATCCACCGTGTGCGGATCGCGCTTCCACTTGAACCAGGGCCCTTTCGGCCGCCCGGCCAGATAGGGCGCGTCCCAGCGTTTGAGCATCACGCCCTCGATAACCGGGTGAGGCGGTGCCGTGCGCAGTCGCTCAAGCTCTCCCCAGTCATCGAATTCGACCAGCGGCGACAGGTCGAACCGGTTGCCCGGCAGGGTGGCGACGAAGTCCGCAAGCCGCCGGCGACGGTCGCGGAACGGCTCCCCCCGCAGGTCGCCATCATCCAGCACAAGCAGGTCGTAGCAGCGGATGAAGACCGGGTACTGGGCCCTGATCTTCGCCGACACGCTCTTGCGGTTGAGACGCTGCTGGAGGTCCGAAAAGCTGCCGGTGCGTTCCCCCGGAATGCCGACGAGCAGTTCGCCATCGATCGCCGCGTCGAAGTCGAGATGATCGAGGAGGTCAGGGAACGCGCCGGATATCTCGTCGCCGGTGCGCGAATAGAGCCGCCGCTCGCCGCCCTCCGCAACGGCCTGCACGCGGATGCCGTCCCATTTCCATTCCGCGGCGAAGTCGGCCGGGTCGATCTTCTGAAGGTCGCCGTCGGCCACGGCATGGGCCAGCATGACCGGCCGGAACGGCGCCTGGGCGGCCGACACCGGCTTGGGCGCGCGGCCCTCCAGCCAGGCGAACAGTTCCAGATAGGGAGGAGCGAGACCGTGCCAGAGTTCCTCGATCTCGGTGATGTCGACATTGCCGATCTGCGCCAGCGCCTGTTTGGCCAGGCGCGCCGACACGCCGATGCGAAGGCCGCCCGTTGCCAGCTTGATGAGAGCGAAACGCTCAGACGCGCCAAGCCGGTCGAGGAGCGAGGCGAAGACGGCCGGAGCGTCCACCCGTCCGGCAGACAGGAGTTGCCCGACGCACGCATCGAGGGACAGTTCGTCGCTCTCCGGTCTAGGATGCGCCGGCGCCTGCCAGACGAGCGAGATGGTTTCCGCGAGATCGCCGACATAGTCGTAGGAATAGGCGAAGAGGATAGGGTCCATGCGCTCCGCAACGAGTTGGCGCAGCACGGCCGGCTTGACGCCGGGAATGTCGAGACCGCCGGTGATCGCCGCCAGGCCGATGCCGCGGTCCGGATCGGGGACGGAACGGAAATAGTCGGCAAGCAGCCTCAGCTTGGCATTGCGTGATGGCGTGAGCACGAGGCGGTCGAGCAGTTCGGCGAAGCGGCGCATCAATCCCCCTCGTCTTCATAGCCGACGAGGTGCAGCGGGCGCGCGGCAATGCCGTTGATCTCGCACCAGCGCACCAGCGCTTCCTCGCGGCCGTGCGTCACCCAGACTTCTCCCGCGCCGGTCTCGCGGATCGTTGCGACGAGTTCGTCCCAGTCGGCGTGATCCGACAGGATCAGCGGCAGCTCGACGCCGCGCTGCCTGGCTCGCTGGCGAATGCGCATCCAGCCGGAGGCGAAGCAGGCGACCGGGTCGGGAAAGCGGCGTGCCCAGCGGTCGGCGAAGGCCGAAGGCGGCGCAACGATGAGCGCGCCGGCGAAATCGCTCGCACCGGCCGTCTCGACGGTCGCCGGCGCGAGCGGACCGAGGTCGATCCCCTCGCTCTCGTAGTAGCGGCAAAGCGTCTCCAGCGCGCCATGGATATGGATCGTCTTGTCGTAGCCGGCCTGCCGCAGCATGGCGATGAGGCGCTGCGCCTTGCCGAGCGAGTAGGCGCCGACGAGATGCGCGCGTTCGGGAAACTGATACAGCGACTTGACGAGGCGCGCGATCTCTCGTGCCGGGTCGGGATGGCGGAAGACGGGCAGCGCGAACGTCGCTTCGGTAATGAAGACGTCACAGGCCACCGGCTCGAACGGCGCACAGGTCGGATCGGCGCTGCGCTTGTGGTCGCCGGACGCCACGATGCGCATCCCGTTCCTTTCGACCGCGATCTGGGCCGATCCGAGCACGTGCCCGGCTGGATGGAAAGTCACCGACACCCCGCCGATGCGTAGGGTTTCGCCCGGCACGGCGACCTGGGTTTCGCGTGAGAACTCCTTGCCATACCTCAATCCCATGACGGCAAGCGTCTCGCGTGTCGCCAGCACACGGCCGTGGCCGGCACGCGCATGGTCGGCATGACCATGGGTGATCAACGCGCGCTCGACCGGCCTGACCGGATCGATGAAGAAGTCGCCCGGCGGACAGTACAGGCCTTCCGGCCGGGGATGGAGAAGCTGTTCGGGACGCATGTCTGCAAGATAGGCAATCCGCGCCGGCTTGGAAGAGATATGCCGTCGTTCGCACGAATCCTCTTGCCGAATGCCGCCAGTTGATGGATAAGCGCGCGCCCGGCTTCGCGGGCGTCCTGCGTCCATTCCCATGACACCCATATCGCTTTCTTCCGGCGACCTGATTGCCGATCGCCGTGCCCAATACGCCGAGATGCTGTTCGACGGCGGTGACCCGACCGCCGCCGCCGATCTCATGCGCGAGGCCGTGGCGCTCGCGCCGCAGTGGATTGCCGGCTGGTTTCGCCTCGGCGAGTTCTGCGAAGCGTCGGGCGATCTCCAGAGGGCAGCCGAAGCCTGGACCGAGGTGTTGCGGCTCGACCCGCTCGACCGTCTGGGCGCGAGCCTGAAGCTATCCCTGATCGGCGCCGCCCACGGCATCGATGCTCCCCCGAGCGCCTTCGTGGAAGCCCTGTTCGATCAGTATGCGGATCGCTTCGACGTCTCGCTGGTCGAAAAGCTCGCCTACCGGGTGCCGGAACTGATCCTGCAGGCGCTCGCCTCAAGCGGCCGTAGCCGCCATGCCTATCTGATCGACCTTGGCTGCGGGACCGGCCTGATGGGCGAGAGACTGCGCGGCGCGGCGAGTTTCGTCGAGGGGTACGACATTTCGGGCCAGATGCTGAAGAAGGCCGAGGCCAAGGGCTGTTACGACCGCCTGTATCAGCAGGATCTGCAGACGATCGTCCTGCCCGATGCAGTTGCGGATCTGGTCGTTGCGGCGGATGTTCTGCTCTATCTCGGCGCGCTTGAACGGATCTTCGCCGCGGTCGCCTCCGCCCTCAGGCCGGACGGCCTGTTTGCCTTTTCCGTGGAGCGTCATGAAGGCCCCGAGCCGATGGTTCTCAGGCCGTCGCGGCGTTATGCGCATTGCGAGGCCCATGTTCGGGAACTTCTGGCCCGCTCCGGATTCGCGGTCCTGTCGATCGAGACGCATGTTATTCGACATGACCGCGGCGAGCCGATCGAGGGGCTGATCGTCGTAGCCCAGCGCGAGGCGCTGCGCGCCGAAGAGACGATCGTCCCGGGGACGTCAGCCGGCCAGGAAACGCAGGTCGTCAATTGAGCCACGGCGTTCGCCAGGGTGCTCTTGGCTGCACCGGCGTTCTGGTTTAGTTCTGTTGACTTGACCCAGCGACCAAGCATCGAGTCCGAAGTCCCGTCTGCTCGTTTGCCGGAACCGTTTCTCAAATGGTTCTCGGAACGGGGCTGGTCGCCGCGTGCTCACCAGATCGAGTTGCTGGCCAGGGCACAGGCCGGGCGCTCGGCGTTGCTGATCGCGCCGACGGGGGCCGGCAAGACGCTTGCCGGTTTCCTGCCAAGCCTGGTCGATCTGGCAACGCGGCCCAAACGCCGGCCGGGCGAGGCGTATCGTGGCGTTCATACCCTCTACATCTCGCCGCTCAAGGCGCTGGCCGTGGATATCGAGCGCAACCTGGCCAAGCCGGTCGGCGAGATGGGGCTGCCGATCGCGATGGAGACGCGTACCGGAGACACCCCGGCGCACAAGCGCCAGCGTCAGAAGCTCAGCCCTCCCGACATCCTCCTGACGACGCCGGAGCAGCTTGCCCTCCTGATCGCGTCGAAGGATGCCGACCGCTTCTTTCGGGGGTTGCGCTACATGGTGCTCGACGAGTTGCATTCGTTGGTCATTTCCAAGCGCGGCCATCTCCTGTCACTCGGCCTGGCGCGCCTGCGGCGACTGGTGCCCGATCTCCAGACGATCGGGCTGTCCGCCACTGTCGCCCAGCCGGATCAGCTGCGCCGATGGCTGGTGCCGCAGAACCCGCCGGGCGAGATGTCGGACCTGATCGAGGTGGCGGGCGGCGCCAGGCCCGAGATAACCATCCTCGCATCTGAGGAGCGGGTGCCCTGGGCCGGTCATTCGGCGCGCTATGCGATCCCGGAGGTCTATGAGGCGATCCGGCGCCACAAGACGACGCTGCTGTTCGTCAATACGCGCAGCCAGGCCGAACTGCTGTTTCAGGAATTGTGGCGCATCAACGAGGACAGTCTGCCGATTGCGTTGCATCACGGCTCGCTGGACGTCGGCCAGCGCCGCCGCGTCGAGAAGGCGATGGAGCAGAACGCCTTGCGCGCCATCGTTGCCACCTCGACGCTCGATCTCGGCATTGACTGGGGGGATGTGGACCTCGTCGTGCATGTCGGCGCGCCGAAGGGGGCGAGCAGGCTTGCCCAGCGCATCGGGCGTTCCAATCACCGTATGGACGAGCCGTCGCGGGCCATTCTCGTGCCGGCCAACCGTTTCGAAGTGCTCGAATGCGAGGCGGCACTGGAGGCCAACTATCTGGGCGCTCAGGACACGCCGCCGCTGCGCGAGGGCGGTCTCGACGTGCTTGCCCAGCATGTTCTGGGGTGCGCCTGCGCCGGGCCGTTCGAAGCCTCCGATCTCTACGAAGAGATCAGGAATGCCGAACCCTATGCCCGGCTCGACCGCGAGACTTTCGACAAGGTCGTCGCATTCGTCGCCACGGGCGGCTACGCGCTGAAGAGCTACGAGCGTTTTGCCCGCATCAGGCAGACAAAGGAAGGGCTGTGGCGGATCAGTCATCCCCGCTTCGCTCAGCAATACCGCCTCAATGTCGGCACCATCATCGAGGCGCCGATGCTGAACGTGCGCATGACACGGGCCGGGCGGGGCGCCAATGTGCGCGGTGGCCCTGTTCTCGGCAAGGTGGAGGAATATTTCCTCGAGACGCTGTCGCCGGGCGACACCTTCCTGTTGTCCGGCAAGGTGGTGCGCTTCGAGGGGATCCGTGAGAACGAATGCCTGGTCTCCAGCGCCGCCGGCAGCGATCCGAAAGTGCCCTATTATGCGGGCGGCAAGTTTCCGCTGTCGACCTATCTGGCCGGCGAGGTCCGCGCGATGCTGGCCGATCCCGAACGCTGGCAGGTGCTGCCCGACCAGGTCGCCGACTGGCTGCGCCTGCAGCGCGATAAATCCGTGCTGCCGGGGCGCGGCGAACTGCTGGTGGAGACCTTTCCGCGCGGCGGACGTCACTACATGGTGGCCTATCCCTTCGAGGGGCGGCTGGCGCATCAGACGCTCGGCATGCTCCTGACGCGTCGTCTCGACCGCGCAGGCGGCCATCCGCTCGGCTTCGTTGCGACGGAGTATTCGCTTGCCGTGTGGGGCCTGACGGACATGGGCGCGATGTTTGCCTCCGGCGCGCTGCCGCTTTCGAAGCTCTTCGACGAGGACATGCTCGGCGACGATCTGGAAGCATGGCTCGACGAAAGCTGGCTTCTGAAACGAACCTTCCGCGACTGCGCCCTGATTTCGGGGCTCATCGAAAAGCGCCATCCCGGACAGGAAAAGAGCGGTCGGCAGGTCACCGTTTCGGCCGATCTCATTTATGACGTCTTGCGCAGCCATGAGCCCGATCACATCCTCATGCGCGCGACGCGTGCCGATGCCGCTGCCGGATTGCTCGATGTCAGGAGACTGTCTGAGATGCTGTCGCGCATCAGCGGCCGAATCGTGCATAAACGCTTGGATCGCATTTCGCCGCTGGCCGTTCCGGTGATGCTGGAGATCGGACGCGAGCGGGTGGATGGCGAGGCTAATGATCTGCTGCTGCGCGAAGCAGCCGACGATCTCATTCACGAAGCGATGGGCGAGGCATGAACCAGGCGGCCAGGATCGAGGCACATGCGGCGCTGATCACCGTCGCAGGCGAACAGGTGCTTTGCGATCCCGCTGGTGTGCTCTATGTGCCCGCTGCGCGGGTCATGGCCGTTTCCGATCTGCATCTCGAAAAGGGATCGTCGCTGGCGCGCCGCGGTACACTCATCCCGCCCTATGATACCGCAGCCACGCTTGCCCGGCTCAACGAGGCGCTCCTGCGATACAGACCCGAGACCGTCATCAGCCTCGGCGACAGCTTCCACGACGTCGAAGGCTCGGCCCGCCTGCCGCAGGCCTTTCGTGACAAGCTGAAGGCCATGATGGAAGGACGGCGATGGTTCTGGATTGCGGGAAATCACGATCCGCTGCCACCTGATGATTTGCCCGGGCGCACGGTCGACGCACTGGCCGTCGGCGCTCTCACCTTTCGCCACGAGCCGAGTCGGACGGGCTGCGAAGGCGAGATTGCCGGCCATCTCCATCCCGGCGCGCGGGTCGTGCGGCGCGGACGATCGGTTCGAAGAGCCTGCTTCGTCGCAGATGGGCAGCGACTCGTCATGCCTGCCTTCGGCGCGTTCACCGGTACGCTTAACGTGATGGACGAGGCGTTCGCCGGGCTGTTTGCCCGCGATCGCATGGTCGCATATCTGCTCGGACGCGATCGTGTCTACGCCGTTGCCGGAACGCAGCTTCGTTCCGGTTGAGACGCGGACGAGCGGTCAGTCGCGCTTGAAAATGACGCGCCCCAGCCAGCCGGTGACCATCGCCAGAGCCACGGCGAACAGGCCGTAGAGCAGTGAATTGTTGTGGGCGGCCAGGAAAATCGACTGCTCGAAACCGGCCTTCAGAATTGCCAGCTGAGCCGAGGTTTCCTTGATGAAGACGCCGTTCTTGAACAGAAAGGCGCGCGCCTTGTGGGTGCCGACGGGAATGTTGGGCGCCAGTGTCAGCGTGGCGCGAAACAGGCTTTGGGTCAGGAACTGGACGCCGCCGATGCGCTCGACATAGAGGCCGCTGGCCTTCTTCAACTGGCGAAGGGCCGCCTCGAACTCCTTGATGGTCGTCTGGCCTTCCGCGCGTTCCAGCGGCTCCAGATAGATGTTGTCGACGCCCAGTGCGAGCTGGCGGTAGTTCGTTGTATCGGTGATATCCTGCAGCGCCCTCGTCGTGGCGACCGAATAGGACACGGGTACATTGATGAAGGTCTCGGAGTGGGTGTTGATCCAGACGCCGAGAATGCGGTCCTTGCGCCGCACGACGATCGGCCGCGCCGGTCCTTCCAGAACCACGATGACGTCGTAGCGGCCCTGTCGGCTGACAAGCGGATTGGCGTTGTCAAGGGCGCCGAAGATCGTCAGGTCGGCACCGGAAAAGTCCGATGTTATCGAAATGCGGTCGGTCGACAGGCCGATCTGAATGCTTTCGGCATTGACCGGCGGAGTGGGACCTTGCGCGCGGGCCCCCACGCAGGCGAGCAAGAAGGCCGCCGACGCAACAAGACTTATGAAGGCCGCTCGTCTCATGCCTTCACAGCACCTCCAGGGGCGAAAGCGAGTAGAGGTTGGCGGGCTTGACGAACAAATCGAACGCAAGGCGCAGCGCGACGGCGAGAACGAGGGCGGCGAGCAGCGCCCGCAGCTGTTCGCCGCGCAGCTTCTGTCCTGCCTTGGCGCCATATTGGGCGCCGGCCACGCCGCCGACCATGAGCACCAGGGCCAGAACGATGTCGACCGTCTGGTTCGTCGTGGCGTGAATGACGGTCGTATAGGCCGAGACGAACATGATCTGGAACAGAGACGTTCCGATGACGACGTTAGTCGGGACCTTGAGCAGGTAGATCATGGCCGGCACCATGATGAAGCCGCCGCCCACGCCCATGATGGAAGCGAGAAATCCGATGGCCGCGCCCAGCGCAAGGACGGGGATGACGCTGACGAAAAGCTTGGAAGCGCGAAAGCGCATCTTGAGAGGCAGCTTGTGGATCCAGTTGTGCTGGCCGGGGCGTTTCAGATTCACTGTCACGCCCTTGCGCGCCTGATGCATCGCATTGACGCTTTCAACCAGCATCAGACCGCCGACGACGCCCAGAAGGACGACGTAGAGCAGCGACACGAACAGGTCGAGCTGGCCGATGCTGCGCAGGAGCGCGAACACGTAGACGCCGATCGTGGACCCCACCACGCCGCCTGCCAGAAGAACCGATCCGAGCTTGAAATCGAGCGTCCCGCGCTTGAAATGCGCCAGTGCGCCGGAAAAGGACGATGCAATGACCTGGTTGGCGCCCGTTGCGACCGCGATGGCGGGAGGGATGTTGTAGAAGATGAGAAGCGGGGTGATCAGAAATCCGCCGCCGACGCCGAACAGACCCGACAGAAAGCCCACCGCGGCACCCATGGCCAGCAGTACGAGCATATTGACGGACATTTCGGCGATGGGAAGATAAATGCCCACCCTGGCCACTCTGCAAAAGTTACGCTTCTCACCGGCACGGCCGGTCCGGAAATCTATATATCATCCCGATGCTTAAGGGGGTCTTGCGTCGACAATTTGTCGGAGCAAAACGACATTTTTCCAAACCGGACGGCGATACCGGGTCGGTGAATTGCGTCATCTGCCGACCCGATGCCAGGGAAGTCTGTCCTATTGCGCCTTCAACAGGGCCTTTACAAAGTCCGGGTCGACCTTCCCGGTCGGGTTCATCCCGTGTTCCTTCTGGAATGCCATGACGGCATCGCGTGTCTTCTGCCCGATGATGCCATCGGCCGGACCGGCGTCATATCCGTTCTTGTTCAGGATGGACTGTACGTTGGAAACGATGCGGGACAGATCGATGCTGGCGGTCGGCGCCGCGTCGGTGCGCCAGGCCTCGGGCACATCGACGCTGTTGGCATTCTTGTCGAGCGGCTTGGCCTGCCAGAGTTCGGCCGCGGCGCGGGCTCTTTCGAGTTGCTCCGGACGCAGTGCCTTGGCGACGTCGTCACGCTTCGATTCGGCATCCTTGTCGCCGGTCATCGCGACGAGCGCGAACCATTTGTAGGATTCCTCGAGGCTCTGCGGGACGCCGACGCCCTTTGCCGAGAGAATGCCCATATTGAACTGGCTGTCCTTCACGCCGAGTTCGGCGGCCTTGAGAAACCAGCGCGCGGCGGCCTCGTTGTCCGTCGAGCCATCGGCGCCCATCGCATGGAGGACAGCGAGATTGTGCATGGCGCTGGCGTTGCCCTGGTCGGCCGCGCTTCGGTACCACTGCTTGGCCTTCTCCACGTCACGCTCGACGCCCAATCCCTTTTCATAGGCGTTGCCGATGCGATATTGCGCCGGTGCAAGCCCGCCCTCGGCAGCACGTTCGTACCAGACGGCCGCCTGCGCGGCGTCTGCCGCGACACCGCGTCCGTCATCATAGCGCCGGCCGATCTCGAACATTGCCTTGGCGTCACCCGCGTTCGCGGCCTCGCGCAGTGCGGCCGGTCCGGCTTCCGTGGGCGCCGGTTCGAAGGCGCGCAGGGCGGCCGTCTCGTCGGATTGTCCCGCCGCCGGCGTTTGTGCGTCAGCCGAGGCTTTGGCGGCGGGTTCGGCAGGCTCCTGGACGACGGGGGCAGGGACCGCGGCGGTTTCGATCGTCGCGTCCTGGTCTTCTGCGATCGTATCGGAGGACGGCGTTGCCGCCAGATCGTCCGCGACGACCGCATCGGCGGGTTCTGCTTCCGGCTCCGCCGCAACGATCTCAGGACTTGCCGGTGCTTCCGCGACCGTCGGCGCCGCCGCTTCCTGCGGCAGCAGTGCCTGACGTTCGCCGCTCTTCATGAAGACCTTTCCGATCTGAAGGCCGGCAAGCGCGAGGATGATCGCCGTCGCTGCCATGAGGACGGGCTTGCGCCTGGCGCGCAGAAGCTCGACAGGAGCGAACTTGCGCGTCGCATTGCCCTTCGACGTGTCCTTTTTCAGCGTTTCGGCTTCCGCAGCGGCGGCCTGGGCGGCGCGGCGTGCCGCGGCGATGAAGTCGGCACGCGCAGCCACCGGGTCGTGACTGGCGTCGGACTTCGCCCGCTCGTTGCGCACGCGCCGCATGATGGCGTTGATGTCGGGTGCGCCGGAACCTGGTTCGAGCGGCGTATCGGCAATGGACGCCTCCGGGTCGACGCCGGTCGAATCCGTTGTCTCGCTCCGCATTTCATCTGCGCTGTCTTCGACCTCAGCGAAGACCGGATCAAGCGCCTGGTCGGACGGTATCTCGCTAGCCTGGCCCTTCTTGCGGCCCGGCAGCATGCGCGCCAGACCGCCAAGCAGCGACTGGCCGCGCTCGTTAGGTTGCGGCGCTTCTTCCTCGACTGCGGCACTGGCTGCCGCTGCTGCGGCCTCCTGAGGCGTACGCGGCCTTTGAAGCGGCACCAGCGGCATCGTCGCCGTCTCAAGGGCTTCGA
Organism: Mesorhizobium sp.; assembly: GCA_963966365.1. Taxonomy (GTDB): domain Bacteria; phylum Pseudomonadota; class Alphaproteobacteria; order Rhizobiales; family Rhizobiaceae; genus Mangrovimarina; species Mangrovimarina plasticivorans. The sequence continues at coordinate 46,005 of CAWZZC010000008.1, read as the reverse complement.
TATCCGGTTCCTCTTCGACAGGCTCTATCGACGGAGCGTTCTCGATGTGATTACGCGGCTCGGGGGCAAAGTCATCTGACGCGCCCGGGGCGGGCTGTTCGAGCGCCGCGAGGCGATCGACGACCTTCAACAGCGTATCATGGATCGCTTCGAAGGTGCGCGTGTTGCGGTCGTCCGATCTGCGCGCCAGTGCTTCGAGCGCACGCAATTCTTCCGCCAAGGCCGAGGCATGGTCCGCGTCATTCTTCGTCCCGTTGAAGGAGCGTACCGCTTCGAGCGCCGCCTGACGGGCCGCTTCAATCAGCGTATCGCGCTGGTCGACCAGAGATCGCTCGATCCCGGCCAGTTGCGGCTTGATCTCGTCGAGGTCCACATGTCCGGGCGAGGTGCGCGACAGGTGCGCGGTCAGATCTGCAAGCTGCGTTTCGAGGTTGCGCACCAGATCGGTGTCGAGTGCGGGCCGATTGCCGGCATCGTCCAGGCGGCTGGCGATCGCGTCGAGCCGCCGGTCCAGTGCTTCCATCATCCGGCTGGCGACGACTTCGCCGCCGTTGCGAGCGATATGGTCCGAAAGCTCCGCAAATCGGCGGTCCATCTGCTCCAGAATGGCCGGTTCGCCGGTCGCGCCGCCGATGGGCTGGTTGTCCATCTTCCGGGAGATATCCTCCAGCCGCGCATCCAGCGCCTCGAAATGGCTGTCGCCTCTGGCAGAGGCTTCCGCCTGGCGTTCTTCGAGATAGGCGACGGCCTCTGCGAAGCGGTGCTCGATCCTCTCGACCATCGCCTCGCTGTCGATCGTGTCGAGCCGTTCGCGAATGGTTGCGAGCTGATCGGCCAGTTGAACCATCATGTCCCGCGACCACTCGGAAAGGCTGGAGATCTCGTCGACGCTCTTCGAAAGGAGCGCGATCTTCTCCGCCAGTTCATCGCCCATCCGATCCTGAACGACCTCCTCGATCTGCTGTGCGAGCGAGGCGATGCGCGCTTCGATACGCTCCAGCTGATCGTTTGAAGGAGGATGCGAATAGACCGCGGTGGCAGCCGCGAGGGCGCGAGAAATCTCGTCGAGGCGTTCCTCGATGAGTTCAGACTGATGCGCCGGGGCGTGATCGATGTAGCGCGAGAAATGGTCGATCGCGGTGGCCAGCGAACGCACGTTCTCTTCCAGCGAATGCATGGTCTGCGAATGCGGCAGGTCGCCGATCGCATCGCTGATGCGGGAAAGGTGGTCGCCTATGGATTCGAATGCGCGATCATTCGGGATGCGCCGCTCCATTTCGGCGAACCGGCGGTCGAAGGCGTCCCAGCGATCCTCCAGCGAGCGAAGCGTTTCCTGGCGCGCCAACTGGTTCAAGGCGCCGCGAAGGGCGTCGAGATCCTGACGCAGCTCGTCCACGCTCTGCGCGTCGCCCCTTGCGGCCAGCGAGTGGATGGACTGGGACAGTTGCTCCAATTCGGCGTTGAGCGTGTCGGAATGCGGCGAAGCCGGCCGCATTTCGGCGAGGCTCCGGGCGATTTCCGAACGCAGTCCGTCGAACTCGTCTCTCAGGCCGGAGGCGAGTTGTTCCCGCAGTTCCGATCGTATTCCGTCCAGATGTGCGATTGCGGCAGCGGGCGCCTCCGTGCTCTCCTGGCGCCATTCCGTCACAGGTCGCTCGTCTCCGATGAGGCGTCTTGAGCGACGCGACAAGGTCTCTTCGGAGACGGTGGCCGCTGGGGCGATGCCGTCGTCATTCATGCGCAGCCGCTCTTCGAGTGCGGCGATCGTGCGCCGGAGATCCTCAAGTGAGGACGCCGGCCGCCGCTGGCGACCATCGTTCAGACTGTCGAGAAAGGATCGTGAGCTGTTCATCGGATTGCCCGCCTGAAATGCATTGTCGGGCTTTCGCCCCCTGAATTGCCGTGCGGTGCCGGATCGCCGCCGGATCGCAACGAAACGTTCATGCGTGTGATCATGAAAGCGCCTTTCCCCCGGTTGGCGGACCGTGAGCAACGCAAGACAAGAACCGTCACGGAATTCGATGCCTCACATTTCCCTGTTTGTGGTAAACACGGGGTTAACCGTGGCGGTTGAAAATCCGGGCCGGTGGCTTGCGCCGATCTGCGACATAGCGCCACTGCAGGGCCGGTTTGCAGGCAATCGTGAATTGAAAATCACGCTCCGCCCCCCTATTTCCGGGCAAGACGTCAATTGACGCGGCCAATGGCCGATAGACGAAAACCGCTTATCAGCGAAACGAAATGTCTCGTGTGGTCGGCATTCCGCCTGACCCGCAGGGCAAGTGCGTATGTGGGGTTCAAACCGAAATGACGAAATCCATAGGGGCCGTGGAACTTGCGGCCGAAGGGTCCGGCGCTCACGCAGACACCACCGCGAACATCGATCGAATTGGCGATCTGGCCAGGGAATATGGCGTGTCGCTCAGAACGCTTCGCTTCTACGAGGAAAAGGGACTGATCAACCCGAAGCGTGTCGGCAATGTCCGCCTGTATTCGCGTCGCGACAGGGCGCGCCTGGAACTTATTCTGCTCGGCCGCAACGTCGGCTTCTCGCTGCGTGAAGTGAAGCAGATGCTCGACCTCTACGATCCCGACAGCGGCAATGTCCGTCAGATGCGCGTCGTGCTCGAGAAGTCGCAGCGCCAGCTCGCACGCCTTCACAAGCAGCGCGAAGAAGTCGAATCGGCGATCAGCCAGCTTAAGGCAGCAATCGGCACGCTGAGCGACCGGTTGGAGAAGCGTCGACAACTCACCGCCGTCTCCTGATTCGACGACGCATCGCGTCCCCCAGCCCTCGTAGGGAAATCTCCGAGCCTGTTCGATGTGCGTCTCAATCGGACGCGCATTGCATCATGCTGCGCATTCTTAATGGGATGCTCCGCGATATTCCCCTTTCCGCCGCAAATTGACGTTTACGCAAACGTCAAAGTTTGCTAGTGGCGGTTCCGGTGACAGCCTCCTTGCGCAGGGCTATTCCTGTGTGCTGCGAGGCCATTGCAGGAGGATGTGTGATGCCGATCTACAAGGCGCCTGTTCGCGATACGCTTTTCGTTCTCAACGATGTGCTCGGCTATGAGCGCTATTCCAATCTCGCCGGTTTCGCGGACGCCTCGCCAGACGTGCTGGAGGCTATCCTGGAGGAGGGTGCGAAGCTTGCCGAAAATGTCATGCATCCCCTCAATCATTGCGGAGACCAGGAAGGCTGCGTCCGCAATGACGACGGTTCCGTGACGACGCCGAAAGGCTTCAAGGAGGCGTACGACCAGTATCGCGAGGGCGGCTGGATGGGCCTGTCCACGCCGGTCGAATATGGCGGCCAGGGTCTGCCCTACACGGTGCATTCCGCGATCGGGGAGTACCTGTCGTCCGCCAACATGGCCTTGATGATGTATCCCGGTCTGACCCAGGGAGCGATCGCCGCTATCCTGGCGCATGGCTCGGACGAGCAGAAGCACGCCTTCGTGCCGAAGATGGTCGAGGGCGTGTGGACGGGTACGATGAACCTGACCGAGCCGCATTGCGGCACCGACCTGGGGCTCCTGCGCACCAAGGCGGTCCCCATCGGCGACGGCTCCTACAAGATTTCCGGGCAGAAGATCTTCATCTCGGCCGGCGAGCACGACATGTCGGAAAACATCATCCATCTCGTGCTGGCCCGCATCGAAGGCGCACCCGAGGGCGTCAAGGGCATCTCCCTGTTTATCGTTCCCAAGTATGAAGTCGACGCCGAAGGCAATGTCGGCGCACCGAACGGTGTCTCCTGCGGCTCGATCGAGGAGAAGATGGGTATCCACGGCAACTCGACCTGCGTGATGAACTACGATGAGGCGAGGGGCTTCCTGATCGGCCAGGAGAACGGTGGCCTCAAGGCGATGTTCGTGATGATGAACGAGGCGCGCCTCGGTGTCGGTCTGCAGGGCCTTTCGGTCGCCGAGACCGCCTATCAGAACGCCGTGGCCTACGCGAAGGAGCGTCTGCAGGGCCGCGCCTTGTCCGGTCCGAAGGCTGCCGACAAGAAGGCCGATCCGATCATTGTCCATCCCGATATCCGCCGCAGCCTGATGACCATGAGGGCGTTCAACGAGGCTGGCCGGGCGCTCATTCTCTGGACGGCGCTGAAGTCCGATGTGGCGCATCGTTCCGGCGACGACAAGGAGCGCCAGGCGGCGGAGGATCATCTGGGCCTGATGACCCCGGTCATCAAGGGCGTGCTCACCGACAAGGGTTTCGAGCACGCGGTCATGGCGCAGCAGGTCTTCGGCGGTCATGGCTACATCGAAGAGCACGGCATGAGCCAATTCGTGCGCGATGCCCGCATCACCATGATCTATGAGGGCGCCAACGGCATCCAGGCGCTCGATCTCGTCGGCCGCAAGCTGGCGATGAACGGCGGGCGCGCCGTGCAGGCCTTTTTCAAGGAGGTTGGCGATTTCTGCGAGGAGAACCGCGCAGACGAGAAAATGGCGCCGTTCACCAAGGCGCTGAAGAAGGGGCTGAACGACCTGCAGGCGGCAACCATGTGGCTGATGCAGAACGCCATGCAGAAGCCCGACAATGCAGGTGCGGCCTCGACCGACTACATGCACCTGTTCGGTCTGGTGGCTCTGGGACACATGTGGGGCCTGATGGCGAAGACTGCGCAGGCGAAGCTTGCCTCCGGTGCCGGCGACGATGCGGCCTTTTGCGAAAACAAGCTTGTCACGGCGCGCTACTTCATGGAGCGTGTCATGCCGGAGACGGGGGCGCATCTGGCGCGCATTTCGTCTGGGGCCGACACGATGATGGCGCTTGATGCGGAGGCATTCTGACCGGCGGTGCTGATCTTTCTTGCGTGTCGTTTCTGTTCATGTTTGAACTATATCGATACCGCTAGTGAAAGAGGAGTAGTTCATGGCAGGTAGTGCCGCTTCCGTACTCGGCTTGCCGAGACCCGCCTGGGCGGGCGAAGACGTCGCGATGCTTTACGATATGGCGACGCGCTTTCTCGAGGCCGAGATCGCGCCGCGATACGAGGAATTCGAGAAGGCCGAGATCTTCGACAGGGAGAGCTGGCTCAAGGCGGGCGAGAACGGTCTGCTGTGTGCCTCCATCCCGGAAGAATATGGCGGTTCGGGCGGCACCTTCGCCCATGAAAGTGCGATCATCGAGGCCGTCAGTCATGTCGGAGTCGACGGCTTCGGCATTGCCCTGCACAACTCCATCGTCGCGCCCTACATTCTTCATTATGGGTCCGAGGAGCAGAAGCGCAAATGGCTGCCGAAAATGGCGACCGGCGAACTGATCGGCGCCATCGCCATGACCGAACCGGGTGCCGGCTCGGATCTGCAGGGGGTCAAGACGCGCGCCGAGAAGGACGGCAACCACTACCGCATCAACGGCTCCAAGACCTTCATCACCAACGGGCAGCTTGCCAACCTGATCGTCGTCGTCACAAAGACCGATCCCGAAAAGGGCGCCAAGGGCACCTCGCTCATCGTGGTCGAGACTGACGAGGTCGAAGGCTTCGAGCGCGGGCGCAATCTCGACAAGATCGGCCTGAAGTCGAACGACACGTCCGAACTGTTCTTCAATGATGTGCGCGTTCCGACGGCCAACCTGCTCGGCAGCGAGGCAGGGCAGGGTTTCGTGCAGCTCATGCAGCAACTGCCCCAGGAGCGCCTGCAGATCGGCGCCACCGCGATTGCCATGGTCGAGCGGGCGTTGGCGCTCACCATCGACTATGTCAAGGAACGAAAGGCCTTCGGCAAGGCGGTCATCGATTTCCAGAACACGCAGTTCAAGCTGGCGGAACTGAAGACGGAAGCAACCGTTGGCCGGGTGTTCTACAATGATTGCGTGGCCCGCCACATCGACGGCGGGCTTGATCCGGTGACGGCTTCGATGGCCAAATACTGGCTGAGCGATCTTCAGGGCAAGATCGTCGACGAATGCCTGCAACTGCACGGCGGCTACGGCTACATGAACGAATATCCGATTGCCCGCATGTATCGAGACGCCCGCGTGCAACGCATCTATGGGGGCACGAACGAGATCATGAAGCTGCTGATCGCGAGGAGCCTTTAGACGATGGCCGAGTTCACCCTCTATTGCTTCGCCGAGAGCGGCAATGCCTACAAGGTCGCTCTGATGCTCGAACTGTGCGGTGCCGACTGGCAGCCGCGTGGCGTGGAATTCTTCAAGGGCGAGACGCGCAGCGAGGACTATCGTGCCGTCAACGTCATGGGCGAGGCGCCGATCCTCGTCCATCACCGTGCCGACGGAGATTTCACGCTCAGTCAGTCGGGCGCCATCCTGACCTATCTGTCGCGTCACCTTGGCCAGTTCGGCCATGAGACCGAGGCGGAGGAATACGAGATCCTGCGCTGGGTCCTCTACGACAATCACAAGCTGACGAGCTACACGGCGACCGAACGCTTCATGCGTCATTTCCGGGGCAAGGCGGGCGACCCGACGGCCGAGTTCATCTATGCGCGCGCCAGGGAAGCCTGGAAGGTCCTCGATACCCATCTCCAGAACAGGGACTGGGTGGCTGCCGACCGGCCGACCATCGCCGACCTGTCGCTGTGCGGCTATCTCTTCTGGCCCGATCAGATCGGTGCCGACTGGACCGAATTTCCGGCCATCGCGGCATGGCTGGAGCGTATTCGCAATCTGCCCGGCTGGGCGGCGCCTGAGGCGCTGATGCCGTCCGGACAATAGTCAGGAACCCGACGCCTGCGGCCGCTTCCGTGCGCCGCGTCAACAAGGAGACATCCAATGGCTGATGCATATGTCTATGATGCCGTGCGCACGCCGCGCGGCCGCGGAAAGAAGGATGGCTCGCTGCACGAGGTGCCGGCCGTGCGCCTCGCCGCCAGGACCCTGGAGGCGGTGCGCGACCGCAACGGGCTCGACACGTCGACTGTCGACGACATCATCTTCGGCTGCGTCGATCCGGTCGGCGAGGCGGGCTCCGTCATACCGCGTGCCGCCGCCTTCGAGGCGGGCTACGCCACCGAGGCGCCGGGCATTCAGATTTCGCGCTTCTGCGCCTCTGGTCTCGACGCCATCAATCTCGGCGCGGCCAAGATCGCCGGCGGCTCCGACGAGATCGTCATTGCCGGCGGCGTGGAGTCCATGTCGCGTGTCGGCATGGGCATGTCGGGCGGTGCCTGGTTCATGGATCCTTCGGTCGGTCTGCCGGCCTATTTCATGCCGCAGGGCGTTTCGGCGGATCTGATCGCGACGAAGTACGGCTTTTCCCGCGACGACGTCGATGCCTACGCGGTCGAGAGCCAGAAGCGCGCGGCCAAGGCCTGGGAGAAAGGGCGGTTCAAGGAGTCCGTCATCCCGATCAAGGACCAGAACGGCCTGACCATTCTCGACCATGACGAACATATGCGTCCGGGCACCGACATGCAGTCCCTGGCCTCGCTCAACCCCTCCTTCGTCATACCTGGCGAGATGGGCGGTTTCGACGCGGTCGCCGTTCAGCGCTATCCGGAAATCGAAGGCGTCAACCACGTCCATCATGCCGGCAACTCGTCCGGCATCGTCGACGGTGCGGCCGCCGTGCTGCTCGGCTCCAAGAAAGCCGGCAAGACGATGGGGCTCAAGCCGCGCGCGCGCATCAGGGCCTTCACCAATATCGGATCGGAACCGGCAATCATGCTGACCGGGCCGGTCGACGTCACCGAGAAGCTTCTCAAGAAGGCGAAGATGAAGCTTTCCGACATCGACCTCTTCGAGCTCAACGAGGCATTCGCCTCCGTCGTGCTGCGCTACATGCAGGCCTTCGACATTGACCACGACAAGATCAACGTCAACGGCGGCGCGATCGCCATGGGTCATCCGCTCGGCGCCACCGGCGCGATGATCTTCGGTACGGTGCTCGATGAACTGGAGCGGCGCGATCTCAACACCGCGCTCGTCACGTTGTGCATCGGCGCCGGCATGGGCACCGCAACGATCATCGAAAGGGTTTGATCCGGACCATGATGGCCCTTGGAAAAGAGGTGGCGCTGATTCTCGTCGACGTGCAGAAAGCATTCGTCGAAATGGAAGCGGCAGGCCATCGACGCAACAATCCGGATGCGGTGTCCAATATGGCGCGTCTGCTGGGCGCCTTCAGGGACCGGAGGCTTGCCGTTTTCCATATCCGTCATGCCTCCACGGAGGCTACCTCCCTGTTGCGTCCGGATCGCTGCGGCTACGAGGCAATCGGGGAAGCCAGTGAGCGACCGGGTGAGCCAGTTCTGGTGAAGCAGGTCAATTCGGCCTTTATCGGCACAGATCTGGAACAGCGATTGCGCGACGGCGGACATCGCACGCTCGTCATTGCGGGCATCACCACCAATCACTGTGTCGAGACGACGAGTCGCATGGCGGGCAATCTCGGCTTCGACGTCCGACTGGTCAGCGACGCCTGTTACACTTTCGACCGTGTCGGCTATGCCGGCGGGGTCGAAAGCGCCGAGGCAATTCACGCGATGACCCTGTCCAATCTCGACGGCGAATTCGCAACGATTGAAACGACCGATACGGTGCTGGCGGCGCTTCGCCACAGCGCCGCGGCATGAGGAGCAATCAGATGACCTATACGAACTTCACGGTCGAAACCGACGCTGACGGCATCGCTCTCGTCAAATGGGACATGCCCGACCGCTCCATGAACGTCTTTACCGAAGATGCGATGGACGAACTGGAGAAGATCGTCGATGCAACGAGCGCCGACGAGGCGGTCAAGGGCGTCGTCATCACCTCCGGCAAGGAGAGCTTTTCGGGTGGTGCGGACCTCACCATGCTCAAGAAGATGCTCGTCCGGTTCGAGGAGGAGAAGGCCAGGGACAAGGACGCCGCCGTCAGGATGCTCTTCGACGGGGCCGGGCGCATGAGCTGGCTGTGGCGCAAGATCGAGACCTGCGGCAAGCCGTGGGTGTCGGCGATCAACGGCGTCTGCATGGGCGGTGCGTTCGAACTCTCGCTGGCCTGCCATGGCCGTGTCGCCGCCGACTCCGACAAGGTGAAAATGGCCTTGCCCGAGGTCAAGGTCGGCATCTTCCCCGGTGCCGGCGGGACACAGCGTGTTCCGCGTCTGGCCAACACGCAGGAAGCCCTGCAGATGCTGACGACCGGCCAGAACCTGTCGCCGAAGAAGGCCAAGGCGATGGGGCTGATCCACGAGATCGCCGAGCCGAAGGCGCTGGTCGAAACCGCGAAGAAGCTGATCAAGGATGGGCTGAAGCCGGTCCAGCCATGGGACGAGAAGGGCTTCAAGCTGCCCGGCGGTCCCGTCTATTCGGCAGCCGGCGCCAATCTGTGGCCGCCGGCAATCGCCATCCTGCGCCGCGAGACCTACGGCAACTACCCGGCTGCCGCCGCGATCCTCAAATGCGTCTATGAAGGCCTGCTGGTGCCCTTCGACACGGCACTGAGGATCGAACAGCGCTATTTCACCGAGATCCTGCAGACGACCGAAGCCGCGATGATGATCCGCTCGCTCTTCGTCTCGCTCCAGGAACTCAACAAGGGCGCGCGCCGTCCCGAGGACGTGCCGCCGACAAAGTTCAAGAAGATCGGCGTGCTGGGTGCCGGCTTCATGGGCGCGGGCATCGCCTATGTCACGGCGAAGGCCGGCATACCCGTGGTGCTGATCGACCGCGACGTGCCGTCGGCCGAAAAGGGCAGGGACCATTCCGCCGGCCTGATGGACGGACTGATCAAGAAGGGCCGCGCAACGGCGGAGGACAAGGAGAAGCTCCTCTCGCTGATCACGCCGAGCGATGATTACGCACAGCTCGACGGCTGCGATCTGGTGATTGAGGCGGTGTTCGAGGATTCGGAGATCAAGAAGGGCGTGACGGAAAAGTCCGAAGCGGTCCTGAAATCGTCGGCCATCTTCGCGTCCAACACGTCCACGATCCCGATCACGGGCCTGGCGCAGAATTCGAAGCGCCCGAAGAACTTCATCGGCATCCACTTCTTCTCGCCCGTCGACCGCATGATGCTGGTCGAGATCATTCTCGGCAAGAAGACCGGCGACGAAGCGCTGGCGGTCGCGATCGACTATGTGCGCGCCATCAAGAAGACGCCGATCGTGGTCAACGACACGCGCGGCTTCTATGTCAATCGCTGCGTGCTGCGCTACATGTCCGAGGCCTATCAGATGCTGATCGAGGGTGTGCCGGCGCCGATGATCGAGAATGCGGCCAAGATGGCGGGCATGCCCGTCGGACCGCTGGCGCTCACCGACGAAACGGCAATTGACCTGGCCCAGAAGATCATGAAGCAGACGATCCGCGACCTTGGCGAGAAGGCCGTCGACAAGGATCAGTTCGAGTTGATCAACACCATGGTCGACAAGCATGGCCGGCATGGCCGCAAGAATGGCAAGGGCTTCTACGACTATCCGGCGAAGCCCGCCAAGAAGCATCTCTGGCCGGGTCTCAAGGATCTCTACCCGCAGCAGAAGCCCGAGGACGTGGATGTGGAGGAACTCAAGGAGCGCTTCCTTGTCACGATCGCGCTCGAAGCCGCCCGCGTGATGGAGGAGAAGATCGTCACTGATCCGCGCGAGGCCGATGTCGGCTCGATCCTGGCCTTCGGCTTTGCGCCTTATACCGGCGGTGCGCTGTCCTATATCGACGGGATGGGCGTGGATCGTTTCGTCAAGCTGGCCAAGCACCTGCAGAAGAAGTACGGCGCGCAGTTCAAGGCGCCGAAGCTGCTCGCCGACATGGCTGCCAAGGGCGAGACCTTCTATGAGCGCTTCGATCCCTATGCCGACAAGGCGAAGCAAGCCGCATAGCCGGCTTGCAGCGATGCCTGCGATCTGTCTCACCCCTCTGGCCGGCAGGCCAGAGGGGTATCTTCAATGTTTGAACGGAATGCGACGCTGAAATGTATGTCTGGGCACGACTTGCGCGAATGGCGCTGACGGCGAAGCGCCGCGGTCCTTACCATATGGGCGACGAAAGCAGGCTGACCTTCCGCTGCCTGCCGACCGACATCGATTCCAACATGCATCTGAACAATGCGCGCTACATGATGCTGGCCGATGTCGGGCGCATCGATACCTTCATGCGCGCCGGACTGATCGATCTGGCGCGCCGCAAGGGATGGGCGCCGATGATGGGTGGCTTGCAGTCGGTCTATGTGCGCGAGATCAGGCTGTGGAAGAGGTTCGATGTCGTTTCGACCGTGGAGACCTGGGAAGGAACACAGGTCATCGGTCGTCACCGTTTCGTCCTTGATGATGGCCGCACCGCTGCGCTGATCATGACGACTGCCGGGGTCTACGATCTGAAGGGACGGAGTTACGTGCCGATCGACGAGGTGGTGGCAGAACTGGGCAGCAAGGCAAAGCCGCGCGAGCCCAGTGAGGCCGAAGCGTCCTTCATGGCATCGCACGCAGGCCTGCGCGCTATCGCGAAAGTGATCTCCTGACGCCTTGCCTCTGCCGTGGCGGGCAATAATGTGCGCCGCAATCCAGGAGAAGCGAACACATGGCCCATCCCGTCATCGACTACTATTTCACCTCCGCATCGCCCTTCGTCTATCTCGGCCACAAGGCATTGATGGACGTAGCGGCCGCGCATGGAGCGAAGGTCAATTGCAAGCCGGTCAATCTGGCTGGTGTGTGGGAGCATTCGGGCGCCGTCCCGCTTGCCAAGCGCGCTCCTTCGCGCCAGCGCTACCGGCTGATCGAACTGCAGCGTGTTGCCGACATGCGCGGCTTGCCGATCAATATTCATCCAAAATTCTTCCCCGTCGACCCCATGCTGGCCGATCACACCACGATCGCCCTGGTCGAGCGCGGCGCCGATCCAACCGGTTTCATGGCGCGGGTCTTTTCGGGCGTATGGGCCAACGACCAGAACATCGCCGATGCCGGCACCATCGCGTCGTTTCTCAAGGCGGAGGGCCATGATGCCGACGCCGTTCTCGCCGAGGCGGAAAGCGATCAGGTCCGCGCAGCCAGGGCACGCAACACCGAGGACGCGGTCAAGGCCGATGCGCTCGGCGTACCCGCCTATGTGCTGAACGGCGAACCGTTCTGGGGGCAGGACCGCATCGCCTTTCTGGAACATGCGCTGACCACTGGCCGGGCGCCCTTTGCCGCCGGATAGCCCGATCTGGACAAGCATCGCGCGCTGGCCTAAATATTCCGAAAAGGCATTTTTTCCTGTTGGGACATGTCCGCCGGACGGAATCGTTTCAGCGAAACGGACATGGTCCAGCATAGTGGTCCGGTGCGCCCATCATCGCTCCAAACGTTGCGTTTGAAGCGAACGCGCACCAGAATTCGAGATGGGAGCCGCGCCATGCTCAGCCATGAGCGTGTTTGGGCTGCGATCGATGCGCTGGCCGAACGCAACGCCATGTCGCCGTCCGGGCTCGCCAAGCGGGCCGGCCTGGATTCGACCGCGTTCAACAAATCCAAGCGCCGCTCGGCCGATGGTCGCCCGCGCTGGCCGTCGACCGAGTCTCTTGCCAAGGTCATCGAAGCGACAGGGGTCTCGCTCGACGAATTCGTCAGTCTGGTGGAGGAGAAACCCGCGGTGCCCGGTGGTGCGCTGCCCAGGCAATCGTCCACCGTCCCGCTGATCGGTTTCGCGCAGGCCGGTGCGGGCGGATTCTTCGACGATGCCGGCTTTCCGGCCGGCCAGGGCTGGGATCTCGTCGAATTGCCGGCGGGCGTCGGCAATGGGGCCTATGCTCTCGGCGTGCAGGGCGATTCCATGCTGCCGCTCTATCGCGATGGCGACGTGCTGATCGTGGAGCCCGGGGCTGCGGTGCGGCGGGGCGACCGGATCGTCGTGAAGACAACGGATGGCGAGGTGATGGCCAAGGTGCTGATGCGCCGCACGTCGAAATCGCTCGAACTCGTTTCGCTCAATCCGGAACACCCCGATCGAAACATCGCGGTGTCCGATGTGGAGTGGTTGGCCCGCATCGTCTGGGCGAGCCAGTAGGCGCCCGTGCGCTGGTTGATCGCCATATCCGCCGCCATCTGCCTCGCCATAGCCGGCGTGGCGATCTTTGCCGGTGCGAACAGGATATCGGGAGGCACGCCCGGGCAGCCTGCTGCGAACGAAGACGCCGATGGTGAGACTGGCGGGTCTCATGGAAAACAGCAGCGCGCGGAGGGTGCGCCTGCCTTGGGAGCCTCCCGGAGCGAACGCCAGGCGCGGCCTTCATTCGCCGACGATGCGCAGGCACCGGCGCAGCAAGCATCGTCCGGCGGCGCAAACGATGCGAATTCCGCTGCCATACGCTCCGTTGCGCCCGGCATCATCGCCGTGCCCGATATCGATGCGAATGCGCTTCAGCGCCTGGAACCGCGCAGCCCGCTGAGCCCGATCGGACAGGCGAACCTGCCGAAGCGCAAGGTGCGCGAGGAAGGGCCGGATGTGTTCCGGCCCGTCGCCGTGGCCGCCGGCCGTATCGAGACCGACGAGGTGTCGATCACGATCGCCGGCATCGAACCCCTCGAACCGGAGGCGCAGTGCTCGCGCGACGAGGGTGGGCAATGGCCCTGCGGCATGGCGGCGCGCACAGCCTTCCGCTCGCTCCTGCGCGGCAGGGCGCTGGATTGCGATCTGCCGTCCGGCGAGCGTGGTGACGCGCTCACCGTGGCATGCCGTCTCGGCACGACCGATCTCGGGGCGTGGCTGGTGGAAAACGGCTGGGCGCGCGCCGCTCCGGACAGTTCCTATGCAGGGCTCGAAGCGCAGGCACGGTCGGGTGGACGCGGCATCTTCGGCAGCGGCCCGAAGCCTTTGCCGGACATCGCAGAGCCCGGCCCTTCGACGCCAGGCGCCGACCGGTCAGGGGGAACGCAAACGCGGCCGTCGGTTCCGCTCGGCAACGGTCTTTATTGAGCGGTCGCCGCGGCGAGCGTGGCGTCGATCATCGTGCGGGTCTCGTCGATGCCATAGAGCGCGACGAAGGAACCGAAGCGCGGGCCGCGCTCCTGGCCAAGCAGAACCTGGTAGATCATCTGGAAAAAAGCCACCGAGACGCCGGGACCGCCGGTCGGGCTCTTCTTGTTGTGATCCTGGTAACGCTCGATGCCGCGCGCCACATCGAGAAGCGCGTTCTGGATCGCTTCGCCATCCGCTCCAGCCGGAAGTTCGGCCAGTTTCTGCGAAATCGCGCGCAGCGTCTGCGTCTCGACCTCGTCCGGCTCGCGGAACTGCTTCGACGGCTTCACGAAGTCGTCGAAATAGCGGATCGCGAACCCGACCAGCCTGTCGAGTTCGGGATGGGTTTGCGGCGTCACACCCGGTGCATAGCGCGAGATGAACCCCCACAGCACGTTCGTGTCATGCGCATTGGATGCGCTGACCAGATTGAGCAGCAGCGCGAATGGAACCGGCAGGTCGATGGCCGGCGGGTTGCCGTTGTGGATGTGCCAGACGGGATTGCCGAGGCGGTTCTTCCAGTCCTGCTTCGGATAGGCCGAGAGAAACTGGTAGTACTCGTCCACGGCGCGGGGGATCACGTCGAAATAGAGCTTCTTCGCCGCCTTCGGCTTCTGGAACATGTAGAGCGCCAGGCTTTCGGTCGGCGCATAGGTCAGCCACTCGTCGATGGTCAGGCCGTTGCCCTTGGATTTCGATATCTTCTGCCCGTTCTCATCGAGAAAGAGTTCGTAGATGAAGTGCTCGGGCGCGCGTCCGCCGAGGATCTTGCAGATGCGGTCGTAGAGCGCCGCGTTGGGGCCGTGATCCTTGCCGAACATCTCGAAATCGACGCCGAGCGCGGCCCAGCGCATGCCGAAATCGGGCTTCCACTGCATCTTGACGCGTCCGCCGGTGAGCGGCAGCGTCGTTTCCGTCCCGTCCTCGTCGTCGAAGGTGATCGTGCCGTTCCTGGCATCCACGTGCTTCATGGGCACGTAGAGGACGCGGCCGGACTTCGGCGAGATGGGCAGGAAGGGGCTGTAGGTCGCCTGGCGCTCCTCGCCGAGGGTGGGCAGCATGGCCGCCATGATCTCGTCGTAATGCGCTGCCGCGTTCATGAGCGCGTCGTCGAAGCGGCCGGACTTGTAATATTCGGTCGCGCTGGCGAATTCATACTCGAAGCCGAACGTGTCGAGGAAGCGGCGCAGCATGGCGTTGTTGTGATCGCCGAAGCTCTCGTAATCGCCGCCGAACGGATTCGGGACGGAGGTCAACGGCAGATGCAGATAGGGCTTCAGCGCAGCCGGGTCAGGTACGTTGTCCGGAATCTTGCGCATGCCGTCCATGTCGTCGGAAAAGCACAGCAGACGCGTCATCACCTTGTCTTCGGTGAGGATGCGGAAGGCATGGCGCACCATCGTGGTGCGCGCGACCTCGCCGAAGGTTCCGATATGCGGCAATCCGGAAGGGCCGTAACCGGTCTCGAAAAGGACTGTCTCGGGAAAACCGCGTCCCTCGTAGCGTTTGACGATCTTGCGCGCCTCTTCGAACGGCCAGGCCTTGCTCTCGGCCGCCGCGGCGCGAATTTCGGGATCGAGGTCGATCGGGTCGAGTGCCTTCGTCATGAGCTTTGCTTCCAGATTTCGCCTTGCTCTAGGGCGCGATGCCCGAAGCGTCAATCGGCGCCGCTATTTTTCCTTGCAGGGCGGACCGGCGGTTCTTACGCTGCGGCGATTCATTGGAGCAGTGTGTGATGACGACCGACCCACAGGCCACGACGATCCAGGAGGCGATCATTCACCTTATGGTGGCCGTGTCAGCTTCCGACAGCGACATGACAGATCGCGAACTGGCCAAGATGGGTGATGTGGTTCGCACAATGCCGGTTTTCGCCGGATTCGATCCCGATTCCCTGCTGGACGTCGCCAAGAAGAGCCAGCAGTTGATGCAGCAGGATGGCGCATTGGGCGATCTCCTGTCTTCGATCGTCGATGTGATCCCCGTGAGGCTGCGTGATACGGCCTACGCAATTGCCGTCGAGATCGCTGCCGCCGATCTCAGCGTGAGGCCGGAGGAACTGCGCATTCTCCAGCTCTTGCGCCGGCATCTGAGCGTGGATCCGCTCATGGCGGCGGCCATTGAGAAGGCTGCGATCATCCGACATCGATCGCTGGTGTGATCGCCACCTGCGCGATCGCGGTTCGGCGCATGCGCAGCCGTGCCCGATGCGATAACGAGTGAATATCCCGGATGTCCGAACCGGTCATAAGACTTGGCGCGTTCGTCTGCGTCTTTGCCGCAATGGCGGCCTTCGAATTGTGGTCGCCTCGGCTCGAGCGCGAGGAACTGCGCGGTGCCTTGAAGGCCAGGCGCTGGGTCACCAACCTGTCGGTCCTGCTCCTGTCGTCGATCGCCATGCGCATCGTCTTCCCGGTTGCCGCGGTCGGGGCGGCGCTGTGGGCCGAGGAACGCGGCTGGGGGCTGTTTCCGGCGCTCGGCGTCGCGCCCGCCGTTGCGGGAGTACTGTCCTTCGTCGTCCTGGATCTTGCTGTTTGGCTGGAGCATGTCGCGAGCCACAAGATACCGCTTCTGTGGCGCATCCATCGCATGCACCATGCAGACACGGGTTTCGACGTGACGACCGGCCTGCGTTTCCATCCTTTCGAGATACTGCTGTCGATGGTCTGGAAAGCAGCCGTCGTGATTGCCTTGGGTGCGCCGGTGATTGCCGTGCTTGTTTTCGAGGTGGTGCTCAACGCGACGTCGATGTTCAATCATTCCAACGCCAAGCTGCCGATCGGACTGGACCGGTATCTCCGATGGGTTCTCGTTACGCCGGACATGCATCGCGTGCATCATTCCAGTATCCGGCGGGAGACGGATTCAAACTACGGATTCAATTTTCCGTTCTGGGACCGCATCTTTCGAACCTATATCGCCCAGCCCCGGCTCGGGCACGAAGCGATGGAGATCGGTCTCAGGGAATATCGCGGCAGCGCGCCTGCTCGCCTGCTCTGGGTCCTGCTGCTGCCATTTCGGCCGTTGCAGCCGACGGTTGATACTCAGAAGAAGCTGAGCGGGAAGTAGCGCAGATAGAGTTCGGCGAAGGTTCCCTCCTCATCGATCTCGCGCAGCGCGTAATTGAACGCCGCCACCAGTTCGCTGTCTTCCGGCGGTACAGCGATGGCCATGCCGGGGCCGAAATAGTCGGGCAGCAGATAGGGACCGTCGACGAAGCGGCAACATTGCTGAGAGGCCGAACCCGCGAGCCAGAAGGACAGACGCATGCCGTCCCCGAAGACGGCGTCCGTCTTGCCCTGCTTCAAATCTTCGAGCATCCAGTCGCGCCGGCTGTAGGTAACCACGCTGGCCTCGCCGAAGAGATCGCGCAGGGCGCGTTCGTGCGACGACCCCGCCATGACACCGACGCGTTTGCCGCGCAGCCGGTCGTGGAGAGGGCCGGCCCCGTCGAGCGAACCTGCCGTGACGAAGCGGCCGGGAAAGATCAGGTACGGCCGCGTGAAGGCATATTTGCGCCGAGAGTCCGGTGTTATCGCCACCCCCGCGATCACCGCGTCTCCCTTTCCTTCCGATAGGGCCGTTTCCAACTCGTCCCACGGCAATGCCTGGATCTGGCAGATGTCCGCCAGGTCGAGTTCAAGGCACAGTGCGCGCGCGAGATCGACGTTGAACCCGGCCAGCCGGCCTTCGGCGGTGAGATAGTTGAAGGGCGGGAAGTCGATCGTCGTCAGAAACCTCAGACGGGAACGACCCGACATGTCGGGCCGGGCAAGCCGTTCATGGGCATCCCACAGCTTGGGGATGGCTGGACCTTCGGCGCTGGCGCCGCCCGGACCTGCGGTCATGAGCAGTGCCGACAGAAGAAGCGCCTTGGTAACTCTATCCATCGTTGCCGTCGCCTCGTCGTGTCAGTGTGCTCATATCTTCCGCAACTGCCCGAGCGGGTCAACTGCTCCTCCATGCCGTTCTCACCGGTGTGTTGTGATGGTTGCATATACAACCTCCGGTTAATGGAGTGGGGTGACGCGGCGTTGCTATAATGATTCATTCGGCTATCTTGGCCGGAAAGGGGTTTGGCATGCGTCAATTCGACGATACATTGCAGTTTATCGACAATCTTGACCATGCCGATACACCGCAGGCCATCTGTGAGCTGCTTGTCGGTATCACGGGCAATTACGGCCTGACGGCGCTTATGGCCGGGACGGTTCCGCGGGCGGGAACGCCGCGCTCCAGGCAGAAAAGCCATGTGATGCTCTGCGACTGGCCCTCGCAGTGGCTGGAGCGCTATGTCGAGAAGAACTACGTCGACCGCGATCCGGTCGTCCTCTACATGCGGCAGTCCCAGACGTTCGTGCAATGGAGAGACGCCGCACAGAAGCTCCAGATCGGTCGCGATGGTCGCGAGGTGCTGGGCGATGCGGGCGAATATCATCTCAAGGACGGTCTGGCTTTTCCCCTCGTGACGCTCGAAGGCACCATAGTGATGGTATCGCTGGGCGGCGAGGACGTCGAGATATCGCCGGAAGGGCAGGGCGTCGTGTCCCTCGTCTCGACCTATGCGATAGGCCGGGCCATGCAGCTCTACAGCAATGAAGCGATCTTCGATCAGCGGCCGGACCTGACGCCGCGCGAGATCGAGTGTCTGAAGTGGGCCGCCGAAGGCAAGTCGGAGTGGGAAATCTCGCGCATCCTCGCCATATCCGAACACACCTCGGAAAAGCATCTGCTCAACGCCAAGCGCAAGCTGGGAGCCGTCAACCGGGTCCATGCGGTTGCCGAAGCGATACGCCTTGGCTACATTTCGTGACTACGTGATCACGTAATATTTTCGAACCTCGTGCTACGCAACCATCTCTCCAAAAAGCAAGGAGAGAAGGATGATCTACGCACTTTCTACTAATGAACTCAACGACCTTCCCGAACTTCGGGAGGCGGTACATCGACTGCGTCACGATATCTTCGTCGACGAGATGGGATGGGAGGATCTGCGGAGCCCCAAACGGCTCGAGACCGACCAGTTCGATCATGATGAAGCGGTGCACCATCTGTGCATGCGCAACGGGCGGCTGGCAGGATACCAGCGCATGCTGCCCACAACGCGTCCGCATTTGCTGACGGACGTGCTTTCCGATTTGTGCGAGGGTGAATCGCCCAAGGGAAAGAACGTCTGGGAACTCACACGCTATGCCGTGGCGCCCGCCTTTCGCGACGGACGGCGCGGCGTGTCGACGGTCGGCAGCGAACTCATCGCCGGCTTTGTCGAGTGGGGCCTTGCGAGCGGGGTCGACCAGGTGATCATCGAGTTCGAGCCGATGTGGGTCCTCAGGGCGCTGCAGCTGAACTTCCTGGCCCGCCCGCTCGGCTATCAGCGAACCTATGGGCGCCAGCAGGTGGTGGCGACGTTGCTGACGTTCAACGAAGGCACGCTGGAGGTCGTGCGCAGCCGGCGCAACCATCACGCGCCCGTTCTCGCGCAGGGCGGCTGGGATCTCCTGCCGTTCCGGCAGGCTTCCTGACATCACGGATGCTCAACGTTTTTTTCGGGCGGCGCGATGCGATTTCGAGCCGGCCCGGCTGGGAGAAAAACAATGGAGATCGTAAAGGACAACGTACCGAGGCATCATGTTCTCGGCCTGACCCTGTCGGGGGTCGATGGACGCCCGATACTTGATCACAGGGCTTATGGACGTCTTGCAGAATCGCTGCAGCTTGCCGCGAACGATGACGACGTCAGAGTGGTAATACTCAGGGGGCTCTCGGGCTGCTTCTGCCTGGGCGGGGATCTTTCCGAATTTGTCGACGATGCCAAGCATCAGCCGTTGATCGGAGCCGTCACCGACCTGTTTCGCACCCTGGCGACCTTCCCGAAGCCGATCATCGGCTGTGTCGATGGCGATGCCGTCGGCGTCGGCTGCACGGTGCTGTTTCACTGCGACCTGGTCTTTGCGGCCAGGAAAAGCACGTTCCGTGTGCCGTTCGTCGATTTCGGCCTTGTGCCGGATGCGGCGACGAGCATCCTCGCACCCGAGAAGCTCGGATATGCGGGGGCGTTCCGCTTCTTCTGCATGGGCGAACCGCTCGACGGAGAGGCCGCACGCGACCTGGGGTTGGTGTCGGACCTGTTTGACGAGAACCCGGAGGAGGCGGCATGGCTGGCGGCGCGCCAACTGGCCAGAAAGCCGGTGCAAGCGCTCGCCATGACCCGAAGCCTGCTCAAGGGCGATACCGCTCAACTGTGTCAGCGCATCGATCGTGAAATATCGCTCTTCCACAAGGCCCTGCAGGATGAAGCGACAATCCGCCGGCTGCGGAAACTGTCCCGTATGGCCGCGTGAGCGAACCGGACCGGTCCGCCGCCATCGCGGACCGGTCCGTTCGGACCAATTCAGGGAGGCATCTGGACCTTCGTCGCTGGCGAAGGGCGGTAATTCTTCTTGAATCGATACAGTGTATCGCAAAGATCAATAAACATTCTGATCTGGATGAGCGTAAAGGCAAGAGACGGTGTGACGTTCTTATGGTGCCTGCGTGAGCAATTCAATGACATGGTGGCATATGACGCGATTGTATGAAGTCGGCCATCTCTTGCGTATAGAATTTGAACTGGGTTCAGATTCAACGATCTGCGGTGTTGTAAGATAAGTATTATGGAATTGAAACATCTAAATTAGAGTGATATAATTATAGATATTCCAATTTTGGGTGGTTGGTTGGGGAATGCTTGAGTCGGAGGCGTTTGATTTTATTCAAAGGTGTGAATCCCATCGAGCCATGAAGCCATTGCTGGACGATCTCATGAACGTCGTTAGCGATCTGGGATTCAGTCACCTTATACTGTCCGGCGTGCCTGTTCGTGGCCAGAAACTGGATCAACTGGTCGAACTGAATGGTTGGCCGCAGGAATGGTACGCACGATACCTGGAGCGGGACTACGCCAGCGTCGATGCCGTCTGTGCCTATTCGGCAGTTTCTCCCTCACCGTTCTACTGGAAAGACATTCCGGACACGTATTCGGGGACACGCGAATCCATGAATGTCGCCAATGAGGCAAGCGAGTTCGGGATCATCAGCGGGTTTGTCGTACCCTTCGTGAGTTTCCGTAACTGGCAATCCGTGGTCTCCTTCGCGTCGTCGGGGACGGACTGTGTGTTGTCCAGCCGGGAGAAGGCGCAGGTCGTGACGATTGCAACATTTGCAGGCGCCGCCGCAGAGACGATTCATTGTGCGGATGGTCGGGATGATCCGGTCGAACTTTCGGATCGTGAGCGCGAAATTCTGCTCTGGCAGGCCGAAGGCAAGTCGTCCTGGGAGATAGGTGAAATTCTCGGGCTCGCCGAAGTCACCGTCAAATGGTACGCGCGCCGTATACGCGACAAGTTCGGCGTGGCGACCACTGTCCAGGCAGTCGTTGAAGCGATCCGCCGCCGCGCCATCCGGATCTGATCTGACCCGCCTGTTCCATTCATGCAAAGGCCGATTTCGTTCGACGCGCCCGGACATTCCGGCAACGCCGGCAAGGCGCACAACCGCTATTCGATCGGATAGCAGACTCCTGAACTCCAGCTTGTATCCTTGCCCCGGGCTAAGCATCGGTCCGAACATCGAAATTTCTGACGTCACGATGCTTCATCAAGAGGCGGGGTGGGTATGATCGAGGCGCATGTCGTTCAGAAGAGCAATCGTCATCTCTACGAGAGAGAGTTCGACGAGTTTCTTCGTCGGCGTCACGACTATTTCGTGAAGCGGAAGCGTTGGATGCCGGAAAGCCCTGACGGACGGGAAGTCGACCAGTTCGATACGCAGGCTGCAACCTACATACTGGGGATCGAGGAGGGGCGGGTCGTCACCTCCTGCCGTCTGATACCGACCAGCGAGCCGCATCTTGTATCCGAGGTCTTTCCCCATTTCTGCGAGGCGACGGGCGTGCCCCGTCGGCCGGACTGGGCTGAGTGGACCCGCACATTCGTCTCCACCGCTCAACAGGGGATGGGAAGGCGAGGAACGCTCACGCAACTGTGTTGTGCAGTCATGGAGTACGCTCTGGAGGAGGGACTCTCGGCCGTCGGCGGCATTCAGGAAACCTACTTCCTGTCGCCGCACAGGATGCTGAACTGGCGCGTCAGGCCCATGGGCCTTTCCCGTGAGGTCAACGGCGAGTGGTACATCGTCGCCTACCTGGATGTCGACGAGGAGGCGCTGGCAAGCGCTCGCCGTGTGCTTGGCATCGACCGATCGCTGCTGGTCCGTCGCGGCATGCAGCGAAGGTTTCTGGATGCTCCGTGTTCCCTGAACCGGTGCTGACGGGACGGGGGTAGACAATGCTCCAGTACAGTGTTCAGAGCAGGGAACGCGCCCGCGCCGATGGTCCTGCGCTCGCGGTGCGATCACGGGTCGGCGAGGATGCCGGCGATGTGGCGCTGGTCGCCGGTTGGGAAAGTTTTCTCGCACGGCTGCGTATCCCGCGCCGGCTTGCCCTGCAGTGCGCGCGGCGGGCGCGGCTCAACAACACGTCGTTTCAATTGGAACTGCTTGCCGCAGACCTTGTGCCCGAGCAGGCGCATTACGCGGCACTGGCCGACGAACTTGGGCTTGAGTTCATAGACGAGATCGGAGCAAACGACATTCTGCTCAAACCGGAGCATACGCTTGCCGCTCTGCGCGGCCCAATCTCGGGTCACCTGGCCTTTCTCCACAGCCGCGAAGGCGGCATGCCGCTGCTGATTGCTCCGACATCGCTCGATCTGCCGGCAATGCGCGACTTCGTAGACAGGAATGCCGAATTTGCCGCACGGCTGCGCATCATTTCGCCGACGCGGATGCGCGAAGCAATGATGCAGCGCGCCAGTGGCGAGTTGCTTCGCAACGCCCGCGAAAGCCTGTTTGCCGAGCGGCCCGATCTGTCGGCCCGCACCGTGACCAATGCGTGGCAGGGCTTCGCGTTCGGCGTCCTGGCTGTAGCCATTCCGGCTGGATTCCTTCTGGCTCCGGTCGCAACGGTTCTGCTCCTGCATCTATGCTCCTCGATGGCCTTCCTGTTCTGCGTGGTGCTCAGGATGCGTGTGGCACAAAGCCTGCGGTTTGCGCGCCGACCGCCGGCGGTTCCGGATCACAGAGAGGAGGTGCCGGTCTACTCGGTGGTGGTCGCCCTGCATGACGAGGCTGAGGTGCTGCCGGACCTCCTGCAGGCGCTCGGCAAGCTGGTATGGCCGCGCAGCCGGATCGAGATCAAGCTTGTCTGCGAGGAAGACGATCACAAGACGCTCGGCGCATTGCAGCAACTGCGTTTGCGCCCCTGTGTCGAGGTGATCAAGGTGCCGCCCTCGCTTCCACGTACCAAGCCGAAGGCTCTGGCCTATGCGCTACCGCTTCTCAAGGGCCGCTATGTCGCCTTGTACGATGCGGAGGACAGGCCGCACCCCTTGCAACTGCTCGAGGCGTGGCGGCGGTTTCGGACTTCACAGGACGATGTGGCCTGCGTGCAGGCACCGCTCTCGATAGCCAACCACGCATATGGCGCGCTGCCCTTCATGTTCCGGCTTGAATATGCGGCTCTGTTTCGTGGCCTCCTGCCCTGGCTGGCCGAGCGTCGGCTCGTCCTCCCACTGGGAGGGACGTCCAACCATTTTCGCCTCGACCGGCTGGTCGAATGCGGGGCATGGGATCCTTACAACGTCACCGAGGATGCGGATCTCGGCGTTCGTTTCGCACGCTTCGGATACCGTTGCGAAACCATCGATCCGCCGACCCTCGAGGATGCGCCGGAGTCGATCCCAGTCTGGCTCAGGCAACGCACGCGCTGGTTCAAGGGCTGGATGCAGACCTGGCTCGTCCACATGCGCAATCCCGCCGCACTGATGCGCGATGTCGGACCGCGTTCCTTCGTCATCGTGCAGATCCTTTTTGCCGGCCTGATCCTTTCCGCGCTGGCCCATCCCTGGCTGCTCCTGTCCGCCCTGTGGTTCAGCTTCAACCTGAGCGGCACCGAACTCGGTTCAGTCAAGTATGGGCTGCTGGGCGTGGACATAGCGAATGTCGTGCTCGGCTACGCCAGCTTTCTGCTTCTTGGCTGGCGCAGCCTCGGTCCCAGGGAGCGTGGCTCGTTCTGGCGGGCAGCGCTGCTGACGCCGCTATACTGGTTCCTGATGTCACTTGCCTGCTGGCGGGCGCTTTGGCAGATCGTCCGTGACCCCTTTCATTGGGAAAAGACGCCACACAGACGGTATCGTCGCGGC
The DNA here is from genome assembly GCA_963966365.1 of Mesorhizobium sp. GTDB lineage: Bacteria > Pseudomonadota > Alphaproteobacteria > Rhizobiales > Rhizobiaceae > Mangrovimarina > Mangrovimarina plasticivorans. The sequence goes on along the minus strand of CAWZZC010000008.1, from coordinate 21,863 downwards.
AGACGAGACGTCGGCTCCGTACACCGAGGTCCGCTGGGAGTCGTCGAGGTCCAGCCCGCGGCATAAAATCCGGCGCGTCCGCCGGACGCACCGGGTCTCGACAGCCGATGTCGGGCCGGCATGCGCCGGAATATCTACATGCCGAGCAGGCTCTTGGCCTCGTTGAGCGAGGCTTCCGAAGCGGCATGGTCGCCGGCCTCGTGCTGCGCCTCGCCTTGAGTGCGCAATTCCATAACCCTTTGCATGTCGGCCTCGGAGAGCGTGGCGCTCGGCAGTGCTGCGTCGATCTCGGCCATCAGGGCGGGGCACGTATTGGCGAGTGCCCCGGCTGAGGACAGGGCCAGAAGCACGGCAAAAGCGATGGTGCGTTTCATGATCTCCTCCACAAGGGATCTGCGGCATCGCACGATTTCGATGCGCCGGAACAATAGCACCTGTGATGTGGGGATTGTTGGGCCGCCCGTTCAAAATCGCGTGGCCGCAGCGCTCACTCCATGATGTCCTTCGGCTCGAGAACGATATCGGTATCCGGCTTGCCGACCACGCTGTCGTCACGGCCGTCATAGGGCAGGGGCAGAAGGATCTGCCGGATCGCTTCCAGACGCGCGCGGCGCTTGTCGTTCGATTTCAGGATGACCCATGGGGCGTGCTTGGAATGGGTGCGTTTCAACATAGTGTCACGCATGCGCGTGTAGTCATCCCATTTCGCCATGCCGGCAATGTCGATCGGTGAGAACTTCCAGATCTTCAACGGCTGGTGTCTGCGATCGTGAAATCGCTTGAGTTGCATCTCCTGCCCGATGTTGAGCCACAATTTGTAGAAATGAATGCCCTCGTCGACGATCATCTTCTCGAAATCCGGTGTCTCGGCGAAGAATTTTTCCGTCTGCGCCGCGCTGCAGAAGCCCATGACCGGTTCCACGACGCCGCGATTGTACCAGGATCGGTCGAACGTCACGAACTCGCCTGCTGTGGGAAAATGCGAGACATAACGCTGGTAGTACCATTGCCCGCGTTCGGTTTCAGTCGGCTTCGGCAGGGCGACGTTGCGCGCAATGCGCGGGTTCATGTACTGGCGGATGACGAAGATGGTTCCGCCTTTTCCCGCCGCGTCTCGCCCTTCGAAGAGCGCCATGACGCGCTTGCCGGTCTTCTGCAGCCAGTACTGCACTTTGACGAGTTCGATCTGCAGCAGCTCCAGCGCTTCTTCGTACTCCTTGCGTTCGAGCTTCTTTTCGTAAGGATAGCCGCCCGAGCGCATGGCCTCATCCTCAACCCAGTCGGGCAGTTCGGGATCGTCGATGTCGAACAGGCGCTTCTTGCCATTGAGGACGACCTGGACGGGTTCGGCCAGGTTGAGATCCGAAAGTTTCTGAATTGTAGCCATGCTGGGCAACCTCCTGATACAGGCGGACATGCTATGTGCGCTTTGCGTAGGCGTCCAGAATGAGCAATCTGCAGGATGGGCCGGAAAATGCGTGGAGCCCGGGAGTGGCGATGATCGAGCCGTCAAACGTCGGGAAATTGGAGCGAGGCTGGCGCGCCATCGTGGCACGTCTGGCGCCGGTGCGATGGATAGTGCTGGCCGCGGTGGTGGCGGTCGTGCTGGTGGGGCGCATAGGCAACGCACCATCGGCATGGATTCTTGCCGGCATCGCCCTCGTGCTGGCCGCAACCGCGCTCGCTCCACGGCGCACCAGACGCGAGCGTGCTGCCGCCATCAGCAAGTCGGACCAGAGCGCGGGACTGGAAGGCTTGTCCGCCCCGCATCTGGCAGAAGCGGTTCCCGACCCGCTGCTTGTCGCCGACCAGAGGGGAGCGCTGCTGCTCCTCAACGATGCGGCCCGTCTTGCCTTTGGAGCGCTCAAGCCCGGCACGCTCCTGCAGATGCGCTTCCGCACGCCTGAAATGCAGCAGCTTGTCGGCCGCCTGATGACCGGCGAGCCGGGTCAGCACGTCGTCGAGTATGTCGAACGCGTACCGATCGAACGCTGGTTCCGCGTTGCGGGCAAGCCCGTGGGAGAAGGAACGGGCCTCTTTGTCCTGGTGTTCAAGGATCAGAGCGAAGTGCGCCGCATCGACCGGATGCGTGCCGACTTCATAGCGAATGCCAGCCATGAATTGCGCACGCCATTGGCTTCGATTGCCGGCTTCATCGACACCATTCGCGGACCGGCCCGCAAGGATCCCGAGGCGCGCGACCGCTTCCTGCAGATCATGGAAGCGCAGACCGCCCGCATGGCGCGCCTGATCGATGATCTGCTCTCGTTGTCGCGCCTTGAGATGAAGCCCTATCTCGCTCCCTCAGAGCCGATCGAGCTCAAAGGTCTCCTCAAGGGAGTGGTCGATGCCCTCGGTCATCTGGCTTCCGAAGCCGGAGTCGTGATCGAGACCGCGCTGCCGCCAGAACCGGTCGACGTACGGGGCAATCGTGACGAGCTGATACAGGTGTTCGAGAACCTCATGGAAAATGCGTGCAAATACGGGCAGTCGGGGGGACGGATCGCGGTCTCGATGGAGATTGATCGCGACGGGCCCGAAAGGGAGGCCCGTGTGGCCATCAAGGATTTTGGCCCGGGAATCGCGGAAGAGCATATTCCGCGCGTCACCGAGCGCTTCTACCGCGTCGACGTGGAGACGAGCCGATCACAGAAGGGGACCGGTCTCGGGTTGGCCATCGTCAAGCATATCCTGACGCGCCACAACGGGCGGCTTTCGATCAAGTCTCAGTTGGGCGAGGGCGCGACCTTTACCGTCCACCTGCCGCTGGATTGATGCGGGCAGTCAGGCGTTCAGGCATTCTTTTTTCGGTCATGTGGTGCGCCTATGATGGCAGTGATTCCGCCACTTTCAATCGCAGGGGCTGGCTGGATCCAGGGAACAGACGATCATGGCGACACATCACATCATGAATGCCTTCGACAAGGAACTGCAGTTCCTGGGCAACCGCATCGCCACGATGGGCGGCCATGCCGAGCGCATGGTCGAACAGGCCGTCCAGGCCCTGGTAACGTCCGATATCGGCCTCGCCCAGAAAGTCATCAGCGATGACCACATCCTTGACGAGGGGCAGCGCGAGATCGACGAGAAGGCAATCGTGATGATCGCACGGCGCCAGCCCATGGCCGAGGATCTGCGCGAGATCATCGGCGCGATCCGCATCTCCGCCGATCTCGAACGGGTTGGCGACCTCGGCAAGAACATCGCCAAGCGCGTCGTGGCCGTCACCGAGACGCCGCAACCCATTCGGCTGTTCCGTGGACTGGAGGCGCTGTCCAATCTCGCCTTGACCCAGTTGAAGGAGGTGCTGGACGCCTATGCGGCCCGTTCCGTCGAGCGTATCGGGGCCGTGCGCGATCGCGACGACGACATCGACGCCATGTACACTTCGCTCTTCCGCGAACTTCTAACCTACATGATGGAAGACCCGCGCAACATCGCGGCCTGTACGCATCTGCTGTTCTGCGCCAAGAACATCGAACGCATCGGCGACCACGCCACCAACGTCGCCGAGACGGTCTATCACATCGTGACCGGCGATCTGATGCCGCCCGACCGTCCCAAGGACGACAAGAGCCACAAGGTTGTTCTGGAGGAAAGGGAAGGTCGCAGAAGCGGGGCAGAGAGCAGGTAGGGCCGCCTCAAAAATATCACTGCACTGTGCCCAGCTCGCGCAGCCAGTGCCGTATCGATCCCTACATCATCGTGCGGCGACGGAGCTATCGAGACCCGGTTTCGACGCCGCGGCCGATGGGCCGAACCAGCGCAATCCCGACTGGACGATCGACCGCGCCTGCCGTCCGGTCTATCTCCGGCGACGCTCGGAGGCCGGCTGGAACGCCAGGCGCGCGTGGTACTGGCAGTACGGGCCGGACTCGCCGGACTCGTGGCCGCAGAAGTGGAATTCTTCGTCCAGCGGATCGCCGATCGGCCACTTGCAGGTCCGTTCGCTGAGGTCGACGAGCTTCAGACGGCGGGCGATCGGCACCACGACATCCTGTTGCGGCTTCCGCTCGGTGATGGGCATGGCGTCGACATCGTATTCGACCTTGAGCGCGGTCGCGCCGATGGTCTGCGGCGCATGGCGCGCAGGCGCGCTGCTCGCACGCGGTGCGCTCTTGGGAGCGCCGGCCGGCTTCGGTGCCCTCTTCTGGCGCGTCTGTGCAGGTGCGGCACGGCCCCGGCTGGAAAGCTTCAGGCGATGGACCTTGCCGATGACCGCATTGCGGCTGACGCCGCCGAGCTGTGCCGCGATCTGGCTGGCGCTCAGACCCTCCGACCAGAGTTTCCGCAGAAGTTCGACCCGCTCGTCCGTCCAGTTCATCGACTTTGCTCCTGCTCGAATAGGCGGAATCGGACACCGCACCCACCCTGACTCTTCAGGGAGGACACCACATCTATACATGTGAACTGGTCCGCCGCACGAAATATAGTTCTTCGCTGCGAAAGAACCTACATTATGGGCTGACTCCCTGACAAGAGTCGGGCCGGCTTGCTGAATCCGTTTTTTCGGTTTTCCCCAACTTGACGGGCCGAAGCGAGGAATGACTGTCATATTGGGCATCGGATTGAGCGCCGACGCTTGCCGCTTGCATTGACTTCCGACGGGAAAAAACCAATATGCTGGGCAAGAGGCCGCCCGGTGGGCGGCTTTTTGATTTGGCGGGCCAGCCTTTTCTTCCAACGGATAGCTTCCCCGTCGGTTCAGCGATTGGAGCACGCGTATGACCGCATCGGCGCTTTATGAAACCTTCGCTCGCGCCCCGCTCGAATTCGAGCGAGGCGAAGGAAGCTGGTTGGTGACCGCCGAGGGTGAGCGCTATCTGGATTTTGCCGCCGGCATTGCCGTCAACTCGCTCGGTCATGGCCATCCGCATCTCGTGGCGGCGATCACCGAACAGGCCGGCAAGCTGTGGCATGTGTCCAATCTCTACGACATTCCGGGGCAGGACCGCCTCGGCGAGCGTCTGGTCGATCACACCTTCGCCGACAAGGTCTTTTTCGCCAATTCGGGCGCGGAGGCGCTCGAATGCGCCATCAAGACGGCGCGGCGCTATCATTTCGTGCACGGTCGGCCCGAGCGTTTTCGCATCATCACCTTCGAAGGCGCATTTCACGGACGCACGCTGGCCACGATCGCGGCCGGCGGTCAGGCGAAGTACCTCGAAGGGTTCGGACCCAAGGTCGAAGGCTTCGATCAGGTGCCCTTCGACGATCTGCAGGCCCTGAAGGATGCGATCGGACCGGAGACTGCGGCGATCATGCTCGAACCGCTGCAGGGAGAGGGCGGCATCCGTGCCTTCTCCAAGGAAATGCTGCGCACCATCCGCGCGCTATGCGATGAGCATGACCTGCTTCTTATTTTCGACGAGGTGCAATGCGGGGTCGGGCGCACGGGCAAGCTTTTCGCCTATGAATGGACCGGCATCGCGCCGGACATCATGGCGGTGGCCAAGGGCATCGGCGGCGGCTTCCCAATGTCGGCTTGCCTCGCCACCGCAGAGGCGGCGAGCGGCATGACGGCAGGCGTGCACGGCACCACCTTCGGCGGCAATCCGCTTGCGATGGCAGTCGGAAACGCAGTGCTGGACGTGATCCTCGAGGACGGATTTCTGGACGAGGTGAACCGCAAGGCGCTGCTGCTTAAGCAGGGGCTGGCGTCGATTGTCGACGAGTTCCCGCAGGTCTTCGAGGAAATCCGCGGCACGGGCCTGATGCTCGGGCTGAAATGCAGGATGCCCAACGGCAAGGTCACCCTGGGGCTGCGTGAGAAGAAATTTCTGGCGGTTCCAGGTGGCGACAACGTCGTGCGTCTGTTGCCTCCTTTGACCGTGACGGACGAGGAAATCCGCGACGGTCTCGACCGTATCAGACAGGCCGCGGCCGATCTCGCCGCCACCGCCGAATTGCAGCAAGGATGACGAGACTGGAGGGACCCCGATGAAGGCTGGCCCGCGCCATTTCACCGATCTTTCAACCGTGCCCGCGGCAGAGCTTCGAGCGATCCTCGACGATGCGCGCGTGCGAAAGGCGGAGTTGAAGTCCGGCGCCCGTTCCAAGCCGTTCGAAGGCAAGGTTCTGGCAATGATCTTCGACAAGCCGTCCACCCGAACCCGTGTCTCCTTCGATGTCGGCATGCGCCAACTCGGCGGCGAGACGATCATGTTGACCGGAACGGAGATGCAACTCGGCCGCAGCGAGACGATCGCCGACACGGCCAAGGTCCTGTCGCGCTATGTCGACGTCATCATGATCCGCACGACGTCGCATGACCGCCTTCTTGAGCTGGCCGAGAACGCGACGGTGCCGGTCATCAACGGCCTGACCGACGATACACATCCCTGCCAGCTCATGGCCGATGTTTTGACCTACGAGGAACATCGCGGCAGCGTGAAAGGCAAGCTTTTTGCCTGGACAGGTGACGGCAACAATGTGCTGCATTCGCTCGTCGAGGCGGCGGCGCGCTTCGATTTCAATCTCAATGTCGCGGTTCCGCAAGGCAGCGAGCCGGCCGGCAAATATGTCGACTGGGCAAGGAACGAAGGCGCGCGCATTTCCTTTTGCGGTTCCGCGGAAGATGCCGTGCGGGATGCGGACTGCGTGATCACCGACACCTGGGTGTCGATGGGCCAGGAGCATCGTGCGCGCGGGCACAACGTGTTCGTGCCCTATCAGGTCAACGAGAAGCTGATGGCGCAGGCCAAGCCCGACGCGGTCTTCATGCATTGCCTGCCCGCGCACCGCGGCGAGGAGGTGACGGATGCGGTCATAGACGGCCCGCAGTCCGTCGTGTTCGATGAAGCGGAGAACCGGCTGCACGCGCAGAAGGCGGTGCTGGCCTGGTGTTTGTCCGGAGAGTGACCGAGTGAACGAACAACAACTCATTGGCGACCTGCGACCGGCCGGAGACGACCATGTCGTTCCGTTTCAGGTCGAGCCGCTGGATGCGCGCGGCCGCATCGTCCAGCTCGGCAAGATGCTGGACGATATTCTGGACCGGCACGCCTACCCCGAGCCGGTCTCGCGCCTGCTGGCGGAGGTCATCGTCCTGACGGCCCTTCTGGGCTCTTCGCTGAAGTTCGACGGCAAGTTCATCGTCCAGACGCAGACGGATGGGCCGGTCGACATGCTGGTCGCCGACTTTGCCACGCCGGGATCCGTACGCGCCTATGCCCGCTTCGACGAGGAAAGGCTCGCCGAGGCTGTGGCCGCCGGCCAGAGCTCGCCGGAGGCGCTGTTGGGCAAGGGGATCCTCGCGCTCACCATCGACCAGGGACCGCACATGCAGCGCTATCAGGGCATTGTGCAGCTTGACGGTTCATCGCTAGAGGGCATCGCGCGGACCTATTTTCGCCAGTCCGAGCAGATCCCGACCGAAGTCAGGCTGGCGGTCGCGCGCCAGATGGTGGCGGGCGAGGGCGGCAGGCGCCAGCATTGGCGCGCCGGCGGCATGCTGGCCCAGTTCCTCCCCGATGCGCCGGAGCGGCTGCGTATGCCCGACCTTCACGGGGGCGAGGGCGACGACGGCGAGGGCGATCGCGGCAGCGTCGACGATGCGTGGACCGAGGTCATGGCGCTTATGGCGACGATCGAACCGGATGAACTGCTCGATCCGACGATCGGCGCCGAACGTTTGCTGTATCGCCTGTTCCATGAACAAGGCGTGCGGGTGTTTGCCGGCACCGCAGTGCGCGACGACTGTTCCTGCTCGCGCGAAAAGATCCGTTCGATCCTTGAAGGTTTCACCGAGGACGAGATCGCCGAAAGCATCGAGGACGGCAGCATTCACGTGAGCTGCGAGTTCTGCTCCAAGCAGTACGAGTTCGATCCGACCGATTTCACAGGCGGAGAAACCAGCTGACTTTCGCGCTCGTCGAGGCGCCGAGGGCCAGTTTCGGACGGGCTCAATTGACGACGCGGGTCGCGTCGGGCAGATCCAGCGAGAAGGCCGGTATCTCCACTTCGAACAGTTCGCCGCCGCCGTCGCGCATCGTGTAGCGCCCCTCCATGATCCCGGATGGCGTGGGCAGCGGGCAGCCGGACGTGTACTGGAAGCTGTCACCGGGATTGAGCTCAGGCTGCTCTCCCACCACGCCGGCCCCGCGCACTTCCTCGACCCGGCCGGCAGCATCGGTGATATGCCAGTACCGGCCAATGAGCTGCACGAACTGATCCGAGTGGTTGGCGATCGTCACACGATAGGCCCAGACATAATGGCCTTCCTCCGGTTCCGACCGGTCGGCCAGATAAAACGGCTCGACGCTGACTTCGATGTTGCGTGTAATGGCCCGATACATGACACAACTCCGGGACTCACGATGAGCCGAATCTTTGCTGACACTGCCGCCGCGGTCAACTGGCGATATGGTGATGCCGCAGCCTCCTTGTCTCCGCGAACGCCGGGGCTTGGCCGGTCGAGCTCGGAGCGGGGAGTTGCTCTTGCTTGACGGATGGGCACGCCGACGGCTCGATCCGTTCCTGCAACGCATCGCGAAGCGGCTTGCCGCTGCCGGCATTTCTCCCAATGCGATCACGCTCGGGGCCTGCGCCGTTGGGCTGGCATCCGCCGGCGCCATTGCGCTCGGTCATGAATGGTGGGGGCTTGGCCTGATCCTGCTCAGCCGGCTCGGCGACGGTCTCGATGGCGCTGTCGCCGCAATCAGGGGACGAACCGACATCGGCGGATATCTCGACATCGTGCTCGATTTCGTCTTCTACGGCGCCGTGCCGCTGGGTTTCGCGCTTGCCGATCCGGCTGCCAATGCGCTCGCGGCATCGGTCCTGCTGTTTTCGTTCTACGCCAACGGAGCGAGCTTTCTGGCCTTCGCGATCCTGGCGCAGAAGCATGGCATGACCAGCGCCGAACGGGGCACGAAATCGCTCTTCTTCACAACGGGGCTGGCCGAGGCGACCGAGACCATTGCCGTCTTTGTCGCCTTCTGTCTGCTGCCGGGCTGGTTCGCGCCCATCGCCTATGTCTTTGCCGCAATCTGCCTGTATACGGCCCTGTCGCGCATCGTTCTGGCGGTGCGCACATTCGGCTGAGCGGCAATACAAGCCGGTCAGGCGTGCGCGGGGGAGGAGGCACAGTGATGCATGCGACTGTAAGTTCCGGCTCTCATCTCGAACCGCTGATCGGCTTTTCGCGGGCGGTGCGGTCCGGCCCGCACATCGTGGTCGCAGGCACTGCTCCGATCGGAGACGATGGCGAGACCGCCGCCAAGGGCGATGTCTACGGCCAGACCGTGCGTTGTCTTCAGATCATCGAAACGGCGCTCGGGGAGGCAGGCGGTCGACTGGAAGACATCGTCAGGACCAGGATCATGCTGACCGACATCTCGACCTGGCGAGAGGCAGCCTGGGCGCATGGCGAATTTTTCGGCGAGATCAGGCCCGCATGCACCTTCGTCCAGGTGGTGGGCTTCATCGAGCCCGATTGGCTGGTCGAAATCGAGGCCGATGCGATCGTCGCAAGTTTGCGAGACGACATGCCGGAATCCCGGATGGAAGCCACAGAGAGGGAAGGCGAAGAACGTGTCCCTGTTGTTGCGGCGACAGCGCAGAACTCTGCAGATCGGGTGACAGGGGAAGGCGAAGCCGGCGCCAAGTCGAAGCACCCGCCGGCGGACCATCCGATCGAGGGCATGCGTTTTCCCTGGCAGCGCTGAGCGCCCCGGACGATGCAGGACGGCCCCTCATTGAGCCAGAGGGGCCGATCCGGTATTCGGGCGCCGTCAGGCTGCCTTGCCGAGCGCGCGGTCGATATCCGCGATCAGGTCGTCGGCGTCCTCGAGCCCGATCGACAGGCGCACCGTACCGGGATTGATGCCCAGTTCTGAACGCGCCTCGTCTGTCAGGTTCTTGTGCGTCGTGGTGGCGGGATGCGTCACCAGAGATTTGGAATCGCCAAGATTGTTGGAGATCTTGATGATTTGCAGCGCGTTCTGGAAGTCGAAGGCGGTGCGCTTGTCTTTCAGGTCGAGGCAGATCAGTGTCGAGCCGCCCTTCATCTGCCGGGCGATGATGTCGGCCTGCGGATGGTCCTTGCGGCCGGGATAAATGACCCGTGCGACAGACGGTTGGGAGGCGAGATGCTCGGCCACGCGCCCTGCCGTCTCGGTCTGCTGGCGCACCCTGAGCGGCAGCGTCTCAAGACCTTTGAGCAGTGTCCAGGCGTTGAACGGCGACAGGCTGGGGCCGGTGTGGCGGAAAAAGTCGTGCAGGTTCTCGTCGATCCATTTCTTGTCCGACAGAACGATGCCGCCGAGGCAGCGGCCCTGACCGTCGATGTGCTTGGTGGCCGAATAGACGACAACATGGGCGCCAAGCTCGAGCGGCTTTTGCTGCAGCGGTGTGGCGAAGACATTGTCTACAACGACCCGCGCGCCGATTGAGTTGGCGATCGAGGCCACCGCCGCTATGTCGATCACTTCCAGCGTCGGATTGGTCGGGCTTTCCAGGAAGAACAGTTTCGTGTTCGGCCTGACGGCCTTCTGCCAGGCTTCGATGTCGGTGCCGTCGACCAGAGTCGTCTCGATGCCGTATCTCGGCATCAGCGTTTCGACCACCCAACGGCAAGAGCCGAACAGGGCACGCGCGGCGACGACGTGGTCGCCGGCTTTGACCGAACACAGGAGCGCCGATGAAACGGCGGCCATGCCGGACGCCGTCGCCCGGGCATCTTCGGCGCCTTCCAGCTCGCACATGCGCTTCTCGAACATGTCGACGGTGGGATTGGCATAGCGCGAATAGATGAAGCCGGGCACTTCGCCCTTGAAGCGGGCCTCGGCTGCTTCGGCGGTGTCGTAGACGAACCCCTGGGTCATGTAGATCGCCTCGGACGTCTCGCCGAATCCGGAGCGCAGGGTGCCCGAATGAACCAGCGCCGTCTGCGGCTTCCAGTTGTGCTTCTTCTCGTTCGTCATGATCTTGCCTCAAACACAAAAAAACCGGCCGCGTCGTCGCATGCCGGTTTGCAAATCGGCCCTTTAGCGACTTGTTTAACGTGGCTGCAAGCCGACCGGCCAAATCACCACGGGATAAAGGGTGCAATAGACCTGAACGGCTCTTGCGTCAATCGCTGCCGGGGGTAAACCTCCATAAACGTAAGGAGCCGCCAAGAGTGCGTCAGTCAGGAATATTGCCCGATCACGAGATCGCCGAGCTTCACCGGCGCGGCTCGCTGTCCGCGCCGCGCGTGCTCGATGACGACCAGATCCAGCCGGCGAGTCTTGACCTGCGGCTGGGAGAGCGGGCTTACCGGGTGCGGGCGAGCTTTCTGCCCGGACCGCAGCACAAGGTGGCCGACAAGCTGGAGCGGTTGAAGCTCCATGAGATCGACCTGACCGGCGGCGCGGTTCTGGAAACGGGATGCGTCTACATCGTGCCGCTTCTGGAGCATCTGGACCTGCCGGAGGGGATCGCGGCGTCTGCCAATCCGAAGAGCTCGACGGGGCGGCTCGACATCTTCACCCGCGTCATGACGGACAATGGCGCCGAGTTCGACAAGATCCCCGCCGGCTATTGCGGACCGCTCTTCCTGGAGGTGAGCCCGCGCACCTTCCCGATCGTGGCGCGCACGGGGTCGCGCCTGTCGCAGATCCGCTTTCGCAAGGGCAATGCGGGGCTCGACGAGGCGGGGCTTCTCGCGCTCCACCGCACCGATACGCTCGTTGCTGCCGAGACACCGAACGTCACCGGCGGTGGCATCGCCCTGTCGATCGATCTTGCCGGCAATGCGGACGGACTTGTGGGATATCGCGGCAAGCACCATACGGCGCTCGTCGATGTCGACAAGCGCGGCGCGCACGACGTACTGGAGTTCTGGGAACCGCTGATGGCGCATCCAGACCGCTCGCTGATACTGGATCCCGACGAGTTCTATATCCTGGTGTCGCGCGAGGCTGTGCATGTGCCGCCTGGATATGCCGCCGAGATGACGCCGTTCGATCCGCTGGTCGGGGAGTTTCGGGTTCATTATGCGGGCTTCTTTGACCCCGGCTTCGGCCACTCGGCCGCGGGGGGGACCGGAAGCCGCGCCGTGCTCGAGGTGCGCAGCCACGAGGTGCCCTTCATCCTGGAACATGGCCAGACCGTCGGCCGGCTGGTCTACGAGCATATGCTGTCGCTGCCGAAGGCCCTCTATGGCGCCGATCTGCGCTCGAACTATCAGGCGCAGGGCCTGAAGCTGTCGAAGCATTTCCGGTAGCGCGCGATTGCTCCAAACGGAGATGTCTGGAGCAAGGCATCGCTTGTCGGCCCGACGGACGCTATCCCCGCTCGGTGCGCAAGGCGCGCACTTCTTCGCGCAATGCCTTGATTTCCTTCAGGATCACCTCCTGCTCGTCGTGCAGCACTGTGCGTTCGGCCGAGGCGGTGGCGTCGTGCTCTTCCTGCATGGCCGACACGATGATGCCGATGAACAGGTTGAGGACGGCGAACGACGTTGCCACGATGAAAGGCACGAAGAATACCCAGGCCCATGGATGGACCTCCATCACCGGGCGCACGATGCCCATCGACCAGCTTTCCAGCGTCATGATCTGGAACAGGGAGTAGGCCGAGTCTCCGATCGTGCCGAACCATTCGGGAAAGGTTGCGCCATACAGTTTCGTCGCCATCACGGAAAAGACATAGAAGACGAGGCTGAGCAGCAGCACGATCGAGCCCATGCCGGGCAGGGCGGCGACGAGGCCGCCGACGACGCGGCGCAGCGAAGGCACGATCGACACGAGCCTCAGCACGCGCAGGATGCGCAATGCGCGAAGCACCGACAGATTGCCGGTCGTCGGGATGAGGGCGAATCCCACCACCAGGAGGTCGAAGATGCGCCAGGGATCGCGAAAGAAGCCGAGGCGGTAGACGATGAACCGTGCGATGAGCTCGATCACGAAGACGGCGAGAATGAGATTGTCGAAAAGGACGAGAAACGTGCCGAACTTCGCCATTGCAGCGCTCGAGGTCTCGAGCCCGAGCGTCACCGCATTGATGATGATCAGCACGGTAATGAAGAGTTCGAAGCGACGCGATTCGACGAGACGTTGCAGCGTAGACACGGTCAGGCAGGCTCCGATTGGAATGGGATGGCGAAGCACTGCTTCATCCTGATGGCATCGTCAAGGCGATCCGCGCGCTGATGGTGGACGACCGCTTGGCGGGGGTGGGTGACTCCCCGCTGCAACCCTCTTGACGGACGACGCGCCGTCACCGATTAATGTCGGCGTTGCGGGTGTAGTTCAGTGGTAGAACGCAAGCTTCCCAAGCTTGATGTCGTGGGTTCGATCCCCATCGCCCGCTCCATGCTCTACACATAATGGCTGATGTCTGCCTGGATGCGATGCTCCTGTTTGCACGCAGTCCTGTCTTAATGCGCGCTTATGCGCATCTTCCGGTATGGGCCGCTTGCCGGGGGAATTCGCTGCCGCCGCGGCCCGATTGCACTTGATTACTGTTACTGAGGCTGCGGCTCCATTGTACGCAGTTTCGCACCAACAGCCCTGACAGGCCTTGTCAGACGCCACGAAGTGCTGGATTTCATTTTTTCCAGTTCCGCTTGCAGTGCTGAAATTGTTCTGTCTTTCTCCCTGCTCTCCGCCGTCAATCTGTCGATATGATGCTGCCTGTTGGCGGCAAGGCCACTTAGGCGTTTCTCGCGTGAAGCCAGTTCATGAAATGCGGCGTCTCCCAGAACCGAAGATGCCGCGTCGACCTCATTCTTGATTTCGTCCAGCGTCGAGCGTGCTCGGTCATCGCCCTCGTCGAGCGACAGCGCGCGTAGTGCTTGGTAGGCATCCTTTGCCAGGCAGCCCACATCCGACGAAGCGGCCACTAGAGATGGGTCGAATGCATGGTGGGTGTGTTCTGTTGACAGCAACTGGTCCACGGATCTTTCAGACTGCTCTATTGGACACGGCCAGTTAATATTCATTTCCTTCGCCATGCGCGAAGCTGCTGATCGCCAATCATGGAGTATGTCCTCATAGGACTGAATTGAGCGCAGCCTACCCCTTGTGGCGAACTCTGCATCCACTACGTGCCTCAGCCACATCAGCTCAGCAAATCGCGATGTGATTTCATCGCGGCGCCCGTGAGATGCGATCACGGCCAACGGATTGCGGTGCACTAGCAAATATCGATGGTCTACGCCGAGGCGCCCCAGAACTTCTTCATAAATGGGGATCAGCCGGCATATTCTGGGATCCTTGAGTGCGAAGAGCGGCGCGCTTCCGAACTCCTGACTGATTCTGGTTCCGATCTCCACCTTGTAGCGGTTTAATGCTTCCGCTCCGAGTGCCGCGGGGTCAAACGGCCGCCAGTCGTCCCATCGGCTGCCGCCGTCGGCCAGCATGCGATCGTTCAACTGCACGAGTGGTTCGGATTCCCAATATCCCGTTGGATTGTACTCGTTTGCGCCGAGGGGGGTATTCGGCATTGCGACACCCAGCTTGCCCAGCGTGCCGGTGACCGCGCTGGTGCCCGACCGATGCATGCCCACCACGAGGATCGCTACGCGACAATCCTGGGTTGAATTGGTTGTCTTTGATTGCCTGGTCATTTGGTTCCCCCAATTTGCCCTGGGCGAACTGCAGATGATTCGTTTGCGGGTTCACAGGCCGCAGCTTCGGTACGACACGACGTTCTCGTATCGAATCGATCAACCGTCCCTGGGACGTTAGCGTCCTTAGAAACCGTTGCCAGACTGAAGGACCTCTTCGGCAAGAGGCCCGAATGCTTCGCTTAATCAGTACAGGCCAAAAAGCTGAGGTCGATGCAACCTCGTGCTGCAAACAAATTTTCTGGTAGTCCCCCGGCACGCCCCCGCGTGAAAATAATTCCAACCTTTATGATATCATGCCATTCCGGTCTACCTAATTCTTGATTCTTGGGTCGGGTCGACCGCTTGCAGGTCGATGCGGGAGAGTTGTTCAAACTATCCGTTGGCCGCAGTGACGGATACGGGCTCTATACACAGGCGATACGGGCGATGACTTCATTGCCCGCATGAAGGCCGGGCGATCCCTCAATGTCTCTAAGCCAGCTTCAGCAGACTTCGCCGGCTGATTGACCGTCGACGCAGGCCTATTCGGTGTGCCTGGCGTTGCTTTCCGACCAGATTTCCTGATCGATCTTCCCCGCAAGTTCGGGATAGGCGGCGGCGTGGAAAACGGGCAGTTTGCCTTCGCGTTTCTGGTCGAAGTAGTCCTTCGTCAATTTCAGGACGGTTCCCGAAAGCATGACGATTGCAACCAGGTTGATCGTCGCCATCAGACCCATTGTTGCGTCGGCGGCGTTGAAGACGGTCGCGACGCTTTCGAGTGATCCCCATATGACCATCCCCAACACGGCAGCGCGCAATATGGCGAGCGGGATGCCGCTGCCGGCCCCAAGAAAGGTCATCGCGTTCTCAGCATAGGAGTAGTTGCCGATAATCGAGGTGAATGCGAAGAAGAAGATGGCTATGGCAATGAAATAGGTTCCAGCCTGGCCAATATGGACGTTGAGCGCGGTCTGGGTGAGTTGCGTGCCGGTGATTTCCGATCCGGGAACAAGGGTTCCCGAAAGCAGGATCATCACCGCCGTAGCCGTGCAGATCAGAAGCGTGTCGATGAACACGCCCAGCGCCTGCACGAGGCCCTGCGAGGACGGGTGATGTGGATC
Source organism: Mesorhizobium sp. (assembly GCA_963966365.1). Lineage (GTDB taxonomy): Bacteria > Pseudomonadota > Alphaproteobacteria > Rhizobiales > Rhizobiaceae > Mangrovimarina > Mangrovimarina plasticivorans. The sequence continues at coordinate 6,206 of CAWZZC010000008.1, read as the reverse complement.
CGGTGTTGCCACCGCGGCGATGTTCGGCGCGGAACCCATGCCGGCCTCATTGGAAAACAGGCCCCGCTTGACGCCGTTCAGCATGGCGGCCATCACGCCGCCCGTCACACCCCCGGCAGCTTCCTGGAGCCCGAACGCACTGGCCAGGATCGTGCCGATGACACCTGGAACCGCGGTGATGTTGACGATCAGCACATAAAGGGCGACGAGCAGGTAGGCGATTGCCATGAAGGGGACGACCACTTCGGCGACCCGCGCGATCTGGCGGATGCCACCGAAGATCACCACGCCGGCAATCGCGGCAAGGGCGATGCCGACGACCAGATTGGAGACGCCGAACGCACCTTCCATCGCGTCGGCGATCGAGTTGGCCTGCACGGCGTTGAAGACGAGGCCGAAGGTGAGGATGAGGCAGACGGAGAACAGTCCCCCTGCCCAGGGTGCACCGAGGCCGCGGGCCAGGTAGAAGGCCGGTCCTCCCCGGTAGTCGCCATCCTCGTTGCGCACCTTGTAAAGCTGGGCGAGCGTTGATTCCGAATAGGCCGTGGCCATGCCCACGAGTGCAACCATCCACATCCAGAAGATCGCGCCCGGGCCGCCGAGATAGAGCGCCACGGCGACACCGGCAAGATTGCCGGTGCCCACGCGCGACGCGAGACTGATCGTCAGGGCTTGAAACGGCGTAATTCCCGACCGGTCGCTCTCGCCGGTGCCGCGCACGGCGCGAAACATTTCGCCGAAATGGATGAACTGCAGGAAGCCCAGCCGGAAGGTGAAGAAAACACCGACCGCAAGAAGCCCGTAGATGAGGATATAGCCCCAGAAGATCGTATTGAGGAAATCAATGATGGCCGACATGCTTTCGTCCCTCTCGCGAAGCCGCCCGTGACGGCCATGATCGACCCCACCATTGCGACGAATGTGACCGACGATTGCGCTGCTGTCCAGCAGGGCGTGCAATCTTGTGCGCTCGTCTCCACCTCTTCAGTTTGCCGATTGCCGATGTCCGGTGTCTTCTGACAGCCTTTTCATGTCGGGTGGCATTTTAGTTATGTTGTAGTTGAATGATGCTTGGTTGAGCATCAAACTGCTTGCTGCCATGGCGGATCTGAATTCTTGTGCGCCAGGCGCAGGGGACAATTGGGAGCACACGATGGGTAGATTCTGGTGCGTTGTGGCGATGGCGTTGGCGCTCGCCGGGGCAGGCTATTCGCCGGCAGCAGCCCAGTCGCAAACGACGGCTTCTTCGAGTGAGACGATGTCACCGGAGGCCATCAAGAAGATGGCTTCCGACATGAGCGAGGCCGAGTTCCGGCAATATGTCATCGAGAAGCTGGGTGCGCCATCGGACAGTGCAGGACAATCTCCTGCCGGTACGGTGCGGACCAATCCCCTGCGCGCGACGCTCGATCTCTTCGGCAGTGTTGGCGAGCGCATCATCGGGGCGGTCGTCAGCTTGCCGACAACCGTGTCGCGGGTCGCGGTGGCGTTCAGAAACTTCGTCGACCGGATCGGTTGGACGGGCGTGCCGTGGATCGGCTTCGGCATTGCGCTGGCGATTGGTGCGGGCCTTGTTGCGGAATGGCTCGTCAACCGACTGGCCGCGCGGTGGAAACGCAATGCCGATGCGCACAGCGGCGACGGCAGCCTCGGTGATACGTTGCGTGCTCTCTTCATACGCTTTGCCCTCGATATCGCCGGCCTGATCGCGTTCCTGATCGTCACCCGTGCCGTGGGGCGTGCCGTCATCGAACCGGAGGCGCGGCCCGTGGCAGCGTTGCTTCTCCTCTATGTCATTGTGGTTCCTCGGTTTGTCGCCGCGCTGCTGCGTTTCCTCCTGACACCGGACAGACCGGCCCTGCGCCTGCTGAGCACCGACGACGGGACGGCAAACTTTCTCTACCGCAACCTGGTCGGCATCCTCGTCCTGGTGGGCGCCAGCCTTTTCCTGCTCAATTTCATGCTGATGTATCAGAGCAGCGACGGGACGGAGCTCGCGGCGAGCGGCATTGGGTTCTGGCTCAATCTGGCTGTGTTCGTCTGGTTGGGTTGGATGATCTACACCGCCCGTGACGGAATGGTCATGATGGTCCGGGGATGGGATCAGGATGACATCACCGCCTGGGAGGAGCGCATGGCGCGCGCCTATCCCTGGGTGGCGCTGGTGGTATTGGGTGTCGCCTGGCTTCTGTTCGAACTCATTGTCGTTGCCGGCTACGGCGACATGCTGGAAGGCGGCCGACAGTTTCTGACGCTGGGGATATTGTTGATGGCCCCCACGCTCGACACCATGATCCGCGGCCTGGTGCGTCACCTCGTGCCGCCGATAAAGGGGCAGGGCGCGGTGGCCGAGCGGGCCTACGCTTCCACCAAGCGCAGCTATATACGCATCGGCCGTGTGCTCGTGTTCGGTCTGGTCATATTCGTCGTGGCGATGATCTGGGACCTGAGCTTCACAAGCTTCAGCTCCAACGAACTGGGACAGCGGTTGGCCGCCCGGTTCTTCACTTTCCTGATGATCCTGGCGACGGGTTATCTGCTGTGGGAGGTGGCGACCCTCTTGTTCAACCGTCAGCTCGCGCGCGAGACGACGGGGCAGGCCGAGAGCGAGGGGGAGGACATGGGAGAAAGCTTCGGCGGCGCCGGTGCATCGAGACTGTCCACTGTCCTGCCTCTTCTCCGCATGTCGACGCAGGCGGCGATCATCGTCCTGACCGTTCTCGTTGCGCTGAGCAATCTCGGCATCGATATCACGGCGCTCGTCGCGGGCGCCGGCATCCTCGGCCTCGCGATCGGTTTTGGAGCGCAGACCCTGGTCAAGGATATCGTCTCCGGCATCTTCTTCCTCATCGACGATGCGTTTCGCGTCGGAGAGTACATCGTCGTCGGCAACACGGTCGGAACGGTCGAAAAGATCTCGGTACGTTCTCTCCAGTTGAGACACCATGAAGGCCCGGTGCATACCATCCCCTATGGCGCGATCGGCCAGGTGACCAACAATTCGCGCGACTGGGTGATCGTGAAGATGAAATTCACCGTTCCGTTCGATACGGATGTCCACAAGATCAAGAAGATCTTCAAGAAGATCGGGGCGGAAATCCTCGAAGAGCCCTACGCAGAGGACATCATCCAGACGTTCAAGTCACAGGGTGTGGCGAGCGTCGACGATGTCGGTATCGTGGTGCGCGGCAAGTTCATGTCCAAGCCGGGCAAGCAATGGGTGATCCGCAAGGACATCTATTCGCGGGTGCAGAAGGAATTTGCGGCCAATGGGATCGAATTTGCCCGCCGCGAGGTTCGAGTGGTCATTCCCGATCTCGATGGTCACGAACTCAACGAGGATCAGAAGGAAGCTGTCGCAGCCGCCGCCGCCGAGGCGGCGGCGCCGCGCGAGCCGAGCAAGGCGTGACGACTGGCCCGCAAGCCGTTTCGGTTCGTGGAACTGCGGCACGTGGGAGCGCCAATCATGGGGGGGGCGGCATTCGATGTGTGATGCCAGTATCGTGCCTTTCGGATTCCGCACATCGGCAGACAAGTCACTGCCGATGTGTAGAATCGTGGCTATTGCAGCGAGTATGTGAAGGTACAGATTGTCGTCAGGGTTACAGGCACAAGCGGCAATGCAGGTTCAGGGAGGTTGTAGCTGTCGTCAGTCACCCCGCAATCGACCACGTCGATTCCGTCCATTGTCCCGGAATTGGAGGCGCTGCAAACGCCGCCCTGGCCGTTTTGCGTGCATAGCGCCTGAAACTCTGGGCTGCCGATCGGCGGTGCGGCCGAAGTATATGCATAATAGCCGCCATTCGTCGCGCCCACCTGAGTTGACGTGACACTGGCAGAGACGTCGTATTCCTGAACACCCGTTGCCAGTGTCTTGCGTGCAACACAAATGGTGCTTGACCCGCCTGAAGTAGCCACGAGTTCTGTGGTGATCGTACTTCCGACCTGTGTGCTGTTGCTGACACACGTGTATCCGGCATCCGCCTCTTCGGCGGCACTTAGGAGCGTCAATCCGGCAAGTGCACAAATTGTCATCGCCGACAGGTTCAGGCGTGTAGATTGGGGCGGCCGTTGCAGAGATTTTTTCATGACAGTTACCTTCTTGGTTTCACACTATCCCGAAGCAGGAGCGAGCGCGGGCTGAAGGCGTTGACTATTGACTTGGCCTGGCTTGCCTCGTGGATTCATGGGCTGCGGCGGTTCGGTCGCGCACATCGGCAGACAAGTCACTGCCGATGTGCCGCTTCAGCTATCTCAACGTGTATGTGAAGGTGCAGATTGTCGTCAGCGTTACAGGCACAAGCGGCAATGCGGGGTTGGGCAGTGAAAAGCTCTCTCCCTCCATCGCGCAACTGACGACGTCGATTCCCTGCATCGTGCCGGTGCCGGAGTTGTTGCAGACGCCGCCTTGGCCAGATTGGGTGCAATAGACTCTGAACAGGGGGGAGCCGATCGGCGGCGAGGCTCTTACCCCTGCGAAGTAGCCGCCATTTGTCGCCCCTACCTGGGTCGACGTGACGCTGCCCGAGACATCGTATAGGTCCGCGCTGCTGCCTCCGATTGTCTGGCCGCTCGGACAAGTCGTATAGGTTCCTCCCGAGACGGCGACGACTTCCGTGGTCAAGGTGTTGCCGACTTGAGTGTGATTGACGGCGCATGTGTATCCGGCATTGGAGCGTGAACTCGTGCCGAGGATCGTCAATCCGGCAAGAATGCAGATTGTGATCGCCAAGATCACCTGGTCGCGTCTGGCAGTTGGAAGCATCAAGTATGGCATGTCCTTCTCCTTTCATATGTAGGGCGGCTCTGCGATGTCAGCGCCCGGAAGTCCCGTATTGCCGCTACAGGAGTGAGGTAATGTTGAGCGTGGCGGGACCAGCGCGTCGGATCAGTCCTGTCGGTGAGTTGCAGCTTCCTTCGACGGCTGCGTATGCCACCGTGATAACGATCGCACTTCCTGCGAACAGGCCGCCGGTTGCGGAACCCGAGGCTGTTATCACCTGTGTGCCGCCTGTTCCTGGATTGACGAGCGTTGTGTAGTTGAAAGTCGTGGTCCCGACCTGCCCGCCCAACGCATTCTTCCAGACTATGGTCCCGTTGCCGCTGTTCGGCTGTTCAAGAAGATTGCAGGAATAGGGGACTGAATAGCCCCGAGTTTCGTGGACGCCCTCGGGTTACATTTCCTGCTGCCGTTCGAACTCGACGGGTGACAGCATCCCGTTCCTGACGTGCTTGCGCTTCGGGTTGTAGAACATCTCGATATAGTCGAACACGTCCTGCCTTGCCTCCTCGCGTGTTCGGTAGGTCCTGCGCCGGATCCTCTCACGCTTGAGGAGATTGAAGAAGCTCTCTGCCACAGCGTTGTCGTGGCAGTTTCCGCGCCGGCTCATCGAATGCTCAAGATTGTGGTGCTTCAGGAAGGCCGCCCAGTCCATGCTGGTGAATTGCGAGCCCTGATCGGAATGGACCAAGACGCTGTTCTTCGGCTTTCGACGCCACACCGCCATCAGCAATGCCTGCAGCACGACATCGGTGCTCTGCCGGCTCTGCAATGACCAGCCAATGACGCGGCGCGAGAACAGGTCGATCACCACGGCCAGATAGGCAAAGCCCTCCTGGGTGCGGATGTAAGTGATGTCTGTCACCCACGCCCTGTCCGGCGCATCGACATCGAACTGCCGGGCAAGCGTGTTGTCGACCACGACCGACGGCTTGCCACCATAGGAGCCGGGCCGACGCTTATAGCCGATCTGTGCCTTGATCCCGGCCAGCCTGGCGAGACGAGCGATGCGGTTGGCGCAACTGGTCTCGCCCTGATCGAGGAGATCGTCATGCAGCTTGCGATAGCCGTAGACCCTGCCGCTTTCCTTCCAGGCCTTGCTGAGAAGCGCGGTCTGACGGGCATCCTCTCGAGCCCGTTTGCTCAGCGGGTTCTTCAGCCAGGCATAGAAACCGCTGGGTCGGATGCGCAGGCAGCGACACATCGCGCGCACAGCAAACTGCTGGCGATGCTCGGCAACAAACGCGTATCTCACTTTGCATCCTTGGCGAAATACGCGGTGGCTTTCCTAAGAAACACTCGCTGCTGCTGGCGCGGGAGCCAGTTCGTAGCCGAGAGATCGGGCTCGACGCTGGAGGTTTGCAAGAACGCGTGTTCGATGCCGCTCGTCATAGGCTGCCGCTCCTGGGTCGCTATAGGTCATGCC
>CAWZZC010000007.1:0-75707 GCA_963966365.1 Mesorhizobium sp. | reverse complement strand
GTGCGTCGTCCACATTGAAGGCTCGTCCCGCGAAGCTCCATCATGCGGCGACCAATGTCGACCGCGAAGACAACCATGCACCCGGCAGCGTCGTCTCAGTGATGAAAAGGGTATTGACCGCAACGCAGCGATTAGACAACCGCATCAACTTGCAACCACCTACCGGCACGAGGATCGTGCGGTCCCTCGTGCCGACGTGCGGACCTGTCAGAAGTGTGGTCAATGGTTGTTGCGCGGGACGCCGGACTGCTGTGCAATCTTCTGATATTTGACCGCCGGCTTCAGCACCATGCCCTGGTCGAACTGGTCGACCATGCCGCGCTGGATCTCCTGCCACGGCGTCTGGTGCGCGGGAAAGCGGTAGCCGCCTTCCTTGACCAGCGCGGCGCGGCGCTCCTGAAGTTCCACCTCGTCGATCAGGATATTGGCCGTGCCCTTCCGCAGGTCGATGCGCACCCGGTCGCCTGTCTTCAACAGCGCCAGTCCGCCGCCGACCGCCGCCTCGGGAGCCGCATTCAGGATGGAGGGTGATCCCGATGTGCCCGACTGGCGGCCGTCGCCGATGCACGGCAAGGCATGAATGCCCTTCTTCAGAAGGGCTGCCGGCGGCTGCATGTTGACGACTTCCGCACCGCCCGGATAGCCCACCGGCCCGGTGCCGCGCATGAACAGGATCGTGTGTTCGTCGATCCCGAGAGCGGGATCCTCGATGCGCGCGTGGTAGTCCTCCGGGCCTTCGAAGACCACAGCCCTGCCCTCGAACGCCTCCGGATCGCCGGGATTGGACAGATAACGCTCGCGGAACTCCTTGGAGATCACGCTCGTCTTCATGATCGCGGAATCGAACAGATTGCCCTTGAGATTGATGAAGCCGGCATTGGCCTTCAACGGATCGTCGACGGGGCGGATGACGTTGCGGTCCAGATTTTCAACCGCTGCGCAGTTCTCGCCGATCGAACGGCCGTTGGCGGTGCGGGCATCGGGATGCGGCAGGAGGCCGGCCTTCAGCAGTTCCGCGACCACGGCCGGCACTCCTCCGGCGTGATGATAGTCCTCGCCCAGGTATTCACCCGCCGGCTGGAGGTTGACGATGAGCGGGACATGATGGCCGATGCGCTGCCAGTCGTCATTGTCGAGGTGAACGCCCAGGTGACGGGCGATCGCATTGAGGTGGATCGGAGCATTGGTCGAGCCGCCAATGGCTGAATTGACGACGATCGCGTTCTCGAAGGCCTGGCGCGTCATGATGTCGGAGGGCTTCAGGTCCTCGTCAACCATCTCCACGATCCGTCTGCCCGTATGGTAGGCGATCTGGCCGCGTCCGCGGTAGGGCGCTGGAATGGCGGCGGAGCCGGGAAGCTGCATGCCGAGGACCTCGGCCAGCGAGTTCATCGTCGTCGCCGTACCCATCGTGTTGCAATACCCCACGGAGGGCGCCGAGGAGGCAACGATGTCCATGAACTCATCATAGTCGATCTCGCCGGCAGCCAATCGCTCGCGCGATTCCCATACGATCGTGCCGGACCCGGTGCGCCGTCCCTTGTGCCAACCGTTGAGCATCGGACCGACCGACAACGCAATGGCAGGGATATTGACGCTCGCCGCCGCCATCAGGAGCGCCGGCGTGGTCTTGTCGCAGCCGATCGTCAGCACCACGCCGTCGAGCGGATAGCCGTACAGCACCTCGACCAGCGACAGGTAGGCGAGGTTGCGGTCGAGCGAGGCCGTCGGCCGCTTTCCGGTCTCCTGGATCGGGTGACAGGGAAACTCGAAGGGAATGCCGCCCGCCGCCTCGATGCCGGCGCGTACGCGTTTGGCCAGTTCGACATGATGACGGTTGCAGGGCGAAAGGTCCGAGCCGGTCTGGGCGATGCCGATGATGGGCTTGCCCGCCTGCAGCTCTTCGCGCGTCAGACCGAAATTGAGGTAGCGTTCAAGGTAGAGCGCCGTCATGCCCGGATCGGCCGGGTTGTCGAACCATTGCTGTGAACGCAGCCTGGTGCCGCCTTCCTTCTTCGCGTCCTTGCCAGTCATGCGTTCCTCCTGGTGATCTGTTGCCTGCCACGATTCGTTTAGCGCGCATTTCTTCAAACGGAAACGATTGAAGCAAAGATATGCGCACCAGATCGATTGCCTTGAGCACGTATCGCCCCTCAAGCGATTCCGTCTGAGCGGGCATGCTTCGATGGACAATAACGCGGCTCTGCGTTACTCCCAATCGTCCAGCAAGGCACGGAGGAGAGGCCATGGCCGTCAATATGGAAGGGGAAGAACGGATTGCGGCGCCGATCGACAAGGTCTGGCAAGCCCTGAACGATCCGGACATTCTTCAGGCGGCCATTCCGGGTTGCGAAAGCCTTGAAAAGAAATCCGATACCGAGATGGCCGCGACCGTCGCGCTGAAGATCGGCCCCATCAAGGCGCGTTTCAACGGCAATGTCGAACTGAAGAACCTGAACCCGCCGCACTCCTATCGCATCGAGGGCGAGGGAAAGGGCGGAGTTGCAGGTTTCGCCAAGGGTGGTGCCGATGTGGCCCTGAAGGAAGACGGCCCCGGCGAGACGGTTCTCAGCTATACGGTCAATGCCGACGTCGGAGGCAAGATCGCCCAGCTCGGCAGCCGGCTGATCATGTCGACGTCGAAGAAGCTTGCCGCACAGTTCTTCTCCAATCTGAACGACAAGGTGAGCGGGCGTTAGGAACGTCCAGTTCAAAAAACCGCGTTGCCGCTGACGGGAATGGCATGCGAACGGGCGCAAGGCGGCGTTCCGGCATTTCCGCGCGGGCGCGCGCAGCTCATCGTTTGTCGCTAATTCCATCGATCTAGTTGGCCGGGCGGGACAGTTTTCGTAGACTCCCAAGGTTCAGAGACGGGGGATCATCCGTTTTCGCCGACCGTTCACGGCAGGCAAAAGGAGGTCACGATGCCCGACACGAAATGGACCATCAAAGGCCGCGAATTCATTCACTGCAATTGCGCCTACGGCTGTCCGTGCCAGTTCAATGCGCGGCCAACGCAAGGCAATTGTCATGCCGTCGGCTTCATAGACATCGAGGAAGGCCATCACGGAGACACGACGCTCGACGGCCTGAGAATCGGCATCATCGCGTCATGGCCTGGCGCCATTCACGAAGGCAGGGGCCAGGTCGTGCCGATCGTCGACGAACGCGCGTCGGACAAGCAGCGCGAAGCCCTGCTGCGGATCATGAGCGGAGAGGACACCGAGCCGGGCGCGACTTTCTTCCAGGTCTTCTCGGCCACGTTCGACAAGGTCCACGACCCGGTCTTCGCAAAGATCGATTTCGAGGTCGATCCGGACGATCGCACGGCCCGCGTGAGTGTTCCAGGATGGGTCGAGGCGACTGGCGAGCCGATCCGCAACCCGGTGACCGGTGATCCGCATCGCGCCCGCATCAACCTGCCGCAGGGCTTCGAGTATGATGTCTGCGAAGTTGGACGCGGCTGGGCGGATACGCAGGGACCGATCGCAATGAAGCTAGAGGACTCCCACGCGCATTTCGGCCGCCTGCACATGACACAAACCGGCGTCGTGCACTGATGCGCGGCATCGCGATGCAATGACCGACACGCTCCTCGAAGCGGTATTGCGGCGCGATCGCGTGGTCGTCGCCACCTCGCTGGCTGCGATTACCCTGTTTTCCTGGGCGTATCTCGTCTGGCTCGCCGGATCCATGGACATGGACATGGGCGGCATGGACATGCCGGGGATGACGGGCGGCGGCAACATGAGCGAAATGGCGATGCCGGACATGAAGATGGATAACGGCATCGCCATGGGACCGGACGTGCATCGATGGAGCGCGGCCGAGTTCCTTTTCATGTTCGTGATGTGGGCCGTGATGATGGTCGGCATGATGGTACCCTCGGCCGCACCCATGATCCTGCTCTATGCCCGGGTCGGCCGGCAGGCGGCCATGCAGGGCAAGCCCCTGACGGCAACCGGGTTCTTCGCCGGCGGATATCTTCTTGCCTGGACCGTGTTCTCGCTGTTCGCGACAATTGGACAATGGGCGCTCGAGCAGACGCTGCTGATCACGCCGGCCATGGCGAGTGCCAGCGGTGCATTGAGCGGAGTCATCCTGATTGCAGCCGGTCTGTACCAGTGGACGCCGCAAAAGGATGCCTGCCTTGCGCATTGCCAGGCGCCGCTTCTATTCATCCAGCGCCATGGCGGTTTCCGGCAGGGGGTCTTCGGCTCGCTGCAACTCGGCTTCAGGCACGGGCTCTATTGTGTCGGCTGCTGCTGGGCGCTGATGGCCCTTCTGTTCGTCGGCGGCGTGATGAACATGCTCTGGATCGCGGCAATCGCAATCTTCGTTCTTGCCGAAAAGCTCCTGCCGTCGGGACGTTTCCTGCCGCGCGCCGCCGGTGCGGCGCTGGTCGCCGGCGGTCTGTGGGTGCTTGCCACAAGCACCCTGTGAGCACGCGCCCGCGAGCCCGAGCGACCACCTAACCCTTCCGGGACTTGCGGTAGTCGGCCGGGCGCTTTTCGAGAAAGGCCGCAACACCTTCCCTGTAGTCGTCCGACATGCCGGCTTCGCGCTGCAGTTCCCGTTCCAGATCCAGTTGCGCATCGAGTGAGTTCGTCGCCGCCTGATGGATCGCACGCTTCGTCAGCGCATAGGCATGCGTCGGTCCGGCGGCGAACTGCTCGGCAAGTGCGACGGCCTCCTCCATCAGCCGGTCGTCATCGACCGCCTTCCATATCAGCCCCCACTCGGCCGCGTCCTCGGCCGGCAGCGGATGAGCGGTGAGGGCAAGGGCCTTGGCGCGCGCCTCGCCGACAAGCCTGGTGAGCCAGTAGGTTCCACCGGCGTCCGGGATGAGTGCTATCTTCGAGAAAGCCTGGATGAATTTCGCCGACTTCGCCGCGAGCACGATATCGCAGGCCAGTGCGATATTGGCGCCGGCACCCGCCGCGACACCATTGACGGCGCAGACCACCGGCTTGGGCATGCGGCGGATCTGGCGCACCAGCGGATTGTACCAGGTTTCGAGCGTGCGGCCGAGGTCAGGACGCTCGCTGGAGGCGCCCGGAGCACGATCGGACAGATCCTGCCCGGCACAAAATCCCCTGCCTGCGCCTGTCAGAACGACCGCACCACAGGCGCCGTCGGCTTCGCATTCGTCGAGCGCCGCTCGCAACTCCGCATGCTGGGCTTCGTTGAAAGCGTTGAGCCGGTCCGGTCGATTGAGCGTTATGACGCTGTATCCATTTCGCTTTTCATGCATTATTGTTGCGTTCAGTTTCATTCTGGGTTTCCTCCAAGACCGGCGCGGTCGCCAGTTTACCTGCCACAAGGCGTGGTTCAATTTCAAATGGCCGAACGGTACCCGGACCGGCATGGAAACGGTGATCGACGCAGACGAGATCGGCGGGCGGCGGATAGCGAACGGACGAGACGATGGCAAGTCAGGGACTGCCCGATACCGGGCACAATGGAACACTCGGTTCCCGGCTCTCGCCGGAGCTCTTCGATGTCTTGTTCGAGAACTGTCAGCCGGAGACCTACCACGCCGGCCAGAGCCTCTTCATGCAGGACGATCCGGCCGACCGCGTATATGGCATTCTTTCTGGCACGCTGGAAATCGCCATATATTCGGCCGGCGGGCGCAAGCTTGTCGCCAACATGGAGACGAGCAAGGCCGTCATCGGCGAAATCGCCGCGCTCGACGGCGGACCGCGCACCGCGACGGCAACCTGCATCACCGACTGCGCGCTGGTCTCCATTTCGCGGCGCCAGATGTTCGACCGGATCGAACGCCACCCCAAGCTCGCCAGCGCGATGATCGAACTCCTGTGCGCCAGGCTGCGTTTCGTCAGTGCCGAACTGGGCGATCAGGCGCTGCTCAAGATCGAGGCGCGGCTGGCCCGGCGCCTGGAGTTTCTTTCGAGGCTGATCGTCGGCGAAGATGGCTGGATCACGATATCGCAATCCGAACTGGCCGAGTTTCTTGGCGCGACCCGCGAGTCGGTCAACAAGACGCTAACCGACTGGCGCAAGCATGGCCTGATCGACATACGCCGTGGCGGTATCCGCATCCTCAATGCCCGCCTGCTGGAAGAGATCGGAGCGGCTCCCGACGACTGACCCGCCGGGCTATCCGGAGAGCCTCGACAGCAGATAGTTCAGCGCACCGCGCCCGGGCATGAAGAAGTAACCGCCGCCGCGCAGGGTAACGAAGGAATCGAGCTCCCTGAGCAAAATTGGCCCCGTGCGGTCGGGGATCGTGAAGCTGCCATTGCCCTGCGGATTGCCGACGAACGGATCCCCCTCGTCGGTCAGCGATTGAAACGTGCGGCGCATGACCCAGCTTTGCTGGACGAATTCGAACTGCCGCTCGATCTCGGCGTTCAGGCACATGAAAAGCATGCCCCGTTCCTCCGCCTGCCCGCGTCCGGCCGAACGGCGATAGGTGCGGCCGATGCGCAGAATGCGATGGCGCTTGGAAAGCCGGGTCTGGACTTCCCGGTTCGACCCGAGCGAATCGCGCGGATTGGACCGCCTGACATGTGCTCCGAAGGGACAATACAGGCCATTGGGGTCTTCTGCCGCATAGGAGAAGTGATTGTCCGGCTCGCGACGCGGGTCCATTGCTCCGTTGCGCACGAGCGATCCGCCGTCCTTCCAGCGGCCCATCATCTTGGCGCCGATCCAGTCCTTGTCCAGGTCAGGCGCACCGCCTGCCGTCCCGGCCAGGCGCTTGGCCTCCCGTTCGCAATATGTCTCGAATGCATCGACATGCTGCTCCATCTGGCGCACGACGAGGAAGGAGCCGTTGCGGCCGAAGTCGGCCCAGCCGGGATTGTCCGGCATGTCGGGGAGCAGACGACGCCCGACACCCTCGCGGACCGCGATACCGGGCGGCAGGCGACCGGTCTCGTCGGCGTAGCCGAGCAGGAACTCGCCTGCGGCCAGCCGGTGCTGCGGGTCGACAGGTCGCCGCCCGCGCGGCGTCCCCTCGACCACCGGCTGAGAAATATTGTCGCGATAGCCGAAATGTTCGATCGCCTTGCCCTGCTTGTCGCGTTCGATGGTCAATGGCAGGCGATAGAGAATGTTGAGACCCGCCTTGCGTGTCGCCCGGACCAGAGATGCCAGATCGGTCCGAAGCCGTTCCCTGTCCCTCGCATAGCACACCAGAACGGCATCCGGAGCGGCATCGCCTTGCCCCCACTCCCAGTTGGCCGGCGCGTTTCGTCCAATGTCGCCGAGGATGCGGCTTTGGTCCTCGCAGGCCATGCCGCGCCGGAAGGCGAGCGGCAGCGCCGCCCAGGCGCCGGGATTGTCGAAGCCGAGCCGGGACAGTCCAGATGCCGAGAAAGCCGCAATCATCGCCCGCTCCTGCGGAGCAGTGTCGCCAAAGGATAGCCGCGAGACCAGATGGTCGAGCCACGCCCTGCGGCCGGCCCTGGAAACAGTCTCGGGGATGGCGACCGCCAGCATCTCGGCCTCCTGCAACGCCCCCATGCCGCCGAAGAAGATCGACTGCACCTCGCCTGTCTCGATCGGCGAGGAGACGGCCTCTTCCGCCCCCAGACAGGCGCACCATTCGGCGGCGTCGTTTCTCGCCAATGCCTGGCGCAGCCGTGCATTGGCCCTGATATGCCCGGTCGTCATCCGGGGATATGCCGAATACCAGAAGAGCGTCGGGATCTGCTGGGCGCGTGCCCAGTGCTTGAAACGGACCCCGTCGGTTGCACCCTGCCTGAACAGGTCGACCGTGCGCGGAAAGCCCGCCGTATTGCTCCAGACCCCGGTCAGGCCCGCATGCGCCTTGACGATAAAATCCTCCAGATAGCTTTCCCAGCTTCCCCCGTAGTTGGAGAAGAAGAGCAGCTTGCCCGTTCCCGGCAGCATTGCCCATCGCGCGAAATGGATCGACCCGATGTCGGCCAGGCGACCCGGCGCGAAGACGTTGCGACCAAAAAGTGAAATGGCGAAGAAAGCGGTCCGCAAGGTAAGGTGCCGCAACCAGCCGCCCTTCATCTGCGAAACGGCGGCAAGGTGATTGTGGGCCCAGAAATTCTCGCGCGCCGCGATCTCGGCGAAACGCTCCTCCGATATCAGCTCGCTTTCGACGCGATCGGCCCGTTCTTTGGCGTTGAGCGCCTTGCGGCCCAGCCAGAACGCCGCAAGCAGCAGGGCAACCAGCGCCGCCACGCCGAGAAGCAGCGCCGCGAGTAGGAGCAGCCCCAAGGAGAACGGCCCAGTCGCCGCATCACGAAAGAGCGCCAGATGGAACGGCACGGACAGTGCGAGCGCTGCAATCACAAGGCCTGCTATCAGGGTCGGATCGCGTGCCAGCGCCCAGACCGCGGCCCAGGGGCTGTGCTCAGGCCCGCTGAGTCGCTCGGGCGCCGGCTGAAAGGCCCATTGCCAGTCAGGATCGTCAGCCAGCCGGGATCGGGCGCGGCCGAGCTTCCGCGCGGCCGTCAGGGGCCCGTCCGACACCACCTCTTCGTTCAGCCGGGCGAGCTTGTCGGCAAGCGCGGCCTCGGCCCGTATGCGGGCCACCGAATGACCGGGCACGCCGGAAAAGCACAGGCCGGCTGGACTGTGAAACCCAGGCGCGACATCAATGGCGTGACGAAGGAGAAAGGCCCCGAGACTCTCGTCATCCTTGAGACCGCAGCCATTGCGGAAGATTGGCCGCAAGAAGGCCTCCGCGCAGTTGGCGACCGCCGCGAGCGCCGCGGCCTTGGTGCCGTCCGCAGTGAGTTCAAGGACGACATGATAGAGGTCGTCGGGCCTCTCCTCGGCCGGATCGGCTCGACCGATCACCGACAGGCTGGCGAAATGCACGATCCCCGTCTCGTCGAAGGCGGCGCGAACGTCTTCGCCTGGCGGGTTTCCGAGTTGCGCCACGTGATGGCGCAAGGCGGCGACATCGGCGCCACTGACCACCGGGACGGCAACCGTGACGAAGGCATGGTCGGTCACGCGGCTTTGCGGCAGCAGATCGAAATCGACGCACAGGCTTTCAGGGAAGACGCCAATCGTTTGCAGCCGCCCCGCCTTTCCTGCCACGCGACGCAAACCGGGTCTGGCGAACAGTGCACGGAAACATTCGCCGATCTGCACCCTGGCGAGCGCAGAGCCGATGCACCAGTGAATCCCGTGACCGAAGACAAGATAGTCCTTCGCGGGCCTGCCAGGCCGGAAATCGTCGGGGTCCTGGATCGCGTCGGGATCGAGCATCGCCGAGGGCATGAGACAGAATATGGTCGATCCGGCAGGAAGCGTGCGCTCGCGTGGCGTGCCCGCGGCAACGACCGCATTGCGCGGCACGTAGCGCATTTGCATCGATAGCGCCGGATTGAAGCGCATGATCTCCAGGATGGCTGCATCGAGCGCCCCCTGATCATCGGACGCGACAGCCGCTTCGACCGCCGCCTGCGCGTCAGGCATGGTCAGCGCGGTATCCAGCGCCTTTCCGGCTGCGAGAAGATTGGTCGGAACGAAGCCGACCACCATGCCCATCATGATCGAACGGATGTGGGCGACGGTCACTCTTTCGGGATCGGCGTTCCGCATCGCCACCAGCCGGGCGAGCGGGGTATCGGCCGGATGCTCGGCGGCCGCCACTATCTCGATCGAGCGCTCGATGGCCTGACGCATGTGGTGGGCGGCGACGAGCGCCAGATCACGCTTGGTGCTGTTGCCGAAGGGATCAGCGAAGAAGAGCGTCGACAGCGCGATCGCCCAGTCGGCGAATTGGCGTTCGTCGTCGATGGTCAGCCCGCAATAGTCACGGCAGATGCGCACTGGAACGGTCTTGAGGAGTTGCTCGACCACGTTCACGCCGGGCATGGCGCTGCGCATGATCTCCTCCGAATGGCGCCTGGCGATTTCTCTCACGCGCGCCTCGACCTCCGCCGGAGGAAAAGCCGAGAGCACGGTCGATTTCATGCATCGATAGCCCGGACCGTCCTGCATGCCGAGAATGAAGTTCGTCCCGCCGGCCATTTCCGCCATTTCCAGGCCGAAGGGCGTCTCGAACGCGTCCTGTCGCTCGAGTACTTCGCGGATATCGTCGTTGCGCGTGAGAACCGTGATGCCGCCAAGCCGCAGGACGGGCAGCCACCGCCGCAACGCGGAGAAGACCCAGCGCGGATCGTCAGGCAGCAGCGATCTCAAGACTGCCCCGAAACGCCCCGTTCGCAATCGTTGCAAGTCGAAAGGCGGCAGCGTATCGAGCGGCGTTTTCCGCTGTTGCGCCTGCCGGACCCGATCGAAATATTTCGTCCTGAACACGCTTGGAAGCCCCTACAAACCATGGGACGATCCGCTCAATCTTCCGGTCGTCTCGGCGTCCGGTCGGGTTCGCATCGCCCCACTTCAGCGAGTAGGGCTGTCAGTCGAAGATGTAAGTGATCTTGTTCACAAACCGGGCAATTGCCCTCAACCTTCGTTCAGTGACAACCTGTACGCGTCGATGAGATAGCGGTTCAGGGCCTTATCGGCGAACGGTATCCAGAACGCCTGGTCCTCGGTGAATTCCGGATAGCGGGTCAAGAGGATCCTGCGTTCCTCACGTGCCTCGTCCAGCCGGCCCAGCATGCCGAGTGCGGCAATCTTGAGGAACCGTGCGTACCAGTAGGAGGGCGCCAGTTCCAGCGAGCGGTCGGCCATCAGGCACGCATCCTCCCATCTGCCGGCAAAGCACAGCGCACTGGCCAGTTCTCCCAGATTGTGGAAGCGATAGGTATCGAACGGGCTAAGCCGGTCGGCTTCGCGAAACAGCGGTATCGCGCGCTCGTAGTCGCCCAGCAGCAGATAAGCACTGCCCATGGCGGAACGCGCAAAGGCGAAACTGGGATTGATGCGCAAGGCCTCGCTGAGATGCTCCAGCGCCGTGGCCGGCCTGGCCAGCATGATGTCGGCTATGCCCAGATGTGCGTGCGGCCGGGCATCCTGGCTGTCGACGAAAAGCGAACGCCTGGCGTAGTCCGCCACTTTCTCGAGATCCGAGCGGTAGTCGTGCGAACGACCGAAATTCAGCCAGGCGCGCCAGAAATACCACCAGCTCAGTTCATTGAGGACGGCGCTGGAATTGGGATCAAGCTCATAGGCGCGCTGGAAGAAGTCCAGCGCGATTTCTGCGTCTTCGCGTGTCCTGCGCTGCATGTGCCAGCGCCCGCGCCTCACCAGCTGCCAGCTTTCCTGGTTCTCCCAGGGAACGCGAAAGGTCCGCATCTGTTCGACGCGGTCCACCTCCTTTTCCAACATGGCCACGATTTCGTTGCCGATTTCGCTTTGAACGTCGAGTATTTCATTGAAGGCGCGGTCGAAGCGTCGCGACCAGACGTTTCTGTCGGTGGAGGAATCGTCGAGCGACACCCTGATGCGCAGCCGGTCGCCCTGGCGCGCTATGGAACCGCTGACGAGATAGCGAGCGCCCAGCGCGCGGCCTGTTGCATGCGCCGACATCGCATCGTCGCGAAACTGAAAGCTCGAGTTCATGGCGATGACCGGCAGCCAGCGCGTATGCGCGAGCCCCATGATGATGTCTTCTGCGATTGCCTCGGAGAGATATTGCATGTCGCCATCCGAGCCGTTGTGGCGAAAGGCGAGAACCGCGATCGCCGGCGGACCACCCTTCTCGTCGGATGACGTCCCGTCGGAGCCTGACCAGTCCTCATCGTCCGCATGCGATTCGCCAGGCATGGCTCTGCCAACGCCGAAGGCGTGCACGGGCAGAATGATATTATGGAACGATTGTTCGCCCAGATCCGTAAAATGCGCGGAGGATGTACCCCGCACGTGGTGCCAGGTCGTTTCCGAAATCACGATGCCGCCTGTCGGCGCCATCTCCTGCAGCCGGGCCGCGATGTTCACGTCGTCGCCGTAACGGCTTTCCTCGCGCACGATGACGTGTCCGGTGTTGATTCCGGCCCGAAACTGCATGCGTTTGGCCGGGTGCAGGGCACGGTTTTCGGCGGCAATGGCGTCCTGGAATTCGAGCGCCGCCAGCAGAGCGCCGGACGGGGCGCCGAATTCCACCATCATGCTGTCGCCGGCTTCGCCGAAAGGGCGTCCTCCATGGCGCGAGCAGGTGGCGCGGATGATGTCGCAATATCTTTCGAATGTGGAAACGGCCGCTTCGTCGTCCATCCCCATGAGACGCGAAAATCCGACCGCATCGATCGAGACGATCGTCGCCACCTGCCGCGTATACTGTCGGCTGGCCATTATTGTTTTTCAACCATAGCCAAACAGGCGGTCAGACGCCGCCTCCACCCCTAAAGCCCGCAGCCGCGCCTTGTGTGGCGACACGATCTTGCGGGAATGCTCCAACTGCCGCCATTCCGGGTTATGCCCTCTCCCGGCGACACGCCTCTCTCGCTTATCAAATTCGGCCGGCGATCTCCACAAAAACCGACGGTGCAGCAGCCGGTCCAGCGTCTGTGGGCTACTCGAAAACGATCGTCGGCGCCTGAGCGCCGGCGGCCGATCCGGCCCTTTCGAGACTGCCCAGCACGTTGGCGGCAATCATCCGATAGGCGGCGGAATGCGCGCCGTCGGGCTCGGCGACGACGACCGGCGTTCCCGCGTCCGAGAATTCCCGGATCGCCATTTCCAGCGGAATCTCTCCCAGGAAGGCGACGCCCAGCCGCTCGGCCTCCCGGCGCGCGCCGCCATGGCCGAAGATGTCGTAGCGTTTTCCGGTGTCGGGAGCGATGAAGTAGCTCATATTCTCGACGATGCCGAGCACAGGAACCTCGACCTTGCGGAACATGTTGAGGCCCTTGCGCGCATCGATCAGGGCGAGGTCCTGCGGCGTGGAGACGATCACGGCACCAGCGAGCGGCACCTGCTGGGCCATTGTAAGCTGCGCGTCGCCGGTGCCCGGCGGCATGTCGACGACCAGAATGTCGAGTTCGCCCCATTCGACCTCGCGCAGCATCTGGGTCAGCGCCGACATCACCATCGGCCCGCGCCAGATCATCGGCGTTTCCTCCTCGACCAGAAATCCGATCGACATGACCTTGAGACCGAAGCCGTTCATCGGCTTCAAGACCTTGCCGTCGACCGTCTCGGGCTTGCCGGAAATGCCGAGCAGGCGGGGCATCGAGGGTCCGTAGATGTCGGCATCGAGCAGACCGACCTTGAGCCCCGTCGCCTGCAGCGCAAGCGCCAGGTTGACGGCCGTCGTGGACTTGCCGACACCGCCCTTGCCGGAGGCGACGGCGATGATGGATTTGACGCCCGGCACGCTTCGCCGGCCCGTCTGGCGGCCGGCGGCCGCGGCGGCAGGCTGCGGCCGTGGCGCCGGGCCCGGCCGCGCGGCGGCCGCGGCACGCGACTGGGGCGCCCTCTCCATCCCCCCACCCTTCTTTTCGGCAGTCAACGCGACAACGACGGAAGCAACGCCGGGCAGCGCCTTGACACAGCGTTCGGCCGCGGCACGCAGCGGCTCCAGTTCGCGCGCCCTTTCGGCAGGGACGGTGATCGAAAAGAAGACCTTGCCATCGGCTATGAATATCTCCGAGACAAGTCCCAGCGAGACGAGATCGCCTTCGAAATCGGGGCCCTTGACAGTGCCGAGAGCTTCCAGAATGGCTTCTTTGCTGATGGACATTGCTGCAACTCTTCCTATCGTCTCCTGGCCAGATAATGCAGTTCGACCGCTTGGCCAAGAGCACACCGGTCCGGACCTTTCTGGCCGGTGCACGCGCAGCATGGGGCAACCGACCGCAGCATGTCCCGCTCAAGCGGCATCGCTTGAGCGAAAGATGCATCCTCCAACATATTGAACTGGCGCGCATATCTTTGCTCCAAACGATTCCGTTCGATGCGAATGCGCGCTAGTGTCGGCACATGATCGACAAGCTCGAATTTTTCATAACGCTCGCCAGAACGCAGCATTTCGGCAAGGCGGCCGAAGAACTGGGCATCACCCAGCCAACGCTCTCGGCGGCGATCAAGCAGCTCGAGGATCAGCTCGGCGTGATGCTGGTCAAACGCGGTTCGCGTTTCCAGGGCCTGACGGTGGAGGGCGAACAGGTCCTGGTGTGGGCTCGGCGCATCGTCGGGGATTCGCGCGCCATGCGCGAGGAGATGCGCGCCGCGCGCAAGGGCCTGTCGGGACGCATCCGGATCGCGGCCATCCCGACCGCTCTGGCCATGGTCGCCCGGCTGACGACGCCCTTTCGCGAGAAGCATCCGGGCGTCACCTTCTCGATCCTGTCGCGCACCTCGGTCGAGGTCATGACGCTGCTCGGCAATTTCGACATCGATGCCGGCATCACCTATCTCGACAACGAACCGCTCGGAAACGTGACCAGCGTTCCGCTCTATTCGGAACGCTATCACCTGATCACGGCGGCGGGCAGCGACTTTGCCGAACGCAGCCGCGTCACATGGTCGGAGGTGGCGAAGCTTCCTTTGTGCCTGCTGACGCCGGACATGCAGAACCGCCGCATCATCGACCACCATCTGGCCGAGGCCGGCACCGTGGCCCGGCCAACGCTCGAATCCAACTCCATGATCGTCCTGTTCTCGCACATCCGCACGGGCAAATGGGCCTCGATCATGCCGCTCAATCTGGCCGAGACCTTCGGCTTTTCCGAGCCGATCCGTGCCATCCCCATCGTCGAGCCCGATGCCCGCCATCTTGTCGGCCTCGTGACGACCCGACGCGAGCCGCGCATGCCGCTGGTCGGGGCGCTTCTGGACGAAGCCCTTGCGCTGGCACGCGAACTTGCGCCACACGGTTCCAACGACGATTCAACGTCCGTCGAAAGTCATTGATAGGAATTTTCTATCGTTCGACGGTACGGCTTTATTGATTCGGCCTGTTTCCTCCGATTTCATAAGCCCTTAGCGCTTCAAGGCGCAAAGGCAAACGAGGGAGGACGCTGCATGTCGATGCAGCAGACAGGTACCCAGTCGGCCGCAGAAGTTGCCGCGCGCACGACATCGGTCATCGACGAATTCAAACAGCTTGAAGGGCCCCTGCTGCCGATCCTGCACGGCGTGCAGGAGGAATTCGGCATCGTGCCGGACGAATCCCTGCCCGTGATCGCCGATGCGCTCAACCTGTCCAGGGCGGAAGTGCACGGCGTCGTCAGTTTCTATCACGATTTCCGCCGCGCACCGGCGGGCCGCCACGTCATCAGGCTGTGCCGGGCCGAGGCCTGCCAGTCGATGAACGGCGACGCGATGGCGGCAAAGCTGATGCGCCTGCTCGGCATCGGCTTTCACGAAACGGCGAAGGATGGATCGGTGACGCTGGAGCCAGTCTATTGCCTGGGCCTGTGCGCCTGCGCACCCGCAGCGATGGTCGACGGCGAGGTGGTCGGCCGGCTGAACGACGAGGCGCTGGAAGAGATCGTCACGGAGGTGCGCCAATGACCGCGCGCATCTACGTTCCCGGGGACTCCGGCGCACTGGCGCTCGGGGCCGACAAGGTCGCCAGGGCGCTCGAAACCGCGATCTCCGGTCAGGGCCTCGATGCAACGATCGTGCGCAACGGTTCGCGCGGCCTCTACTGGCTGGAGCCCATGGTGGAGGTGGAAACGGACGCCGGCCGCATCGCCTACGGGCCGGTGGCGGCGAAGGACATTCCCGGCCTCCTCGATGCCGGACTGCTGGAGGGCGGCGCGCACCCGCTGAGGCTCGGCAAGGCAGAGGAAATCCCCTTTCTTGCCCGCCAGTCGCGCCTGACCTTTGCGCGCTGCGGCATCACCGATCCGGTCTCGCTGGACGACTACCGGGCGCATGGCGGCTTGAAGGGCCTGCAACGGGCGGTCGCCATGACCCCGGCCGAAATCGTACAAACCGTCACCGATTCCGGCCTGCGCGGGCGCGGCGGCGCGGGCTTTCCCACCGGCATCAAGTGGAAGACGGTGTTCGACACCACGGCCGGCCAGAAATACATCGTCTGCAATGCGGACGAAGGCGATTCCGGCACATTCTCCGACCGCATGATCATGGAGGGCGACCCCTATGTGCTCATCGAGGGGATGGCGATCGCCGGCATCGCAGTGGGCGCGACCAAGGGCTACATCTACCTGCGCTCCGAATATCCGCATGCCGCGCGCATCCTCGACAAGGCGATCCGCACCGCGCGGCAGGCCGGGGTCCTTGGTCCCACCGTGCTCGGCTCGCCCAACGCCTTCGACATGGAGCTGCGCATCGGCGCCGGCGCCTATGTGTGCGGCGAGGAGACATCGCTTCTGGAAAGCCTCGAAGGCAAGCGCGGCCTGGTGCGCGCCAAGCCGCCCCTGCCCGCCCACAAGGGCCTGTTCGGCAAGCCGACCGTGGTCAACAACGTCATATCGCTGGCTTCCGTACCGGTCATTCTCGACAAGGGCCCCGAATTCTACCGCGACTTCGGCATGGGCCGTTCGCGCGGCACGATCCCGATCCAGCTTGCCGGAAACGTCAAGCATCGCGGTCTGTTCGAGGCCGGTTTCGGCATGACGCTGGGCGAACTGATCGACGATATCGGCGGCGGCACAGCAACCGGCCGCCCCGTCAAGGCGGTTCAGGTCGGCGGTCCGCTCGGCGCCTATTTCCCGCGCTCCCTGTTCGACACACCGTTCGACTACGAGGCTTTCGCGGCAAGGGACGGCCTGATCGGCCATGCCGGCATCGTGGTCTTCGACGAGACGGCCGACATGCTGAAGCAGGCGCGCTTCGCCATGGAGTTTTGCGCCATCGAAAGCTGCGGCAAATGCACGCCCTGCCGGCTCGGCTCGACACGTGGCGTAGAAGTGATCGACAGGATCGCCGCCGGGGACGAACCGGAGCGGCAGATCGAACTGATCACCGACCTCTGCAACACGATGAAGTTCGGTTCGCTTTGCGCCCTCGGAGGCTTCACGCCCTATCCGGTGATGAGCGCGCTGACGCATTTTCCCGATGACTTCCGCCCACAGGCGGTCCGCGAGGCGGCCGAGTGAGCGGTGAGGCCATCCATCACGCGGCACGCGCCTGCTTGAAGCGGCTGCGGCGTGCTATAATTCTAGGACGAGGAGCCTGATCATGGGTCTGATCAAGGAAATCGACTACGGAACGCCGGCATCGAAGTCCGAAAGACAGGTGAAGCTGACGATCGACGGCCGTGACGTCACGGTGGCGGAAGGCACGTCGATCATGCGTGCCGCGATGCAGGCAGGCACCGAAATTCCCAAACTCTGCGCGACCGACATGCTGGATTCCTTCGGATCCTGCCGCGTCTGCCTGGTCGAGATCGAGGGACGCGGCGGAACGCCGGCCTCCTGCACGACGCCGGTTGCCGACGGCATGGTGGTCAAGACGACGTCAGAACGGCTCGACGCGATACGCCGCGGCGTGATGGAGCTCTACCTCTCCGACCATCCGATCGGCCTGGCCGGGATGGAAGACGACTCGACCGGAGAATTGAAGAAGATCGCCGACACCGCCGGGCTGACCGAAATCCGCTATGGAACGGAGGGACGCAACCACGTCGCGCCTGGCAACGGCTCGCTCAACATCGACTATATCGCCCGTGACGAGTCGAACCCCTATTTCACCTACGACCCCTCGCAGTGCATCGTGTGTTCGCGTTGCGTGCGCGCCTGCGAGGAAGTGCAGGGAACCTTCGCCCTGACGGTGGTGGGCAGGGGCTTCGAGTCGCGTATCGCCGCAGGCAACGAGAATTTCCTCGAATCGGAATGCGTGTCGTGCGGCGCCTGCGTCCAGGCCTGCCCGACGGACGCGTTGCGCGAGAAGAGCGTCCTCGAAAAGGGCAAGCCGACCAGTTCCGTCGTCACCACCTGCGCCTATTGCGGTGTCGGCTGTTCCTTCAAGGCCGAGATGCGCGGCGAGGACGTCGTGCGCATGGTGCCGTACAAGGACGGCAAGGCCAATCGCGGCCATTCCTGCGTCAAGGGGCGTTTCGCCTGGGGCTATGCCAGCCACAAGGACCGCATCCTCAACCCGATGATCCGCGAAAAGATCAGCGATCCGTGGCGCGAAGTCAGCTGGGAAGAGGCGTTTGCCCACATCGCGTCGGAGTTCCGCCGCATCCAGTACCAGTACGGTCGCGGCGCGATCGGCGGCATCACGTCATCGCGCTGCACCAATGAAGAGACATATCTCGTCCAGAAGCTCATCCGCCAGGGTTTCGGCAACAACAATGTCGATACCTGCGCCCGGGTCTGCCACTCGCCGACCGGCTACGGGCTGAAGACGACATTCGGCACCTCGGCGGGAACGCAGGACTTCGATTCGGTCGAATACAGCGACGTCGTCATGATCATCGGCGCGAATCCGACCGATGGACATCCGGTCTTCGCCTCACGGCTGAAGAAGCGGCTGCGCGGTTCTCCCGGAAAGGAGGGCGCCAAGCTGATCGTCGTCGATCCCCGGCGCACCGACATCGTTCGCTCGGCCCATGTCGAGGCGGCCCATCACCTGCCGCTCAGGCCCGGGACCAATGTCGCGGTGCTGACGGCCCTCGCACACACCATCGTGACGGAGGGCCTTTACGACGAGAGCTTCATCCGCGAGCGCTGCGACTGGTCGGAATTCGAGGACTACGCCGAATTCGTCGCGCGGCCCGAGCACAGCCCGGAGACGGTCGAACAGCTCTCCGGCGTCCCGGCGTCCACCATGCGTCAGGCCGCACGTCTCTATGCCACCGGCGGCAACGCGGCGATCTATTACGGCCTCGGCGTCACGGAACACAGCCAGGGCTCGACCACGGTGATGGCGATCGCCAATCTCGCCATGCTGACCGGCAATATCGGCCGGGAAGGCGTCGGGGTGAACCCGCTCAGGGGCCAGAACAATGTGCAGGGCGCCTGCGACATGGGGTCGTTTCCGCACGAGATGCCGGGCTATCGACACATGTCGGACGAGGCCACGCGGGCCGCCTACGAAAGCCTGTGGAACGTCAAGATCGACAGCGAACCGGGCCTCCGGATCCCGAACATGCTCGACGCGGCGATCGAGGGCTCGTTCAAGGGTCTCTATGTCCAGGGCGAGGACATCCTGCAGTCGGATCCCAACACCCAGCATGTGGCGGCGGGGCTGGAGGCCATGGAATGCGTCGTCGTCCACGACCTCTTCCTCAACGAGACGGCCAATTACGCCCATGTCTTCCTGCCCGGGTCGACCTTCCTGGAAAAGGACGGCACGTTCACCAATGCCGAGCGGCGCATCAACCGCGTTCGCAAGGTGATGGAGCCCAGGAACGGTCTGGCCGACTGGGAAGTGACGCAAAGGCTGGCGCAGGCAATGGGACTTGCCTGGAATTACGCGCATCCCTCAGAGATCATGGCCGAGATCGCCGCGACGACGCCGACATTCACCGGCGTCAGCTACAAGCTGCTGGAGCGCGAAGGTTCCGTGCAGTGGCCGTGCAACGAGAAAGCGCCAACGGGCACGCCGATCATGCATGTGGGCGGCTTCGTGCGCGGCAAGGGCAAGTTCATCCGCACCGAATATGTCGCCACCGACGAAAAGACGGGACCGCGTTTCCCGCTGCTTCTGACGACCGGCCGCATTCTTTCCCAGTACAATGTCGGAGCGCAGACGCGGCGGACGGACAATGTCGTCTGGCACGGCGAGGACAGGCTGGAAATCCATCCGCACGACGCAGAGCAGCGCGGCATTCGCGATGGCGACTGGGTGCGGATCGCCAGTCGGGCCGGCGAGACGACGCTGAGGGCGCTGATCACGGAACGTGTTGCGCCGGGCGTCGTCTACACGACCTTCCACCACCCGAACACGCAGGCAAACGTCATCACCACCGAATTCTCCGACTGGGCGACAAACTGCCCGGAATACAAGGTGACGGCGGTTGAGGTCATGCCGTCCAACGGGCCGACCGACTGGCAGGAGGAATATGAGGCGCTGTCACGGCGCTCGCGCCGCATCGCGGGACAGATGGAAGCGGCGGAATGAAGTGAGGCATGCCGTGACCCGCCCGCCCCTCGCCTCGACCACGCGGCTTGCACGCCGCGCCAACGGCACCAGCGTCGCGGCGCGGATGGTGCCGGAGGAAACCCCGATCGCGCTGTCCTTTGCCGGAACCACGCATGCGGTGATGATGGCCACGCCAGCCGACTTCGAGGATTTCGCCATCGGCTTTTCGCTGACGGAGGGAATCATCGGCTCGCCCGACGAGATCGAGACGATCGAGGTGGAGGATCTGGGCGCGGGCGTCGACATCCGCATCCGGCTCAAGGATGCAGCCAACCGCCGCTTCGAGGCGCGCAGGCGCAGGCTCGCCGGCCCCGTCGGTTGCGGGTTGTGCGGCATCGAGTCGATCGAGGAAGCCATGCGCGCCGTGCGCGATGTCGCGCAGGCGGCCCTTACGCTTTCCGGCGACGACATAACCCGGGCGGTGAAGCTGCTGTCCGAGGCACAGCCTCTGCACGAGCAGACCGGTGCCGTCCACGCAGCCGGCTTCTACGTGCCGGGCAAGGGCATCGTGGCGGCACGAGAGGATGTCGGCCGGCACAATGCGCTCGACAAGCTCGCTGGGGCGCTCGCCCGCAGCGGCATCGACGGGGCGGCCGGGGCGGTGGTGGTGACAAGCCGTGTCTCGGTGGAAATGGTGCAGAAGGCGGCGGCTATCGGGGCGCCGTTCATTCTCGCGGTTTCGGCGCCGACCGCGCTCGCCATCCGCAACGCCGAGGAGGCCGGCATGACGCTGGTCGCTCTGGTGCGGGGCGAAGACTTCGATATTTTCACCCATCCGCAGCGCGTGAGCACAGGAGCCTCCAGAAATGTCGCTTAGGCACAACACGATGAGCGGCAATGAGAAGCTCGTCTACATGGCCAACCAGATCGCCAAATTCTTCGAGGCCATGCCGCACGACGAGGCCGTCACGGGAGTCGCCAAACATATCAACGATTTCTGGGAACCGCGGATGCGCAGGCATTTCTTCGAGATCGTCGAGACCGGGGGCGATGGCCTGTCCCCGCTGGTGATGGAGGCGGCACCGCAGGTCAGACGTCCCGCCGAGGACGCGGCTTAGAGCCTACGTCGTCACGGCGCACCAGCCTTACACGCCCTGATCGTCGCCGTAGCGCCCGGATCGGCGCCCAGCGTCATGCACCTTCCCGCAGCGCACAAGCTCCAGCCGCTGCCCGTCGCCCCGGAGGCCGCGAGCACGAGTTCGCGCTGCACGGGCAATTGCGGACGCCACACCCACCATCCGTCGTCAAGCACCGCCCCCTCACCGGGGTCCATTCCGGCGCCGGAGCCCTGGACCCTCGCCTCGGCCAGTTCGAGTCCCCCGGGCGTCAATCTCCAAAGTTCCTGCCAATTCGTCCGCTCGACCGAATGCGCCCACGAGAGCGTGAAGGCGGTGGCGGCAATCACCGCAGTCTTGCCGCCGACCATCACGCAAAGGCTCATGCCGCACCGTTCGGCGCGGACGGCGCCCCGGCCGCGTGACGGGTCCGGTACCAGTGGATGGCGAGGAAGAGCGCGGCAAGGCCGAAGCCGATCTCGTCCGTAACCGGCAGGGCAGCTATCAGCGTGAAGGCGGCCGCAGCGGCGAGAATGCGCTCCCAGGCAGCAAGCCGTGCCCGCAGGAAGCCGATCACTGCGGCACCCCACAATGCGATGGCAAGGGTTGCCTTGAAGACGATGAAGGCAACGGCCGGCCAATAGCCGATCGTCTCGGCCAGCGGCCCACCGTCCTGAAGCATAAGAGCGGGCGTGTAGACCGCCATATAGGGAATGACGAAGCCGGCGGCCGCGACCTTGACCGCCTCGAACGAGATCTTCAACCCGCCCTCGCGCGCGATGGGTGCTGCCGCGAAGCAGGCGAGTGCGACAGGCGGCGTCAGGTCGGCCAGAATGCCGAAATAAAACACGAACATATGGCTGACGAGAAGCGGCACGCCGAGTTCCAGAAGCGCCGGCCCGGCGATGGTCGAGGTGATGATGTAGTTGGGAATGGTCGGAATGCCCATGCCCAGCACGATGCAGGTGATCATCGTCAGGACCAGCGACAGAAACAGCGAATTCTGTCCGACCGAAACGATGTACTGCCCGAAAGTGTTGGCCACACCGGTCAGGGTCATCGTGCCGATGATGACGCCGACGACCGCACAGGCGATGCCGACCGGCAGCGCGGTCCTGGCGCCGTCGGCCAGGGAATCGCGGCAATTGGCGAGCGTCTCGCGGCCACCGCTGATGAAGACATTGACGAGGATCAGAAGAGCTGCGGTCACGAGAACGACATTGATCCCGAAACGGAAGAAGCTGGCGGCGATCAGCCCGAGCCCGATCCAGAACACATAGCGCAGGGCCTGGTTGGGCAGCCCGATCGCAACGCTGGCGCCGAGGATCAGCAGCACCGTCATCGACAGTCCGACCGTACCGGCGAAGAGCGGCGTGTAGCCGGAAAACAGCAGGTAGACCAACGCAGCCAGAGGAAGGATCAGATACCAGCTCTTCTTCAGCGCCCCGAGAGCCGAAGGGAGTTCCGATGCCGGCAGGCCATGAAGGCCGTGCTTTCCGGCCTCCAGGTGCACCATCCAGAAGGCCGAAGCGAAATAGAGAATGGCCGGGACGATCGCCGCCTTGACCACCTCGTAATATTCTATGCCCAACGTCTCGGCCATGATGAAAGCCACGGCCCCCATGACCGGCGGCATGATCTGGCCGCCCATGGACGATGTCGATTCCACGCCTCCCGCGAAAGCGGCGCGGTATCCGAAACGCTTCATCAGCGGAATGGTGAACTGCCCGGTCGTCACCACATTGGCGACGCCCGATCCCGAAATCGTGCCCATCAGTCCGGACGAGATCACCGAGACCTTGGCCGGGCCGCCGCGCGCATGACCGACCAGGCCAAGCGAAACGTCGGTGAACAGCCTGATCATTCCAGCCCGCTCGAGAAACGAGCCGAACAGAATGAACAGGAAGATGTAGGTCGACGACACATAGACGGGAATGCCGTAGATGCCTTCTGTGCCAAAGGCCATGTGATCAATGATCTGGGCGAGGTCGTAGCCGCGGTGATTGAGCGGCGAAGGCAGATATTCACCGAACAGACAATAGGCCAGGAATGTACCGGAGATGATCGGCAGCGCCGGCCCCATGATCAGCCACGCGCCTGCGAAGACGGTCGCCAGCGCGACGATGCCGATGACGATGTCGCGCGGAAGCGGATCTCCGGCGCGCAGGATGAGCGGCTGATACTCCACCCATTGATAGAGCGCCACGCCGACGCTGGCCAGCGCCAGCGCCCAGGCGACAACCCGCCAGGCGACGGGACGGTTGGCGGCCGCAGCAACCAGCGGAAAGGCAAGGAGCAGAAGAAAGCCGACGTGGAACGCGCGTACAATCTGGCTCGGCAGGTTGAGCACATGCGCAGCGGTTGCGATCTGAAAAAGCGAGAATGCGACGGCGATCCAGAACAGGGCCCGTCCTTCGATGCCGGGCGGAAAGCGTCCGCCGGTCGGATCGTGGAATGCAGCTGAGGTTTCTTGTGTGCTTGTCGTCGTCATGGAACGCTCCGGACCTGCGCGACAGCCTTGCCGGCGGGCCACATGCAGGCTCACCTACCGGGATGGCTGCGCCGGCCGCGCTGCCGTCCTGTCCCGCTTGGTCAGAGCGGGAAGACGCCAGCGCGGCCGGCTGAGGATCATGCCTGATTGCGGAAAGGATGTCCTACAGCAGGCCGTTTTCCTTGTAGTAGCGTTCCGCGCCCGGATGCAGCGGGATCGGCACGCCCTTGGCGCCATTTTCGGCACTGATCGCCTTGGCAGCGGCGTGGGCGGCGACCATGTCCGGCAGGTTCTCGAAGAGCTGCTTGGTCATCTCGTAGGCCGTTTCTTCGGAGACGTCCGAATGAGTCACGAGAATATTGGTGATGGCCAGTGTCGGAACGTCCGCGTCCTGCCCTTCATAGGTGCCGGCCGGGATGACCGCCGACTGGAAGGGCGCACCCAGCGTCTCGGCCACTTCGGCGGGAACCGAGACGACCTGGATCGGCATGGACGTCGCCAGATCCTTGATCGAGGCGACACCGAGGCCGGCCGATTGCAGCGTGGCGTCAAGCTGGCGGTTCTTGATCAGTTCGACGGATTCGCCGAACGGCAGATACTCGGTCTTCCCGAGATCGTCGTAGCTCATGCCGAGTGCTTCGAAAATACGCCGTGCGTTGAGCTCCGTACCCGATTTCGGCGCACCGACCGACAGGCTCTTGCCCTTCAGGCCAGCAAAATCGGTGATGCCCGACTCCTGAGAAGCGACGATCTGGATGTAGTTGGGATAGATGGCGGCAATGCCGCGCAGCTTGTCCAGCTTCTTGGGAAAGCCGGCTTCCTCGTCGCCTTCCCAGGCCGACTTGACGGAATCGCCGAGCGCAAAACCGATTTCGCCCTTGCCCTGCTGCAAGAGATTGAGGTTCTCGACGGAAGCCTTGGTCGACTGCACCTGGGTGCGTGCTCCCTCGATCTTCTCGCCGTAGATTTTCGCAAGTGCGGCGCCAAGCGGATAGTAGACGCCCGAGGTGCCGCCCGTCAGCACATTGATGAACTCATCCGCCTTGGCGGCCATTGTGCCGAGCCCGAGCGATGCGGCGACCATGCCGGCGACAACGAGTTTCGTGGATACCAGTCTCATTCAGAATCCTCCCTTGGTTCCTCCTGCCGTCCGAGGCCGGACGTGCAGCCAATGTGCTTGAATGCAGATCGCGTGCCAAGTGCCGCCACGACATTGAAACCGCCGCATATCAAGGCGCGTTGGCCTTGAAGCGTACATGAGCGGCGGCCCATTCTGGCAACTTCTTGCCGAAATGCAGTTCAGTTCGGCAAAAATCCGCCAAACCTTCTGCTCGATCTCAGCCGGCTTCGTCGTGACTGCCGCCGGATTCGCGCAGCCCCAGCCGGGCGATCTTCTCGCTCAGCGTTCGGCGCGGCACGCCCAGCATGAGGCTGGCGGCCTGGACGTTGCCGGCATGTGCATCGAGGGCGTGACGGATGACGGCGGCCTCGAAGGAGGCAACCTGCTGTGGCAACGAAGCCTGGACGTCGAGGGTCACGCCCGCCGCGGTGCCGGCGGAACCGATCTCGAGCGGCAGGCCGAGGACGCAACGCTCGGCGACCGCCTTCAATTCACGGACATTGCCGGGCCATGCCGCAGCCGCGAGGGAGGCCAGCAGGTTCCCCGGCAGACGCGGCATCTCGACCGCATGCCGCCTCGCCGCCTCGTTGCACAGATGCGCGAACAGGACCGCGATATCCTCGCGTCGCTCGCGCAGCGGCGGCAGCGAAAGGCTGACGGTCGACAACCGGAAGAAGAGGTCGGAACGGAACCCGCCGGCTTGTCCCTCCGATTTCAGGTCCACCTTCGTGGCGGCAATGAAGCGCACGTCGACCGGCATCTGGCGATTGGATCCGATCGGCTCGACGATGCGCTCCTGGATGACACGCAGAAGCTTCGCCTGCAGGGCCAGAGGCATGGACTCGATCTCGTCGAGAAAGACCGTGCCCCCGTCGGCATGAGCGATGCGTCCCGTGCGCCCCTGGACGGCGCCGGTAAATGCCCCGCGCTCGTGACCGAACAATTCCGCCTCGAAGACGGATTCCGGAATGGCCGCGCAATTGAGAGCCACAAAGGGACGCGCGCGACGGCGGCCCATGTCATGCAGGGCCCGCGCCACGACCTCCTTTCCGGTGCCGGTTTCGCCCATGATCAGGACATCGACATTGACATCGGCCAGTTGGCGAATGCGCTCGCGCAGCAGCGCGATCGCGGGCGCCGAACCGACGAGCCTCGTTTCGAGATCGTAGCTTGCAGTTGCCGCTTGCTGCAGGCGTTCCAGTTCGCCATGCAGGCGCCGCTCCGCAACAGCGCGATCCAGCACCGCCACCAGGTGATCCGCGTCGTAGGGCTTCTCGAGAAAGTCGTGCGCCCCGCGCCGCATGGCGTCGACGGCCAGCGGCACGTCACCATGACCGGTCAAAAGGACCACCGGCAGACGGATATCGATCCGCCTCACCGCATCCAGCAGGGCCAACCCGTCCATGCCGGGCATGCGCACGTCCGTGACCAGCACGTCGAAGCGCTGCGAGGCAAGCTGATCAAGAGCCACGCGAGCGTCGGCGGCCAGACGGACGTCGAAGCCGGAGACGGCAAGCCAATCGCCTGCCGAGTCGCGGAGCTCGGGCTCGTCGTCGACAAAAAGGACACTCCCGCGGCTCATTACTCTGCGGCCTCCTTCGTCAACACAGCCGCCGGCAACGAGACGATGAAGACGGCCCCTTCTCCCTCCCTGGAGCGGAAATCCAGCGCGCCACCGAACTCGCTGACAATAGCCCGCGAGATCGACAGGCCGAGACCGAGGCCCTCCCCCGTCTGCTTGGTCGTGAAGAAGGGTTCGGAGACGCGCCCGGCAAGTTCGGCGGGAATGCCGCGGCCATTGTCGCTGACGGCGATTTCGACCATATCGCCCTGGCGCCTGGCGGCAACGTGGATCTCTGGAGCCTCGACCTCGCAGACGGCATCCAGCGCATTGACGAGAAGGTTGACGATGACCTGTTCCAGACGGACCGCACCGGCGGCAACCTTCAGCGATGGCGGCACGTCCATATCGATGCTGACGCCCATCTGATCCGCTCGGTGACCTACGATCTCCACAGCTGCTGAAATGCTCTGCGCCACCGGAACGACCTCGGCGACCCCCTTGTCCTTGCGGGCAAAGGAACGCAGATGCTTCACTGTGCGCTGGATCCGCCGCACAAGTTCGCGCGCCGACCGCACCTTGCCTCCGACAGCGGCGGCATCGCCGCGCCCGGCCAGGACACCGGCGGTTGCAAGGGTGTTCTCCAGGGCCGACAAGGGCTGGCTCACCTCGTGCACGATGGCCGCGGACATGCGTCCAAGCGCGGCGAGCTTGGCTGTCTGGATCAATGTCTCCTGGGCCTCGCGCAACTCCGCCTCGGCGCGGCGGCGCTCCTCGATCTCGCGATTGAGCTCGCTGGTGCGTTCCTCCACGCGCCGCTCCAGCCTGTCATGGGCCTCAAGCTTGGCCCGGATGAGCTGACGACGCTGGCTGACATAGACACCAGCGCCGCATACAACGAGGCCGGCAAGCAGCGTCGTCAGCGCAACAAGATGGGCACCCGCAAAGATCGGCCCGAGGCTCGCCGCCCTGATGAGACGCCATCGGTCAGGGCCGACCACGACGCTTCTGAGCAGAAATTCCTCGCCCGGGCCGTCCAGCCCGGCCTGTGCCGGCATCACGGGGGCGTGCGCAAAAATCGGCTGTGCGGTGGCCAGGTCAATGCCGTCATATTTGCGGGCCCGTTCGATCTCGCGCAGCGCGTTCTCCTTCAATCCGGTCAACGGCCGATACTTCCATGATCGATGACCGGAAAGGAACACGACCCCATCCTCGTCGGCCAGCGCCGTCGGTGAACCTGGCTGATCCCAGGCCGCCTCGACGTGAGCCATGTCGACCTTTGCCACCGCGATTCCGATAATATCCTCGCCATCGCGGATGGCGGATGACAGGAAATATCCGGGAATGCCGGTGGTCGCGCCGACGGCATAATAGCGTCCCTCGCCATGCGCCAGCGCATCGCCGAAATAGGGCCGGAAGCGATAGCTTTGACCGACGAAACTGCCGGGTTCGTCGTGGTTGCTCGCAGCAATCGTGAGCCCCTCGCGGGTCATCACGTAGATCTCGTCGGCCTGCGAAAGGTCCCGAATATCGGCGAGATACAGATTGGCTGTGGCGATTGCCGCCCGATCACCTTGCTTCAAGGCGGCGACGATCCTGCCATCGCGGCCGACGACGGCGGAGAGATAGCGAAACCGTTCGATCTCGCTCTCCACCGATCGGGCTATCACCCCGAGTTCCTGTTCGAGTCCGGTCTCGAGGCGACGTTTGCCCGCCTCCACGGAGACGAACCAAGCGACGATTGCGGCCGCCACGGTGACGGTGGCCACACTCAAAACTGTAACGAGACGGTTCGCAAGGACCGTTCTGAACACGCTCTACCCTGTATCGGTCGGTACGTTCCATCCCGAATAACCGGTCAGGCAGGAAAGCGATAGCCCCGCGGGCAGCCAGCATTCAGAAGAGGTCGCAGTCCCCGAACCCTGCATCCCCCTCGCCGTCCGCCTGGTCGGCTATCGGCGAAAGCCGCCGGCCAAGTTCGGCAAGCTTGACGCCGGCCAGCGCGGCACCGGTATCGATTTCGAGATCGGACGGCAGGCTGCTGCTCAGTGCGGCAAGATACTCGGCGATTCCCGCGACCTTCTGCGACAGGAGATCGGCCTCCTGAACGGCGCGCAAGACCGCCGGCCCCACTTCGGGCAGGCTGGCGGCAGTGGCAGCGACAAGCGACTGATTTCGATCGATCGCCCGTGCGATATCGCAAAGCTCGCGTTCGATCCGCTCCATGACCTGCCAGGCAGGTTCGAGCTGTGCGTCGTCATGTTTCATGGCAGCGGCGGTGTTCGTCATCAGATGTCCGTCAAAACAGTTCGAGCGTACCGCTCTCGACTTTGGTCGGAGCCGGACGCGGGGTGGCAACCTGCGCAACGGCGGTGCTTGGCAGCAGGAACTGGCGCGCACGACCCGTCGTCGGCTGGAATTCGAGCCGCCGCCCCTGATCGCCGCCAACGCTGCCGCCGCGATAGGCGATGGCTTCGGTCTCCAGAAAGCGGCGCGCGAATTCGATGTTCTTTGCTCCGACATCGCTCATGCCCTGCATGGTGCGCGCACCGCCAAACAGCTTCGCCTCCAGATTCTCCCGTCTGGCCCCACGTTTCAGGAGGCCGTTGACGAGCAACTCCATGAGGTAGACGCCATAGCGTTCCGCTTCGTTGCGGTGCGAGCTCTCGCCATCGCCCGGCAGCAGGAAATGGTTCATTCCCCCGACCCCGAGCACCGGATCACGCATGCAGGCCGCCACGCATGACCCGAGCACGGTCGTCAAAGTCACAGCGGCGTCGTCGCTTACGATACAGTCCCCCTGAATGACGTGGATCCGGTCGGGGCGACCCTTGAGGATCAATGAAGCCTCCCGACCACCGCTTCCAGTGCCTTCTTCAGAGCTTCCGGCGTGAACGGTTTGTTGAGATAGTTGTTCAGGCCAAGCTTGCGCCCCTCTTCGAGCACGTTGCGATCGGCATTCCCGGTCAGGATCATGAAGGGCGTACGGGCAAACACCTTGTGGGTCCGCACGGCCTTCAGGAGCTGCAACCCATCCATCTTCGGCATATTCATGTCCGAGATGATGAAATGGCATGGCGATGTCGTCATCATCTTCATCGCCTCCTCGCCATTGGCTGCCACCGAGATGTTTCTGAAACCGATCGTCTCGAGCGCATCGCGCAACAGCAGCCGGCTCGTGGTCGTATCGTCAACCACCAGTATCTTGAGTTGCGCTAGGAGTGACATGGAATTGCCCCTTCTCTGATAATCACACCAACGGAAAATATTTCACGCGTTATACGGTTCAGCGGCACCTGCCTGGCCACGCCGCCCAACTCGAACGCCACGCGCGGCATGCCGTAGATCAGCGACGAGTTTTCGTCCTGACCGATGGTGCGTGCTCCTGCCTTGCGCAGCCGCACCATGCCATCGGCGCCGTCGCGCCCCATGCCTGTCAGGATGACCCCCACCGCGTCGCTGCCGAACGAGGCGGCAACGGACGTCATCAGAACGTCGACCGATGGCCGGTGCCCGGAAACCGTGTCGCCCTGCCGCAGGCGGCAGGCATGCCCGTCGCCCTGGCGCACGATCTCGAGGTGAGTTCCACCCCCTGGCGCAATATAGATCGTGCCGGGCCGCAGCGGCTGCCGGTCGACCGCCTCCTCGACCTTCGGCTTGCAGATGCGGTCCAGCCGTTCGGCGAAGGATCGGGTGAAATTGGCCGGCATATGCTGCACGATCGCGGTCGGCGGACAATCGGCCGGAAAGTCGCCCAGCACCCCGATCAGTGCCTCGACCCCGCCTGTCGACGCACCGATGGCAATGATGCGTTCGCTGACGCGCGACGCCGGCTGCGGCGTCCGGGCATCGGTGTAGCCCGACGTCCGGCCGTTCTCCGAGCGCCCGGAGGCGCGTGCGGCTCCAGCCGCAAGAACAAGTGCTGTCAGTTCGGCGAAGGACTTGTCGTCCTTGAGGGACGGCTTGCCGATGCACTCGAACGCCCCGTTCGCCAAAGCGTCGATCGTGGCGGCGGCCCCGGCAGTGGTGAGACTGGAGACCATGATGACCGGGCGCGGCCGATGCTTCATCACCCGCTTGAGGAAGTCGAGGCCGTTCATCT
Source organism: Mesorhizobium sp. (assembly GCA_963966365.1). Taxonomy (GTDB): domain Bacteria; phylum Pseudomonadota; class Alphaproteobacteria; order Rhizobiales; family Rhizobiaceae; genus Mangrovimarina; species Mangrovimarina plasticivorans. The sequence continues at coordinate 45,449 of CAWZZC010000007.1, read as the reverse complement.
TCGGCATCTCGATGTCGAGCGTGATGACGTCGGGATCGAGCGTATCGACCATGCGGAAGGCCGCGGTCGGGTCCGGGGCCTCGCCGACAACCTCGATTTCAGGGTGGCCGTCGAGCGCAAATCCTATGATTTTGCGCATCGTCGGACTGTCGTCGATGATGAGAACTCTGACCGGTTTCATTGGCCGATCTGCCTTGCATGCCGCCAGGTGGTGATGCCATCGGGCGTGAAGTGCTGCATGGCGGGACCGGATACCCTCTCCGAATGGCCAATGTAGAGGCTGCCTTGCGGCTTCAGGACATCGGAGAAGCGCTGCCAGAGTTCGGCCTGCTTGGCCTTCACGAAATAGATCACGACATTGCGACAGAAGATGACGTCGAACTTCCGGCGCATGGGCCAGCGGGCAAAGAGATTGAGCTCGCGAAAGGCGACGATCTCGCGCGCTTCGTCGGCGATCTGCCAGGTCGGCATTCCCACTCCGGAAACCTTGCGGAACCAGCGATTGCGCATTTCCTTCGGCACGTCGGCGAGCGCGTTGTCGCCGTATTGTCCTGCCCTGGCTTCCTCGATCATGTTTGGATCGATGTCGCTGGCCAGGATCTTGACGTCGTGGCGTGCGACGTCCGGCATCAACGACAGGATGACGAGCGCAATGGTGTAGGGTTCCTGACCGTTGGAGCAGCCCGCCGACCAGATGCGCACCTCTCCGCCGGCACGTGCATGCTCCAGCAGCGGCGGGAGCACCTTCGTCTTCAGGTGATCGAAATGATGCCCCTCGCGAAAGAAGCGCGTCACATTGGTGGTGAGCGCCGCGACCATCTTCTGACGCTCGTCGACGCTGTCCGACCGCGCCACATAGCTGCAATAGTCGCGGAAATTCTCCAGCCCGAGTGCACGGATTCGCTTGGCCAGGCGCGCATAGACGAGCGCAGCCTTCGTCTCGGCCAGATGAATGCCTGCGTGGTCGTGAAGCAATCCTGCGATGCGTTGGAAATCGTCCGCCGTGAGCAGATACTCGCCTGGAACGATCCCCTCGGCCTTATGCGCGGCCTGTTTCATCAATTGACGGATCCCGGGTTTGGATGCGTCTGCAGCACGCTGTCGAGACCGATCAGGCTGATCATCCTGCCCTCGATCGCCAGCACACCCTTCATGAAGCAGCGCGCCAGTTCCGAGGCGACGTCCGGCGTCGGCTGGATCTTGTCTTCGGTGATCGTCAGGATATCGGACACCGCGTCGACCAGGAGCCCGACGCTCTGCGTGCCGACCTGGGTGACGATGATGACGTGACGCGCCGTCGGCTCGGTGGAGCGAAAGCCCAGACGAGCAGCCAGATCGATGACCGGCAGCACGGAGCCGCGCAGGTTGATCACGCCCTTCACGTATTCCGGCGAATGCGGCAGCGGCGTCGTGGGGGTCCAGCCGCGAATGTCGCGCACCGACATGATGTCGACGCAGAATTCCTGTCCGCCGATCCTGAAGGCGATCAGCTCGTTGTTGGAGGCCATATCGTGTTCCTTGACATGCGTCATGCTGCATTCCTCTTGCGATTGGCGATGTCGGTTCGCGCCGGATCTGTGCGCTTGCCGGCTACGACGGCGTCGACATCGACGATGACTGCAACCTGGCCGTCGCCGAGAATGGTCGCGGCGGCGACGCCGAAGACGTGGCCGTAATTGGCCTCGAGACTCTTGATGACGACCTGCTGCTGGCCGACGATATGGTCGACGAGCAGCGCACTCTGGGCGCGGTTTTCCGTCTCGACCATGATGGCGACGCTGTTGAGCGGGTCGGTTTCTGTTTCGCGGTAGCCGAGCTCGTATCCGACATCGATCAGCGGCAGGAAGGCGCCGCGCATCGAAACGACGCGGGACGTCTCGCCCAGCCCGTGAACGTCGGACTCCTTGGGCTGCAATGTCTCCACGATAGCCGTCAGCGGCACGACCAGCGTCTGTCCTGCGACATTGACCACCATGCCGTCGAGCACCGCCAGCGTCAGCGGCAGGCTCATGGTGAAGGTGGTTCCCGCGCCCGGTCGCGAAGCGATGGAGATGCGGCCGCCAAGGGCCTGGATGGAGCTCTTCACCACGTCCATGCCGACACCGCGGCCCGACACGTCGGAGACAGCGCTCGCGGTGGAAAAGCCGGGGTGGAAGATGAGATCGTCAATCTCGCCGTCAGAGAGCTGAATGTTGGGGTCGATGAGGCCCTTGCTCACCGCCTTCTCGACCACGCGCTCACGGTTGATACCGGCGCCGTCGTCGGCCACCTCTATGATGACGCGGCCGGAACGGTGCGCCGCAGTGAGACGGACCACCCCCTGCTCCGGCTTGCCGGTCCTCACCCGATCCTCCGGGCTTTCCAGACCGTGGTCGATGGCATTTCGGATCATGTGCGTCAGCGGATCGGCGAGACGCTCGATGACCGTCTTGTCCACCTCGCAGCTCTCGCCCTCGGTGACGAGACGCACAGACTTTCCGGTCATGTCGGCCACCTCGCGGACGACGCGCGACATACGCTGGAAGATCGGCCGCACCGGCTGTGCACGGATCGCCATGACCGAATCCTGGATCTCGCGTGTGAGCTGTTCCAGATCGTCGAGACCGACGGCGACCTCCGACAGGCGTGCGATGCCTGCTTCGGTGACGCGCTGGGCCAGCATCGACTGGTTGATCACCAGTTCGCCGACGAGATCGATCAGCCTGTCCACCCTGTCGAGATCGACACGAATGGTCTGGCTCTGCTGCGAAGGGGCCGCCTGTGAGCCGGCAGCCGGCTTGGCGGCGGTCGTCTGCTTGGCCGCGACCTCGGCGATGCGGTCCATGATCTTCTGCGGGATCACCGCCTCTTCCACTCCTGCCTCGACCGGCAAGGCGGGCTCCTCCGCAACGGATGCAACAGGCTCGGGTTCGAAACTGAAACCTGGATCGGCCGGCATCTCCTGCTCGACCTTGAAGTCGCAATCGAATTCGACGAATTCGAACACCTCGCGCACGGCGTCCTCGCTGACGCCGCTGACCAGACGGATCGTCCAGGAGAGATAGGCGCCCTCGGGATCGAGCTCCGACAGGAGCGGCACCTCGGAGGCGTCACAGGCGACGTCGGCCTCGCCGAGCGAACAGATCTCGCGCAGGATCTTGGCCGCATCGTTTGCCTTGGCGTAGAGCTCGGGCTTGGGCCTGAACCAGACGCGAAAGATGTTGTCGGCCGCCGCCGGTTCGAGATCGGCATCACTGTCCAGAAACCCGTCGAACGAAACCTGCAACGGGACAAAGCCATTCTCGTCGGCCTCGCCCGCAGGCTCGCCGGCGAACGCATCCGGAAGGGACGCCTCCGCGACCGACTCGGGCTCCGGGTCCGCGGCGGGCGCAGCGCCTGGGTTGGCCACCTGGGTCAGTTCGTCGTGCAACTGCGATACGCGCTGCTGGTCCATCTCGCCGCCGTCGCGCGAGACGCGCACCAGATCGGCCAAAGTGTCGGACGATTTCAGCATCAGCCGCACGAGGGGCGCGTCAGCCTCGATCTGGCCGCTGCGCACGAGGTCGAGGGCCGTTTCAAACGTGTGGGCAAAACGCACCAGTTCGTCGAGACCAAAGGCACCGGCGCCGCCCTTGATCGAATGGACTGCGCGGAACACGGCATTGACCGTATCGTGGTCGCTTTCTCCGCTCTCGATGGAAAGCAGCCCGGTTTCCAGTTCGGCGAGTTGCTCCTCACATTCCTGGAAGAACGTCTGCTTGATGGCGGCCATGGTATCCACGGGCAAGACTCCGTATTCAGGCGGCGACGCGATGAATGGCGTTGACCAGCTTGGCTGGGTCGAATGGCTTGACAATCCAGCCGGTCGCCCCGAGGCGGCGCGCGCGGTCCTTCTTGTCGTCGACGCTTTCGGTCGTCAGCACCAGGATCGGAATCGCGCGGTGCCTATCGCTACCGCGGACAGCCTCGATGAAGCCGAATCCGTCCATGCGCGGCATGTTGATGTCGGTGACGATGACGTCGGGCATCGCCCCGTCGAGCACTTCGAGGCCCTGCACGCCGTCTTCGGCCTGCAAGACATCCATCCCCGCTTCGACGAGCGTCGCGCGGAGCATTTCGCGGATGGTGCGTGAATCGTCGACTGTCAGGACCAGCTTGGTCATATCAGGCGCTCCTTGCGGTAATATCGGCAATCTCAAGGCCCATCGATTGCAGGCTTTCCACGAATGCGGCCGAGGGTTCGGATACGGTCATCTCGATGCTGTCATGTGCCCAGGTCGCCGCTGCCGACAGAAGAACCTGGACGCATTGTCCGCCCATGCGCTCCACCTTCGAGGCATCCAGAACCACATCCTTGCCGCGTGCGGCACTCAATTGCGCCACCAGGGGGGCGGCCGCCGTTATGTCGAGCACAGGCGGCAACGTGACAGGGCAGGACAATTCAGATCTCATTCCTTGGCTCCTCAAAATCCCCTTTCTTGCCCGGTCGACAGCCAGCACCCTCGCGCCCGTCTGCCTCACCGTCCGGCGAACGCACCCTGCTCGCGGCGTTCATCCGAAATGTCTCGCTGGTCCGCCACCGATCGACCCGCGCAACGACAATGGGCCATGCGCCCGCAATGCGCGGCCGGCACAAAAGGCATCCGAGTTCATATGAAACATCAACCGATGGAGGTGCATCCGGCTTGATCCGGGCGCCGGGCGCGGCATCATGCCTTTGGCGCTGATCGGCCAAGCCCAGTTAGGCGCACATTGGCGTCCATTCGTTTAACACCTGTTAACGCAAGCATCCTGACGGCAGCTTTTTTGCAGCAGAAGCACAATGTTCGCACAGGGCAACCCGTATGGCGCGAGGCATTGCCGCAGACTCAATCAAGGATGTCGCCGGAACAGCCCGAAGACCCGTCGCGGGTGGGCGATGGCTCAATGGCCTGTGGCGCGAATTACAGGGTGCCGGCCCGCCCGAAGGCCGGGCGCTCAGAGCGTGGCGCCGATCTGCCAGGGAACGAATTCGTTGTCGCCGTAACCGAACTCTTCGCTCTTGGTCTTTCGCCCGGAAGCCGTGTCGACGATCAGATCGAAGATCCGGCGTCCCATTTCCTCGATGGTCGCTTCGCCGTTGGCAATGACACCGCAGTCGATGTCCATGTCCTCTTCCATCGTTCGAAAGAGCGCGGAATTGCTGGCGAGCTTGAGCGACGGCGCCGGCTTGCAGCCGAAGCAGGACCCGCGGCCCGTGGTGAAGGCGACGACATTCGCCCCGCCGGCCACCTGGCCCGTGGCCGAGACAGGGTCGTAGCCGGGCGTGTCCATGAAGACGAACCCACGGCTCTTGACCAGCTCGGCATATCCGTAGACGCCTCGAAGCGGCGTGCGTCCGCCCTTGGCGACCGCGCCGAGCGATTTTTCCAGAATGGTGGTCAGACCGCCGCGCTTGTTGCCCGGCGAGGGGTTGTTGTCGAGCGAGGCACCGTGCCTGGCGACATAATCCTTCCACCAGTCGACGAAGCCATTGAGCTTATCCGCGATATCCGGCGTCTCGGCGCGCGAAGCGAGCAGGTGCTCGGCGCCGTAGATCTCCGATGTCTCGGCAAGGATGCCGGTGCCGCCTGCGCCCGCCAGGATATCGACGGCGGCGCCCAGTGCCGGATTGGCCGTTATGCCCGACATGCCGTCCGACCCGCCACACTGCAGTCCGACCACGATCTCGCTGACGGGGATCGGCTCCCGCTGCAGGCCGCCGATCTCCTGCGCGATCTCTTCGAGAACGCCGAGCGCCCTTTCGACCGATTTGCGCGAGCCGCCGGCTTCCTGAATATTGAAATGACGCTTGCCGGCAGAAATGCCGCGCTGACCATAGAGCGCGAGCTGATTGACCTCACAGCCGAGCCCGACCATCAGGACGCCGCCGAAATTGGGATGACGCGCGTAGCCGGCCAGCGTTCGATGCAGGATCCGCATGCCTTCGCCCGTCGCACTCAATCCGCAGCCCTGTCCGTGCACGATGGGCACGAAACCGTCGATGCCGGGGTAGCGCGGCAGCAGGGTCCGGTTGGCTTCCTCGGCGATCGCCCGGCAGACAGTCGTGGAACAGTTCACGCTGGCGATGACGCCGACATAATTTCGCGTGCCGGCGCGCCCGTCGGCGCGGCGATAGCCCATGAAGGTGCGCGCGCGATCGGCCTCGGTGGCTGCAACGGCCGGCGCCGCACCTCCCACGCCCAGCCGACACTCGTCATCGAAGACGAGATTGTGCGAATGCACCCACGCGCCGGAAGCGATCGCGCCAGTGGCGCGCCCGATGGCCTGTCCGTATTTGACGACAGGGGCGCCCTCTTCGATCGGCCGTACGGCGACCTTGTGCCCCTGGTCGATGCGCTCCGCCGCCACAGCGCCGCCGGGGAGCGGCGTGCCTGGTTCCACGGGTCCGTTGGCTACGGCTACATTGTCGGCGTCGGAAAGAAGGATGCAATGCGACATGACTGGGGGCTGGCTCCTGCCCGGACGGTGCGGGCATGTTGGCGTGCACGAGGACTTGCGTCCTCAGTTTTGTCCTTTATCGTCAAAAAACATTAACCCGTCAATCGTCGGAAACGGACCGGATGGCCAAGTCGCGCAATGTCTACAAGCAGGCCTACAATCGCTGCCTCGCGCTGCTTTGCGAGCACGGCGAACTCCCCTCGGAGCCGGAACTTGGAGCGACACTGGGGGTCAGCCGCACGACCGTGCGTTCGATCCTGTCGCGCATGGACGAACAGGGGCTGATTGCATGGGACAAGCGCAGCAAGCGGGCCCTGCGCGAACCGAATGCGGACGACTATTTCCCAGAGGACGAGACCGATTCGGTCGCCTCGATCGTCGAGCGCGCCTTCATGCGGCGCCTCCTGTCGCCCGAGGGAACGCCGGGCGGCATGATCAACGAACTGGAGCTGGCCCGCGAGATCGGTGTCGGCACCTCCAGCATCCGGGAGTTCCTCATCCGCTTCAGCCGGTTCGGCCTGATCGAGAAGAGACGCAATTCGAGCTGGGTGCTGAAGGGTTTCACGCGCCAGTTCGCGCTGGAACTGGCCGAAATCCGCGAGATGTTCGAACTGCGCTCAGCCGCGGCCTTCGTGGCGCTGGCGAGGGACCATCCGGCCTGGCAGGCCCTGGACCGGATCGAGGCTGAGCATCATGAGCTGATTGCAGGAATAGCGGAACGCTACATGGACTTTTCCGAGCTCGACGAACGTTTCCACCGGCTCATCCACAGCGCCTCGCACAACCGCTTCATCGTCGACTTCTACGACGTCATCGCGATGGTCTTCCACTATCATTATCAGTGGAACAAGACCGAGCAGCGCAAGCGCAACGAAACGGCCCTCAAGGAACACCTCGCCTACATCGCCGCACTCAAGTCAGGTCAACGCGCGGAAGTGGAACGGGCCTGCCGGCGCCACCTGAAATCGGCCCGCGAAACCTTGCTGGCCTCGGTGCCGGTATAGGCGATGACGCCGCGGAAAGGTGCTAGGCCTCGTTCAATTCGAACTCGGCACCGAAACGCGCCTCGACCTCACGATCGACCGCATCGAAAAAGGCGCCGACCTCTTCGTCCTGCACGTCTTCCGGCAGGCCAAGCGCGGCCAGTTCGCGAAACAGCCTGTCGGACTGCCGGCTGCGATAGGCATCGGCCGTGCGCCAGGAACTCTTTGCGACGAGGGCGGCGGCGACCGCACGCACTTCCTTGACCCGCCGCGCCAACGGAAACATCACCAGCGCGCCGCCAGCGTTCGACTTCTGATGCTCGTTTGACTCGATATCCACGCCTGATCGTCCCCTCTATACGGCCGATCCGGCGTGCACATATCCCATGCCTGGCCGCACGCGGCCATGCAGGCTCCGGATGATGCCGGAGCAGTGCGTCGAATCGGCAATGACAGTCCCCAAAGATCGAATCGCTTTCGATCGATGTGGCGAGAGTGAACGGATATCCTTTACCGGAAGTTAGCGCCGCCAATCCGGGATCGATTTCATGGCCTTAGCCGGTAGCCGGTGCGGAACATCCAGGCGACGACGGCCATGCAGAGGGCGAGGAACACCACCGTCATGGCAAGGCTGACGCCCATGCCGACGTCGGAGGCGCCGAAGAAACTCCAGCGAAAACCACTGACCAGATAGACCACCGGATTGAACAGTGTGACCGTGCGCCAGGCCGGCGGCAGCATGTCGATGGAGTAGAAGCTGCCGCCGAGGAAGGTCAGCGGCGTGATGATGAGCAATGGCACGAGCTGCAGTTTCTCGAAGCCGTCGGCCCAGATGCCGATGATGAAGCCGAACAGGCTGAAGGTCGCCGCCGTCAGCACCAGGAACAGCAGCATCCAGACGGGATGCTCGATCTGCAGCGGCACGAAGAGACCGGCCGTGGCCAGGATGATGAGGCCGAGAATGATCGATTTCGTCGCCGCTGCTCCCACATAGGCAAGCACGATCTCCACATAGGAGACCGGCGCGGAAAGGATCTCGTAGATGGTTCCGGTGAAGCGCGGGAAATAGATGCCGAAGGACGCGTTCGATATCGAGTGGGTCAGGAGCGACAGCATGATGAGGCCCGGCACGATGAACGAACCGTAGCTCACCCCGTCGATTTCCTCGATGCGCGACCCGATCGCCGCCCCGAAGACGACGAAATAGAGCGAGGTGGAGATGACGGGCGAGACGATGCTTTGCAGGAGCGTGCGAAATGCGCGCGCCATTTCCTGCCGGTAGATCGCCCAGATGGCGCGGTGGTTCATCTGCCTTCCCTCACCAGGTTGACGAATATCTCTTCAAGCGTGCTCTGCCGTGTCGACAGGTCGCTGAAGCCGATCCCGGCTGCGTCGATATCCTTCAGAAGCCTGGTGATTCCGGTGCGGTCGCCTTGACTGTCGTAGACATAGGTCAGCTCGTCGCCGGCCTCCGAAAGCGCCAGATTGTGCGCCGCCAGACTTTCAGGAATGCGTTCGATCGGATCGCGCAGCTGCAGCGTCAGTTCCTTGCGGCCGAGCTTGCGCATCAGTTCGGCCTTCTCCTCCACCAGCACGATCCTGCCCTGGTTGATGACGCCGATGCGGTCGGCCATCTCCTCGGCTTCCTCGATATAGTGTGTGGTGAGGATGATGGTGACGCCGGAATCCTTGAGCCCGCGCACCATCTCCCACATGTCGCGCCGCAGTTCGACATCGACGCCGGCCGTCGGCTCGTCGAGGAACAGGATCCGCGGCTCGTGCGACAGCGCCTTGGCGATCATCAGCCGGCGCTTCATGCCGCCGGACAGCTCCATCAGCTTGCTGTTGCGCTTGTCCCACAGGGAAAGGGTACGCAGCACCTTCTCGACGAAGTCCGGATTGGCGGGACGGCCGAACAGGCCACGGCTGAACGTGACCGTCTTCCAGACCGTCTCGAAGGTGTCCGTGGTCAGTTCCTGCGGCACCAGTCCGATCATCGAACGGACCTTGCGATAGTCCCGTTCGATGTCCAGCCCATCGACCAGAACCTCGCCTCCGGTCCGGTTCACCAGACCGCAGACGATACTGATCAGGGTCGTCTTGCCGGCCCCGTTCGGGCCGAGCAGGGCGAAGATCTCACCAGGGCGCACGTCGAGATCGACGCCTTTCAGCGCTTCGAAACCCGACGCATAGCGCTTGGACAGATTCGAAATCGAGATGACCGGCTGCATGCGGGGGGACATAAGTCAAATGAAGCCGTTTGTCAGGCTATTCCTTTGCGCAGGCACGAGCCTGCTGACATCGCAAGCGCGCGATCCTTGTGCGCCAGCGGGCAGATTTCATTGCGCGGCGGCGGGCACCTCCGGCTCCCGCCCAGCCTGCATCAAGGGCACCGCGGGATCGGCAGCAGAAGCAGGATCGACCGGGACCCCGGTGGCGATCAGCTTGCGCGAGGCCATGTGATCGGCGGCGCGGTTGACGGAGAAGGAGGCAGCCAAGCGGCCGTCGACGACTTGCAGCAACGAGAAATTTCCTTCCGCCGGATCGCCGCGCAGGATCTCGTCGGCGTCGCCCCGGCCGATGCCGGCCATCTGTACCTTCAGGTCGTACTGGTCGGTCCAGAACCAAGGCACCGCGGCGAGCGGCGAAGGCCGGCCAGCGATGTGGCCGGCCGCCGCCTTGGCCTGATCGACGGCATTCTGCACCGATTCCAGCCGCATCACCGTTCCGGCGAATGGATTGTTGAAAGACGCGCAGTCCCCGACGGCGTAGACGTCAGGAGCACTGGTGCGGCCATGCGCGTCAACCTTGATGCCGCCAGCCTCGATGGCGAGGCCCGCCGCCTCGGCGAGCCCGACATTGGCAACGCCTCCGATGCCGACAAGAACGAGATCGGCGGCAATCGTCCTGCCGTCGGACAGCCGGATCCCGTCAACCTTCAGGCCGTTGCCCTCGATCGCCACGACACTTTGTCCGGTTTCGAAGCGGACACCTTTCGCGGCATGACATTCAGCCAGAAAGTCCGCGACACGCGGCGGCAGGGAGCGCGCAAGAAGCCGCGGAGCGGCTTCAATGACGGTCACCTCCCTGCCATTCTTGGCGGCCGTGGCTGCCGCCTCCAGGCCGATGAAGCCGCCACCGACGATGATGACCGAGCGTGCCGCATCGAGTGCCTGTCTCAGGACCCGCGCCTCCGCCAGGTCGCGCAGCGTATGGACGCCCTGAAGCCCCGCACCGGGCACGGGGAGATCGCGGGCGCGCGAACCGGTTGCAAGAATGAGCGAGCCGAACTCGAATGCACCTTGGCCGGTGACGACACGGTGCGCGGCCAGGTCGATCTCTGTGGCGCGCTGACCGAGCAGAAGATCGATGCCCTGATCGGCATAGAAGGATTGCGAACGCAGTTGCAACTGATCGGCCGTCTTTTCGCCGAGGAGGAACGCCTTCGACAGCGGCGGTCGATGGTAAGGCAGATCATGCTCCGCCGACAGCAGGGTGATCGGCTCCTGGTAGCCCGATTGCCGCAGGGATGCGGCGGCCTGCACACCCGCATGCGAGGCGCCGACGATGACCACGCCCTTCGTCATGCGACTTGCTCCGCTTGCACAAATGCGAACAGTCCTGTGCCTTCGAATGGTTGCGTCATTTTCACCGTCATAAGATTGGATGCGTCGTGCATCGGGCCGATGCAGCGGTCCCCGTCCACTCAAGCAGATAGTAGGCGATTGCAGAAATTGCCAGTCGGCGCACCGTCGCTGTGCCAGAGGCAGGATAGACGGCGCCGTGACCCCACCCGGGACCGGTCCTCCGGAAAACGATTCCGATTTTCGGCCCGATGCACTAGAATCGCTTCCCATGCACGTCCATTCGCTCGATCACATCGTTCTGTGCGTCGCCGACATCGCCGCGACGGTCAGCTTTTACGAGCGCATTCTGGGCATGGAGGCGCGCGAAGAGCGGCCGGGCAAGTGGGCGCTGTTCTTCGGTGCGCACAAGATCAGCCTCCAGGATGCGCGCGCAGCGCCCGACCTTGCGCGCAACACCGTGCCCGGAAGCGGCAATTTCTGCCTCCTGACCGATGTGCCGATCGATGACGTCGTGGCGCATCTGCAGGCGGAGGGAGTCCCGATTGCAGCCGGGCCGGTGGAACGCGCCGGCGCGCTGGGGCGGCTCAACTCGATCTATCTGCGCGATCCCGACAAGAATCTGATCGAGGTGGCAAACTCTCTCTGACGCCGGCCGGGCAATACGAACCGGACGATCATGGCCGTTGCCTAACTGGGCCGCGCCGTCATTTGCGTGTTATCATCAAGGCGCAACGATCGGATATCCCTCAGCAGCCTTTCGGTATCAGCCAATGAACGACGCCGTCCATTTCGTCCACTTGACCGATCTGCACATTTCGCATCCTGACGGCGATGATCCCGGACTGCTCTCCGATACGCTGACGACATTGCAGACGGTCAAGGCGATGGTGCAGGCCATACGCCCGCGGCCGGCCTTCATTCTCCTGAGCGGCGACCTGACCAATCGCGGCGACGAGGAGAGCTATCGCCTTCTCGCCGAGAGGCTGCACGGCCTTGACATGCCGATCGTCCTGGCGCTCGGCAACCATGACAGCCGCCGCGGCTTCTACGCGGGCATGCTCGGCCGCGCCGACAATCTCGACGCGCCCTATTGCCACGACACGGTGATCGACGGCCTTCATATCATCGTTCTCGACTCCAGCGTTCCAGGCCGGGTCGGAGGAGCGCTCTCGGTCGATCAGTTCGAATTTCTCCAGGCCGCGCTCGACCGGCACAGGGGGGCACGCAAGATCATCGCCATCCACCACGCTCCGGCACTCGACGGCGAAGCGCCGCTTGCCTGGGAACGGCTTGATCTGGCTGACAGCGAGCATCTCGCCCGTCTTCTCAAGGGACGCGACGTCGCCGGCATCTTCAGCGGTCACATTCACTATGACCGGGTCACGTTCTGGAACGGCATACCTGTCATCGTGGGCACCGGCCTGCACACGGCAAACGATATTCTCTACCCCGACGGGCTGCGCATGGTCAGTGGCGGTTCCTTCGGGCTGTGCACCCTTCGCGAATCCGGCCTGTCGGTTTCGTTCGTGCCGCTGCCAAGCGACCGGCGCGAACTCCAGGTTCTGGACTGGACGACGCTGCACAAGATCAGCTGAAGGGATCACAAACGCCGGCCGGGCAGCGAAGTCCCCATTTGTCCACCGACCCGAATTTCATCGGACACAACGGCTTGCGCCCGCAGCAGGTTTTTTGAATAGTGGCGCCAGAGCAGTCCGCATCACAATCATAAATCGCCGGAGCTCGAACAATGGGAGACACATCGACAATGATCCGACGTACCAAATCCATGCTTGCAAAGCGCACGCGCCGCGTAGCGCTCGTAGCCGGCCTCGCGGCCGCGCTCGCCGGCACGACAGCGGCGCAGGCCGAGACGCTGCGTTTCGCCTTCCAGGGAACGCTCAACGCGCTCGACCCCTATACACTCAACGAGACCTTCTCGCTGGGCATGTTCGGCAATGTCTTCGAGGGCCTGACGAAGCGGGACAAGGATCTGAAGATCATTCCGGGCCTCGCCGAGAGCTGGGAACAGGTCGATCCGTTGACGTGGCGCTTTCATCTGCGCCAGGGCGTGAAATTCGCCAACGGCAATGATTTCAACGCCGACGACGTGATCTTCTCCGCCGAACGCGTGCGCGCGGAATCGTCCGACCTGAAGACGCGCATTCCCGCGGATTCGGAATGGATCAAGATCGACGATTATACCGTCGAGGTGAAGCTGAAGTCTCCCAATCCCATTCTGCACTACGAATGGGACACCTGGTACATGATGGACAAGGAATGGGCCGAGGCGGAAGGCGCTGTTGAACCAGTTTCGGCCAAGGACACCAACCCCGGACCCGCTGCTTTCAAGGCCAACGGCACCGGGCCGTTCAAGATCGTCAGCCACGAGCCGGGCGTGAAGACCGTGTTCGAGCCCAATGAAGACTGGTGGGGCACGCCGGAGCACAATCTGACGCAAGTCGTTTTCACGCCGATCGCGTCGGACGGCACCCGTGTCGCCGCTCTGCTGGCGGGCGACGTCGACCTGATCGATCCCGTCCCCGTGCAGGACATTCCGCGCGTCGAGGCCGATCCCAACGCCGACGCGCTGACCGGCCCGGAACTGCGGGTGATCCATCTGGGCTTCAACCAGTTCCGCGACGAACTGCCGACCTCCGACATCAAGGGCAAGAACCCGTTCCACGATGTCAGAGTCCGCAAGGCCTTCTACCAGGCGCTCGACCTGGACGCGATCAAGCAACGCGTCATGCGCGGCCTGTCGACGCCTGTGCCGCTGCTGATCGCCAACGAGCTCTTCGAGGGCGCAGGTGACTTCGAGCGGCTACCCTATGATCCCGAGGCGGCAAAGCAGCTGCTTGCCGAGGCGGGCTATCCAGATGGCTTCACGGTCGGCATGGACTGTCCCAACGACCGCTACGTCAATGACGAGGCGATCTGCCAGGCAGCGGTGTCGATGCTGGCGCGTATCGGCGTGAAGGTGAACCTCAACGCCCAGCCCAAAGCGCAATATTTCGCCAAGGTCCTGGCACCGGGCGGCTACGACACGGATTTCTACTTGCTCGGCTGGACGCCCGGTTCCTTCGATTCCTGGAACGTGCTCACCAATCTTGCCGGCTGCCGTGACGAAACAGGCAAGGGCGGGCCGTTCAATCTCGGCGGCTATTGCAGCGAGGAGGTCGATGCGCTGGCCGCCCAGATCGTCAGCGAGAACGACCCGGAAAAGCGCAATGACCTGATCAAGCAGGCCTACACGATCCTTACCGACGAGGTGTCGCATATCCCGCTGCACCAGCAGTCGCTGGCCTGGGGCAAGCGCTCCAACGTCGAGATCGTACAGCGGGCCGACAATCAGGTCCTGTTCTACTGGGCCAAGGTGAACTGAGCAGGCAACCCTGTCAGGCGGCCCGCCCGGATGAACCGGCGCGGGCCGCGATCGCACGCTTTCGGGGCATATCTGCATGATTGCTTTCGCCATCAGGCGACTCTTTCAGGCGCTCGGCGTCATGATCGTCGTCGCGCTCATCTCCTTCATGATGTTTCGCTTCGTTGGCGATCCCGTGAACCAGCTTGTCGGGGTGGACACGTCGCCGGCCCAGCGCGAAGCCTTGCGTCAGGCGCTCGGCCTCAATGATCCGGTCCTGTTGCAGTTCGCGCGCTTCGTCGCCAAGGCCGCACAGTTCGATTTCGGAATTTCCTATCAGTTCAAGCAGCCGGTCGCGTCATTGATTGCGAGCAGGCTGCCGGCGACGCTGGAGCTGTCCTTCATGTCGGCCCTGTTCGCGCTCGCCGTGGGCGTTCCGATGGGCGTCTATACCGGTCTCTACCGCAACACCTTGCTGGCGCGGGCCTTCCTCGCGATCAGCCTGATCGGCGTCTCCTTGCCGACTTTCCTCATCGGCATCCTGCTGATCTTCATCGTTTCGGTGAACCTCGGCTGGCTGCCCTCCTTCGGGCGTGGCGATGTGGTTAGCATCGGCGGGGTGTGGACCACAGGCCTGCTGACCAAATCGGGACTGCAATCGCTCGTCCTGCCATCGATCACGCTCGGACTGTTCCAGATGACGCTGATCATGCGGCTGGTGCGCGGCGAGATGATGGAGGTGCTGAGGACCGACTACATCAAGTTCGCCCGGGCTCGGGGACTGTCGCGACGGGCGATCAACTTCGGCCATGCGCTGAAGAACACGCTGGTGCCCGTCATCACCATCACCGGCCTGCAGCTCGGCTCCATCATCGCATTTGCCGTCATCACCGAAACCGTCTTCCAATGGCCGGGCATGGGTCTTCTCTTCCTCCAGGCGGTGCAGAACGTCGACATCCCGATCATGGCCGCCTATCTCCTCCTGATCGCTTTCCTGTTCGTCGTGATCAATTTCATCGTCGACCTGCTCTATGTCGCGGTCGATCCGAGAATTCGTCTCGACGGCGCAGCGAGGTAGCAGAATGACCTACGCAACCGATCAAGAGAGCAAGACAGCCGCGGGCGCACAGGATGACATGCGCCCCGGGCTGGCAAGGCGCATCGCTGATTCCGACATCTGGTATTCCTTCACCCGTTCTCCGCTGACCATGATCTCGGCGGCGGTAACGATCGTCTTCATGCTGTCGGCGCTGTTCGCGCCGCTGATCGCACCGCATAATCCATTCGATCCGGCGACGATCTCGATCATGGACAGCTTCTATCCCCCGGCCTGGGAGGCAGACGGCGATCCACGCTTTTTGCTGGGAACCGACGATCAGGGCCGCGACGTCCTGTCGGCCATCCTCTACGGCATGCGCATCTCGCTCGCCGTCGGATTTGCCAGCGTCATCTTCGCCCTCGTCGTTGGTGTAACCCTCGGCCTGCTCGCCGGTTATCTCGGCGGCTGGGTCGACAGCGTCATCATGCGCATCGCCGACGTGCAGCTCACCTTTCCGGCCATCCTGATCGCTCTCCTCATCAACGGCGTGGCGCGCGCCATGGCCGGTCCGCAATCCTACGACAAGGTCGTCTTCGCGGTCCTGGTGCTGTCGATCGGCCTGTCCTTCTGGGTGCAGTATGCCCGCACCGTGCGGGGCTCGGTGCTGGTCGAGGCCAACAAGGAATATGTGCTGGCGGCTCGGCTCATCGGGCTGCGGCCGCTCACCATCATGTTCAAGCATGTGCTGCCCAACGTGCTCGGCCCGGTGCTGGTGATCGCAACGATCAACCTGGCGCTGGCGATCATCACCGAAGCCACCCTCTCCTTCCTAGGCGTCGGCGTACCACCTACCGAACCCTCACTCGGCACGCTGATCCGCATCGGCAACGACTTCCTGTTCTCCGGCGAGTGGTGGATCACGATTTTCCCCGGCATCGCGCTCGCCGTTCTGGCGCTCGCCGTCAACCTGCTCGGCGACTGGCTGCGCGACGCATTGAATCCGAAGCTCAGATGACGACACCAACGCTTTCCGTTCGAAATCTCCGGGTCGAGATACCCACCCGCCGCGGCGTGCTGACGGCGATCGACGACCTTTCCTTCGACATCGCGCCGGGAGAGGTTCTGGGCATGGTGGGCGAATCCGGTGCAGGCAAGTCGATCACCGGTTCGGCCATCATCGGGCTTCTGGAGCCGCCCGGCCGGGTCGCCGGCGGCGAGATCCGGCTTGCCGGCGAACGCATAGACAATCTTTCGCCGGACCAGATGCGCCGCGTGCGGGGACGCAGGATCGGCATGATCTTCCAGGACCCGCTGACAAGCCTCAATCCATTGTACCGCATCGGCGACCAACTCGTCGAAACGATCCTGACCCACGAGCGGCTTTCGACGAAAGCCGCTCGTGCGAAGGGCATCAAGCTTCTGGAGGAGGTCGGGATACCGGCTGCCGAAGCGCGTTTCTCGGCCTATCCACATCAGTTCTCCGGCGGCATGCGGCAGCGCGTTGTCATCGCCCTGGCGCTGTGCGCCGACCCTGAGCTGGTGATCGCCGACGAGCCAACGACGGCGCTCGACGTCTCCGTGCAGGCACAGATCATCGCATTGTTGAAGCGGCTTTGCGCCGATCGCGGCGCCTCGGTGATGCTGATCACGCACGATATGGGCGTGATCGCCGAAACCGCCGACCGGGTCTGCGTGCTCTATGCGGGGCGGCTGGCGGAGATCGGCCCGGTGCGCGCGGTGGTCAAGCATCCCCAGCACCCCTACACGAAGGGCCTCATGGCGGCGATCCCCACGCTCGTCGGCGATCCCGATGCAACGCTGGCGCAAATCCCGGGCTCGATGCCGCGTCTCGGCGCCATTCCGGCGGGCTGCGCCTTCAATCCACGCTGCGATTACGCTTTCGAGACCTGCCGCACGAAGCGACCGGGCATCTACGGGGCCGGCACCAGCGACGCATCCTGCTTCCTGCATTCGCCCGCTGACGCTCCCTCGGCTCCGGCAGAAGTGCTGCGGGCCGCCGACCGATCGGGCATCGTGCTTGCGTCCGAGGCGAAGGAGACCATCACATGAGCGCCGGCGCCATGCAGAAGGATAGGAGCGCACAAGAAGGCACGAAGGGGCCGCTCGTTGAGATCGAGGGGCTGCGGCGTGTCTTCGATCTGTCCAGGCCTTGGCTCAACCGCATGATCGAGGGCGGAGGCAGGGTCACGCTGACGGCCGTCGACAGCGTCGATTTCACCATCCGCGAAGGTGAAACCTATGCGCTCGTAGGCGAATCCGGCTCCGGCAAGTCGACCATAGCCAAGATGATGGTCGGACTTCTGCCGCCCTCGGCCGGCAGCGTGAAGATCGGTGGCGCCGACATGTGGAACGCGAGGGACGCCGGCGCCATCCGCGCCATGCGCCGCCAGATCCAGATGATCTTCCAGGATCCGTTCGCCAGCCTCAATCCGCGCTGGCGCGTGCGCGCCATCATCGAGGAGCCGATCAAGGCGTTCGGCCTCATTCCCGACGGCCGGGACAGGATTGAACGGGTCGGTGAGCTGTTGTCTCTGGTCGGTCTCGATCCGCGCGACGGCCAGAAGTTTCCGCACGAATTTTCCGGCGGGCAGCGCCAGCGCATCGCGATCGCCCGTGCGCTAGCCTCCAACCCGCGCTTCATCGTCTGCGACGAACCGACCTCCGCCCTCGACGTGTCGGTGCAGGCCCAGGTTCTCAACCTGTTGCGCGACCTGCAGGACAGGCTCGGCCTGACCTATCTGTTCATCAGCCACAACCTCGCTGTCGTACGCCACGTCGCGACACGTGTCGGGGTGCTGTATCTCGGGCGGCTGGTGGAAGAGGCCCCGGCGCGCGAGCTCTTCTCGTCACCGCAGCATCCCTATACGAAGATGCTGCTCGACGCGGTGCCCGACATCGAGATGGCGGGCGTCGAGCGGCAGGCGATCGCGGGCGAGATTCCCAACCCGGTCAATCCGCCGCCCGGCTGCCATTTCCATCCGCGCTGCCCGCAGGCGATGGCGCATTGCGCCCGCGACATACCTCCGGTCCATCTCGTCGGCTCGGCCAGGGTACGCTGCCACCTGTTTGCCGATAGATAGCCGTCAGCCCGACAGAGCCCAAAGGCCGCGCAGATCATCCGCCGTAGCCGTTTCAATGCCGACACTCCCGAGCGCCGTTGCAGTGGCGCGAACGAGCGCCGCATTGTCCGCCGCCAGCGTTCCGTCGGGCAAATGGAAGTTGTTTTCAAAGCCGATGCGCACATGCCCGCCGAGCATGGCGCCAAAGGCCGCGCAGGCGGTTTCACGGGCACCGAACGCACAGACCATCCAGTCCGAAAATCGCGGACGCTCATTGGCCAGGAATGGCAGGAGATCGGCCGGCGCCGAGCGCTGGCCCTCGCTGTAGCGGCCCAATACATAGAGGACGGAGAGCCGTTCGAAAGGGATAAGACCGCGCTTCCACATGCCGGCGAGGCGATCGGCCTCCTGCGGTGCGTAAAGGATGATCTGCGGCGCGATCTGCTCCCCGGCCATCCACTCCAGAAAGCCGCCGAACGCCGCTTCGCTCTCGGCATCCGGCGCCAGTTCGCGCAGCGCCAGCGACGCCGCCTCCGGGCGCACTGCCCTGACCACCTCCATCTGCTCGGACGGCCGGTACCGGCCGACGGCTTCCGTTGTGATCTGGATGACCAGCCGGTCGCCCACTTCGGCACGTGTCGCGGCGACCGCATCGCGGTATGCATCGGCGTCCAGCAGATGTCCGCCGTCGCGATCGCGTACATGCATGTGGATCATGGCCGCGCCAGCCTCGAGACAGGCTGACGCCGTACGGGCGATTTCGGCTGTCGTCAAAGGAATGGCAGCGTGGTCCATCTTGCCGCGCCGGCCGCCATTCGGCGCCACCGCGATCGCACAGGTCTGCATTCCTCCCGGCCAGTCCGGCGCCTTGTTTGACATCTCCTCACTCCATGTGATGCATTAACGAAATTCAATGCAACATTTGTTGCACACCTTTGGAAAGAGGTCTAGTGTGCAGCCATGAACAAGGCTGCATCCCTGACCGATCGCATCGTTGCGGAGTTCACCGACCTTTCCGAACAGCTCGGTCAGGCGGCGCGCTATATACTCGACAATCCGAACGACGTGGCGCTCCTTTCGATGCGCGAACAGGCGCGGCGTGCCGGCGTGAAACCCTGGACCATGACGCGCCTGGCGCACCGGCTGGGCTATGAGGGCTACGAGGCGATCCGCGAGGAGAGCGCGGCCGCCCTGCGCCGCGCCGCGCTCGGCTTTGCCGGACGGGCGGGAGCCCAGGCAGCGCGGGAGGAAGGAGCCGGCGAACATGGCCTGGCCGGTGATATCGTACAGGCGGTCGGCGCCGGCCTCGACCGGCTCGCCGAGCCTGCCACGATGAACGACCTGTCTGCCGCCGCGCGGCTCGTCTTCGAAGCGCGCAGGGTCTATTGTCTCGGCCTGCGCGCCAGTCATCCCGTCGCCTCCCAGTTCGCCTATCTTATGTCGTTTCTCGACGAGCGGGCCATCCTTCTCGGTCGCGGCGGCGGCATCGATGTCGACGCGATGCGCCATGCAACCAGCGACGATCTCTTGTTCGCCGTCAGCGTCGCCCCCTATACCGGCGCGACGATCGAAACGGCACGCTATGCCGCCCGTCGTGGCATTCCGGTACTGGCGTTGACGGACAGCCCGGTTTCGCCGCTCGCCGCGCTCGCCAACCGATCGGTGATCGTTTCGACCGACAGTCCCTCCTTCTTTCACACCATGACTCCGGCGCTGGCAGCAATCGAAGTTCTGGCCTCCCTCGTCATCGGACGCGGCGGCGCCAAGGCCCTTGAAGCGATTGCAGCGACGGAAGAACAGCTCGCACGGCTCAACATCCACCTCTACTCGCCGCAACGGACCCAGCCATGACCCACATCCTGCACCGCCAGATCCATGCCGCACTCCCAACCGCAGTCGGCGGCTCCGGCGTAAATCTCTTCGACAGCGCCGGACGCGCCTATATCGACGCATCGGGTGGCGCGGCCGTCTCATGTCTCGGCCATGGCCACCCCGACGTGATCGCCGCCCTTCATGCCCAGGCCGACAGTCTCGCATACGCGCATACGAGCTTCTTCACCAACGAGCCGGCGGAACGGCTGGCCGACACCCTTGTTGCCGGTGCGCCGGACGGCATCAGCCATGTCTATTTCGTCTCGGGCGGCTCGGAAGCCGTCGAGGCTGCGCTCAAGATGGCACGTCAATATTTCGTCGAGACCGGAGAGCCCCAGAGACGCAACATCATCGCGCGGCGTCAGAGCTATCACGGCAATACGCTCGGCGCACTGGCGACCGGCGGTAACGAGTGGCGTCGCTCCCAGTTCCGCCCGCTCTTGATCGAGACGCATCATATCGACCCCTGCTATGCCTATCGCTACCAGGAGCCCGGCGAAAGCGAGGAGGCGTACGGTCTGCGCGCCGCACAGGCGCTGGAGGACAAGATCCTGGAACTGGGCCCCGAAACCGTCATGGCCTTCGTCGCCGAACCGGTGGTCGGCGCGACAGCCGGGGCCGTGCCGGCCGTCTCCGGTTATCTCAAGCGCGTGCGCGAGATCTGCGACCGCTACGGCGTGCTGCTTCTCCTCGACGAGGTCATGTGCGGCATGGGCCGGACCGGCACCCTGCACGCCTGTGAGCAGGATGGCGTGGCGCCCGACCTGATGACCATCGCCAAGGGGCTCGGCGGCGGCTACCAGCCAATCGGCGCGGTGCTGCTTTCAAAGAAGATCTTCGACGCGTTTGCCAATGGTTCAGGGCTCTTCCAGCATGGACATACCTATATCTGCCACCCGATGGCCTGCGCGGCCGGGCTTGCGGTTCAGGAGGTGATCGCGCGGGACAATCTGCTCGACAATGTCCGGGCAATGGGTGAGCGGCTGGCGCGCAGGCTGGGTGAACGGTTCGCCAACAACGCCCATGTCGGAGACATGCGCGGACGCGGCCTGTTCATGGGTGTCGAAATGGTTGCCGACCGGTCGACCAAGGCGCCCTTCGATCCGAAACTAAAGCTCAATGCGCGCATCAAGCGCGAGGCGATGGCGCGCGGGCTGCTGGTCTATCCGGCCGGAGGTACAATCGACGGTGCGCGCGGCGACCATGTGCTCATCGCACCGCCGTTCATCAGCGATGCGGCGACGATCGACACGATCGTCGAGCGCCTCGGCGACGCGATCGACGCGGCGGTCGAGGGGATCGCATAGGGCGAGGGTCAGTCGTGCGGGATCGCCGAACCACAACGGCGATCCCACCTTGTTCGCAATGGAGATCATCGCCAACCGGCCATCCGCAGCCACGCCGTGGCATGGAAGAGGCTCATGAGCACGTACATCGTGGTCATTCCGGTAAGCGGCGATGTGTGCGCGCTCGAACAAATGGCGGCCGGGGAACCGTGTTCGAGAAAGCCGCTGGCAAGAGCCATGAGCGCAAAGGTGGGCGATGCCGCCAAGGCCACCAGGTCGATGACCCTTGACGGGCGGGCCGCCAGCCCGCCCCTTTCGCCGCAAGAGGCATTTCTCATGGCCTGGCACCCGCCGACTTTTCGCGGAATGCCGCTTCACCGGCGTCAGAGACTTCGACCCATTTCCTGTCTGGTTCTGCGCCGGCAAGATAGCTGTCGTGCCAGTTCCACCATTTGTAGGTCGGCGTCTGCGGATAGCCGTCTGGCGAATCCTCCCACACCTCCTGCCGTCCGAGCGGCGTGATGTCGAGATAGTTCCACGTGTTCCCCATCTGCTCGTCGCCGCGATTGTTGACGAAATAAGTGCGGTACACGCGATCTCCATCGCGCAGGAAGACGTTGTGGCCATGCCATTCTGCCACGTCGAAATCCGCATCGAAGCCGTCGGTGATCGTGTACCAGGGAATATTCCAGCCCATACGCGCCTTGAGCCGCGCAATATCCGCCTGCGGCGCGCGCGAAACGAATACGAGCGTCGTGTCGCGGGCATTGAGATGTGCGACATGAGCCACCTGATCGGCCACCAGCGAGCATCCCCGGCAGGCCTGATCGGGCCAGCCGAACACGCCGGGTTCGAAAAAGGCGCGGTAGACGATCAGTTGCCGGCGGCCCTCGAACAGGTCGAGCAGGCTTTGCGTGCCGTCCGGCCCATCGAAGCGATACGGCTTTTCCACCGCCACCCACGGCATACGCCGCCGCTCGGCGGCCAGTGCATCGCGGGCCCGGGTCATGGCCTTTTCCTTGACCAGCAGTTCCTTCCAGGCGGCTTCCCAGGCCTCCTTCGACACGACCGGCGGGGTTTGCATGGCGGGTGTCGCACCATATGTCTCGTTTTTGGCTGAACTGGCCATGATCTGTTGTAACCTCCTTGTCTCACTGGTTCCGGCGCGGCACGCTCGCTTATCGCCACGCCGATCATGCGATAGCCTGACATCGGAAAATCCAGAGGTGGGAGTAACAAGTGTGACGGGATTTCGATGGACTCCTTGATCACTGCCGCTGCACGCGCACTGGCTGCTGGCGACGCATTGCTGGCTCTCAATGGAGTGGCCCTGAGGGACGACGCACCCGCGCTTGCCCTGCGCGGCATTGCAATGGCGCAACTCGGTGATCTTCGCAGGGCGCAGGAACTCCTGAAGCGCGCGGCGCGCGCGTTCGGCAGGAAGGAGGCCGTCGCGCGTGCCCGGTGCGTGGTGGCACAGGCCGAAATCGCCCTCGTATCGCGTGACCTTGCCTGGCCGGACAGAACGCTCGACGAGGCGCGAACGATACTCCAGAGACGCAGCGATCACGCCAATGCCGCCCATGCCGGCTGCCTGAAGGCCCGTCGACTGCTCCTGATCGGCCGCATCGAAGAGGCGACCGAGGCGCTGCGCAGTGTCGACCCTGCAGGACTCTCGCCCGCCCCGAGAGCGGCCCACGCCCTCACGACCGCGGGGATCGCCATCCGCCGTCTGCAAACGCAAGCCGCACGCACAGCACTCCGCGAAGCAGAAAAGGCGGCACGGGCGAACGGCATCGCGGCATTGATGGCGGAGGTGGAGACGACCGCGCAACTGCTGGAAGGGCCCGCCGCCCGCCTCATCATGCATGGTGAGCAGCGACTGTTGCGGCTGGAAGAGGTCGAAGCGCTGCTGTCGTCCGGCACGCTCGTCATCGACGCCTGCCGCAGCGCTCTCAGAAGCGGGGATACCTCCGTCTCGCTTGCAACCCGGCCCGTTCTGTTTGCCCTTGCGCGCTCGCTTGCCGAAGGCTGGCCCGCCGACGTGACGAGGCAGGAACTTGTTCGGCAGGCCTTTCGGGCAAGGCATGCCGACGATTCGCACCGCGCCCGGCTTCGCGTGGAGATCGGGCGCCTGCGCAACGAGATCGCCCAACTGGCGCAGGTCGTCGCGACGGACCGGGGTTTCGCGCTGTCTTCGGCGCGCGGCGAAGAGATCGTCGTTCTGGCACCGATCGCCGAGGAACGGCACGCAGCCCTGCTCGCCCTGCTCGCAGACGGAGAAAGCTGGTCGAGTTCGGCACTGGCGATCGCCCTCGCGGTCAGCCCACGCAGCGTACAGCGCGCGCTCGAACAGCTTTCGGACACCGGCAAGGTGCAGTCCTTCGGGCAAGGACGGGCACGCCGCTGGGTGTCGTCGCCGGTGCCCGGTTTCCCGACAACACTGTTACTCCCCGGTCCCCTGCCGGGCAGCTAGTATGCCTGACCGTTCGCCATTCTCGTACAGGTGTTGACCAATGAAACATTCCAACGCTGAAATACTTCGCGAATACGGCCCGTTTCCCGGAATCGACCGGGTGCACGGCCTTACCTTCGCAGGCGGGCACATCTGGTTCGCCTCCGGAGACAGGCTGAACGTCCTCGACCCGAACAGCGGCGAGATCGTGCGCACCGTCGTCGTCCCCGCACATGCAGGAACGGCCTTCGACGGACGGCACCTGTTTCAGATCGCCGATCAATGCATCCAGAAGATCGATCCCGAGACCGGCGATGTGCTGTCGCGTATTCCCGCGCCGGAAGGGGGAGCGTCGGGCATGGCCTGGGCGGAAGGAACGCTTTGGGTCGGCCAGCATCGCAACCGCAAGATTCATCAGCTCGATCCGGAAACGGGCACGGTTCTGCGCACCATCGAGTCCAATCGTTTCGTCACCGGCGTGAGTTGGGTCGACGGGGAACTGTGGCATGCGACCTGGGATGGCGAGGGAAGCGATGTCCGCCGCATCGACTCCGAAACGGGAGAGGTCATCGATATCCTCGACATGCCCACGGATACCGCGGTGTCGGGACTGGAATCGGATGGCGATGGCCGCTTCTTCTGCGGCGGCGCGAGCAGCGGAACCATACGCGCCATCCGGCGTCCGCAGGCGCGGGAATAACCGCCGCCTATGCTTGAAGGCGGCGGTCCTGCCACATATCGGCATGTTCGGCTTACGCGGCCGACGGGCCAGG
This sequence comes from Mesorhizobium sp., assembly GCA_963966365.1. GTDB lineage: Bacteria > Pseudomonadota > Alphaproteobacteria > Rhizobiales > Rhizobiaceae > Mangrovimarina > Mangrovimarina plasticivorans. The sequence goes on along the minus strand of CAWZZC010000007.1, from coordinate 20,554 downwards.
ATCGTCGTATCCGTCGGGTCCGGCGGGGACGGCGCGAGGCCGCTCGTTCAAAGCGCCGTGAATGAGCTTGAGGGACGGTCTGCGCTGCATCGACACATGCAATCCGTACCCTGCTTCGCTTTCGCGCCGCGCACTTTCAGGCTGGTACAGCACCTTTTCCAGCACGACCCGCTCGCCACCTTCGGCAAGGCGGAACTCCTGGCCTTCGGACAGGCCGAGAAGGGCCAACCCGCGCTGGGTGGTGATCGGCAGGAACATGCCGACGAGGCCAGCCATGCTGTCATGCGAGATCACCCGCGTTTCGGCTTCGCGCCCATCGACGCTGAAGGTCACCCGGCTGCTCAAGCTGGCCACGTCGGCGGGGATGTCGTCCCGGAAGACGACCGTCGCCGAATCGATCTTTCTCTTGAGGAGCGCCGCCATGGGATCGTCGCGCCCCAGGCAACGGTCGCGCATGACCTCCAATATGGTGAAATCCTTCGTGGTGAGGATGCAGTTGTCTTCAAACATCGCAGTTTTCCTTCGCCCGACCAAGCGGTTACGTTGAGACGAATTGGAACCCCCCTGGCCGCGCGTTGGCGGCGCAGGGGCTACGATCCTGCGATGAGACACCCCCCGAACAGCGAGAGGCGACAGGGCGGAAGAAGCTGCGTCATGACGCTGAACGGTTCGTCTCGGCAGCCGAGACCGTGACGGGATCTTCAACACTTTCCACGCTCAGGCGGTGCGTCTGGCCGTCGCGGGCGGTCCAGTTGATGGATTGTCCCGCCGACAGGCCGATCAATGCCGCGCCGATGGGCGTGAGGATCGAGACCCTGCCAGCCGCGATATCGGCGTCGCCCGGATAGACGAGCGTCACCGTTCGGTCCTCGCCCGCATCGGTCGTGAAGCGCAACGTCGAACCCATGCGAACCACGCCGGACGCGATCCTTTCGTCCGCCACCACACGCGCGCGATCCAGTTCCACGAAGAGCTGCTCCGCAACAGCGGCGTTTTTCTCGAGGAACGACTCGGCCAGCCGCGAGAGACGTTCGTGATCTGAACGCGTCATGGTGATTGCTGGTGGCTTGCGCATCTTCGTGGTCTCGAGAACCATTCTCTGGCCTCCTGGCGTATGACCGCCCGCATGCCCCAAAGGCTGCAGTGATCAAGATCTCGATTGTAGGATTGAGTGTCGCGTGTTCGTCCGGCTTCGCTTCATTCCCACGGCGGGGCAAGGTCTACCTGTTCCCCGCGGCCGGGACGCGACGCGGCCGGGCCCGGGGTCAATGTCCCGCGATCGGGCACACCCTGTGAAGACTGAAGTGTTCGAACCTATACATGCCCAGAGACTTGGGGATCGCGGCCGGAAAGTCAAGATGCGACCGGGACACTTCGCCGCCGCCTGGACCGCGACCCATGGCGTTCAGGCCCCGTCCTACACCCCATCACGAATGACGAACACCGATTGACGCGCGTGGCGCACCACCCGCGCGGCGTTCGGACCGAGCAGATAGTCCTTCAGTTCCGGGCGGTGCGACGTCATCACGATGAGGTCGCAGTCGAGCCGGTTGGCAACCTTCATGATCTCGTCATAGATCGTCCCGTGGGCCACGTGCCCCCTGACCGTCACGCCGGCGTCCTCGCGCGCATCGAGCATGGATTTGAGCTTCTGGCGCACCGCTTCAAGGGCCGTTTCCTCGAAGTTTCGCGGGAAGGCGGCACCGACGATCGACATCGTGTAGGTCGGCACCACGGTCAGAACATCTAGCGCGGCGCCGTAGCGTACAGCCATGTCTTCGGCAACGGCAAGCGTGCGGTTGCTCACCCCTTCATCGCTGAGATCCAGCGGGACAAGTATGCGCTTGAACATCGGCGGCCTCCATCATGTAGCCTGCGGTTCCGCAACGAAGAACCGGCTTCCACTTCTCGTCCCGAGTGCCATGCATCCTTTGGGACACACAAGGGCATTCCATCGATCTTAACCGGCGCGCCTGTCTTCACTTCGCCGTCGCGCGGCGAACGCGCGACAGCCGCACTAGAAGGCGGGCACGGTCTGCCGGCGGCGCTGCAACAGGATCACAAGCCCGAGGAGAAGGAGAGCGGGGAGGTAGAAGACCTCCTTGGGCATGCGTTGGGCCTCGAGCTGCACCGTGACGATCTCCACCGGAACGTCACCGTAGAAGTCGAACGTATCGGTAAACTCGGTGAAGAATCGTGTGCCGGCGAAAGGCTCGTCGAGCACGGCCTTGCCGTCTTCCACACGAACAGGCAGCCCGGCCGCGTCCAGCCGCTGAAGCCCGTCACCCGACTGGCCAAGGTCGGCAAGAATATGACGGTCGACAATCCGGTCGGGATTATCGAAATCCGGTCCCGCAACCACCATGCGCAGGGAAGCGTTCTCAGGCAGGCCGGCTGCTATGTCCACCACCTCCGCGCCCGGCCGGTCGTTGTAAGGGGACTGGACGTAATCGAGCCAGAAACCGGGCCGGAACAGCGTGAAGGCGATGAGAAGCAGGGCAACCGTCTCCCACCAGCGGCTGCGGGCCAGGAAATAGCCCTGCGTGGCGGCGGCAAACAGCATCATCGCCAGGACGCCGACGATGAAGATGAACACCGCCTTGTAGACCGTGACGTCGATCAGCAGCAGTTCGGTGTTGAAGATGAACATGAACGGCAAGAGGGCGGTGCGGATGTCGTAGGCAAAGCCCTGCACACCGGTGCGGATCGGGTCGCCGCCCGAGATCGCCGCAGCAGCGAATGCAGCGAGGCCGACGGGCGGCGTGTCGTCGGCCAGGATGCCGAAATAGAACACGAAGAGATGCACCGCCACCAATGGCACGATCAGACCCGTCGAAGCGCCCACGGAAACGATAACGGGCGCCATGAGCGACGAGACGACGATGTAGTTCGCCGTCGTCGGCAGACCCATGCCGAGGATCAGGCTCATGACGGCGACGAGCAGAAGCATGGCCATCAGATTGCCGCCCGACAGGTACTCGACGAACTCGCCGACCACCTGGTGGGCGCCGGTGAGCGAGACGGTGCCGACGATGACACCGGCCGCGCCCGTTGCCACGCCGATGCCGATCATGTTGCGCGAGCCGCCGATCATGCCATCGAAGAAATCCGACCAGCCGTCACGGAAACCTTGAGCGAAATTGCCTTCGTTGCGGAACAGGCGCTTGAGCGGACGTTGGGTCAGGACAATGAAGATCATCGAAACCGTCGCCCAATAGGCCGACAGCGTCGGCGAAAGGCGCTCGACCAGGATGCACCAGATCAGGATCACGATCGGCAGGATGAAATAGAGCCCGGTGACGGCCACCTCCGAGGGACGAGGCAGAACATCCATCGGCGCATTGGGGTCGTCCATCTCGAGGTCGGGATGCATCGCCGCCTTGTAGAGAAGCACGAGATAGGCCGCCAGAAACAGCAGCGCCGCGGCCCAGAATGTCATGTTCGGGAAGACGACCTTGATCCAGCCGAGACCGTAATAGACGGCGCCTGCGAGCACGGCCATGGCGATGAAGCCGAACAGAACACCCGCAAGGCGCCGGGCGAGCGTGCCGGACACGGTGGGCCGTTCAAGCCCCTGCAGCCCGAGCTTCAGAGCCTCCAGATGCACGATATAGACCAGCGCGATATAGGAGATGACAGCCGGCAGGAAGGCATGCTTGATCAGATCGGGATAGGCAACGCCGGTGAACTCGGAAATCAGAAAGGCCGCCGCCCCCATGACCGGCGGGGTGAGCTGGCCGTTGGTCGACGAAGCCACCTCGACGGCGCCGGCCTTCTCGGCCTTGAAGCCCGTACGCTTCATGAGCGGTATCGTGAAGGTTCCCGTCGTGACGACGTTGGCGATCGACGATCCCGAATAAAGACCCGACAGCGCCGAAGCGACGACGGCCGCTTTTGCCGGACCGCCACGCAGATGGCCAAGCAGCGCAAAGGCCAGCTTGATGAAGTAATTGCCGGCGCCGGCCCGCTCGAGCAGCGAGCCGAACAGCACGAACAGAAAGATCATCGAGGCCGAAACGCCAAGCGCGACGCCGAACACGCCTTCGGTCTGCATCCAGTAGTGCCACATCGCCTTGCCGAACGACGCGCCCTTCCACTGGATGGCGTTGGGCATCCAGGAGAGATGACCGAAGAAGACATAGAAGACGAAAACCGATGCGACGATCACCAGCGGCAGACCCAACGCCCGATAGACGGCGATCGCCAGCGTCACCATGCCGATGGTGGAAAAGACGAGATCCGCGGTCGTCGGCAGGCCGGCGCGGGCCGCGATGTCATTCTTGAACCACAGGAGATAAAGACACGACAGCGCCCCGAGGATCGCCAGCGCCCAGTCGTAATACGGCACCCGGTCGCGCGGGCTCGACTTGAACAGGGGGTAGGCCAGCATTGACAGGACCAACGCGAACGCCAGATGGATCTGCCGGGCTTCCTGATTGTTAAAAACGACATTGAGACCCGTCAGGCTGGTCAGCATGAAGGGTATGTCGGAAGCGATGTAGATCTGGAAGAGCGCCCAGGCGAAAGCAATCGCGATGATGATGCGTCCGGCAAGGCCGACCGCGTTACGCGCTCCGCTCTCGACCTCCGCCACCATCATGTCGACATCGACGCCGGATTTCTTGGTGGCCGAATCGTCTGTCATTGCCTGGCACTCCCTCGTGCTGCCGCGCCCCGTTCACGGACAAGAGCGTGACGGCCCGGACAGGATCTTGTCCGGGCCGTCACATGCGCAATTACATCCAGCCGCGTTCCTTGTAGTACTTTTCCGCGCCGGGATGGATCGGAGCGGAAAGCCCGTCCTTGACCATCTCTTCTTCCTTGAGATTGGCAAAGGCCGGATGCAGCTTCTTGAAGTCTTCGAAATTGTCGAACACGGCCTTGACGACCGTGTAGACCACTTCGTCCGACACGTCGGCGGAGGTGATGAAGGTTGCGCCGACGCCGAAGGTCGTCACATCTTCATCGGTTCCCTTGTACATGCCGCCGGGAATGGTGGCGACGCGGTAATAGGGATTGTCCGCAACCAGCTTTTCGATCGCCGCGCCGTCGACCGACACGAGTTCGACGTCGCAGGTCGTCGCAGCCTCGGTGATCGCGGCAGCCGGATGACCGATCGTGTAGATCATGGCGTCGATCTTGCCGTCACACAGCGCCTGCGCCATCTCCGAGCCCTTGAGCTCGGCCGCCAGGGCGAAATCGTCCATGGTCATGCCGAAGGCTTCCATCACGATCTCCGTGGTGGCGCGCTGGCCCGAGCCCGGATTGCCGACATTGACCTTCTTGCCCTTCAGGTCCTCGAAACCGGACACTCCGGTATCCTTGCGCACGACGAGGGTGAACGGTTCCGGATGCACGGCAAACACCGCACGCTCCTTTTCGAACGGCCCCTGCTCCTCGAACTTCGAGGTGCCGTGATAGGCATGGTACTGCCAGTCCGACTGCGCGACACCGAATTCCAGTTCTCCCGAACGCACGGTGTTGATGTTGTACACCGAACCGCCGGTCGATTCGACCGAGCAGCGGATGCCGTGTTCCTTGCGGTCCTTGTTGACCAGCCGGCAGATTGCGCCGCCGGTCGGATAGTACACACCGGTCACACCCCCCGTGCCGATGGAAATGAACTGCTGATCCTGTGCCGCCGCCTGGAACGCCAGGCCGGCAAGCGACAGACCTGACAAGGCCCCGACAAAAAGTTTATTCATGATTTTCTCCATTTTCCCCAAGTTCTGACGAACCCGCATCCGGCCACTATAAGTCCCCATGCCGCGGCGCGCTACATTCGCACCACACCATATTGGCCGATATCCCCATTTGATGACTGCGATTTCAGGGATCAATTTGCCGGTGACAAGACCATGCGCAATTGCCGCCGGCGGTGTGCCCGCATATTGGGCAGTTGATCAATCGATGAAAGAAAAGAACATGTGATGTCCGTGAACGGTCCGGGCTATCAACGCCCGGACCGTCCGGTCTGGATTACAACCAGCCCTGTTCCTTGTAGTACTTCTCGGCGCCCGGATGCAGTGGCGCGGAAAGTCCGTCCTTGATCATCTCCTCCTGCTTCAGATTGGCGAAGGCAGGATGCAGGTTCTTGAAATCGTCGAAATTCTCGAACACCGCCTTGACGAGGGTGTAGACGACGTCCTCCGACACGTCGGCCGAGGTGACGAATGTCGCACCGACGCCGAAGGTCGAAACCTCGTTGTCCTGGCCGGCATAGGTTCCCGGCGCGATGGTCGCGAGCCGGTAATAGGGCTTGTCGGAAATGAACTCTTCGATTTCGGGACCCGTCACGTTGGCGATGGCTGCATCACAGGTCGAAAGCGTTTCCTGGATCAGCGCCGAGGGATGGCCGACCGTATAGAAATAGGCGTCGATCCTGCCATCGCACAGGGCCTGTCCGGTTTCGGCGGGCTTGAGTTCGGCAGCCAGCTTCAGCGCGCCCGTATCGACGAGCCCAGCTTCATCCATGGCGTCCCACAATGCCCGCTGACCGGAGCCCGGATTGCCGATATTGACCGTCTTGCCTGCCAGATCGGTGTAGTTCTCGATTCCCGCATCGGCCCGCGTGACCAGCGTCGCCGGTTCCGGATGCACCGAGAAGACCGCCCTCAGTCCTTCGAACGGCTTGCCTTCCCACTGCGCCTTGCCGTTGTACGCGTTTGACTGCACATCGGATTGAACCACGCCGAAATCCAGCTCGCCCGCCTGAATGGTATTGGCGTTGTAGACCGACCCACCGGTCGATTCGACCGAGCAGCGGATGCCGTGTTCCTTGCGGTCCTTGTTGACCAGCCGGCAGATTGCGCCGCCCGTGGGATAATAGACACCGGTGACGCCGCCCGTGCCGATGGAAATGAACTGCTGATCCTGGGCCTCGGCCTGATATGAGAGACCGGCAACGGCCAGGCCGGACAATGCCCCGACGAGCAATTTCCTCATGACTACCTCCATTATGTGCCTTCTATCTGCAATAAAGGGCATTCGGCACTATAGGGTGGCGAACGTCAATGCGCCACAACCACCGCTGGCTTTAAACCTGAGCGTCGCATCGGGCACCACCGGATCGGCGGAATGATGCGGATGGGCCTTGCCCCAGAGACAGCAAGTCCCCGGCGGTGCTCGCAAAGATTTGATAGACCGCACTCTGTCACCCAAATCAGTCCGGCTGCCTGCCGCATCGCGTCAAACAGGCGTCTTTTCAACCACATAGAAATAGATCTCGCAGATGCCGCCCGCCATCTCGACAGCCTGCGCCTCTGCCAATCTGGCTAGGCCGAAAGCTCTACCGCGCGCACCGGTTCATGTGCAATGATGACTCTGAAATGCCCGCCATTGCCCTGCCGTTACTCCAATACCAGCGCGCCTTCGGAGCGTGCATGAGGACGCTCGCGACCGGGGCGCATTTGCAGTTGAGCGTCGAGGAAAACGGCGCCGGGCGTCCCGAGGTCTGACGGGCAAGAACAGATTTCCGGCTGGTGGCGGCGACCGCGCACCAGCAGGAAAACGCCAGGACGGACCGCGTTCCCATCGCGGTTTGTCGACATTCTCTCTTAGCCAAATCGGATCACCGGTTCCGGGAGTAGCCAATCATGATCAGCATCAACATCAACATCAATGGACAGGACCATCAACTCGATGTCGAGGAAGACATGCCCCTGTTGTGGGCCATTCGCGACATCGTCGGGCTGACGGGTACGAAATTCGGCTGTGGCATGGCGCTGTGCGGTGCCTGCACTGTGCATCTGGACGGTTTTCCGGTCCGCTCCTGCCAGACCATGGTCGGCGATGTCGGCGAGCAGAAGATCACGACCATCGAAGGTCTCGACAGCAAGGTCGCGCAGACAGTGCAGACGGTATGGGCGGAAATGGACGTGCCGCAATGCGGCTATTGCCAGTCGGGCCAGATCATGTCTGCCGTGGCACTGCTCACCGAGACCCCGAAGCCCAGCGACGACGACATTGACGCCGCCATGAGCGGCAATCTTTGCCGCTGCGCCACCTATCACCGCATCCGCGGCGCGATTCACGAATCCGCCCGCCGTCTGGAGGCTTGAACCATGCTGCACAACATGAACCTTCTACGCATCCTGACCCAGGACGTCAGGCCGACACGACGCGGCTTTCTCATCGGGGCTGCCGCCGCGGCAGGCGGCCTCGCGATCGGTTTCCGGCCGGTCGGCGCCGCAGCGCAATCGACCGACGGAGCGGCCAGCCCGTTCGACGTCTATCTGACGATCGCACCCGACGACAAAGTAACCGTCATCTCCTCGCAGTTCGACATGGGCCAGGGCTCCTATCACGGCATCGCGACGCTGGTCATCGAGGAACTCGGCGCCCGCTTCGATCAGGTCGATGTGGTCGGCGGCTGGGGTCCCACCGAGCATTACGGCAACATGGCCATGGGCGGCGCCATGCAGCTGACCGGCGGGTCGACGTCGATGGCCTCATCCTGGGATCGCTACAGGATCGCCGGAGCAACGGCGCGCCAGATGATCATTGCCGCTGCCGCCGACGAATGGGGCGTGGACGAGAGCACGATCACCATTGCCGACGGCGTCGTCTCAGACGGCGCGGGCAACAAGGCGACGCTCGGCGCACTGGCCCAAAAGGCCGCAACCGTGCCAGTCCCGGACGCAGCGACGCCCAAGGAGCCGGGCGAATGGAGCCTGATCGGCAACGGGGACGTTCGCCGCTACGACAGTGCGCCGAAGACGAACGGAACGCAGCAGTTCACCATCGACGTGCAACTGCCCGACATGCTGACCGCCGTCATGATCCATCCGCCCAAATTCGGCGCGCGTGCAAAGTCCTTCGAAGGTGCGGCGGCGAAGGCCCTTCCCGGTGTCGTCGATGTCGTGGAGACGCCGCGCGGCATCGCGGTGGTCGGCGAGCACATGTGGGCGGCGATCAAGGGCCGCGAGGCCGTCACCGTCGAATGGGACGAAACGGACGCGGAGACGCGCGGCTCGGACCAGATCATGGCCGAGTATCGCCAGTTGGCCGGTGAGACTCCGGCGGCGATCGCCCGCCAGGAGGCCGACAGCGCCGCCGCGATGGCGAATGCCGAGCGGGTGATCGAGGCGCGCTACGAGTTTCCCTATCTCGCGCACGCCGCCATGGAGCCGCTCAACGCGGTGGCGCGCTTCAACGCCGACGGAACCCTGGAGGTATGGGGCGGTCACCAGATGCCGGGACTCAACCAGATGATCGTAGCCCAGGTCGCCGGCACGACGCCAGACAAGGTGAAGCTCCATGTCATGAAGACCGGTGGCGGGTTCGGCCGGCGCGCCGTCGCCGATGCGGACGTCTTCGTCGACGCCGTGGCCACGGCCAAGGCGCTCGGCGGAAACCGGCCGGTCAAGCTGCAGTGGACGCGCGACAACGACATGAAGGGCGGACGCTACCGGCCGGCCTATGTCCACGCCATGAAGGCCGGCCTCGACGCAGACGGGAAGATCGTTGCCTGGGAGCATCACATCGTCGGCCAGTCGATCATGAAGGGCACGCCGATGGAAGGCATGCTTCAGAACGGCGTCGACCCGACTTCGGTGGAAGGCGCGGCCAACCTGCCCTATGCCTTCCCGGCCCAGACGGTCGGCCTGACGACATCGGACGTCGGCGTGCCGGTGCTCTGGTGGCGTTCCGTCGGCTCGACGCATACCGCCTTTGCCGTCGAAACCTTCCTCGACGAGCTCGCCGAGGCGGTGGGAGCCGATCCGCTCGATTTTAGGCTGGCATTGCTTGAGGATCATCCGCGCCATGCCGGGGTTCTCAGGCTGGCGGCGGAGAAAGCCGGCTGGGGCACCCCACCGCCGGAAGGCCGCGTCAGGGGCATCGCGCTTGCCGAGAGCTTCGCCACCTATGTGGCGCAGGTCGTGGAAGCCAGCGTCGAGGACGGCAATGTGAGAGTGCACAAGGTCACCTGTGCGGTCGACTGCGGCGTTCCGATCAACCCCGACACGATCCGCGCCCAGATGGAAGGCGGCGTCGGCTTCGGACTTGGCGCCATCCTGGCCGAAGAGCTGACCCTGACGGATGGTGTTGTGAACCAGGAGAACTACGACACATACACGCCGCTCAGGATCGAGCAGATGCCGCAGGTCGACGTCCATATCGTACAGTCGAGCGAACGGCCGACAGGCGTCGGCGAACCCGGCGTGCCGCCGATCGGGCCGGCTGTGGCCAACGCGATCTATGCGGCAACGGGCAAGCGCGTCCGCGTTCTTCCGATCGCAAAGGGGCTGGGCGCATAAAGGCAGCGCCCCCGCCGAACAGACGAAACGCCGCGGGCATATCCAGCCCGCGGCGTTGTTCGTTCACGACACGCGTGTCTGCCTCATCACGCACCGCCCGCCAGCCGCATCAGGGCGGCAAGAAGCAGATTGACGCCGTGTTCGATATCGTCCCATTCGGTCCATTCGTTCGGCGCGTGGCTGATGCCGCCGATGCTCGGGACGAAGATGAGACCAGCCGGACACAAGGCCTGCATCGTCTGCGCATCATGCCCGGCGCCAGACGGCATGGCGATTGCGGCAAGGCCCATCCGGTCAGCCTCCTCGAGAAGCATTGCGTGCAATCCTGAATCGAGCCAGACCGGCGCCAGGCGACTTTGCATTTCAACGGCGTGGCCCAGACGATGCTCGGCCGCGGCACGCTCCACGGCCCGGATCATCTCCCCGCTTACCGCCTCGATGATCGCCTCGTCGGTGTCGCGTATGTTGATGACGAACTCGGCCTCACCGGGAACCGTGTGGATGAAGTTCGGCTTTATCTCCGCCTTGCCGATGGTGATCCGTGTCTGGGGACCGCCGCAACTCTTGATCGTCTCGGGAATGGCGTGCGCCACGGTGGTCATGCCGGCAAAGGCATCAGCCCTCAGATGCATCGGCGTGGTGCCGGAATGGTTGGCCGTACCACGCAGTCGGACCAGTAGATTGCAGACCCCGGCGACGGAATGGGCAATGCCGATCGACGTGCCGGACGCCTCGAGCACCGGCCCCTGCTCGACATGCAGTTCGAGGAAAGCCGTCACGCTGCCGCGCCTTGCGGCGCAGTCAAGCGCGTCATAGGCATTGAGTCCCATGGAGCGCATGGCTTCGACAAGCGACACGCCGTCGGCGTCGCGGGCTCGGTCGATCCACTCCCGCGTCACGGTGCCGGAAATCGCCTGCGAACCGAGCATTCCGCCGAAGCGCCCCTCTTCTTCAGCCGTGGCCACCACCTCGATCGCGTATCGCGGCTGAACGCCGGCATCCCTCATCGCCCGTACGCATTCGAGCGCGGCGCAGACACCGACCACACCGTCGAAGGCACCGCCGTCGGGAACCGTATCGAGATGCGACCCGGCCATGATGCAGCGACCGTCCGCGCGTCCATAACGGCCGAAAAGATTGGCAACGCCGTCGCGCCTCACGCTGAGGCCGTCCGCCCGCATCTGATCGGCCAGCCATTCGCGCGCCGCCATGTCGGCATCGGAATAGCCGATCCGGTTGTGGCCGCCGGTCGCGGGGTTGAAGCCGAACGCGTTGACGCCATCGATCAGAGCACGCAGGCGCCGCATGTCTATCCGTGGCATTCTTGCCGGCGTCGTATCGCTCGACTTGCTTTGCGGGTTCTTCGTCATCCCAAGCGCGCGCCAATCGTCGGCAGAGCTGAAACGAAATTCTTCATAATAAATACTTGATCCATGCCGAATTATGCGAATTAATTGCAAGGCATGCAAGGAAGGAGACCCCTATGAAGACGTTCCTGGCTGCCGTCGGCACAGCCGCCATGCTGGCATTGTCCGCCCCAGCGATGGGCCAGACGCCCCCCAACGTTCTCGTCGTCGGCCAGATCGCCGAGCCCAAGTCGCTCGATCCCGACGCCGTGACGGCGGTGAACGACTTCCGGATCGTCTTCAACATGTATGACGGGCTGGTGCGCTACAAGGACGGCACGCTCGAGGTCGAACCGGCGCTCGCCGAGAGCTGGGACATTTCCGAAGACGGCACGACCTACACCTTCCATCTGCGCGACGGCGTGACATTTCACGATGGCTCGCCCTTCAATGCCGATGCGGTCAAGTTCAACATCGATCGCATGACCGATGAGGACCATCCCTATCACGATACGGGTCCGTTCCCGCTGGCCTTCTACTTTTCCTCGGTCGAAGAGGTTACGGCCATTGACGACCTGACCGTCGAGTTCAAGCTTTCCGAGCCCTTCGCGCCGTTCCTGTCGAACCTCGCCTATACGCCCGGCCTGATGGTTTCGCCCGACGCGGTGAAGCAGCACGGGAAGGATTTCGGCCGCAATCCCGTCGGCACCGGCGCGTTCAAGTTCGAGGAGTGGGAAGCGAATTCTCGCGTCATCGTCAGCCGTAACGACGATTACTGGGATGGAGCGCCGCCGCTCGAGGCCGTTGTCTACCGGCCGATCACCGATGCCAACACGCGCATCGCCGAAATGCTTTCGGGTGGGCTCGACGTGATGGTCGAGGTGCCACCGGACAGTGTGCGGCGCTTCCGCGACGACGCCAGCTTCGCCGTGTACGAGCAGGCGGGACCGCATCTGTGGTTCCTGATCCTCAACCTCAAGGAGGGCCCGTTCGCGGACAAGGCGGTGCGCCAGGCCGCCAACTACGCGATCGACAAGCAGGCCCTGGTCGACAACATCCTGCAAGGTACGGCCGAAGTCGCGGCGGGGCCGACGCCGCCCGCCTTCGCCTGGGCCTACAATGAGGAACTCGAGCCCTACCCCTACGATCCGGGCAAGGCGAAGCAGCTTCTCCAACAGGCCGGCTACGATGGCGAGGCTGTGACATTCTACGTCACCCAGGGAGGATCGGGCATGCTCGACCCGGTCGCCATGGCCACCGCAATCCAGGCCGACCTCCAGGCCGTCGGCATGACGGTCAACATAGAAACCTACGAGTGGAACACCTTCCTCGGCAAGGTGAACCCGGGCCTCGAGGGCAAGGCCGACATGGCCGAAATGGCGTGGATGACCAACTCGCCGGATACGCTGCCTTTCCTTGCCTTGCGTACCGAAGCCTGGCCCGACAAGGGTGGCTTCAATTCGGGCTATTACTCCAACGAGACGGTTGATGAACTTCTGTCGAAGGCACGCAGATCGACGGATCAGGCGGAGCGGGCGGAACTCTACAGGCAGATGCAGGAGATCGTCCACGAGGACGCGCCCTGGGTCTTCGTCGCCAACTGGAAGCAGAACGCGGTGACCGGCGCCAATGTGGAGAACTTCAAGCTCCAGCCGTCGTTCTTCCTGATGCTGCAGAAAGTGGCGAAGCCCTGACGGGCACGCCGCCGCAACGCGGAACGAGCCCGGAGCCGATTCATGGGACTGTATATCGCCAAGCGCCTGCTGGCCGCGATCCCGGTTCTCTTCGGCCTGTCGATCATCGTCTTCCTGATCATGGCGATGATCCCCGGCGACCCGGCGACGGCGATCCTGGGCTCCTATGCCACGCCTGAAAACGTCGCCCGGCTCAATGCCCAGCTCGGCCTCGACAAACCTCTGCCCCAGCAGTACCTGATCTGGCTCGGCAATCTCCTGCAGGGTGATTTCGGACGCTCATACGCGCTCAACAAGCCGGTGCTCGACGAAGTTCTGCAACGTTTCTCGGCGACGCTCATCCTGGCCGGCACGGCGCTTGTCGCCTGCTCCGTTCTGGGACTTCTGGCCGGCACGGTCTCCGCGGTGCGCCAATATGGCTGGACCGACAAGATCGTCACCGTGTTCGTGCTCATAGGCATATCGATGCCGGCCTTCTGGCTCGGCCTGCTCCTGATCCTCGCCTTCGCGGTCAATGTGAAGCTGTTTCCGGCCAGCGGCATGTACGCCATCTATGGCGGCGGCGACCTGGCGGACCTGCTGCACCATCTCTTCCTGCCGGCCCTCACACTGGCCGCGGTCGCGACCGGCGTGATCGCCCGGCTGACGCGTACCTCCATGCTCGAGGTGCTGCGCCAGGACTACATTCGCACTGCACGCGCCAAAGGATTGCGCGAGCGGCGCGTCATCTATCGCCATGCCTTCAAGGCCGCGCTTGTGAGCGTCATCCCCGTCATCGGCATACAGGCCGGATTCGTGCTTGGCGGGGCGGTCTATGTCGAAACGGTCTTTCAGTGGCCAGGCATCGGCTCGATGCTGGTCAATGCCATCGGCACGCGCGACCTGCTTCTGGTGCAGGGCGGGGTGCTGGTGGTGGCCGCGGCCTATGTGCTGTTCAATCTTCTCGCCGATATAGTTCAGACCATGCTCGACCCGAGGCTGCGCCGATGAGCGCGGCCACGGCACAGACAGCGACCGGCAAGAGGCGCGGCGGCGGGCGGCCGAGCCCGCTGCGGCTCCTTCTCAACAACAGCCTTGCGACCGGCGGGCTTGTGGTGCTCGGCCTGCTCTGCCTTCTCGCGCTGTCGGCCCCCATCCTGCCGCTTGCCGACCCCGATGTGACGGCGCCGGCCGACCGGCTTCTGAGGCCCTTGTCGCAGGGCCATCTTCTCGGCACCGACGCACTCGGCCGCGACATTCTCTCGCGTCTCGTCTGGGGTACCCGCATCAGCCTCCTGGTGGGCATCTCGGCAACGCTGATCGCCGCCTTCTTCGGCTCGCTTATCGGTCTGGTGGCCGGTTATGCCGGCGGCCGGGTGGACGGACTGCTCATGCGCGGCATCGACATGGTGATGGCGTTCCCCTACATCCTCCTCGCGCTCGCCATCGTGGCCGTGCTCGGACCCGGCCTGCTCAACGCGCTCTACGCTATTGCTATCGTCAACATCCCCTTCTTCGCCCGCAACATCCGCGGCATCACGCTCGGTCTCGCGCATCGCGAGTTCGTCGACGCGGCGCGCCTGTCGGGCAAATCCGGGCCGGCCATCCTTTTCGGCGAAATCCTGCCTAACGTTCTGCCGATCATCGTCATCACCATGTCGACCACCATAGGCTGGATGATCCTGGAGACCGCCGGCTTGTCCTTTCTCGGCCTCGGCGCCCAACCACCGCAGGCCGACCTCGGCTCGATGCTCGGTGATGGACGCAAGATCCTGTTCACCGCGCCGCATGTCTCCATCATCCCGGGGCTGATGATCTTCGCTCTGGTCATGAGCATCAACCTTCTGGGCGACGGTGTGCGCGACGTTCTGGACCCGCGTCTGAAATCAGGGGCGCTCATGCGGCCCATGGCCCGCACGGCGATCGAACGCGCGTTCGCGCCAGAACGAAATGCGGCATCCCATGCGGCTCTCGACGTTCAGGATCTGTGCACCGATTTCCATGTCGGAGACGACATCTATCACGCGGTCGGCGGGGTCGACCTGCGGATCGGCCAGGGTGAATGTCTGGGCCTCGTGGGCGAATCCGGCAGCGGCAAGTCGGTCACCGCGATGTCGATCATGGGGCTCGTCCCCTCGCCGCCGGGACGCATTGCCGGCGGCGCTGCGTGGCTCGACACGGAGGACCTGTTCGCCGCGAGCGACGAGCGCGTGCGCCAATTGCGCGGCGCGGCGGTGAGCCATGTCTTCCAGGACCCCCTGTCAACGCTGCATCCGCTCTTCACCGTGGGCGATCAGCTTGCCGAGGCGATCACCGCGCATCAGCCGCTCGCACGTCGCGCCGCGCTGGACAAGGCCGAGCAGTTGCTGGCGCTGGTGCGTATTCCCAATCCGCGCGAGAGGCTCAACGCCTACCCGCACGAACTGTCGGGCGGCATGCGCCAGCGCATCTGCATCGCCATGGCGCTGGCCAATGACGCAAAGGTGCTGATCGCCGACGAGCCGACCACCGCACTCGACGTCACCGTGCAGGCACAGGTGCTGAGCCTGATGAACGCGCTGCGCAGCGAGCGCAACGCCGCGGTCCTGTTCATCACCCATGACTTCGGCGTCGTTTCGGCCATCTGCGATCGCGTGGCCGTGATGTATGCCGGCAAGATCGTGGAGACCGGCACCAGCGAACAGGTCCTGTCGCGTCCGGCCCATCCCTACACCCGCAAGCTGATCGACTGCGTGCCGGTTCTGGGCGAGCCCGAACGCCGGCTCGACGCCATCGAGGGCCGTCCGCCGCTGGTCAACCAGTTGCCGGAGGGATGCGCCTTCGCCGCCCGCTGCCCGCGGGCGGAGGTCGATTGCCGGCAAGGCGAAATCGCATTGACGGAGTTTGCCGGCGGCGAACGCACGGTGCGCTGCCTGCATCCCATTGCCGCGGAGACTGAGCATGGCTGAGACAACGCTGCTCAAGGTCGAGAACGCCGAGAAGACGTTCGGCGGCGGCCGCACATTGTTCGGCCGATCAAAGCCTGCGGTGCACGCCGTCCAGCAAGTCTCGATCGATCTGAAGACGGGGGAAACCCTGGGCATCGTCGGCGAATCGGGATGCGGCAAGTCCACGCTCGCGCGGATGATCGCGGGGCTCAGCCGGCCGACCGGCGGCTCGATCACCTTCGAGGGCCAGGATCTGGTGGCCACCGCCGGCAGCGATCCGCGCGCGCTGGCGCGGCGGATCCAGTATGTCTTCCAGGACCCCGTCGCCGCGCTCAATCCGCGCAAGACGATCCGGCAGATCCTCGAAGCACCGCTCATCCACCTGCTTGCCATGGATGGCGAGCAGCGCCGGGCGCGTCTCGCAGAGCTTATGGAGGCGGTCAATCTCGCACCGGATTTTCTCGAACGCTATCCGCACGAGTTTTCGGGCGGCCAGGCACAGCGGATCGGCATCGCACGGGCGCTGGCCGCCGATCCGCAGCTCATCGTGCTCGACGAACCCGTCTCAGCCCTCGATGTCTCGGTGCAGGCGCAGGTGCTCAACATACTCGACGCGCTCAAGCAGCGCTTCGGCCTCACCTACATCTTCATCAGCCACGATCTTTCGGTTGTCGAAAGCGTCAGCGACCGCGTGGCGGTGATGTATTTCGGGCGCATCGCGGAGATCGGACCGGCGCTCCAGGTCTTCAACGCGCCTCGCCACCCCTATACGCATCTGCTGCTGCGTTCCGCGCCCGTGCCGGGCAGGCCCTCGCTTGTCCCGGAGGACACCGACACCGAGCTGCCCGATCCCTACGACCCGCCTCCGGGATGCGCTTTTCATGCGCGCTGTCCACGCGGCACCGACATGTGCCTTGCCGCCCATCCTCCACTCGAAGCCGCGCCGGGCGAACCCGACCACCGGGCAGCCTGCTATCACCCACACGGCGCGGAGTAGCACAATGGCGGAACTGCCTGCCCCCAAAGACATGCGACCGCGCCTTCCCATTGCGCCGCGTCGGCGCAAGCGGCCGGACATCGTTGCCGACCAGATCCGCGACCTGATCGTCGAGAATGCGCTCGTCCCGGGCGACCGGCTGCCGCCGCAATGGCTCCTGCCGGCAACGCACAGCGTGTCGCGCGGCACGATGCGCGAAGCACTCAAGATCCTGGAAGCCCAGGGCCTGATCGTCAGCAAGACCGGTCCGGGCGGCGGAGCCTTCGTGTCGGGCGTGGAGGCGCAACAGGCGATCCGGCTGCTCGACAACCTGTTCCTGTTCCATCCCCCCACGATCGGCGACATCTATGCCATCCGCAAGGATCTGGAGCCGCAACTGGCTGCAAGCCTGGCCGGCCGGCTTTCTTCGGCCGCCTTCGAGGCGCTGCAGGGAAAGATCCGTCTCTACGAAGAGGAGCCGACAACAGCCGAGGAGGAATATGCGCAGCGCCTTGCCGAGCTCGACTTCCATGCCGAGCTGGCACGCCACTGCGAAAACCGCCTGCTCGGCTTCATCTGCAGCTTCCTCGTCAGCCTGCTCAACGACATGACGGCATGCCGGACCATCTACCGGGCGCATCATCCGGCGCTGCGGGAGAGCGGGCTGCACTACCAGGTCGAACTCCTGCGGGCGCTGAAGCGCGGCGACGCCGAGCGGGCCCGGCAGATCATGCGCGAGCACATGATCGCCGCCGAGGCCTACATGCTCGATCATGCCGAGATCCGGCGCCCGGGCCGATCCGCCGGCTGAACGTTCTGACAACATGCGCGACTTCGCGGACAGGTGCCGACGTCGTTCAATTTTGTAATATTTTTCAATGAGTTAGATGGCGCGCCCGAAAGGATTCGAACCTCTGACCCCCAGATTCGTAGTATGTTTTTTTCCATATTGGCATGTCCGACGCGCTACGCCACCATACTTTCGATTTGACATAAGACACTGATTTCACTAATATTTTTAGTATACCGTCGTGCTCTGGCGTAGTTCGCCTGCGTTAATCCTCGCCAGGCACTTCCCCAGACTAAACCCAGACTAAAAATTGGGAGGCCCGAAATGGCCGACAAGCGGCAGCTTCTAACCGACAAGGCGATTGCGCGCCTGCCCTATGCCACCGATAAGCAATACAAGGTCCGAGACACGGAGCTTCCCGGCTTCTTCGTACTGGTCGGAAAGAAGAAGAAGACATTCATGGCGCAAGGGGAGTTCTGGCGCGATGGTGTCCGGGAGTTCTCCGCCCAGGTGAAGCTCGGCGAGTGCGGGAACGTGACGACGCGCGCAGCACGCAGCAAGGCGAAAGTGGAGATCGGCTCCATCGCGCGCGGCGAGCGGCCGGGAGAGGAGCAGAAAATCAAGCCCGGCGCCGTCACGCTGCGCAAGGGGTGGGTGCGGTATCGGGACGGGCACATGATCCGGAAGGGCCGCGATACGCGGACGATCGAGAATTACCGCGACCATATGGAGCGGCTGTTCGAGGACTGGCTGGACAAACCGCTAGCCAGGCTCGGCCGGCAGCCGAAGCTGGTCGCTGAGCGTCATGACAAGATCAGCGCGGAGAATGGTCCTTACATCGCCAATGGCGCGATGCGAAGCCTGCGCGCGGTCTACAACCACGCACGGAAGACCAACCCCGATCTGCCTCCGATGAACCCGGTGACGGCGATCGATTGGAACACCGAGCAGCGGCGTGACACCGGCATGGGCATCGGCGACATGGCGCCCTGGTTCGCGGAGCTGACGGCGCTCACCAATCCGATCCGCCGCGAATTCCATCTGATGTTGCTGCTGAGCGGCTCTCGGCCGACCGCACTGAAGAATGTGCGGATCGAGCATGTCGACTTCCGCAGCCGCCTGCTGCATATCCCGAGGCCGAAGGGCGGGATGAAGAAGGCATTCGACATTCCGTTGTCGCGACCGATGATCCGCTGCATCCTGCGGACGATGCGCGCCGGCCGCATCCTCTATCCCGACCAGGCCGAGGTCTGGCTGTTCCCGGCCGACAGCGACAGCGGACACCTTATCGAGCACAAGGAGGAACGGGACGTGCTGTCGAAGTGGGGCAACGACCTTCGCCAGAGCTACCGGACGCTGGCGCAGGCGGCCGGTGTGTCGGAGTTGGACATCCACCTCTTGATGAACCACTCGCTGCCCGGCGTGAACGCGGGCTACATCACGCGCGACCGCCTGTTGCGCGACCATCTGCGCAACCAGCAAGAGCGCATTTCGAAGGTCATCATCGACAGCGCGAAGGGCAAGGACGAGGGACCGGACCTGGGCTGGCTGCATAAGGCGAAGGTGGCCACCCTGCCGGTGCTGCCGGGCAAGGAGATGAAGAAGGCCGCCTGATTAGGACGACGAAACCGCTCCTAAGTCTGCAAGAGAAGCCGTCCTGATTTCTAGCTTATTGACCATATGAAGGATTGGCAGCGGTTGTTGGTCGACTACGGAACAATCTCGATCAATCACTTCCGATCCCACGTTGACTGCGCTGTTCGGGGCCTAGGGCTGATTGGCCTGCTGACGGTTTTTCGGACGCTGAGTTGAGCTGATCCCGCCTTGTTTTCAAACTCGTTCGGGCTGAAATAGCCCAGCCTAGAGTGACGGCGCTCCGGATTGTCGAAGCGTTCAATGTAGTCGAACACATCCGCTCTGGCGTCGTCGCGGGTCCTGCAGATCTTCCATGCCGTCCTCTCGGTTTGGGCTGATCGTTGGATGGAGGCCAAGCCATTCAAGCTCGTTGCAGTAGCGTCCGCCAACAAGCACGCTCGCAATGTCTTCGCGCTCATGTGCGACGGAGCAAACTGTGCCGGCACGCCAGCGTAACAACAGCGGCCTCTGAAGCCACTGATCCGGAATCGAATGTGACAGCGACGTGATGGAAACTGAATAGCCCCTAGATTTGTGGACGCCTTCTTCCCTAAATTTGAGGCAAGGAGGCCCTGATGCGGTCTGGCAATTTCACTGATGAGTTCAAGCGCGATGCGGTCGCGCAGATCACCGAGCGGGGCTATCCCGTTGCGGAGGTTTCGCAGCGTCTCGGGGTCAGTCAGCACTCGCTTTATGCATGGCGCAGGAAGTTCTCGAAGCCATCCGGCTCGACGGATGACGATCAAGCGGCAGAGATCCGACGCCTGAAGAAGGAACTGGCGCGCGTTACCGAGGAGCGCGACATCCTAAAAAACCACCCCGGGCCTCTGCCCGCCTGTGCGCGGTAGAAACCGCCCTGTGCTAATCTCGATCCGTGAGGGCAGCGGCCGCTAGCTTATTGGTGGGTTCGACCCCGTTAAAAAACGTGGCCCATGGGTTCATGCGCAC
>CAWZZC010000006.1:0-51868 GCA_963966365.1 Mesorhizobium sp. | reverse complement strand
CGCCTCCTCAACGGATATCTCGTCAAACGGGTTCATCGACATCTTCACATTCGCAAGCTCGACACCCGAGCCGTCCGGCTTAACCCGGATCTTCACATTGTAATCGACGACCCGCTTCACCGGTACGAGGACTTTCATGCGCTTCAACCTCTCTGATGGAACTATTGCACCGCGTTTAGCATCGGCCTGTGCGCCGGGGCTAGTCCGAAGCCGACAGTGAGAGCCGGAAATCCGGTTGCAGTGCTGTCCTCCGTCAGCTCGAAAGCGACCTCCCGAAGCGCGGCGGACCCTAGAGACGATTGACGTTTACGTCAATAAGGCTTTGCGCAGCGATCGTTCATCCGACGGGACGTGTCGAACCGCTTCGCGACGTCGGCCTGGCCGGGATGCTTGGAACGGTCTTCACCGCTCTTGGCGTGACGACCTTGCGATCGAAGAGCGGGACGCCTCGACGACGAAAGACAGGCAGCAGGACCGCACCCGCCAGAATTCCCCCGACATGGGTTGACCAGGAGATTTCCTCCTCGCCACCGAACATCAGCATGGCGATCTGAAAGACAATCCAGAGCGCCAGGGGAATGTAGGCGGGGATGCGCAGCGGGATGCGGCCGAAGGCGAGCACCCAGATCTTCACCCGCGGATGCAGCATGAGATAGGCGGCCACGATGCCGGCGACCGCGCCCGACGCCCCGATCAGGGGGATTTCGGATTCCGGATCGATCAGTCCGTGGAACCAGGCTCCGGCGGCGGCGCAAAGCAGGTAGAAGACCAGAAAGCGCAGATGGCCCATCGCATCTTCGACATTGTCGCCGAAGACCCAGAGAAAAAGCATGTTGCCGCCGAGATGAAAAAGGTCGGCGTGCAGGAAGGTATAGGTGATGTAGGTCAGGTCTTCCGGCAGGAAGACCAGGTCGGGTGGCAGATCGGCAATGTCGTGGACGACGGCCGGCACGTAGCCGAAGCCGTAGACCGTCGCCATCACGGCGGCCTCGGAGCTGAATGCCGTGAAGAGGTAGACCAGTATGTTGGCGCTGATCAGACCGATGGTGACATATTGCAGCTTGATGTACTTCAGGCTGTTCGCGTCATGGAGCGGAATGAACATGCCCGAAGGCCTCCCGGATTCAGCGGTTCTGGCCGGGCACCCATAGCACGTCGGCTTTTCCGTTGTCATTGACCACCCGCGCGGCGACGAAGAGCAGGTCGGACACGCGGTTGATGTATTTCAGCGCTTCGGGATTGACGTGCTGGTCCGCGCGAGCGGCCAGTTCGCTCATCAACCGTTCGGCACGTCTGGCCACGGTGCGTGCCAGATGCAGGGCGGCGGCCGCGGGCGAGCCACCGGGCAGGACGAAGGAGCGCAGCGGGTCGAGATCCGCGTTCAGACGGTCGATGTCGGCCTCGAGCCGCTCGACCTGCGAGGCCACGATGCGCAGCGGTTCGTATTTCAGCTTGCGCCCGTCATCGGGCGTGGCGAGATCGGCACCCAGATCGAAGAGATCGTTCTGGACGCGTGACAGGAGCGCATCGAGATCGGGATGTTCCCGTCCCGTGTGGAGGCGGGCCATGCCAATGCAGGCATTGGCTTCGTCGACTGTGCCGAATGCGGCGACACGCAGATCAAATTTCGCCACCCGCGCGCCGGTTCCCAGACCCGTCGTTCCATCGTCGCCGGTTCGGGTATAGATCTTGTTGAGCTTGACCATCGCCGCCTCTCCTTATCCGCAATCAGCCCGGCGTGCCGCCGCGGCTGAAATAGAGCGCCAGAAGTATGAACACCAGGGCAATGAACTGGAGCACCACACGGGCCTGCATCAGCTTGTTGGAGGTGTTGCCGGAGCCGCCTTTCAGGAGATTGATCAATCCGCGCACGAGCACGAACACGACGGCGGCCATGAACACTATGGCGATGATGTTGAAGATCGTGGACATGAGGTCTCCGTGAATGGGCGGGACGGTGGCGCCGTCGGCCCGGTTGCGCGTTAGGCCTGGCCGGCCAGGATCCGGTAGAGCAAGGAGGCCGGCAGCAGGCGTTTCAGGATGACGCCCGTGCGAGCCGGCGTGGTCACGACATAGTGGGGGCGGGGATGCGGCGAGTCCAGCGCGTGGCGCAACTCGCTCCACACCGCATCAGGCTTGAGCTTGAAGCGCGACTGCGTGCCTCCCGAGCGAAGCCGTTCGAGCTGGCGCCGATAGGCGTCGCGGTGCGGAGAGTTCTCCACGTCGATATATTTTTCGAACCATCCGAGGCCGTTGGCCGCCATCTTCGATTCGATGGGGCCGGGTTCGATCAGGCTGACATGGACGCCTGATCCCTCCAGTTCGGCGCGCAGGCACAGCATCAACCCCTCAAGCGCATGCTTGGAGGCGGCATAGGCGCCGCGCCACTTGACCGGCATGAGTCCGAGAATCGAGGAGCAGTGGACGATGCGTCCGTTTCCCTGATGGCGCATTACAGGGACGATCCGACGTGTCAGGTCGTGCCAGCCGAAGAAATTGACCTCGAACTGGTCGCGCAGGGCTTCCATCGGCAGGTCCTCGACCGCGCCGGCCTGGGCGTAGGCGCCATTGTTGTAGAGAGCGTCCAGCCTACCGCCCGTGCGCTCCAGGACAGCCTCGACCAGCGCCCCGATCGACGCGGCGTCGCGATAATCCATGTAGAATGCTTCGATGCCGTCGGCTTCCAGGCGAGCCAGATCATCGGGTTTGCGTGCCGTCGCGAAGACGCGCCATCCGGCGTTCTTCAATGCGCGGGCGCAATAGGCGCCGATGCCCGAGGAGGCCCCCGTGACGATGATGGTTCTGCCTTGTTCGCTCACGCGTTTGCGCCGTCCGGTTGATATTGGCTCGTGTCCCGTTCACATATTCGGGGCGGGTAAACAATGGAGGGAAGGCCACATTGCGCAGTTATGTCGCTGTCAAACGCGTGCTCGGCGACGCACTGGGGCATTTCAACGTCGATGACGGCTGGGCCATGGCCAGCCATCTCGCGCTCTCGGCGCTGATGGCCTTGTTTCCGTTCCTCATCTTTGCCACGACACTCGCCAGCTATCTCGGAGCCGACGCCTTTGCCGATACGGCTGTACACATCGTCTTCGATACATGGCCGGACAGCATTGCGGCGCCAATCGCGCGGGAGGTGGTCAACGTGCTCACCGTGCAGCGTGGAGACGTGCTGACCTTCGGTGTGGTTCTGGCGGGCGTCTTTGCCTCCAATGGCATCGAGGCGCTGCGTGTTTCGCTCAATCGCGCCTACCGGGTATACGAGGATCGCTCGTTTGTCTTCCGGCGGTTGCAGAGCCTCGCTTTCGTGCTGATCGCGACGATCGGGTTTCTCGCCATGAGCGTGCTCCTGGTGCTGGCGCCGCTCGCCGCCGCGATCGCTCAGGAGCATTTCAATTGGATTGAACCCTATACGGGGACGACGGCCGTCTGGCGCTATGTCGTGGCTTCGACGGTGATCGTCGTCGGCCTTGTGGCGGTCCATTTCTGGCTCCCGGCAGGAAAGAGGCGTTTTGTCGACGTGTTGCCTGGCATCCTGTTCACCCTTGTCGCTTGGGTGGCCGGCGCTGCCCTGTTCGCCACCTATCTCTCGCAATTCTCGACCTATGTGTCGACCTATGCGGGCCTCGCCTCGATCATGATCGCGCTGGTGTTTCTCTACATCATATCGGTCATCTTCATCATGGGCGGCGAACTCAATGCTTCCATCCGCCGCTATCGGGACATGCGGGCACGCGTGGGGCGCTGACGCGTCGCCAGGGCGACGCCAAGCGTGGCAATCACCATTCCCGCGATCTGCACCGGGACGAGTTCTTCGTCGAAGAGCAGCCAGGCCATGATCGCGGTCGTGCCGGGGACCAGGTAGAACAGGGACGCAACCTTGGACACCTCTCCTTCCCGGATGAGGTACATGAGCAGGAAGACGGCTCCGAGCGAAAGCACCACGACAAGCCAGACGAGCGCGAAGAGCAGTTCGCCGGTCAGGACATAGTCGCGCGTTTCGAAGGCCAGGGAACCGGCCGCCATCAATGCGGCCGCGCCCAGATACTGGTACTGGGTGGCGTGAACCAGGCCGATGCCGGAGACGAAGCGCTTCTGCCAGATCGTGCCGGCGCTCATGGACAGAACCGCGACGAGGGCGGCGGTCAAAGTGGCCGCCGACACTCCGCTTCCAACCGCGCCGAGCGCCGGCGACAATACGGTCGCCACGCCCGCGAGACCGATGACCAGCCCCAGCCACTGGCGCGCGGAGACTTGCTCGCCCAGGGCCATGCCCGCCATGAGAGCGGTTATCATCGGCTGCAATCCGACGATCAGGGCGGACAGGCCGGCCGGCAACCCGTCATGGATCGCCCAGAAGACGCCGCCGAGATAGACGCCGTGCATCAGCATGCCCGCGATGGCGGCGTGAAAGGCTCCGCGCGCATTGAACCTCTCGCGCGGGACGAAACGTACGATCGCCACCAGCAGCAGGAAAGCAAGAGCAAACCGGACCGCCAGGAAACTGAACGGTTCCGACCATGGCATGGCGTATCGGGCGCCGATGAAGCCGGTGGCCCACAGCAGCACGAACAGGGACGGCACGGCGCGGGAGAGGGAGAACATGGTAAAGCAGTCCTGAACTTGCCGGTGAGCATGCGAAGGCCCGCCATAAGCAACGCGAAAGATGTTTTCGATAGGGTCCACGGTGAAAATTCGTGCCGTCCAACACAAGCCAACGGGAGGCTGGCCGCGACATGATCGCAAATGTGGGAGCGTTCTGGCTCATCATGGCCGTGGGAACCGTGGCCATCCTGTCCTTCATCCTGTCCCTGACGCTCGATGCCATCATCGGCCAGGATGGCCTGGGAGGCATGGGCGGCATGCTGCTGATGACGGGCGGCTTCTTCGGCGGGCTCTACGGGCTCAATCATTTCGGCATGCGGTTCACCAACATCCAGGACGGCGCCGTGGCGGGGATGGTCTGTGCGCTGGCAGCATTTGCCGTCGTGCTTGTCGGGAAGGCCGTGGTGCGGCGCATCTGAATTTCAATCGAGTCCCACCATGCGGCGGATGTCGCGCGGCGTCATGCCGGCTTCATGCAGGGCGGCAAGCGCGGTGTCGCCGGCGCTCTTGGACAGCTTGCGGCCGTCCGGTCCGAGGATGAGATCGTGATGGCAGTAGACGGGCGCCGGCAGGCCAAGCAGTTCCTGCAGCAGGCGCTGGACGGACGTGGCGTGAAAGAGATCGCGGCCGCGCACCACATGCGTAATACCCTGGATGGCGTCGTCGACGGTGACGCACAGCGCGTAGCTCGCCGGCGTGTCCTTGCGCGCCAGAACGACGTCTCCCCATCGTGCCGGATCGGCCTCGATGCATCCGGTTTCACCTGACGGGCCGCTGCCCTCCTCCTGCCAACCGAGCCGGCGGGGGGACAGCGCTGCCAGCGCTGCCCGAACGTCGAGCCGCCACGAGAAGGGCTCGCCGGCCTCCATGCGCGCCCTGCGCCGCGACGGCGGCAGGTTGCGGTCGATCTCGGGATAAAGCGGCGCGCCATCGGGATCGCGCGGCCAGGGCCGGCCGGCCGATTCGCTTTCGGCCACATGGGCGCGCAGTTCGCTCCGGCTCACGAAGGACGGATAGACGAGGTCTTCGGCGATCAGTCGTTCCAGGGCCGAACGATAGTCCTCGAAATGCTCCGATTGCCGGCGGACCGGCTCCTCCCACCGGAAGCCGAGCCACTCCAGGTCTCCGAGGATCGCACGGTCGTATTCGGGCAGGCTTCGCGTCATGTCGATGTCTTCGATGCGCAGGAGCAGGCGCCCGCCTGCCGCTTCGGCCAGGTCTGCATTGAGCATGGCCGAATAGGCATGTCCAAGATGCAGTCTTCCGTTGGGGCTGGGAGCGAAACGGAATGCGGGACGTGTCATGAGTGTGCGCTGCCGTGGGTTGAAGACGTCATCGACCGATTGCTACTTTGCCCGGCCAGGAAGGAAAAGCCCATGCAGCGCATCGACACGATCGCCGATGTCATCGCCGGCCTCGATGCCTTGTGTGCGGCCGACGAGCGGCTTGTCGGCGTGCGTGCGGCGGCGGGCGACGTGCCCTTGCGGCGCACCGATCCCGGTTTTGCGAGCCTGGTCTCCATCATCGTGTCGCAACAGGTTTCGCGGGCCAGTGCCGACGCCATCCTGGGCCGTCTGGTGAAACTCGCCGATCCGCTGACGGCGGAGACGATCCATTCTGCCGACGACGAGCTGTTCCGCTTGGCCGGGCTGTCGCGGCCCAAGCAGCGAACCCTGCGCGCACTCGCACGCGCGATCGTGGACGACGGTCTCGACCTTGAGGCGCTGTGCCGGTGCGAGCGGGACGATGCGATACGGGCGCTGACCGCCATTCATGGCATCGGCATCTGGACGGCCGAGATCTATCTTCTTTTTTCCGCCGGCCATCCCGACATCTTCCCGGCGCGCGATATCGCCCTGCAGGCCGCCGTCGCCCACGCGCTCGGCCTGGCGCAACGGCCGGACGAACGGCAGCTCATCGAGATGGCCGAATCATGGACCCCGAATCGCGGCGTCGCGGCACGCCTCTTCTGGGCCTATTATCAGCAAATGAAAGGTCGCGAAGGCGCCCCGGCCGCCTGATCTGGCTGGCAAAGCGTACAATTCTTCGCGAAAGTAGGTAATTCGCCATCAATTGAGCGCTATTGGCAGCTTCACATTCCTGACATCTGTCGCTTACAGTATCCGCGCCGTTCGGTTCTCGGATAAAAGGAGTCGATGGAAGTGACGGTCGCCGTCTCGCCGGATAGCCTGCCAGCCTTGGTGCTGAACGCCGATTACAGGCCGCTCAGTTATTACCCGCTCTCGCTCTGGTCTTGGCAGGATGCCATCAAGGCGGTGTTCCTGGACCGGGTCAACATCGTTGCCGAATACGAACACGCCGTTTCTTCGCCGTCCTTCTCGATGCGCGTTCCGAGCGTGGTCTGCCTCAAGGCCTATGTGAAGCCGTCGCGTCATCCGGCGTTCACGCGCTTCAACGTGTTTCTGCGCGACAGGTTCCAGTGCCAGTATTGCGGCACGAAGGAGGACCTGACCTTCGACCATGTGATCCCGCGCCGCTGCGGTGGTGCCACGACCTGGGAGAATGTCGTGGCGGCCTGTTCGCCATGCAATCTGAAGAAGGGCGGCATGATGCCGGCCCAGGCCAGGATGTGGCCGCACCAGAAGCCCTATCAGCCGACCGTGCACGATCTGCACAACAATGGCCGGCTCTTCCCGCCCAACTATCTGCACGAAAGCTGGATGGACTTCCTCTACTGGGATGTCGAGCTGGAGCCGTAGGCTTCGGTTACCGTTTCGCTGGAGCGAAGGCCGCGCGATAGGCGATGGCCGCCAGGATCAGGCTCGCCACTACGTTCCAGCCGGCAAAGGACAGTCCCAGAAACCGTCCCGCGGCCTCGTCACAGGCCGGTGGGATCACAGCATTGAGCGAATCGAGCACGCCGCCGGCACTGCCGCCTTCGGGTGCGGAGACCACGCCGCAGTCGGTCGGGCCCGGCCACCAGCCCCATTCGACACCAGAATGATAGGCGCCGAGATAAAGCCCCCATGTCATCAGCAGGCCGCCGGCCAGGAGAAGGCCGCGGGTCACGATGCCCGGCAGGCGAAGGGCAGAGGAGACGAAGGCCAGCGCCATCAGCGGTACGCCGATATAGTAGGGGAGCCGCTGCTCAAGGCACAGCTTGCAAGGGATGTAGCCGCCGATGTGCTGGAAGCCGAGTGCTGTTCCCACCGTTACGGCCATGCCGAGCGCCAGGACGCCCGCGCTGATCGTCTGGATGGAGCCGGCGGATTTGGTAAGCGTCATGGACGATCCTTAGAATACATATCGGACGGCGACGAAGCCGCCGATGAGCAGCACCATGAATAGGGTGAAAAGAAGGCCCAGGTTCTTCTCGATGAAGTGGCGGATCGGCTCGCCGTAGCGGTAAAGAAGCCATGCGACTAGATAGAAGCGCAAGCCGCGACCGACGACCGAAACCAGGACGAAAATGCCGAGATTGAGGCCCGTGGCGCCGGAAAAGATAGTGAGCACCTTGTAGGGAAAGGGCGTCACTGCAGCAAACAGCACACCCCAGCCGCCCCAGCGATTGTACCAGTCGGCAATCTGCTCGAAGGCGTGTTCCTTGCCGTAGAAGGCCAGGATCGGCCGGCCGATGGCCTCGTAGAGAAAGGCGCCGATGACGTAGCCGAGAAGCGCGCCGAGGATCGACGCGATCGTGCAGATGAACGCGTAGCGCATCCAGCGCTTGCGCTCGGCGAGCACCATCGGGATCAGCAGCACGTCCGGCGGGATCGGGAAGAAGGAGCTTTCCACGAATGACACGCCGGCCAGCCCCTTTTCGGCGTGGCGCGTCGCTGCAAGCGACATTGTCCAGTCGTAGAGCCGTCGAAGCATGAGGTTCGTTCCGGGATGATGATGGGCGCGACAGGTTCCCGTCTAATCCGGAACTCGGGCGAAGCACAATCCCGAACACGGCACGAAAACGCAGTTCCGGCAGTTGACGGCGGGCCACCTGACCGTATAGTCCCGAGCCGCCTGGGCAAAATGCCCGCGGGCCCCTGTGGCGGAATTGGTAGACGCGCTCGACTCAAAATCGAGTTCCGCAAGGAGTGCTGGTTCGATCCCGGCCAGGGGCACCATTTCACCAAGCAGTTGACATCCGTATTCGTGTCGCGGCGATGCGCCGCGTGGTTCGTCTTGCCAGCATATTGCGCCCGGGCAGAAGCTTCAGAATTCCGCCCAGAAAGTGCGTCGGCTCCCGTGCCCTTTATCAGAAGAGGAAAAATTAGCGCCGACGCGCTAAGGGTGGGTAAACTCGTCCGCAGTTCACTTGTGTCAGGCGCAGCAGCAGGACATCCGTTGCGACCGCGCGCGAGGATGGCATATTTGGCGTGCGATCAATCACAAGCGGCCGTGGATCCTGCGATGACCAGCATACGCGATAAGCCGGACGACCTTGACCCCGCTCAATCCGGGACGAGCCGGTATGGCTCTTCGGTGGCCGTGATCGCGGCAATCCTCTTTCTGGGGCTGCTCTATCGCGCCCAGGCGGTGTTCGTGCCGCTTGCCTTTTCGCTGCTCATCATCGCCCTCGGCTGGCCGATCCAAAAAGCGCTGCAGCGGCGTATGCCGAAACTGCTCGCCCTGCTCATCACACTCAGCCTGATCGTCTTGGTCATCGTTATCGTCGGTTCGCTCGTCGTCTGGGGGTTCAGCCTGCTCGGCCAATGGCTGATCGTGAACTCATCCCGTTTCCAGACGATCTATGTGGATTGGGCGCAGTGGCTCGAAGACAACGGAATTGCGGTCGTCGGGCCGATCACCGATCGATTTGACGTGACCTGGCTGGTCGGCTTCGTCCAGGGCGTCGCGACGCGGCTGAACAGCCTCACTGGATTCGTCGCCCTGGTGTTCATCTTCGTCATGCTCGGCCTGCTCGAGGTCGATCAGTTCGATGCGCGTCTGCGGCTGCCGTCGGTGCAGCCGATCGGCAGGCGCATCCGGAGCGCCAACCGCGAAATCGGGCAGAAGCTCAGACGCTTCATGCTGGTGCGGACCGCTGCCAGCGTGCTGACCGGGCTCTTCGTGTGGGGACTTGCGCTGGCGACCGGTCTGGAACTCGCGGCGGCCTGGGGCGCCATTGCGTTTGCACTGAACTATATCCCGTTCATCGGCTCCTTCATCGCGACGATTTTCCCGACCCTGTTCGCGATCGCGCAGTTCGACACGCTGCACGTCGCCATCATCGTCTTCATCGGCCTCAACATCGTCCAGTTCCTCATCGGAAGCTATCTGGAGCCTCGCCTGACGGGCGCTTCCCTGGCAATCTCGCCCTTCGCAGTGGTCCTGGCGGTGTTCTTCTGGGGCGCCATGTGGGGCTTGTCCGGGGCATTCATCGGCGTGCCGATGCTGATCGCATTCATCGTCTATTGCGGTCACGGGTCCTCGACGCGCTGGATCGCCGTCCTCCTGGGAGCCGACAGCTCAGATTTCACGCGGCATGAGCGCCGTCGTCAGGACGGTCTCTGAAGCGCGTCATCCGGCCACATATTTGCGCCAGTCGTGCTGCTCCCTGAAACCGAGAACGTCGCGCGCCTTGCGGTTGGATAGCGGCGCTTCGTATTCACCCATCGGCCGCGTGATCGGGGTGTCGGGACACCAGCGCTTCAGGAATGCTTCCGTCGGTTCCCTGGCCGTGATCGTGTCGTTGACGGCATTGAAGACCTGAAAACCAAGCCCATCCTTTTGCAGACACAGGTGGACGATCTGGGCGAGATCGCGGGCGTCGACATAGCTCCAGGCATTGCGCTTGCGCGACATCGGATCGGCCAGGAACGCCGGAAACTGGTCGTACTCATGGGGCTCGATGACGTTGCCGATGCGCAGCGCGTAGATGTCGGCGCCCGTGCGTTCGGCAAAGGCGCGTGCGGTCCTTTCATTGACCACCTTGGACAGGCCGTAGCTGTCCATCGGGTCGACGTCATAGTCCTCTTCCAGAGGGAACTGGTGGTAGTCCTTGTCGCCCTCGGCAAAGCACACGCCATAGGTCGTCTCGCTGGAGGCGATGACGACTTTCCGGATGCCGAGTTTGGTCGCCGCTTCGATGACGTTGTAAGTGCTCACCGCATTGATACGGAAGGTCTCGTTGTCGGGGTGGATGAGGATGCGCGGCACGGCGGCGAAATGGACCACGGCGTCGACGGGGGCCGGCCCTTTGCCGGTTTCCAGCCCGTCGAAGCCGAAATGCATGGACAGGGCGTTGAACACCTGGCCGCTGTCGGCGAGGTCGGTGATCAACGTATTGACGCCGGGGCAGTCCAGCGGCTTCAGATCGAGGTTGAGGATGGTGTGGCCCTTGTCCTTCAGCCAGGGAACGACATGACGGCCGGCCTTTCCGGAGCCGCCGGTAAAGACGATGCGTTTGGACATCAGCTCCTCTCCATTCTTGTCTGTGCGCGGGAACGCCCCCGCGAATCCGCGTGAAATGAACCATATCGTCCGCTTGATCACCAGTCGGTACGACCCAGTGTCAACCGTCAGTCTTTCAGCTCGATCCAGACCGGCGCGTGATCGCTTGCGCCGGGACGGCCTCGTACCCAGCGGTCGACGCCGGCGCTCTCCAGGCGACGGAGGGCCTTCCTGCTCAACAGCAGATGGTCGATCCTCAACCCGGCATTTCGCTGCCATCGGTTGCGCATGTAGTCCCAGAAAGTGAAAACGGTCTCATCAGGAAAGGCGGCGCGGATCGCGTCGCTCCATCCCTGATCGACAAGACGCCGATACGCTGCCCGACTTTGCGGCTGGACGAGCGCGTTGTCGTCATATGACCGTGTGTCGTAGATGTCGCGCGGCTCGGGAACGATGTTGTAGTCGCCTGCAAGCACCACCGGCACGTCTGCGGCGTGGAGTTCGGCCGCATGTTCGATCAGACGCTTCATCCAGGCGAGCTTGAAATCGAATTTCGGTCCAGGGTGCGGGTTTCCGTTGGGCGCATAGATGGATGTGATCAGGACACCGCCGACGGCGGCCTCGACATAGCGCGCATCGCGGTCGCCGGGATCGCCGGGCAGTTCCATCCGGGTCGGAACGGGCTCCGCGCCGCGCGCCAGGATCGCAACGCCATTCCATGCCGGTTGGCCACGCCAGAGCGCCCCGTAGCCGGCCTGTTCGAGCGCTCTGCGGGGAAGCTTTCGTTCCTCGCACTTGAGTTCCTGCAGGCAGACGACATCCGGCTCTGCCTCGGCAAGCCATTCGAGCAGATTGTCCAGCCGCCGGTTAATCCCATTGATGTTGAAGGTCGCGATCTTCACGGCGCGGCCGGGTTCATGGTGCGACCCGTCGTGCGAAGGCGGCGACCTTGTCGGCAACCGTTGTCAGGTGGTCTGCGGCCGTATGGCCTGAGATCCGCTTGCGCGGCTTCAAGTCGTGGTCACCGTCCTCGAGCCACAGAATTTCGATCTGGTCGGAGAGGGGGTAGCCCGCAACCTCCTCGCGCGTGCCGAATTCGTCGCGTGTTCCCTGGCAAATCAGTGCCGGCGTCCTGAGATGCTCGAGGTGAGCGGTGCGCAGTTGCGCCGGCTTGGCGGGCGGATGGAAGGGGTATCCGAGACAGACAAGACCGGCGATCCGACCTTCGTCGAGGAGCCGGTCGGAAACCATGCTTGCCACCCGCCCGCCCATGGACTTGCCGCCGATGATGAGTGGGCCGTCCGCTGCCAGCGCGCCGACGGCATCCACATATTCATCCTTCAACCGTTCGGCGCGTGGCGGCGGTTTGCGGCCGTCGCCGGCGCGCCGGGCGGCCATATAGGAAAACTCGAAACGGACCACCCGCAGGCCGGCCTTGGCCAAAGCCGTCGACGTTGCATTCAAGGACGCAGAATCCATCGGCGCGCCGGCGCCGTGGGCCAGGAGGAGCGTGACGCGCGCATCCTCCGGCCCGTCAAAAAGAAATCGTTCGGCCATCAGCCGGCGTTCCTTTGGGCTATCAGTTGCTGATCGGCATAATGAATGCCGCGAGCGGCGTTGCGGGCCCAGTCGGAATGCGGATCGAGCTCAAGATAGCGTGTCCACCACCGGCGTGCCTCGGCGAGATTGCCGGCTTCGAATTCCAGCGTCGCCAGATTGTAGATGGCGTCGGCGTAGTCGGCATCGATGGCAATAGCCTTGCCGAGATAGTTTCGAGCCGCCTGCGCATGTCCGCTCTGCCTGACGAGATCGGCCAGGTTGAACCAGGCCTCGACGAAAGAGGGATCGATCTTCAGCGTTTGCAGGAAGCCGCGCCGGGCCTCTGCCGTGCGACCGGCGGCGGCGAGGCAATTGGCGTGATTGTAGGCCGCGACCGAGTCCTTCGGGTCGAGTGCCAAACACTTACGGTAGAGGCTTGCGGCCTCCTCGAAGCGGCCTTCATGCTCCGCCTCTTCCGCTTCGTCGAACAGGGCGTCCATTGCGCGCTCGTCGGGACGCTCGATCGGCAGCAACATCTGTCCATCAAGCTCGCTAAGGATTTCGCCGCGACGGGCATAGACGGTGTCGCGGCCTTCCGTTTCCAGCGTGAGCGCGGTGAAGGTCGATACCGGTGCAGGGGAGCGATGGACGGAACGGGCAATAGAGGTCCAACTCGCTCCACCGGCGATCAGCGCGGCATATTTCTTTGCCAGGATCAGATCCGCGAAGGCGAAGGGCTCGCTGTCATGCTCGAATGCGTCGAACAGGGCCAGCAGATCGAACTCGCGCTGGCCTAGACCGGACTGTTCTAGGAGCGATTTGCGGGTCAGGTTCGACATGGCTGACGGCTGGCGAAGACCCAGCAGACGCAGGAAACCATTCTCGCTGACGAGATGCCGGCCGGTTGAGCGTTCCTCGTCGACGCGCTGTTCGATCGCCGCTTCGTCTGCGCGCGCCAGCAGCCCGCGTCCCAGCACCACATGGCTGGTCTGGCGGGTGACGCCGTGCCTGAGCCGAGCGCCGCGCCTTTCCAACTCGCGCGCCGCCAGGCGCCGTGGGAACGCGGCCAGAGCGCCGATCATCCCGAACGTCATGCCTGCGAGGTCGCTCACGCCTTTTTCCGTGCCGGCTTTCTGGCCGTAGATTTCGATGACGCGTCGGACGACGCGCTCTTGGCGGCGGTCTTGGTAGCTGCCTTCTCCTTAGACTTGCTCTTTGCCGGCGGCTTCGACTGCGAGAGGCTCGCCTTCAGCGCATCCATCAGATTGATGACGTTGCCGCGCTCCGGCGCCGCCGCCACGATCGGCTTGTGCCCCTTGAGCTTCTCCTTGATCATGTCCATCAATGCGGCTTCGTAGCGATCCTCGTAGTCATTGGGATCGAATTCGGTCGTCTTCTGCTCGATCAGCTTCTCGGCCAGCTCCAGCATTTCGGGATCGGGTTCGCCGACGGGAATGTTGCCGAAATATTCCGCAGTGCCACGCACCTCCCTGGGATTTCTCAGCGTGCAGACGAACATGCCGGTTTCGCGTGGGCTGATGGTTATGACGCGCTCGCGGCTGGAGAGCACCAGCCGGGCAATGGCGAGCTTGCCGGACTGGCGCAGCGCCTCACGCAGCACGATGAAGGTCTCTCCCGCCATCGCGCCGTCGGGGGCGAGATAATAGGGTGTGTCCTGGTAGATGACGTCGACGGAGTCCTCATCGACGAAGGCTTCGATGTTCATGGTGTGGTTGGATTCGATCTTGACGCTTTCGAGATCGGAATCGTCGATGATGATGTATTTCTTGTCTTCGTACTCGTAGCCCTTCACGAGGTCCGAGCGTTCGACCAGTCCCAGCTCCGGATCGACCGGCTTCATGTTGATCCGGTTGTGCGTGTCCTTGTGCAACTGGTTGAAGCTTATGCGGTCGCGGCTGCTCGTCGCCGGGTAGAGCCGTACCGGACAGCTCACCAGGCTCAGTTTCAGATAGCCTTTCCAGCTTGCTCTGGGCGCCATGAATGCCTCCTGCGCAACGTGGCTACGTTTCTGCGGTCGGCAGGTCCCGGGCGCTCTCTGCGATCTCGGCCCACGGATCGCCGGATGTCGATATCAAGCCCGGGAGCGAAGAATAGTTCAAATCCTCCGGAGCGTCGATGGATTCCAGGTCATTCCATGTGATGGGTGTCGAGGCCGGGAGGTTGGGTCGTGCGCGCAGCGAATAGGGTGCAACGGCCGTCGCGCCGCGCACGTTGCGATGGAAGTCGATGAAGATGCGACCCTTGCGCTTCTCCTTGCCCATGGTGGTGGTGAATGTGTCTGGCGCGGTCCTGGCGATCGCCGCCGCGATCTCGCCGGTGCGCTGGTGGACTGTTTTCCAGTCTGAGTCCGGTTTGATCGGCACGGTCACATGCAATCCCTTGCCGCCGGACGTCTTGACGAAGGGAATGAGCTGGAGCGTCTCCAACTGGCCGCGAATGTGCTGCGCGGCCTCGACGATCTCCCGCCACGCGATGCCCTCGCCGGGGTCGAGGTCGAAGACGATGCGGTCGGGCCTTTCGAGCCTTCTGGCGGTCGTGCCCCAGACGTGGATTTCCACCACACCGAACTGGGCGAGCGCGAGGTAGCCCTTGACGCCATCGACGACGAGATAGGTCTGCTTTTCGCCGTCGGAATCGGTGGTTTCGAAGGTCGATATCGAATCCGGCATGCCTGAGAACGCGTGACGCTGAAAGAAGCAATCCTGCCGTTTGCCCGTCGGACAACGCAGGAACGAAACCGGCCGCTCCAGAATGTGCGGCAGCATGAAATCGCCCATGCTCGCATAATAGACGGCAACGTCCAGCTTGGTCGGGCCCGATCTGGTGAACAGGCGGCGTGTCGGATTGGTCACCCAGACCGAGGCCAGGTCGTCGTCGGAGACGAGACGCTTTCGTTCAGGCGAATCGGAAGCCGAAAGGGCCGGATCTCTCACGTCCTTGAAAACCGCGTGGCGCAGCAGGCCGTCGCTGGTGCGGTTGGCGAAATGGATGTGCGCGCTCAGCACCGGGCGCACCCAATGTATGTCCCTGGGCGCTCCGTCGAGCCGGGCCCCGTCGTCCCGCAGCGGTTCAAGACGCCCAATCAGGTCCTTGAGCATGGGCGCATCGAAACCGGTGCCGACCTTGCCACGATAGTGCAGTTCGCCGTCATGCCATTCGCCGAGTGCCAGCGCGGCCAGGCCCTCGGCCGCCTGTGACGTCGTGTATCCGGCGATGACGAAGTCCCCGGCCTGCAACGCCTTGATCTTGAGCCAGGTTTTCGAGCGCCCTTCCTGATAGGAGGACGACGCCTTCTTTGAAACGACACCCTCGAGGCCGAGGTCGGAGACCTTGTCGTAAAATTGGGCCCCATCGCCGACGACGTGGTCGGAGAGCTGGATCGGTGAGCGCCCGCCCGCATGGCCTTGGAGCAGTCTTTCCAGCATATCCTTGCGCTTGGCGAGCTCGACAGCGCGCAGATCCCAGCCGTTCAGATGGACGAGGTCGAAGGCATAGTAGACGAGCTTGTTGCCGGGACCATCGGAAATGGCCTGCTGAAGGGCCGCGAAGCGGCTGACACCTTCGTCGTCGGTCACGACGATCTCGCCGTCGATCACGGCCTGCTTGCAGGGAAGTTGTTCGAAGGCGTGGGCAAGATCCCCATAGCGTTTCGTCCAGTCGAGCCCGCTGCGCGTCACCAGCCGGGCTTTGCCGTCTTCCAAGAAGGCCAATGTGCGATAGCCGTCGAACTTGATCTCGTGCAGCCAGTCATCGCCTTGCGGCGCCTTGTCGGCGGCGGTGGCGAGCTGCGGCTTCAGCCGCTTCGGCATCTCGGCCTTCTTCGATCCCTTCAGTTGGCCCGGCGCGAGGCGCTTCGGCCGCGGCGCGCGCTCGCCGTCCTGCTGTGAACGCTCGGCCAGTTGTTCGGTCGTCAGGCCGCTCCTTATGCTCTCTGGCCGTTCGCCCACTATGTCGAGGTCGGGATCGGCGGCCTGGTCGCGCTCCTTGATCAGCAGCCAGTTGCGCTTCTTCTCACCCTTCTTCGGTTTCAACCGCGTCAGCATCCAGCCGCCCGAAAGCTTCTCGCCGGCCAGCCTGAACTTCAGCGTACCGGCCGTCAGGCCTTCTTCGGCGTCCTCCATCGGCGCCCACGTGCCCGCATCCCAGACGATCATCGCACCGCCGCCGTACTCGCCTTTCGGAATCACGCCCTCGAAGTCGATGTAGTCGAGCGGATGGTCCTCGGTCTCGACCGCCAGTCTCTTGATCTGTGGATCAAGCGACGGTCCTTTCGGCACTGCCCAGCATTTCAGTACGTCGCCAAGCTGCAGTCGCAGATCGTAGTGATCGGCTGTTGCAGCGTGCTTGTGGACGACAAAGCGATTGCCCGTCTCGCCGGTCTGACGACCGCGGGGCTCCGAGGTGCGGGAAAAATCCCGCCTCCTTCTATAGTCCTTGAGCTTCGGACCGTTCATGAGAAGGGACTATGGATAAGAATTCGCGACTTTCAACCGTGCGGACCTGCCAGCGTCAGACATTCTTCCAAGATGTTTTTCCTTGAAAGAGGAATTGATCACGTTCGCGTTTGAACATTTCTGGTAGTGGACGCGCCCGCTGGAAGGTCGCAATGGCGTTCAACCAACCGCATCGCGATCTGTTATAGTGATTACCATACGTGGAATGCTTTCATGAATCCGACGATCCGAATTGTCATGGCCGCCGTCGCGGTGGCTGCCGTCCAGAGCATCGCCGTCGGCCATGCTCATGCGCAGTCGAGCGGCAGCGGCGGCTGCACGCTGGAGCAGATCGGGGGAACATCGCGCCATCTCGTGCGCTGTCAGAGCGGGCTGTCGATCACGGTCGAGGGCGGCGCGGAGTATTCTCTGCTCGACACGACGCACACGGGCAGCGTCGATGCAGTCAGGCTGGAGGGGAAGGCGGTGCTTGTCGACCTGCCGCAGAATGCATCCTCATCCGGTTTCGAGGTGGTGACGCCGCAGGCGATCGCCGCAGTGCGTGGCACCCAATGGGCGGTCGATGTCGGTGAAGGCACGACCTCGGTCTTCGTCGTCAGGGGTGCGGTGGCGGTAAACCGTCGTTCCGGCGGTGCGGGCGTGGTGCTCGGGCCGGGCGAGGGTGTCGATGTCGAAGAGGGAACATCTGCGCTCGAAGTGCGGCGCTGGCCGGCGCGCCGCGTCAACGCCCTGATGGCGCGCTTCGGGCAGTGAGATCAGCTTGAAGCGCCGCAGCGCCCAGATCCTCGTCGCACTCGTGATTGCGGCTCTTTGGGGCGCAAGCCTCGGCTGGGCGCATTGGAGAGGCGGCATCCCGCTTCTCGAAAGGATCGAAGCGCCGCTTACGGACTTGCGCACGCTGGTGCGCGGAGAGCGGGAGGCGCCCGATATCGTCACGATTCTCGCCATCGACGACGACACGGTCGATCTGGCGGGCGCGTTTCCTCTTCGTCGCGACAGTCTTGCCGAGATCATCCGACGTGTGGCGCGGCATGGCCCGATAGCGATCGCCGTCGACATGCTGCTCGTCGATCGCGGGTCGGCGGAAGAAGACCAGCGTCTTGCCCAGGCGCTCGAACTCGCTCCGAGCGTCATTGCCGGCGCGGCCGTGTTCGCCGGTGGGCGGCAGCGCCTTTCGACGGGGTCCATGGACGCGCCGCTCGCCGAGGTTCCCGTCGCCGAACGTTTCCTCTTGCCGCAGGCGGTCTATTCCGACGCTGCTGCCATCGGCATCGTCAACGTTGCGACGGACCCGACAGGCACGCCACGCTTCGTGCCACTCCTGTTCAGGACGCGCGATCGCATCGAGGCGTCATTCGCCTTTCGCTCCGCCGCCATCGCGCTCGATGCCGTGCCCGCGATCGAACCCGGCCGCCTGATCCTCGACGGCAAAACCATCCGGACCGATATCGGTTATACCCTGCCGCTGTCCTTCTATGGACCCGGCGGCACGGTCCGCACCGTGAGTGCAGCCGCCGCATTGCGCGACGAACTGCCGCCCGAGGCGATTGCCGGGCGGGTCGTCGTTCTCGGAGCGACCGTAACGGGGGGCGGGGACGTCTTTCCCACACCGTTCGACCCTGTTCTGCCGGGAGTCGAGGTCATGGCCACGGCCATCGCGCAAGTGATGGTCGGTGACGGCCTGCTGCGAGACCGATCCGTCAGACTGGCCGATGCAGGGCTCGCCGTGGCCCTGCCCGTCATTCTGGTCGGATTGCTGGCGTGGCGCCGCAACGTGATCGGCCTCGCCGCGATCCTTGCCGTGATGGGCGTCTGGCTGGCCCTCAACCAGGCTGCCTTCAACCGCGGTATCTGGATGAGTCTTGCCGTTCCGCTGGCCGCCGCTGTTCCGGCGGCGATCGTCTTCGGCACCGTGCAGTTGTGGATGGATCGCAGCCGGGCACAATATTATGCAGCGCAAAGTGCGCTGCTGCAGCGGATCCAGGCGCCGGGGCTCACCAAATGGCTGGCGCGCGATCCGGACTTTCTCGCTGAACCGGTGCGGCTGGAGGCGGCCATCGTCTTCATCGACCTGTCCGGGTACACCGGGCTCAGCGAAAGCCTCGGACCGAATGCGACGCGCGGGCTGCTCAACGAATTCTATGAGTTCGTCAATGAGGAAGTGACCGCCAAGGGCGGTGCCATCACCAGCTTCATGGGCGATGGGCTGATGATCCTGTTCGGGCTGCCGCGGCCCGGGCCAGATGACGCGGCGAATGCACTGCGCTGCGCCGGGAGGCTTTGCGAGCGCACGGGTCAATGGTTGGCGGCCCAGCCGAACTCAATCTCGGACAGGCTGGGTTTCAAGATCGGCATGCATTTCGGCCAGGTGGTCGCGTCCCGGCTCGGCAGCGGGGCGAACCAGCAGATCGCGACCACCGGCGACAGCGTCAACGTGGCAAGCCGGCTCATGGATGTGGCTGCCAGGCAGGAAGCGGACCTTGCCATAAGCGACGATCTGATCCAGGCGGCAGGCCAGGCGTGCGCGTATTTGCAGGGCGGGCTCTCGGACGGCCCGATGGAGGTGCAGTTGCGGGGCCGGACGACCTCCCTCAAGGTCTGGCTCTACAGCAGGCCCGAGACGCCTTGAACGACATTCTGATGTTCGGAAGGCAGCCGGCCGCGCGTGGCCGGTTCGGCCGTCATGTCAATCGTGATCGAGTTTTTCGCGGTTGAGCTCGTAGCTCGGCGGCTTCTCGCCAAGCAGCCTGGCTTCATATTCCGCATGGCTCATGCCGGGCGGCGGATCGCCGCGATAGACCGGGCCGCTCGTGCCGCAGCCGGTGAGGAGCATCATGGCGATGGCGGACATCGCGAGTCGAAGCATTGGCTGATCCCTGAACAAACCGCATGGGACCGTTGACTTGGCATATCCGTCGCCTGACCTCAACGGCCATAGCCCATTGTCGTGCCTTGTGCCGATTGCAAGCGGCCGCAAACGGCATCTCTTCAGCGGGAGCGGCCGAGTGCAGCGGCTCCCGGACAGGCCCGCCGCTGCATTGAATGGTTCATTGCCTCGATCCGGCCCCGCGCGGCGCCGATTTCCTTGGCCTCGCGGCTTCGGTAGTCGGGAACATAGACGGCGATCCCGGTCTGACTGCGCAAGGGCATGGCCCATTCCTGGTCGACCGTGGCGTTTGGCGCAAGCCCGTGGCTTGCTGCTTCCTGGTTGCGCATTGCGGCGAGCCTGCCGCAGTCCACCGCGTCATAGGGCATCGACGAGGTATATTCGGCATCGAGATTCTGGGCGAGCGAGGTGCACCCTCCGAGAGACAAGGCGATCAGGATGCCCACGAGGCAGCGTGGCGCTGTGGAGCTCATCCTGCTGAATCTGTTCGATATGGCCATGACGCCTCACCTTGCCGTGACTATGCCATGGTTGTGCCCGGCATGCATCTCGCCTGCGAAAGAAATTCATCCCTCGCCCATGGTGAATATTCAACTTTTGGTTGGAGAATTGCGCGTCGGCATTCTTCAAACAGGGGAGATGCCATCCCTGCGGACTAGGTCATCTTGTCGATATGTTCTAGTTCGGCAGTATTATTGACCCCATCCGATTCCATGTCATGATTAACGAGCCGTTTAGCTAGAAGACAGAAACGGCAAGGGCTGCCCGATCAATGCGGGGGATCGGGCGGCCTTTTTGATGCAAGTGGTTCTTCAGGCTGCGATTTTCCCTTTTCTCCGTTTTCGCCGAACCCGATGCAGCCGCTGAATCACGGCGGTTTCCCATATGCATGCTTGCATGGATGGGTATGCAGGTGGCAAGAACGTGCGCATTCAGCCGCCGTTTTCCTGGTCGGCGGTCAGTCGGGAGCCCGCCCAGGTCCACATGCTCGAGCGCCGCGAGAACTATCAGGATCTGCTTGCAGATTTTCACTGGCACCTGCCGGACCGCTTCAACATTGCCGTCGCGGTCTGCGACGACTGGGCCAAGCGCGAACCGGAGCGCGTCGCCCTGTTGCACCATCGCGCAAGAGGCGATGCCCTTCGCATGAATTATGGCGAACTGGCGCAGCGTTCCAACGCGCTTGCCAACGCCCTGCGCGCGCAAGGCATACGGCGCGGAGACCGGGTTGCGCTCCTGTTGCCGCAGTCCTTCGAGACCGTGATTGCCCATCTCGCGATCTACAAGCTTGGCGCTGTCGCCGTGCCACTGGCGCTGCTTTTCGGCGTCGAGGCGCTGGAATACCGGCTGCATACGGCCGGGGCGGCGGGCGTCGTAACCAATGAAGCCGGGCTGGCCAAGCTGCGTCCGATTCTGGGCCGGCTGGGCCAGTTGAGTGTCCTGGTCTCGGTGGACGGGCGCGAGGGTGCCGCGCGAGGGTTCGAAGAGCTTGTCGCAGCTCATTCCACCAGTTTCGAGGCGGAGGCGACCGGCCCCGATGATCCGGCCATGATGATCTTCACGTCAGGCACCACGGGCCCGCCCAAGGGCGCCCTGCACGGCCATCGCGTGCTGCTGGGACATCTTCCGGGCGTTCAGATGCCGCACGAGTTCCTGCCCCGGCCAGGCGATCTGATGTGGACGCCGGCGGACTGGGCATGGGCCGGCGGACTGCTCAACGTCCTGTTGCCGGCACTCTATTTCGGGGTCCCCGTCGTATCTTCCGCGGCGCAGAAATTCGATCCAGAGGCGGCGCTCGTCCTGATGGAGAAGATGCGCGTGCGTAATGCGTTCATTCCCCCGACCGCGCTCAGGATGATGAAGGCGGTGACAGGCATACGCGATCGTTTCGACCTTGCCTTGCGCACCATCGGTTCCGGCGGCGAGGCGCTGGGGCGGGAGACCTATGACTGGGCGCGTTCGGAACTGGGCCTGACCATCAACGAGTTCTACGGCCAGACCGAATGCAATCTCGTGCTCGCATCATGCGCAGCGATCGGCGTCTCGCGCAGCGGCGCGATCGGCAAGCCGGTTCCCGGCCACTCGGTCGCCGTCATCGACGAGTCGGGTCGGCCAGTGCCTGCGGGTGCGGCGGGACAGATCGCAGTCCGCCGCCCCGACCCGGTCATGTTCCTGGAGTACTGGAACAACCCGGAAGCGACGGCGAAGAAGTTCGTCGGCGACTGGATGCTGACGGGCGATCAGGGCGTTGTCGACAATGACGGCTATTTCCATTTCTTCGGGCGCGATGACGATGTCATCACCTCCTCCGGCTATCGAATAGGTCCCGCCGAAATCGAGGATTGCCTGACTGCCCATCCGGCCATCGCGCTGGCCGCCGCCGTGGGCAAGCCCGATCCGCTTCGAACGGAAATCGTCAAGGCCTATGTCGTCCTCAATGCAGGGTGGCAGCCGGACGTCAGCCTTGCCGAAGAGATCAAGTCATGGGTACGACACCGGCTGTCGGCGCACGAATATCCACGGGAAGTGGAATTCGTCGAATCGATGCCGCTTACCACCACCGGCAAGGTGATCCGGCGCATCTTTCGCGAGCGGGCGCGCGAGGAAGCCGGTTCCTGAGATGCCGGCCGGCTCGGATCACCATTTCCTGACCAGACGCTCCAGCCGTCCGCGCATATTGCGCACAAGGTTGCGGGTCTCGGCGGAAATGCGAAGCTGATCCGCCGCCTGCCGCACGGCCTTGTCGGCGCCCGGGTTGAGGCCGATGAACATGGTTCCCATGGCGCGTCGTTCGCTCCAGAGGCGATTCATGACCGGGTGATCGGGCACCGCGCAGGAATCCGTCACCGCGATGTTCGGGTCGTCGAGATGCATCTTCGTCGCCTCGATCATCAGCAGGGTTCCCGGAGAATAGGCGCCGAAGGTCTCGTCGAAGGCGGTCTTCCACGTATAGGCTGTACCCTGTTCGACGAAGACGACGAGGCTTGCGATCACGCGCCCGTCGAGACGCAGGCTGTGAATCCGGCACATGTCGTTTTCGCCCAGCCGGTCGATCGCCTCGCGAGCGAATGCGGCCTGGAAACGGTCGACCAGCATTGCGCTTCCTGTCCGCCCTTTCCAGCCGGAGGCTTCGATCGCCAGAAACGCCTCGGCCGCCTCGCGCACCTCATCGGGTGTCCGCGCCACGGTGTGGCTGAGGTCTCCCGTGTCGGCGAGACGGCGCTTCAAGCGCCTGAACTCGCGGTGGTGGTGCGAGCGAAGAGCCTTCTTCAGATAGGTCTCGCCGTCGAGTTCGCTTTCGAGGACAGCGCGTTCGCCGACCGGCATCGTGTGAAGCGGCAGGTCGCGACCATGCGCAGCCGTGCGCAGCAGGCGTGCCGCGCTGCCGTCCAGCGGCATGTCAGGCAGCATGAGAACGGGCGGCAGGTCGAGGCGCTCAAGTGCAAGAAGTTCGAAGAGATCCTCGATCACGCCGATGGGATCGTCGCGGTCGATCAACGGCACGCCAAACGGGCTGAAGGGGCTCGACCAGGCGCGGATGACAGGCGCGCCGAGCACCGGCGCGGGCTTTTCGATCGTGAAGGGAAGCAGCAGACGCAGCCGACTGCCCGTGCCGGTCTCATCGCGCATGATGGCCAGGCGAACCTCCCGGTCGTCGAGACGCGGCATGGCCGGCGCCAGGAAGCGCGGATTGAAGAACACGTTGGGCTCCACCGTGCGGCGGCACAGATGATCGAGTTCTTCCACCAGATCGTAGCCAGCCGAGGCGGGATAGATGGCAAGTTCACG
This sequence comes from Mesorhizobium sp., assembly GCA_963966365.1. Lineage (GTDB taxonomy): Bacteria > Pseudomonadota > Alphaproteobacteria > Rhizobiales > Rhizobiaceae > Mangrovimarina > Mangrovimarina plasticivorans. The sequence goes on along the minus strand of CAWZZC010000006.1, from coordinate 28,219 downwards.
CGCCGGCCGTCGTTCATTCCCTAACCCGACGCGGGTCGCTGGGTCTTCGTCACGTTCGAGCCCGCCAAGCCGGGCAATCATCGGCGCTGCGGGACTGGACTTGGTGTCTTTGCGTGCGGGCAGGGCGGTCATGGCTGAATCGGTCCTGTTGTGCGTCGGGGGAAGGCCGACATGGAGATGCCGAGCCTGCGTCTCACCGTCAGGAAGAGCGCCATGGCCTCGAAGGCCAGGGCGATGGCCGTCGCGATCGCCGCGCCCCACAGCCCGAATTGCGGGATGAGCAGGAGGTTGAGCGTGACGTTGACCCCGAGCGTGAGAGCGTAGACGACGGCACAGACGTTCTGGTTGCCGGTCATCGTCAAAAGGCTTTCGGCAGGACCCACGCCGGCACGCAGGACCACACCGGCCGAAAGCACGAAGAGAAGCGGATATCCCTGCTGAAACCCGGGCCCGAACAGTTCCAGAAGCGGCTGCCCGAGCGCGAGAACGAGGAGAGCCATGGCGAGGGACGGCCAGAAGGTCCAGGCGGCCGTTTCGCGTGCGAACGCTTCGAGCGCGGCCCGGTTGCCGCCCTGGCTGATCTGGGCATAGCGCTGTGCCACGCCGGCCTTGACGGCGAAGGAGGCAAAATGAACGAGCGCCAGCGTCTTGACCGTGGCGAAGTAGACGGCAACGTCGCTCGGCGGCAGGAAGCGGCCGATCATCAGGACGTCTGCGTTGGTGAGCAGGAAGAAGAAGCCCTCGACCAGGAAGATCGGCATCGAAACGACGAGCCATTGGCGCATCTGATATTGGCGCGGGCCGGAAACGAGCTGGCGGTCGACACGCGCCGTGATCAGCACGAACTGCACCACCGTGGTCAGATAGGTCGCCGCGATTGCAGCCATCAACGCGGTTTGCGCGGTTGGCGCAAGCCCGAGGCCGATCGCCCCGGCCATGAAGACCAGGATCAGCACCGGCCTTACGAGATAGGCAGGAGAAAGCGCTGCCACCGCCCAGGAGTTGGCGCGCGCCACCCCTTGCAGGATATCCGACAGGGCGATCATCGGCAGGCAGATCAGGCCAAGCGTGAAGGGCACGATGTAGTGGCTGTCGATATGGTCGCCAAGGCCCCATACCACTGCCATGCCGATCGCGGCGATCAGCGTGGCCGCGAGCATGGCGAGAAGCCGGCCGGTCAGGTGAACCCCGCGCAGCTGCGGCCACATCGATTTTTCGCGGTATTCGGAGATGAACCGGATGATGGCGGTATCGAAGCCAAGGCAGGAAATGCTGCCGATGATGATCATCGACACCCATACGAGGACATAGATCCCGTATTCGAACGATCCCATCCAGCGCGCCAGTATCACCTGGCTGACGAAGGCGATCAGTGCATTGGCTATGCGGATCGAGAAGGCGATGAGCGACATGCGGCCGGCCCGGCCCCGTTCGTCGCGGGCCAGAAGCGACCGTTCAACGACGTCGAGAAGCGGCCGCACCCGCATCGCCAGACCAGCCGGCAGAAGCCGATCGGCCGTCATTACCGCCCAATCCCGCACGCGCCCCTCGCTCCAGTGGCAATTCAAGACGCAGCAGCCTTAACGGCCAGTCTTTAAGAAACGGTTGGGCTCCGGGGTTGGGATCGATGAACGGTCCGGGCGCATTCACGATGCGTCCCGAGGCGATGCACCGTCGGTTACACGAATGCGCCGTGGCAATGCTTGAATTTCTTTCCCGAACCGCATGGGCAGAGCTCGTTGCGTCCGACCTTGCCCCAGGTGGCCGGATCGTCAGGCTCGCGTTCTTCGGGGGAAACGGTCCGGCTGTGCTCCAGCGTGGCGGTGACCGCGCCGCTGGAAAACTCGTCCTCGCCGGTCGAGGCGTCCAGATGATGGCCGTGCGCCTCCGGGGCCTGTGGCGGCGGAGCATCGGCGGCTTCGCGAACCAGTTCCACGCGCATGAGCTGCGCCGTGACGGCCTGGCGCAGGTTGCCCAGCATGGCCTGGAAGAGTTCGAAGGCCTCGGACTTGTACTCGTTCAGCGGATCGCGCTGGGCATAGCCGCGGAAGCCGATCACCGAACGCAGATGGTCGAGATTGACCAGGTGCTCGCGCCACAGATGGTCGAGTGTCTGAAGCAGCACCGACTTCTCGACATAGGCCATCACCTCGGGGCCGAAACGCTCGGCCCGGTCGGCGGCGGCCTTGTCGGCAGCTTCCGTCAGGCGGGCGCGGATGCCCTCTTCGTCTATGCCTTCCTCAGCCGCCCATTCCTGCACCGGAAGGTCGAGATTGAGATGACGGGCGACCGCTTCCTTGAGGCCGGCCGTGTCCCACTGCTCGGCGTAGGCGTTCTCGGGAATATGTTTGGATACCAGATCGTCGATCACGTCCTCGCGCATCTCGGCGACGGTCTCGCCGAGATTGTCGCCATCCATCAGTTCGAGACGCTGCTCGAAGACGACCTTGCGCTGGTCGTTCATCACGTCGTCGAATTTCAGCAGATTCTTGCGGATGTCGAAATTGCGCGCCTCGACCTTCGTCTGCGCCTTTTCCAGTGCCTTGTTGATCCAGGGATGGATGATCGCCTCGCCTTCCTTCAGGCCCAGCTTCTGCAGCATGCCGTCCATGCGGTCGGAGCCGAAGATGCGCATCAGGTCGTCCTGCAGCGACAGGAAGAATTTCGACCGGCCGGGATCGCCCTGGCGTCCGGAACGGCCGCGCAGCTGATTGTCGATGCGGCGGCTTTCGTGACGTTCGGTGGCGAGAACATAGAGCCCGCCGGCGGCAATCGCTTCCTGCTTCAGCTTGCCGACCTCGGCGCGGATGGCTTCTTCCTTCGCCTTGCGCTCTTCGCCTTCGGGCATGTCGCCCAGTTCCTGGGCAATGCGCATGTCGGCATTGCCGCCGAGCTGGATGTCGGTGCCGCGACCGGCCATGTTGGTGGCGATCGTGATGGCGCCAGGCTTGCCGGCCTGGGCGACGATCTGCGCCTCGCGCTCATGGTGACGCGCGTTCAGGATCTCGAAATTGGCGATGCCGTCCTTGCGCAGCCGCTCGGCCAGGAACTCCGATTTCTCGATCGAGGTGGTTCCCACGAGAATCGGCTGCCCCTTGGCATGGGCGTCGCGGATCTCCTGCACGATCGCCTGATACTTCTCCTCGACGGTCCGGTAGACCTCGTCGTCTTCATCGAGGCGGGCGACCGGCAGGTTGGTGGGGATCTCCGAAACGCCCAGCCCGTAAATGTTGCCGAACTCCTCCGCTTCGGTCGATGCCGTGCCGGTCATGCCGGCCAGCTTGTTGTACATGCGGAAGTAATTCTGGAAGGTGACGGAGGCCAGCGTCTGGTTCTCCGGCTGGATCTGCACGTGCTCCTTGGCCTCGAGCGCCTGGTGCAGCCCCTCCGAGTAGCGCCGGCCCGGCATCATGCGGCCGGTGAACTCGTCGATGATGACGATTTCGCCGTTGCGAACGATGTAATCCTTGTCGCGCTGGAACAAACGATGCGCCTTCAGCGCATTGTTGACGTGGTGGACGATCGCCACGTTCTCAACGTCGTAGAGTGAGCCGTCCTTCAGGAGACCGGCTTCGCGCAGCATCGTCTCAAGCTTCTCGGTACCTTCCTCGGTGAAGGTCGCCGTGCGCTGTTTCTCGTCGATCTCGTAGTCGGCCTCGTCCAGTTTCGGGATGAAGGTGTCGACGGCATTGTAGAGCTCGGAACGGTCGTCCAGCGGGCCTGAGATGATCAGTGGCGTGCGCGCCTCGTCGATCAGGATGGAGTCGACCTCGTCGACGATGGCAAAATTGTGCCCGCGCTGCACCATCTGCGCGCGCTCATACTTCATGTTGTCGCGCAGGTAGTCGAAGCCGAGCTCGTTGTTCGTCGCATAGGTCACGTCGCAGGCATAGGCGGCGCGGCGCTCCTCGTCGGAAAGCCCATGCACGATCACGCCCGTCGTCAGCCCGAGAAATCCGTAGACCTTGCTCATCCATTCGGCATCGCGGCGCGCCAGGTAGTCGTTCACCGTGACGACGTGGACGCCCTTGCCTTCCAGGGCGTTGAGATAGACGGGCAGGGTTGCCACAAGCGTCTTGCCTTCGCCGGTCTTCATTTCGGCGATCGAGCCGTCGTGCAGGACCATGCCGCCGATGAGCTGGACATCGAAGGGCCGCATTCCGAGTGCCCGGCGGGACGCTTCGCGCACCGCCGCGAAGGCGGGCACCAAGAGTTCGTCAAGCGTGGCGCCATTCTCGATCTGGGCGCGGAATTCGGCTGTCTTTCCCCTCAGCGCCTCGTCCGAAAGGGCCTGCATCTCGTTCTCGAGAGCATTGATCTGTTCGACGCGGGGGCGCAGGCCCTTGATACGTCTGTCGTTTGCGGATCCGAAAATCTTGCGGGCGATACCGCCGAGGCTGACCATCAATGGTCCTTTCAATCAAAGCTTGCCGGCTGGGCCGGCCGGGCATTGCTGTTGACTGTGATTGAGGCAATTCACAATCGAAAAAGCGCCCGGGCAAAACGCTTCTGGACGCAGGGTTGAAGGACAGATAAGAGGGGGCAGAAGCGATGTCAACGTTGCGTCTAGGCGCGTTGCTCCGCCCACTTCGCCAATGCCGGGCGCCCGCGCTGCGCCCCAAACCCTAATCCCGGAGTTAACAGATGCGCCTGTCCTGCTTTCGACGTCTGCCCGCGACCGTTGGTCTGGCCCTCGGGCTTGCCGCGGCCACCAGCAGCTATGCGCTGGCACAGGATGACGACGTTGTCGCGACGGTCAATGGGACGCCGATCACCGAGGGCGAGATCGCCATTGCGGAAAGCGATCTCGATCCGCAGTTCAGCCAGTTGCCGGCCGAGCAGCGTCGCACCGCGGCGCTTTCGGCCCTGATCGAAATCAAGCTCCTGGCAGCGGCGGCCGAAGAAGCCGGTCTTGCCGATGGCGACGACTTTGCCCAGCGCATGGAGTTCCTGCGCATGCGCGCGCTTCACAGCGCCTATATCGATTCCGAGATCGCCTCCAAGGTGACGGACGAGGCGATACGCGCGCGCTACGACCAGGAGGTCGCCAACACGCCGCCGCAGAACGAGGTCAGGGCGCGTCATATCCTGGTCAAGACCAAGGAAGAAGCCGAAGCCATCATCGAACAACTCAATGATGGCGCGGAGTTCGAAGCGCTGGCGAAGGAGCATTCGACCGACGGCTCCGCCGCCAACGGCGGTGATCTGGGCTACTTCGGCCAGGGACAGATGGTGCCCGAGTTCGAAAAGGCAGCCTTTGCGCTCGAGGCTGGCGCCTATTCCGCCGAGCCGGTGGAAACGCAGTTCGGTTTTCACGTCGTGAAGGTCGAGGACAAGCGCACCAAGCAGCCGCCCGCATTCGAGCAGGTCAAGGAACAGTTGCGCTCGCTGGTCCTGCGCGAAACCTATTTCGACACCGTCAAGCAGTTGCGCGAAGAGGCTGAGGTCGAAATCGACGATCCCGAATTGAAGAAGGCGCTCGAGGCCACCGAGGGCGCAAACTGATCCGGCCGCCGGTCCGCCCCGGTCTTCGTGTTGCATTCGGCGCGATGACGCGGAGCGGCCTTCCTGCCGGGCTTGCGCGCAATCGAAATCTGGGGCAGAGGGGCCGGGTCATCCATCCTCTCCCGGAATAGCGCCATGTCCTCAGCGATATCGCCACTTGCACCCAAGAAGTTCGTCAAGCTTCCGCCGCTCGGCGGCGTTCGCCTGGCAACAGCCGAGGCGGGCATCAAGTACAAGGGGCGCACCGACCTTCTCGTCATGGTGTTCGACGAGGGAACACAGGTGGCAGGGGTCTTCACCCGGTCGAAATGCCCCTCGGCGCCGGTCGAGCTGTGCCGGGAAAATCTCGCCGGGCAAAAGGCGCGCGTGCTCGTCGTCAATTCTGGTAACGCCAACGCCTTTACAGGAAAGAAGGGGCGTGAGGCGACGCGCCTGACGGCGGACGCGGCCGCCAGTGCGGCGGGCTGCTATGCCGGGGAAGTGTTCCTCGCATCGACCGGCGTGATCGGAGAGCCGCTCGACGCCGGACGTTTCACGCACCTGCTCGGCGGACTTGTCGAGAATGCCGATGCCGGTCTGTGGGGAGATGCCGGCAGGGCCATCATGACCACCGACACCTATCCCAAATACGCCACCCGGACGGTCAAGCTGGGCGATGCGGAGGTCACCATCAACGGCATCGCTAAGGGTGCAGGCATGATTGCCCCGGACATGGCAACCATGCTCTCCTTCGTCGTCACCGACGCGCCGATCGCCGCGCCTGCGTTGCAGGCGCTGCTTTCGGCGGGTGTGGGGAAGACGTTCAATGCGGTGACCGTCGACAGCGACACATCGACCAGCGATACGCTGCTTCTGTTCGCCACAGGGGCCGCCGAACGGCGGGGTGCGCCCAGGATCGACGACGCCAAGGATCCGCAGCTTGCGCAGTTCAAGCGGGCGCTCAACCGCCTTCTCAAGGATCTGGCGCTGCAGGTGGTTCGCGATGGCGAAGGCGCGCGCAAGGAAGTGGAGATCAATGTCTCCGGGGCCAAATCGGCCCGGTCGGCCAAACGCATCGCCCTTTCGATCGCCAATTCGCCGCTGGTCAAGACCGCGGTTGCCGGAGAAGACGCCAATTGGGGACGCGTCGTCATGGCGGTCGGCAAGGCCGGCGAACCAGCCGACCGCGACCGGCTGTCGATTTCATTCGGTGACATTCGGGTGGCGGTCGAAGGCGAACGCGACCCGGCATATTCCGAAGAGCAGGTATCGGCCTATATGAGGAACGATCGTATCCGCATAGGCGTCGATCTTGGCATCGGCCGCGGCAACGCGACGGTGTGGACCTGCGATCTGACCAAGGAGTACGTCGCCATCAACGGCGACTATCGAAGCTGACCCCGGCGGAGCAATTGCACAATACACCGACAAATACCCCCGGCCTTGCCGGAATCAGGCGCTTCGAGGCAGCGGGGTTTCGCGCCTGGCCGGCCTCGTCTGTCTACTATGACGGAGCGTGGCTGGTTCGGCTGACGGCCGGCCTTCCGGCCAAACGGCTGAATTCGATCAATCCGCTCGATCCCGGCGACATCGGCCGGATGGAGGAACGTATCGCGCGTGCAGCGCGGCGCTTCGAGGCCTACGGACGGCCGCTGACCTTTCGCATGTCGCCGCTCGCCGGCGCGCAGCTGGAGGCGTTTCTGGACGCCGATGGCTGGTCGCGCTTTGGCGAGTCGATCGTCATGCGTTGCCCCATGGGCGATGGAGCGTTTGAAGACGTGATCGACCAGATACCGCTCAAGGACGTTGCCCGCTTCACGAGTGCGGCGCTCAAGGTGCATGCGCTGGATCCGGCCATGCGTCCCGGCTTGTCGGAGGTCATCAACTCCATCGAGCCGGACGTCGGCCTGTTCGTGCTCGAACACGCCGACAGTCCCGCGGCGACGGCCATATGCGTGCATGACGGCCATCTGGCCGGATTGTTCGAGATTGCGACCGAACGTGCGCTGCGCGGCGCGGGCCACGGTCGCAGGGTCGTCATGGCGGCGCTGAAATGGGCCCGGCTGCGGGGCGCGCGAGAAGCATGGCTGCAGGTTGAGGCCGACAATGAGGCTGCTCTCGGCCTTTATCGCGCGCTCGGCTTCACCGAACTCTACCGCTATCACTATCGCCGGCAACCTGGACAATGAGCGCTCCCGTGAAGAACAGGCCGGTGGTGCTGGTTTCTGCCTGTGCGCTTGTGGACGCGGACGGCCGCGTGCTGATCGCGGAGCGTCCGGCGGGCAAGTCGATGGCGGGGTTGTGGGAGTTTCCCGGCGGGAAGGTGGAGCCGGGTGAATCTCCCGAAGAGACCCTCATCCGCGAACTGCACGAGGAACTCGGCATCGAAACGCGTGTCGCCTGTCTGGCACCGCTGACCTTCGCCAGTCACGAGTATGACGATTTCCACCTTCTCATGCCGCTGTTCGTATGTCGGCGCTTCGAGGGAACGCCGATGCCGCGCGAAGGCCAGCGGCTGAAATGGGTGCGCCCGCGCGACCTGCGCAATTATCCCATGCCGCCGGCCGATCTGCCGCTGATCCCCTTTCTGGTGGACCTTCTCTAGCGCCGTTGCATCAAACGGGAACGTTTGAAGCGAAGACATACGCGCTTGGATCGACGTCTCGGCATTTGCCCCGGGCAAGGCTACGACGTTTCATCAGCGTTAATGGAACGTTTAGCCCCGCATGCCATCCTTGTTGCAAGCAATGGGGTGGCCGATCGACGAGAGTGTTCGGGGGACGGGGATGAAAGACGGCATCGATCAGGAACGGGTGAGCTTCGATACGAGTTCGGCGATCGGCAGGTTCGGTTCGGGCGCGGTGCGCCTCGCGCTTCTCTTCGGCTCCGTTGCCATTGCCCTGGCGCTGATCGCGGTGCCGCTGCTGGAACGGAAATCAGGCTCGCTCACAGCCAGATCGCGCAATATCGACTATGTCAACACCGGTTCGATCGCCCGGGGATCGACGTACACGGTGCGCCGCAGCGTCCTGCAGCGCGATCCCGGCGCGGTCTGCATCATTCGCGGTGACGGAACCCTCAGCGGCGACTGCCCCTGATCGCTACAATTCGATGGAATTTCTGCACTCTTCGCTAGCCGCGTTGCTTAACGGATTGTGGCGATATGTCGGCTAGTGTGGCGTCACTCAGGGGAAAGAGGGTGCCATGCTGAGGAAATTCTGGAATGACGAAAACGGTGCGACAGCCATAGAGTATGCGCTCATCGCATCATTGATCTCTATCGCAATCGTTTCGGGTGCGGGGCAGCTCGGCTCGGCGCTTGCCGAGTCCTTTCAGTCGGCGGGCCAGGAACTCGCGGATGCGAACGCATCCAATTGAGCCCATCGCTGCTGCACGGCGTTCTACCCTGATTGGTTCTTGAGGGCGTCGGCCAGCCGCACGGTGGCGGATCCGGGCTTCAACGGCTTCTGCTGCGATTCGTGCGGCGCCCAGCCTGACAGCCATACAAGCGAGAACGTCGCACGTATGCGCCCGTCCGGATCGGCGAAGCGCTCGGCATAGATTTCGGCTGCGCGCATGAAGACCTGCGGCGGGGTCGGTTTGCGGCTGCGGCCGACAAGCACGTTGGTCGCACCCATGGCGCGCAGGTCCTTCATCAGGCCGAACATGGTGTCATAGCGTACCGTCACGTTCTCCGCATCGGCCACCGGAAGCGCGAAGCCCGCCCGCTGCAACAACGCTCCCGCATCCCTGACGTCGGCGAAGGGATAGACGCGGGGGCTGGCGCCTCCCGTCAACTCCACTTCCGCCGCCAGGAGGCTTTCGCGCAGTTCGGACAGAGTCCCGCCGCCGGCGAGGCAAGCCAGAAACAGACCATCGGGCCTGAGCGCACGACGGATCTGGATCAGCATGCCGGGCAGGTCGTTCACCTCGTGCAGCGTGAGAAGCGAGACGGCGAGGTCGAGGGACGCCGGTTCGATGGGCAGATTCTCGTCCGGCGCGACAATGCCTGCTCCGTCAAGCAGTGCCGCATCGGCTTCGAGGCGCGACACATGCTCGACCTTGCCGGATTCGCGCAGGCTTTGGGCGGCAGCGGGGGTGAGGCAATGAAGCGCGCCGGCATCGGTGAAGGAGCGTTCGACCGTCGATAGGCGCTCGGCCAGGTCATCCGCCGCGCGCGCCATCAGGAAGTGAGCGCCTTCGTCACCGATCGTCAGGGCGCGCTTCTTGCGCCGGATCTGCAGGGCGCGGTCGAATAACTGTTCCATGGGCTCTTCAGCCGGACTTGGCGCGGCGGCGCATCGCGGCATATGATCCGCCGCACACGGGGCTTGTTGCGTTGGTCTTCATGGGAGGCATCTGGTGGCCGATCGCATGCTCGAGATCAAGCATCTTGTGCGCAGGGCGGGCATTTGGTGCAGCAGAGTGATGTTCCCGCCGGTTTGCGCCGGTTGCCGGCGCATCGTCAGCCAGCCGGGCGTCCTGTGCGCCACGTGCTGGATGCAATTGCGTCACATCGAACATCCCTGGTGTGCGGTGCTCGGCACACCTTTCGATTTTGACATGGGGCGGGGGGCCGTCTCCGCCGGGGCGATCGCCGATCCACCGCCGTTCGATCGGGCCCGGTCGGCGGTGTCCTACACGGGAACTGCGCGACGGCTGGTGCAAAGCCTCAAATATGGCGATCGCACCGATCTTGCCCCGTGGATGGCCCAATGGATGCTGCGCGCGGGTGCCGAGCTGTTGCCGGACGCCGATCTCATCCTGGCGGTTCCGCTGCACCGAGGGCGCTTCTGGTCGCGCCGTTTCAACCAGTCGGCGGAACTCGCGCGTGCCCTGGCGCGGCTCGCCCGGAAGCCGTTCGACGCCGACGCCGTGCTGCGTGTCCGCTCGACGCGTCAGCAGGTGGGGCTCGGGCTGACGGAGCGGCAGAAAAATGTCCAGGGGGCGTTCCGGGTATCACAATCCGGTCGTGCGCGAATCAGGGGGCGCAAGGTTCTGGTCATCGATGACGTCTACACGACCGGAGCGACCGTCAGCGCGCTGGCGCGCGTGCTGCGCAGGGCCGGGGCGGCGCAGGTCGACGTCCTGACATTCGCGCGCGTGCTGCCGGGGGACTTCCGGCCCGACGAGGCCGCGACTATATAGAGTCGACCACCAGAGATGACCCATGGCTGATGTAACGATCTATACGCGTATGATGTGTGGCTTCTGCAGTGCCGCAAAACGCCTGCTGGACGCAAAGGGCGTCAAGTACACCGAGCATGACGCAAGTTTCTCGCCCGAATTGCGCAGCGAGATGACTGCGCGGTCCGGCCGCACGACATTTCCGCAGATATTCGTCGGCGATGTTCATGTCGGCGGCTGCGACGACCTTCATGCCCTCGAGGCGGCGGGAAAGCTCGACGCATTGCTGGATGCCGGCAAGTTGCAATAGGATAGAATCATGACCAGCTTCATCGTCGCCGCGCTGCAGATGCGCTCCGGCGTGGATCCGAATCGCAATGCCGGGGATTTCGAGTCCGGGGTGCGCGCGGCAGCCGCCAAGGGCGCAACCTATATCCAGTCTCCCGAGATGACCGGCGCGCTGGTGCGCGGACGCGACAACCTGATGAAGGTGCTGCAAGACGATGCCGGCGATCCGGTCTTTGCCGCGGCGCGGCGGCTCGCGTCGGAGCTTGGCGTGACGATCCATGTCGGCTCCACACCGATCGCCCTGCCGGATGGCAAGGTGGCCAACCGTGCCTGTGTCTTCGGCGCCGGTGGCGCTTGCCTGGCCACATACGACAAGATTCACATGTTCGACGTCGATCTCGACAATGGCGAGAGCTGGCGCGAATCGGCAACCTACGAACCCGGCAAGCACAGCGTCGTCGTTGACACGCCGCAGGCCAGCCTGGGGCTGGCAATCTGCTACGACCTGCGATTTCCTCATCTCTTTCGCGGCCAGGCGCTGGCGGGAGCGGATGTCCTGACGGTTCCGGCCGCCTTCACGCGGCAGACGGGGGAAGCGCATTGGCATGTGCTCCTTCGCGCCCGCGCCATCGAGAACGGCGCCTGGGTGGTGGCCGCGGCTCAGGGCGGACGCCACGAGGATGGCCGGGAGACCTACGGACATTCGATGATCGTCGATCCATGGGGGCGGATCGTGGCGGAACTCGACCATGACGAGCCGGGCGTGGTGCTGGCGGAGATCGATGTCACGGCGGCCCGAACCGCCCGCGCCAAGATTCCCAACCTGCAGAATGCGCGCGACTTCGACCTGGAGATCGTCGATGCGGACGCGGCCCCTTCGGGACGGAGGGCCGCCTCGTGATCCGCTTCGCGCTCAATTGCGACCACGGTCACGCGTTCGAAGCGTGGTTCCGCAACAATGACGACTTCGACACGCAGGCCAAGCGCGGCCTGGTGTCTTGCCCAGCCTGCGGTTCGGCCAAGGTCCAGAAGGCACTCATGGCGCCAGCCGTATCGTCTTCCAAGAAGCAGGAAAAGGTGGCGCTGGCCGCCAGCCATGAGCAGCGCCGCGTGCTGAAGCAGCTCAAGGAGATCACGGAAAAGCTGCGCGCCAGTGCCGATTACGTCGGCGACAAATTTGCCGAGGAGGCCAGACGCATCCATTTCGGCGAGACCGAAGCGCGCGGCATCTATGGCGAGGCGACCGTTGAGGAGGCAAAAGGTCTTCTCGAGGACGGTGTCGAGTTCATGCCTTTGCCGAACATCCCGGACGAGCATAACTGAGCGAAATAGTCCGCTCCCAGCGAAGGAACGCCATGAAGCAGGTCTGGGATTCGGCTATCGGCCTCCTGTTGGTCACGGGTGGGCTCCTCGGAGCGACATTTCCGCTGGGCAAGGTGGCGACGGGCGCGGGCGTTGCGCCGATCGTCTGGTCTTTCCTGATTTCCTTCGGTGCGGGCTGCATACTGCTGGTCGCCATGCTGGTGCGCGGCGATGCATTCCGCCTCGATCGTGGGAAGCTGCGCTACTATCTCATCGCAGGCTTCATCTCCTACGCGCTGCCCAACATGCTTCTGTTCACGGCCATCCCGCACCTTGGTGCCGGGTTCACGGGCATCATGTTTACGCTATCGCCGGTGATCACGCTGGTCCTGTCGCTGATGTTTCGAATGCGCAGCCCCAATCTGCTCGGCGTGGCCGGGATTGCCATCGGCTTCATCGGCGCACTGATTGTGGCCACGACGCGCGGCGAGGCTGGCCAGCCGGCGGATTTCCTCTGGATCGGCGTGGGGCTGTCGATCCCGCTCGTTCTGGCGCTCGGCAACATCTATCGCACGGTCGACTGGCCCAAGAACGCAGGGCCGATCGAACTCGCGGTGGGCAGCCATCTGGCCGCCGCGGCGATGCTCGTGTGCGTCGGAATCGCGATGCCGGGCTTTCGTTTCGATCTCGGGCCGCTTCTCGGCGTGCCGCTGCCCGTGATCGCCCAGGTGGCGTCTTCGGCCGCGATGTTCTCTTTCTTCTTCCGTCTCCAGGCCGTGGGCGGCCCGGTCTATCTCAGCCAGATCGGCTACGTGGCCGCCGCGATCGGCCTGATCAGCGGCACGCTGTTTCTCGGCGAGCGCTACGCGGCCCTCACCTGGCTCGGCGCGTTCGTCATCTTCATCGGCGTGATGATGACCACCCGGGCGCAGCGCGCCGGCTGAGACCGGCGCTTGCGGCCAGCCTTCAGGTCTCCGGTCGCTCCGCCAGCATCATGTAGTTGACGTCCATGTCCTTTGAACGCTGCCAGCGGTCGGCCAGCGGGCTGTACACGACGCCGGTCGTGTCGATCACCTGCAATCCGGACTTGGTCAGCGCCGCCTGAAGCTCGTCCGGACGCACGAGCTTTTCGTATTGATGGGTGCCACGCGGCAGCCAGCGCAGGACATATTCGGCACCAATGATGGCCAGCCCGAGAGCCTTCAGCGTGCGATTGATGGTCGCAACGAACATGATGCCACCGGGTCTTACCATCTGGGCGCATTTGTCGATGTAGAGATCGACATCTGCAACATGCTCGACCACCTCCATATTGAGAATGACGTCGAACGTCTCGCCCTGGTCGGCCAAAGCTTCCGCGGTCGTGGCGCGGTAGTCGATCTTCACGCCGGTCTCAGCGGCATGCAGCTTCGCTACCTCGATATTGGTCTCGGATGCATCTGCGCCGACGACCTCCGCGCCGAGCCTCGCCATCGGCTCGCACAGGAGCCCGCCGCCACAGCCGATATCCAGGAATCGCAATCCCTCGAATGGCCGCGAGGAGTGCGGATCGCGACCGAAACGGGCGGCGACCTGGTCGCGCACATAGGCGAGGCGCACCGGGTTGAACTTGTGGAGAGGACGGAACTTTCCTTTCGGATCCCACCATTCGGCGGCCATGGCGGAGAAGCGTTCCACCTCGTCGGCATCAATGGTCGTCTTGCGTGCTTCGGCCATCTGGTGTTCTCCCTTCGCGGCCACAGGTCGGGCGCGGCGGCGATATTGTCAAGACGCATCGCGGCGGCAACTTGCGGATCAACGATCATTTGGATAATGAAACCCGCGCATTCTCCGCCTCGCTCGACCGAGGCGGCTTCGTTTCGATCCGCAATTCCCGGTCTGACCGGCGACAGGGCAAGAAGGCTATCCGCAGCATGGCGCGCATTGTGATGAAATTCGGCGGGACATCTGTCGCCGACATCGATCGCATCCGCAATGTGGCGCGTCATGTGAAACGCGAGGTTGACGCCGGCCACCAGGTTGCCGTGGTCGTGTCCGCCATGGCCGGGAGGACGAATGAGCTCGTAGGTTGGGTGCAGGAGGCATCGCGCGCCGAGGGCACCAATCTCAACATCTACGATGCGCGCGAATATGATGCCGTGGTCGCCTCCGGCGAGCAGGTGACATCGGGACTGCTGGCGCTCGTCCTGCAGTCGATGGGCGTGCACGCACGGTCCTGGCAGGGCTGGCAGATTCCGATCAGGACCGACAACGCGCACGGCGCCGCGCGGATTGCCGACATCGACGGATCGTTTCTCGTCAAGCGTTTCGAGGAAGGCCAGGTGGCCGTGGTCGCCGGTTTCCAGGGCCTTGCGCCCGACAACCGCATCGCCACGCTCGGGCGCGGCGGCTCCGATACCAGCGCCGTTGCGATCGCCGCCGCGGTGAAGGCCGACCGCTGCGATATCTATACCGATGTCGACGGGGTCTATACCACCGATCCGAGAATCGAACCGAAGGCGCGCAGGCTTTCGAAGATTTCGTTCGAGGAAATGCTCGAACTGGCGTCGCTCGGCGCCAAGGTGCTGCAGGTGCGCTCGGTGGAGCTCGCCATGGTGCACAAGGTGCGCACATTCGTGCGCTCGTCTTTCGACGATCCCGATGCGCCCGGCATGGGAGACTTCGACAACCCGCCGGGTACGCTCATTTGCGAAGAGGATGAAATCGTGGAACAGCAGGTCGTCACCGGGATTGCCTATGCCAAGGATGAGGCGCAGATCTCGCTGCGCCGCGTGGCCGACCGTCCGGGCGTTGCCGCAGGCATTTTCGGCCCGCTGGCCGAATCCGGCATCAATGTGGACATGATCGTGCAGAACATCTCCGAGGACGGTTCGCGCACCGACATGACGTTCACGGTGTCTTCGGGCGACGTCGACAAGGCGCTTGCGGTGCTCGACAAGGTTCGCGAGACGATCGGCTTCGACGCGGTCCAGCACGATCGGGGCATGTCGAAGATATCGGTGATCGGCATCGGTATGCGCAGTCATGCCGGCGTGGCCGCGACTGCCTTCAAGGCGCTGGCCGAAAAGGGCATCAACATCCTTGCCATCACCACGTCGGAGATCAAGATTTCGATCCTGATCGAGGGACCGTACACCGAATTGGCGGTTCGAACTTTGCATTCTGTCTACGGTCTGGATAAGCAATAGACTTGGAGCATGTCCCGCTCCGGCGGAATCGTCCGAGCCACGGGCACGTGATCCAAGATATTGATCTGGCGCGCATATCCCTGCTTCAAGCGTTTCCGTTTGAGGCGAATGCGCGCTAGAAATGCAATGACGGCATCGACCGCCGCCGCGATTCGCGCGGGGCGGAGACGATGCTATTGGAGAATGGGCCGATGCGCGAAATCGCCGGCAGTCCGAGGGTCCTGCTGAGACGCCTCCGCGAACTGATGGCGGAGGCGCTCGAGCCCCAGGAGCGACTCGACCGTATCGTACGAGAGATCGCGCAGAACATGGTGGCCGAGGTCTGCTCGCTTTATGTTCTGCGGGCCGACGGCGTGCTCGAACTCTATGCCACGGAAGGTCTCAATCCGGGCGCGGTCCACCTGGCTCAGCTGCAGCTTGGGCAGGGTCTTGTCGGCACGATCGCCTCCAGCGCGCGGCCGCTGAACCTTCAAGATGCGCGCAATCATCCCGCCTTCACCTATCTGCCGGAGACAGGCGAGGAGATCTACAGCTCCTTCCTCGGTGTGCCGGTTCTGCGCGCTGGTCGCACTCTTGGCGTTCTTGTGGTGCAGAACAAGACGCATCGCCACTACGGCGACGACGAGGTCGAGGCGCTTGAGACGACTGCAATGGTCCTCGCAGAGATGATTGCCAGCGGTGACTTGCAGAGGCTCACCCGACCCGGAATGGAACTCGACCTGCGCCGGCCGGTGAGCATGAACGGCGTCCCCTTCAACGAGGGCGTGGGGCTCGGCCATGTCGTGCTGCATGAACCGCGCATCGTCGTCACCAACCTGTTCAACGAGGATGTCGAGGAGGAACTGCGCCGTCTCGAGCATTCCGTGGGAACGTTGCGCCTGTCGATCGACGACATGCTTTCGCGCCGGGACGTGGCCATCGAGGGAGAGCACCGGGCGGTCCTCGAAGCCTATCGCATGTTTGCCTATGACCGCGGCTGGGTGCGGCGGCTGGAGGAAGCGGTGCGCAACGGTCTGACGGCCGAAGCTGCCGTGGAAAAGGTGCAGAGCGACATGCGCGCGCGCATGATGCACATGACCGATCCCTATCTGCGCGAGCGGATGAACGATTTCGACGACCTGGCCTTCAGGCTGCTGCGCCAGCTCATGGGCCACGGCCCCGAAGCGATCGGCGCCGCGTTGCCCAAGGATGCCATCATCGTCGCCCGATCCATGGGTGCGGCCGAACTGCTCGACTATCCGCGCGACGCGCTGCGCGGCCTGGTTCTGGAGGAAGGGGCGGTCACGAGCCATGTGGTCATCGTGGCGCGCGCCATGGGCATTCCGGTTGCCGGACAGGTCAAGGGTGCAGTGTCCATGGCCGAAAACGGCGATGCCATCATCGTCGACGGCGACGAAGGCATGGTGCATCTTCGGCCGCAGTCGGATGTCGAGGCGGCCTATGCCGAAAAGGTCCGCTTTCGCGCCCGCCGGCAGGAGCTCTATCGCGAGCTGCGCAACAAGCCGTCAGTGTCGAAGGACGGTGTAAGCGTCGACCTGCTGATGAATGCCGGCCTTGCCGTCGATCTGCCTCAACTGGCCGATTCCGGCGCGGCCGGCATCGGACTTTTCCGCACCGAACTGCAGTTCATGGTGGCTGCGACCTTTCCTCGTGCCGAGGCGCAGGAGGTGCTCTATCGCGAAGTGCTCGATGCCGCGGGCGACAAGCCCGTCACCTTTCGAACCATCGACATTGGCGGCGACAAGGTGCTGCCCTATTTCCGGGGTGCGGAGAAGGAAGAAAATCCGGCACTTGGCTGGCGCGCGGTACGACTCACTCTCGACAGGCCCGGGCTGCTGCGGACCCAGATCCGCGCGCTTCTGAAGGCGACCGGCGGCAAGGAATTGCGCGTCATGCTGCCGATGGTCACCGAGATATCGGAGATCACCAAGGCGCGCGAGATCATCGAGCGCGAGGTGCGCCATCTGGCGCGGTTCGGCCACATCCTTCCCAACAGCCTGAAACTGGGTGCGATGATCGAAGTGCCGTCGCTCCTGTTTCAGCTCGACGAGCTGATGGGCGCCGTGGATTTCGTCTCGGTGGGATCGAACGACCTGTTCCAGTTCCTCATGGCGGCAGATCGGGGCAACGCACTCATCTCCGGCCGTTTCGATCCCATCTCGGTTCCCTTCCTGCGGGTGCTCAAGCAGATCGTCGACGCCGGCCGGGCCGCCGGCACGCCGGTCACCCTGTGCGGGGAACTTGCGGGGCGTCCGATTTCGGCCATGGCGCTGATCGGGCTGGGTTTTCGTTCGATCTCCATGTCGGCTGCCGCGATCGGTCCGGTCAAGGCGATGCTGGCCGAGTTGCCTGTCGGGAAACTGCAGGAGCAGTTCGGCAGCTTGCTGGCCAGCGGTGGGGCTCAGAACCATGTCCGTGCCTTCCTGAAATCATTTGCCGAAGAACACGGCGTTCCCCTCTGAGGTGTCGTATATGAGCAGTCTGCCGGTCGACCGGTTGAACCAGGTATTGAAGCGTTTCGACATGCTGGAGGCGCAGATGGCGGCCGGCCCGGAGCCGGATGTCTATGTGCGGCTGGCTTCGGAATATGCCGACCTGCAGGAACTGGCCGGGCAGATCCGCGAGCTGAACGGTGCGGAGAAGGAACGCGACGAGCTTGCCGCGATGATCGCCGACAAGGCGACGGACGCCGAGATGCGCGAACTTGCCGAGACCGAGATGGAGGCGCTGGAATCGCGGATCGAAGGACTTGAGAGCTCGATCCAGATATTGCTCCTGCCCAAGGACGCTGCCGACGAGAAAAACGCCATTCTGGAAATTCGCGCCGGAACCGGGGGCGACGAGGCGGCGCTGTTTGCCGGCGATCTTTTCCGCATGTATGAGCGCTATGCCGCCGACCATGGCTGGCGGGTCGAGCTCGTGTCGGCGAGCGAGGGAGACGCGGGCGGCTACAAGGAGATCATCGCGGCCGTTTCCGGCAAGGGTGTGTTCTCCCGGCTCAAGTTCGAATCGGGCGTGCATCGCGTACAGCGTGTTCCCGAGACGGAGGCCAGCGGTCGTATCCACACATCGGCTGCGACCGTCGCGGTCCTGCCGGAGGCGGAAGAAATCGATGTCGAGATCAGGCCCGAAGACATACGCATCGATACGATGCGTGCTTCCGGAGCCGGTGGTCAGCACGTCAATACGACCGATTCGGCCGTCCGGGTGACGCATCTGCCCACCGGAATCGTGGTCGTGCAGGCGGAGAAATCGCAGCATCAGAACAGGGCGCGGGCCATGCAGATCCTGCGTGCGCGTCTCTTCGACGCCGAACGCAGCAAGGCGGCGCAGGACCGTTCCGAGTCGCGGCGCATACAGGTCGGCTCCGGCGATCGCTCCGAACGCATCAGGACATACAATTTTCCGCAGGGGCGGTTGACTGACCACAGGATCAACCTGACGCTCTACAAGCTCGACAGGATCATGGAAGGTGATCTCGACGAGGTCATCGATGCCTTGATCTCCGATCACCAGTCGAGACTTCTGGCCGAGATGCATGGCGATGGCTGAACAGGATGGGGGCGCGTCGAACGGCGTGCCCCTGGCAATGCTCATCGATTTGGCGCGGCGCCGGCTTGCCGAAGGCGGCGTGAATGATCCGGCATTCGAGGCAAGGCTGCTGGTCAATTACTTCACGGGAACCCTGCCGATCGACGCCGTCAGCAGGCCGAATCAGATGATCGGACGCGATCGGGTGGGCGATCTCGAAGCGGCTCTTGCAAGGCGGCTGGCCGGCGAGCCGGTGCATCGGATCCTTGGATTTCGAGAGTTCTACGGCCTGAAACTCGGTCTGTCGGCAGACACGCTTGAGCCGCGGCCCGACACCGAGACCCTGGTCGACCTGGCCCTTGGGCGGCTGCGCCTGATGACCAGAAAGGAAAGTGCATTCCGGGTGCTGGATCTCGGCACGGGGACGGGGGCGATCGCTCTGGCAATTTTGGCGGAGATGCCGAACGCGGTCGCGACGGGTGTCGACATTGCGCCGGGAGCGCTTGCCACGGCGGCGGCCAACGCTGCGCAGCTCGGTCTCGCCGGTCGGTTCTCGACGCTGCACTCAGACTGGTTCGACAAAATCTCCGGGCAGTATGATGCAATCCTGTCCAACCCGCCCTATATTTCCCATCGGGAGCTGACGGAGCTGACGCCGGACGTATCCGGTTTCGACCCGCGGCGTGCCCTTGATGGAGGTCCGGACGGCCTTGATGCCTACCGGGCGATCGCATCGCGAAGCAGCGCATTTCTGGCACCTGAGGGATTTGTTGCCGTGGAAATCGGCCATTTGCAGAAGGCGTCGGTGATTCGGGTTTTTGCCGCGCATGGCTTTCGCGAGGTTGCAGCGGGAATCGATCTGGCCGGCAGGGACCGTGCCTTGATGTTTCAGAAGTAAGCTCGATTGTGCCATGCGAAAAAATGCTTGGCATCCTTGCAGAATGTCGCTAGGTTCCAGCCACCGGATGAGACGAAGCAGGCAGTGCTGTATCAGTTCGGTCCCTCGGGAAACATGCTGCCTGATGCGTATGTGACGCAGAAACTTCGCGCGGGGATTGTCCGGATTGGATGCGAAACCGAGAGCTATACGGCGGCTTGCGGCAGCGAGGTGAGAAGCACCGCGCTCCACCTTTAGGATGGCGAATGCAAGACCTGTTGGGTCGCATTCCCCTTGTTTCACCATGATGTCAAAGAAGAGTATCGGATGAGGCCACAACAGCAGAACAGGCGCATGCGCGGTCGCAACAACAACAACCGCAAGGGGCCCAATCCCTTGACGCGCAGCTATGAAAGCAATGGCCCCGATGTGAAGATCCGCGGGTCGGCACAGCAGATCGCCGACAAATATGCCGCGCTGGCGCGTGATGCGCAAAGTGCCGGCGATCGCGTGATGGCGGAGAACTATCTGCAGCATGCAGAGCATTACAACCGCATCATCGCGGCGGCGCAGGCACAGATGCAGCCGAGCCCGCAACGTGACGGGTTTGATGACGGCGACGATGAGCGCGATGCGACGGAACAGTCGGCGCAGCCCAGCCAGACGCCCGCGCGCAACGATGGTTCCGGCCCGCAGCCGGTGATCGACGGCACGCCGGCCGAGGTGGCTCTCGAGCAGGAATCGATGCCGGCGAGCAATACCGGTTCGAAGCGGGGCAAGAAGTCCGAAGAGGCAAAGCCTGCGGAGGCCTCGGATGGAGATGGCAGCGAGGCTGCCGGTGCGTCGGGCGAGGAAGAGACGCCTGCGCCGCGCCGTGCGCGTCGTCCACGCCGCAGCCGCAAGACGGCGAGCGAGGGCGGCGAGGAAGGCAGCGAGCAGCCGGCGCCGAAGGCCCAGGACGATGCGGCCAAGTCTGATGCCACGGCACCCGACGACAACGAGGCCGTGCTGCCGGCCGCGCAGTAGGCGCAACGATGCCGAATGAAACGACGAAAAAGGCGGGCCGGGTGTCCGCCTTTTTTCATTTTTAGAATATGGTCATGTCTTGAGTGCGGTTTGCGCCGTACCCATATCGCGGAAGACATGAACTGGCTTCTGCGAAGCAGTTCGTCACCTCAAGCCTGTCCGGTGCCGCAGAGCGGGCCGACGAGGAAAGGAGACATTGATGAACATCGAAAAATACTCCGAGCGGGTCCGGGGTTTCATTCAGTCCGCACAAACGCTGGCGCTTTCGCGCAATCACCAGCAATTCACGCCCGAGCACATCTTGAAAGTCCTTGTCGATGACGAGGAGGGGCTCGCCGCATCGCTGATCGAACGGGCAGGCGGGCGGCCGGCCGACGTTCGTCTGGGCGTCGAGGCCGCGCTCGAGGCGATGCCGAAAGTCGAAGGCGGCAACGGTCAGCTCTACATGGCGCAGCCGCTGGCCAAGGTCTTTACCACCGCCGAGGAGCTGGCCAAGAAGGCCGGAGATTCCTATGTCACGGTCGAGCGGCTTCTGACCGCGTTGGCGGTCGAGAAATCCGCCAAGACCTCCGATATCCTGGCCAAGGCCGGCGTCACAGCGCAGGCGCTCAATCAGGCCATCAACGACGTCCGCAAGGGACGTACGGCCGATACGGCCAACGCCGAACAGGGATTCGACGCCTTGAAGAAGTATGCGCGCGACCTGACGGCGGATGCCCGCTCCGGCAAGCTGGACCCCGTGATCGGGCGCGACGAGGAAATCCGCCGGACGATCCAGGTGCTTTCGCGCCGGACGAAGAACAATCCCGTGCTGATCGGTGAGCCGGGTGTCGGCAAGACGGCGATCGCCGAGGGACTGGCGCTCCGGATCGTCAATGGCGACGTGCCCGAATCGCTCAAGGAGAAGCGGTTGATGGCGCTCGACATGGGCGCGCTGATCGCGGGAGCGAAGTATCGCGGTGAGTTCGAGGAAAGGCTGAAAGCCGTTCTGTCGGAGATTCAGGCCGCGGAAGGCGAGATCGTCCTGTTCATCGACGAGTTGCACACGCTGGTTGGCGCGGGCAAGGCGGAAGGTGCGATGGACGCCTCCAATCTCCTGAAGCCGGCTCTGGCACGCGGCGAACTGCATTGCGTCGGCGCCACGACGCTCGACGAGTATCGCAAATATATCGAGAAGGACGCTGCACTCGCCCGTCGTTTCCAGCCGGTCTTCGTCAACGAGCCGACAGTGGAGGACACCGTTTCGATTTTGCGCGGACTGAAGGAGAAGTACGAGCAGCATCACAAGGTGCGAATCTCCGACTCCGCCCTGGTGTCGGCGGCGGCTCTGTCCAATCGTTACATCTCCGACCGTTTCCTGCCGGACAAGGCGATCGACCTTGTCGATGAGGCCTCCTCGCGGCTCAGGATGCAGGTCGATTCCAAGCCCGAAGCACTCGACGAGATCGACCGCCGCATCATGCAGCTCAAGATCGAGCGCGAAGCGCTGAAAAAGGAAAAGGACGACGCGTCGAGGGACCGGCTGGAAAAACTGGAGAAGGAGCTGGCCGGCCTCGAGGAGGAATCCGCCGCGCTGACGTCCAGTTGGGCGGCCGAGAAGGAAAAGCTCGGGCTCGCCGCCGACCTCAAGAAGCAGCTCGACGATGCGCGCAACGAGCTTGCCATCGCCCAGCGCAAGGGTGAGTTCCAAAAGGCCGGTGAACTTGCCTACGGCCGCATTCCCGAACTGGAAAAACAGCTCAAGGAAGCCGAGGCCGTCGACAGCAAGGGCTCGATGGTTCAGGAAACCGTGACCCCCGACAATATCGCGCAGGTCGTCTCGCGCTGGACGGGCATTCCCGTCGACAAGATGCTTGAAGGCGAACGCGAGAAGCTGCTGCGCATGGAAGACGAGATCGCCAAGCGCGTCGTCGGCCAGGGCGAGGCGGTTCAGGCGGTGTCCAAGGCCGTGCGAAGAGCGCGGGCCGGACTTCAGGACCCCAATCGTCCGATCGGTTCTTTCATGTTCCTCGGCCCCACCGGCGTGGGCAAGACGGAGCTGACCAAGGCGCTGGCCAACTTCCTCTTCGACGACGAAAACGCGATGGTGCGGATCGACATGTCGGAGTTTATGGAGAAGCACTCCGTGGCACGTCTGATCGGCGCTCCTCCCGGCTATGTCGGCTATGAGGAGGGCGGTGTCCTGACCGAGGCGGTGCGGCGCCGGCCCTATCAGGTGATCCTGTTCGACGAGGTCGAGAAAGCGCATCCCGACGTCTTCAACGTGCTTCTGCAGGTGCTCGACGATGGACGCCTGACCGATGGACAGGGTCGTACGGTCGACTTCCGCAACACGCTGATCGTCATGACCTCCAATCTTGGAGCCGATTATCTCGTTAACCTGGGCGAGGGCGAGGATGTCGACAAGGTGCGTGACGAGGTGATGGATGTCGTCAAGGCCTCGTTCCGACCGGAGTTCCTCAATCGCATCGACGAGATCATCCTGTTCCACCGCCTGCGGCGGCAGGACATGGGCGAGATCGTCCGCATCCAGCTTCAGCGGCTGGAGAAGCTGCTGGCCGACCGCAAGATCGTGCTCGATCTCGACGAGACGGCGATCGAGTGGCTGGCGGGCAGGGGCTACGACCCGGCCTATGGTGCGCGTCCGCTCAAGCGGGTGATGCAGAAGGAACTTCAGGATCCACTGGCCGAGAAGATCCTGCAGGGTGAAATCCGAGACGGTTCGACGGTTATCGTCACGGCCGGTTCTGATCGCCTGCTGTTCCGCTCGCGTGGCGGGGTGGCGACCGACGAAGCTACGGCCGAAGCGGCAGCCTGATCGACAAGAAGCGGTGCGGCGCAGACATGACATTGGATGAATACAATGCATTCTGCGCCGCTCTGCCTCACGCGACACATGTCGTTCAGTGGGGTGGGGCGCATGTGTGGAAGGTGGGCGGCAAGGTGTTCGCCATCGGCGGCTGGAACAACGGCGAGGCGCTGTTCGTCACCTTCAAATGCTCCGATCTCGGCTATGAGATCCTGAAGGAACAGCCGGGTCTCCGTCCCGCGCCCTATCTCGCCTCGCGTGGCATGAAATGGATCCAGCGCATGTCGGACGCATCGATGGACGACACGTCTCTTCAAGACTATCTGCGCGAGAGCCACAGGCTCGCCTCCCTCAACCTGACAAAGGCTAGACAACGGGAACTCGGCCTCAACCAGGGATGATGCCTGCGGATATTCGCTCCGCCATCTTCATGTCCCGTTCATCTGATTGATCGCACCATATGGCGAATCGAGCGGACGCGGCGGGAGTGGCCCGTGGCGCCTGCAATGCGGTTGCGGACGAATTCGGATGATCGAACGCTCACTTCTTCTTCTCGCCGGGCTGGCCGTGACCGGTATCGGTTTCGATGCAGGCGATGCATCGGCAAGTCGTGCGCAGCCCCGACCCGGCCCGGTCCGGGTCCATCAGAACGCAGTCCAGATTGCCCAGGCGCGGGACGTCGGCATCTATTATGATGAGCATGGGCGGCGGCTGGTCGTGGACATGAATACCGGCGAGGTGATCGCCGTCGAGCGGCCGCGCCGTGACGACGACGATATGCGTGATCTGCGCCGGCGCTTGCGTGAATCCGGCCTTCTCGGCACGGAGGCCGTGAGGCAGGACCCGGCAGCCCTGGAGCGCTACAGGAAATACCGGGAATATCAGCTCGGCCTGCGCGAACCGCCGGAGGACGGGCGTTTTCTGGACGATCCATACGCTCGCCCTTACGAAGAAGACGCACGCGTCTATCCCGCACCCGGCGAGGAGTGGGGTGAGTCCGATCCCTATCCGGAGCCATGGACGGGGCGGCGTGGTTCCATCGAGCGGCGATCGCTGGAGCCGCCCGCAGCGGCACCTTATGGCGGCGGCGTCGATGAACCCGAAGCACGCCCCTTACTCGGCAGCGAAGCCGTGGCGCGCCTGCAGGTTCTGCTCGACCGGGCGGGCGTGTCACCCGGCGTCATCGATGGCCGGATGGGCAGCAATGTCGAGAAGGCGCTGGCTGCCTATGTGGAATTGACGGGGCAATCGCTGCGCGCCGATGACGAAGAGGCCGTCGAGGCTGCGCTGCAGGCCAATGGCGGCGATCCCTTTACCACCTACACGATTACGGCCGAGGATGCCGCCGGCCCCTTCGTCGCCTCGATCCCGAGCGATTATGGCGAAAAGGCAAAGCTGGAGCGATTGGGGTACACGTCGACCGCGGAGATGCTCGCCGAACGTTTCCATATGGATGAGGACTATCTGCTGTCGCTCAACCCGGAGGCCCGATTCATGCCGGGCGAGCAGGTCAAAGTGGTTAATCCGGGAAAGCCGCGGGCCGGCCAGGTCAGCCATATCGTTGCCGACAAGGCGCGCAAGCAGGTTCGCGGCTATGACGAGACCGGCCGTCTTGTGGTGGCCTATCCGGCGACAATCGGCTCCAGCGACACGCCGTCCCCGACGGGCACGCACAGCGTGGCGCGCATCGCGTTGGATCCGCAATACACCTACAATCCCAAGCTCAACTTCAAGCAGGGTGAGAATGATCGCGTCCTGACCATTCCGCCGGGACCCAACGGACCTGTCGGTTCGGTCTGGATCGCGCTGTCCAAGCCGACATACGGGATCCATGGAACGCCCGATCCATCGCGGATCGGCAAGACGAACAGCCATGGTTGCGTGCGTCTGACCAATTGGGATGCGAAGGAACTCGCAAGACTGGTGAAACCGGGCGTTATTGTCGAGTTTCTCGAATAATCTGCGCTTTGACCCGCAAGAACCCGCGGGGTGGCGGTTTACGATTCGCGGATTTCGGCAGGGGCGGCAAGCAATCTTGCTTCAGCGGCTGGCGACTTTCAGGGCAGCGACCTTGTCATCGCTCAGCAGCGCGTCGATGCGCTTTCGTTCTTCGTTGAAGGCGATCAGATCGTCGCCCTCCAGAACCCGGCCGTTGGGCAGGCGCACGCGCATCGGATCGACCTTGGTTCCATTGACGATCAGTTCGTAGTGCAGATGTGCACCGGTCGCCAATCCGGATGAACCGACATAGCCGATAACCTGGCCCTGGCGCACCTTGGCGCCTGCTGCGATGCCCTTGGCGATGGCGCTCTGGTGATTGTACGACGACACATAGCCGTTGGCATGGCGAATGAGGGTTTGCCGGCCGTAGCCGCTTGCCCATCCGGCTTTTTCCACTGTTCCATTGCCGGCGGCCAGAATGGGGGTGCCGCGCGGGGCCGACCAATCGACGCCGGTGTGCATCCGCGAATATCCAAGGATGGGATGCCGCCGCATGCCGAAGCCTGACCGGAACCGGCCGGTGGGCACGGGGTTGCGCAACAGGAACTGTCTGGCGCTGCGGCCTTCCTCATCGAAATAGTCGACCACTCCGTCGCTCGTCGTGAAGCGATAATAGGTGCGGGTCGTGCCGCCGAAGGCCGCCTTGACGTAGAGCAGTTCCGAATCGCTCGTGGCCGTGTCGTCGTCGTCGGGCTGCGAGAAGAAGGCCTCGAGACTGTCTGTCGGGTTCAGCCGCGACTGGAAATCGACGTCGGCCGCCAAAAGCTTGGTCAGCGTCTTGGTCATCTTCGATGTCAGGCCATAGGAATAGGCGGCGCGGTAGATTCCATCATAGACCCGGGGCAGTTCACCGCGGACCCGCACTGCGGGCGCCGAATCGTCAAAGGCCGCGGCGACCTGCGGATTGGGCTCCGGTTCCTTGGCCGGGACGAACTGCCGCCGGTCGTCGAGGGCGATCGTGAAGAGATGGTTGCCACGCTCATAGAGGCTGGCCCGCATGATGCGCGTTTCCTGACGCACCGATTCGATACCCAGCCGCAGGACCGTGCCGGGCTTCAACGCCGGTGCGTTGAGCAGCCGCTCGATGGCATCGGCCATGCCTTCGCTTTCCTCGCCGGAGAAGCCGGCATCGGCGAAGACGTCGATGATCGGCTTGTCGGCGCGTACGGCCAGGATTTCCTCGCTGAAGGAGGGGGCGGGGTCGGATAGCGTCGCCCGTCGGGCAACCGAGACGTTCTCCTGCACGATACGCACGCCATAGGAGGCGGAGAATGTCGTTGTGGCAAGCGATTCGCCGAAG
This sequence comes from Mesorhizobium sp., assembly GCA_963966365.1. Taxonomy (GTDB): domain Bacteria; phylum Pseudomonadota; class Alphaproteobacteria; order Rhizobiales; family Rhizobiaceae; genus Mangrovimarina; species Mangrovimarina plasticivorans. Next base: position 1,286 of record CAWZZC010000006.1, on the reverse strand, counting down.
CGCTGCGGATCGACATAATGAAGGGCGGCGACCTGGATGTCGCCGTCGGTCAGGATCGCGCCGGTATTGCGCACGACGGTTTCGACTTCGGCGGTCGAAAGGCCGCTCTTCTCGTCAAAGCTTGCCGAATCCATCGGGAAATCGATCGTGCGCAGGCTCACCTCGCTTTCGACCTTGGCGCCGTAGATCAGGCCGGTCGTGGCCTGTTCGGCGGCCACGGCCCCGTCCTCGGCGAAGATGTCCAGGGGATTGAACTCGGGATAGCTCCGGCTGACCGAATGGCTGGCGGCAAGCGGCATCCTGACATGGACGAACGGCATGGTGCGCACAACGTCGCGGTCCCCGACCCTCGTCATGGTCGAGACTTCCATGCGTTTTTGATCGCGGGCGCGCGTAGCAGACTGCGTGAGGACGACCCGAGCACCCTTGAGGGCCTCATCGGTCTTTGTCCCCAGCGTTCCGATCTGAGCAATTTCCGGGGGTGTGGCGAGTTGTTCGCGTCCGTCAAGAGCGGTGAAGAGGGCGACGCCCATCAATACGGTGGAGGTCACCCCGGTCAGGAAGGTTCCTGACAGCCAGCGGGCAGAGATCTCGCGACGGTCGGGGGGACCATTGCGGCCAGCGGCCGCCAGTGGCGGCTCGTTGCCAAGTCTCGATATGGTCTGCGCCGGATCCTGCATGCCGAGGGCGATATCTTTCTGCACCTTGCGGCTGCCGAACGTCAGGTTGGGCTTGTGAAGCGCGCCGGCAAGTCGACAGCCGGCGGGAGAGGCGGGACGGATTGACAAGATCATTGTGCCGAACCGCGGGCCCGGCATTGTTTGTCCCCGTCATCGTTACGAGCGCAGACGCGCGTCGCCCCCTCGATGAATGCTCCAAACCTGCTGTTCGACAGACCCCCTGTTCGATACTTGCAAATTCAATTTCCACGACTTTTGCCTGTCGCGGCGAATGAAGTCAACGCGAGGTGGGTTCACGTCACCCTTGCCGGGCGCGAACCCCATTCGCAGGCCACGACCTTCGGCTTTGAGTGTGGCCGCAATAGGGCCTTGGCCCGTTGTCCACAGCCCTCATCCACGCACGCGCGCGCGTATCCTTATAGAGGGCTGGATCGCGCCGAGGTCCCCGGCGCGGACCGGAAAATCGCCTGTCGTAAAAAGTGCAAAAAAGTTTGATTGGTGAGTTGACAGTTTGGCTGGGTGGCGACTATATACGCCTCACCAACGAGGGCGGCGGCGCCGCTGGCGCCAGAGAGTTTCGCCCTTGAGTTGGAGAAATCAAGAGAG
>CAWZZC010000005.1:0-387908 GCA_963966365.1 Mesorhizobium sp. | reverse complement strand
CACCGACCACACGCTCACGAAGATCATTGGACAAAGGTGCTGTCATCAGATGCCGGCCTCCTTCCCAGCCAGCATCTTGAATCACAAAATCAACGAAACCGGAATCCCTCGCGATTCAATCAAGCTCTGAACCGCTCTAGACGCGCCGTGAAGCGAATTCCTCGCGCAGCCAGATCGCCTCGTCTCCCAGACCGCTGACCATGGCCGCGTGCGCTTCGATTTCCGTTTGTGTCAACCGTGACGGCAATGGACGTGGGCGCGGCGCGATCGTGACTGCAGCCTCGATCGTGGTGTCGGATCCGCTCGACTGAACCGCCACCTCAAGCCCGAGCGCGGCCTGCTTCCCACCCACGAGTTCGATATAGACTTCGGCCAGAAGTTCGGAATCGAGCAAGGCGCCGTGCTTGGTCCGACGGCTGTTGTCGATGCCGTAGCGGCGGCATAGCGCATCAAGCGAATTCGGCCCCATGGGATGCTTGCGCTTGGCGATCTGCAAGGTATCCACGACACGATCAGCGGGCACCTGATCCATGCCGATGCGTGCAAGCTCCTGATTGATGAAGCCCATGTCGAAGCCGGCGTTGTGGGCAACCAGCTTTGCGCCGTCTATGAATTCTAGGAACACCGGGGCGATTTCGGCAAAGACCGGTTTTCCGTCCAGATCAGCCATGCTGATGCCATGCACCGCCTGGGCATCCGGGTGAATGTCGCGGCCTGCAGGGTTGATATATTCGTGGAAACTGCGCCCGGTCGGGAAGCGGTTGACCAGTTCGATCCCCCCGATCTCGATGATCCGATCCTCGCGTGAATCAAGACCCGTCGTTTCGGTGTCGAAGATGATTTCCCGCATCCGTTCGCAATTCCTGTTCCGCTGCCCGCACCATCAAGGCGTTTGCGGCCTGTTGCCTGTCAGCTCATCGATCACATCGGCAACCGCCTGGCGTGCATGATCAAACCCGAGGCTCGTGTCGATGATGAAGTCGGCACGACGACGCTTCTCGGCGTCCGGCACCTGTTTCGCCAGTATCGCATCGAGTTTCTCGACAGTCATGCCGGGGCGGGCCAGAACCCGCTCTCTTTGCACAGCTTCCGGCGCCGATACGACGAGCACCCGGTCCACCCTGTCGGTCGCCTTGACCTCGAAGAGCAACGGAATATCCAAGACGAGGAGAGGCGTACCGCGCCGTTCGTGTTCCCGGACGAAGGCGCGTTCAGCCTCCTGGACCAGCGGATGAACGATGGATTCCAGGCGGGCGAGCCTTTCGGAATCGCCGATGACGGCGGCCGACAGCTTCGTGCGATCGACTTCGCCATTTTCCACCGTGCCGGGGAACGCCCGCTCTATGAGCGGGGCGGCCTTTCCGCGATAGAGCTCATGCACGGTCTTGTCGGCATCATGCACGGGTACGCCGAATTCGGCGAACATTTGCGCGGTGGCGGATTTTCCCATGCCGATCGAGCCGGTCAGCCCGAGTTTGATCAAGGTCTGGCCTCCATGTCAGCGATCACGAGGTCGCGCAACTGCTTCGTGACTTGCGGGCGTACACCAAACCAGCGCTCGAATCCCGGCACAGCCTGATGGAGCAGCATGCCGAGCCCGTCGACGGCTCTGAGCCCCCGGGCCCGCGCGGCCCGAAGAAGCGGCGTATCGAGGGGCACATAGACGATGTCCGTCACAACGGCATGGTCGGGCAACGCGGTCAGGTCCGGTGCGGGGGTCTCGTCGCCGGCCATGCCAAGCGAGGTCGAATTCACCAGCAGATCGCAGTCACCGAGCAGGTCCGGCAGCGACTGCCAGGAATGCGCCCACACGGACGGACCGAAATGGCGCGCCATTTCCTCGGCGCGGGAAAATGTGCGGTTGACGATCCGCACCTGGCCGAACCCGCGCTTGATGAGGGCATAGACGAGTGCCCGCGCAGCGCCGCCCGCACCGAGAATGACCGCCGTTTCGCCATTGTCCCAGCTGGGAGCCTCGGCATCGAGGTTGCCCGCAAACCCTTCCCAATCGGTATTCGTTCCGCACAAGCGGTCGCCTTCCAGCCACAATGTATTGACCGCCCCGATCTGCTCGGCTGCGTCGTCACGATATTGGGCCAAGCGAAAGGCCGCTTCCTTGTGCGGGATGGTGACATTGCCGCCGCAGAAGCCATTGCGTTGCATGTTGGCGATAAAGTCGGCGAACGCAGCCGGTGCGACATCCATCTTTTCGTAGCCACCGGGAATGGCGTAAGACTCCAGCCAGTGCCCATGGATGACCGGCGAGCGCGAATGGCCGACCGGATGTCCGCACACGAATGCCTTCCTGATCGGCTCAGCCATCGATTGCATTCAACTCCCGCAACTTGGCCAGGAGAGGCAACAGCGGCAGGCCGACAATGGTGAAATAATCACCTTCCACGGCCTCAAAGAGTTGTATGCCTTCGCCTTCGATCTGGTACGCGCCAACGCTGGATAGAACCCGATCTCCCACCCGTGCGAGGTGACGTCCGATGAATGCGGGATCGAGATGCCGCATGGTCATTGTGGCAACCTCGACGTGCTTCCAGACGGCTTCGCCACCTTTGGCGAGGACCACGGCGCTGTTGAGATGGTGCGTCTTGCCCGACAGTTGCAGGAGCCGCTTGCGCGCGCCTTCCATGTCCTTGACCTTGTGCAGGACGGCATCGCCAAGCGACAATGTCTGGTCCGATCCGATAACGAGGGCTTCGGGGTCCATCTGGCTGACGGCAACGGCCTTGGCCTCGGCAAGGACCAGGGCGATGTCTTCGGGGCCGACACCGGCCGACAGCATCGGCTGTTCGGCGGCACGTTCGTCGATGTCCGGCGCGCGTGCCTCGAATTCCAGCCCGGCATTTTCAAGCAGGGCCCGCCGGAACGGGCTTTGCGACGCCAGGATCAGTTCTTGCGTCATCTTTGCACCCTCCACTGTTCGCTACGGTATGCCAGCCATGCGGTATACCATTTTACAGGCCGGTGGAATCGTCTGTTCGAGACATTGTCCGCAAATCAACGAGTGCGACCGCGCAGCGCCAGGATGGCGGCGGCCGTTTCCTCGATCGAACGTCGCGTTACGTCGATGACCGGCCAGCCGTTGCGCCCGCAAATCTGCCTCGCATAGGCGAGTTCCTCGGCAATGGTGCTGCGGTTTGTATAGGAGTCCGCGTCAAAGGGATTGCTGCTGGTGCCAAGAAGCCGATTCTGCCGGATTTGAGAAATCCGTTCCGCAGACGCCACCAGACCGACGATCAGCGGCCTTCGAGCGGAAAACAGGACATCGGGTACCGGGACGCCCAGAACCACAGGAACATTCGCCGTCTTTATGCCGCGGTTGGCCAGATAGATGCTCGTCGGCGTCTTGGAGGTGCGTGAAATCCCCACCAGGACAACGTCGGCCTCCTCGATGTCGCTCGGCAGTTGCCCGTCATCATGCTCCATTGTGAAGTTCAGCGCATCGATGCGGCGGAAGTAATCCGCATCGAGCGCATGCTGCGCTCCAACCCTACGCCCCGCGGGCGTGCCCAGGTAGGACTGGAACACTGTCAACACCGGCTCCAGCACCGACACGCAGGGCAATCCCATCGCCGCGCATTTCTCGTCGATCAGCGCCGCCAGATGCTGGTCGACCACCGTATAGAGGACGATGCCCGGTTCATTGTCGATCTCGTCCAGCACCGCCGCTAGCTGCCTTTCGGTGCGGATGAGCGGATAGATGTGCTCGATGGCCCGCGCATCCTTGTATTGCGCAGATGCGGCCCGGCCTGCCGCCAGCAATGTCTCGCCCGTCGCATCGGAAATCAGATGGAGATGAAAGAAGTTCTGATGTTTCTGCACAGCCTGTCCCGGCGTCCTGTTGAGAGATGTGGATTGAAGTACCTCATTCGGCGGTACGCCGGCCAGCGACTGTATCAGAGCGTCACTTGTCCACAATTGTACCGCATGTGAATTCGATCCGCCCATGTTGAAGACATCCGGGATAACATGCGCTGTTCACGATCATGTGCAGAGACCTTCACATGCCGATACGTTCAAGCCATTGAAATATATATTATTTTTTGTATTTCCCCCGCTGTTCACAAGGCTCGCTGCATGTCTCCCCATCCAACCTGCGACGATCGGTTTCGCTGCAATATCTGGAAAATCGGCTATTCCCGATTCTGACAGAGTCTAAGAATCAGTAAATGTCTCTATAAGAATCCCTTTAATAGGGAGTTCCGGCTGGGAAAGGCTTCGATCTCATGAGCGAAAAGGCAATGATGAGAGCCCTTGGTGGCGAGACATTGTCTCCCCCTCCCATCTGGATGATGCGTCAGGCAGGGCGCTACCTGGCGGAGTACCGAGCCACGCGGGCGAAAGCCGGCAGCTTTCTGGATCTTTGCTACAATCCCGAGCTCGCCATGGAAGTCACTTTGCAGCCGATCCGGCGGTTCAACTTTGACGCGGCGATCCTGTTTTCCGATATCCTTGTGGTGCCACACGCGCTTGGACGCGACCTGCGCTTTGAAGAAGGTCGCGGACCGATCCTCGCTCCGCTGACGCCGGGAGAGATCTCCAAGCTGGATGCAAAGCACTTTCATGCACATCTGGAACCAGTCTACGAAACCGTTCAGAGGTTGAGAAGAACCCTGCCGGACGAGACGACGCTGATCGGCTTTTGCGGGGCGCCATGGACGCTGGCGACCTACATGATCGCCGGGCATGGAACGCCCGACCAGGCGCCTGCGCGACTCTTCGCCTATCGTGAACCGGCTGCGTTCGAAGCGCTCCTGCAGCGGCTGGCAGACGTGTCGGCCGAGTATCTGATCCGGCAGATCGATGCCGGGGCTGAAGTCGTCCAGATTTTCGATTCCTGGTCCGGTGTCCTCGATGAGGATTGTTTCGCGCAGTTTTGCGTGCGTCCCGTCGCACGCATCGTCGCGGCGGTGCGGCAGGTTCATCCGCTTGTGCCGATCATCGGCTTTCCGAAGGGAGCCAACAGCCTGTTGGCCAACTATCGCGAGCGGACTGGCGTTACTGCCCTCGGGCTTGATTGGACAGTGCCCATGGAGCAGGCTGCCGAACTGCAGCAACAAGGTCCGGTTCAGGGCAATCTCGATCCTCTGCGGCTGGCGGCAGGAGGGCGTGCGCTCGAGGAGGGCGTGGACAGGATTCTCGAACGACTTGGGAGCGGGCCCTTCATCTTCAATCTGGGGCATGGCATCACGCCGGCTACGCCGGTCGAACATGTCGAGGCGATGATTGCGCGCGTCAGGGGCGCCGCGAGCCGATGAACAGCGCTGCCGATCGCCGCTCCACCAAGCATCGGCCCGGTCTGCGGGCCGTCATCAGCATCGTTGTCCTGGTGGTTCTGGCGGCCGCCCTGTTTGCATTCCTGCCACCGGAATACTATCTCTGGGCGAAGGCCATTCATGTGATCGCGGTGATCTCCTGGATGGCGGGAATGCTCTATCTTCCCCGTCTCTTCATCTATCACGCGCAGTCGCAGCCGGGGTCGGCACAGTCCGAGACGTTCAAGGTCATGGAGCGGCGCCTGCTTCGCGCAATCATCAATCCGGCGATGATCGCGACATGGACTTTCGGTCTCTGGCTGGCATGGCGCGGGTTCGGATTTGCAGGGGGATGGCTGCACGGCAAGATCGCGCTGGTGGTCCTTCTCTCGGGCGTCCATGGCTACTATGCGGGCGCCGTGCGCAGGTTCGCCGAGGATCGCAACACCCGAAGCGTCCGTCATTGGCGCTTCATGAACGAGGTTCCCACGGTTCTGATGATCGCGATCGTGGTGCTGGTCATCGTCAAACCGTTCTGATGTATTGAAAAGCCGTCTTGCACTTTGCTTGCAGCAAGGATACAAGGCGAGTCTTCCTTCCTTTTACAGCGCAGCCATTTTCTTTCCCCACTTTCGCTGCCGGCATATGCCGACCAAGCTGCCCTTTCCGCTACAACAGAGTCCTCATCATGCAGGAAATGAAACTCCAGGATCTTAAGAACAAGAAGCCCACCGATCTGATCGCTTTTGCCGAATCGCTCGAGGTGGAGAACGCCAGCGTCATGCGCAAGCAGGAGCTGATGTTCGCCATCCTCAAGAAGCTGGCGCTGCAGGAAGTGGAGATCATCGGGGAAGGCGTCGTGGAGGTGCTGCAGGACGGCTTCGGCTTCCTGCGCTCGGCCAATGCGAATTATCTTCCGGGGCCGGACGATATCTACATCTCGCCCTCGCAGATCAGGCGTTTCTCCCTTAAGACCGGCGATACGGTCGAAGGTCCGATCCGCAGCCCGAAAGAGGGCGAGCGCTATTTTGCCCTGCTCAAGGTCAATACGATCAATTTCGAGGATCCCGAGAAGATCCGTCACAAGATCCATTTCGACAATCTGACGCCGCTCTATCCCAATGAGCGGCTGAAGATGGAAATCGAGAACCCGACGACGAAGGATATATCGTCGCGCGTGATCGATCTGGTGGCGCCGCTCGGCAAGGGCCAGCGTGGCCTGATCGTCGCGCCGCCGCGGACCGGCAAGACGGTGTTGCTGCAGAACATCGCCCATTCCATCACGACAAATCATCCGGAATGTTTCCTCATCGTTCTGCTGATCGACGAGCGTCCGGAAGAAGTGACGGACATGCAGCGTTCGGTGAACGGCGAGGTGGTTTCGTCGACGTTCGACGAACCGGCCGCACGCCACGTTCAGGTCGCGGAGATCGTCATCGAGAAGGCCAAGCGGCTCGTGGAACATGGTCGCGATGTCGTGATCCTGCTCGATTCCATTACCCGCCTCGGCCGCGCCTACAACACTGTCGTGCCCTCCTCGGGCAAGGTGTTGACCGGCGGTGTCGATGCCAATGCCCTGCAGCGCCCGAAGCGCTTCTTCGGCGCGGCGCGCAACATCGAGGAAGGCGGGTCGCTGACCATCATCGCGACGGCGCTGATCGATACGGGCAGCCGCATGGACGAAGTGATCTTCGAAGAATTCAAGGGCACGGGCAATTCGGAAATCGTGCTTGACCGTAAGGTCGCCGACAAGCGCATCTTCCCGGCCATGGACATCCTCAAGTCCGGCACGCGCAAGGAAGACCTGCTCATCCCGCGTCAGGATCTTCAGAAGATATTCGTCCTGCGCCGGATCCTCTCGCCAATGGGTACGACCGATGCGATCGAATTTCTCATCGACAAGCTCAAGCAGACGAAGAGCAACGGCGAGTTCTTCGATTCGATGAACACCTGACGCTCAATCAGCGACCGCGTCGGGCGAGGACATTTTCCAGCTCGGCGGGGTCCGTGATGGGCGCCATGCAGCTCTGGCCACGGCAGTAATAGGCGGCCGCGCGGTCTCCAATAGGGACCATTCCTGACGGCAGATTGGCGCGGGCGGTGTCGGCTGCATTGCAGACGATGTCGATGCGCCTCGGATCGGGACGACGTTTCATGGCTGTAGTGAAGTCACTGACATCGTTTCCGACGACAACCAGCTTGTGCGGGTCGGCAGCCAGCGCGCTGGCGGCAATGACACCGATCTGGCCATAGGATTGATGGGCGGTCCGGCCGAGAGCGAGTTCTGCCGCGCGCACCGCAGCATCCTGCATTTCGAATGATCCCATGACAGTCGCGAGACGCACCTTGGCCTCGATGATCTGTGCCGTCGGCGAGGGCACGGCATCGTCAATGTCGCCACGAATGCGCATGGGAGCGTCGCTGGCATCGGCGTCCGTGAGATGGTGCCCACCGGCGCCATCGCCGTACTGGCTGTCAAGTATCCGGTCGAGCGCGACGGCCGTGTCCCGATAAGCGGTGCTGCCGGTCGCTTCATGGAGCGAGATGGCTGCGTTGATCATCGAAGCATAGTCGCTCGACATGGCGGGAAACTGCTTCGTCTGGCCGAGAGTGCTGTGGGGCAGATGGCCGTCATCTGAGCGGCTCGCCATGATGGCGGAGAATGCGCGTTCGGCCGCCGCAATCCAATCGGGCCGGTCAAACTGGCGCCCGGCCTCGGCCAGGGCGCGGATCATCAGCCCGTTCCAGTCGGTCAGGATCTTGTCGTCGCGTCCCGGATGCAAGCGTGTTTCACGTGAAGCACGCAAGCGCAGACACACCTCGTCGAGCCTGTGTCGTTCATCCACCGCCGGCTCAAATTCGCCCTTACGATAAAGGACTGGATTGCCTTCCCAGTGCGGAGAGCTTCCGAGGCCGTAGTAGCGCAGAAAAAGCTCGGCTTCGGCTCCCAGAACTGCTTCGATCTCATCGCGGGTCCAGACGTAGAACTTGCCCTCTTCGCCATCACTGTCTGCATCCAGACTGGAAGCAAAGGCGCCATCGACGGTCATCTCGCGCAGCAGCCATCCCACGGTTTGGTCGATACGCCGCTGGAGCTGCGGGCTGCCAACCTCGCCAAATGCCTGGCAGGCAGCCCGCAGGAGAAGCGCGTTGTCGTAGAGCATCTTTTCGAAATGCGGCACCATCCATTCCGCATCCGTCGAATAGCGGCATAGTCCGCCGCCGATATGATCGTAGATGCCTCCGTCCAGCATCTTGTCCAGACTGAGCAAGCAGGCGTCGCGGTGCGCAGCGTTTCCATGCGCAATCCAATTCAACCAAAGGGCATTCATGAACGGCGCATTGGGGAACTTCGGCGCACCCTTCAATCCGCCGTGTACCGGGTCGATCATCGACTCGATGGTTTCGCAGACCCGACCGAGCACATTCTCGTCCAGGGGAACGCCTTCCGTGGTCGTTGCGAGGCGGGAAGCGACATGGGAGGATATTCCGTGCGCGTCATGCTGGATTGCGTCGCGCTTTTCCTTCCAGGCCGTGTCGATTGCGTTCATGACATCCAAAAAACCCGGCCGGCCGTACCGAGACCGCTTCGGAAAATAGGTTCCACCCCAGAATGGCTGACCAGTCGGCGTCAGGAACATTGTCAGCGGCCAGCCGCCCTGCTCGCCCGTTGCCGTCAGCGCAGCCATATAGATTTGATCGATGTCCGGGCGTTCTTCGCGATCTACCTTGATATTGACGAAGAGACGGTTCATCACCGCCGCCACGGCGTCATCTTCAAAACATTCGTGCGCCATGACATGGCACCAATGGCAGGCAGAATAGCCGACGGAAAGCAGAATGGGGCGGTCGAGGTCCTGTGCCTCTGCCAGCGCCTCAGTGGACCATTGGCGCCAATGGACCGGGTTGTCGGCGTGCTGGCGAAGATAGGGGCTGGCCGCCCCGTCGAGCAGATTTCTTGGAGGGAGCACCATGTCGGTCCAGTCTCTTGAAGGGCAAGATAGGGTGGTTGGTGTGAGCGGGCAAACACTATTCGGCGACACAATATACGCTCTCTCGAGCGGACGTGTACCGGCCGGGATTGCGATTGTCCGCATATCGGGTCCTCACTGTCGCGAGGCGATGCAGCAGCTTGCCGGAGGAACGCCGCCGGCGCGGCAGTTGCGCCGTGCCGACCTCAGGAACAAAGATGGCGAAATCATCGACCGTTGCATGGTCGTGTCTTTTCCTGGCCCGGGCAGCTTTACGGGGGAGGATTGTGCGGAGTTGCATCTTCACGGGGGGCGGGCCGTGGTGTCGGCGGTTCTCGATGCGCTAAGCCGGATGGAAGGCCTTCGTCATGCGGAAGCCGGTGAATTCACCCGGCGCGCTTATCTTCACGGAAAGATGGATCTGACAGGCGCAGAAGCCCTTGCCGACCTGATTGAATCCGAGACGGAAAGCCAGCGGCGCCTGGCGGTGGAAAACGCGTCCGGGCGGCAGGGACGCCTCTATGACGGTTGGCGTCGGCGCATCCTTCAGGCCCGTGCAATGATCGAGGCCGAACTCGACTTCTCGGACGAAGGCGACGTTCCCGGGTCGGTGGCCAAGGAGGTGTGGCGCGATATTGGGGCCCTGGCCGGTGAGCTGTCTGAACACATCGAAGGGTCTCATCACGCGGAAATTCTACGTGAGGGATACAAGGTTGCCATCCTCGGGGCGCCCAATGTCGGCAAGTCGACCTTGCTCAACGCTCTGGCGAGAAGGGATGTGGCCATCGTCACGGACGAGCCGGGGACCACGCGGGACATCCTGACGGTCAACCTCGATCTAGGGGGGTACAAGGTGATCCTGTCGGATACGGCAGGTATCCGGGATGAGGCAGGAAAGATCGAACAGATTGGCATCGAACGCGCATTGCAGACAGCGCAACAGGCTGATCTGGTTCTTCTCGCAAGCGAAGTCGGGGAAGCTCCCGTTGTACCATTCGCGACATTTCGTGATTGCCTGAGAGTAGGGACCAAAGCCGACAAGTACGATTCTGCAAATGTAGAGCGGTATCGTTCATCGTACGACCTGGTCCTGTCTGCGGAAACAGGTGAAGGCATGGCGGATCTTATCACACTCCTCGCACGCAGGGTCGAGCGGGAGGGCAGCCATTTGGGGGACGCCTTGCCGTCGACGAAACGGCAGGTCGATCTTCTTCGACATTGCCTGCGGGAACTCGAGCGCGCGCTGATATCCAATCAGGCGTTGGAGCTGCGTGCCGAAGGACTGCGGCTTGCCGGTGTGTCTCTTGGGCGGATTACGGGTTCCATCGACGTCGAGGAAGTACTCGGGGAGATTTTTGGACGATTCTGCATCGGCAAGTGATTCACGTGAAACAGGATCGGGACGCCGCAGTGCGATCGGATTCACGTGAAACAGGACGAGATGGCGTGCCGAAGGATGGATTCACGTGAAACAGCCCGTGCTCATTCGACAGACCCTGTTTCACGTGAAACTTTTCTGTGGATGGCGTTCCGTTCTTGACACTGCGCCAGCCTGGGACCATCACACGTCAATTGCAGAGATTGGAGACAAGAATGGCTCAGCGCTATGACGTGGTCGTCATCGGCGGCGGACACGGCGGTTGCGAAGCGGCGGCAGTCGCAGCGCGCGCCGGGGCACGGACAGCACTCGTGACGCTGAAAGCCGACACGATCGGCGTCATGTCGTGCAATCCAGCCATCGGCGGCCTCGGCAAGGGGCATCTGGTACGCGAAGTTGACGCGCTCGACGGACTCATGGGCCGTGTGGCCGATCGTGCCGGCATACAGTTCCGGTTGCTCAACAGGCGCAAGGGCCCAGCCGTGCGAGGACCCCGGACGCAGGCCGATCGAAAGCTCTACAGGAGCGCCATGCAGGAGGAGATCGCGGCACAGCCGAACCTGACCGTGGTCGAAGGCGAAGTGCTCGACATCAACATGGACTCGGGCGTTGTCCATGGCGTGACGCTGGCCGACGGTCAGGTCTTGTCCTGTGGGGCGGTCGTCCTGACCACCGGCACGTTTCTGGGTGGGATGATCCATATTGGCGAGCGGCGGTTTCCGGCCGGGCGGATGAACGAAAAGGCGTCGGTGGGGCTTTCAAAAACTCTCCGCGATGCCGGCCTTGCCGTTGGGCGCCTGAAGACAGGGACTCCACCACGCCTGGATGGTCGCACGATCGACTGGTCGGCGCTCGACATGCAGGCCGCAGACGATGATCCGGTTCCGTTTTCCTTTCTTACAGAGCGGATTACGACGCCGCAGATCGAATGTGGGATCACCAGGACGAGTGAACGAACGCACCGCATTATCCGCGATAATCTTCATCGCTCGGCCATGTACGGCGGCTCCATCGAGGGCCGCGGACCGCGCTACTGCCCCTCGATCGAGGACAAGGTGGTCAAGTTCGGGGACCGCGATGGGCATCAGATATTTCTGGAGCCTGAAGGTCTCGATGACGATACGGTCTATCCCAACGGGATTTCGACATCCTTGCCGGAGGATGTGCAAAGGGAGATCATCGATTCGATTGCCGGACTTGAAGGCGTGACGATCCTGCAGCCGGGCTACGCCATCGAGTATGATCATGTCGATCCGCGCGAACTGCGATCCAGCTTGGAAACACGGCGCATCGCTGGCCTTTTCCTGGCGGGTCAGATCAATGGTACGACAGGGTACGAGGAAGCCGCCGCTCAGGGGATCGTCGCCGGGTTGAATGCGGCCCGCAAGGCTGGACAACTGGACCCGATCAACTTCAGCCGCAGCGAATCCTATATCGGTGTGATGATAGACGATCTTGTGACGCGCGGCATCAGCGAGCCTTATCGGATGTTCACTTCAAGGGCGGAGTTCCGTCTCACGCTGCGGGCCGACAATGCGGACAGCCGCTTGACGCCGCGGGGCATTGAATTGGGGATCGTTTCGTCGACGCGGGCCAGGGTGTATCAAGAGAAGCAGACGCAGATCGACCGGGCGAGGGCGTTGGTTGGCTCTCTCAACGTGACGCCGAATGAGGCCGCACGTCACGGATTGCACCTCAACAGGGACGGCGTCCGACGGTCCGCCTACGAGCTCCTGGCACACCCTGACACCAATCTCCAACGACTGGCTGCCATATGGCCGGAGCTGCATTCTATCGATGACAAGATCGGCGAAGCACTCGAGACCGAAGCCCAGTACGCCGTCTATCTCGATCGCCAAAGATATGACATCGCCCAGATGCAGCGGGAGGAAGGCCGGCGCATTCCCGACGGCGTCGACTTTTCCGGCGTTCCTGGGCTCTCCAACGAGTTGAAGGAGAAGCTGCGGGTTCGGCGCCCAGGTACCGTGGCCGAAGCCAATCGCATCGATGGAATGACGCCTGCTGCAATGGCCATTGTCGTGGCTTACCTGCGTACCTATCAGTCCTCGCATGAGCAGGATGTGGCGTGACCGATCGCGATTGGACTCTTCTCGAAACGGCCGTCGACGGGCGCGTTTCACGTGAAACCTATGATCGTTTGAAGCGGTTCGAGGCGCTATTCCTCAAATGGACCCGCAGAATCAATCTGGCAGCGCCGTCGACCCTGAACGATGTGTGGCGACGCCACATTGTCGATAGCGCCCAGCTGTTGCGACTGGCACCGGAGGCGAAGGACTGGATTGACCTCGGGTCGGGCGGCGGATTCCCCGGGATCGTTCTGGCGGTCCTGCTCGACGGTCGTGGGCAGGGGGCAATCCGACTTGTCGAGAGCAATCAGAAGAAGGCCGCATTTCTGCGCACGGCATTGGCGGATCTCGGCGTGAGCCGGGCGCGCGTCGATGCACGGCGAATCGAGGATGTCGTCGCCTCCTGCGAGGCGCCCGAGATCATCACCGCGCGCGCCCTGGCCTCTCTGGGCTTGCTTATCGATATGACGGAGCCATGGTTTGCCGCTGGAAGCCGCGCCTTGTTTCACAAAGGACGGGATTACGCCGCAGAAATCGAACAAGTCCGTGACACGTGGAATCTCGATCTGGTAAAACATCGAAGCATCGTCGATGGCGACAGCGTGATTCTTGATATTCGAAATCTGAAGAAGAATGACGATTTATCATCTGGGCGGCTGGGAAAGCGGGCAAGCGATGGGTAAGGATGCACGCATCATTACGGTGGCGAACCAGAAAGGCGGCGTGGGAAAGACCACCACGGCCATCAATCTGGCGACCGCGCTGGCTGCGATCGGGGAGAAGGTCCTGATCGTCGATCTCGATCCGCAGGGCAATGCGAGCACAGGGCTCGGCATCGACCGACAGCAGCGGCACCGTTCTTCGTATGATGTTCTAGTTGGCAATTTCAGCATCGCCGAAGCAGCGATGGAAACCGCCGTGCCAGAACTCTCCATCGTGCCATCGACGCTTGATCTTCTCGGTGTCGAGATGGAGATCGCTTCCGCACCTGACCGCGCCAGACGTTTGCGGCAGGCATTGCGTGGACCGGAAGAGCAGTCGGGTGCCTATTCCTACGTGCTGATCGATTGTCCTCCGTCGCTCAATCTGCTCACGGTCAATGCCATGGCGGCGGCCGATTCGGTGCTCGTGCCTCTTCAGTGCGAGTTCTTCGCGCTCGAAGGACTGAGCCAGCTTCTGGAAACGGTCGATCAGGTCCGTCACTCCGTCAATCCCGATCTCGACATCCAGGGCATCGTTCTGACGATGTTCGACGGGCGCAACAATCTTGCCAATCAGGTCGTGGACGATGTTCGCCAGCACATGGGCGACATGGTCTACCAGACCATCATCCCGCGCAACGTGCGTGTCTCGGAGGCGCCATCCTACGGCAAGCCGGCAATCCTCTACGACCTGCGGTGTTCGGGCAGTCAGGCCTATCTGCAACTCGCGTCGGAGGTCATCCGCCGCGAGCGGCAGATGCGGGCAGCCTGATGAAGATTTCAATTCACCTGCGTAACGACATGGGCAGACCAGGCAATGAATGACGATCAGTCGAGAAAGAGATTGGGGCGCGGCCTTGCTGCCTTGATCGGTGAAATGGACAAGCCGGCCGCCGAACCGCGCCAGGCGATGGCTCACGCCGACGGAACGGTTCCGATCGAGTTCATCACGCCCAATCCGCGCAATCCCCGGCGCAGCTTCGCCGAGGCGGAACTCGCAGATCTCTCGCAGTCCATCCGCGAGCACGGCATCGTCCAGCCGGTCGTGGTTCGTCCAGCGGGATCAGGCCGTTACGAAATCATCGCCGGCGAACGACGCTGGCGGGCCGCCCAGCGGGCGGGCCTGACCCAGGTGCCGGTCATCATTCGAGAGGTCGACGACCGCGTGGCTCTCGAACTTGCCATCATCGAGAACGTACAGCGCGCGGATCTCAATCCGATCGAGGAGGCGGCTGGATATCAGAAGCTGATGGATGAGCATCAGTACAGCCAGTCCGATCTCGCACAGGTAATCGGAAAGAGCCGCAGCCATGTCGCCAACACGCTACGCCTGCTCAAGCTGTCCGATGAAATCCGAACCATGCTGGTGGATGGGGCCTTGTCGGCTGGCCATGCGCGTACGCTGGTCACCGCCGAGCATCCAGAGGAACTGGCCCAGCGCATCATCCGCGACGGACTTTCGGTTCGCCAGGCCGAGGCGCTGGCCCAGTCGGCACAGCGGCCGGCCAAGGCCGAGCGCGCACCCGCGCCGCCGAAGGATGCGGACACGCTGGCGCTCGAGAAGCTGCTGACCGATGTCACGGGTTTGAATGTGGCCATCAATCATCGCGAGAAGGGTGGCGAACTGCGTATCAGCTACAAGACGCTCGATCAGCTCGATGAGCTCTGCCGCAGATTGCAGGCGTGAATATTAGCCGGTTAATTTAGCCGGCTGTCGCTTTGCGATAACAGTCAGTGCGATCATTGTTTGCCGCACCGTTTCGACTGTCAGATCCGGTCTCTTGCGGGTGAGCAGAACGGCAGATTGCAACCTGTCGAGGGCAGACGCAATCGCAGCGCTGTTCCAGGTCTGAAGTGCCCGCTCCATGATTGGACGACGTGCGAAAAAGATCGGCGGCCGCGCCGAGGCGATCACGGTGGCGATCGGTCGCCTGTCGTTTTCTACCGCATGCCGCATGACCGAAAGCGTCTGGAACTGACGCATGGACGACGACAGGATCATAAACGGCGGGCTTCCGGAGGATATGAAGCGGATCATCTGTGCGTCCATACGCGCGAGGTCGCCACTCAGCGCGGCATCCACGATGGTATCCGCCGAAGCACTGGCGATATCGCCGCAACAGGCGGCGACGTCCTCCGCCTCGATCCGGCCACGGCCCCGACAATAGAGCACCAGCTTGTCCAGTTCGCCCCGGATCGCCAGACGGTCGCCGCCGAGCAGACCCTTCAGGAGCATCCTGGCGTCAGCCGTGATCTGCAGTCCCGCATCGGCGAAGACGGTCTCCATGAGCTGTTCGAGGCTTCGCCCGTCGTCGGCGTAACATGGCAGGGCCATGCCGGCTGGGGCATTCTCCACAGCGCTGCGCAAACCCGCGCCCTTCTTCAGATCACCCGCTTCGATGAGGATGAAGGCGTCGTCGGGTGGAGCCGCGAGCAGCACCTTCACGGCATCCGCAAGGCCCTTGTGGCTTCCGGCATTGCGCAGCCATATCAGCCGTTTGCCGCCAAACAGCGGTACCATCAGGGCTTCGTCGTGCAGCCGTCCGACATCCGATTCAATCTCACCGCCGTCGAGACGTATGACGGCAAAGGGATCTTCGAGATCGAGACCCGTGCCGGCCGCGAAACGCCGTGCCCGTTCCGACACCAGGCCCCGATCCGGTCCGTAGACCAGGACGATGCTGGCTGCCGGATCGGGCCGCGAAAGCCATCTGTCGACGTCGCTTGCCTTCTTGTGTGCCATGGACACACGGGCTAGCACAAAAGGACGACATCGCAACGCCAATTATTAATGCGATAGCCCGGATCGGGGCCGATGGTGGTTGTACTGCGTGACCGTCTCGCAAAAATCTGTCCCGTCGATCATGGCAGCGCGCTTGGCACTCGAAAGCTGCGCGCTAAAGAGCTATATGGCGCGGATGGCTCGAATTTACATGACACGCGCGCTGCACGATCAGCTTTCGCCCTCGATGGAGGAACTGGAGATGATCGCTATCGAGGCCTACGCCCACCTGCCGGACGATTTCCGTGCGCTCACCGGCGACGTCCTGATCCAGATCGCGGAATTTCCCACCGAAGAGATCATGGATGATCTGTCGCTGGAAACGCCGTTTGATCTTCTGGGGCTGTTCGAGGGACGCGGCATCGCGGAACGCTGGAATCCCGCGACGGGCGAGGGCCCCAACCGGATCACGCTCTATCGCCGCGCCATACTGGACTACTGGGCCGAGAATGAAGAAACGCTGGGCGCGATCATAACCCATGTGCTCATTCATGAACTGGGTCACCATTTCGGATTGTCGGACGACGACATGCACCGCATCGAGGAAGGCGTCGAGTGATTGCGGCGGTCGACGTGGCCAATCTGCGAAAGCGGCTCCGCGCGGCCTGCATTTCGATGTATAGGGTGCCTGCCCCACGACCTGACATCCAGCCAGCTTGAAACGGCAATCGTCTACGATGACACCATCGCCGATCGCGAAGAGACTTTTGGCGACACCTCGGTTGTGCAGTACGAGGCGCGTAGATTCGAACGCTCGCGGCCCTTAATAGTCACCCAGATTCATGTCCGGCTCGTATTCGATCCCGTCGACATTCTTGACGACGGCCTGACCGCAGCGCATCGATCCCGACGTTGCGTCATAGGCATATGTCGGTGTGCCGAAGAGCTGCCATCCCAAGTTGAGAGCGGCCGTCACCTTGTGGCAGAAGTTCGCGTCGTCGGGCCCGGTGAGAAATCGATAGAGCTTCATTGCGGTGTGCCTCTTCCGCTTGTCGATTGGAGCGCCGCGCGTCTTCTTGGACGCACAAGGGACGCTCCATCACTTTGAATATGTGCGTTCTGCATTCCAAATATCGGTTCCGTTCGAGCCGGACATGTTCTAGCGCCGCGCCAGAAGGCGCCGGGCCTGCTCCAGGTGCAGGCGCTCGACCATCCGGCCGTCGATGGAGATGACGCCTCTGCCGGAATTCTGCGGCAACGCGAAGGCTGCAACAATCGCCTCGGCCTCGGCAACGGCCTCGTGCGTGGGCGAAAAGGCCAGATTGGCCGGCTCGATCTGCGTCGGGTGGATCAGGGTCTTGCCGTCGAATCCCATCGCGGCCCCTTGTGCGCACTCGCTTCCAAAGGCCTGCAGATCACGAAAATCATTGCTCACCCCGTCGAGCACGTCGATGCCGCCGGCGCGCGCGGCAAGCACGACCTGCATCAGCCAGGGCAGGATATAGCGCCGGTCCGGAGTGGCGCTCACGCCGGTGTCCTTGACCAGGTCGTTCGTCCCCGCCACCAGGCAGGCAAGACGCGCACCGGGCTTGCGTCCATGTTCCGCGATCGACCCGGCATTCAGCACGCCGCGCGGGGTCTCGATCATCGCCCATACACGCAGGTCGGAACCGGCACCGCCCGCGTCCAGAGCCTCGTTGAGGCGCACAACGTCGCGCGGCTCGTCCACCTTGGGCAGCAGGATTGCATCGGGCCTGCAGGCAATCGCCACGGCAACATCGTCGACGCCCCATTCACCCGAAAGCGGATTGATGCGGATGATCCGTTCCGCCGATGTCGCAGGCGAGCCGTCAAAAAGGGCCTTCAGGCGCGTGCGCGCTTCGCTCTTGGCAGCGGGTGCAACGGCGTCTTCGAGATCGAATATGATGCAATCGCAGGACAGCGCCGCCGTTTTTGCCAGAGCCTTCTCGTTGCTGGCCGGAACATAAAGGGCGGAGCGTCGGGCACGGTGAGATCTCTGTTCCATGAGGACTTCATGGCCTGCTTCGCCAAGGCTGGCAAGACCCGCACCGTGGGGCATCTTTGGCTCTTGCATGATGAATCGGAACCTGCTTCGGTCGCCAGCAAAGAGCGTTGCTTGGGGCAGATCATGGCGCGTTACGATGTTGTCATCATTGGCGGGGCGATCGTCGGCAGCGCGGTCGCCTGGTCTCTCGTCAAGGAGGGGTTCGCGGGATCGATCGCACTGATTGAACGCGATCCGCATTTCGAGCACGCCTCGACGACCCTGTCCTGCGCATCGATCCGCCAGCAATTCTCGATCCGTGAGAACATCCGGCTCTCGCGGGCCACGCTCGGCCTGTTCCGCCGCATCGAGACGGAATTCGGCGAGGGGGCCGATATCGCCTTTCACGAGAGGGGCTACCTCATTCTCGCCGGAGAAGCCGGGCTTCCGGTGCTCGAGGCCAACCATGCCGTGCAGCGGTCCGAGGGGGCGGACATCGTTCTCGAAACGCCGCAAAGCCTGAGCGAGCGGTTTTCCTGGCTGTCGACGGAAGGGATTTCGGCAGGGGCATACGGCGCAAGCGGTGAAGGTTGGTTCGACGCACATGCGCTTTTGATGCTGTTTCGGAAGGCCTTGAAGCGGATGCCGGTCGACCTGATCACGGCATCGGCCGTGGAGATCGGACGTACGGGCGGGCAGGCGACATCCGTGACCCTCGACAACGGCGAAGCGATCGAGGCAGGCATTATCGTCAATGCAGCCGGTCCCAATGCCGGACGAGTGGCTGCGATGGCAGGGCTCGACCTGCCCGTCGAACCGCGCAAGCGCTCGGTGTTCGTTTTCGAGGCTCGCGAACGTTTCGACGACATGCCGCTTCTCGTCGATCCGTCCGGCATCTATGTGCGTCCGGAAGGATCGGTCTACATCACCGGTGGAGCGGAATCCGAAGAAGCCGACGGCCCGGCCGATCCGAAGGATTTCGATCCCGACTGGCCCCTCTTCGAAGAGGTCATCTGGCCAGTTCTGGCTGAACGCATACCGGCCTTCGAGGCGATCAAGCCGACGCGCGCCTGGGCCGGTCACTACGATTACAATTCGCTGGATCAGAACGCCGTCATCGGTCGGCATCCCGAGGTCGGCAACTTCCTGTTCGCAACAGGCTTTTCCGGGCACGGCCTGCAGCAGGCCCCCGCCGTCGGCAAGGCGGTGGCGGAACTGATCGTGCACGGAGGGTACCGCAGCATAGATTGCTCGGTGTTCGGCTATGAGCGCATTCGCGACAAGAGGCCCTATCGCGAACTGAACGTGATCTGAAGGGCAACTCCTCGATTGCCTGGACGCCTCGCAACCCGCTCTTGATTGACGCCTTCGTTCGACCTATGTGAGCGCTCCGGGTCGGGAAGCCCCTGCCGCCCGCGGCGATGAGCCATGGTGAAGCTTCCCCGAGACATCGTTTCCCTGTCTTCTTGACGGCCGAAACGGCAAAGCGGGCTCCCGTTGCGATTTCAAGCCGTCCGGAATCCGGAGTGAAACGATGACCACCGCACATGCGACAGCGGACTACAAGACACATGCCAAAAGACTGCGCGAGGCCCTCGCCGCGGACGGACTGAACCTCAGCCATTCCAGAGCGCTCGACATCGTTGCCCGTCAACATGGCGCGCGCGACTGGAACACCCTTGCGGCGACAGCGGCCAAGACCAGACTAGGCGCGCCATTTGCCGTCGGCGAACGCGTGGCCGGAACGTTCAACGGAAAACCCGCGCAGGGACGTCTGATCGGACTGGAAGAGACCATCAAGCCGGATCTGTGGAGGGTGACCGTCGCCTTCGACCCACCGGTCGACGTGGTCACCTCGGAGCTTTTCTCCTCCGAGCGGCGGCGCATCACCATGATTGTCGGAGCCGACGGACGATCGCGCCGGCTGACGGGAACCGAAACGGGCGTCATGGCGCTTTCGCGCGCCTGAGCGGCAGTGACCGCGACGAGTCAGGGGCAGCAGATCTTTGTCGTCTGCTGCCCCTTTGATTCGCCGGCCCGTTCTGTGTAAAGGGTATCCAGGACAATCCCGGAACATTCGAACGGCCGCAGACCATGGAAAAATTCACCAAAATCACCGGCGTCGCCGCACCGCTGCCTATCGTCAATGTCGATACCGACATGATCATCCCGAAGGATTACCTCAAGACGATCAAGCGCACTGGTCTCGGCACGGGCCTGTTTGCGGAGATGCGCTACAATGAGGACGGGACGGAAAATCCCGACTTCGTGCTCAACAAGCCTGCCTATCGCAATGCCCAGATCCTGGTTGCAGGCGACAATTTCGGCTGCGGATCGAGCCGCGAGCATGCGCCCTGGGCACTGCTCGATTTCGGCATCCGCTGTGTCATCTCCACGTCTTTCGCCGACATCTTTTACAACAACTGCTTCAAGAACGGGATTCTGCCGATCACCGTGAGCCAGGAAGACCTGGACAAGCTCATGGACGATGCCGAGCGTGGCGCAAACGCCACCATATCCGTCGACCTGGAAGCCAAGGAGATCCGGGGACCGGATGGCGGCGTGGTCAAGTTCGATCTTGACGGGTTCAAGCGCCATTGCCTGCTCAACGGGCTGGACGACATCGGTCTGACGATGGAGAAGGCACCGGCGATCGACAGTTTCGAAAAGGCCCGCAGCCAGCAGCGGCCCTGGGCATGAAGCTGACCTCGTGAAACCCGTCGTTCTTGTCAAAGGCCGGCATTCATGCGCCGACTGATTTCGACCGGCTCACCGTTCGAAAGAACCGCGGGATACAGCCGTGCGGTGGTTCAAGGCGACTGGTGCTTCGTGTCGGGAACGACGGGTTATGATTACGCGACCATGACGATGCCCGACAGCGTCGAGGATCAGACCCGCAACTGCCTGTCGACCATATCGCAAGCGTTGCAGGAAGGCGGTTTCGCGCTGGAGGACGTGGTGCGAGCGCATTACTACGTCACCGACGCGGCCTATGTCGATCGCGTCTTTCCCATCCTGGGCGAGGCGTTCGGCGACATCCGTCCCGCCGCCACGATGATCGTTTGCGGTCTGAACAAGCCGGAGATGAAGATCGAGATCGAGGTGACGGCATTGCGCCGATCTGATCCTTGAACGCGGCGTCTGCGGCACAGAACCGGCTTTCCGCTCCCTCGGCTCGACTTTTCGCGCTTGCGCGCGCGCGGTCGGGCCGTTAGAGCGAAACACGTTGTGGAGCGACAGTCAGCTCCATCCGTTTTATTCGGCCGCCTTCGTGCGCATGTGGGACGATTTTCACCTGACCGCAAATGCCATTGACGGGCCGTGATCGACCGTATTCGAGGAGGTTTCCTTTCCATGACCACACGCAAGTTGCTGCTTCTGCCTGGTGACGGCATCGGCCCCGAAGCGATGGCGGAAGTGCGCAAGCTCATCGCCGCGATGAACGAGCATATGAGTGCCGGCTTCGAGGTGGAGGAAGGGCTGGTGGGCGGCTCGGCCTACGACGCGCATGGAAAGGCCATATCCGACGCCGACATGGCGAAGGCGCAGGCGGCGGATGCGGTTCTGTTCGGTGCCGTCGGCGGCCCGAAGTGGGATTCTGTCCCTTATGACGTGCGGCCCGAGGCGGGCCTTCTGCGCCTGCGCAAGGAAATGGAACTCTTCGCCAATCTGCGTCCGGCCATCTGCTATCCGGCGCTGGCCGAATCCTCGTCGCTGAAGCGCGAGGTCATCGAGGGTCTCGACATCCTCATTCTGCGCGAGCTCACCGGCGGTGTGTATTTCGGTGAGCCGAAGGAGATCATCGATCTCGGCAACGGCCAGCAACGCGGCATCGATACCCAGATCTACGACACCTACGAGATCGAGCGCATCGCCGGCGTCGCCTTCGAACTGGCGCGCACGCGGCGCAACCACGTGACGTCGATGGAAAAGCGCAACGTGATGAAGTCCGGCGTGTTGTGGAACCAGGTGGTGACCGCGACGCACAAGGCCAAATATTCGGACGTGACGCTCGATCACATGCTGGCCGATGCCGGCGGCATGCAGCTGGTGCGTCAGCCGAAGCAGTTCGACGTGATCGTCACCGACAATCTGTTCGGCGACATGCTGTCGGATGTCGCGGCGATGCTGACCGGCTCGCTCGGCATGCTGCCCTCGGCGTCGCTCGGCGCGCCCGATGCGAAGACGGGAAGCCGCAAGGCGCTCTACGAACCGGTTCATGGCTCCGCGCCCGACATTGCCGGCAAAGGCATCGCCAATCCGATCGCCATGATCGCTTCCTTTGCCATGTGCCTGCGCTACTCGTTCAACATGGTGGACGAGGCCGACCGTCTGGAGGCGGCAATCGCCGCGGTTCTCGATGACGGGCTGAGGACCGGCGACATCATGTCCGAGGGCAAGACCGCAGTCGGCACGGCGGCCATGGGCGATGCGATCGTGGCGAAATTCCTGGCCTGAACCGGAGCCAGGGAACGTCGTTTGATGTTCCTTGCCGGATCTTGTCGTCAGACATAGCCGATAAAGCGGCCGAACAGGGCGACGCAGAACCATAGCAGGATCGAAAGACCCGCGCAGATCCGTGCCGGTACCGGCACGGATTCCATTTCGGATGTTGCGTTGTCCGTTCCGGCAAGGCGCGTAAAGACGACAAAATTCACGGCAGCGATCGCGACAAGGCCCATCTTGATGATGAAGGCCGGGTTCTGTGCGTAGTCTCGCGCCTGGACCGAGAACATCGCCGCTCCTGCCGCACCTGCTGTCAGGAAGGCAACAAACGCGATGCGGCGCAGGAACGCGACGGGCAGGCCTGGCTTCAGTTTGCCCAGCAGACCGAGATAGCGGAGATCGATCAGCGTTACGCTGGTGACGAGTGCGCCGATGGCAAGCACATGCGCCAGATTGATCAGAGGATAGATGTAGAAGGACGTCTTGAGGGCGCGTGCAAATGGCGCCTGTTCGATTGCGGCCAGAAGCTCCAACGGGGCCGTGCCCGACCTATGCCGGTGCACGGCGAGGGTAGACGTCGTAGGTCCTGCCCCTGACGATGATGCGAACGGCCTTCATCCGCCGTTCGGTCTCATCGCGAGAGCGGTTGCCGATCGCCTTGACCTCGTCGCCGACCCGCGCGGCATTCTCATCGAAGCCCGCGGCAAGGGTGCGGGAGGGTGGAGCGAGTTCGACCCGCCACATCTCTCCTTCCACATCCACGTCGAGGGCCGCATGGGGGTTACCGAGATAGATGGCGCGTATGATGCCCTCCAACTCGAAGAATCCGTCCTCCGTCCACGACCAGCCGTGATGAGCGCGTGCCGGCATGGCATAAGAAAGGCCGAGAGCTGCAGCAAGCAGTCCGAACCGACGCCGGTCGAGCGGATGGTGCATGGCGACCTCCTTCAGCGCGTTGTCGGGCAAGGGTAGGTTCTGTCCCGGATGCGTTCAAATGAACTCCCGGTGATCATTCCCGCCGTGCGGTACATTGACTCTCGGAGGAAAAGCGCTACAAGCAGGCCGTTTTTCGGAGCTTTTCATGCGCGGCCACGTCATGGCTACAGTCCAGTTCGGTTTCGCCGGCCGCAATGCCGGCGGCGAAGCCGCGCGAGCGCATGGCTCCATCACCAAAACCACGGCCAAAACGACCACCAAAACGGTCTGATTTCCCTTGGCCTGCTCGCCCTCTCCCCGGGTCCGGCCGGGGAACGGAGCCCGCGATGGCCGGCGGGTTTCTTCAAGCCAAGAGCGGAGAGAGGGACAGGAGTTGACCACAATGGGTTACAAGGTTGCAGTCGCCGGTGCCACGGGCAATGTGGGCCGCGAGATGCTCAATATTCTCGAGGAACGCGGCTTTCCGGCCGACGAGGTCGTGGCGCTCGCGTCGCGGCGTTCGGTCGGCACCGAAGTCTCCTATGGCGACCGGACGCTGAAGGTGCAGGCGCTGGAGAATTACGACTTCTCCGATACGGATATCTGCCTGATGTCGGCCGGCGGCAACGTGTCGAAGGAGTATTCGCCGCGCATCGGCAAGCAGGGCTGCGTCGTCATCGACAATTCTTCGGCCTGGCGCTACGACGCCGACGTTCCGCTCATCGTTCCTGAAGTCAACGCCGACGCGATCGCCGGGTTCACCAAGAAGAACATCATCGCCAACCCGAACTGCTCGACTGCCCAGCTCGTCGTGGCGCTCAAGCCGCTGCATGAGCGAGCCAGGATCAAGCGCGTCGTCGTGTCGACCTATCAGTCGGTGTCGGGCGCGGGCAAGGAGGGCATGGACGAGCTCTTCGAGCAGACCCGGGCCGTCTTCGTCGCCGATCCGGTCGAGGCGAAGAAGTTCACCAAGCGCATCGCCTTCAACGTCATTCCGCATATCGACGTCTTCATGGATGACGGATCGACCAAGGAAGAGTGGAAGATGGTCGCCGAGACCAAGAAGATGCTCGATCCCAAGATCAAGCTGACGGCGACTGCTGTGCGTGTGCCGGTCTTCATCGGCCACTCCGAAGCGGTCAATATCGAGTTCGAACAGCCGATCAGCGCCGATGAGGCGCGCGAGATCCTGCGCGAGGCGCCCGGCTGCCTCGTCGTCGACAAGCGCGAGGACGGCGGCTACGTCACGCCGCTCGAATCGGCTGGCGAGGACGCCACCTATATTTCGCGCATTCGCGAGGATTCGACGATCGAGAACGGGTTGAACATGTGGGTCGTGTCCGACAACCTCAGGAAGGGTGCCGCACTCAACACGGTACAGATCGCCGAACTTCTGGTCGCACGCGGTCTCATCCAGCCGAAGAAGCAGGCGGCATAGCTCTTCACACATCCGCGGGGCGCCGGATGGCCGGCGGCCCGCGGTTCTAGGCCTGGCTGTCCGTTCCCACTCCATCAGTAGATCGCCAAGGACGACCGTGGACAATCGTGCCCGCGCGGTGGTCCATTGCCGCATTGTCCCTGATCGGCAAGTCTTGTCACGCAAAGACTGACGCGAACGAACGAGGTGCGCCATGCGCAAAGCGCTTATTCTGGCGGCGACTGCCGCTCTTTTTCCCCTGACTTCCATTGCCGGGCCACTATCGCCCGAACAGCGGGCCGATCTGACGGAGGCGATAGAAGCCTATGCGCCGCGCATGAACGCCGTTTCGGATGAATTGTGGCGCAAGCCGGAGCTTGGCTATCAGGAGACGGAAACGAGCGCACTCCTGCTGGAAGAACTGAAGGCGCACGGTTTCGAGGTCGAGACGGGCGTGGCGGGCATTCCGACGGCATTTGTCGCTCGCCGCGGATCCGACGAAGGGCCGGTCATAGCCATCATGGCCGAAATGGACGCGCTTCCAGGGTTCTCCCAGGACGCGACACCTGAGAAGCAGCCGATGGAGGGACTGGAGGCCGGCCATGCCTGCGGACATCATCTCTTCGGCGCGGGATCGGTGGCGGCGGCGATAGCCGTGGCCGACTGGCTGGAAGCGAACGGCGTCAAGGGCCAGATCCGGCTGTACGGCACCCCGGCGGAGGAAGGCGGTTCCGGCAAGGTCTATCTGGTGCGCGCAGGACTGTTCGACGATGTCGACGTGACGCTGCATTGGCATCCATCCAGCAACAATTCCGCCTCGCAGGGTAAGTCGCTGGCCAATGTCAGCGCCAAGTTCCGTTTCAACGGACGTTCGGCACATGCGGCGATGGCGCCTGACAAGGGCCGTTCAGCGCTCGACGGCATTGAAGCGATGAACCACATGGTCAATCTCTTGCGGGAGCACGTGCCGCAGGAAACGCGCATCCACTACGTGATCACCGATGGTGGAGATGCACCCAACGTCGTGCCGGATTTCGCCGAGTCCTATCTCTATGTGCGTCATCCTGATCCGGCCGTCGTGGCCGACGTGTTCGCGAGGATCGAAAAGGCGGCTGAAGGCGCAGCCCTCGGCACGGGAACGAGCTACAGTGTCGAACGGACGGGCGGGGTCTACTCGCTGTTGCCGAACGATACTTTGGGGAGGGTCATGGACGCCAATCTGCGTCAGGCCGAACCGATCGAGTGGACGGCAGAGGAAACCACTTTCGGCGAGAAGCTTCAGACGTCCCTGAGCGGAAAGACGCCGCCGCTTTCAAGTGTGTCCGAAATCGAGGCCTACGGGTTCGGCGCTCAAGGCTACTATTCGACCGATGTCGGTGATGTGAGCTGGGCCACGCCGACGGTCGGCCTCGGCACCGCAACCTGGGTGCCAGGCACTTGGGCGCACAGCTGGCAGGCGGTCGCCGCCGGCGGCATGTCGATCGGTCACAAGGGAACGAAGCTGGCCGCCCTCACCCTGGCAACCACGGCCGCGGAACTGTTCCAGTCACCCGAAACGATCGAAGCGGCAAAGGCCGAATTCGACGAGGCCCGCGGCGAGGGCTTTGTCTATGAGGCTCTGGTGGGCGACCGCGAGCCGCCGCTCGATTACCGGCTGCCGACCCAATAAGGCCGACCCCATAAGGCATTGTCGCGGGGCGGGGGCCCGTCCGCCCCATTCGCAGTCATCTTTCACGCCGAGCGGTCGTAGAGCCGCTCGGCGTGGGGGAATTCCGACGCGTCGAAATAGGCATCGATAATCTGGCTCACATTCCCGCTTTCCACGGGAGGCGAGAACAGGAAACCTTGCAGTTCACCGCAATTTTCGGCGCGCAATCGCTCCAGCTGCCCCGCGGTTTCAACGCCCTCCGCAGTCGTGTCGATGCCCAGGCTGGAACTCAGCCCGATGATTGCGCGCACGATCGCCAGTGATTCGGGGCGGTTTTCGATTTCACGCACGAAGGAACGGTCGATCTTCAATCGGCTGAACGGAAACTGATTGAGATAGCGCAGGCTCGAATAGCCGGTCCCGAAATCGTCGAGCGCGATGCGCACGCCGCGTTGCCTCAACTGCTCAAGAATCGTCAGATTGGCTGCACTGTCGTCCATAAGCACGGATTCGGTGATTTCGATCTCGAGACGATGCGGCGCGAGATTGCTTTCGAGCAGGGCTCGATCGATCGAGTGGAGCAGTCCTTCGTTACGAAACTGCACCGGTGAGACATTCACGGCGATCATGATGGAATCGGGCCATCGCGCGGCCTGCCGGCACGCTTCCATCAGCATCCAGCGTCCCAGACGGTTGATCAGCGTGGTTTCTTCCGCCAGCGGAATGAACTCCGATGGCGGGACCAGGCCGCGTTCGGGATGGCGCCAGCGCATCAGAGCCTCGAACCCGCGCAGCATTCCCGTCTTGACGGAGAGAATCGGCTGATAGTGAGCTTCGAATTCGCGCTCGATGTCGGCGTTGCGCAGGTCCATTTCCAGCGACCGTCGGCTGCTGATCTGAGCATCCATCCTGGGTTCGTGGAACCGCACGGCGCCCTTGCTTGCGCCCTTTGCTCGATAAAGAGCCAGGTCCGCGCAGCGCAGCAGGTCGTCGGGATCGGCAGCGTCCTCGGGTGCGATCGCGCCGCCGATGCTGGCGCCAACGCGAACGCGGTGCCCGCCGATCTTGTCGATGGCGGTCAGGGCCGTGTTGATCCGCCCTGCAAGCCGCTGCATGTCGCTGCGGGAAGCCACCTTTGGAAGCAGGATCGCGAATTCGTCACCGCCGAGGCGGGCGACGATGTCTTCGGGTCCGGTCTGCGCCTTCAGGCGCCTCGTGATCTCCACCAGCAGCTCGTCGCCGGCGGCATGACCAAACGTGTCGTTGACGATCTTGAAGTCATCGAGATCGATGAGAAGTACGCCGAAGCGCTCGCCTGCGGCGGTGCGGGCCGCCGCGCGGGCAATCTCGCGGGTAAAGACGATCCTGTTGGCGGCGCCGGTCAATGGATCGTGATGCGCCAGGTAGGTGACGTGCGCTTCGGCCCGCCGACGCTCGGTGACGTCGATGATGGTCGAAAGCGTCGCCAGCCGGCCGTCGACGGACACTTCGCTGGTGTACTCGATCACGTCGAGCATCCGACCATCGGCCGTCCGGTGACGGCGGCCCGGATCCTCTGCGTCATCTTGGGGTGTGGCCGCGTCCTCTGCCGAAAGGTCGCAGGGAGCGAGCCGCAGGAAAGCCTGGCGTTGATAGCCGTAGAGTTTGAGGGCCGCCTCGTTGACGTTGAGAAAGACGGGTTCGTCTCTGTCGCGTACATACATCGGCGCAGGATTGTCGTCGAACAGAGAGCGAAACAGCGTCACGCGCGACTTCAACTCGCGGATATCCGTCAACGTCAAGGCGAGAACGCCATCGGCGATGTCGATGCCGACCTGCAGGGTCATCTGGATGCCGGCGAGATCGTAGGTCAGTTCGAACGGCTCGATCCTAACGCCGGCCGTCGCCTGATGCAGTTCGTGCGGCAAGACCTCGATGCCAACGCGCTCGAGCGTCCGGGAAAGCAGTGAGAAACGCAGTTCCTCGTCCCGTGCACCGAAGAAGCGGGCGGCCGCCTTGTTCGCGCTCAGAATGTGGAAATCCTCCGGTTGCCCATCGTCGCCGATCAACGGACTGAGGCCCAGTATGCCTTGCTGAGAGGCATTGATGAGGAGTTTGGGGAGGTTGAGCTGAGCCTTGCGCGGACGCATGAAGATCAGGAAATATTCGCCCGGCCATCGGCACGAAAGCGGAAAGGCGATGATCTCGAGCGTCGAGACCTTGTTATCGATCAGCCAGCGGCACAGCGCCAGCCGCGGTTCGGAAGCCTGTCGCGCCTGAACGATGGCTGCGCGAAGCGCGCGCTCGAACACGAGGGGTACATGGCTCAGGTCAGGCGCTTCGTTCTCGTCGAGACGCATGATCGACCGCACGGTCTTGCCCGCGCGCAGAATGCTGCCGGTGTCTGCGGGGGTGGTGCGCACGATGGCGAGTTCGTCGGCAAAGCGGCCGAGGCTGCCAAGCGTCACCTCCTCGTATGGCGGCAGTGAAGCGCCGACACGCGCGGCCTTCCAGCATCGCAGCATATAGTGCGCATCGCTGAATTCGGTATCGAGCGCGGCCACCTCGTCCGATTCCACGGCGTCCGGTAGCGCGTGCACGCTTGACCGGTACGTCGCTTCAGCGGCTTGAACCGCCGTAGTGTTCTCGCGACCTTGCGACATTCCGGATGGAGCGCCACTTGCGGCTTCTCCCGGAACTGCCCGGCCGACGTCTTCGGTCGCCGTCGGCGCCGATTGATCATTGTGCGTAAGCATTGCTTGGACCTCGTCCGGATGCCCCTTCCGGAAAGGGTCGGCTTGCGTGAGCCGTCATACGCGATTTCGATGTGACATGCCGCCGTGTGTCGGCCCGAACGGAGCGGCATCATGCCTTCGCTGCGACAAGCGGAGCGCCGTTGAAGGGGAGAGTAGAAACCGCCTGTTACGAACAGCTTAAAGCGATTGTCATGAAAGCTTCGCACAATCGTGTCTTGCCCCGAGGGGCCGGGTCCATCCCATGGCGAACTTGTTCTCGTGCAACGCGGTGCTCCTCGCCCTGCCCATGCGCTAGCTAGTAGTCGCTGATCGCGGTTCCGGTGATCGCGTGGTAGTTGACATAGCGGCGTGAGGAGACTGCCAACGGGTCTTCGGATACCGTCATCATGTCCTTCAGCACGATGTCTGCTCCATGATCCTGGGCGGAGTAGATATCGAAGTCGCGATGGAAATCGATGGGCGAATTTCCGCCCGGGTTGAAATAGACATTGGTGTGATCCAGGGCGCCCAGCGGCGTAAGCGTGGGCGGCGAGGTGGTGACAATCGCCGACAGCGGGGCCGGTCCCTCGATATCTCTCATGGACAATATCCAGTTCCCATCTGGTCCGGACACGACCGATCCGGTGTCAAGCGGCAGTCCGTCCGGTCCGTAGAGCGTCACCGTAACCGTAGCGCCAATCGCCGCCGTGCCGGTGAATATGGGCGAAACATAGAGGAACTCCTCGATCTCCTCTTCTTCCTCCTCCTCGTCGTCGCCCAGAACCCAGGCAATCTCTGTCGGGTCGGGAAGCGCGTTCAGGATGTCGATCTCCGTGGCGGTGTTGTTGCTCGGATCGCTGTCGAGCCCGGTCGAACCGTCGCTGTCGACCTCGATCACGTTGACGGCTTGGTCGAGGCCCGCCTGCGAGGGAAACAGCACCTCCAGTTTCAGCCCCAGCGTGATCGCCGACTGTCCCGGAGCAACCGTGCCCAGGTTCCATGTCACGATGTTGGTCCGCGGGTCGAATGTCCCGCCATGTGTGGCGCTGACAAAGCGAAAGATGCGCGGGTCGATATAGTCGCGCACCTGCACACCGTCGGCACGAAAGTCACCGATGTTGCGTATCGTGATGACATAGTCGATGACATCTCCGGGAGCGACCTCCTCCACCTCGCTCATCTTCGTGATCACCAGATCCGGATAAATCAGCCCGTCCGTATGACGGGCGACGTTGTTTTCCGGTGTCGGGTCGCGCCCTCCCAGTCCATTGTCCTGGATCCGGACCACATTCGTCGTTTCATCGACAGATGCGGAAAGGCCCGGCTTCACACGCAGCACGAGCGTGAACGTCTGATCTCCATCGTCCGGCGAAAGTGTATCGAGGTGCCAGGTCACAGTGCCGGAACTGGCATCATAGACGCCGCCATTGCTGGCAGAGACGAATTCGAAGACGCGCGTGTCGATGCGATCAACGATCTGAACGTCGGCGGCCACACGCGAACCGACATTGCGGGCGGTGATGGTGAAGGGCACCGTCTCGGAGCCCCCCGTTTCCTCGACTGCGTTCGTCTTCTCGATGACGAGATCGGGTGCCGGCGGGCGGCCGTCATCGATGGGTACTATGATCGCGGTGTCGGTATTGTCCTCGGGCGTGGGGTCGGGTTCGTCGAGCGTCGCGGTCGCCGTGTTGACCAGGAAGTCGCGTTCGCCTGGCTCGGTCACGGGCGACAACACGTCGGCGAGCTGGACGGTGAGCACGATGGTCGCAGTCTGCTCGGGCACCAGTGTCCCGAGCTGGATGGCAAACTGCCGGGTCACGGGGTCGACGGTGAAAGGTACGCTCACGCCGTCGACGGTGACGCCGAGGAGCTCGATGTCTTCCGGCAGTGTGTCGGTCAGAACGACGTTGGTGGCCTGTTCGATGTCGCCTGCATCGACGCCCGGCGCTCCCTTGTTGAGCACCTGGATGGTGTAGCTGTACAGGCCGCCCACTTCGACGATGCCCTGCGAGGCATCCTTGATCACTTGCAGGTCGGGCCCGGCGATCGTGATCGTGGCATCGTCGTCGCCGGTGTAGGTGCGCTGCTCGTCCGGATCGTCGGTGCCTGGAATCGTATCGTAGCTCAGGGACACCGTATTGGGTGAAGAGGCTCCGTTGGCCGCGTCTTCCACAACCGCCTCGGCGTTGAAATGGATGACGATGCTGGCGCCGACCGGCAGCACCTCTGCGGTAATGCGAAAACCCGAATCGACAAGCTGGACCACGGGGTCAGGCGTGCCCGCCGGGGCCCCGACGATCTCCGCGGTGATCGTGGCGGGATCGAGCACCATGAACGGATCGTCAAATGGATCCTCGATCACCACGTCGAAGGCGTCGGCGCTGGAGTCCGCCGAATGCTCGACAGTGATCGTGTAGCCGGCCGAACCGCCCAGGGGCACAAACTCTTCGTCGACGCTCTTGTCGATGACGAGGTCCGGCTCGACGACAGTCACGGTGGCGGAGCCGGTGAAATCCGTGTCCGATGTGGTGATGGTCACCGTATTGGTCTGGTTCTGGCCGTCAACGACGATAGACGGATCGTTCTCGATTACGACCTGGTAGAAGATGTCGATATAGTCATTGTCGGGATCATTGTCTCCGGGGTTGGTGACGGAAATGTCGGAGACACGCAGGATATTGCCGTCCACGACCGCTTCGGAATAGTTGAGCGACCAACCGTCCCCTCCCGGGACGACCACGACCGAGCCGGGAATGTAGCGCTGGCCGTCCGGCAGGACGTCTTCCAGAGCGAGCTGGCGCGAGGTGCCTTCGTTGATGCCCACGCGAACGCGGTAGGTCACGATCTCACCGACAGCCACGTCCTCGCCTTGCGTTGCATCCACGCTGGAATCCACGACGGTCTTCTCAACGGTGATGAAGAGCTCGCCGACCGTGATCGCGTCAGAATCCTCCACGGCATAATTGTCGAGCACGCTGTCGTCCGGGCCAGGCCCGTCGGCACCTGTGCGCTCATCGTCATTGGCTCCTGGGGTCGACGTCCAGGTCGCTTCCATGTCGTTGACAAGCACGTCACCCGGTTGAACATCGTCCCCCAGCAGGAGGTTGTAGTTGATCGTGACGCTCGCATCGACCGCCAGATCGAAGCCCGATATGGTGAGCGTGGAATTGTCGGGCGAAAGAGTGATCGTTGCCGAAACCGTTCCGTTTTCATCCGTGACCGTGATCGATCCGGGAACAAACGTGGTGTTCGGCGGAGCGACATCGGTCAATTCTATGTCATAAGCCGTCGACGTTCCCGTGTTTGTCAGCACGACCTGGTAGGTAGCCTCGTCGCCGGCGTCGATCGTGTCCGGGTAGGGAAGGACCGTCTTGTCGGCCGTCAGTTCAGGCTCGACCACGGTGACGTCCTCTGTTGCCACGTCAAGTGCGGTATCATCGGCATCGACGGCGGCGACATTGGTCAGGATCGTGCCGTCCTGATTGTCCAGAACGTTGGTCACGACGGCCTGGAAGCTAATTCGAAACGTATTGTTTCCATCCACATTGTCGCCGGGATTGACGATCTGGTTGCCGGCAGCAGCATCGTTGTCGAGTTCCAGGACAAGGACGGTGTATCCAGCCGCATTGATGGAGGCCGTCGCGTTCACGATCGTCACGGGACCGCCTGCAAAGCCGATGTCAACCACGGTGAGGGAATCGAGATCGAGCCGCAGTCCGGGCGCCAGGACATCGGTGATGACCACGTTTTGCAGCGTGCCTTCCATTACCGTGACGTCGAGATTGTAGGTGACGGTTTCGCCGACTGCGTACTCGGTGTCGGGATCGGCGACGGACTTTTCGATTTCGAGCAGCGCGTCGGTGACGACCTGATCCTCGGCCTGGGTGAAATAGTCATTCAGTTCCGGCGTCTGGGAACCATCGCGTTCGCCATCCTCGGCGCCGGGGTTCTGGTCGCCATCGAGCGATGTCCAGGTGCCCATCACCGTGTTTGAGATGGTCTGGTTCGGCCCCGCCGTGTCCAGCACCACGATCTGGTAGACCAGGGTGAAGGTTGCGCCGAGCGGGATATCGATATCCGTCCCGGTCAGGATTCCTGTGACCGGATCGAACACCAGCTGGTCGCTGACATCCTGACCGTCGACCGTCGCGCTGACGATCGCAACAGGTCCGAGATTTTCAGGCAGATTGTCGGTGAAGGAAAACTCGTAAGCATTTGCGGTCGATTGCGCGGAATGGCGGGCGGTCACTGTGAAGGTGACGATATCGCCGGCATCCACGGGCCCCGCCGCGTCGTTGCTCTTCGACAGCACGATGTCGGGCTCAACGATAGTGACGTTCGCCTCCGCTTCGCGGTCAGGCTGGTCGTCGGACGTGAATGTCACCTCATTGGTCTTGATGTCTCCGTTGTTGTTGTCGTCAATGTTCAGGACGCGCGCCTGAAAGGTGATGCGGATATAGTCGTTGCTCTCGTCATTGTCGGGGACGGTGATGAATGTGTCGCCATCCAGCGTCAGCGTCTGTCCCGATTGGGTGAATGTTCCCGTCAGAACCGTGCCGTCGGCAGCGAATATCTGGCCACTGCCGGCAATGAACATCTGGCCTTCCGGAAGAACATCCGTCAGCACCGGATCGACGGTCTGTCCCTCTATGACGGGCACGAGGATCGTGTAGTTTATCACCTCTCCGATCGTGTAGTTCGTCTTGTCCGTCGTCTTGGTGATGGGCCCTGGAACTGCGATGACGACAGTCGCAGAGGTCTCATCTTCATAAGGCCGGCGTTCGCTTTCGCCGCCATCGCCGGCGATCGTCCCGGGCAGGGCTGTGGATGGATCGACGTCGTCTACCGGATCTTCCTCCGGCAGCGACTGATAGGTCAGCGTGACATCGTTCGTGAGTTCTTCTCCGGACACCACGGTGTCCGCCACCCGCGCCTGATACGTGATCGTGACGACCTGATTGAGACCGAGGTCGAACCCGCTCACCAGGACCTGATTGTTGTCGGTGTCCAGGATCACATCTCCAGGCACCAGCGGATCGAGCCCGAAGGCCACCGTGCTGGTATCGATCGTGGCCGAGCCGGCGATCAATTCCATGTTCGGGTCAAGCACGTCCGTCAGATCAAGCGAGAACCCGTCGGCGCTCGATGACCCGGTGTGCCTGATCGTCAGCGTGTAGGTGACGATGTCACCGGCATCGGTGGTGGAGTCGGGCGTGGTCGCAGTCTTGACGACCTCGATGTCCGGCTCGTGGACCGTGACGGTGGGGAAGGTATCGGCGGCATTGAAGTTGGGCTCGCCGCCAACCGTGAAGGTGACGGCCGTGCCGTTCGTATGAACGTCGCCGTCGTTGGTTTCCGGCACGTCCAGAATCTGCGCGCGGAAGATGATGACGATGGATTCGGCCGCGACATCCACACTGCCCGTCGCACCATTGGTCAGGGCGCCGAAGTCGATCTGCAACTGATTGGCGACGCCGTCACCATTCGTGTCGACGAAGGTTATGGCCGGCGAAGTCGCGCTGACTATGGAGCCGCCGACTACGATGCTGTCGACGCCGACGATCTCCATGATCCCGACCGTCCCGGCCGCAGTCACGAAATTCGTGTCGTCATAGACGATCACATCGTTCGAAATGCCGCGCGGGATACGGACATTGACCTGGTAGGTGACAATCTCGCCCACCAGCACGTCGTCATCGGGATCGGCCACATAGCCGGGATCGCCGGGCGACAACTGCTCGGTGCCGCCATAGGACGTGTTGACGATCGTCTTGGTGATCGTCGGGCTGGAGATCGTGAGCGTATCGCTGCCGTCTTCGGGGCCGTATTCCCGTTCGTTCGGATCGACGCCTGGCAGCGAGGAATAGCCGTCCTCCACGATCGTCGCGGTGTTCTCCACCACGGTCCCGGTTTCCACATTCGGATCGATCGTCATGTTGAATGTGAGGACGAGCCGTTCACCGGGCGCAATGGCGAAATCCTCGGGGGCGGTGACATTGATCTGCCATTGGCCGCCGACCTGCTGGACCGTTACGGAGACCGTCCCAACCTGTGAGGCGACACCGCCGGTGCCGGTCACGCTGACCAGGACCGCGTCCGAAAACACCGCCGTCGAAAGGTCAGGGTCGACGTCTTCGAGGTTCAGACCGAACGATGTGGAAGAAAATGTCCCAGATGCGTTCCGGACCGCGATCTGCATCTGCACCGTCTGACCGGCCTGGGCTGTGTCCGGCTGAAAGGACTTCGTCACCGTCAGATCAGGCTCGACGATATCCACGGTTGCCGTGTCGCTTGTCGGGTCGGTCGTCGGCGTGTCGAGGGTGGCCGTATTGGTGGCTGTCACGCCCGCGCTGAGCGCCGCGTCGTCGGTCGTCACAGCCACATACTCGATGACGAATGACTGGCCCGAAAGATCGGTGCCGGGTGCTGCGTCGGTGATGATGTCGCTGAAATCGAAGGTGAGCGTGTTGCCGTTCTGGGTGAACGCGAGTGTCGAGCCGTCCGACAACGTGACGCCGCCCTGCTCGACCGCCCCGTCGAAGGTCACGGTGTCCCCTTCGGCATTGGTGAAGGTCAGCCGGATGATCGGATCGCCGACCAGCACCATGCCCTGCGGCAGCACGTCGGTAACAGTCGCCTCCGTAGCGCCGTCCGGCATCGTCACCTCGATCTGGAACGTGCCGGTTTCGCCGATCGTCAGGTCGTTGCCGGTAGTGAAATCCTGACTTGTTTCGATCAACCGCTTGTCGATCCTCACACCTTGCGCGGTGAGTTCGGCTTCGTCGGTGAACTGGCCTTCGACGCCTTCGGTAAAGTCGTTGCCGTTTTCGATGGAGGCGAAGGAAACGAGCTCGGCGCCGTTTTCAACCGTGATGCCGGGGTTGATGTCATCTGCGGCGACCAGTTCATAGGAGACGATGATGATATCGTGGCCGTTGGCGTCGCCGCCGGCGGCAACTGCGCCCAGCCCGTTGGCATCGTCGTCGTTGAGTGTGATGCCGGCCCCGAAGAAGTCATTGATGTCACCAGTGAAGTCGACCGCCGTCCCATCTCCGTACTGGACCGTCAGCACCGCGCCGGGCGGAATCTCGAAGCCGGGCGGCAGCGTATCGCGGATCACCACATCGAAGGCGTCCTGCCCGCCGGTATTCTGTACGACGATCGCAAACTTGACAGTGTCACCGCCGTCGAAGCCCGACATGTCGCTGGTGATCGGTGTGGAGGCCAGATCGTCGGCCGTGACGGGGGAGGTGGTGGTAAATCCGTCCGTGCCGACTTCGAACGTCATCTTGCCGGGCGCCACAGCCGTCGGATCAAATCCCAGCGACCCGTCGACGGCCCCGTCGGCGTCGGTCGCAACCGCGCCCTTGGTGAGGGAAAGGACGGGCTGGCGCAGAATGACTTCACCGACGAAGCTTTCGTCGTAGGAAATGTCGGTGAGGCTGTTTCCCGTTTGCACCCGGGCCTGGTTCACCAGAAGCAGGCCGTCGGCGAAGGGCTGGTCGGTCGCAACCACTGTGTAAAGGAGATCGATCACGCCGCTCTGGCCGCCCTCCTCCGCGAAATTCGAGAACGTGATGATGATTGCGTTGCCGGCACCATCGGTAACGACTGTCGGAACGCCAGCAACCCCAGTCGCCCCGCTCAGCGTGTCGTCCGGTCCGCGAACGATCGTATAGGCGGCCGGGACGCCGCCTTGGCTGTCGACGAAGGTGAAGCCCGTGCCGTTGCCATCGACGTCGTAGACGGGCAGAGGCAGGTAGTCGGTGACCCTGAGATTGTTCACTTTGCTCACGTCGACATAGACGCGAATGCGATAGGTCACCTCATCACCGGGGGCGATGGTGTTTCCGGCGTCCACCTCGCCATTGATGGCGTAGACGGTCTTCTGCGACTGCGGATTGGGAACGTCGACATCGACCTGCGAGCCGTCAGGCTGGGAGGCATTGCCGCTGGTGTTGCTGTTGGCGGCCATGGAAACTTCATTCGACACTGCGTCGGTGACAACAACCTCGCCGCGGTCGGGATTGCGGAATGTCTCGTCGATGCGAGCGTAGAAGACCAGAGTCATTTGCGTTGCGCCGTTCTGCACGCCGTCCAGCAGGTCGCCGATCATCGCGTCGTCGTACCCCGCATTGCGCAGTGCAGCGCTGATGAAGAACTGCAGCTCCTGGGTGTAGTCGGCCTGGACGTCGGCGGTCAGCTCGGTCTCGTCCCCAGGCAGCACAAACTGGCGCAGATCGATGAGGAAGACCTCTCCATCACGTTCAATGCGCAGCACCGGCGTGTGGTCCAGCGCGGCTGCAGTGTCGAGCGTCAGGCCGTCCGACAGCACATCTGTTATGACGAGGTCCTGGAAGGACTGATAATCAGAGACGTCGATGTCGATCTGATACCGCAGATAGCTGCCGGGGATCGGGTTGCCGCCGCCTTCCACGCTGACCGTTTTCAGGACCGTGTAGGGCCTGATGATGATGTCGACGCTGTCCTCGAGCGCGCCGCCGGTCGTGGAATCCACGGCTTGTCCATTGTATTCGGCGTCCACCGTCGCGTCGTTGGTGGCGATGGTGGCCGTCGGATTGTCGGGGTCGATGAGCAGGTTGCCGTCGGCGTCCGTTTCGGGCGCATAGGCCGTGAGCGTGATGACGATGTCGCCCCCGCCGGCCTGGCCGGTCACGCTGGCGAAAGTCCATTGCGCGGTTGTTACCGTATCGAGGCCGGGAATACCTTGCGCCGTGCCTCCCACGCCCGGCGCGATCACGGTGTCCGCGCCGACGTTCGTCGTCGCGGTGAGGAAATAGAGATTGTCCGGAAGCAGATCCTGGATATTGATGTCTTCGACGGTCGCTCCGGTCGCGATGTCTATGGAGATCGTGTAGGTGAATTGGTAGTTCGGTCCCTGGGCCGTCTCGCTTTCCGGCAACTGTACCGACTTTTCGAGCTTCATCACGATCGGCGTCAGCGTGTCACTGGAAGTCGATCCCTGCTGCAGCGGAGGATCGATGGAGGGATTGTTGAGCGAGTCGAGACCATACTGAAAGCCGCCCCGTGCCGTGACATCGATCGGCTCGCCCACGACGGCGTCCGGCTCGCTCACCGTGGCCGAAAACTCGAGCTCTATGGCAGGCTGGTCGGGGGTGTAGCTGCCGAACGGAGCGAGCACGTTGACCCAGGTCTGACCCACCTCCGTGCCGTCCGGCATTTCCAGCGAGGGGTCGAGCGGATGTTCGGTGATCGGGTTACCGCTGCCGTCGACCCATTGCGTCCCGTCCCAGGTGCCCACGGTTTGAGATGTGACAGGAGTGCCGAGATATGTCACGCCGTTGATGTCGATGCCCGGGCCGACCGTGACATCGACGAACGGGCCGTACCCCGTTCCGTCTGGCTCGGATCCCGTGTTGTCGAAGGTGACAGTGAAGTTGAAGTCCTCGTTGATGAGTTCCTGATCCGGCAGGTCGACGACCGCGGCCTCGGGTACCGCACTCAGAAGAAGGCGGTCCTCGAGACGGCGTATGCGTGGCCGGTAGACCATTCCCGCCAGCCCGCCGCGCGTGCTGCCGGACGTCTGCGCCGGTGCTGCGTCGCTGGCGAACTGAGCGGTGCGGTCGCGATGGAGCAGTCGATCTATAGCGCCCATGTGGCAGGCTCCCTGAGGTCGAAATGGTCGAACCAGCCGCTGATGATCATCCCGGCGGGTCTCCATATGATGCTTGAGGCCAGAGTGCCGGGCACGCCCGGATACCAGTTGGCTCCAGTGCCCTGTGGTCGGAAGGTGGAAGCGAAACGGGCAACGGCGAGCCGCCGTTTGTCACCACTGATGTCAATGGCGAGTGGTCCGCCACCCTCGGCGGTGACGGCGGGTGGCGGCAAGGTCGATCCTGCGGTCGGATCGATGCGGTCCAGCCGGACGGGGACTGCAACGGAGCCGTAGCCCACCTGGCGGAAAGTCAGTTCCACGGACTGGGCGGCCAGCCGGCTCGCGTCGTCGGGCAGCAACCAGACCCGTGCCTCGAGATTGCCGATGTCTCCGATCTCGGCGATCACGTCGCCGCGATCTATCCATGCACCTTCGAGATCACGCAGCCGGTCACCGAAGATCGTTCCGCCGCGCGGTGCCGAAACCGCCAGCCCGTCGATCCGCAACTGCGTTTCGGCCAGTTCCCGGCCCACCGTCTGCAGCAGTTCCTGCTTGTTTTGATAGGTTGCCGGATCGCCGGCGGCACGGGCTTCTTCAA
Organism: Mesorhizobium sp.; assembly: GCA_963966365.1. Classification (GTDB taxonomy): domain Bacteria; phylum Pseudomonadota; class Alphaproteobacteria; order Rhizobiales; family Rhizobiaceae; genus Mangrovimarina; species Mangrovimarina plasticivorans. Next base: position 348,402 of record CAWZZC010000005.1, on the reverse strand, counting down.
GCTCGACGCGGATCCTGGTCCGGCGTGCCGCGAGCCGTGCGTGTTCGGTCTCGAGCTGCGCGTTGGCGAGCGTTACCACCGCATCGCCCGGCGCAATCGGGCCGCCTGTCCGCGCAGCGACGTTGATCACTGCGCCGCGGCTTGCGGCGCGCAGTTCGAGGCTGTCGCGATATTCGACTATTCCTGGTGCCGAGATCCAGGTTGGCACCGGGAGGAACCACAGCGCCGCCATGAAGGCCAATGTCAAGCCGAGCCGCAGGGCGGCCCTGCGGCGGGCGGGCGCGCCAGTCTTCCAGACGGCTTCGGACAGCCGGCCGAACGGCACCAGAACCATCGTCCAGATGACGGCGAGCACGAGCACGAGGCCAAAGCCGAAGGCGAGATGCGCCGCAACCACGCAGAGCGTCACGGCGACCACCATGCGCCATATCAAGGCCAGCAGGCCGTAGATCGCGATGCCGGTCGGCTCCTGTTCACCCGTGGGAGCGCCGGTCAGGAGCCGAAGCGTCGTGTTGCGGGTCGCCATCATGCCCCGCTGGTAGAGATTGGGCACACCTGCGAGGTCGGTCAGCGCATAGTAGCCGTCATAGCGCATCAGCGGATTGGCGTTGAACAGGAGAGAACTCACCGTCGTTGCGACGATCAGCGCCTGGAGGAACGATCCCCAGTCTCCTTCCGGCGCGTGCGCCCACAGCAGGATCGCGATGGCGCCAAGACCCAGCTCACCAATGATGCCGGCTGCGGTGATGTGCAGGCGTTGCCAGCGGCTCTCCAGATGCCACGCGCCGGTCACGTCAACATAGGCACCGAGCGGGAAGAAGAGGATGAAGAGCACGCCGAATTCGCGCACTTCGATGTCGTATAGACGCGCGACGATAGCGTGATTGATCTCGTGCCATAACTTGCTGACGAGCCAGGCGAGCCACAGCAGAACAAAAAGATGGATGCTGAAAAGCGTGCCGAGTTCATGAAAGAAGCGCTGGCCGTTGGCGACGAATGTCGCGGTGCCGGCAACCATCAGCGCTCCCCAAAGCAGCCAGCCGAAGGGACCGTAGAGCCAACCGAGATAATGGGCACAATCCGTGAAGAAGGCATTGCCCGAGCCGAGCCGCAGGCGTTGCGAAATGGGTCCGACCCGGCGGTTGCCGGTACGGCCGGGCGGTCCGGCCGCGTCGCCGTGAAGCAGCCCATGACGTTGCAGCTCCTCCACCACAGGAGCGACTTCCATTTCCGAAAGCTTTGCGCCGGGTCGATCGGCGTGCAACAGTCTGAAGGCCTCGGCCGCCGTGCGCTGTCCATTGAGTAGCCGCGCGAAAGCCGCGGTATCGATGTCCGTCTCCATGAATGCGCCGCCCATCGGGTCCTCGATGAGCACTGAGCGGCCCCCTGCGTGCTCCCGGTGGATGAAGCGGAGTTCCGGACGCAGTCGCGGGTGCTCGCCACTCATGTCAAAGCGTCCAGCGATGAAATGCGTTCCAGGCATTGCGGAACAGGATCTCGCCGATCGGTGCGCGGCCGGTCGGCAGAAGGACGACACCTTTCTGGCCCGGCCTCAGTGCAAGCCCCGGATTGTCGATCGTGGTGCGCAGCGGGATGACCGTATGGCCATCGATCGTTTCGGCGCGCGCCGGACGCGCGAAATCCCGCAAGGCGATCGGATCGCCTGGAACGCCGTCGACATGCAACGCGCCTTCTGTCGCATCGTCCAGCCGATGCAGATCTTCGATCGGCACGTCGACGCGAACCCGCAACCGGTCAACCGGCGCGATCTCCGCGATCACATCGCCCTCGCGGATCGGTGCACCATCGGAATGCTCGAAGGGGCTCTCAAGAACGATCCCGTCGACCGGCGCATGCAATTGAAGCTGTGCGATCTGCCAGGAAAGAAGGTCGCGTTCGGCGGCTGCCGCCTCGCCTTCAAGGCGGGCCAGTTCGGCTTCGATCACCGCCTTTGTCCGGACCGCGGCGTCGCGGCGGCGAAATGCCTCCTCGGCGCGGGCGACGGCCGCAGAATGCGACAGCACCAGCTCCTCGCCTTCCAACTCGGCGATCGGCTGGCCTCGTCTGACGGTGTCGCCCGGCGCGATTTCGGAGTGCAGAAGCACGGCGTTGAAGGTCGCGGTGACGAAGCGGCGCCCTTCCGGTTCCAGTTCGGCTTCCGCGCGGATCCTGTCAGGAATGGGCGCGAACATGACGCCCAACGCCAAGGCGGTGGCGGCAAGCGCGCCAAGGCGGCTGGTCCAGCGGCGCTTCGGTTTGGCCCTGCCGCGCAGCGGCGCCGCCAGGGTGCTGTCGAGCAAGATCTGGACGACGCCCCATCCCTGTCTGTCGAGCCGCCTGAACGCAGGGCCGGGGTCGACCAGAAGGCAAATGAACGGATCACCTTTCCGGCGCGCCCCGACACGCAGGGCAACGGCGCTATTGGCCTTCATCTGTGAGGCCAAACCGTCGCGGGGATTGCCATTGCGTTCCAGAATCGGACCATCGGCGCTTCCGCTGCGCGTCAGGAGATCGCGTATCGCGGCACCGGCAGCGGAATCGGTGCGCACCGCGCCGGAGGGGAATATGGCGCGGATCGTCCCGTCGCCCCTACCGACGAAAGCGTGGCTTGCTCCGAACGCGGAAGCCATGAGCTCGGCCAGGTGGACCGGATCGGCAGGCGCGGCATCATCGAAGCGATCGAGGAGGGCCAGAAGTGCTGCGGTGAATTGGGCCGTCTCGTTCGCTGCAGCCGGCTGGAGAGCGGCTGCGGCGAGCTCGATCGCGGAGCGTGCCAGCGAGAGCCCTGCTCCGTTGCGGAGCAGAATGGCCACCGCGCCGCCGCCCTGGCCGAACGCGCTCGCAATGATCACTCCGCCGGGCAGGGCCGTCGACATCTCTTCATAGGTGCCGGCACCGCGAAGTGCCTCGCTCGCGGCAAATCGCAGTTCGGCTGCGAGCTTGGTCCTGTTGTCGCGATGCTTCGCGTCAAGCGTGAGGTCGCGAACGGAGAGCGCCTCCTCGCGTTCCACGACGATCGCGGCGGCATCGGCATCGAGCAATTCGGCAATTGCGGCAAGAGCCGGGGCGGCGCCCTCCCCGCGGGGGCCATCCTCGTGGCGTCCTTCGAGCAGATGTCTGCGCAGCCGCAGGTGCAGGGGCAGACGCTTGCCGGCCTCCTCGCCCGGTTGAGCAGGACGCTGCGACGGCGCGATGCCGGAATCGGCACCCTTGAAGCTGAGCGGCCGGGTCATCGCGCCAATCCTCCCAGGGGCAGCTCGAGCACCAGACGTTCCCCGCCGAGATAGGTATAATCGGGGTTCTCGATCTCGACGGTGATGCTGCGCATACCGGTCGGCGCGTCGATTTCGACCCCCAGATTGCGCACTCTCGCCTCGAGCGGCTTGCCGAGACGTTCGAGGACAACCGGCAGCGCCTGGCCGCGCGCAACATTGCCGATGCAACCCGCCGGAACAAAGAAGTCGGCTTGCAGCTGGTCGAGTTTCACCAGGGTGACGATGCGGGGCTCGCCCCCCGCGCCCACGAGTTCCGCGGTTTCACGATGGACCTCATCGACAACGCCATCGAACGGGGCCCGGACGTCGAGAAGTTGAAGCCGGGCCTCGACACTCCTTGCATCGAGTTCGGCAATGCGTTGTTCGTCTCGCGCGGACTGAAGATCGGCCTCGGCGATCGACAGCTCGGCTTCGGCGGCGATCAGCTCGAGCGGGCGCGCGGCGCGTGCCTTCGCGAGCTTGGCGATCTCTTCGTTGCGCCGCCTGGCATGGGCGAATTTCGCTTCCGCCGCATCGAGGCGTCCCCGGGCGGTGGCCCGTGCCCGAGCGCTTTCCAGTTCGGCCTGGGTGAGCGTCTTGTCGAGTTCCGCCAATACGTCGCCCGCCTTCACCCTGTCACCGGCCTCGACCAGAATCCGGGCGACGATGCCGGGTTCGCGCGCTGCGACTTCTGCAGTTGCCGCCGGTTCGGTAAAGCCGGTGGTCTGCGTCAATTCGCAATCGGCCGTTTGCGCCGTTGCCGGGCTGTTGAGTGCCAGGATCGAGGCGCTGAACCACATCGCCGCCACCGCGCGCAATGTGCATCTGCGCGCTTGTACACCCGTTGTCACTCCATACTCGCGTGACACGCATGCCTTGCCGAACGGGACCATTCGGCGGCACAGAGCACTATGGCGGAGCACGACTCCCTCCATAGGTTCTGGGCCCCGCCGCCCGTATCGCCTTTGGATTGACCAGGATGTTTTCGCTGTTGTCGCCAGTCGCGGCTGGCGCGCCTTTTCTGACGCCGCCCTTGATGACGGCGATATGATCGAGATCGCCCGACCGGATGCGCCGTGCCTCCACGCCGCGCACCTTCAGCATGGTGCCTGCCACGCGTTCGACCTCATACAGGGCAAGATTGTAGGAGACCACGGCTTCCAGCAGACGCTGCTCCGATTCGGCGCGGTCTTCCAATCCCGAAATCAGTGTCGCAAGAAATGCACTGCCGCTTTCCAACCCCTCGTCGGCACGCGCTGAGGGCCGCGATTTCGGTATTCGTTGCCGCAAGCTCGGCTTCGCGGGCGCGCATCTCCTCGAATGCGGTGCGTGCTTCGCGGACGGCCACCTGCGCCTCGAGCAAGACGGTGTCGCTCACATTTCGAAGTTGCGATGTGAGCTGGCGCACCTCGATGCGGCGTCTGTCATAGATCGAGCGATCGCTTCGGTTGCCGAGCGGCATCTTGAAGCGCACGCCGACGAACCCGTCCACTCCGGTCTGGTCGAACTGATCCGACACGGCCTGTCCGACGTCATAGTCGCCGGCGAGGCCGCCGTTTGACACTCCCGCTCTCAGGTCAAGGTCCGGAAGCAGCTTGTTCTTGGCGACGGCGGCCTGCAATTCCGCGCCGCGCAACTGCAGCGCAACCGACTTCACTTCCGGGCGGTTCTGAAGCGCCAGGAGCGCGACGTCTTCCAGTGGAACGTCAGCGAATTTGCGCACAGGGCGCTGCGCCGGGATGATCTCGACCCTGTCCCCGTAGAGTTGCGGATCGCTGAGCAATGCGCTCAGCCTCGCCTGCGCATTGTCCACCCCGGATCTGGCCCGGATGGTCGAGGCTTCGGCCCGCCGGATGGCCGCCGCAGCCTGCTCGGTTTCCCCGGCCAGGGTGTCGAATTGCGAGCGGGCAGAAATCCGGCCTGCGACCTGGCGCAGGTCGCCGACGAGACGCTGGCGCTGCAGCAGACGGCCGCGCTCGGCGTAAAGCGTCCAGTAGGTGCGCACCACTTCGGTGAACTGATCTTCGATCTGACGTTCGAATTCGGCGATGCTGCGATCACGCTCCAGCCTGGCCAGCTGCACCGGTGCCGTGGCCACGAGAACGCCGGCTCCGTCGAGCAGTGGCTGACGGACTTCCAACGCAATATCGGAATTGCCCTGATCGTCGGGCACGAAGAACTCGGAATTGCTGTTTTCGGTCCCTATGCGTTGCGAAAGGCGTACCTCGCCGCCAGTAATCAGCGGCTGTCCCACTCCCACTTCCAGACCGAACACATCCTGGGAAAGGCTGTCCGGCGCGTTCGATGACGTGCCGGTCTGCAACAGGCTGGAGCGTGGCTGGTCCGTGGATTCGTAGCTCCCGTCGGCGAAGATGAACGGATCGAAGCGGCCCTTTGCCTCTCCCACCACGGTATCGCGTATGAGCGGGATGTCGGAAGAGGCGGCGAGCTGATTTGACTGCGCCAGCATACGGTTGACCAGGTCGTCGACATTCAGTGTCACGGCCTGCGCGCCCTTGTTCTGCCGACGGCTCATCGCCTGTTCCCAATAGGCCGTGGCAGGCGTCTTGCCCAGCGAAAGGGCTTCGACCATCGGCGGGGTGATGGGTTGTCCACTCGAGCGCGTCTGGGATGAGGCGCGAACCACCTTACCGTCCTGGGTCGTCTCGTGCGTGCCGAGCTCCGGTTCGGCATAGCTTACGAAGCGGCGGTATTCCTGTTGGACGCTCTCGGCTATCTCGCTGTTTGGATTGATGTCGCCGATCATGTCGCCGGCGCAACCTGTCGCCAGAACGGCGGTTCCGACAAGAAGAAGCTTCCGAAACCGGAGCACATCGCTCAAGAGTGCAAGGTTCGGGGTCCCTTCTCGCACTGCGTCCGACGCAGAATCCTTCATCAAGATTCCTTCGTACTTCGCCCCCTCCTAAAACACTCTCCCAAGACTGCTCAATTCGTCAACATCAATGTCAAATTTCTGCCTGATTGAAGGCAATTGCGGCAAATACGCAACAGTATCGCCGAGCACTTTGGCCTATATTTTAAATAATAAAAACATAATGTTAAAGGTGCCGATAGGCACATCTTCGCATCGGGCGTGGCCTGCCAAAAGACGGCAAAAAAAGAACTGGGTCGCTGCCGTGGCCCCCTTGAAAAGGCGGCTGCGCGAACGATCAGCAAGTGCCACGGCATTGGAGGCAGGCACAAAAAAAGAGATGGCGGGCGGCCCTCAACGGGCGCCCGCCACATAGTCGCGCAGTTACGAAACAGCCGATATCAGGATGCGGCTTCTTCCGACGGCGTCTCGGCCGCAGCAGCCAGTTCGGCCTTCTCGGCTTCGAGCTTGGCGGCGAGTTCTTCTTCCGCCTGCTTGATCGCGGCAAGGCGTTCCTGGGCCTTCTGGCCGGGCTCTGCCTTCTTGGGGTTGCTGCGGGCGGGACGCTTGGCCATGCCGGCCTGATCGAGGAAGCGCAGCACGCGATCGGTCGGCAGAGCGCCGTTGTCGAGCCAATGCTTGATGCGCTCTTCGTTGAGCTTCACGCGCTCGCCGTCCTTGGGCAGCATCGGGTTCCACGAGCCGAGCTGCTCGATGAAGCGGCCGTCGCGCGGTGCGCGCACGTCGGCAACAACGATGTGGTAATAGGGGCGCTTCTTGGAGCCCGCGCGGGCCAGTCTGATTTTCAGTGCCATTTCATCTACTCCTGGGGTCTCACTGAGTTTCGGCTGACGGTTCAGCCGGGTTCGCTGACGCTGCGGGCGTTGGCTGAGCCATCGCTTTCCGCAGCGATCATTTCGTGATGGCGGATGACCTCGCGAATGATGAAGTTCAGGAACTTCTCCGCGAAATCGGGGTCGAGATGGGCCTCCTGGGCCAGCCGACGCAGGCGTTCGATCTGCATCGCCTCACGCGCGGGATCGGCCGGCGGCAGGCTGTACTCGGCTTTCAGACGTCCCACTGCCTGCGTGCAACGAAATCGCTCTGCCAGCATGTGAACGAGGGCCGCGTCGATATTGTCGATCGAGGCGCGGTACTCTGCCAGCTTGGCGCGCGCCTCGTTCTGATCGTTCGTTTCAGTCGCGTTCATTACCGCCTTCACTTCTTCTTCGGCAGGCCGGGAAGGCCACCGCCCAGACCGGGCAGTTTCGCGCCGCCTGGAAGCCCGGGCAGACCGCCTGCCCCGCCGGGCAGTCCGGGCAATCCGCCGGGAACACCGCCTGCGCCACCGAGGCCGGCCGCTTCGGCCTGCTTCTTCAGTTGTTCAAGCTGCTTCGGGTCCATCCTGGAAAGATCGGGCATGCCACCCGGCATGCCGCCGAGGCCCATCTTCTGCGCCATGCCGCCCATCAGGCCGCGCATCATGCCACCGCCCTTGCCCTTCTTGCCGCCCATGGCCTTCATCATGTCAGCCATCTGGCGGTGCATCTTCAAGAGCCTGTTGATCGCCGCCGCATCGGTGCCGGAGCCGGCGGCGATGCGCTTCTTGCGGCTGTGCTTGATCAGGTCGGGATTGGACCGTTCCGCCTTCGTCATCGAGGAGATGATGGCGAGCTGCTGCCTGAACATGCGGTCGTCCAGTCCGGCAGCGGCCATCTGATCCTTCATCTTGCCCATGCCGGGCATCAAACCCATGATGCCGCCCATGCCGCCCATCTTCTGCATCTGGCGCAGCTGGTCGGCGAGATCCTCAAGGTCGAACTTGCCGGCCTGCATCTTCTTGGCCATCGCCGCGGCCTTGTCGGCGTCGATGGTCTCAGCGGCCTTCTCGACGAGCGAGACGATGTCGCCCATGCCAAGAATGCGGTCGGCGATGCGCTTGGGATGAAACTCCTCCAGCGCATCCATCTTCTCGCCGGTGCCGATGATTTTGACCGGCTTGCCTGTCACCGCACGCATGGAAAGCGCCGCGCCGCCGCGGCCATCGCCGTCCATGCGGGTCAGCACCAGACCGGTGATGCCCACGCGCTCGTCGAAGCTGCGGGCCAGATTGACCGCATCCTGGCCGGTCAGCGAATCCGCGACCAGCAGGATCTCGTGCGGGCTGGAGGCCGACTTGATGTCGGCCATCTCGATCATCAGCGGCTCGTCGATATGGGTCCGGCCGGCCGTGTCGAGGATGACGACGTCGTAGCCTCCGAGCTTGCCCGCCTGCACGGAGCGCCTGGCAATCTCGACCGGCGATTGTCCCGCCACGATCGGCAATGTCGCGACCTCGACCTGTTCGCCCAGTTGCCGCAGCTGCTCCTGCGCGGCGGGTCGGCGCGTGTCGAGCGAGGCCATCAAGACCTTCTTGCCCTGGCGTTGCGTGAGGCGACGGGCGATCTTGGCCGTGGTGGTGGTCTTGCCCGATCCCTGCAGGCCGACCATCATCAGCACCACGGGCGCCGGCGCGTTGAGATCGATCGCCTGGCCTTCCGAGCCGAGCATCTCCACCAGCTCGTCGTGGACGATCTTGACGACCATCTGGCCGGGCTTGATCGACTTGAGCACTTCGGCTCCAACGGCCTTGGCGCGCACGCGGTCCGTGAAGGGGCGCACGACGTCGAGTGCGACGTCGGCCTCGATCAGGGCACGGCGCACCTCGCGCAATGCCGCCGAAACATCGGCCTCCGACAGCGCGCCACGGCCGGTGAGACCGTTCAGAATGGAGCCAAGCCGCTCTTGCAGCGATTCAAACATCGATCATCCTCGCATCTCGGATCGTCCTGACCCGAGAAGTAGTGTGTTCGCGACGATGATGAAACCCGAACCCGGCCGCCAAAGCCGAAAAGCACCCGGGGGCGCATCGCGCTGCCGGGTGTTGACCTCCGGGATCCTGTCGCATCTTTGCGGTCCCGGTCGGCTGCTCGGAGGGTCACTCGTCGCTGAAATCCGCGTGCTGTAGACAGGAAATGCCTGGCAGAGTCAAGTTTTATCGGCTTTGGCGCGCGATAACGCTTGGCGCATCACAGTGCCCGGCTGCCTCGACCCGCAGCCCTTGGCGCGGTTCTCCCCTCTCGTTCCGGGGAAAACACTGGCCCGCGTGCTGTGTCCTGATTGCCGCACGCAAAGAAAGAATCAGTCTCCACGGTGACAAATACTGGCCGGGATGGCAAGTTCCCGGCTTCTCGAATCGTGCTTTAGGAGAGCGTCATGGCATTGGCTGCCAGATGGGGAGTATTGGCTTCGGCATTTCTTGCGGTGGGGCTTTTCTCACCCGCTGCGGAAGCTGCCCGATGCGGCAATGATGCCGGCGGGTATGAGGCCTGGAAACAGGAGATGGCTGGAGAGGCGCGATCGGCGGGCATCGGCCAGCGCGGATTGGCAGCCTTGCAGCAAACGCAGTATTCGAGGGCGACGATCAGCGCCGACCGCGGCCAGAAGAGCTTCAAGTACTCGCTCGAAAAGTTCATGCAGGTGCGTGGGTCCAACGTGATCGTTTCTCAGGGCCGGTCGCTGAAACAGAAGAATGCGCAGCTCTTCGCCAACCTGGAGAAGCGCTACGGCGTGCCGCCGGGTCCGTTGATCGCGATCTGGGGAATGGAAACGGGGTTTGGCCGCTTCATGGGCGACACCAATCTGGTCTCGGCCACGGCGACGCTGGCCTATGACTGCCGGCGCTCGGAATTCTTCACGGGCCACCTGATGGCCGCCCTGACGCTGATCGATCGCGGCGTCATCTCGACGCAGACCACGGGCGCCAAGCACGGGGAACTCGGGCAGACGCAATTTCTTCCCGGCAGTGTACTGCGCTATGGCGTCGACGGCGATGGCGATGGGCGCATCGACCTTCGGACGAAAGCGGATGCGCTGGCATCCACGGCCAATTTCCTTGTCGCTCACGGCTGGCGGCGCGGGGCGGGCTACCAGCCCGGGCAACCCAATTATGCAGCGATTCAGGGCTGGAATGCGGCCACCGTCTACCAGCAGGCCATTGCCATCATGGCGGCACAGATCGACGGCTGAGCCGTCGGGTCGCTGGTCCTTCGCGACCGACAAGGCGAACCATCCGGCATGAATAAGGGCGAGCGAAGGCCGCTCGCCCGCATGCAACGCAAGTTCGGCAGGGACTGCGCGCAACCCTGCCGGAGCCGGTACGGCTGCTATTTGGCGCCGCGTTTCCTGGCCGCCAGCGTACGCAGCCGGAGCGCGTTGAGCCGGATGAATCCGGCAGCGTCCTTCTGGTCATAGGCGCCACGGTCGTCCTCGAAGGTGACGAGCGTGTCGGAATAGAGCGACTTGTCGGAACGCCGGCCGGTGACGATGACATTGCCCTTGTAGAGCTTGAGCCGCACCTCGCCTTCGACGTCCTTCTGGCTGTGATCGATCGCCGCCTGAAGCATCTCGCGCTCTGGCGAGAACCAGAAGCCGTTGTAGATCAGCTCGGCATAGCGCGGCATGAGCTCGTCCTTGAGATGGGCTGCGCCGCGATCGAGCGTGATCGACTCCATCGCCCGATGCGCTGCGATCAGGATCGTACCGCCCGGCGTCTCGTAGACCCCGCGCGACTTCATGCCCACGAAGCGGTTTTCCACCAGGTCGAGCCTGCCGATGCCGTTGTCGCGTCCCAGGTCGTTGAGGGCGGCGAGCAGGGTGGCGGGCGACATCTCCTTGCCATCAAGGGCAACCGGATCGCCATTCTTGAAGGCGATCACGATGTCCGTAGGCTGGTCCGGCGCATCCATCGGCGAGACGGTGCGCTGGTGGACATATTCCGGCGGCTCGAGCCAAGGATCTTCCAGGACCTTACCTTCCGAAGAGGAATGCAGCAGGTTGGCATCGACGGAGAAGGGCGCCTCGCCCTGCTTGTCCTTGGTCACCGGGATCTGGTGCGCCTGGGCGAAATTGATGAGATCGGTTCGCGACTTGAAGGTCCAGTCACGCCACGGGGCGATCACCTTGATGTCGGGGTTCAGCGCATAGGCGGACAGCTCGAAGCGGACCTGATCGTTGCCCTTGCCGGTCGCGCCGTGGGCAATCGCATCGGCGCCGGTCTCAGCCGCGATCTCGACGAGCCGCTTGGAGATCAGCGGCCGCGCGATCGAGGTGCCGAGAAGGTAGGTTCCTTCGTAGAGCGCGTTGGCGCGGAACATCGGGAAGACGAAATCGCGAACGAATTCCTCGCGCAGGTCCTCGATGTAGATTTCCTTGATGCCGAGCATCTCGGCCTTCTTGCGCGCCGGCTCCAGTTCCTCGCCCTGGCCCAGATCGGCGGTGAAGGTCACCACCTCGGCGCCCAGTTCGGTCTGGAGCCATTTCAGGATGATGGAGGTATCGAGCCCGCCCGAATAGGCGAGCACAACTTTCTTGACGTCCGGCATGATGACCTCGTGAAACGGGAAGCTGAGTGTAGCGGCTTATAGGACGTCGCGGCGCAGTGTTGCAAGCAATCCGCACGGCTGCCTGGAACCTCGAAAGCGTTGCCTCAACGCTACAGGGTGTCGGCGGACGTGGTGATCTAGGGCCAGAGCCAGTCGGGAGAGTTCATCAGTTCATCGAGGGACGAAGTCCCCGGCACGCTCAGGTTTTCCGCAAGGAACCTATGGCGCGGTTGCGCCAGCCGCGTTAAGGAAACGGTGCCGGAGATGGGCGTCAACCATCGCACCGAAATCCGGTCACGTTTGTCCAGACATCGCGTTCGGCACGGGCAGGGTCGCGCGGCCGAAGGCGGTAACGCAGGGAAACCCGACATGAGCTTCGTTCCCGATTTCGCCACGATCGCACAATTTGCCATCGCGACCTTCATCATCGCGATCACGCCGGGACCGGACATGACGCTGTTCGTCGGCAGGGCGCTGTCTCAGGGCCGCTCCGCCGGGCTGGCCTGCATGGCGGGCGCGATGTCGGGCATCGTGGTGCACACCTCGATGGTGGCGCTCGGCCTGTCGGCATTGATCGTCGCCTCGCCGCAGGCTTTCACGGCGTTGAAGGTGTTTGGCGCCGGCTATCTCGTCTGGCTTGCCTGGCAGGCGGTGCGGAACGGCTCGGCTTTCTCGCCGGATACCGAGCAAAGGCCGGCCCGCTCGTGGCTGAGAAACTGGGCGACCGGTCTCGGCATCAACCTGCTCAATCCGAAGATCATCCTGTTCTTCATGACCTTCCTGCCACAGTTCGTTTCGGTGTCCGACCCGAACGCGTCGGCCAAGCTTCTGTTTCTGGGGCTGCTCTTCATCCCGCTGTCGTTGCCGGTGACGGTGCCGATGGTCCTCGCGGCCGACGGCTTCGCCGGCATCATGAAGCGAAGCCCGAAGGTGACGCGGGTGGTCGACTACCTGTTTGCCGGGGTGTTTTCGGCTTTTGCCTTCAAGATCCTGACGGCCCAGGCGAGGTAGGCGGCATTTCTTCGCGTGTCGGGATGGAACCGCCCGCCCCGCGTCCGGCAACGATCCAATAGGCGATCCCCGCCAGCAAGCCCGCCGCCGTGACGACGAGGAAGAAGCCCTGATCGGCAAATGCCGGGTCCGTGCCGGGTTGCTGCCATGCATAGGCCAGCACGGCCGCCGCGACGGCTGCCCCGCCGAGCGCATGCCACAGCCAGTCGCGCAGACCGAGGATTTCAGTGCCTACGATGACGGCGATCGCCGGCAGAAAGGCGTAGTAGCCCAGAACGAGCGCCAGCACCGGAACGGAGACGAGAAAGCCGGTCGAGGCGACGAGGCCGACTTCCTCGCGCGTCAGGCCGAGCACGGAGATGAAGGCCAGGTTCAGGAACAGGCTCGCTGTCAGGACGGCAGCACCATAGCCGGCGAGGATGGCCGTCATCCGCAGGAGGTGATTGAAGATGCGGATCACGCCTCGCCGTGGCCCGCGATCATCATTGCTTCCAGCGCCAGGCGCTCGGATTTGCGCATCCGTTGCGATTCCGACTTCAGCTGCCCGCAGGCGGCAAGAATATCGCGGCCGCGCGGTGTGCGGATGGGGGAGGCATAGCCGGCGCGGTTGATGACGTCTGCGAACGTCTCGATCGTTTCCCAGTCGGAACACTGGTAGTTGGAGCCCGGCCAGGGATTGAACGGGATGAGGTTGATCTTGGCCGGAATTCCCTTGAGCAGCCGCACCAGTTCTCGCGCATCGGCGAGCGAGTCATTGACGTCTTTCAGCATCACATATTCGAAGGTGATGCGCCTGGCGTTGGAAAGACCCGGATAGCGCCGGCATGCCTCCAGCAGCTCTTCCAGCGGGTACTTCTTGTTGATCGGCACGAGCATGTCGCGCACGTCGTCGCGGACGGCGTGCAGCGAGATGGCCAGCATGACGCCGATCTCGGCGCCGGTGCGGTCGATTTCGGGCACAACCCCGGAGGTCGACAAGGTGATGCGGCGCTTCGACAGCGACAGTCCATCGCCGTCGGAGGCGATCAGAAGGGCCTTCTTGACGTTCTCGAAATTGTAGAGCGGCTCGCCCATTCCCATCATGACGATGTTGGAGACCTTGCGCCCTTCCGCCGGCACGATGGCACCGGCCGGCGTGTCGCGGTCCGGAAAGTCGCCAAGCCGGTCGCGCGCCGTCATGAGCTGGGCGAGGATTTCCTCGGCCGTCAGGTTGCGCACCAGCTTCTGGGTGCCGGTGTGGCAGAACGAGCAGGTCAGCGTGCAGCCGACCTGCGAGGAAATGCACAGCGTGCCGCGCCCTTCCTCGGGAATGTATACGGTCTCGATCTCGACCGGGCGGCCGGCTCCGCGCGGCGGGAACCGAAACAGCCACTTGCGGGTGCCGTCGGTCGAGATCTGTTCCTCGACGATCTCGGGCCTTGCGATGGTGAAGTGCTTGTCGAGTTCGGCGCGCAGGTCTTTCGAGATGTTGAACATCTCCGAGAAATCGGAGACGCCGCGCACATAGAGCCAGTGCCAGAGCTGGCTGGCGCGCATCTTCGCCTGTCGCTCGGGCACCACATTGGCCGCGACGAGCGTTTCGGCGAGTTCGGCCCGGGTCAGGCCGACCAGCGTCGGTTTTTCGGGCACGGCAACGCGGGCGGCAAGGGCTGCGCGCGTGTCCGGAGAGGTGATGTCGAAACTGAGTGCCATGATGTCGGAAGATAGGAGCGGCCGCGGCCGGTTACCAGATTTGGCGCGCTCATAGCAGAAAGCAGCGGCCGCGTCACGTGTTCCGCCGGCTCGTTCGCGACTGGCCATTCATGATAATTGATATTCCTTATCCAAAGAATTCTTGCTGCCAGCATTCGCTTTCCACGGGCTGGCGATATATTCCGGCGCAGGCTGACGCATTCCGGAATTGCTGAGATCCGACCTGATCTTTTCCGGCCGATGCGACAGGAAGACATGATCGCGAAGGCTGCATCTTGGCACGACCGAAAACCGACACACATGCCGTGCGCAAACGGCTGCTCGCAGCGACAGAAGATCTCCTGAGGGCGCATGGATCCAAGCGGGTCACGGTGTCGGACGTGGCGGCGGCATGCGGCATGTCGCAATCGAACGCCTACCGCTTCTTCGCCAGCAAGCAGGCCCTGCTGGAGGCGGTCGGGGAACGCTGGTTCGCGGCGATCGAGCACGAGCTGGCGGAGATTGCGGCCTCGAACGAGCCGCCGGCCGAACAACTTGTCCGCTTCGTGGTGCGTCAATACGAGCTCAAGCGGGGCCGTTATGCCGAGGATCCGGACCTTTTCCGCTCCTATCTCGAGCTCGGCCTGGCCAACACCGGCGTCGTGCAGCGCCATCTCAATCGGCTGCATGCACAGCTCGAGGCCATCATGCAGAGATGCAGCGAGCACAATCTCATCGGCGGACGCGACCCCGGCGAAGCGGCCGCGCTGGTCGAGGCGATGACGGTACGATTTCGCGACCCCGGACTCATCATCCAGAACTATGAGACGGATTCGGCCCGTCGTGCGGCAGAAGCCGCCGGCCTGATCCTGGCCGGTCTGGCGCATCTGCCGGGGCGATGAGCGGGCCGGCGCAGCGTATGCGCCGACGCAGCCCTATTTGCAGGACGCGATCGAATCCAGAGCGGCGGTGATGCCGCGCAGGGAGAAGGAATAGCTGGTCGGGTTGCCCCGGCCCGACGTGGCGCTGACCGTCATGTCGGCTCCCGACTTCATCGCCGCCACGAGCTGCGGTTCTTCAGCGGCGTTTTCCAGCCAGGCGGACTTGCCCTTGGTGAACAGGGTGAAGGTCCGGTCGCCGACCTTTACGGACACCTTCGAGTTGCTCTGGAAATCGTAGGCGGCGATGAACTGGGGCTCATAGGCCACGTTCTGGCCGGGCTTCTGGCTGACGAAGAAGAAGATGTCGCCATGATCGAGATCGGCAGGCTGCTTGGCCGTGGGAACCGACAGGACATAGCAGACTTTGCCATTGTCGGACTGGTAGGAATAAGTGCCCCACGCATTGTACTGGCCGACCTTCGTCGCCGATTGGGCCAAGGCCGGTCCTGCAGCCGTGACGATCATCACGCCGGCAAGGATCCATCTGAATGCACGCATATTGGTTCCGCTTCCCTATGTCTTCCTGATCAACGGATGAGAGTTGCGACCCCGCAGGCCGAATTCCCTTCATTTTGATTGAATCGGGGTTACGAAAGAATGAATCGCATCCCCGCAATCTGCGCTTCCCGTGTCAAATCCCTCAGTCGGTTTCAAGTGGCCAACACGGATGAAATCAACACCGCTGTAAAAAAGCGTGATACGCAGGAAAGCGGCGAGAGTTTGTCACTTCCGCGCTTGCCGCAGCGTCACTGGGCAAAAGCTTGTCCAGGGCACTTCGTGGACCCAAGGGAATTCAACCATCCATCGCGTATCAAAGATTGCGCAGCACAGGCGCCGCCTTGTGCCCCAGGACGCGCCATGTCCCCACGAGGCCAAAGCCGACCGTGAGAATGAGGGCGATCGCGACGGTTGAAAGGGCCACGCCGCCGTCGAACGCGGCTGGCAGATTCATCACCTGAGAAACCACGAACCAGGCCGCCAGGCCTCCCGCCGCCAACGCGAAGATGGCCGTCGCCAGCCCGATCAGCGCATATTCCAGGCAGAAGGCCACGATCAGTGTCCGTCGCGTGGCTCCCAGCGTCTTGAGAACCACGGCGTCGTGAATGCGCGCCCTGTTTCCCGCCGCCAGCGCGCCCGATAGGACGAGCACCGACGCAATGAGGGCCACGGCGGCGGCGGCGCGAATGGCTGCGGCAAGCTGCCCGACGAGCCGGTTGACCACATCGAGCGCATCCTTGACTCGTACGGTGGTCACGGTGGGGAAGGCTCTGGTCACAGCGTTCAGAATGCGGCCCTCCCGGCCGGCATCGGCCGCAGGCTCGATGAGTGTCGAGAGCCAGGCATGCGGGGCGCCGGCAAAGGTGTTGGGCGAAAACACCATGACGAAATTGATCGCCAGGGATTCCCATTCGACGGTGCGGAAATTGGCGATGCGGGCAGTGATGTTGCGGCCGAGGACATTCACCGTGACCGTATCGCCGAGCTTGAGGCCGAGTTCACGCCCCTCTTCGGCCGAGAAGGACACCAGCGGCTCGCCGGAATGGTCTGCGGGCCACCATTTTCCTTCCGCCAGGGTCGAGTTTTCGGGCATCGCTCTGGCATAGGTGATGCCGCGGTCACCCCGCAGCACCCACGCACCCTCCGGCGGCACCTCGATTTCGCGCACGTCGACGCCGTTGAGGGCCATGACGCGTCCGCGCAGCATCGGCACGCTGATCAGCTTTCCGTCCGGGGCTTCACGCGCGATGAGGTCCGCGAATCGGTCGATCTCGGAGTTCTGGATATCGACGAAGAAGAAGTTCGGCGCGCGTTCGGGCAGGTTGCCGGTGATCTGCCGCCTGAGATCGCCGTCGATGAGCGCCAATGTCACCAGAAGGGTCAGTCCGAGCCCCAGCGAAAGAACGACGGAGGGCGTCAGCGCACCCGGGCGATGAATGTTGCCCACCGCGAGGCGCAGGACGGTGGAGCGCAGGCGCGGGCTGCGTGCCGCCAGCCATTGCACGCCATGCGCGACCCCGCGCAGGATGACGAAGGCGACAATGGTCGCCCCGACGAAGATGGCGGCGACATCACGGTCGTTCGAGCTCCAGACGGCAAATCCGGCCAGCGCCACGACAACGAGGGCAGCGGCCGCCAGATAGGGCAGTCTCGGCATTCCGCCGGCCTCGAACCCCATTTCCCGAAACAGCGCTGCCGCCGGCACGTCGCGCGCCCGGCCGAGTGGCAGAAGTGCGAATGCGAGGGTCACGAGGAAGCCGAACAGCGCCGCGAATGCCAGTGCGTCCCAATGGATCCCGGCTTCGTTCGGCAGCGGCAGGACGGAGGCAAGGGCTGCCCCGGCCGCATATGGCAGCAGCGCTGCAGCAAGCAGCCCTGCTGCGATACCGAGAGCGGCAATGACGAGAATCTGGGTGAGATAGATCGTGAACACCAGACTGCCGGATGCGCCGAGGCTCTTGAACGTCGCGATCACGCCCCGTTTTGCATCGAGATAGGCGCGAACCGCGTTGCCCACGCCCACGCCGCCGACGACCAGCGCGGTCAGCCCGACCAGGGTGAGGAACTGAGAAAACCGCTCGATGTTCGCCGACAGGGCCGGCGCGGCATTGGTGCGCGTGCGGATGCTCCAGCCGGCGAGCGGGAACTGCGATGCCGCACGATCGCGGATCGCGGCGATCTCGGCGTCGCTGGTGCCTTCGGGCAGGCGGATCTTGTAGGCATATTCGACGAGGCTGCCCGGCTGAACCAGCCCCGACGCCCGCAGACCGTCCAGGGAGACCATGAAACGCGGCGCAAAACCGAAGCCTTCGGACACCAGATCGGGCTCGTTGTCGATGACGGCCCGGATTTCGAAAGCGGCGGTACCCAGCCGAACCACCGAACCGGTTTCCAGTCCCAGGCGTTGCAGGAGCAGTGGATCGGCGGCGGCGCCGTAGACAACGCCGGCCTTGTCGAACAACGCTTCATGCTCGAGTTCCGGCACGGTCGCCAGCCGTCCGTAGAGCGGGTAGACGGGAGCTACGGCCTTGACCTCCACGAGGGTCTGGTCGGAGCCGTCTTCGAGACGCAGCATGGAGCGCATGTTGGCGCTCGCCGCGACGTCGCCCAGGCCGTTCAGAAAGGCCGCCTCTCGCTCGTCTGTCTCGCGGTGGACAAGCTCGAACCGGATGTCGCCCCCGAGCAGCGTCTGACCCTGACCGGACAGGCCGTCGGTGATCGATCGGGCGACGGAATTGACACCTCCGATCGCCGCGACGCCAAGCGCTATGCATGACAGGAAGATCAGGAAGCCACGCAACCCGCCGCGCATCTCGCGCAGCGCGAAGCGGACCGCCAGTCCAAGCATACGCGTCGACCCCATCGCTCAGGCCGATACGGCATGCAGGGCGCCGCTTTCTATACGGCCTGACCGCATGGCGATCTGCCGGTCGCACCGGCCGGCCAAAATTGGATCGTGCGTGACCAGGACCAGCGTCATGTTGCGTTCGGCTGCTTTCGAGAACAGAAGGTCGCAAATCTGGCGTCCGGTCGTCTGATCGAGATTGCCGGTCGGCTCGTCTGCAATGAGGATCTTGGGCTGTGGAGCGAGTGCCCGGGCGATCGCCACGCGCTGCTGTTCGCCACCCGACAGTTCGCCCGGATAGTGTGTCACCCTTTCCTTCAGGCCGACCGCGGCAAGCTCGCGCTCGGCCAGCGCGAACGCGTCACGATGGCCGGCAAGTTCAAGCGGCACGGCGACGTTCTCGAGCGCCGTCATGTTGGGTATCAGGTGGAACGATTGGAACACGATGCCGATGTTTCGGCCACGAAACGATGCGACCTCGTCTTCGCTCCTGTCATTGAGGCACTCGCCCGCGACGCGTACCGTACCCGTATCGACTCCATCCAGGCCCGCTATGACCATCAGCAAGGTCGACTTGCCGGAACCGGATGGCCCGACGATGCCGGCGATCTCGCCATGGCCGACATTGAGCGAGACCTGCTTGAGCACATCGACACGCGAGGGGCCGTGGCCCAGGGTCAAGGAAACGTCGTTCAGTTCGATTGCGGCTTCTGTCACCGGGCGCGTATCCTATATGAATCTTGACCGAAACGGCGTGGGCGGGCACTGCGTCCGCATGATATGGGTCTGAGAGGATGGCAATCAAACATTTGCTCGGCGTTTTTTTTCTGCTGGCGAGCGCATTCTGCGCCCCGGCCGTGGCGGCGGCCACGATCAACATCGTCGGCTTCGGCGACAGCCTGATGGCGGGATACCAGCTGCCGGCCGGCCAGTCCTTTCCCGAACGGCTGGAAACGGCCCTGCGCCAGCGCGGCCACGACGTCAGCGTGGCCAATGCGGGCGTTTCCGGCGACACGACAAGCGGAGGCATGGCGCGCCTCGACTGGTCGGTCCCGGACGAGACACAACTCGTCATTCTGGAACTCGGCGCCAACGACATGCTGCGCGGACTTTCGCCGGCCACCACGCAGGACAATCTCGATGCGATGATCGAAGCGCTGAAGGCGCGCGGGATCGCCGTCATGCTCATCGGTATGCGCGCCGCTCCCAATCTCGGTCCCGACTATGCCGACGCCTTTGACGCGATCTATCCGCGTCTGGCGGAAAAGCACGGGCTCGTACTCTATCCCTTCTTTCTCGATGGGGTTGCGGCGGAGCCTGATCTGCTGCTCGAAGACGGCATGCATCCTAACGCCCGCGGCATCGACCGCATGGTCGAAAAGGCCCTGCCCTATGTGGAGGAGGCGTTGTCCACAGTGCGGTGACAGCGGGAAGACAAAAGTCATTACGGGCTTGCCGTTGCCGCAATTCGGTGATTCGCTGTTCCTGACATAGCGATTCGAGGAGGGAGCCATGCCGCGACTTTTCACCGCCCTCGAGATACCCCGCGATGCGACGCTTTCCCTGTCGCTCTTGCGCGGCGGTCTTCCCGGTGCCCGCTGGATCGACGTCGAGAACTACCACATCACGCTGCGCTTCATCGGTGACGTCGAGGGTCATGTCGCCGACGAAATCGCAAACGCGCTCGACAAGGTTCGCCGCCCGGCCTTCGATTTGAGGCTGTCGGGCGTCGGTGCCTTTGGCTCCAAGAAGCCGCATGTCATCTGGGCCGGGGTCGCGCCCTCGCCTGAGCTGTCGGCTCTGCAGGCCGAGATCGACCGGTTATGCCTTCGCCATGGCGCGCCGGCCGATGCCCGCAGGTTCACGCCGCACGTCACGCTGGCGCGGTTGAGAAACGCCGCGCCGCACGAGGTCGCTGCCTATCTCTCGGCGCGCGGCAACTTTGCCACCCTGCCGTTCCGCGTCACGCGGTTCGTCCTCATGTCCTCCCGCGATTCGGTCGGCGGCGGGCCTTATGTGGTCGAGGAAGCCTGGCCGCTGGAAGAGCGCACCGAACGCGCCGCCAGTCTTTCCGCCAATCGTTCCGATGCCGTGCGGATCATGCGATAGACGTCCGCGAAGCCGTCCGGACCGCCATAGTAGGGATCGGGAACGTCGCGCATCTCGCCGAGCGCGAATTGCATGAAGAGATGGATGTCGGCGCGGCCCGCAGCCGGGGCCATCGCTCTCAGTGCCGCCACGTTGGACCGGTCCATGCCCAGAATGATGTCGTAGCGGGTGAAGTCCGGCGTTTCGATCTGGCGCGCACGTTGCCGCGAGATGTCTATGCCATAGTGCGCCGCGATGGCGACCGAGCGTGCGTCCGGCGGCGACCCGACATGCCATCCTCCCGTGCCTGCAGAGGCGATTTCGAGCAGGGCCGTGGTTCCCGCGCGCTGCCATTCGGCGCGAAAGACACCCTCGGCGAGCGGTGAACGGCAGATGTTGCCAAGACAGACGAAGAGGATGGATCGACAGGGGTTTGCCATGACGGACATCGCGTTATGTTCAAGCGTGAGGCAACTAGCACGGATGACGAGGATGAAGCGAGCAAAGTTGGACGACGCAGCAGTCACCGAGGCGCTGGCCGGCCTCGACGGCTGGCAGCGCATGCCCGATCGCGAAGCGATCACCAGGACATTCACCTTCCGCAACTTCAGCGAGGCATTCGGCTTCATGGCGCGCTGTGCGCTTGCTGCCGAGAAGCTCGATCACCACCCCGAATGGTCGAACGTCTACAAGACCGTGGAGGTCACCCTGTCGACCCATGACGCGGGCGGACTGACCGAACTCGACTTCGAGCTGGCACGGCGCATGGACAGGATCGCCGGCTGAAGCCGCACTTGCAGCAGGAAGGGAATGAACCCACATTCGCCCCATGGCAACGTTCGATGACGTCAAGATCGGCGAGATTCTGGAACCGGTCGACTCCGATGAGGAGGCGCGCCGCGAGGATCGTGTGCGCCGCGGCTTCTGGCGCACTGCGCGTCGCGCGGCGCGCCATGTTCCCTTCATGGACGATGTCGTGGCGGCCTACTTCTGCGCTCTCGACGAGCGGACGCCGGCACGCGTGCGGGGCGTTCTCCTTGCGGCCCTCGCCTATTTCGTGCTGCCGCTGGACTGGATTCCCGACTTCGTCGTCGGCTTTGGCTTCACCGACGATGTCGCCGTCCTGACCGCGGCGATTGCCGCGATCCGCACGCATATCACGCCGGCGCACAGGCAGGCGGCGAAGTCCTTCCTCGACGAGGCCGAGTGAATATCCGCCGACGCGGATCGCAAGGCGGCCGCGAAGCTGGAGCATGGACCAATGACCAGACGGTGCCCGCGCGGTGCGGCGGATTGCAAAATTGTGCGATCACAATACGTTGCGCGGCGTCTTGGCCCTTGTTCTGGACCAAAAGACATATCATATTCTTGCGCAGGCATGCTGGAGTCCCGCCAGCGGCGCCTGGGAGCCTGCGATGACGCGGGTGCCCGACACCCGACGGGACGGTAGCTGTAAGAGGAAATCATGGCTGACCTTCGCAATTACAATGCGCGCGTCGCGACCGCGGGCCCCCGCGCCGATGCGGCAATCGACGAGGGCCTGCGCGCCTACATGCTCAAGGTGTACAACCTTATGGCGCTCGGCCTCGCCATCACCGGCCTTGCCGCGTGGGGAGCGTTCAACTTCGCCGTCGTCGACGGCCAGTTGACCGCCTTCGGACAACTGATCTACGCCAGCGCGTTCCGCTGGGTGGTGATCCTTGCCCCGCTCGCAATGGTCTTCTTCCTGTCCTTCCGCGTTCACAAGATGAGCGTTCCGGCAGCCCAGACGACTTTCTGGATCTATGCGGCGCTTGTCGGTCTTTCCCTGTCGACGATCTTCCTCGTCTACACCCAGACCAGCATCGTGCGGACCTTCTTCATCACCGCGACCGCCTTCGGCGGATTGTCGCTCTATGGTTACACGACCAAGCGCGATCTGTCGGCCATGGGCTCGTTCCTGGTGATGGGCCTTTTTGGTCTGATCATCGCCATGCTCGTGAACATCTTCCTGGAGTCGAGCGCGCTGCAGTTCGCGATTTCCGTGATCGGCGTGCTGATCTTCTCCGGCCTGACGGCCTACGACACCCAGAAGATCAAGAACATGTATGACTACGTCGCCGCGGACGAGACGATGATGGGCCGCGCCGCGATCATGGGCGCGCTGACGCTGTATCTCGACTTCATCAACCTGTTCATGTTCCTGCTTCAGTTCCTGGGCAACCGCGAATAGGACGCGCTGGACCAAGCGAAATGTTGGGGGCGGTCTTCGGGCCGCCCTTTTCTTTTGCGCAGACGCAATGCAAAAATGCTGTGCAATTCAGGGATTGCCTGCATCATGAGCACTATAACGATCAGACCAGCCCATGCCTCGGACATCGTGCCGATTGCCGAAATCTACGGCGAGGCGGTGGCGAACGGGACGGCAAGCTATGAACTCGAACCCCCGACGCAAGAGGAGATGGCGGGGCGCTTCGCAGCGCTGGCGAAGAAATCCTATCCCTATCTCGTCGCCGAGGATGCCGGCACGGTCATCGGCTTCGCCTATGCCGGACCGTTTCGCGAGCGCCGCGCCTATCGCTTCATGGTCGAGGACTCGATCTACCTTGCGCCGGCGGTCCGCAGGCGTGGTGTCGGGCGGCAACTGCTGACCAGTCTGATCGATGCGTCGACCAAAGCGGGATATCGCCAGATGGCGGCGGTGATCGGAGATGGCGCCACGAATCAGGCCTCGATCAGGCTGCATGAGGCGCTGGGTTTTCGTCATGTTGGCACGCTCGAAGGATCGGGCTACAAGCACGGGCGCTGGCTCGACACCGTCTTCATGCAGCTGACCTTGAACGAGGGAATGAGCGCGCCGCCCGATCCGGATTCCGTGCCGGAGCGGATATTTCTCGCCGGGCTCTAAGCATTCCGCGGCCGGGCGGTATCAGGTTCCGACCAGTTTCAGCTTGCTGTCGAAGACGCCGAGCACGCGGGCGAGTTCGTGGCCGCGCTTGAGCACCAGTCCGGTGGCGGCCACGATCGAATAGGCGCCCTGCTTGCGGGCCAGCTTCGGATTCTTGACGATCTGGTAGAGCGGCACTTCGCTGGCGCGTCGGAACACCGAGAAGACGGCGCGATCCGGCAGGTGGTCGATCGCATAGTCACGCCATTCGTTGGCCGCGACCATGCGACCATAGGTTCGCAGGATCTGGTCGAGTTCGCGCCTGTTGAATGTGACTGGCAAATCCATTCGATCCCGCCTCGCATCGCTGAGCGGGATCAGTACTGCGGAGCCGTCGGAGTCCTCCGCCGCGTTCGCGCGATCGACCATGCAGTGCAACCTTTCATGACAGTTTCGCGACTGTTCGAGGTTTGCGCGTTCGCCGGCGAATTGCAACCCCGATCGCCGTCCGGGCGGTCAAAGCGACGCGCAGAAAGATCACGCACTGTAACAAAACCGGTCACAGACCGGGACAAATTGTCGAAATTGGTGATCGTTCGCCACATTCCTGCCGTGAATTGTCCTGCTTCCGGCCCCAATGCGCAGCGAACATCCACTCGTTGCCTGAGACGGTTCGGTCTGGCGCTGGCTCCGTAACCCCAAGCCCCCCGCCCACGGTGTCTTCGCTGGGCCGAACCAACCTCCGGCATCACCATTTCCTGGCGGCTGCCCCTTGCAGAGGGCGCCGCCAGTTTTGTTTGGCGATCCTCTCGACCTGATCCGTTCGACCGGTCAGCTTTCGGGCGCGACCATGATCGCTGCGCCAAGAATCGCCCCGGGATTGCCGCTCTTGTCAACGGACTGCAGCAGGACAGCGCAGCCCCCTCCGCCTTTTCTGGTGACTTCGCTGGCGGGTATCTCGAAGCGCGCGCGCTTGCCGTGCCACATCCCGGCCGATTGGAAACCGATCACCGAATTGCGGTATGCGATGGTGCGGCCGGCATTCTCTCCCCGCACGATCTCCACGGTCGAGACGGGATTGAAGAAGACCAGGAGGACGTTGGCCTTTTGTGGTCCCGCGGCAGAGGCACCGGCGTCGATCACCAGACTTTCGCCGATCTCGCTGATGGAAAGGTCGACCGTCAGGCCCTTGCCCGAGCGTTCCAGGGTGTCGATGGCGGTATCGATGGCCAATCGCTTGGCGCCGCTCATATGTAGCCGCCCGTTGACCACGGCCTGCGGGGTGTAGATCGAGCGAAGGTCGAAGGTGCGACCATATTCGGTCTGTCTGACCGTGTTCTCGGGACTGCCCAGCGTGTCGCGCCAGCCGAGATAATCCCAGTAATCGACGTGATAGGACAGCGCCACGAGGTCGCCGCGCTGCGCCAGCTCACCGAGATAGGCATCCGCACTCGGACAGGAATTGCATCCCTGGCTGGTAAACAGCTCGACCACCGCGCGTGGACGCGCCTCCTGGGCGAAACCCGGTCCCGCGAACAACATGAACAAAGCGGCAGCGACGGCCGTCCTGATCGATCGACCAAGCTCCATGGGCGTTCCGATTATTGGTTGGGGCCAGCCGGCCCGATCACATCGGCCGTCACAATAGGCCGCCGCAAGGTTCAAGAGGAAGTCACGTTGCGGTGAATCCTTCGGGAGAATGCGGACAAACGAAAGGCCGCCGGACATGTGTCCGGCGGCCTGTGAGGATCGCGTCAGCGTTGCCTATCGATCACGCGGCCAGGTCGCGCAGCACATACTGCAGGATGCCGCCATTCTTGAAGTAGTCGAGTTCATCAAGCGTATCGATGCGGCAGATGATCGGGACATCCTTCACCGTGCCGTCGGCATAGGTGACCTTGGCCATCATCTTCTGGCGCGGCTTGATGGTCTCCAGCCCCTCGATGGCCACCGTCTCGTCGCCCTTGAGGCCGAGTGAGGCCCACGACGTTCCCTCTTCCAGGACGAAGGGAACGATGCCCATGCCGACGAGGTTGGAGCGGTGGATGCGTTCGAACGATTGGGCGATGACGGCGCGCACGCCAAGCAGGTTGGTGCCCTTGGCCGCCCAGTCGCGCGACGAGCCGTTGCCGTACTCGACGCCGGCGAAGATGACCAGCGGCACGCCTTCCTGCTTGTAACGCATGGCGGCGTCGTAGATCGACATCTCCTCCTTGGAGGGATAGTGGATCGTGTATCCGCCTTCCTTGCCGTTCTCGCCCAGCATGAAGTTGCGGATGCGGATGTTGGCGAACGTGCCGCGCATCATCACTTCATGGTTGCCGCGCCGCGTGCCGTACTGATTGAAGTCGACGACGTCGACGCCGTTGTCGATCAGGTACTGGCCCGCCGGCGAGGCGGCCTTGATCGAACCGGCCGGCGAAATGTGGTCGGTGGTGATCTTGTCGCCGAACAGGCCGAGGATGCGCGCGCCCTTGATGTCACTGACGTCACCGGCCGTCTTCGACATGCCGACGAAGTAGGGCGGATTCTGCACATAGGTCGACTTGTCGTCCCAGGCATAGGTTTCGCCCTCGGGCACCTGCACGGCGCGCCAGTTCTCGTCGCCGCTGAAGACCTCGGCATATTTGGTCTCGAACAGGTCGCGGGTGACGTGCTTCTGGATGAAGTCCTGGATCTCCTGGTTGGAGGGCCAGATGTCCTTCAGATAAACGTCGTTGCCGTCCTTGTCCTGGCCGATGGGCTCCTTCGTCAGGTCCTTGGCCACCGTGCCGGCGAGAGCATAGGCCACCACCAGCGGCGGCGAGGCGAGATAGTTCGCCTGCACGTCGGGCGAAATGCGGCCCTCGAAGTTGCGGTTGCCCGACAGAACGCCGGCCGCAATCAGCCCCTTGTCGTTGATGGTCTTGGAGATCGGTGCATTGAGCGGACCGGAATTGCCGATGCAGGTGGTGCAGCCGAATCCGACAAGGTTGAAGCCGACCTGGTCGAGTTCTTTCTGGAGACCGGACTTTTCAAGATACTCGGCCACCACCTGGCTGCCGGGCGCCAGCGAGGTCTTGACCCACGGCTTCTGCTTCAGACCCAGACGATTGGCATTGCGGGCGAGAAGCCCTGCGCCGATAAGCACGGAGGGGTTGGACGTGTTGGTGCACGAGGTGATGGCGGCGATCGCCACGTCCCCATGGCCGAGATCGAAATCCTCGCCTTCGACGGCCCAGCGCTTGTCCTTCTCGGAGGCGTCCTTCTTGTATTCCTTGACCAGCGCTTCCTCGAAGCCGGTCGCAATGTTCTCCAAGGCAATGCGGCCCTCGGGGCGCTTCGGTCCGGCCATCGACGGCACGACGTCGCCAAGATCGAGCTCCAGCGTGTCGCTGAACACAGGCTGATCGCTGCCGGTGGCGCGGAACATGCCCTGGGCCTTGCAATAGGCCTCGACCAGCGCCACGCGTTCCTTGCTGCGGCCGGAGATGTCGAGATAGTTCAGCGTTTCCGAATCGACCGGGAAGAAGCCGCAGGTCGCGCCATATTCCGGCGCCATGTTGCCGATCGTCGCCGCATCGGCCAGCGTCAGATGGTCGAGACCGTCGCCGAAGAATTCGACGAACTTGCCGACGACACCCTTCTTGCGCAGCATCTGGACGACGGTGAGCACGAGGTCGGTCGCCGTGACACCTTCCTTCATCCTGCCCGTCAGCTTGAAGCCGATGACTTCTGGCAGGAGCATGGAGACCGGCTGGCCGAGCATTGCGGCCTCCGCTTCGATGCCGCCGACGCCCCAGCCCAGCACGCCGAGACCGTTGATCATGGTCGTGTGCGAATCGGTGCCCACGCAGGTATCGGGATAGGCGACCGTCTCGCCGTTCTCGTCCTTGGTCCATACGGTTTGGCCGAGATATTCGAGATTGACCTGATGGCAGATGCCGGTGCCGGGCGGAACGACGCGGAAGTTCTTGAACGCCTTCTGACCCCATTTCAGGAAGCGGTAGCGTTCGCCGTTACGCTTGTATTCGAGCTCGACATTGCGCGCGAAGGCCATGGGCGAACCGAATTCATCGACGATGACCGAGTGGTCGATGACGAGGTCTACGGGCACGAGCGGGTTGATCTTCTGCGGGTCGCCGCCGAGCGCCTTGATGCCGTCACGCATGGCGGCAAGGTCGACGACGGCGGGAACGCCGGTGAAGTCCTGCATCAGAACACGGGCGGGACGGTAGGCGATCTCGTAGCCGGCCGAACCCCGGTCTTCCAGCCACGCCTTGGTCGCCTCGATGTCGGCTTTCGTGACCGAGCGGCCATCTTCATTGCGCAACAGGTTTTCCAGCAGCACCTTCATCGAGAAGGGCAGCTTGGAGATGCCGTCGAGGCCATTCTTCTCAGCCTCGACGAGGCTGTAATAGGTGTATTCGCGGTCGCCCACCTTAAGCGTGCGGCGGCAGTTGAAGCTGTCGAGAGATTTAGACACGTGCAGTCCCTAACTGTCTGTTGCCGAAGTGGAAACGGACGCCAGTGGCATGCAATCACGCGCAAAGGTGCGGGTACGGTCATTTCCGCTGTCCGCTTCCGGGCGCTCCTTCCGTTCAAGGCGGCGGGCGCGCCGGTCCGGCGCAAAATTGGTTCCCGCGCCGACCGCTGGCACGGTTGCCGTTCTCTTAGAGAATTTCTAAACAGAGTTCCAGTGTCGCCGGCATAAATTATGTCGCATGCATCCTCATGACGCGGAAAACCTTCCGCGCCGATCACGAGACAGGGACCCCGATGCGCCTCGTGGCTGAAAATCTGGCCGGTGAACGCGGCGGCGAAACGATCTTTTCCGGGATCGGCTTTGCGCTGGAGGCCGGTGGCTGCCTGCTTGTCACCGGGCCCAACGGGGCGGGAAAGTCGACCCTGCTTCGTGTTGTCGCGGGCCTGCTGCCGGTCGCTGCCGGAAGGGTCGACCTCGAGGGTGCAGGAGAGCGCTGGCCGGACCCGGCGGCGGCCTGCCACTACCTCGGACATGCAAATGCGATGAAGGTTGCTCTCTCGGTCGTGGAGAACCTCGATTTCTGGCAGCGCTTCCTGGGTGAGAAGAGCCTCGATATCGATGCGGCGCTCGACCTGGTGGGGCTCGGCGAGATCGGTCATCTGCCCTATGCCTATCTCTCGACCGGGCAGAAGCGGCGCGCCTCGATCGCCAGGCTGCTCATCAGTCACAGGCCGGTGTGGCTTCTCGATGAGCCGACGGCGGGGCTCGACAAGGCATCGGAAGCACGGTTCGCCTCGCTCATGCAGGCCCATCTGCAGGACGGCGGGATCATTGTCGCGGCCACACATCTGCCGCTTGGGATCGATGGCGCCGAGGAATTGAGATTGGGACAAGCGGGGGTGCGCACTCCATGCTAGCACTCTTCCTGCGCGATCTCAGGCTCGGCATTCGTGCCGGCGGCGGGGCGCTGGTGGGCATTCTGTTCTTCCTGGCGGTGATCGCGGTGGTGCCCTTCGGTGTCGGCCCGGACCTCAACCTGCTGGCGCGCATCGGCCCGGCGATCCTGTGGATCGGGGCGCTTCTGGCGGCGCTTCTCGGTCTCGATCGCCTTTTCCAGGCCGACCGCGAGGACGGATCGCTCGATCTCCTCGTCATGAACGGTTCGCGGCAGATGCTTGCCCTGACCGTGTTCGTCAAATGCCTGTCGCACTGGACGGCAAGCGTGCTGCCGCTTGTGATCGCCGCTCCGCTTCTCGGCCTGTTCATGAACATGGAGCCGGTCGGCATCGCGGCGGCTACGCTGACCCTGTTCGTCGGCACTCCGGCAATCGCCTTCATCGGGGCCGTGGGTGCGGCGGTCGCCGTCGCACTGCCGCGCGGCGGCCTGCTGGTTTCGGTGCTGGTCCTGCCGCTCGCCATCCCGGTTCTGATCTTCGGCGTTTCGGCCAGCTACGGCGCTGTCACCGAGCCGGATCCGTTCCTGCCGCCGTTCCTGATGATGGCGGCGCTGACGCTGTTCTTCGCCGTGCTGGGGCCCGTGGCGGCGGCGCTTGCACTCAGATGGTCGGCGGATTGACCAGATCACGATCGGCTGAACCGCGACCTGCGGCAATCGGGATCAATTGCCGGTCCGCCCTCGGCACATATATAAGAGCGCTATGAGCGAAACCGCCCTTTCACTGAAGAGCATTGCCGACCTGGCCAATCCGACGCGCTTTCTGGCGCTGGCCGGCGCCGTCCTTCCGTGGCTCGGCGGACTTTCCGCCCTGCTTCTGGCTGTCGGGCTGACGCTCGGTTTCGCCGCCCCGGAAGATTATCAGCAGGGCATCACGGTCAGGATCATGTATATTCACGTGCCCTTCGCCTGGCTTTCGATGCTGTGCTATTCGCTGATGGCGGTTGCGGCGCTGGGAACGCTCGTCTGGCGTCATCCGCTGGCCGATGTGGCCCTCAAGTCGGCAGCCCCGATCGGCGCCGTCTTCACGGCGCTGGCGCTTCTGACGGGCTCCATCTGGGGCAAGCCGATGTGGGGCACCTGGTGGGTGTGGGACGCGCGGCTGACCTCCGTCTTCGTGCTGTTCCTCATCTACCTCGGCATCATTGCCCTTACGCGTGCGCTCGACGATCCGGGCCGTTCGGCGCGGGCGGCGGCAATCGTGACGCTCGTCGGCTTCATCAACATCCCGATCATCAAGTTCTCCGTCGACTGGTGGAATACGCTCCATCAGCCGGCAGCCGTCGTCCGGTTCGACGGCCCGACGATCCATCCGGCCATGCTGTGGCCGCTGCTGATCTCGGCAGCAGGCTTCACCATCCTGTTCGCCGTTCTGCATATCATGGCCATGCGCAACGAGATCTGGCGCAGGCGCATTGTCGCCATGCGGCGACTGAGCGCGCGCCGGGCCGAGGGACGGGAGTAACGCCATGACGCACGCGATGTATGTCGCCGCCGCCTACGGCATTTCGGCCGTGGCGATTGCGGTGATGATCGGCTGGATCATCGGCGATCAGCGCGCCCGCAGGGCCGAACTGGCCAAACTGGAGGCTGCCGGCGTCCGTCGCCGCTCGGCCAGCAAGGATGCCGCCGGATGAGCGTTGAAGCTCCCTCCAACAAGCCGCGCCGCCTCATGGTGTTTGTACCTCTGGCGGTCTTCCTGGCCCTTGCCGGCGTGTTTCTCGTACAGCTTCTTTCGGGCCGCGACATCAGCGCCGTGCCCTCGGCATTGATCGGAGAGCCGGCCCCGCCGACCGACCTTCCGCCCCTGGCGGGCTCCGTACTTCCCGGACTGACCAACGAGACGCTGATGGGGCAGGTGACGCTGGTCAATGTCTGGGCGTCGTGGTGCGCGCCCTGCCGGCAGGAACATCCGATCCTCATGGAGCTCGCCCGCGACGAACGCATCCGGATCGCCGGCTTGAACTACAAGGACAGGCCCGAGAACGCCCGGCGCTTCCTCGGCGAACTGGGCAATCCCTATTCCGCGATCGGCGTCGACGGGAACGGCCGCACGGCGATCAACTGGGGTGTCTACGGCGTACCGGAAACCTTCCTTGTCGGGCGGGACGGGACGATCCTCTACAAGCATGTTGGTCCATTCACGGCGCAGTCGGCACGCCGCGAACTCATGCCCGAGATCGAGAAGGCGCTGGCGGCGAAATAGCTTCGCGGTGCAGTTACCAGAGCGTCTTCCTGTAAGCCTCTTCGAGTGCCCGGTCGGTGTCTGCCGCCTCGCCAGCCAGCGCGATCTGGTCCTTGAGGATCTGGCCGAGGGTCGGCATGGCCGAACGCGGCTGCCAGCTCTGCGGGTTCCACAGTTGCGAGCGCATGAAGGCCTTGGCGCAGTGCATGTAGACGGCATTCACCTTCACGACCATCACCGACAGCGCCGGCTTTGCGTCGACGGCGAAGCGCTGGCGCATGCCGTCGTCGGCGGTGATGCGGGCCTCGCCGTTGACGCGCAGGGTCTCGTTCATTCCCGGAATGAAGAAGAGCAACCCGACGGCGGGATTGACCAGGACGTTTTCCAGCGTATCGAGACGGTTGTTGCCCGGCCGGTCGGGGATGGCGAGCGTGAGATCGTCGAGGACGGCCACAAAGCCCGGCTTGTCCCCCTTGGGGGTCACGTCGGCATTGCCTGCGGCGTCCTGCGAACCGATCAGCACGAAAGGGCTCTTGGAGATGAAGTTGCGGCTGTGCGCGTCGATCGCGCGCAGTTC
This sequence comes from Mesorhizobium sp., assembly GCA_963966365.1. Taxonomy (GTDB): domain Bacteria; phylum Pseudomonadota; class Alphaproteobacteria; order Rhizobiales; family Rhizobiaceae; genus Mangrovimarina; species Mangrovimarina plasticivorans. The sequence continues at coordinate 316,751 of CAWZZC010000005.1, read as the reverse complement.
CTTCTGAACCGCACGGCCGCCGGGCGCACCGTATATGGTGCGAAGTTCCTCCCTGCTCGAAATGAACTGCATCTCAGCGCTTTCCTCCCAGTTCCTCGTCAAGCGAGTGGCGCATGATCAGCGGCATCTGGCTGAAGGTGAAAAGAACCGTGATCGGCATGATCCCCCAGACCTTGAACGCCACCCAGGCATCAGTCGAGAAGGAGCGCCAGACGATTTCATTGGCTAGAGCCAGGAAGAAGAAAAACAGGCCCCAGCGCAGGGTCAGCTTCCGCCAGCCCTCGGCATCCAGCCGGAAGGCGGAATCGAAGACGTAGCCGAGCAGCGGCTTGCCGAAGGCGAGTCCGCCGAGCAGCACCGCGCCGAAGAGCACGTTGACGATTGTCGGCTTCATCTTGATGAAGGTTTCGTCCTGCAGCCAAAGCGTCAGCGCGCCGAAGACGAACACGATGATGCCGGAGACGAGCGGCATGATCGGCAAGCTGCGCGTCAGGATCCATGAGGCCGTGAGCGCGATGGCCGTGGCGACCATGAACAGGCCGGTGGCGACGAAAAGCGGTCCGCCGAGATTGCCGAGCGCAGGAAAGGTGTTGGCCAGCCACTCGCCGCGCGAATTGGCGAAAAAGAAGACGATCAGCGGCCCGAGTTCCAGCGCGAGCTTCAGGAGAGGATTGATCGCCTTGCGCTTGGGATCGGCCGGGTCTCGTTCAATGAGGGGTTTGTTCATCCGTTCTATCCCACTCCCGCAATGGCCTTGGCGAAATCGGCGGCGGAAAACGGCTCCAGGTCGTCGACCTGCTCGCCGATGCCGATGAAATAGACCGGCAGCTTGTGCTTGGCTGCGATCGAAACGAGAATGCCGCCGCGCGCCGTGCCGTCGAGCTTGGTCATCACCAGTCCATTGACCCCGGCGACGTTGCGGAAGATCTCGACCTGGTTGAGCGCGTTCTGGCCGGTCGTGGCATCGACCGTCTGGAGGACGGTGTGCGGCGCCTCCGGGTCGAGCTTGCCGAGCACGCGGACGATCTTCTCCAGTTCGGCCATCAGCTCCGCCTTGTTCTGCAGGCGGCCCGCCGTGTCGATGATCAGAACGTCGGATCCGGCTTCCTTGGCTTTCTCGAAGGCATCATAGGCCAGGCCCGCCGCATCGGCGCCAAGCTTCGACGCGATGACCGGCGAGCCGGTGCGCTCGCCCCAGATCCTGAGTTGCTCGATCGCCGCCGCGCGAAAGGTGTCGCCTGCGGCAAGGGTGACCGAAAGACCGCCCTGGACCAGCTTTGCGGCAAGCTTGCCGATCGTCGTCGTCTTGCCCGTTCCATTGACGCCGACGACGAGAATGACATGCGGCTTGTGCGACAGGTCGAGCTCGAGCGGCAGCGCGACGGGGGCCAGCACCTTCTCGATTTCCTCCGCCATGACCGCGCGGACCTCCGTGTCGGAGACGTCGCGGCCATAACGGCCGGAAGCCAGCGCGTCGGTCACGCGCATGGCCGTTTCGAGGCCGAGATCGGCCTGGATCAGCACGTCCTCCAGGTCCTGCAGCGTCTCCTCGTCGAGCTTGCGCTTGGTGAACACGCCGGCGATGTTGCCGGTCAGTTCCTTCGACGAGCGCGAGAGGCCGGAGCGCAGACGCTGGAACCAGCTCGGCCGTGCCACTGGCTGCGCAGCGGGCGTCAGTTCGGCCTTCTCTTCGACCGATCTGGCGACCGTGACATGTCGCGGTGCAGGCGCTTCAGCGTCACCCTTCGCCTCGTCCGGAGAAGCGTCTGGCTGGGTACCGGACGGATCGGATATCGGCGGCGGCTCCACGCCGGTTTCTTCTTCCGGCCCGGTGGCTGCTGGGGCCCCCTTCTCATCAAGAGGGACGTCGGGTGCCGGGACGGGCTCCTCTATTGCCTGCGTTCGTGGGCCCTCGGGCGAGGTGCCGGGGTCGGGCTCTGACAGTGAGACGGGTTCTGCCTGATCCTCTTGAATGTCCGCAACAGGTGCGGCGGCGTCACGGTCGATGTCATCGACTAGGGGTTTTGGATGTGCAGCCGGTTGCGGCCTGCCGTGTTCTTGCTCAGCGGATGCCTCGGGCTCCGGAGCTGGGCGTTCGGGCCTATCCTCCGGTTCGTCCGCAAGATGCTTCGGCGATTCGTCGTCGCGCCTGGTTGCTTCGACCCAAGAAGGAGGCTCAGCCGTCCGACCGGTCTCAACCTCCGGGTCCAGCTCTGCCGCAGGCGGCGGAGCTGTTTCGACGCGTTTCTCGTCGATGCCCGGCGCAGGCTCGGCTTCGTTCTTCGTCTCTTCTGCGGCAGTGGAAGCTGCGGGGGCCTCCGGTTCGCTCCTGTTCTCGGGCGCCGCGTCCGGAGCCGGGGCGGCGGTTGGCTCACCTGAAGCTGAATCCGCCGGTTCCGGGGTTGGCGCAGTTGCCTCGGCTTCCGTTGCCGGGGGCAGAGCGGCCGCCTCGGTGTCCTGCGGCTGCTCCTCGACCTCCTTCTTGCCGAAGGAGAATACTTTCTTGATAAATCCGAACGCCATGCCCGCTATGCCGCCTTCCGATTGGCCGCGATTGCCGTCAGGCGGGTTCCGTCATGGCCGGTGATCACTGCCTCGATGATCTCGCCCGGCTGTCCCATCTCGATCTCCGCGACGGTAAAGCCCTCCGTGCGGCCCATGCGATCGCGCTCGACCAGGATGCGCTGGGGTGTGCCGACGAGCGCTTCCAGATGGCGGCGATGCGCTTCCTCGCCCGCAGCGCGCAGCCGTGCGGCTCGCTCCTTGACGATGTTGCGTGCCACCTGCGGCATGCGCGCGGCAGGCGTGCCCTCGCGCGGCGAGAAGGGGAAGACGTGCAGATGGGTCAAGCCGCATTCCTCGACGATACTGACGGAGTTCTCGAACATCTCGTCGGTCTCGGTCGGAAAGCCGGCGATGATGTCGGCGCCGAAGACCATGTCGGGGCGCAGCGCGCGCACTTCATTGCAAAAGCGGATGGAATCGTCGCGCAGATGGCGGCGCTTCATGCGCTTCAGGATCATGTCGTCGCCCGCCTGCAGCGACAGATGCAGATGCGGCATCAGCCGGCGTTCGGTCGCGATGGCTTGCATGAGATCGTCGTCGGCCTCGATGGAATCGATGGACGACAGGCGCAGACGCGCCAGGTCTGGCACCTGTTTCAGGATCGTCGTCACAAGACGTCCGAGACGGGGCGTGCCCGGCAGATCGGCCCCGTAGCTGGTCATGTCGACACCGGTCAGCACCACTTCCTGGTAGCCATTGCCGACGAGGCGCTTGACCTGCTCGACGACGGCACCCATGGGCACCGAACGTGAGTTGCCCCGGCCGTAAGGAATGATGCAGAAGGTGCAGCGATGATCGCAGCCGTTCTGCACCTGCACGAAGGCGCGCGCGCGTCCTTCGATGGCATCGACCATGTGCGCCGCGGTCTCGGTCACCGACATGATGTCGTTGACGCGGACCTTCTCCGTGTCGTTGACACCGAAATCCGGCAATGCGCGGTAGGAATTCGCCCTCAGCTTTTCCTCGTTCCCCAGCACCAGATCGACTTCCGCCATCTCCGCGAAGGCGGCCGGATCGGTCTGGGCGGCGCACCCCGTCACGATGATGCGGCTGCCGGGCCTTTCTCGCCGCGCCTTGCGGATCGACTGCTTGGCCTGGCGCACGGCTTCCGCCGTCACGGCACAGGTGTTGATCACCACCGCGCCGTCCTTCAGGCCGCCAAGCCCTGCCGCCTCGGCCTCGCGCTTCATGACCTCCGACTCATAGGCGTTGAGCCGGCAGCCGAAGGTGATGACGTCGACCGCCATCAGGCCGCCCCCTCGACGTCGCGCGACCATGCGCCGGTTTCGGGATCGAAGATGCCGGAGAATTCCCACTCGGCCGGTCCGGTCATCATCACGTGATTGTCGTCGCGCCATTCGATCGCAAGCGGTCCGCCGGGCACGGTGACGGTGACGCTTCGTCCGGTCCGCCTGGTGCGCGCGGCGGCAACCGCGGTGGCGCAGGCCGCCGACCCGCAGGCGCGCGTAAGGCCGGCGCCGCGTTCCCAGGTGCGTATCGTGATGGCATCCGGCGCTGTCACCCGGGCGATCGTGATGTTGGCGCGTTCGGGAAAGATCGGATGGTTCTCGAGCAGCGGGCCGAACCGGTCGAGATCATAGGACCATACATCCTCGTCGACCCAGAAGATGGCATGCGGATTGCCCATCGAGACGACCGAGGGCGAATGAAGCACCGGTGCGTCGATCGGGCCCACCTGGAGTTCGATCATGCGGGTGTCGCGAAACTCCTCGGCCAGCGGGATGGATTGCCAATCCAGCTTCGGCTCGCCCATGTCGACCGATATCGATCCGTCTTCGTTCTCGCGCGCATTGAGAATGCCGGCGATGGTTTCAAAGGTGAAGACGGACTGCCCGGTTTCGGCGGCCAGCGCCTGCACGACGCAGCGCATGCCGTTGCCGCAGGCCTGTGCAGGGCTGCCGTCGGAATTGATGATTTCGATGTAATTGCTGGTGCCGCCGGTCCGCGGATCGTGGATTGCCATGATCTGGTCGAACTTCGTCGCCGGATCTGCTGCGAGCGCGATTGCCGCGGCGGGGGTGACACGCCCGGCACGGCCGCGCATATCGGCAACGATGATGTCGTTGCCCAACCCGTTCATCTTCGCAAAGGGTGCGCCAGTCGCCATTGCCGTCGTCATTCCTACAGTTCGGCCATACAGAGGCCGGCCTACAGTTCGGCCATATAGAGGCCGGCCCCTATATGGCGGAACGAGAGGGCAATTACCAGACCGTCAGGAATGTGCGCCGGGTGGCCAGGGCGGGCTGCGCGCGATGCAGGGCCCGCCCTGAGGTGATTGCCTGTATCGGACGCCTCGTCAGGCGACCGCGATGACGCCGAGAACGACGAGCAGGAACAGGACGAGAACAACGCCGATGAGCAGCTTTGCGCCCGTCAGGGCGGCGCCCGATATGGAATGAAAGCCGAGCAGGCTGGCCACGGCGGCCACGATGAGAAGGATCAGAATCCATTTCAGCATGAAAACCCTCTTCGGTGCATTGGCAATGGCAATGAAACGCCTTGATGCGCAGAGAGTTCCCTTGCCGCCGTCCGGAGCAGATCGGCGAACCGCCGGATTGGTCCCGGCGGAACCTTCACGCAGTTGCGGAGGGAATGTCCCAGATCTCGCCGGGCAGCATGGCGCGGAACCGCTCATCTGCGATGCCGTGCCTTTGCAGCGCTGCGTAAAGCAGGTCGCGGGGTTCCTCGATCGGTTCGTTGGTCAGCTGGAACGTGCCCCAGTGGCAGCCGGCCGCGAAGTCCGCCCCGCAAAGCTGCATCCCGCGCACGGCCTCGTCCGGGTTCTGGTGCTGCCCCTTCATGAACCAGCGGGGCTCATAGGCGCCGATCGGCAGTATGGCGAGACGGAAGCCGCCGTGCTTTTCGGCAGCGTTGCGGTAGTTGATGCCGTCGTGGAAGCCGGTGTCCCCGGCAATGTAGATCTTGCCCGCCGGCGCCTCGACGGCAAAAGCCGACCAAAGCGCCATACGGCGGTCGCCGGTGCCGCGCGCCGACCAGTGGTGTGCCGGTTCGATATGAACGCGCACTTCGGGTGAGAGCGTGAAGCTGTCGCCCCAGTCGCCGCATGCAAAGCGCATGGTGGGCACGGTTTTCTTCACGATCGCATCGTTCCCAAGCGGCGTGACGACGATCGGATCATGGCGGTCGTGGAGCATCTGCAAGGTGGCGATGTCGAGATGGTCGTAGTGGTTGTGCGTCAGGAGGACGGCGTCGATCCGTGGCAGGTCCTCGAAGGCGATGCCGGGCGCGTTTACACGTTTGGGGCCGATGAAGGAGAAGGGTGAGACGCGCTCGGACCAGACGGGGTCTGTGAGAAGATTGAGTCCCGCGGCCTGAATGAGCAGGCTGGCATGGCCGACCATGGTGACGCGCAGGCGGTCGTCATCGACCCCGGGGTCGGGTCTGGCCCGCGGGTGCGGGCTGGGAAATGCGGCGGGCCATTTTGCGCGGTTGCCGCCGAATTGCCATTTCAGGAAATCGCCGAACGAACGGGGCTGCAAGCCGTTCGGATTGAAGAAGGTCTGACCGTCGAAATGATCGGTGACGTCGCCGCTATAGTAAGGATTGGCGCCGTTCGCGCGGTCTGCCATCGCCATCCCTCCCGCGGCGGCGGCAGCGCCGCCGAGACCCAGCCATTTGAGCACCAACCGTCTTTGCATGGACCTTCAGATAATGAACCATATAGGACGATCAAGATGGGCGCCGGCATCCTTCTCCGCAACCGGCTGCCCGCGTTGCAGAATATCAACATTGGCCCAAAATCGGCACGGCGAGCATTGCTCTGTCGGCAATTCGGCCAATTTCACCTTGAAACGGCTGTATCAACAAGGTGTTAACCATGAGTTTGGGAAACTCACCTAAACAATGCCATGATTGTGTTCATCAAGAACGGCCGGAGACGGACGGCCGATTGGCCCCACGGAGAAAAAGGCATGAAACCAACAACCCAGACTGTCCTCGTCCTGGCCTTGGCGGCGCTGACGGTTTCGGGCTGCCAGAGCGCGCGGTTCGGATCACTCGATACGCGCAGCCCCGCCCCGTTGACTCCCGCACCGTCGGGAACGGTCATGTCGAGCCAACTGCCTCCGCCTTCGGGGCCGACCGGGCCCAACGCTTTCCCGACCGTGCCCGGTACGGAGACGGCAGGTGACCCCGCGGCCGCGGCCGCCGAGTTCGAAACCGCCGCAGCCGAGGCTCCGGATGTGACAGCTGGAAGCGTGGCGGGTGTCTGGAATGCCACGGTCGCCGGGCAGACCTGCAAGGTGGCGACGCCGCAGACAAAGTTCGGCCAGGGGTTCCGCGCCGGTCCGCTGCGCTGTCCTGCGCCGCTCGACGGGGTGAAGTCGTGGAACGTCGCCGGCAAGCAGCTCTCCTTCTATGACGAAGGCGGCAATGTCCTGGCGCGGCTCTATTCTTCCGGCGCCGAGCAGTTCAATGGCCAGACCACGTCCGGTCAGGCGATATCGCTCGCCCGATAGCGTGTCCGCAAACTCGAAACTGGCCCGTGAATCCGATGTCGCTGCGTGACGGACTGCAACCTTTCCCGTCGGTGCGCCAGGCGTATGAACATCTGGTCGAGCGCGGCGAAGTGGCGTCGGACGCCGAACAGATCGCCGTCACGCGCGCGCTCGACCACCTGATCGAGGAGATCGCGACCAAACGGCTCGCCGCGAAATCGAGCGCGCTCGGTTGGCTGTTCGCCCGACGTACCGTGCGCGCGCCGGTGAAGGGGCTCTATGTTCACGGCGGCGTCGGACGCGGCAAGACGATGCTGATGGACCTGTTCTACCGGCTGGTTCCCGTCAAGCGGAAGCGGCGCGTGCACTTCAACGATTTCATGGCCGACGTGCACGACCGGATCGCGAGCCACCGGTCTGCGGTCAAGGCCGGCGAGGCCAAGGGAAACGATCCCATCCCGCCTGTCGCCAAGGCGCTTGCGGCCGAAGCATGGGTCTTGTGCTTCGACGAGTTCACCGTGACCGACATCGCCGATGCGATGATCCTGTCGCGGCTTTTTTCCGCTCTGTTCGACGAAGGTGTGGTGCTGGTCGCGACGTCCAATGTCGCACCGAAGGATCTCTACAAGAACGGGCTGAACCGTCCGCTCTTCGAGCCCTTCATCGGCCTGCTGGAGCGGCATGCCGAAATCATGGCGCTCGACAGCGAGACCGACTACCGGATGGAAAAGCTCAACCGCATGCCCGTCTATCTGACGCCGCTGAACGATGAGACGGCAGCCTCTTTCGACCGGGCGTGGCGCGATTATGCCGGCAGCGCGGACGAGCATAGCGAAGAGATCACGATCAAAGGTCGGCACATCGCCGTCAGGCGCGTGGCGCGCGATGCAGCCCGCTTCACCTTTGCCGAACTGTGCGAGAGACCGCATGGCGCGCGCGACTTCCTGGCGCTGGCGGATCGCTACCGGGCGATTTTCCTGGAGAACATTCCGACCCTGGACGACTCCAAGCGCAACGAGGCCAAGCGTTTCATTCTTCTCATCGACACCCTCTACGACAAGCGTATCCGGCTCGTGGCGAGCGCCGCGGCCCAACCGCAGGGCCTCTACCGCGGACGCATCGGGGTCGAGGCGTTCGAGTTCGACCGCACCGTCTCCCGTCTCATCGAGATGCAGAGCAGGGACTGGCTGAACGGGTGGGAGGATGCCGAGCCCGCGCGCGTGTCGGCTGGATGACCGGGTACCCCGGGTTGGGTGTAAGGGCCGCGCATGCGGGCAAGGCGTTCCGTCCGCGCTAAATTTCTTACGTTTACGTAAATCCAAAATATCTTAAACGATTGAATTCATTCGTCCGGAAAGAACCGGTTGAATTTTTGTACGACGGGGGGTATGGCCTTCGGTGAATTCCAGCGCAGACACGGGTCGTCCCGGCGCGGGACGAATCCGCCACTGATCGTTTCATCGGGCCCCGTTCGGCCCCACGTCGCAAGGGAAATCCAGACAAAATGGCACGCAACAAGATCGCGCTCATCGGTTCCGGCATGATCGGCGGAACCCTCGCTCACATGATCGGCCTGAAGGAGCTGGGCGACGTCGTCCTGTTCGATATCGCCGAGGGCACTCCGCAGGGCAAGGGGCTCGACATTGCGCAGTCCTCTCCGGTCGACGGCTTCGATGCCGCATTCTCGGGCGCCAACGACTATGCCGCGATCGAAGGTGCGGACGTCTGCATCGTGACGGCCGGCGTGCCGCGCAAGCCGGGCATGAGCCGCGACGACCTTCTGGGTATCAATCTGAAGGTGATGGAGCAGGTCGGCGCCGGCATCAAGAAATATGCCCCGAATGCCTTCGTCATCTGCATCACCAACCCGCTCGACGCGATGGTGTGGGCGCTGCAGAAGTTCTCCGGCCTGCCCAAGAACAAGGTGGTCGGCATGGCCGGCGTGCTCGACTCGGCGCGTTTCCGCTACTTCCTGGCCGAAGAGTTCAAGGTGTCGGTCGAAGACGTGACGGCATTCGTGCTCGGCGGACACGGTGACACGATGGTGCCGCTGACGCGCTATTCCACGGTTGCCGGCATTCCGCTGCCGGATCTTGTCAAGATGGGCTGGACCACGCAGGACAAGCTCGACAAGATCGTCCAGCGCACGCGCGACGGCGGCGCCGAGATCGTCGGCCTGCTCAAGACCGGCTCGGCCTATTACGCGCCGGCCGCTTCGGCGATCGCCATGGCCGAGAGCTATCTGAAGGACAAGAAGCGCGTGCTTCCCTGCGCGGCGCATCTTTCCGGCGAATACGGCCTGAAGGACATGTATGTCGGCGTGCCGACCGTGCTGGGTGCCGGCGGCGTCGAGCGCGTCATCGAGATCGATCTCGACAAGGCCGAACGCGCCATGTTCGACAAGTCGGTTGAAGCCGTTGCCGGCCTGTGCGAGGCCTGCGCCAACATCGCCCCGAACCTGAAATAAGCCAGCGAGCCGCGCAGCGATGAACATTCACGAATACCAGGCCAAGCAGGTCCTCAAGAGCTACGGCGCTCCGGTCGCCGAAGGCGTCGCCATCATGAACGCCGACGAGGCGGAGAAGGCGGCCAAGTCGCTGCCCGGCCCGCTCTATGTGGTCAAGAGCCAGATCCACGCCGGCGGCCGCGGCAAGGGCAAGTTCAAGGAACTCGGTCCCGACGCCAAGGGCGGTGTGCGCCTCGCCAAGTCGGTGGAGGACGTCGTGGCCAACGTCAAGGAGATGCTCGGTCACACGCTCGTCACCAAGCAGACCGGTCCCGAGGGCAAGCAGGTCAACCGCCTCTACATCGAGGATGGCGCCGATATCGCCCGTGAGCTCTATCTGTCGATCCTGGTGGATCGTGCGGTGGGCCGGGTAGCCTTCGTCGTGTCGACCGAGGGCGGCATGGACATCGAGACGGTCGCCGAGGAGACCCCGGAGAAGATCGTCACCGTGGCGATCGATCCCGAAAAGGGCGTGACGGCGGACGACGTCAAGGCCCTCAACGCCGCGCTGAAGCTCGAGGGCGAGGCGGCGAAGGACGGCGAGGCTCTGTTCCCGGTCCTCTACAAGGCGTTCACCGAGAAGGACATGAGCCTTCTGGAGGTCAATCCGCTGATCGTCATGGAGAACGGCCGCCTGCGCGTTCTCGACGCCAAGGTGTCGTTCGACAACAACGCGCTGTTCCGTCATCCCGACATCGTCGAGCTCCGCGACACGACGGAGGAGGACGCCAAGGAGATCGAGGCGTCGAAATATGACCTCGCCTATGTGGCCCTGGATGGAAATATCGGCTGCATGGTCAATGGCGCCGGTCTTGCCATGGCGACGATGGACATCATCAAGCTCTACGGCGCCGAGCCCGCCAACTTCCTCGACGTCGGCGGCGGCGCTTCGAAGGAGAAGGTGACGGCGGCCTTCAAGATCATCACGGCCGACCCGAACGTGAAGGGCATCCTGGTCAACATCTTCGGGGGCATCATGCGCTGCGACGTGATCGCGGAAGGCGTCGTGGCTGCCGTCAAGGAAGTCGGGCTGAAGGTGCCGCTGGTCGTGCGGCTGGAAGGCACCAATGTCGAACTCGGCAAGCGGATCATCAACGAGAGCGGGCTCAACGTGATTGCGGCCGACGACCTCGACGATGCGGCCAAGAAGATCGTGAAGGCAGTAGGCGAAGGATAGCGCTATGCCGCCCAGGAAGATCAACCTTTTGGAGGCCGCTGACCGGCGCATCGAAAAGGTGTTCGATCCCCATGTTGCGGGTGATGTGAACGATGCACAGGTCAAGGTTGCCAAATTCGGGGAAGCCTTCGACTGGCATTCGCACGAGGCGGAGGACGAGGCGTTTCTCGTCCTGCGCGGGCGCATCGCGATCGACTTCCGCGACGAGGCGGTGGAACTGGGCGAAGGCGAATTCATCGTTGTGCCGCGCGGGCTGGAGCACCGGCCCCGGTCGCTGACGGAGGAGCCGGTCGTGCTCATGTTCGAGCCGGCGACAACCCTCAATACAGGCGACGCCGAAAGCGATTTCACCGTCGCTGAACTCAAGCGGCTCGACGATGAATGAGATCCTGAAAGCTGTTTCGCGCGGATATCGCGCCGCACATGTTTCGAAGCCTGGCTTCAAAAACCATCTCTAGGAGTGTCCATGTCCATTCTCGTCAACAAAGACACCAAGGTTCTGGTCCAGGGCCTGACCGGCAAGACCGGTACGTTCCATACTGAACAGGCACTGGCCTATTACGGTACCAAGATGGTCGGTGGCATCCATCCCAAGAAGGGCGGAGAGACCTGGGGGTCGGTGGATAGCGGCGCGCAGCTGCCGATCTTCGCCACGGTTGCCGAAGGCAGGGAGAAGACCGGCGCCGACGCATCGGTCATCTATGTGCCGCCGGCAGGCGCGGCAGCCGCCATCATCGAGGCGATCGAGGCCGAGATCCCGCTGATCGTCTGCATCACCGAAGGCATCCCTGTCATGGACATGGTCAAGGTGAAGGCGAAGCTCGAAAAGTCGAACTCGCGCCTCATCGGGCCCAATTGCCCCGGCGTGCTGACGCCCAACGAATGCAAGATCGGCATCATGCCCGGCAACATCTTCAAGAAGGGCTCGGTCGGCGTCGTTTCGCGCTCCGGCACGCTGACCTACGAGGCGGTGTTCCAGACGACCAATGCCGGCCTCGGCCAGACGACGGCCGTCGGCATCGGTGGCGATCCGGTCAAGGGCACCGAATTCATCGATGTGCTGGAGATGTTCCTGGCCGACGACGAAACCAAGTCGATCATCATGATCGGCGAGATCGGCGGCTCGGCGGAAGAGGATGCCGCACAGTTCCTCAAGGATGAGGCCAAGCGCGGCCGCAAGAAGCCGATGGCCGGCTTCATCGCCGGGCGCACCGCACCTCCCGGGCGCACCATGGGCCACGCCGGCGCCGTGATCTCCGGCGGCAAGGGCGGTGCGGAAGACAAGATCGCCGCGATGGAGGAAGCGGGTATCCGCGTATCGCCGTCGCCGGCCCGCCTCGGCCAGACCCTGGTCGAGGCGCTCAAGGGATAAGGCACTGGGGTAGCAGGGCAGCAAGGCATCAGGAAATCAGCTCCGATCGCCCGCATCTGCCCCGTTGCCCCGTCGACCAGAACAAGGAGACGGGGTTGATCCCCCGGAAGTACGATGTCTCGGCAAGACCAGGCCAACGACCAATTCTCGCTTACCTCGTTCCTCTATGGCGGCAACGCTCACTATATCGAGGAGCTCTACGCGGACTACGAAAACGACCCCTCCTCGGTGAACGAGCAGTGGCGCGACTTCTTCGCGTCGTTGAAGGACGATGCCGAGACTGTGCGCAAGAACGCCCAGGGCGCTTCGTGGGAAAAGTCGAACTGGCCGATCTCGGCGAATGGCGAGCTGGTGTCGGCGCTCGACGGCGACTGGGGGCAGGTCGAAGGGCATTTCGAGAAGAAGACGAAGGAGAAGGCGGCCGCGGCCGGCATCTCGCTGTCGGAAACCGACGTGCTTCAGTCGACGCGCGATTCGGTGCGCGCCATCATGATGATCCGCGCCTACCGCATGCGCGGCCACCTGCACGCCAATCTCGACCCGCTCGGTATCGCCAAGCCGCTCGAGGACTATGACGAGCTGTCGCCGACCACATACGGGTTCACCGAGGCCGACTACGACCGCCCCATCTTCATCGACAATGTGCTGGGGCTGGAATTCGCCACCATCCGGCAGATGCTGGACATTCTCAGGCGTACCTATTGCTCGACGCTTGGCGTCGAGTTCATGCACATCTCCCATCCCGAAGAGAAGGCATGGATCCAGGCCCGCATAGAGGGGCCGGACAAGGGGATCGAGTTCACCGAGAACGGCAAGAAGGCGATCCTGCAGAAGCTGGTCGAGGCCGAAGGCTTCGAGCAGTTCATCGACGTCAAGTACAAGGGCACCAAGCGCTTCGGTCTCGACGGCGGCGAAGCGCTCATTCCGGCGCTGGAGCAGATCGTCAAGCGCGGCGGTTCGCTCGGCCTGAAGGAGATCGTGCTCGGCATGGCCCATCGTGGCCGCCTCAACGTTCTCTCCCAGGTCATGGCCAAGCCGCATCGCGCCATATTCCACGAGTTCAAGGGCGGGTCTTTCGCCCCTGACGACGTGGAGGGATCGGGCGACGTGAAGTACCATCTCGGTGCGTCCTCCGACCGTGAGTTCGACGGCAACAAGGTGCACCTGTCGCTGACAGCCAACCCGTCGCACCTGGAGATCGTCAACCCGGTCGTCATGGGCAAGGCGCGGGCCAAGCAGGACCTGATCTCGGGCCGCAAGCGCGAGGACGTCATACCGCTGGAAGAGCGCGCCAAGGTGCTGCCGCTGCTGCTGCACGGCGATGCCGCCTTCGCCGGACAGGGCGTGGTCGCCGAGTGCTTCGGACTGTCGGGTCTGCGCGGCCACCGGGTGGCCGGCACGCTGCATTTCATCATCAACAACCAGATCGGCTTCACCACCAATCCGCGCTTCTCGCGTTCCTCGCCCTACCCGTCGGATGTGGCGAAGATGATCGAGGCGCCGATCTTCCACGTGAACGGCGACGATCCGGAAGCCGTCGTCTATGCGGCCAAGATCGCCACCGAGTTCCGGATGAAGTTCCACAAGCCGGTCGTCATCGACATGTTCTGCTACCGGCGCTTCGGTCACAACGAAGGCGACGAGCCGGCATTCACGCAGCCGATCATGTACCGGCGTATCCGCAAGCACGAGAGCACGCTGCAGATCTATGCCAGGAAGCTGATCAGCGAGGGTCTCGTGTCCGAGGCCGAAGTCGAGAAGATGAAGGCAGACTGGCGCAGCCATCTGGATGCCGAGTTCGAGGCCGGACAGGCCTACAAGCCCAACAAGGCGGACTGGCTCGACGGCGCCTGGAGCGGCATGCGTACGGCCGACAATCAGGACGAGCAGCGTCGTGGCAAGACCGCCGTGCCTGTGAAGACCCTCAAGGAGATCGGCAAGAAGCTGACCGAGGTTCCGGAGGACTTCGAGGCGCACCGCACGATCAACCGGTTCCTCGACAATCGTCGCAAGATGATCGACTCGGGCGAGGGGCTGGACTGGGCGACCGCAGAGGCGCTCGCGTTCGGTTCGATCCTGCACGAGGGCAATCCGGTTCGCCTGTCGGGTCAGGACTCGGAGCGGGGCACGTTCTCGCAGCGTCACTCCGTGCTTTACGACCAGAAGGACGAACGCCGCTTCATTCCGCTCAACAACCTAGGCCCGGCACAGGCGCATTACGAAGTCATCAACTCGATGCTGTCGGAAGAGGCGGTGCTCGGCTTCGAATATGGCTATTCGCTGGCCGATCCGCGCGCCCTGGTGTTGTGGGAAGCGCAGTTCGGCGACTTTGCCAACGGTGCCCAGGTGGTGTTCGACCAGTTCATCTCGTCGGGCGAGCGCAAGTGGTTGCGCATGTCGGGTCTCGTGTGCCTGCTGCCGCACGGCTATGAGGGCCAGGGACCGGAGCACTCCTCCGCCCGCCTGGAGCGCTGGCTGCAGATGTGCGCGGAAGACAACATGCAGGTCGCCAACGTCACCACGCCGGCCAACTATTTCCACATCCTGCGCCGGCAGATGAAGCGCGACTTCCGCAAGCCGCTGATCCTCATGACGCCAAAGTCGCTGCTGCGCCACAAGCGGGCCGTATCGACGCTGGCCGAGATGTCGGGCGAAAGCTCCTTCCACCGGCTGTTGTGGGACGACGCGCAGCAGCTTCCCGACCAGCCCATCAAGCTGGTCAAGGATTCCAAGATCCGGCGTGTCGTGATGTGCTCGGGCAAGGTCTATTACGACCTGTACGAGGAGCGCGAGAAGCGCGGTGTCGACGACGTCTATCTGCTGCGCATCGAACAGCTCTATCCGTTCCCGGCCAAGGCGCTGATCACGGAGCTGTCACGCTTCCGCAACGCCGAAATGGTCTGGTGTCAGGAAGAGCCCAAGAACATGGGCTCCTGGGCGTTCATCGATCCCTATCTCGAATGGGTGCTGGCGCATATCGACGCCAAGCATCAGCGCGTGCGCTACACCGGCCGCCCGGCTGCGGCGTCACCGGCCACCGGCCTCATGTCGAAACATCTGGCGCAACTCGAGGCTTTCCTCGAAGATGCGCTGGGCGAGTGATCACAGCCTGTACGAGCAAGAAGGCAACGGAACAGAAAAATGGCTACCGAAATCCGCGTACCGACCCTCGGCGAATCGGTCACAGAAGCGACGATCGG
Organism: Mesorhizobium sp.; assembly: GCA_963966365.1. Taxonomy (GTDB): domain Bacteria; phylum Pseudomonadota; class Alphaproteobacteria; order Rhizobiales; family Rhizobiaceae; genus Mangrovimarina; species Mangrovimarina plasticivorans. The sequence continues at coordinate 301,453 of CAWZZC010000005.1, read as the reverse complement.
AAAATGGTTCAAGCAGGCCGGTGACGCTGTCGCCGCCGACGAGACGCTCGTCGAACTGGAGACGGACAAGGTCACGCTCGAAGTGCCCGCGCCGGCTGCAGGCACCCTGCAGGAAATATCAGTGAAGGAGGGCGACACCGTCGAGGTCGGCGCACTGCTCGGCATGATCGCCGAAGGTGCGGGTGCGCCCGCCGCAAAGTCAGCGGAATCGAAGGACGCAATCGCGCAGGCCACCGGCAACGGCGGGGCCGACAACTCCAGGGAGGCGGAAGCGAAGACGGCCAAGATCGCCGGCGAAGGCGAAATCGCCCAGCGCGACATGCCACCCGCTCCCTCGGCAGGCAAGCTTCTGGCGGAATCGGGGCTTTCGGCCGACCAGGTCGAAGGTTCGGGCAAGCGCGGCCAGGTGCTCAAGGGCGACGTGCTCGACGCGATCGCCAGAGGTGCGGCTTCCTCGCCGGCCGAGGCGCCGAAGGTGGCGCGCGGGCCGTCGCCAGCCGAAGATGAAGTGCGCGAGGAGCGCGTGAAGATGACGCGGCTGCGCCAGACGATCGCACGCCGCCTCAAGGATGCTCAGAACACGGCAGCCATGCTCACCACCTTCAACGAGGTGGACATGACGGCGGTGATGGACCTGCGCAAGAAGTACAAGGACCTGTTCGAGAAGAAGCATGGCGTTAAGCTGGGCTTCATGGGCTTCTTCACCAAGGCCGTTTGCCACGCGCTGAAGGAGATCCCGGCGGTCAATGCCGAGATCGACGGCACCGAAATCATCTACAAGAACTTCTGCCATATCGGCGTCGCCGTCGGAACGGAGAAGGGCCTCGTCGTCCCCGTGGTGCGCGACGCCGACCAGATGGGCATTGCCGAGATCGAGAAAGAGATCGGCCGGCTTGGTGTGGCGGCGCGCGATGGAAAGCTGTCGATGGCCGACATGCAGGGCGGCACCTTCACCATCTCTAACGGCGGTGTCTACGGATCCTTGATGTCGACGCCGATCCTCAATGCGCCGCAGTCGGGCATTCTCGGCATGCACAAGATCCAGGAGCGGCCGATGGTCGTCGGGGGTCAGATCGTCGTTCGTCCGATGATGTATCTGGCGCTCAGCTACGACCACCGCATCGTCGACGGCAAGGAAGCCGTTACCTTCCTCGTGCGCGTCAAGGAGAGCCTCGAGGATCCCGAGCGGCTGGTGCTCGACCTCTGATAGCGGGGTCGATCCGCCCATGAGCCCGGAGTTTCTCATCACAGCGTTGATCGTCGTCCTGCTGCCAGGCACGGGCGTGGTCTACACGGTGATGACGGGCCTGACCGCCGGCCGTCGTGCGAGCGTCGCGGCGGCCCTGGGCTGTACGCTGGGCATCGTGCCCGCGATCCTCGCTTCGGTCGCGGGTCTCGCGGCGATCCTGCATACGAGCGCGATACTGTTTCAGGCATTGCGCTATGCGGGAGCCGCGTATCTTCTCTATCTCGCCTGGCGCACCCTTCAGGAGAGCGGTCCGATGCGGCTCGCCAAGCGCGGCGAGGGGCCGGTGAGACTGCTGCCGACGGTGCGGACGGGCTTCCTCATCAACATCCTCAATCCGAAATTGTCTGTCTTCTTCCTTGCCTTCCTGCCGCAATTCGTCGATCCGTACGCGCTATCGCCCGTGGTGCAGATGGTCTATCTGGGTACTGTCTTCATGGGCATGACGTTTGCGGTCTTCGTCCTGTATGGCATGGCGGCGGCTGCGGCAGGATCGAGATTGCTCGGCAACGGCACTGCGATGAAGTGGATCAGGCGCAGTGTGGCCGCCGCGTTCGCCGGTTTCAGCCTGCGGCTTGTGCTTGCCGATCGCTGAACGAACGGCGAAGAAGGGAATATGCTCTCAGCCGCGCGAAGCGAGGAAGATCGGACATGACCTTCGAACCCAATGTTCCATCCCTCCAGGTTCATCTGTGCGTCAGAGGCGGCAAGGCGGCGATCGCCTGGTATGAGGCCGCTTTTGACGCGGTCGAGAATTTCGAGCAGATGGCCGAGGACGAGGAGCGCGTATTGCATGCCAATCTTTCGGTCTTCGGCACCGAGATCATGCTGCATGACGAGTTTCCCGAACTGTCGCTCGACGTCCTGTCACCTGTCACGCGGGGCGGGGCGGGGCTGGCGATCAACGTCAACCTGGCAACGCCGGAAGAGGTCGACGTGCTGGTCGACCGTGCCGTCGCGCACGGGGCCGAACTGGTTCTGCCTGTCGACGATCAGCCATGGCGCGCGCGCTACGGCAGGGTGCGCGATCCGTTCGGCCATGTCTGGGCCTTCAATGCGCCGTTGGCGAAGGGGTGATCGGTGGGGCGCTGTGCCGGATTGAACTCCATGGAAATCAGAAGGGTGCGCAGTCCTGCGCCGACCCGTCCAATGCCGTGCATGGCGACGGCCCTGCTCCTTGGGGCGTGTCTTCCCGCGACGGCTCACGCCGCGTGTCCGCAGGAACTCGCCGTCTATTCGCAGCCACAGGGCGATGCAGCCATTGATTTCCGTCCCGCCGTGAACGGCGGTGCCGAGATCGGGGCCTTCAAGCTGCTGCTGGGGCAGAACGGTATCGTCCTTGATGGCAGCGTCATGCGGCATGGCGAGGCGCCGGACCGCTCATACGGGCTGATAACGCACGGATGTCCGGAGGGAGATGCAACGGGGGCGGAGCTCGACGCTTGCGTTGTCTGGCGTGGGATCATCTATTCGGCCGCCGCGGACGGGGAGATCGCCGCGCTGCCGCCGCAAGGCACGCCGGCAGCCGAACGATTGATCCTTGCCGATTTTGGCACCGCCGTTGGCGCCTCGCAACTTTACCAGGAAGGGAGGTTGGGAGATCTTCCCTCGGATGTCTTTGAATTAAGCGGTTGCCAGGAATAGGCACCTTTGCACGAACAGAACTGAAAGGAATGAAGCATGGCATATGATGTTGTGGTGATCGGAGGTGGGCCTGGTGGGTATGTCTGCGCCATCAAGGCCGCGCAACTCGGTCTGAAGACCGCGGTGGTGGAAAAGCGCTCCACCTATGGCGGCACCTGCGTCAATGTCGGCTGCATCCCCTCAAAGGCGCTGCTGCACGCTTCGGAGGTCTTTGCCGAGGCCGGCCACAGCTTCGAGGCACTGGGCGTGGAGGTCGGAAAGCCGAAGCTCAATCTCAAGCAGATGCTCGCCCACAAGACGCAGACCGTCGAGCAGAACACCAAGGGGCTCGATTTCCTGTTCAAGAAGAACAAGATCGACGGCTTTCGCGGCACCGGCAAGATCGCCGGCAAGGGCAAGGTCGGGGTCACCAAGGAGGACGGCAAGACGGAAGAGATCGAAGCCAGGAACATCGTTATCGCCACAGGCTCCGATGTCGCCGGCATTCCCGGCGTTGAGCTGGCGTTCGACGAAAAGGTCATCGTCTCCTCGACCGGCGCCCTCGACTTCGAGAAGGTCCCCGGCAGCATGGTCGTCGTCGGCGGTGGCGTGATCGGTCTCGAACTCGGTTCGGTGTGGTCGCGGCTGGGTTCCAAGGTTACCGTGGTGGAGTATCTCGACACGATTCTCGGTGGCATGGACGGCGAAATTGCCAAGCAGTTTCAGCGCATGCTCGCCAAGCAGGATATCGACTTCAAGTTGAGCTCCAAGGTGACCGGTGTCGAGAAGTCGAAGAAGGGCGCCAAGGTGACCTTCGAGCCCGTCAAGGGTGGCGACGCGGAGACGATCGAGACCGATGTCGTTCTGGTCGCGACCGGCCGCAAGCCCTTCACCGACGGACTGGGCTGCGAGGAGGCCGGTGTGCAGCTGGACGATCGCGGCCGCGTGAAGACCGATGGCCACTTCCGCACCTCCGTGGAGGGCATTTACGCGATCGGCGACGTGATCGCGGGCCCGATGCTGGCCCACAAGGCCGAGGATGAAGGCGTCGCGGTGGCCGAGATCATCGCCGGACAGGCGGGCCATGTGAACTATGACGTCATCCCGAGCGTCGTCTATACGAGCCCGGAAGTCGCATCCGTCGGCAAGACGGAGGAGGAACTGAAAAAGGCGGGCATCGAGTACAAGTCCGGCAAGTTCCCCTTCTCCGCCAATGGCCGCGCGCGTGCTTCGCTGCACACGGACGGCTTCGTCAAAGTGCTGGCGGACAAGAAGAGCGACCGGGTGCTCGGTGTTCACATCGTCGGCTTCGGTGCCGGGGAAATGATCCACGAGGCCGCGGTCCTGATGGAGTTCGGCGGGTCGTCGGAAGATTTGGCGCGCACCTGCCATGCGCACCCGACCATGTCCGAATCGGTCAAGGAGGCGGCGCTGGCCACCTTTGCCAAGCCGATCCATATGTAGCCGCAGCGGGTCGCAAGAAGGTCGAGGCCGCGCTCGTGCAGGGCGGCCTCTCATTCATGAATCGGGTACTCGATCAGTTTGCAGGCGACGGCTGGACGGGCTCTGCGGGATCGTTGGGCTCCAGCGGCGGGATGACCTGTTCACCTGGCTGGACCGGCGGGCCGATTGAACCGGTCGTCGTCGTGTCGGGCGCCATCGCCTGAGGCTCATTGTCCGGGCCAAATCCGCCGAACAGTACAAAGGCGAGTACGCCGAGCACGATGAGCAACAGCGCTACGAACGCGCTTGCCAGACCGCCGCGCCGGTGGGCCGACTGCGGATCGCCGGTTTCAGACGCTACGGGCTCGACGCCGAGCGGATCGGTCCGGCCGGTGGGGTATGGTGTGGGCGAAGCAGAAGCGTCCTGCTCCTGGATCCTGCGATTGGTCATCCTGGTCTCCATGCCTGTTGCGGCATGAGGAGAAATGTCGTGATCCGGGGGATCGTTGCATCACGATGCGTGTCAAAGCCGACTTCTCGGTGACCTTTTGTCGTTCGGGAATCAAAGCTGTGCGCAAAACAATGCCCGGCGCAATGGCCGGGCACATGTCTCCGGAGACTGTTACTGGAGGTCGTCCGATGCTTCGACCGGGCTCTCCGTCTCGGTTTTGTCGATCGAGGCCGTGGTCGTCGCGCGGTCAGGCAGCGGTGCTGCCTTGTCCATGTCGGTGCTGGCGACCGACATGTTCTTATCCGCATGGGCGGTCTTGTGGAAGTCACAGGCCTGTGCGGCACTCAGCGACAAACCGAACGCACCCCCAAGAATGAGCAAATATTTCATGCCGATATTCCCTTTTCAGGATCGGTGGATCAATGAAAGGCGAACACGGTAAGGCTAGCAGAGCGTCACAAGCGCGCCAAATCACGCTTCGCGTGAACGTTCCCGGCGCGATGGATCAGTTGCCGGGCGTGACGGAATAGCCGCGCTGCCGCAGCAGTTCGACCAGTCCGTCCTCGCCCGGCAGATGCAGTGCACCAACCGCAATGAAGGCGCCGCCCTGGTCGATCAGCGGCGCGGCGTTCTCGGCCATCGTGCGATTTCGTGCCTTGATGAGGCGTTCCTCGAACGCGGCGTAGCCGGGCCCCTCGGCGTCTTCCTTCGGAAGGACGAAGCGAAACAGCGGCCATATCATGCCGACCTCGCCTGCCGCATAAAGCCGGGTCATCGTCTCCATCACATCGTCCATCCGGTCGCCCAGCTTGAGCGTCTCGATGAGGCCGTCGATGTGAAACTGCATGGGCAGCGACGCCATGGCCTGAAGCTGGCTGACGGCCGTTTCGAGCCCCGCGATGTCCTTGCCGTCCTGCTTGGCCTGTTTGGCGAGCCTGGCGTCCAGAATCGCGACACCGTCGGCCTTGCGCGCCAGCTCGCAGGCCGGAAGTGTGACCAGCGCCGTGAGCATCCAGGGTTTCATGCGCTGAACGCTTGCAGGTGGCACTCCGCGCTCTTCCAGCGCGTTCTCGACAAGCGCCCTGTCGGTCTCCGAAAGACCGGAAAACAGAGTTTCCTCACCCGTGTACATGGTGAGCTCGGGATGTTTCATCATCGCCGCCATCATGGCCTTGGGATCAAGGATCTCGGTGGTTTCAACGACGACGAGAGCGGAGGCGGCGAAGGCGCCCTGGGCATCCTCGGGCAGATGCGTCACCCGTGGATCGGTCATATGCATGGTGCCATAGAGCCAGGACGGCGCGGTTCCAGCCTTCTCGATTTTCCACAGAAGCCCGCGCCCGTTGGGGGTCGCGGCCGCTTCGTCACGAATTGCGGCAAGGGCGGCGGGATTCTCCTGCTCCAGCAGGGAGACCAGGTCCTCGCCCGTACATTCGCGTTCCGCAGCACTTGCCTGCGCCGTCGCGAGGGCAGCGACCAGAAGGAAACCCAGAAAAAACAGGGTATTGAGCCCCGCCAGGAAGCGCAGGGCGAGCGTCGTCGCCGATTCGGCGATCTCATCGGGATCGGCATGAATGTGTCGTCGGTTCATGCCCTGATGATAAGAGCAAAAAGCGGCGAAACCGTTAATTGCGGGCCTGTGCGTGAGGGTTCAGGCGCGCGGATGCGCCGATTGGTACACGTCGAGCAACCGCTGCGTGTCGACACCCGTATAGATCTGCGTCGTCGAAAGGCTTGCGTGGCCAAGCAGCTCCTGGATCGTGCGCAGGTCGCCGCCGCGGCCGAGCAGATGGGTGGCGAAGGAATGACGCAGCGCATGCGGGGTGGCCGTGGCGGGCAGATCGAGCGCCGAGCGCAGACGCCGCATTTCCCGTTGAACGATGGCCGCCGCGAGCGGGCCACCGCGTGCGCCGCGAAACAGCGGCGCGCTGCTCTCAAGATGCCATGGGCACAGGCGCCGATACTGCGCGACGGCCTGTCGGGCGACGGGCAGGACCGGCACCAGCCTGATCTTGCCCCCCTTGCCGGCGATGCGCACGGTCTCGCCGGCGCCGGCATCGAACTGGCCCGGCGTCAGGCCGAGGGCTTCGGAAATGCGCAGACCGCAGCCGTAGAGCAGAACGAGCACGGCGGTGTTGCGCGCGGCGATCCAGGGCTCGTCGGCAAGCTGCTCGTCATTCGAAACCACACGCCTGGCGTCCTCGGCAGTCAGTGGTCGGGGAAGCGACTTCGGTTGTCTGGGTGAGGCCATGGCGGATGCGGCCGCGGCATTGGCGAGGCCCTGCCGTTCGAGATGCCGCAAGAAGGAGCGGATGGCCGCCAGCCCGCGCCCCAGGGTGCGCGGGCCTGCTCCCTCGTTGCGTCGCCAGGCGAGAAAGGCCCGCAAGTCGGCCGGGCGCAGGTCGGCGATGTCGCGCAGCCCGGGCGGGCCGCCGCGATGTCCGGTCAGGAACTGCAGGAACTGCCGTGTGTCGCGCTCATAGGCTTCAAGCGTCTTCTCGGCCAGCCGCCGGGTGCTCCCAAGGCTCGACAGCCAATCCCGGCGCGCGGCCAGCAGATCGGGCCGGCCGGGAATAAGGAACGTTTCCGTCGACGGTTTGACCACGTTGCGAATCTCTCCTTGTCGCGGCGCAAATGTCGCCCCGCGACGGTTAGCGCCGAGTGAACGGGCCGTGATTGAAATCATGGCCCGATCGACATAGAGCAGAGCGATGACAAAGCTGCACAATCCAGTCGAGATGGGCGTGATCGGCGCCGCGCACGGCATTCGTGGCGAGGTGCGGGTCAGGTCGTTCACCGCCGACCCTCTCGCGCTTGGCGACTATGGTCCGCTCCACGACGCCGAAGGCCGCGCTTTCGTGGTTGCGCAGATCCGGGCGCAGAAGGACATCGTGGTGGTGCGCTTCGATGGGGTCGGCGACCGCACCGCAGCCGAGGCGCTCAACGGAACGCGCCTGTTCGTCGACCGCTCGGCCCTGTCGGACGAACTCGACGAAGAGGAATATTATCATGCCGATCTGATCGGTCTCGATGCGGTCGATGAAGCGGGTGCGCTGATCGGCAAGGTGAAGGCGGTCCAGAATTTTGGCGGCGGTGACATGGTCGAGATCGTTTGCTCCGGGCGGCCGAGTGTACTGGTGCCCTTCACCCTGTCAGCCGTACCTCAAGTCGATATCGCCGCGGGCCGGCTGCTCGTCGAGCGAAAGGCGGCGGGTCTCGCCGAGGACGACGACGATGGCGACGATCGTGAGGTCGAACGCGGCGCGCCGGGAGGCGAATGATGGGCTTTCGCGCGTCCGTTCTGACGCTCTATCCGGAAATGTTTCCTGGCGCCCTCGGGCTATCGCTCGCCGGACGGGCGCTCGAGCGCGGCGACTGGTCTCTGGAGACCCACCAGATCCGCGATTTCGCCACCGACCGCCATCGCAGCGTCGATGACACGCCGGCAGGCGGCGGTGCCGGCATGGTGATGCGCGCCGATGTGCTGGCCCGGGCGATAGATCACGCTTCGCTTGCCGACGATCCTCGACCGCGGCTATTGATGAGCCCGCGCGGACGGCCGCTCACCCAGGCGCGGGTGCGGCAATTGGCCGAAGGGCCGGGAGCGGTGATCGTGTGCGGGCGATTCGAGGGCATCGACCAGCGCCTCATCGAGGCGCGCAGCCTGGAGGAAATATCGATCGGCGACTACATTCTTTCTGGGGGCGAGCCGGCGGCGCTGGTGCTTCTCGACGCCGTCGTCCGGCTCCTGCCCGGCGTCATGGGAAACGCCCAGTCGGGCGAGGAAGAGAGCTTCGAGAGCGGTCTGCTCGAACATCCTCACTACACCCGGCCGCAGGAATTCGAAGGGCGCGCCATTCCCGACGTGTTGACATCGGGCAATCACGCCCGGATCGCTCAGTGGCGCCGGGAACAGGCGCTGGCGCTGACCCGGGAGCGCCGGCCCGATCTGTTGCGAAAGAAGGATGATGCAGCGGGCTGAACGACCTGCGAAGGTTCAGCCGGTCAAAGCGTAATACCCGGCCAGGAACAGGCCAAAAGCGACGACGAAGCCGCGCACGAGGGTCTGTGGAACCCGTTTGGCTGCCCACACGCCGGCATATCCACCGACCGCCACCCCGGGCACGATGAAGGCGACTTCCCGCCATGCCACGACCCCGCCGGAGACGAAGACGGTGATCGCAACCGCGGCGATGACGATCGACAGCATGTTCTTGAGCGCATTGAGGCGGTGGTAGTCGCCGCGTTCGGTGATCCCCAGCGTTGCCAGCATCATGATGCCCATTCCTGCGCCGAAGAAGCCGCCATAAATGGCGGTCGCGAACTGTATGATGCGCCCGAAGAAGGCCCCCACGGGGCCAATCTCGTCGCGCGGTTTCGGTTTCAGCCATGGGCCGGCGGCGAAGAGTGCCGTCGCGGCGATCAGAAGCCAGGGCACCATCGCGCGGAAGGATGGATTGTCGAGCGCTAGCAGAATCAGCGAGCCCAGCAAGGCTCCGAATGCCGAGAGGATGCAGAGCAACACCGCACCACGCCACATGCGGGCAATATCGCGCCAGTAGGCAATCGTGGATGTGACGTAGCCCGGCAACTGGGCGATCGAAGATGACGCATTGGCCGAAATGGGCGGCACGCCGACGAGACTCAAGGCACCGAAAGAAATGAATGTTCCGCCGCCGGCAACGGCGTTGATGGCTCCGGAAAGGAACCCGGCAAGAAAGAGAAGACAGGCCGCGAGGAGCGTCACAATGATGTCCGGGTGGCATGAGGGACTTAAGAAGGAACCCGGCCTGTAGACAGTCAGGTCGATTTGCGCAATGGCAAAACGGCACGGAGATGGTTGGGCCAGGGCAGAAAAAGGCCGCAGGCGGGTGACAAGGACGATGAAAGCGTGTATGAGCCCGCGCGAAGCCGAATGATCGGCCTTCGAAACCGTCAACAAATGCGGTGAAATCGCCCCTGCCTTGCTGACCATACGGGTCGCACGGCATAGCTGAGCGGTCCAAGGACTGCAGGCGAGCGTCGGGCGCTCTGGCTGTCGAGAAGCAAGAAGAGGTTTGAGGCGATGGACATCATCCGTCAGCTCGAGGCCGAGCAGGCCGAAAAGATCGAAGCCCAGCGCAAGCTGCCGGAATTTTCCCCCGGTGATACGGTCCGCGTTCTGGTGCGCGTCACCGAAGGCAAGCGTACCCGTGTCCAGGCGTTTGAAGGTGTGTGCATCGCACGCTCGGGCGCCGGCCTGCACGAGAACTTTACCGTGCGCAAGATTTCCTATGGCGAGGGTGTGGAGCGTGTCTTCCCAGTCTATTCGCCGCTCGTCGAGGGCGTCGAGGTCGTACGCCGCGGCAAGGTGCGGCGCGCCAAGCTCTACTACATGCGCGGCCGCCGCGGAAAGTCGGCGCGTATTTCGGAGAACACCGGTGTGCGTGCGCGCAAGCTGAACGAAGCCGAGCGCGAGGCGCTGGCCGCAGAGAAGGCGCGGCTCGACGCCGAGAAGGTGGCCGCGGCCGAGGCCCTTGCGGCCGAGAAGGCGGCGGCGGAGAGCAACGCAGCCGAATAGATTCGGCCCGCACAACCGGGTGGCTGGAAAGGCGGCTTCGGCCGCCTTTTTTCGTGCGTCGTGTCCGCTCGCGACAAACGAAGCCGCCGAGGCGATTGGCCTGGTGCGGGGCCCAAGCATTTGCGTCTGCCTTCGGCGCCCGGCGTTGCCGCAATTTTCCCAGACCGTCGCGATCTGCGCCACGTGCGTTTCGTTTCGTCGAGGCCTGCTCTATGGTGGTCGGCATTCATCTCACCCTGACGGTCGGCCTGAAGCACGCGTAGCGGACTCCTGAGCGTCTTTTTCGCAAGGCCCCCCGGGTCGATCGTCCAACCCCCGAAAGGAGAATGATGACTGTCAACAAAGCGCTCGATCTCGTCTACGCAGCGAAGAACGAACAGGAACTCGCCGCGGGCTACGCGGCCTGGGCGGCCGGGTATGACCGCGAGACGGCCGAACTCGGCTATTGCCTGCCCTTTGTGATCACGAGCTGGCTGGCGCGCTACGTTCCTGCCGGCGAGGGCCCGCTGCTCGACGCAGGTTGCGGGACCGGACTGACCGGCCCTTACGCAAAGGCCCTCGGCTATGACGACATCGAGGGGCTCGATCTGTCAGAAGAAATGCTCGAGGTTGCCAGAGGACGGAACGCCTACAAGACGCTCAAGAAGGCCGCGCTTGGCGAGCGGCTGCCCTGGCCGGACGACTATTTCCGCGCGTTTTTTGCGTCCGGGGTCTTTACCGAAGGCCATGCTCCGGCCTCCGCCTTCGACGATCTCGTGCGCATCACCGCCAAGGGCGGCCATGCGATGTTCACCATTCGCGAGTCCATCATCGATCGCGACGGTTTCCAGGACCGCTTCAACGCATTGGCTGCATCCGGCAAGTGGCGGCTTGTCGAAGAAACGCCTTCCTTCCGCCCCTACGCGATCGCCGAGCCCGAGATCGGCGTCAAGGTTTTCGTCTTCGAGATTCTCTGAGCTGCGTCAGCGGCGGATGGACCGCGCAGGCGCCGTCGAAGGCGCGGCGCCTGCAATTCCACTCCGGTCACTGGCCGGGTGCACCGATGGCCACCGGCCGGATGGGCGAGCCCGATGCACCGCGCGAACGCAGCGGCAGGATCATCGTGCAGGAGGTCCAAACCTTGTCGGCGGCCAGTTCGTCGAGCTTGGCGTTCTGGATCTGGTGGATGCCCGCCTTTGCGAGATTGAAGTGGTGAATGGCGAAAGGAAGGCCTTCAGGCGTTCCTTCCGGCGGGCCGGCCTCGCCTTTCAGCGCGCCTTCGTTCACCGGATCGGTAAACGGATTGTCCAGCGCCAGAAGGACTATGCCCTTGTCGGCAAGGTATTGGGCGGCGTCGTAGGCCAGTCCCGGTCCCATCGTGTAGTATGGCGTGTCGCCTGCGGGATCCTCCCAGTTCTCGCTCCAGCCGGTATGGATGTAGACGACATCGCCAGCCAGAATGCCGCGCTCTCCTAGCCCCTGTTCCGCGATCATGCCTTCGATGTCTTCGACCGTCACCAGGTCACCCGGATTGAGCGCGGCCCCATTGTATGCCTTGGCGTCGAGAAGAACAGCAGAGGTGACAATGGGCGGCACGTGTTCGATGCCGAGCTTGAGCAGCGGGGAATCCGCTGTCGGCTTCACGTCCTTCTGAGTGTAGCCAGCATAGTATTCGGCGCTGTCGGCGGGAAACTCGCCTTGTCCGTTCCAAGCCTCGGGCAGAAAGGCGAAATGCCCGAGCGCATCCATCTGTGTGCCCTGGGCGCCCGGCTCGCCGCGCAGCACGTCCTCGCCGTTGAATGCGTGCAGCGTGCCCGGTATCCCGACTGTCGGACGATAGGCATATTCCAGCGGCGCGCCGAAAGGCGACATCGGCATGGTGTTGGAACGTTCGTGCGACAGTTCGTAGGCCTTGGCGCCGGGCTCGGTCAGGTGAGCCGCGCAACGCATCCAGGTGCCGGCACCGAGCCCATTCGCCATGCCCATCTGGTCGCCGTCGGCCCAGGGCGGGCTCGGCACCAGTTCCTTCGAGCGCTCGACGATCTCGGCCGTTTCCTGCGCATGTGCACCTGACGCGGCCAGAAGCACGACTGCGACGGCGGTCATTGTGGCGTTCTTCATCTTGGTCTCCCGTGGTGCGCCGGCCGCCGGCCGGCCGGACGATGGTCCCAATATATCTGCATCTGGATATAAAAGATCCGGTTCCCCTAACCAAAGGGAAGATTAACTCGTACGTATATAATTGCAAATGCAAACAATGGCGAAAGAGACAGCTTAACAGGTCTGCCGCCTGACCGATTCACACTGGAGAAAATTCACGGTTGCCGACTGCCGGCCTGGAACCGTCCACGCTGTGTGGCGTTTCCAGACATGCGCCGGAGGTAAGCCATTGGACGGACTTGTCACTGATGTGATGCAGAAGACCTGGCTGCCCGTGCCGGTCATTGCCGGGCGGCTTCTTCTGGCGGCGCTGCTCGGCGCGCTCGTCGGGTTCGAACGCGAGTGGACCTCTCGGCCGGCGGGCCTGCGCACCCATATTCTGGTCTGCATAGCGGCGGCCACGGCGGCGATCCTCACCATCGAAATAACGCATATGCCGACATTTGACGAGGAAGGCATCCGCATCGACCCGATCCGCCTGATCGAGGCGGTCACAGCGGGCGTTGCCTTCCTCGCCGCCGGCACCATCATCGTTGCGCGCGGGCATGTCCAGGGTCTGACGACCGGTGCGGGCATGTGGCTGGCGGGTGCGATCGGCCTGGCCTGCGGGATCGGCATCTGGCAGGTGGCCGTGATCGCGACGCTGCTGGCCATCGTGGTCCTGGCGGCGTTGCGCGCCGTGGAAAAGCGCCTGCTTGGCAAGCGCGACCGCGACCGGACCGACGTCTCGCCGAAGGACGATAGATAGGCCAGCGGAGCGGGTGTCTTGTCGGATGCCTGCGATGCCCGGTCCCGATTGCCGGCCTCGCAAAAGACTGGTATGAGCCATCGCATGGAAGAGCTGTTTGGAGATCCGGCCTACAAAGGGTTCGTGCTGCAGGACAAGAAGCGCCTGCCGTCGCGGTTCTTTGCGCGCCTGTCCGGCACCCTCTTGAGCCGACTTTCCTGAGCGATATGGCTCCCGGCCGCCAGAGCCGGTCTGATCCAGCTTTCCAAACATCGACGGATGCAAGACAATGACCGCACCACGCACGCTTTACGACAAGATCTTCGACGAACACGTTGTCGACCGCCAGGACGACGGTACGTGCCTTCTCTATATCGACCGCCATCTGGTCCATGAAGTGACGAGCCCACAGGCCTTCGAAGGCCTGCGCATGGCGAGCCGCCCCGTGCGCCAGCCGGAAAAGACGCTTGCCGTCGTCGACCACAACGTGCCCACCACCGACCGTACCCACGGCATTGCCAATGAGGAAAGCCGGATCCAGGTCGAGGCACTGGCCAAGAACGCGGCCGAGTTCGGTATCGAATATTACAACGAAGTCGACAAGCGTCAGGGCATCGTCCACATCGTCGGTCCGGAACAGGGCTTTACCCTGCCCGGGATGACGATCGTGTGCGGCGACAGCCACACCTCGACCCACGGCGCCTTCGGCGCGCTGGCGCATGGCATCGGCACGTCCGAGGTCGAGCACGTGCTCGCCACCCAGACGCTGATCCAGACGAAGGCGAAGAACATGCTGGTGCGCGTCGACGGGCAATTGCCCGAAGGCGTGACGGCCAAGGACATCATCCTCGCCATCATCGGCGAGATCGGCACCGCGGGCGGCACCGGGCATGTCATCGAGTTCGCCGGCGAGGCGATCCAATCTCTGTCGATGGAAGGCCGCATGACCGTCTGCAACATGACGATCGAGGGCGGTGCGCGGGCTGGCCTGATCGCCCCCGACGAAACGACCTTCGCCTATATCAAGGATCGCCCGCGGGCGCCGAAAGGCAAGGCCTGGGACATGGCGGTCGAATATTGGCGCACGCTCAAGACGGACGAGGGCGCGCATTTCGACAAGGTGGTGGTGCTCGACGCCGCCAATCTGCCGCCGATCGTCTCCTGGGGCTCCTCGCCCGAGGATGTCGTGTCCGTGCAGGGTACCGTCCCGGACCCGGCCGACATTGCCGACGAGACCAAGCGCGCCTCCAAGCAGCGCGCGCTCGACTATATGGGCCTGAAGGCGGGCACCAAGATCACCGACATCGAACTCGACCGGGTCTTCATCGGATCGTGCACCAACGGTCGCATCGAAGACCTTCGTGCCGTCGCCAAGGTGGTTGAAGGGCGCAAGGTGCACGAACGCGTCAGTGCGATGATCGTTCCCGGTTCGGGGCTGGTGAAGGCGCAGGCCGAGGCCGAGGGTCTGGACAAGATCTTCCTGGCCGCAGGCTTCGAGTGGCGTGAGCCCGGCTGTTCGATGTGCCTGGCTATGAACGATGACCGATTGAAGCCCGGCGAGCGCTGCGCGTCCACTTCGAACCGCAACTTCGAGGGGCGGCAGGGCTTCAAGGGCAGGACCCATCTCGTTTCGCCGGCGATGGCGGCGGCGGCGGCGATCGCCGGACGCTTCGTCGACATCCGCGACTGGAAATAAGACAGCCGGTACACCGGCTCGCGCGCATGGCCTTGCTTCAAGCTTTTCTGTTTGAAGCAAGCGCGGGCGGATTCAAAGTGATAGAGCGTCTCTTGTACGTCCAAGAAGATGCACGGCGCTCTGGTCCGCCACCCTTCCGGCGGCGGCAAGGCTGCTGATCATCCCGGAAGTTAACCTCTTCTTCGCCTCCGCCGTCTATTAGACCATCCCAAGGGGTAGGGATGATTCTATGAGCGCGGCGGGCTATATTCTCGCGATCAATCTGCTTGTCGCAGGTCTGTTTGCAGGCGTCTTCGCATGGATCGCCGTTCACGAGAAGGAGCGCCCGGCGGCACGCTGGTTTGCCCTCACCTATCTGCTGGGCATGGCCAATTTTGCCTTCGAGTGGATGGTTGCGGCGGTTGCCAATCCCCGTTTCGTCGTCTTTTCCGCTTTCGCGGTCTCGGTGGCCGCACTGTGCGTCTACGTCGTCGGCCTTGCCCACAAATACGGGCAGCGCGTGCCCTGGCTGCTCATGGGGTTCCTGTTTGCCGCGTCCCTGCCGCTCAATCTTATGATCTACGACATGCCACGTGCATCCTTCTTGCGCGTCCTGCTCTATCAGCTGCCCTATGCCGCGATCGAGGCCATTGCGGCGTGGCTCGTCTTTCGGGTGGCGAACCGGCGGTCGCTCGACACGCTGCTGGCCTGGCTGCTTGCCGCGAGCGCGGTTCATTTCCTGAGCAAGCCGTTCATCGCCGTCATATACGGGCTCGGTTCCAGGCCGCAGGACTACGTCAACAGCATCTATGGGCTGATCTCGCAATCGATGGGCGCGGTGCTCATCGTCGCGGGCGGCATGCTGACGGCGATGATCCTGCTGCGCGACATGCTCGCCGAGGCGACGGAAAAGTCGGAAACCGATCCCCTGTCGGGACTGCTGAACCGGAGGGGGTTCGAAGAGCGGGCGTTGCGCATCGCGCGATCGATGGAACGCACCAATATGTCGGCCTCGATCGTCTTGTGCGATATCGATCATTTCAAGGCGATCAATGACGGATACGGACATCCGATCGGAGATCGTGTCATCGCCGCATTCGGCGCGATCCTCAAGGAGGCGGCGGGAGAGGTCAATCTGGGCGCGCGGATCGGCGGCGAAGAGTTCGTCGTTCTTTTGCGAGGTGCCAATCTTCCGGCCGCCCGGCTGTTTGCCGAAGGCATTCGCCACCGCCTCATGGCCGCAACGCTCGATGGGCCGCCGGATGACCTGCGGATTACGGCCAGTTTCGGTGTCGCGGAGCTTCATCCCGGCGAGCATGTGTCGCAGACGCTGCGTCGCGCCGACCGTGCCCTCTACGAGGCAAAAGGCAACGGACGCAACTGCGTGCGGGTGTGGGAGCCGGCCCTTGAGGCGCGGACAACGCAGAAGATGTCGAGCCGACCGGGCCAGTCATGAGGACAAACAGGCGTTTGCGGGCCGGTTCCTCGCCTATCTTTCCGCGACGTCGAACGGGCCGGTGACGAGCCGGTATTCGTTCAGTTCTTCGGCAGACAGGTAGTAGAGGGCGCGCGGCGGCGTCTCGAGCGCGTGGAGCCAGACGGCCTCATCGACGCCCATCTCGGCCAAATGGCGGGAGATGCGCGCGGTGGTCGACTGGGCATGCGCCATGGCCTGCGCCGGCTCGTAGGATGCTTCGCCGACCGTATAGAACTGATGGACGCCGACGGCCGCCCTGCCGGATACGCGGCGCTCGGTGCCGCCTGCCAGGACCAGCGGGCAGGACGACGCGCACAGCGCGCCATCGGCGACCTCCGTCGCCAGACCTTTTTCGCGGACGAGGTGTGCCATGGCAATCGCGTCGTCGAGCGATCCGCCGGGCGAGTTCAGCGAGACGGTGGTGACATACTCGCCGCGCTCGGCGAGTTCCGTGGCGAAACGGGAACCGGCTCCGACATCGATCGAACCCGTCGCCATGAGACGCCCGCCCGCCTGCAGTTCGAACCGCATCGGAATGCTCAGCGTGCTCTCGTCCGTCGTCAGGTGGCGGCGCGGGTCCACGGACTGGCCGGCGCGCGACTGGTGGTCGCCCGGAATCGCCGGAGGCAGGATTGGATCCTGAATCGCCGTCGGATCGGCAGCGCCGGGGAATGCGGCGCGCAGCTCCACCATCTCGCCCAGATCGATCGCCAGAACCACGAAAGCGCCGAGGAGCAGGCCGCGGAACGTCCAGCGCACGATTTCACCTTCGTCGAGCGGCGGGAAATGACGTTTCAGGCTCCGATTCAATCGACTGCCGGGCTCCAATGCGCCGGTATCCTGAAGATTGTTCACGGGTCGGTCCTCTTGCGATCGGAGAGCGACAGCGGTGTCACGTTCTGGGCGGGTGCGTGGTATGGTTCGGCCGGCTCGTCAGGCGACGGGCTGGACGGCTCATCGCCTCGTTCCTGGCCCGTGCCGGGCGCTGCCCGTTGCCGGGCGACAAGCGCCTCATGCAATTCCAGGGCCCGCATCATGTCGGCAGCGCTGAGGCGGTCGGCATCGAGTATGTCCTCTTCGCCGCGCCGGATGGTGGCGTTGACGACCGCAAGGATGGCGACAAGCACGCCGGGAAGCAGGTCGATGGATATGGCGCCGGCCCAACTCGGGATGAAGTCGCGGCCATAGCGCAGCACCGCTTCGGCGGAGGACAGCGGGACATAGCGCCGCTCGGCGACCCTGGGCTGGGCGAGAATCTCGGCGGCTGCCGCCGACAGCGCCTTCGACTGGGCGTCGACGGAGGCGCGGATGGTCTCCATCACCCGGTCCTGACGGCCTGCGAGATCGGCCGTCGAACCGTCGGCGACCGGCGCTATGAAGCCCACGGAAAGGTCGGCGGCGGCACGGCTCACGGAGGGCGCCATCGAGGTCTGCTCCAGCGCGGCGATGACGCCGGCGAGAGCGACGGCTTCCTCGGCAAACCTGTCGGAGCGGGGAGCGATGGCGCCGGGCGCCGAAACCAGTCCGCGCATCGTCGCCAGATGCTCCTGACCCTGGCCGAAGAGCGTGGCCACGGCTTCGCGCGAATCCTGGATGTTGCTTTCCAGTTCGCGCATCTGCGCCGACATCTGCGTCAGGAGCTGAACGACGCTGCCGGCGCCCGACGTGCCGGTGAGCGCCCCGGAGCTGCGTTCGTCTTCGGCCAGCCGCGCGAAGCGTTCGCCGGCGCGCTGTATGTCGGGCAGGAGCGACAGTGCGGCAAGCGCGTTTGAATTGGCCTGGTCGAGGTCGGCCGTGTAGTCCTCCAGCGTTTCGGCCAGATGCTGCTCGACGGCGGCCGAGCCGGCGAGCGCTGCCGCATTGAGCCATGACGACATGGCCACGATCATCAATGCTCCGACACCCATGATGATCAGCAGGGACAGCCGGGATGCGGCGTCGCGCATCTCGGGCAGGAAGCGCATCAGATAGGTCCAGAACCCGTAGATGCCGACCGAAACGGCGGCCGAATAGATGATGGCGGCAAAGAAGACGATCGTCGCAGAACCATCGAGAAGGCTGCGGACGCCCAGATAAGTGTAGACACCCGACGCCAGCGCCAGGGTCGCCAGCACGAATCGCGTCATCGTTTCCAGCGACGCGGCGTGATGCTTCAACCTTCGTGCCGTGGCGGCCTGACTCGTGCGCATTCCGGCTCCATCGGGTTCTGGAAGCTGATCGAGGCGAATCAAGAAGGCGTCGCAAAGGTGACCAAATCAGGGCCGCAGACGGACGGCTCTGCGGTCACCCCCGTCACCGACAGGGGCTCTCCAGCACCGGCAGGACGTTGTTCGGCAGCCCGTACATGAAACTGCGGCCACGCAGCAGCACGCCGGCCCGCCGGCAGGACGCGTATTCGACATAGGGTCCGCGCGGCAATCCGGCACCGTTCTCGTCGATGTCCTGGCGGGCATCGCCATACTGCTGGAGCTGAGGCGCCATATGGCCCTTGCCGACGACGATCCGCTTGTATCCGGCAGGGCTGTAAATGACGAGATTGCCGAAGCTGTCGGCGTGGACCTCGTCCTGAAAAAGGCTGCCGGCGGAAGCCGGAACGGCCATGGCGAAGGTTGCGGCGCACAGGGCGAGCGCCCCCAGTCGCCAGAGTTGCATGATGGATTGGGTATGACGGCGCATAGGTGCGTCCTTTCCGATTGACGGCCGCAGCCTCCTCTGGGACCACTTTAGTAATTTGTTAACCTTTGTCACCCTGCATCTGTCCAGCACCAACGCACCAATTGACAGTTATGGTTAATGCGCCCATTGGAGGACGTATGAGCACACAGCATTCGATCGATATCGGCCTGCTTCGACTGAAGGACGCACTGGACTTCGCTCCGCTGCTGGCGGCATATGCGCAGGCTCTCAAGCGTGGCGCGCCACGCCGGCCCGACCAGTACTACGCCGAATCGCTGCTGCAGGACCGAACGGCCGAGGTGCTCGGTGCGCGCATGGACGGCAAGCTGGTGGGGTTTGCTGTGTTCACCGACATGCCGGAGCCGGTCTCGGGCATGCGCTGCGGCACTTGCGATCACATCTATGTCCATCATGACCACCGCAACAAGGGCATCGCCAAGGCGATGGTCGATGTGCTGGCCGATCAGGCGGAGGAGCGCGGCTGGACCAAGCTCATCCTCAACGCGCCGCGACAGCCGGAAGACGGACGCAAGCTCTACGAGCAGATTGCAGCGCCGGCGGACTGGACGAGCTACATCATCCGCTTCGATCGCTGAGCGACATCGATCCGACCATGAATGCCGCCGGTTGATCTTTGGCCGGCTTTGATCGAATCTCGGCCCGCGGAGGGCGAATCGAGAGGTAGTGCGTTGCGTAGAGTCCTGGCGTTGCTTGCCCTGTTGCTGCCTGCCGCATGTGTTTCGCAGTCGTCCGAAGTCGAAGAAGGCAGCGTGTCATCGCAACCGCTTCACGCCGCCTACCATTGCAGCGACGGCACCGACCTGACCATCGAGAATCGCGGCACGAGCGTCATCGTCGACCATGGCGGCGAGGATAGGATCGAGCTGCCGGCTTCGCCCGCCGAATCGCGCAACCGCTACGGGGCGGAACTCTATGCGCTGGTGCTGGACGGCAAGGAGGCGCTCTGGATGAAGGCCGGCGAGACGCCTGCAAGCTGCCAGCGCTGAACGCGGCAGCGCGCCCAAGCGCCATTCAACCGATTGAAGTCGGCACTCCCGGCGTCTGAGCCATAAAGGAAGGCACAGAAACGCTTTTCCGGCTTTGACGCGGTGCAAAAAGCGCATTAGAAAGCGGCGCATCCAAGGTCGCGATCGGCTATGTGAGCGTTGCGTCGCGTGCCTTTCCTTCTTGGGGGAGCCATGAGCAAGACCACAGCCACCCGCGCCCGACCGCTATCGCCGCATTTACAGGTCTATCGTCTGATCCCGACGATGGTCATGTCGATCGTTCATCGCATAACCGGCGGTGCGCTCTATTTCGGTACGCTTCTCGTCGCATGGTGGCTGATCGCCGCCGCAACCTCCAAATCCTATTTCGATCTCGTCAGCGCGGTCTACGGGTCATGGATCGGTCAGCTGGTGCTGCTCGGCTACACCTGGGCGCTGATCCATCACATGATCGGTGGTTTGCGCCATCTGGTCTGGGATACCGGCGCCGGGCTCGACAAGCGGACCGCGACGAAAATGGCCTGGGCGACGCTGGCGGTGTCGGTGACGCTCACGGTTCTGGTCTGGATCGCCGGCTACATGGCAAGGGGGGCCTGACGATGACTGATTTCCGTACGCCGCTCGGCAAGGTGCGCGGCCTCGGTTCCGCCAAGGAGGGAACCGATCATTTCTGGCGCCAGCGGCTGACCGCCGCCGCCAACGTTCCGCTGATGCTCTTCTTCATCGGCTTCCTGATCGCGATCAACGGTGCAGACTATGAGGCGACGCGGGCTGCGATCGCCAACCCGTTCGTCAACCTGATGCTCATGCTGATGATCGTGTCCGGCCTCGTTCACATGCGGCTCGGCATGCAGGTCATCATCGAGGATTATGTCCATCAAGAGGGTGCGAAGATCGCTCTGCTCGCGCTCAGCACGTTCTTCACGATCGCCGTCGGCCTCGCCTCGGTGATCGCCCTTCTCAGAATTGCGTTCGGAGGCTGACCCAGTCCATGGCCAAGGCTAGCAACAATGCCCGGACGACGGGCAAGTATGAGTTCGTCGATCACAAGTTCGATGTGGTTGTCGTGGGCGCCGGCGGCGCCGGGTTGCGCGCCACGCTCGGCATGGCCGAGCAGGGCCTGAAGACGGCGTGCATCACCAAGGTGTTTCCGACCCGCTCGCATACCGTCGCCGCGCAGGGCGGCATCGCCGCTTCGCTGCAGAACATGGGCCCCGACAGCTGGCAGTGGCACATGTACGACACCGTCAAGGGCTCGGACTGGCTCGGCGACACCGATGCCATGGAGTATCTGGCGCGCGAGGCGCCGGCCGCGGTCTACGAGCTCGAGCATTACGGCGTTCCGTTCTCGCGCACCGAGGAAGGCAAGATCTATCAGCGGCCTTTCGGCGGCCACATGCAGAATTTCGGTGACGGGCCGCCCGTCCAGCGCACCTGCGCGGCGGCCGACCGCACCGGACACGCGATCCTGCACACGCTCTATGGTCAGTCGCTCAGGAACAATGCGCAGTTCTTCATCGAGTATTTCGCCCTCGACCTGATCATGTCGGAGGACGGCGTGTGCACCGGTGTCGTCGCCTGGAATCTGGATGACGGGACGATCCATCGCTTTGCGGCCAAGATGGTCGTGCTTGCGACCGGCGGCTACGGCCGCGCCTACTTCTCCGCGACCTCGGCGCACACCTGTACGGGCGATGGCAACGGCATGGTCGCGCGTGCGGGTCTGCCGCTGCAGGACATGGAGTTCGTGCAGTTCCATCCGACAGGCATCTATGGCGCCGGCTGCCTGATCACGGAGGGCGCACGCGGCGAGGGCGGCTATCTGGTCAACTCAGAAGGTGAGCGCTTCATGGAGCGCTATGCGCCGTCGGCCAAGGATCTCGCAAGCCGCGACGTCGTTTCGCGCTGCATGACCATGGAGATCCGCGAAGGGCGCGGCGTGGGCAAGAACAAGGACCACATCTTCCTGCATCTCGACCACCTCGATCCCGCGGTGCTGGCCGAACGTCTGCCCGGCATCTCGGAGTCCGCGAAGATCTTCGCCGGCGTCGACGTGACCAAGGAGCCGATCCCGGTCCTGCCGACGGTGCACTACAACATGGGCGGCATCCCGACCAACTACTGGGGCGAGGTGCTGAACCCGACGAAGGACGATCCCGATCGCGTCCAGCCCGGCCTGATGGCCGTCGGCGAAGCGGGCTGCGCTTCCGTGCACGGCGCCAACCGCCTCGGCTCGAACTCGCTCATCGATCTGGTCGTTTTCGGCCGTGCCGCAGCCATCAAGGCTGGACAGGTGGTCGACCGCGCATCGGAAATCCCCTCGATCAACGAGCGCTCGGTCGAGAAGATCATGGACCGCTTCGACCGGATCCGGCATGCCGACGGCGGCACGCCGACGGCGAAGCTGCGCGAGAAGATGCAGCGCGCCATGCAGGAGGATGCGGCCGTTTTCCGCACGCAGGAATCGCTGCAGAAGGGATGCGAGCGCATCTCGGAACTGTGGGGCGAACTGTCCGACCTCAAGGTCCACGACCGTTCGATGATCTGGAACTCCGATCTGGTGGAGACGCTGGAGCTTGAGAACCTCATGGCCTGCGCGATCACGACCGTCTACGGCGCGGAAGCGCGCAAGGAAAGCCGCGGGGCGCATGCGCGCGAGGACTTCTCCGAGCGCGACGACAAGAACTGGCGGGTTCACACCCTTTCATGGGTCGACGAGAAGGGTGATGTGACGCTCGACTACCGGCCGGTTCACACCGAAACCATGCTGCCGGCCGCCGAAGGCGGCATCGACCCGGCAAAGATCGCGCCCAAGGCGCGCGTTTACTGAGGCAGGACGGAAAGAAATGGTCCAACTCACGCTTCCCAAGAATTCGCAGATCAAGCAGGGCAAGACCTGGCCGAAGCCGGAGGGCGCCACCAATCTGCGTGAATACCGCATCTACCGCTGGTCGCCGGATGACGACGAGAACCCGCGTGTCGACACCTATTTCGTCGACATGGACGATTGCGGGCCGATGGTCCTCGATGCACTGCTGTGGATCAAGAACAACATCGATCCGACGCTGACCCTGCGCCGTTCCTGCCGCGAGGGCATCTGCGGCTCCTGCGCCATGAACATCGACGGCACCAACACGCTCGCCTGCACCAAGGGCTCGGACGAGATTTCCGGCGTGGTCAAGGTCTATCCGCTGCCGCACATGCCGGTGGTCAAGGATCTCGTGCCGGATCTGACCAACTTCTACGCCCAGCATCGCTCCATCGAACCGTGGCTCAAGACCGTGTCGCCGGAGCCGGCCAAGGAATGGCTACAAAGCCATGAGGACAGGACCAAGCTCGACGGTCTCTACGAGTGCATCCTGTGCGCCTGCTGCTCGACGTCGTGCCCGTCCTACTGGTGGAATGGCGACCGCTACCTCGGCCCCGCGGTGCTTCTGCAGGCCTATCGCTGGCTGATCGACAGCCGCGACGAGGCCACCGGCGAACGGCTCGACAATCTCGAAGATCCGTTCCGGCTCTACCGCTGCCATACCATCATGAACTGCACGCAGGCCTGCCCGAAGGGGCTCAACCCGGCCAAGGCGATCGCGGAAATCAAGAAGATGATGGTGGAACGCCGGGTCTAGGCCGTCCTGGAGCGACCCCGCCAATCACGCAAGCGTGTGGCGGGTTTGATTTTGAAACGGCGCGCGGGACGGCTAATTCTCCTTCGAAACAAGGGGAGATCCACGCCATGATCCGCTGCGTCGCAGCCGTTGCCGTGTTCATGTTCTGCGCCGTCGCGCCGGTTGGTGCCCAGGAGACCAGGGCGGCGATCTTCGCCGGCGGGTGCTTCTGGTGCGTCGAGAGCGATTTCGACAATGTGCCGGGTGTCGTCTCGACTGTCTCGGGCTATTCCGGGGGCACGCTGGAGAACCCGACCTATCAGAATCACGAGGGCCACCGCGAGGTGGTGCGGATCGAGTACGATCCCTCCAAGGTTGACTACGCGACGCTGTTGCGGGTCTTCTTCCGCTCCGTCGACCCCACGGACGCCGGCGGCCAGTTCTGCGATCGCGGTCATGCCTATACGACCGCCATCTACGTTGCCAGCAGCGATGAGAAGGCCGTCGCCGAACGGGCGAAGGCTGAGGCTGAGAAGCAACTCGGCAAGCCCGTGGTGACACCCATCGAGCGGGCGGGGACGTTCTGGCCGGCGGAAGGCTACCACCAGGACTATTACCGCAAGAACCCGTTGCGCTACCGCTATTACCGCTATGCCTGCGGCCGCGACGCGCGCATCGAGGACCTGTGGGGCGATGCGGCGCACGAAGGCATCGCCGCCCACTGAGCCTCTCCCGCGAAGCTGCACGGCGGATCGATATGATGGAGCATGTGCTTCTCGCTCAGCACATGCTCTCGAAGCGTCAGGCCGTCGGCCGCGCCGCGTCGATGCGCTCCATGGCGATTTCCGCCGCAACGTCGTTCGTCGGTCGCCCCTGTGCGTCGGCGCGTTCGAATATCGCCGACAGCGTCGCGGGGATCTCCGCCACCTTGGCCATCGTGGCTGCGCGGTCGTAGCCGCCCGGGGCGAGTTCCGCCGCCACATTGATCAGGCCACCGGCATTGATGACGTAGTCGGGCGCGTAGAGAATGCCGCGCTCCATCAGTCGTCGTGCGTCCTCATGGCGGGCGAGGGGATTGTTCGCCGCGCCGGCGACAATACCGACCCTGAGCGCCGGAATGGTGTTTTCGGAGAGGATTCCGCCAAGGGCACAGGGCGCGAAGACATCGGCTTCGGCGGACAGGATCGCATCAGGCGCGACAGGCGTTGCGTCGAACGCGGCGGCAGCCTGTTCTACGCGCGCCACATCAATGTCGGTGACAAGAAGCTTCGCGCCTTCTGCGTGCAGCTTCTCGCACAATGCCCAGCCCACCGAGCCAAGTCCCTGGACCGCCACGCGCACATTTGCGAGATTGTCTGTGGTCCGGCGATGTCTGAGCGCCGCCTTGATGCCCAGAAAGACGCCCTGTGCGGTGACCGGAGACGGATTGCCGCTGCCGCCCATGGTGGTGCCGGTGACGTTGGGGGTGCGTTCACGAAGGAAGTCGGCGTCGGCCACGGTCAGACCGACGTCTTCGCCGGTGAAGAACTGGCCTTCCAGCGCC
Organism: Mesorhizobium sp.; assembly: GCA_963966365.1. Lineage (GTDB taxonomy): Bacteria > Pseudomonadota > Alphaproteobacteria > Rhizobiales > Rhizobiaceae > Mangrovimarina > Mangrovimarina plasticivorans. Next base: position 276,281 of record CAWZZC010000005.1, on the reverse strand, counting down.
GCCAGCATATCCGCATAGGCGGCCAGCAGCGCCGGGGTCTTGTCGGTCTTCGGGTCGGCGATGATGACGGCCTTGGCGCCGCCGAAGGGCATGCCGGCAACCGCAGACTTGTAGGTCATCCCGCGCGACAGCCTGAGCGCATCGGTCAGTGCGGCTTCGAAGCTTTCGTGCGGCCAGACCCGCGTTCCGCCGAGGCCGGGTCCGAGTGCGGTGTTGTGAATGGCGACGATGGCGGTCAGTCCGCGTTGCCTGTCTCGGCCGAGCCAAATCCGTTCGTGGTTGTCGAAATCAGGCAGTTTGGACGCCGTGTCGGTGATATCCGACAGTACGAGCGTCGTCTTGGACGCCGGCATCTTGAGTTTGCGCGGCTCGCTGGCGTGCAGCATCTTTTCCTCCCGGTCTGAACCGATGGGGAATCCTATTCCTATTTAGGTGTTCTTTGGTGGCGAAGTAGGGCCTTCGCGCGATCTTCCGTTACGCGCGAAGGCGAATTGCGGTCACAATCGTGCGACCGCGGCGGCGGGCCAATCAGGACAGACGCGCCTCAAGCGAGACCTTGATGGCGCCAAGCGCCTTGGAGACGGGGCATTCGGCCTTCGCCTTTTCGGCCAGTTCCTTGAACTTGGCCTCATCGATACCCGGCACAGATCCGACGACACTCAGCGCGCTGCCAGTGATCCCGGTGCCGGGAACGAGCGTCACGACGGCCTTGGCCTCGATCTTCTCGGCCGGTGTGCCGTTCTCCGCCAGGAAATGCGAGAACTGCATGGCATAGCAGCCGGCATGGGCGGCGGCGATCAGTTCCTCCGGATTGGTGCCGGACTTTCCGCTCTCGTCCTCGAAACGTGTCTTGAACGAATAGGGCAGGCCCGAGAGAGCGCCGCTTTGCGCTTCCAGGGCGCCCGATCCGTCCTTCAGCGCGCCTTTCCAGATTGCGGTGGCGGTGCGGTCCATGAGCATTCTCCTTCTTGCTGTTTGCCGTCAGGCGGCGGTCATACTGGCACCCTAGAAATCGACCAATCTTGTGACGGTGTCGTGATCCTCAGATTGCCTCGCCGCGCAGCAGGCGCGGTGAGGGACCAGAAAGGCCGGCAGCCTGACGGATGAAGAAGTCCTTCATGCGCGGCATGCGGTCGACGAGGCCGAGGCCGATGTCGCGGACCGTTCGCAGAGGTCCGAAGTCGTTGGAGAACATCCGGTTCAGGACATCGGTTGTAACACCCATCTGCAGGGTGTCGAAGCGGCGCCAGCGGGCGTAGCGTTCGAGAACGTCTAGGGCACCTATGTCCTCGCCAAGGCGGTCCGCCTCCACCAGCACCTGCGCCAGCGCGGCCACGTCCTTGAAGCCGAGGTTGAGCCCCTGGCCGGCGATCGGGTGGATGCCGTGCGCGGCGTCGCCCGCCAGTGCGAAGCGCGGCTTCACGAAGTCTCGCGCCAGGGTCAGCCCCAGCGGCCAGGCGCGGCGCGGTCCCTCGACATGAATGGCGCCAAGCTTGTGGCCGAAGCGCAGTTCCAGTTCGTGCTCGAAAATGATGTCTTCCTCGGCGACCAGGCGTTCGGCCTCTGCCGTGCGTTCGGTCCAGACGATGGAGGAGCGGTTGCCGGTCAGCGGCAGAATGGCGAAGGGGCCAGCCGGCAGGAAATGTTCTTCGGCGCGGCCTTCATGAGGACGCTCGTGCGCCACCGTGCACACGATGCCCGACTGCCCGTACTGCCATTCGACCGTCTTGATGCCGGCCATGGCGCGCAGGCGCGACTTCACGCCGTCCGCGGCCACCAGGAGGCGCGATCGGAACGTCACGCCGTCGGCCAGGCCGATGGTGACGGCCGCCGGCTCGACCTCGAAATGCTCCACGCCCACCCCGTCGATGACATCGACGCCGAGCTCGCCGGCACGGCGGCGCAGCGCTCCGTTGAGCACCTTGTTGGGCACCATATGGGCAAACGGCTCGCCGGGCGCGACATCGCCGTCGAAGGTAAGGAAGATGGGACGCACGGGATCGGAGGTGCGCGAATCGGTGACGATCATCTCGGTGATGGCCTGCGCTTCGGGCGCTATTTCGTCCCAGCATTCCAGCAAAGTCAGCATGCGGCAGGCGGCTGCGGCGACGGCGGAGGCGCGGCCGTCCTTCTGCCAGACGCCGGGCGGCGCGGCGTCGACCACGGCGACGGTGAGATCGGGGCGCGCCTGCTTGATCGACACGGCCGCCGCCAACCCGACATAGCCCGCACCCGCAACGAGAATGTCGAGCGCCGTGCCGTCCAGTCTGCTGCTCATCTGCATATCCTCCTAACCGCCGGCCCGTCTTGCCGCTTGACTTGATGGGGGCTTCCTGTTCGAACCGCCAGGCCCAACTTGTTTCAAACCTATCCGGAGCCCGGCACCGATGTCGTCCGCCATGCAGGAACTCCTGGCCATTCTCGACCTCGAACAGCTTGAACACAATCTCTTTCGTGGTCGCAGCCCACAGGTCAACTGGCAAAGGGTGTTTGGCGGACAGACCATCGCCCAGGCCCTGGTCGCGGCCCAGCGCACCGTGAGCGCGGACAGGCATGTTCATTCGCTGCACGGCTACTTCATGCGGCCGGGCGACACCAAGGTGCCGATCATCTACGAGGTCGACAGGATCCGCGATGGCGGAAGCTTCACCACCCGGCGCGTCGTCGCCGTCCAGCACGGACAGGCCATCTTCTCGCTTGAGGCATCGTTCCAGGTGGAAGAGGGCGGCCTCGTCCACCAGATGCCGATGCCGCTCGACGTGCCGCCGCCCGAGACGCTCAAGACGCAGCGCGAACTGCTCGAGGAAACCGCGCACGTCCCCGATCACATCCGCAAGTTCTGGGCCCGCGAACGGCCACTGGAGATCAAGCCGGTCAATCTGGAGCACTACACAAGCCGCGACAAGCTACCCCCGCACCAGAACATCTGGATCCGCGCAACCGGCGCGGTGCCCGACGACAGGTGCATGCAGGCGGCCATTCTGGCCTACCTGTCTGACATGACGCTGCTGGACACCTCCACCTTCGCCCATGGCCGGGCGGTCTTCGATCCGGATCTGCAGGTGGCCAGCCTCGATCACGCGATGTGGTTCCACCGCCCCGACAGGCTGGACGACTGGCTGCTTTACACGCAGGACAGCCCCTCATCCCAGGGTGCCCGCGGGCTCGCGCGGGGCGCCATTTACGCCCGCGACGGGACGCTCGTCGCTTCGGTGGCGCAGGAAGGGCTGATTCGGATCCGGTCTCTGCCCAAAAAATAGGCATTCTGCCTAATTTGATTCGACCTCGGACCGCCGTGCATATATTTTTGGCACGGTGGATCGGGCTCCCGTGCCCCGAATTCACGCATTTTCAACGATTTGGCTGCCCGGCAGCGAAACTGGCACGGAGCTTGAATCACCCTTGACATTCTCCGGCTGGGTGCGGCCCCGCCGGCGGTGTCACGTAACGCGGGGGACCCGCACAACGAAGGGTGAAACCTTATGAAAATCGTGATGGCAATCATCAAGCCGTTCAAGCTCGACGAGGTGCGCGAAGCGCTCACCGCCGTCGGGATTCAGGGCCTGACCGTCACCGAGGTCAAAGGCTACGGGCGACAGAAGGGACATACGGAAATCTACCGCGGTGCAGAGTATGCGGTGAGCTTCCTGCCCAAGATCAAGATCGAGGTCGCGGTGGCCCCGGACATGGTCGACAAGGCCGTCGACGCCATCAGCGGCGCTGCAAAGACGGGGCAGATCGGGGACGGCAAGATCTTCGTCTTCGGAATCGAACAGGCCGTGCGCATCCGCACCGGCGAGACCGACGTCGATGCGCTTTGATCGCAGAATCGATTTCAAGGAGAGGACGATGACTATTTCTGCAAGCCTGAAGAAGGCGGTGCGGCCTGCACTGCTCGGCGCGGTCGGCCTGGCCGCGTTCGGAACATTCGGGGCCTTTGCCCAGGACGCTGCTGCCGAGGCCGCCCCCGAATTCGCCAAGGCGGCCGACACCGCCTTCATCTTCAACACATTGCTGTTCCTGATGGGCGGCTTCCTCGTCATGTGGATGGCGGCAGGCTTCGCCATGCTCGAAGCGGGTCTGGTGCGTTCGAAGAACGTGTCGATGCAGCTCCTCAAGAACATCGCGCTCTACTCGATCGCGGGCCTCATGTACTGGCTCGTCGGCTACAGCCTGATGTATGTCGACGTGAACGGCTATTTCGGCACCCTGTGGCCCTATGCCTTCGATCCCGTCGGGCTTGAGGGCGCCGATACGGCGGCCCTGCTCGAGACGGGCTACTCGACGGCGTCCGACTGGTTCTTCCAGATGGTGTTCGTGGCGACAGCCGCCTCGATCGTCTCGGGCTCGCTGGCCGAGCGCATCAAGCTCTGGCCCTTCCTGATCTTCGTCGTCGTGCTGACCGGCTTCATCTATCCGATCGCCGGATCGTGGCAGTGGGGCGGCGGCTGGCTGTCGGAAATGGGCTTCTCCGATTTCGCCGGCTCGACACTCGTGCATTCGGTGGGCGGCTGGGCCGCGCTGGCCGGCGCCCTGCTGCTGGGCGCGCGCAAGGGCAAGTACGGGTCCAACGGCGAAGTCTACGCCATCCCCGGCTCCAGCATGCCGCTGGCCACACTCGGCACCTTCATCCTGTGGCTGGGCTGGTTCGGCTTCAACGGCGCGTCACAGCTTGCAATGGGCACCATAGGCGATGCGGCCGACATCAGCCGCATCTTCGCCAACACCAACCTGGCGGCGGCCGGCGGTGTCGTGGCGGCGCTGATCCTCACCCAGATCCTCTACAAGCGCGTCGACATCACCTTCGTGCTCAACGGCGCGCTTGCGGGTCTGGTTTCGATCACCGCCGAGCCCCTGACGCCGGGACCGTTCGCGGCCATCATCATCGGCGCCGTCGGCGGCGTGATCGTGGTGCTGACCGTGCCACTGCTCGACAAGCTCAAGATCGATGACGTCGTCGGCGCCATCCCGGTCCACCTGCTGGCGGGCATCTGGGGCACGATCGCCGTGCCGATCACCAATTCCGGCACCAGCTTCGGCGTGCAGCTCGTCGGCATCATCGCCTATGGCGTCTTTGCCTTCGCCGTCTCGTTCGTCGTGTGGGCGATCCTCAAGGCGACGGTTGGTATCAGGGTCTCCCCGGAAGAAGAGATGACCGGCCTCGACCAGGCGGAAATCGGCGTTGAAGCCTATCCGGAATTCACGGCCTCGACCGTGCGATAGCAGACAATGCAGAATATCCGGCGGTTTCGGCCGCCGGACGAGCTGGCCCGCTTCGGCGGGCCTTTTTCGTTTTCCCGGCACAGCCGAGCCATGGTTAATGCCGCTTTAACCGTCACCTCGATACTGTGCGTCGACGAATCCGCCCGGCCTCGCTCCGGGCGTCACGACGCGCGTAGAAGGGGGTGAGTGATGCGCCCAGGCAGTTCCCAGGCATTCGCCGTATCCGCCATCGGACATGGCATACAGACCTTTCTGCTACGGCAGCTGACACGTCTGGCCGGGATAGGATTGCTGTGCCTGTGCGCCTTCGCCGTCGCCAGCCTGGCAAGCTGGAACGTCGCCGATCCGAGTTTCAGCCACGCGACGTCGAACGTCGTGACCAACGTCATGGGCTATCCCGGCGCCGTGTTTGCCGATCTGGCCATGCAGTTCTTCGGCCTCGCCTCCGTCGCCGCCCTCATTCCGGCCTTTGCGTGGAGCCTGCGTCTGGCCGGAGCGCGCGGCGTCGACCGCATGCCGCGGCGCGCCCTGGCCTGGTTTGCCGCGGCCCTGATGAGCGCGGCCATCGCCGGCTGCTTCGATATACCCGCGACATGGCCCCTGCCGACCGGTCTGGGCGGCGTTTTCGGCGATCTCGTCCTGAAGATTCCCGGCTTCTTCACGGGCGGCTATCCCGGCGGCGTTCTGGCCCTGATTACGGCAGCTGTCCTGGCCGTACCGACGATCTGGACGATGCTGTTTGCCGCCTGCGTGGTCGGTGTCGAGCGATTCGACGACGAGGATGCCGACGACATCCCGGGCGCGTCCGCTTCGCGGCGTGCTGCGGCCGAAGAGTTCGACGACGAGGATGATGAGGAAGACGCGGGATACGGGTCCGCCGTACTCGGAGCGCTCACGCACTGGTGGCTGTCGCTGTGCGCGTTCGTAAGGCGGACAACGGGCCGGCGGTTCGTCTCGCGGCCGCGCGAACGCGACATCCTCGACGAGTTCGACGCCTACGATTCCGATTATGATGCACCGCGCCCGCCCGTGCTCAAGGACGCGCCGCGCATCGAGCCCGACTTCGACGACGAGGATGATTTCGACGGCGCGCTGGACCGGTCGGCGGCGGACTACGAGGCTGAAGACGATTTGGACGCACCCATGCCGCGGGTGGTTCGCAAGGGTGCGGCCCGCCAGGCCCCCGCCCCGGTCGAGCCCGCCCGGGACGCCGAGCGCGTCGCGACACCGGCCCCGCGTCCCGCCCAGGGTGCGCGCATCCAGCGGGAGGCGCAGACTTCATTCATCGGCACCGGCGAGTTCGAGATGCCTTCGCTGCATTTCCTTACCGAAGCCAAGAACGTTGCGCGCGATCCGAGCCTGTCGAAGGATGCGCTCGAACAGAATGCGCGTCTGCTGGAAGGCGTTCTGGAGGATTTCGGCGTCAAGGGCGAGATCATCCATGTGCGGCCCGGCCCGGTGGTCACGCTCTACGAACTGGAGCCGGCGCCCGGCATCAAGTCCTCGCGCGTCATCGGGCTGGCCGACGACATCGCGCGCTCCATGAGCGCCATCGCCGCGCGCGTCGCGGTTGTTCCGGGGCGCAACGCCATCGGCATCGAACTGCCCAATGCGCGGCGCGAGACCGTGTATCTGCGCGAGATCCTGGCAAGCCGCGATTTCGAGCAGTCCAAGGCGAAGCTGGCGCTGGCGCTCGGCAAGACGATCAACGGCGAAGCGGTCATCACCGACATCGCCAAGATGCCGCACCTGCTGGTCGCAGGTACCACCGGCTCGGGCAAGTCGGTCGCCATCAACACGATGATCCTCTCGATCCTCTATCGCATGACGCCGGACCAGTGCCGGCTGATCATGATCGACCCCAAGATGCTTGAACTGTCGGTCTATGACGGGATCCCGCACCTCCTGTCGCCCGTCGTCACCGACCCGAAGAAAGCGGTGGTGGCGCTGAAATGGACCGTGCGCGAGATGGAAGACCGCTATCGCAAGATGTCGAAGGTCGGCGTGCGAAACATCGACGGTTTCAACCAGCGTGTCGGCCAGGCGTTGAAGAAGGGAGAACCGATCACCCGCACGGTGCAGACCGGATTCGACCGCGAGACGGGCGAGGCGATCTACGAGACCGAGGAAATGGACCTCAAGCCGCTGCCCTATATTGTCGTCATCATCGACGAGATGGCCGACCTGATGATGGTCGCCGGCAAGGACATCGAAGGCGCGGTGCAGCGGCTTGCGCAGATGGCGCGCGCTGCGGGCATCCATGTCATCATGGCGACCCAGCGTCCGTCCGTCGACGTCATCACGGGCACCATCAAGGCCAATTTCCCGACCCGTATCTCCTTCCAGGTGACGTCGAAGATCGACAGCCGCACCATTCTCGGCGAACAGGGTGCCGAACAGCTCCTCGGCATGGGCGACATGCTCTACATGGCCGGCGGCGGCCGCATCCAGCGCGTTCACGGCCCGTTCGTCTCCGACGACGAGGTGGAGAAGGTGGTTGCCCACCTCAAGGTGCAGGGTGTGCCGGAATATCTCGACGCCATTACGGAGGACGACGGCGAGGACGATGGCGGCGGTGCTGGCAGCGGCGGCGGGGCCGGGGGTTCCGACGATTCGAACGATCCCTACGACCAGGCGGTCGCGGTGGTGCTGCGCGACGGGAAGGCTTCCACCAGTTACATCCAGCGCCGGCTGGGCATCGGCTACAACCGCGCCGCCTCGATCATCGAGCGCATGGAGCAGGAGGGCATCGTCGGTCCCGCCAACCACGCCGGCAAGCGGGAGATCCTTGTGCCGACGGATGAGGACAGGATGTGACCGCGCGACCCGTCTTGCGCTGCGCGGGGTGGAATTCAGTCAAACTAAGGCCCAACTCAGGGATTATCGACGCAGGCATCAGGCAAGGAGAATCGCAATGACCAATGCCATTCCATTCGCGCGCCTGCTGCGGCGCGGCGTGGCGGCCACGGCAATGGGGATCATGGTGGCCGGCGCGGCCGGCGCCCTGCTGCCCACGATGGCGGTGCGGGCACAGGCATCGGCCGACAAGGCCGCCGCCCAGCAGATCGCCAATCATTTTTCCAGCGTCCGCACGATGATGGGCGAGTTCGTGCAGTTCGGCCCGCGTGGCGAGCAGACGGGCGGCAAGTTCTATATCGAGCGGCCGGGCAAGATTCGTTTCAACTACGAAGAGCCCTCCGGGTTCCGCGTGATCGCCGACGGCACTTCGGTGGTGTTGAACAACCAGAAACTGCGCACCTGGGATCTCTATCCGCTGTCGAAGACGCCGCTGAAGCTGCTCCTGGACGATCATATCGACCTTTCCGGCAAGAAGGTCAGCGAGGTGCGCCAGGAACCGGACCTGACGACGATCAAGCTCGAAGACCGGTCCGTCTTTGGGAACTCGACCATCCAGATGATGTTCGATCCCAAGACCTATGAACTGCGCCAGTGGACGATCACCGACGCAAAGGGCCAGGACACGACGGTGATGATCTTCAACGTCCAGCAGGGCGTCACCTTCGACCCGTCGGTGTTCAAGATCGACTACAGGGTGGTAAACTCGAGCCCGACCTCGCACAGCCTGCCTCGCCGCAGGTAGTCGAGACCGCAATTCTGTGGAAGACGGGCCGTCCGGCGTCATCCAATGCCGGACGGCTTGTCATATGGGCGCGCGCCTGCCAATTTCCGGCCTCTTCTTGCACCGGATACTCCCATGACATTCTCGATCGCCACCTGGAACATCAACTCCGTGCGCCTGCGCATGCCATTGGTGGAGCGGTTTCTGGCCGAGCACCGCCCGGACGTGCTGTGTCTGCAGGAGACGAAATGCACCGACGAGCTTTTCCCGTTCGAGGCGTTTCGCGCGCTCGGCTATGAACACATCGCCGTCAGTGGGCAAAAGGGTTATCATGGCGTCGCGACGATCGCGCGCCGTCCAATCGAACTGGTGGAAAAGCGCGATTTCTGCGCCATGGGCGATCGCCGTCATCTGGCAGCGCGCTTCAGCGCGGGAGGCAAGACGATCCTCCTGCACAATTTCTATGTTCCCGCGGGCGGCGACGAGCCCGATCCGGAGATCAATCCGAAATTCCGCCACAAGCTCGACTTCATCCGCGAGATGCGCGACGTGCCCGGCGCGTATGACGGCGAATCGGCATCCATCCTGGTGGGCGATCTCAACATCGCGCCGCTGGAGGACGACGTCTGGTCGCACAAGCAACTGCTCAAGGTGGTCAGCCACACGCCGGTCGAGACGGAGGGGCTGGAATCGATGCGGGCCCACGGTGCCTGGGCCGATCTCATGCGTCAGCACATTCCCGTGCCGGAGAAGGTCTATACCTGGTGGAGTTACCGCGCGCGGGATTGGGAGGCGGCCGATCGCGGGCGCCGGCTCGACCATGTCTGGTCGTCGGCCAACATCGCCGCCGATCTCGTCGGCATCGACATATTGAAGCAGGCGCGTGGCTGGGAGCGTCCCTCCGACCATGTGCCCGTCATTGCGCGTTTCGGATTCGAATAGCGCGCTACTCTTCGGAGAATTTCGGCGCCAGACTGCCGATGGATCTCGTCATTTCCGACAGGCGTTGGGCGAGACGGGTGTGAAGTGCTGCAGCGACGTCGGGATATTCCTCCAGGATGCGGCGGAACAGAGTTCGGTTCAGCCGCATCAATTCGACCTCCGTCTCCGCCATAGCGCTCGTGAGCCGCGTCGTCTGCGATATCAGCGCCAGCTCGCCGAGCACCGAACCCTCGCCGTGCTGAGACAGCATGAAGCGTTGCCCGTCCTGCTCCGTGAACAGCGTCACCTGTCCGGAGATAACGACGAAGGCGCAATCGGCGGCAGCGCCCTCGTGGTAGAGCGCGCGACCGGACGGCAGCTTGAGGCGCTCCGTACCGAAGGCCAGCAGTCGCAACTGCTCCTGGGTCAGGACACTGAACAGCTCAACGCTGGAAAGGATGCCGATATCGTCGTCGAGCGCCATTCACGTGGTTCCCGGCTATTCCAGGTCGGTCTCTCGCTTCACGGAATCGATCCGCCGATCCGCCTCTTTGGTCTTCGCCGCCCCGGACGGAGAACCGGTGTACGGTTCTCCGGGAGCCGCGCCATCACGAGATGCGACCACGCCGAATCGCGATCTCAGTTGTTCAGCATGAACTTATACCGAAAGACCGCCATCTTTCGGAATCCTGTGTCAACAGCCGACGGTTTGCCGACTCACGGGACGAGTTTGTACCCGCCGCTTTCTGTCACAAGAATTTCTGCATTGGAAGGATCGCGCTCGATCTTCTGGCGCAGCCGGTAGACATGGGTCTCGAGCGTGTGGGTCGTCACGCCGGAATTGTAGCCCCAGACCTCCTCCAGAAGGACGTCGCGGGTAATCACCTTCTGGTCGGCGCGATAGAGATACTTGATGATGGCGGCTTCCTTCTCCGTCAGCCGCACCTTGCCGCCGCGCTGGTCGAGCAGCAGTTTCTGGCTCGGCTTGAAGGTGTAGGGGCCGACCACGAATGTGGCGTCCTCGCTTTGCTCGTGCTGGCGCAGCTGCGCGCGGATGCGCGCGAGCAGCACGGCGAAGCGGAACGGCTTGGTCACATAATCATTGGCCCCTGCCTCCAGACCGAGGATCGTGTCGGAATCGGTGTCCTGACCCGTCAGCATGATGATCGGAGCCTTGAATCCGCCCTTGCGCAGGATCTTCACGGCCTCGCGGCCATCCATGTCCGGCAGGCCCACATCCATCAGCAGGAGGTCGATCAGGCCACCGCGTGCGGTCTGTATGCCCTTGCCGGCCGTATCCTCCTGGAGGACGCGGAATTCTTCGTAAAGCGACAATTGCTCGACGAGCGTCTCGCGGAGGTCCTGGTCATCATCGACTATCAGAATGCTGCGTGAAGTCATCTTTCAACCTGTTTCCTGGCACAACGAGCCAATTGCGGGCAAAACTCGTCTCGCTCTATTCGCAACCAACGGGATACGAAAGTCGATCACCGTGATTTGTTCAGCGGGCCAATCATACTCCAAAATTCGTGAGCGCAATGAGGCAGATGCCAGAATGGCGGATAGGGTGCGTCCGATCGTGGTTCGCCCCCGTCCGGGACGGCCGCGCGAAGGGCTCCTTTGGTGCGCAGGCCGGACCTTTCCCTGTGCGCTCGGCAAGGGCGGGATCACGGCGTTCAAGCGTGAGGGCGATGGAGCGACGCCGCTCGCAAGGATGCGCGTGCTGTGGGGCTATTACCGGCCCGGACGTGGGCCCGGCGAGGCGGTCCGTCTGCCGCTCCAGAGAGAGACCGGGGATCTTGGCTGGTGCGACGCGTCCGGCGACCGGAACTACAATCGTCCGGTGAGGCTGCCCTATCCGGCAAGCGCGGAGCGCATGCAGCGTGCCGATCATCTCTATGATATCTGCATCGTGCTCGACTGGAACATGCGCCCGGCGGTGCGTGGCCGGGGCAGCGCCATCTTCCTGCACCTGGCGCGCCCTGGATTTCAGCCGACGGAGGGCTGCGTGGCCGTGTCCCGGCGAACCATGCTGCAGCTCTTGAAGGTTTTGCGGCCAGGCAGCATCCTGCGCGTCTCGCGATAGTCTCTTACCCGCTGAAGCGCCAGACAATGGTGCGCTTGACCTCGGCGTCCTCCAGCGCGCGGGTCACTGGAACCTCGTAGCGCGCCAGTTCGCTCAGTCGGGCCCGTGGCAGATAGGAGCGGCCAGGATCGCCGACGATGACGCTTGCGCCGCGGGCGGCGAGTGCGGTGAACCATCCGACAAGTCGTCCGGCGAGTTCGCGGTCGTAGAACACGTCGCCGGCGAGCACCACGTCCCATCCGGCATCGGTGCCGATCAGGTCATCGGAGCTGTGTTCCGGCGTCAGACCGTTCGCCGCGCCGTTCAGCGCGATTGCGGCGCGGCAGAAGGGATCGATATCGGCTGCGATGACGCTCGATGCACCGGCCTTGAGCGCGGCGATCGCCACCAAGCCCGATCCTGACGCAAAATCGAGCACGGTCAGGCCGCAAACGGTGCGGGGATGGTCGAGAACATAGCGCGCCAATCCCTGGCCGCCGGCCCAGGCAAAGGCCCAGAAGGGCGGAGGCAGACCGATTTCCTGCAGCTCCTCCTCGGTACGATGCCAAAGCTCATGCGCCTCATCGGCCAGATGCAGCCTGATCTCCGGCACATGGGGCGGACTGTCGAGCGCCGTATTGGCAAGGATGAAGGCTTCTGCGTCGGCTGTAGAGAGGGTCATGAAAGTCTCTACGAGAAAAAAGCGCGGGGCGCCGGCCCGTGCCCGGCCTGTCGGCTAGGGCGGTCTGATCGGCGGCGGTTCCTTACTCGTCGTTCAGGCCGCCCATGCGGCAAACCTCGGCCCATTCGTCAGCGCGCACCGGTTGCACCGAAAGCCTGGAATTGTTGACCAGCACCATCTCGCCGAGCACCGGATTGGCCTTGATGTCGTTAAGGGTCACCGGCTTTGGCATGTCCTTCACCGCGCGGATGTCGACGCACTCCCAGCGCGGATCGTCGGTCGTCGAATCGGGATGGGCGAGCGCGCAAACCTCGGCGATACCGACGACTTCGAGACCTTCATTGGAATGGTAGAAGAAGCCCCGGTCGCCGATCTGCATGGCGCGCATGTTGTTGCGCGCCTGATAGTTGCGCACGCCATCCCATTCCTCGCCTTGGCTGTCCTTGGCCTTTAGCATTTCCCAGGAGAACTTGAACGGTTCCGACTTGAACAGCCAGTACTGCATCAGATCTGCTCCGGCTTGTTGAAGACCCAGTTCCAGGGCCGGATCTCCACCGACGAGAACAGGCCTGCGAGGGCATAGGGGTCGGCGGCGGCGATGGCTTCCGCGGCGCCCTGATCGGCGGCCTCGACGATGACCAGGCTGCCATTGGGCTTGCCATCTGCATCAAGGAAGGGGCCGGCTGCCTTCAGCGTGCCACTTTCATTCAGGCCCTCCAGATAGGCCACATGATCGGGCCGCGTATCGAGGCGCAGCTGCAACTTTCCGGGCTTGTCGTTGCAGATCAGTGCAAACAGCATTGCGTCGTCTCCACGGTATAGATTTCGGTCACGATTCACTCTTCAGGGGGCGAGCCAGCAGGGCGCCCATCGCCTCGCGCACGGTCATGCGGCGTTCGAGGATCATCGCCACATGCTCGTTGATGGGAGCGTCGATGCCGCGCTCGCGCGCCACCTTGAGCGCGATGCCGGCGGTGGCGACGCCTTCGGCGAGCGGTCGGCCGTCGAGCGACTCGCCGCGCGCCAGCGCAAAGCCATAGGAAAAATTGCGCGACTTGCCGGAGCCGCAGGTCAGGAACAGGTCGCCGAAGCCGGCCAGACCCATGAGTGTCTCGGCACGCGCGCCGAATGATTCGGCGATACGCCGCAATTCGACGAAACCGCGCGTCACGACTGCCGCCTGTGCGCTCGCGCCAAGCTCCGCACCCGCCACGGCGCCGGCCGCGATCGCCATGACGTTCTTGAGCGCGCCGGCGGCCTCGACACCGCTGAGATCGTCGCTGGAATAGCAGCGCAAGGTGGAAGTGGAAAGCAACGCCGCGAGCGCGGCCGCCGTCTCCATATCCCGTGCTGCGACCGTGACGGCAGTCGGCAGGCCGGCCGCGACGTCGGTGGCGAAACTGGGCCCGGACAGGGCGGCCGCGCGATTGTCCGGCATGATCCTTTCGCACACGGTCGACAGGAGGTCTCCGCTCCCTGCATCGATGCCCTTGGCGCAGATGACCAGCGGCACGCCTGCGGGCACATGCGGGGCAGCCTCCTCCAGAAACGCGGCAAGCGCCTGAGCGGGTACGACCAGCAGGACGCAGTCCGCGCCCGAAAGGGCGGCTGCCAGATCGGTCGTGGCTACGAGCCGGTCGTCTAGCTGGATGCCTGGCAGATAGCGCGGATTGAGATGCCTGTTGTTGATCGCATCGGCGGTGCCGGCATCGCGTACCCAGAAGCGGGGATCGGCTCCTGCCCGCGCGAGCGTGACCGCCAGCGCGGTACCCCACGCGCCGCCGCCGACAACCGCTATCGTTCCGGTCCCGCTCATGCCTTGGCGCCCCGTTTTCCGGCGCCGATCAGTGGCGCCGCGCTTTCGTCGAGCGGCCAGCGCGAACGTGGTCCAAGCGCCAAGGCCCCGTCGTCGGGTCGCTCGCCGGCATTGATCTTCTCGATCGCTGCCCAGGCGATCATAGCCGCATTGTCGGTGCAAAGCTCCATCGGCGGTGCCAGGAATTCAAAATCACGCCCGCGGCACAGTTCCAGAAGCGCCGACCGTATCGCCCTGTTGGCCGCCACGCCGCCGGCGACGACCAGAACCGGACCGTCAAGGTCCGGGAATTCGCTGCGGAACCGGTCGAGGCTCCTGCCCACCCGATCCTTCAGCGTCTGGACAATTGCATTCTGGAACGAGGCGGCAATGTCGGCGACATCGCCGTCGGAGAGCGGCGCAATGCCGCTTGCCGCCTGGCGCACGGCGGTCTTGAGCCCCGAGAAGGAAAAGTCGGGCCGCGCTTCCCCCCTGAGGGGCTGCGGCAGGTCGAAACGATGCGGATCGCCGGTCGTGGCGGCGCGCTCGACATTGGGTCCGCCGGGATAGGGCAACCCCAAAAGCTTGGCCGTCTTGTCGAAAGCTTCGCCGAGCGCGTCATCGATCGTGGAAGCCCAGCGCTCGTAGCGGCCGGGGCCCCTGACCAGCACGATCTGGGTGTGCCCTCCGGACACCAGCAGCATCAGATAGGGAAACGCGACATCGCCCTCGAGGCGGGCCGACAGGGCATGGCCCTCCAGGTGATTGACCGCAAAGAGCGGCCGGCCGGTCGCGGCAGCGAGCGCCTTGCCGGTCATCAGACCGACGAGAAGGCCGCCGATGAGGCCGGGGCCCGCGGTTGCGGCGATGGCGTCGAGCTCAGTCAATTCGGCGCCGGATTCGTCGAGCGCCGCCTCGATGATGCCGTCCAGCGCCTCGACATGCGCGCGGGCGGCGATCTCCGGCACGACCCCGCCAAAAGCGGCATGCTCTTCGATCTGGCTCAGCACCACATTGGACAGGATGCGCGGACCCGCGGACGGCGACCACGAGACGACGGCTGCCGCTGTCTCGTCGCAACTCGTCTCGATGCCGAGCACCGTGATTTCGTCTTTGCGCGCGCCCATATTTGCAGCGCTGTCCTTTCCGGAATAGGAAGGTCTCGGACATGACCCCGAAACGGCACGGGGGTTAGCACGGACAAGGCCGCATGCAAACAGTGGAACTGAGGATTGGAACACGTGGCAGCGCGCTTGCGCTGGCGCAGGCACACGAAACGCGCGATCGCCTGATGGCGGCGCACGGCTTGCCGGCGGATGCGTTCGCCATCGAGGTGATCTCGACCAGCGGCGACCGCATCCAGGACCGTCCGTTGTCGCAGGCGGGCGGCAAGGGCCTGTTCACCAAGGAGATCGAGGAGGCGCTTCTCGACCGGCGCATCGACATCGCGGTCCACTCCTCGAAGGACATGCCGACGGCGCTTCCGGACGGACTGAGGCTCTCCGCCTTCCTGGAGCGCGAGGATCCGCGCGACGCCTTCATCGGCGGTGCGGCGGCCCAGTTGAAGGATTTGCCCGAGGGCGCGGTGGTCGGCTCCTCGTCGCTGCGCCGCCAGGCGCTGATACGGCGCATGCGGCCCGACATCGAGGTCGTCATGTTTCGAGGCAACGTCCAGACGCGGTTGCGCAAGCTCGACGAGGGGCAGGTGGCCGGAACGATGCTCGCCCATGCGGGGCTGCGCCGGCTCGCAATGACCGACCGCATCACCGAACTCATGGCGCTTGATGAATTTCCCCCGGCTCCCGGACAGGGCGCAATCTGCATCGAAAGTCGCGCCGGGGACGCGCGGGTGGAAGGCCTGCTGGCGGCGATCGACCATGCCGGGACCGGGACCGCTCTTGCCTGCGAACGCGCCTTTCTTGCCGCGCTCGACGGCTCCTGCCGCACCCCGATCGCAGGTCTTGCGACCATCGACGGCGACCGCCTTTCCTTTTCGGGGCTGATCCTGACGCCCGACGGCAGCCTATGTCACGACATCGCGGCCGAAGGCCCCGCCAGGGATGCGGCGAGGATCGGTCGCGAGGCCGGGGAGCGGATTCGGTCAAAAGCCGGCAGCGCCTTCTTCGAGAGCTGGGAATAGGATCGTGCTCGGGTCCGGGGCGAAGCAGAGCCCGAACGTGCTCGTGACGCGGCCCGAACCGGGGGCAGGCGCCACGGCGCGCCGGCTCGCTGAATGCGGCTTTTCGCCGCTCGTGGTGCCGCTGACTGAAACACGTGCGATCGCCGGCCAGACACCGCCCCGATCGGCGCCCGACGCCGTGGCTGTTACAAGCGCCAACGCGCTGCGCCATGGCGATGTCGAGGTGCTGGCGGCGCTCGTCGGCGTGCCCTGCTTTGCTGTCGGTGCGCGCACGGCGGATATGGCGCGCGAGACGGGCTTCGCGAACGTGACCGCGGCCGAAGGCGACGGCCAGTCGCTGGCCAGGCTCGTTGGCGAAGAGCTGCCTGCCGGCGCACGCATCCTCTACCTATGCGGTCGTACCCGCCGGCCCGAGTTCGAACGGATACTGGCCTCGGAAGGCTATCGGTGCGAGGCGCTCGAGACCTACGAGACGCGCGCCCTGGCCGCCCAAACCGGTTCTCTGAAAGGAGCCGGAGCGGTCGATTGCGCTCTTGTCTATTCGCCGAACGGCGCGCGGGCGCTTGCGGCGTTGGCGGCTGCGCCGGATCTGGCGGGTCTCTTCGAAAAGACACAATTTCTCTGTCTTTCACCGGCCGTTGCGGCCGCGCTCGACTGGCCGCAGCCGGAGCGAATCCGCGTCGCGGACCGGCCGGAGGAGGATGCACTGTTCAGGCTTCTGCCGAAAGTCTGAGTCAAAATAGCTACACAGGCCTGTGCCGCGCATGCCAATGTGCTACCAGCGGCCTGCCAACAGTTTGCGGAGCAAGGAATGGTCAAACCGCCCAAAGCCCGACACTCGAAAACCCGCAGCAATCCGGTGACGATTGATCTCGATCCGAAGGATGTTTCGCGCTCGCAGACGGCGGAAGAGCCGAAGCCGGACGATGCTGCGGCTGAGGACAAGAGCACCGCAGAGGCGGCAGCGGCAGCGGCAGTGGCGGCTGCGCAGGCGCCGGATGCGGACGCTGCCGCGAAGCAGACCGGTCCGCAGACCAAGTCCTCCCCGATGGAGGGCGCGTTCGCATCCGGCAGGGCAGCACCCGGCACCGCGGAGGCGAAGTCCGGCGCGCCGGATCCCGCCCGGACTGCCGAACTGAGCAAGGCCGCATCGTCGACACCGCCAAAGCAGCGGACAGTCGGCGGGGCAAGCCTTCTGGCGGCGGGGGTTGCCGGGGGCGTCGTGGCCCTGGCCCTGGCCGCAGGCCTGCAATATGCCGGGCTCTTTCCGACGTTCGGTGGCGGCTCGGGAAGTGCGGCCGTTGCCGCGCTGCAGACGCAGATCGGCTCGTTGGAGCGCCAGATTGCCGAGCGCGAGGGGGCAGGCGCGGCGGGTGCCGATGCGGCGGTCAACGAGATCAACGCGCGTCTCGACACGCTCGGCGGCAAGCTCAACGAACTCGAATCAAGCCTCTCGTCGCTTGAGGCGGCCGGACAGACCCCTGGGGCGGACGCAGCGGCGGTTGCCGCCCTTGGCAGCCGGCTCGACGATGTCGAGAAGCAGCTTGCGACACCCGGCGACGACCAGGGCGTAGCCGCCGAAGCCCTCCAATCGCTGGAGCAGCGCCTCACAACACTTGAAGGGGCCGTGCAGAATGCGGCCGATGCCGCAGAAGCGGCGCGGGCGCTCGCCGAGCAGCAATCGGGACGGACAAGCGAGCAGGGCGACAGGCTCACGCAGCTCGACACCCGCATTGGCGAGTTTTCCGCGCGCCTCGACGAACAGGCCAACAGTCCGCGTCTGGCTGCCGCTATCGCGGCGTCGGCGCTCAAATCCGCGATCGATCGGGGCGAGCCTTTTGCAGGCGAGCTCGAAACCTTCGCGGCCGTCGCGCCGGGTGCAAGCGAAATCGCGGCGCTGCGCGATCTGGCGGCAAAGGGCGTGCCGACGCGCGAAGCGATCGCCCAGGAGGCGGGGGAGGCCGCTACCGCGATCATCCGTTCCACCCGGAGTGCCGATCCGGAGGCGGGCTTCGTCGAACGGCTCTATTCGAGCGCCCAGTCGCTGGTCAACGTGCGGCCGGTGGGCGAGGTCGAAGGCGACAGCGTTCCGGCAATTGCGGCGCGCATGGAGGCGGCGATCAAGGCCGGCGACTATGGCAAGGCGATTGCCGAATACGAGACCTTGCCCGAGTCCGCCAAGGCCGCCGGGGCCGCTTTCATCGACAAGGTGCGTGCGCGCATGACGGCGGATGAGCTTGTCAACACGACGCTCGCCGGCGCATTGAAGTCCTGACGCAGAGGGAGCGGCATGATTCGGATTCTCCTTTTCCTTCTGGTTGTCTTCGCGCTCGGACTGGGCTTTGCATGGCTGGCGGATCGGCCAGGCGACATGGTGGTGACGTTCAGCGGCTACCGGTACGAAGTCACGCTGATGACGGCAGCGGCCATCGTCACCGCGCTCGTCGCGGGGGTGATGATCCTGTGGTGGCTCGTCAAGAGCATCTGGTACAGTCCCCATCTGGTGGCGCGCTATTTCCGCGCGCGGCGCAGAGATCGGGGCTATCAGGCCCTGTCGACCGGCATGATCGCGGCCGGCGCCGGTGACAGCGCGCTGGCGCGTCACAAGAAGCGCGAGGCGATGAAGCTGATCTCCTCCGATCAGGAGCCGCTCATTCATCTCCTGGATGCGCAGGCGTCACTACTGGAAGGCGATCACGCGGCGGCGCGCAAGACATTCGAGGCGATGCTGCAAGACCCCGAAATGCGCGTGCTCGGGCTGCGCGGCCTCTATCTGGAGGCCGAACGCGTCGGCGACCGCGACGCTGCCCGGCACTATGCCGAACGCGCGAGCGAGCTTGCGCCGCAGCTTGGCTGGGCGTCGAATGCGACGCTCGAGGCGCGCACTGTCGAGGGCGACTGGGATGGCGCGCTCAAGCTGCTTGAGACGCAGAAATCGACCAAGCTGGTCAATGCCGATGAGGTCAAGCGCAAGCGTGCCGTGCTGCTGACGGCCAAGGCGATGGGACTGATCGACAGCGATCCGGTTGCGGCAAAGAACGCGGCGAGCGAAGCCAATCGACTGGCGCCCGATCTCGTTCCAGCCGCCGTGATGGCGGCAAAGGCGCTCTTCAAGCAGGGCGATCTTCGCAGAGGCTCGAAGATCATCGAGGCGGCATGGCGCGTGGAGGCCCATCCGGAGCTGGCCGACGCCTATGTGCATGCACGCCACGGCGATTCCGTGCACGATCGCCTGACGCGGGCGCGCCGATTGCAGTCGCTTCGCCAGAACAACGCCGAATCGGAGCTCGTGGTGGCCCGCGCAGCGCTCGATGCGGGTGAATTCGACCTGGCGCGAAAGGCGGCCGAAAGCGCCATCCGCATGGCGCCGCGCGAAGGCGCCTACCTGCTTCTCGCAGACATTGAGGAGGCCGAGACCGGCGATCAGGGCCGGATCAGGCAATGGCTCGCACGGGCTGTACGGGCCCCGCGCGACCCGGTCTGGGTGGCCGACGGCATGGTCTCCGAGCGCTGGCTGCCTTTCTCACCTGTGACGGGCCGGCTCGACGCTTTCGAGTGGCGCCCGCCAGTGGAGCGCGCCGAAGGACCGTTGATCGAGGATCACGGCGAAGACATTCCAGTGATGCCGCCGGAAGAAGTGGAACCGAAACCGGCGCTGCTGGAAGAGGTGGTCGAAGAGGCGACGGTGGTCGAACTGCCGCCGCGCGACCGTAAGCAGGACGAGACGAAAACACCTCAACCGCCGAGACCGTCCGAGGAGCGGACGAAAGCCGACGGCAAGCCGGTACAGCCGACGACCGAGAAGGTGGCCGGCGGTGATGCGGCGGCAGGGCGCGGGGAGAAAGAGGAGGCGCCCGCCTCGCCCATTCCCGATGATCCCGGTGTCGAGCAGGAAACGGACCGCCAGGATCGCAATGAACGGTTCAGGCTCTTCTGAGGCACTTTGGAGGATGCGAGCGTGGCGCCAGCGACCGTCAGGCCATGTCTCCTTGTGAAAGCACGCAATATGCTTGACGCTGTGACGGGCCGTCAGAGGTGGAATCTGGTTCTACGGGCAGGATGGACGGCGAAATGCGGACCGGCGACATGCAGCAGGTTCTGCAAACCGCATCCGTGACACCAAAGGGCCTGTTGCCTTATCCTGTCGGGCGGAAACCAACACGAGGGGTGTGAATGTTCGATCGTCTGATCGATTTCCTGAAGGACCTGCCCGGCGCCGGCGCCGGTCGTGGCGCGAAGGATGATGAGGATCCGCGGCTTGCGGCGGCGGCGTTGTTGTTCCACGTCATGGACGCGGACGGCGTGCGGCTCGATGTCGAGCGCGAGCGGCTCGAAGCGGCATTGTCGGAAGCTTATGGGATTTCCGGCAAGGATCTGTCCGAACTCGTCGCGGCCGCCGAGGAAGCCGATCGCGAGGCGATCGATCTCTACACCTTCACCAGCGTGCTCAAGAGACATCTGGACGAGGCAGCCCGCCTCGAGTTCATCCGTCTGATGTGGCAGATCGTGTTCGCCGACGGCGAGCTCAGCGAACTCGAGGACAACGTCGTGTGGCGGGTGGCCGAACTCATCGGCGTCGAACGCCAGGAGCGGATCGCCCTGCGCCAGCAGGCCCAGGAGGCGATGGGCGCCTCGGAACGACCATCCGGCGGAGAGTAGGGCCGTGCAGCGTTTGGTCGGACGGAAGAAGCCCAGGATCCTCATCGTGATGCATCAGGAGACGTCGAGCCCCGGGCGGGTCGGTCATCTCCTGCTGGAAAGCGGATTCGACCTCGACATGCGCCGCCCGCCGCTGGGCGACCCTTTGCCCGAGACGCTGGCGGACCATGCGGGGGTTGTCGTTTTCGGCGGGCCGATGAGCGCCAACGATGCCGACGACTTCGTGCGCCGGGAGACGGAGTGGCTGAAGGTGCCGCTGAACGAGAACAAGCCCTTTCTCGGCATCTGCCTGGGGGCCCAGATGCTGGTCAACCATCTGGGCGGACGGGTCCAGGGGCGCGAGGACGGCGTGGTCGAGATCGGCTGGTATCCCTTGAAGGCAACCGATGCGGGCAAGACGCTGATCGACTGGCCGGACATGGTCTACCAGTTCCACCGCGAGGGATTTTCGCTGCCGTCGGGCGCGACCCTCCTCGCCACGTCGGAAGCCTATCCCAACCAGGCGTTCCGCTACGGCGAGAATGCCTGGGGCATCCAGTTTCACGCGGAGCTGACACGGATGATGATGCAGCGCTGGGTCGTGCGGGGCGCTCAACGGTTCGTGCTGCCGGGTGCGCAGCCGGGCCGCGATCATCTGGGCGGACGCATGATCTGGGATTTTCACCTGAAACGCTGGCTGGCCGGCTTCCTGGATATGGTCTTCGATAGCCCGCATCCGCATGTCGCCGGACAAAGCCAGCTCGAGACGAGCTGACGCTCACGGCCCGCCGCGGTTCATCTCGCCTGGGTGCGTCATAAGATGCGTGGGAAATCGCCTGGTGGAGCCGAGGGGGATCGAACCCCTGACCTCGTCATTGCGAACGACGCGCTCTCCCAGCTGAGCTACGGCCCCGTCCAGCGAATGGCGGCATTTACGAGGGCCGGCCCTCGCCTGTCAAGCAGATGTTGCGCTCTTCGCCGGCGCCAAGCGGAGCGGATCACCGCAGCAGGCTTGCCGCCGGGGCGGTCAATGGCTACATGTCGCAAAACCGATTGGAGACCGGCATGCTCGCGCTTATTCAGACCGCCATCCTGGCGATCGACATCTATTGGTGGCTGATCATCGCTTCAGCGATCTTTTCTTGGCTGTTCGCCTTCAATGTGATCAACGGGCGCAATCAGTTCGTCGCGACCATCGGCGACTTTCTCTATCGCGTGACAGAGCCGGCGCTCAGGCCGATCCGGCGTTTCCTGCCCGATCTGGGCGGCATCGACATCTCGCCGATCGTCCTGCTTCTTCTCCTGTTCTTCATTCGCCAGTTCATCTTGACGACGGTTGTGCCGGCCGTCGTCTGACGCCGGGATGGGCTGCTTTCGCCTCGTCGAGGGCGGCGTCGAGATCTTCGTCCGTCTGACGCCGCGATCATCGAAGAACGCCATCGAAGGCATTGCCGTGTCCGATGACGGGTCGTCTCACCTCAAGGCGCGGGTGCGCGCGGTGCCCGAAAAGGGTGCCGCCAACAAGGCCCTGGAAAAACTGATCGCGGACTGGCTCGGGGTGCCCAAGAGCGACGTGCGCGTGGTCGCGGGAACGACGGCGCGGCTCAAGACAGTCCAGGTGGATGGCGACGGTGCCGCCTTGGTCGAAAAGCTGGCGGGGGAATAAGGGGCCGGCCGAGGATCGTCGGCCAGCCTCCAGGACTTCAAATCGGCGCATCGTGTCGTGCGGAAATCGATCCCGATTTCGATGCGGATTTCCGGGCCGATGCGAGGGCGGCGATCAGCCCTTCGTCTTCTTGCCGCGTTCGACGGCCTCGGAGATCATCTTGCGGGCATAGGCGGCGTCGTGCCAGCTGCCGATCTTGACCCACTTGCCGGGCTCCAGATCCTTGTAGTGCTCGAAGAAGTGCTCGACCTGCTTCAGCGTGATCTCGGGCAGGTCGGTGTAGTCGAACACCTTCTCGTAGCGGCGCGTCAGGTGGGCCGAGGGGACAGCGATCACCTTTTCGTCCTGGCCTGCATTGTCCTCCATGATGAGGACGCCGATCGGGCGCACGTTGATGACGCAGCCGGGCACCAGCGGGCGGGTGTTGCACACCAGAACGTCGATCGGGTCGCCGTCGCCCGACAGGGTGTGCGGAACGAAGCCGTAATTGCCGGGATAATGCATCGGTGTGTAGAGGAAACGGTCGACGATCAGCGTTCCCGCTTCCTTGTCGAGTTCGTACTTGATCGGCTGGCCGCCGACGGGAACCTCGATGATGACATTGACATCTGCCGGTGGGTTGTCGCCGATCGAGATGGCGTCGATGCGCATGGAATGGTCCTTCTGTCTAGCTCAACTGCCGGCAGGGATGGTTGCCGCGCCGGTGAATGGTCGCGGTTCCGATAGACCCTTGTGCAGTGCAGCGCAAGGCGCGGATGGGCGCAGGTCGGATCAACGATCCGATTCGGGCCGACATCCAGCGGTGATCGCCGACATGGGCGACCGAGCCAAGAGAACTCTGCGGATGACACAATCAGGTGCCCGGACTGCGTGCCCTGCCGCTCAGTCCCACACGAAAGCGAGTTTCTTCAGCGCCTTGTTGTCAAAGACTTCCACGCCTTCTGCAATGTCGCGACCGCCGGCGCCGCGATAGAAGTCGAGCGCGCCGATATTGTCTTCGAGCGCCCAGACGACGAGGCCCTTCATGCCGTGGCGGGCCAGGCGCTCGCGGGCCGCGGCGAACAGCCGTGTCCCGAGCCCCACGCCCTGATATTGCGGCTTGAGATAAAGTTCGTAGATCTCACCTTGCTGCGGCAACTCGCGCGCCCGGTTGCGCCCCAGTGTCGCGTAGCCGGCGATGTCTCCGCCAAGTTCGATCACCAGAATGGCCGAAGCCCGGCCGATGGCGCGCGACCACCAGTCGGGACCGCGCCGGTTGATCATGGCAAGCAGCGCGCGATGCGGAATGATGCCTGCATAGGCACCCCGCCACGCCTCCAGGTGAACCTCGGAGATCGCAAGTGCGTCCTTATCCTCGGCGCGGCGTATGTCTATGGTCAGCGCGGTCTTCATGATTTGTTAACCATAGACCCGACCTGCCGATTCCGGCAAGAGTCCGTGTGGAGGAAAGGCAACGTTTGCACACCCATGCCTGGCCTTCGCGGGTTCGACGGCCGCGGATCGTTCCACCGGACTTCAAAATGAACTAGAACCGGTGGCGAGCGGAGAGGTCGGCGATGACCAAGGACGACGACAAAAGAGCGGACGAATCCAGGCGGATCCTTGATCGCCTGCAAAAGGAATCGGACCCAACAGGATCGCTGGCAGGGCGCACGGCGCGGAAGGTGCGCAACCATCTGTCGGCTGTCGACGCGGACCAGAACGACGACATCGAGCTCTGGGGAACGCGCATCGGCCGGGTGCTCGGGCTGATCGTCGGCGCAATCCTGCTCGCGTCCCTGCTGCTTTTCCTGATCGGAGGACAATCATGACCACCGTGTCCTCGGCCGTGAGACGGCCTGCAATCATCGCGATTTCCAGCCATGTGGTGCGCGGGTCGGTGGGCAATCGCGCCGTGGTCTTCGCGCTGGAGAGGCTGGGTTTCCCGGTCTGGGCGGTTCCGACCGTGACGCTTTCCTGGCACCCCGGCCATGGGGCTGCGACGAAGATCGTGCCCGACGACACCGATTTCGCCGCAATGCTAAAGGATCTGGCGGCCGCGCCGTGGATCGGCGAAGTCGGCGCTGTCTTGTCGGGCTATCTCGGCAGCGCGGCGCAGGCTGGCGCCGTGGCGAGCCTTGTCGGTTCGGTGAAATCGGCCAATCCGGATGCGCTCTATCTGTGTGACCCGGTCATGGGTGATCTGGGGGGGCTTTATGTCCCGGAAGCAATCGCAGGGGCGATCCGGGACGAACTTGTGCCTCTGGCCGATATCGCGACGCCCAACCGCCATGAGCTCGCCTGGCTGACGCAGCACGGGGCCGAAAGCGTCCCCGACATCGTGGCCGCGGCTCGCCGTCTCGGGCCCGAAACGGTGGTGGTGACATCGGCGCCAGCAGGTCCTGCGATGACCGGCAGTCTTGCGCTGACGCGAGAAGCGGTCCACGTCGTAGAACATCCGCTCGTCGACCGCCCGCCCAACGGTCTGGGCGACCTGACCGCGGCGCTGCTCCTGAGCCGGCTGATGAGGGGAAAGAGCCTGGAGGCGGCGCTTGGCGAGACGACCGCGGCCGTCTACGACATCCTCAAGGCGGCCGTCGCGCGGGGCGGCGACGAGCTGCATATCGAAACGGACGCGGCCTTTCTGGAAATGCCATCGAGCGACCTGCCGGTGCGAAGTTTGGCCGAGTTGCCCGCTCCATCGCGATGAGCCGGCCTCTGGCGCAATCGGATCGCGTGGTCGCCGGTGCGGACGGCTGCCGTGGCGGCTGGGTTGCGGTGATCGCGTCGCCCGGCATGGCAGTCAGGGCAGCGGTCTTTCCCGCTTTCGCGGACCTGATCGAAAGCCTTCCCGACGATGCCGTTGTCGCCGTCGATATGCCGATTGGCCTGCCGGAACGTACGCTTGCCGGCGGCCGCGGGCCCGAAGCGCTGGTGCGCAGATATCTGGGCGCGCGCCAATCGAGCGTCTTCTCCATCCCCTCGCGCGCCGCCGTCTATGCCGAGTCCGGACCTTTCGCCGACGCGGAGGCTTGGTATGCGGCCCACAGGCGCTCCAGCGATGTCGCGCGGCGGACGTCGCAACCGCCGCGCGGCGTGTCGATCCAGGCCTTCGGGATATTCGGCAAGATCAGGGAGATCGACGGTCTTCTGCGCGCCCGGCCGGAGCTTCGCGGGCGGATTGTCGAATCGCACCCAGAGGTCGCCTTCTGGCGTCTCAACGATGGGCGCGCCATGAGCCTGCCCAAGAAGATCAAGGGGCGGGTCAATCCTGCCGGGATGGCCGAGCGCAAGGCGCTGCTTGTTGCCTGTGGTATCGAAAGGGCGATGCTCGAAGGTCCGCCGCCGCGCGGAGCGGGCGAAGACGACCTTCTCGATGCTGCCGCGTTGATGCTGATCGCCGCGCGCCATGCGCGCGGCGCGGCAGTGCCCTTTCCCGATCCGCCGGGTCGTGACGCTTACGGAATACCGGTCGCGATCTGGGCCTGAAGGAAGTCAACAGAAGGATTGCGTTACGGGCCGGACCTCGCTAACGAAAAAGGCATGAACCATTTGCCCGAACGCCTTCTTGCCGGATACCGGAATTTCATGAGCGGCCGCTTCGCGGAAGAAACGGATCGCTATCGTGAACTCGCAGAACGTGGCCAGACGCCGGAGACGATGATCATCGCGTGCTGCGATTCGCGCGCGGCGCCCGAGACGATTTTCGACACGGGCCCGGGCGAGCTTTTCGTCGTACGCAACGTGGCCAATCTCGTGCCGCCCTACGAACCGGACGGCGCGCATCATTCGACATCGGCGGCGCTTGAATTCGCGGTCCAGAGCCTGAAGGTAAAGAACATCGTGGTTTTGGGCCACGGACGCTGCGGCGGCATTCGCGCCGCGCTGGACCCGGCCTCCGAGCCCCTGTCTCCGGGCGACTTCATCGGCAAATGGATGGGGCTGGTGGCCCCGGCCGCCGAAGCCGTTTCCGGCAACAGCCTGATGACGACCAGCGAACGCCAGACGGCGCTGGAGCGCATATCGATCCGCTATTCCATTTCCAACCTGAGGACCTTTCCCTGTGTCAAGCTGCTCGAGGACAAGGGCAAGCTGGCGCTGCATGGCGCGTGGTTCGACATATCGACCGGTGAGCTTTGGGCGATGAACCGTCAGACCGGCGATTTCGTTCGCCCGGATCTGGGCTGAAACCTGACAGCGGCCCCTTTTCAGTCGAGTTCTGCGGATCAGGCGCAAGCGAATGGGAGGCCTGCATGCATCGAATTCGAACCTGTCTTCTGCTGACGGCATTGGCACTGCCGCAACTCATTGCGCCAGCCTGGGCGTCCGATGCCGAGGCCGTGCTTGCGGCTTGGTACGATGCACTCGCCAGGGCCGACAGCGCATCACTTGACGGTCTGCTTGCCGACGACGCGGTGATCCGGCTCGAGGATGTTGGGATCGAGCAGACGAAGGACGAATTTCTGGCATCGATGGACGAATGGGCGGTTGCCGTCGACGGCGGCGGCATCAGACACCGCATCGAACAGCAGGAAGGCAATTCAGTGACTGCTCTGGTCTGCTACGATTTTCCCGACAACGAACTGATGACGCGGGAATGGTTTGTCCTTGTCGACGGACACATTATCGAAAGCGTGCAGGCGACCGTGGCCGAGCATTGCGGCGAGTTCTAGCGCGCGTTCGCTTCAAACGGAACGTTTGAAGCAAGGATATGCACGCCAGATCAATATGTTGGAGCATGTGCCTTTCGCTCAAACGATTCCGCACGGCATTGAAGGCCGGGATCATGCGCCGGGGCTCTTATTGACGGGGACATCGTCCTGCACAGGCGGATGAGGAACCAGGGTGACGGGTTCGGGCAGTCTGCGCCAGATGAGCCATGACACGATCGCCGTCGCCCCGAAGACCGGTACGACGGTGGCCAGAGCCAGAACGGGCTCGCCGATCAGCGCGGCGACCGATCCGCCGACGAGGCCGGAGCCCATCTGCATGAAGCCGAGCATCGATGCGGCGGACCCGGCGACCCGGGGAAAGGGCGCCATCGCGGCCACGGTCATGGCGGGCATGACGAATGCGATGCCGAAGGCATAAACGCCGACCGGTCCCATGACGCCGAGGAAGCTCGGCTCTGCAATACGCAACAGGACGGCAAGCGCAACGCTCGCCAGTCCGATGCAGGCAAGGCCGATCGGCACCAGCCGGAAAGCCGAATGGGACTTCATGAGATGGCGCATGCACAGCGCGCCGCAGAGGAACAGGCCGGACTGCATCAACATGCCGATCCCGAACTCGGTCGGGGTGAGACCGACGCGGTCCATGACGACGAACGGCAGGATGCCGGCAAGCGTATAGAGGGCGCCGACCGAGCCTGCGATGACCAGGCTGGACGTCAT
Organism: Mesorhizobium sp.; assembly: GCA_963966365.1. Lineage (GTDB taxonomy): Bacteria > Pseudomonadota > Alphaproteobacteria > Rhizobiales > Rhizobiaceae > Mangrovimarina > Mangrovimarina plasticivorans. The sequence continues at coordinate 248,199 of CAWZZC010000005.1, read as the reverse complement.
GAAATAGGGCGTGCTCACGAGCTTGCGGTAGGAGGCCAGCAGGGCTCTCGGGCGAATGCGCGAGAGGTCGCGGGCGACTGTTTCCCTGAGCCCGAATTGAACGACCAGGATGACGCCGATGCCAAGCAGGACCATCAGCGCGAAAATGGCGTGCCAGCCGGCCAGTTCCAGGGTCAGGCCGCCGAGCGTGGGCGCGACGGCCGGTCCGACTGCCAGCATGACGCCAATCATGTTCATGATCCTGGCGCTGCTCTCGCCCACAAAGAGGTCCCGCACCAGTGCACGTGAAATCGCCACGCCGACCGCCGCCCCGACGCCTTGCAGGAAACGTGCTGCGATCAGAACCTCGATGCTCGGTGCGAACAGGGCGAGGAAACTGCCCGCAAGATAGATGATCATGAAGCCGAACGTCACCGGCTTGCGTCCCAATCCATCGGAAAGGGGGCCGCAGACCAGCTGCGCGAAGGCGAAACCGGCGAAATAGACAGACAGCGTCATCTTCACCGCGGCTTCGCTGGTTGCAAAGGCATGGGCGATCTCCGGCATCGCCGGCGTGAAAAGGGCCATCGATATCGGCCCGACGGCGACGAGCAGCGCACCGATGAGCGTGACGCGGCGTTCGCTCATGAGCTGTTGCGACGGCAGGGGCGGAAGTGCGTTCATCAGCTTTCGCCTTCCTCGCCCGCGGCCTGTGCCTTGAGTTCCGTCAGGCGCGCGCGAACGTGTTTCAGCCCGTCGATCAGGCTTTCCCACTCGCCGGGCCCCATCGAAGCCGACAGGTCGGTCCTGATGGATGCGCTGACCTTGCGGATCTCGACGAGCATGTCCTCGGCCTCAGGGGTCAGGCTGACGAGCTTCGCTCGCCGGTCGGCCGGGTCCGTGTCGCGCGCGATCAGGCCGCGCTGCTCCAGCCGGTCGAGATAGCCCGAGAGCGTCATGGCTTCGATGCCGAGGCGCTCGGCCAGAAAGTTCTGACGCATCGTGCTGCAGCGGGCAATGTTTGCCAGGGTGCGCGCCTCGCCGGGGGTTAGGGACAGGCCGATGCGGCCGACGCGGCGCTCGAATTCGGCGCGGAAGAGACGCGAGAGGTCGCCGGCGAGGAAGCCGATTGTGTCGGGGTCTGTTGACGTGGGCATGGTGGTTGCTAAGTTTAGCTTATAATAAGGATTACTTAGTAATTGCGTGTGACGGCGTCAAGAGTTGCGCCGGGCCGTCAGCCCGCCTACATCGATCGAGCCTGAAATCCACTTCCGCAGAAGGCCAGCCCATGACCGAACAGATTTCCCCCTCTCACCTTGATGCCGATCCCATTGTCGCCTGGGACGGGCCGCTGGGATTGCCCCGTTTCGAGAGCATCGAGGACGATGGGTTTGCGGCCGCTTTCGATGCGGCGCTCCTGGCACATGAAGCGGAAATCGCGGCTATTGCGGGCAATCCCGACGAACCGACGATCGACAATACGCTTGCGGCGCTGGAGCTTTCAGGGGAGGCGCTTTCCCGGGTTTCGGCGATCTTCTGGTGCAAGGCCGGTGCGGACACCAACGACGCGATCCAGGCACTGGAGCGCGAAATCGCGCCCAGGATGGCGCGGCACTCTTCGGCGCTGTTCATGAACGAGGCGCTGTTTCGGCGCATCGACGCGCTGCATGAGAAGCGGGAAACGCTGGGGCTCGACGCGGAAACCAGGCGCGTTCTGGAACGGACCTGGAAGCGCTTCGTACGCGCCGGCGCAAAGCTTGATGAAGCCGGCAAGGCGCGGTTGGCGGCGATCAACGAGGAACTGGCCTCGCTTGGCGCCCGTTTCGGCCAGAACGTGCTGGCCGACGAACGCGACTGGGTTCTTTATCTGGAAGAGGAGGATCTGAGCGGATTGCCGGACTTCCTGCGTGGCGCGATGGCCGAGGCTGCGGCCGCGCGCAATCAGGAGGGACGCTACGCCGTTACGCTGTCACGGTCGATCGTCGAGCCGTTCCTGGCCTTCTCGGATCGCCGGGATCTGCGTGAAAAGGCGTTTCACGCCTTCATCGGGCGCGGCCAGAACGGCGGCGCGCACGACAACAGCGAGATCGTTGCAAAGACCCTGTCGCTGCGCGCCGAGAAGGCGAAGCTGCTCGGTTACCCTTCCTTCGCCGCCTACAAGCTCGACGACACAATGGCCAAGACTCCTGAGGCGGTGTTCGGCCTGCTTGATCCCGTCTGGGAGAAGGCCCTGGAAAAGGCCGAGGCCGAACGCGCGGAACTGGAGCGTATCGCTTCCAGCGAGGGCCGGAACGACCCGATCGCGGGATGGGACTGGCGCTACTATGCCGAGAAGCTGCGCGCGCAGCGTTTCGATTTCGACGAGCAGGCGGTGAAGTCCTATCTGCAGCTCAACAATGTAATTGCCGCCTGCTTCGAGGTGGCGGGGCGCCTGTTCGGCCTTTCCTTCGTCGAACGCACGGATATCCCCGCATGGCACCAGGATGTGCGCGTCTTCGAAGTGCGTGACGCGGACGGTTCGCATCGAGCGACGTTCCTTGCCGACTATTTCAATCGCTCGTCGAAACGCTCGGGAGCCTGGATGAGCGCCCTGCAGTCCGGTCACCGGCTCGGCAGAGGCGCCAAGCCCATCGTCTACAACGTGATGAACTTCGCCAGGCCGGCCAGGGGCGAACGGGCGCTCCTGTCGCTCGATGAGGCGCGGACACTGTTTCACGAGTTCGGCCATGCGCTTCACGGCATGCTGACGGAGGTCACCTGGCCGTCTATTTCCGGGACGGCCGTCGCCCGCGACTTCGTGGAACTGCCCTCGCAGCTCTACGAACACTGGCTCATGGTGCCCGAGATACTGGAAAAGCACGCGCTGCACGAAAGGACCGGCGAGGCGATGCCGCGCCAGCTCATCGAGCGCATCGAGGCCGCGCGCACATTCGGCGCCGGCTTCGCGGCAGTCGAGTTCGCGGCCTCCGCGCTTGTCGACATGGCCTTTCATGCCAAGGCCGAAGCGCCTGACGATCCGCTTCGTTTCGAGGCCGAAACGCTTTCCCGGCTGGGCATGCCGGAGGCGATCGCGATGCGTCACCGCACACCGCATTTCCTGCATGTGTTTTCGGGCGACGGCTATTCGGCCGGATACTACTCCTACATGTGGTCGGAGGTGCTCGACGCCGATGCATTCGCCGCCTTCGAGGAGGCAGGTGACGCCTTCGACGCGACGCTTGCAGAAAAGTTGCGCCGCCATGTCTACGGGGCGGGTGGATCAGCCGATCCCGAAGCGCTTTACAAGGCCTTTCGCGGCAGAATGCCCGGCCCGCAGGCGATGATGGAAAAGCGCGGTCTGGCCTGAGGGGTCCGCCGGCGCGGGCTGGCGCTGCTCCCTTCACGAAAATTTCATGGTCCTGCAATCGGCCTGCAACAATGCAGGCCGATTTTGCGCGCGCATTCTCCTGGAGCACACGCGTTCCGGGACGCACCAAGGGACGCTCTATCACGTAGCATCTGCGCATCGTGACGTGCGAAAATCGATTGCGATTTTCGGACTGATGCGCCAGCCATCGGGAACGACAGCCATGAAATCATTTGGAACCATCACGCGCCGCAGCCTTCTTGCTTCGGCCGGTGCCGCCGGTATCGTCGGCGCTTCCGGCCTTGCCATGCCTTTCTACTCGCGCGCCAGCCAGCGCCCGACATTCACCCACGGCGTGCAGTCCGGCGACGTCGACATGAATTCGGGCATGATCTGGACGCGCGCCGACCGCCCGTCCAGGATCATGTTCGAAGTCTCGACCACCGAAAGCTTCGACAACGTGAGCCGGCTGGCGCCGCTCGACGCGCTGCCCGAAAGCGATTTCGCGGTGAAGCGGCTGCTGGAAGATCTGCCCTCCGATCAGGACATCTTCTACCGTATGGTTGCCGCCGACCTGTCGAACATCAACGCCACCTCCGAGCCGATCGTCGGCCGCTTCAGGACCGCGCCGGCCTCGCGCCGCAACGTGCGGTTTGCCTGGTCGGGCGACACGGCTGGCCAGGGCTGGGGCATCGACGACATCGGCATGCTGACCTATGCCACCATGGCCAAGCACTCCCCGGACTTCTTCCTTCATTCCGGCGACACCATCTATGCCGACGGCCCGATGAAGGACGAGGTGGAGCTGAAGGACGGCACCAAATGGGTCAACAAGGTGCTGATCGACGAAAAGCGCAAGGTTGCCGAGACGCTGGACGAGTATCGCGGCCAGTGGAAGTACAACATGATGGACGAGCATTGCCGCGCGCTCAACGCCATCTGCCCGACCTTCTTCCAGTGGGACGACCACGAGGTGGTCAACAACTGGTCCGATGCCAAGGACCTGACGGCCGACGACCGCTACACGGAAAAGTCGGTGCGCGTGCTCGCGTCGCGGGCTGCTCGCGCCTTCCACGAGATGACGCCGATCCGCTACATGCCGGCCGAGCCCGGCCGCGTCTACCGCAAGATCGCCTACGGCCCGCTGCTCGACGTGTTCTTCCTCGATCTGCGCAGCTATCGCGGTCCGAACTCCAAGTCGATGCAGGACACGCTGGATGCCGAGAGCCAGATCCTGGGCGAGGAGCAGGTCAATTGGCTGAAGCGCGAGCTGGCCAATTCTAAGGCGACGTGGAAAGCCATCGCCTGCGACATGCCGATCGGTCTCGTCGTGCCCGACGGCGAACTGATCGAGGGTGTCGCCAACGGTGACGGCGGGGCGCCGAAAGGCCGCGAGTTCGAGATCGCCGACATCCTGCGCTACATCAAGAACGCAGGCATCGACAACACGGTCTGGTTCACCGCCGACGTGCATTACACCGCCGCCCACTATTACGATCCTTCGAAGGCGGCGTTCCAGGACTTCAATCCGTTCTGGGAATTCGTTTCCGGCCCTCTGCACGCCGGCACGTTCGGCCCCAACAAGCTCGACATGACCTTCGGACCGGAAGTGAAATTTGTGAAGGCGCCGAGCGAGGAGCAGGGCGCCAACCTGCCGCCTTCGGCGGGTCTGCAGTTCTTCGGTCTCGTCGACATCGACGGCGTGACGGAACAGATGACGGTGCGCCTCATGGACCGCGACGACAACGAGCTCTACAAGGTCGCGCTCGATCCGGTCCGCTCTGCCTGACCGGAACACCGGATCAACAAGGTCAATCGCGATGGCGGGTTCCGGCCCGCCATCTTGCGTTTGGCCGGTGCTGTTTTCGTCCTCCCCCGGCGGCATGATCGGGGCCGGCCGCCACTTGACATTGCCGGCAGGTGGCGCAGCTTTCGCTCAGGCCGCAGGTCGCCGCATCGGGCCGAGGGACCGGGATGCTTCTCGGAAGGCTCCATGCGAAGGTCGAACGTGGTGCAGCATGCCGTGCGCGACCGGCAGGACGCAGGGCATTTTCAGGAGGCGCAGATGCAGTGGTCCTTTCCCATCGGTCGCATCGCGGGAAGCGAGGTGCGCATCCACCTCACCTTTTTCCTGCTTCTGCTGTGGATCGGTATCGTCCATTTCCAGGCAGGCGGCGCGGCGGCGGCGACCGAAGGCATCGTTTTCGTCATAGCGGTTTTTGCCTGCGTGGTGCTGCACGAGCTGGGTCACGCGATCGCTGCCCGGCGCTACGGCATCAAGACACCGCGCATAACCCTTCTGCCAATCGGCGGGGTGGCCGAGCTGGAGCGCATGCCCGAAAAGCCGTCGGAGGAGATTTTCGTCGCGCTTGCCGGCCCGCTCGTCAACGTGATCATCGCCGCCGTGCTGGTGCTGTTTTTTCGCGGCCAGTTCGACCCGGACGTCCTGGCGTCGATGGAGAATCCTACGCTCGGCTTTGCCGCCAGGCTGGTGGCCGTCAACGTTGTGCTGGTGCTGTTCAACCTCATTCCCGCCTTTCCGATGGATGGAGGGCGGGTCCTCAGGGCGTTGCTGGCCATGCGCTACCCGCGCGTGCGCGCAACGCAGATCGCCGGCACGATCGGTCAGATCGCGGCCTTCGCCTTCGGCTTTCTTGGCCTGGTCGGCGGCAATCCGCTGCTGATCTTTGTCGCCATCTTCGTCTATCTGGCGGCCAATGCCGAAACCCAGGCAATCGGACTGAACGACGCCGCGCGAGCGGTGAGGATCCGCGACGCGATGATCACCAGCTATGAGCCGCTGCGACCCAACTCACGGCTGTCCGACGCCGCCGATGCGCTGTTGCGCACCACGCAGCACGAATTTCCGGTTCTCGACGGCGGCGGCCACCTGCGCGGCGTCCTCACCCGGGCAGCGCTTGTCGAGGGGCTGCGCGAACACGGGCCGGACAAGCCCGTCATCGATCTGATGGAACGCGACATCCCGAGCGTGCGCGATACGGTCTGGCTGACGGCAGCAATCGACGCGATGCGCGAAGGCCGGGCCCCGGCCGTCGCGGTGACCGACGCGGAGGATCGCATGGTCGGCTATGTCACGTTCGAGAACATCAGCGAACTGATGATGCTGCGCGCCGCAGGCAGTTGGCGCTGACCTCTCCCGTATGGAGCGTCAGCGCCAGCCGAGCGCCGGCGCGACATGCTTCAAGATCGCCTCGATGACGTGGGCGTTGTAGTCGACGCCAAGCTGGTTGGGGACGGTGAGCAACAGCGTGTCGGCCTCCGCGACGGCTTCGTCCGCGGCCAGCTCCCGGACCAGTTCATCCGGTTCGGCGGCATAGGAGCGGCCGAAGATCGCTCTCGTGTTCTCGTCGATATAGCCGATGGAATCGCTCTCCTTGCGGCCGTGCCCGAAATAGGCCCGGTCGCGGTCGTCGACGAGGGCGAAGACCGACCGGCTGACCGAAACGCGCGGCGTTCTCGTGTGTCCTGCTTCCTTCCAGGCTTCGCGGTAGGCTCTGATCTGCGCCGCCTGCTGGACATGGAACGGTTCGCCGGTCTCGTCGTCCTTCAGGGTCGAGCTCTGCAGGTTCATGCCGAGCTTCGCGGCCCAAACGGCTGTTGCGTTCGAGCCAGCGCCCCACCAGATGCGCTCGCGCAGTCCCTCCGAATGCGGTTCGGGCCGCAGCAATCCCGGCGGATTGGGAAACATCGGCCGGGGATTGGGCTCGGCGAAGCCTTCGCCCTTGAGGACGTCGAGGAAGACCTCGGCGCGCCTGCGTCCCATGTCGGCGTCACTCATGCCTTCGGGCGGCTGGTAGCCGAAGTAGCGCCAGCCATCGATGACCTGCTCGGGCGAGCCGCGACTGATGCCGAGCTGCAGCCGCCCACCGGCGATGAGATCGGCCGCGCCGGCGTCTTCGGCCATGTAGAGCGGGTTTTCGTAGCGCATGTCGATGACGGCGGTGCCGATTTCGATACGGCTGGTGCGCGCGCCGACAGCGGCGAGCAGCGGGAAGGGGGAAGCCAGCTGGCGGGCAAAATGGTGGACACGGAAATAGGCGCCGTCCGCGCCTAGTTCCTCCGCCGCGACCGCCAGATCGATGGACTGCAGAAGGGCATCGCTCGCGGACCGTGTCTGCGATTGTGACGAGGGGCTCCAATGGCCGAAGGAAAGGAAGCCGATCTTTTTCATGCAAAGCCTCGATGCGTGGCGGGTGTCGGGTGAGTTGCCGTCAAGGATGGCCTATCGCGAGGCGCCTGGAAAGCGGCCTTGCCGTGAACGCTGTGTCCGCACTGATAACCCTTGGCCGAAAATGCTAAGCTTACGCTGCGGAAATGGGGTTAAGGTCTGGGCACCGGACGCAGAAGCCGGCCCTACGGACAAACCATGCCTCAAGAACCAGAGGGAACGGCAATGAACTGCAAGACCATTATTGCGCGCTGCGGCGCAGCTGCGGCCCTGTCAACCGGGCTCGCCCTCGCAGGACCGGCGCTGTCGCATCCGCTCGACGGATTGTCGAGCGCGGAAATCCAGTCGGTGGTGGAGATCCTGAAGGCCGACGGAAAGGCCGACGCCGACAGCCGGTTTCCGCTGATCGAGCTCAAGGAGCCCGACAAATCGCTGGTGCTCGACTGGAAGGAGGGCGATCGCGAACCGCGCCGCGCAACGGTCAACGTGCGCACCGCCTCGGGCGTTTTCGAGGGGATCGTCGATCTCAACGCGAAATTGGTCGAAAGCTGGGAGCCGGCCAGCGGCGAGACGATGATCCTTCTGGAGGAATTCATCGGCGCGATGGAGCTGGCGCTCGGCCATCCCGATTTTGCCGCCGGCCTCGACAAGCGCGGCCTGACCCCCGAGGACGTGTTCTGCCTGCCGCTGACGGCGGGTTCCTTCGGAACGGAAGCGGAGGCGGGCAAACGGCTGATGAAGGTGCCGTGCTATGTCAATCCGACCGGTTCCAACTTCTATGCCAAGCCGATCGAGGGACTGTTCGCCGTCGTCGATCTTTCCGGCGGCGAGGTGCTCGAGGTGGTCGACACCGGAGCGGTCCCCGTGCCGCAGGATCCCTGGGGGTACACGCAGGACGAGATCGGGGCGCGTGACGGGGTCGAACTGCGCGACGCAATGAAGCCGGCAAGACTGAGCCAGCCCGACGGCGTGAACTTCACCATAGAGGGTTCGGAAGTCTCATGGGACATCTGGAACTTCCGCTGGCGGGTCGACAAGCGTCCCGGCGTGGTGCTGTCGCAGATCACGGCCAACGACGGCTCCGGCCCGCGGTCGGTGCTCTACCAGGCGCATCTGTCGGAGGTCTTCGTGCCCTACATGGACCCCGACGCCGGCTGGTACTGGCGTACCTACATGGATTCCGGTGAATACGGCTTCGGCATCTTCCTGAGCCCCCTCACCCCCGGCGTCGATTGCCCGGACTATGCGGCCTTCCTGCCGGCGGTGGTGCATGGCGACGACGGCATGCCGGCCGAGATTCCGGGCGCGATCTGCATATTCGAGCGCAATATCGGCGATCCGGCCTGGCGTCACTACGAAATCTTCGCCCAGGGCCCCGACGCCGCCGTGCCGGCGGAAGGCCGCCCGGCGACCGAACTTGTCGTGCGGTCTGCATCTGAAGTCGGCAATTACGACTATCTGATCGACTATGTCTTCCAGCAGAACGGGATGATCCGGATCATGGTCGGTTCGACCGGACTCGATGCGGTCAAGGGCGTGGCGTCGACCTCGATGAAGGATGAAACCGCGGCCGCCGATACGGCCTACGGAACGCTGATCGCACCCAACCTGGTGGCGCCCAATCACGACCACTTCTTCAATTTCCGGCTCGATTTCGACATTGACGGGCAGGACAACATGTTCATGCGCACCGCGCTGGTGCCGGCGGAACTGCCTGACGAGCTGCCGCGCCGGTCCATGTGGGTGACACAAAGCGCGATGGCGAAGACCGAGCTGGAGGGCCGCTACAAAGTCAATCCGGCAACCCCGGCCATGTATCACGTGATGAACATGGGAGTGGAAAGCGGGCTCGGACACCATCCCGGCTATATGATCATGCCAGGCAACAGCGTCGCCTACGGTCCGCTGGACCCGGCGAACGATCCTCCGGTCAGGCGCAACGCCTATGTCGAGTATACTTTCTGGAATACGCCCTATGCGGTGGACGAGCGTTACGCCGGCGGCAAGTACGCCTTTCAGAGCGACGGTTCGGACAGCCTGCCGGCATGGGTGGAGCAGGACCGTAACATCCACGACACAGACATCGTCACCTGGTACACGATGGGCTTTCACCACGTGCCGCATATGGAGGACTGGCCCGTCATGTCGACCATGTGGAAGGGGATCACGCTGGCGCCTTTCAACTTCTTCTCCAGCAATCCGGCCATGACGATCCGCAATCCGTCGTGAGGGTCAGCTTGCGGGCGGCCGCCGCAGGCGCGGCCGCCCGCACTTCTCGTCGAGCCTCCATCGCAGGACAGCAAATGCCATGGCCGGAAATCCGTTCCGGTTGCGGGGCCGATGCGGTAGGGTCGCCAATGGACATGACCGAGGCTTGATATGGCGGCAGCCGAAACCATCGGCAGCATTGATGCGCGCGTGCTGGGCGGGCTGGCTGCCCATCTCGACGGCACCGGACTGGATATGAGAACCGTCGCAAGGACTGCCGGTCTCGACGATCCGGCCGGGCCGGCCGGTCACGGCGGCGTGATTGCTCTTCGTGATTTCGTTCGGTTTCTGGAGGCTGCCGGCGCGGCAAGCAGCGACCCGGCCATGGCGTGGCGGCTCGGGCGCGGCTTCGTGCCGTGGGCGATGAAGGACATGTTTCCCGGCCTCAAAGGCGCGACCCTCGGGGACCTGCTGTCGGGAATCGTCGAAGCGATCGGGCATGTCCAGTCCGGCAGCCTGCTGCGCATGCGGGTGGATGATTGCCTTGCGATCGTCGAATACAGGGTCCTGGATCCGCATATCTGGCCGAGATCGCGCGACGTGGAATTCACCTTCGGATTTCTCGAGGGGGTCGTGCGCCGCTTCGCTTGCAGCAGCTTTTGCCCCGATGTCCTGGTGTTCGAGCATGAGGCGCATGCCCATGCCGGCGGCTTCGAGCGCTCGCTCGGCATTGCCTGCGTCTATGGCGAGGCGATGAACCAGTTTGCCTTGCCCGCCGGCATGCTGGACATGCGGCTGGTCCATCCCGTTTCTGGTTCTCCCGCACGCCTTGCGACGCCGTCTCCTCAAGACGATGCCGATCTGCGCACGCGCCTGCGGGTGGCGATCCTGTCGCTCATCGGAACCGGCGAGATCAGCCAGACGCGGGTCGCGGGATTGTGCGGCTTGTCGGAGCGCACGTTGCGTCGGCGCCTGCTGGCCGAGGGAATACAGTTCCGCCGCGAGATCGAGCGTGTCCGCATGGATTATGCGCGCCAGGTCGTGGCGCGTACCCGGCTGCCGATCTGCGAGATTGCCGAACGGCTGGGCTATCGCCAGCCGGGTGACTTTTCACGCGCCTTTCACCGCGCCGAAGGCCGCTCGCCGCAATCCCTGCGCCATGAATGCGGCGAGCGGGGCGAACTGCATTGAGCGATCCCCTTTCGCAAATGCGAAAATGCCTGTAAGAGCGCGGCAACCGAAACATCCCGCCAGTATTGCGGCGCCAGCGGCTGTGTACATATGCAGTCATGGCCGACATGCCGGCGGCATCGAGCTCCCGAGACCAGACAATGAACCTCCGCAATATCGCGATCATCGCGCATGTCGACCACGGCAAGACAACGCTCGTCGACGCGCTTCTCAAACAGTCGGGTGCCGTGCGCGACAATCAGCGCGTCGAAGAGCGCGTGATGGATTCCAACGATCTGGAAAAGGAGCGCGGCATCACCATTCTCGCCAAGGCGACGTCGGTGGAATGGAAGGACACGCGCATCAACATCGTCGACACGCCCGGTCACGCCGATTTCGGCGGCGAGGTTGAACGCATCCTGTCGATGGTGGACGGGGCGATCGTGCTCGTCGATGCGGCCGAAGGCCCGATGCCGCAGACGAAGTTCGTCGTGGGCAAGGCGCTCAAGGTGGGGCTCAAGCCGATCGTCGCGATCAACAAGATCGACCGCCCGGACGCGCGCGCCGACGAGGTGATCAACGAGGTGTTTGATCTGTTCGCCGCGCTCGACGCGACGGACGAGCAGCTCGATTTTCCGATTCTCTACGGTTCGGGCCGTGACGGCTGGATGGCCGAGAATCCGGAAGGTCCGAAGGAAGACGGGCTGGCGCCGCTGTTCGACCTTGTGCTGCGCCACGTGCCCCAGCCGACGGTTGGCGAGGGTCCGTTCCGCATGATCGGCACGATCCTTGAGGCCAACCCCTTCCTCGGACGCATCATTACCGGGCGCATCGAGTCGGGCATGCTGAAGCCGAACCAGGCGGTCAAGGTGCTTTCGCGCGACGGAACGCTGCTGGAGAACGGCCGGGTGTCGAAGATCCTTGCCTTCCGTGGCATCGATCGCCAGCCGATCGAGGAGGCGCAGGCCGGCGACATCGTGGCGATTGCCGGCCTGTCGAAGGGCACCGTCGCCGACACGTTCTGCGATCCCTCCGTCTCGACGCCGCTCGAGGCGCAGCCGATCGATCCGCCGACGGTGACCATGTCGTTCATCGTCAACGACAGCCCGCTTGCCGGCACCGAGGGCGACAAGGTGACGAGCCGCGTCATTCGCGACCGTCTGCTCAAGGAGGCCGAAGGCAACGTTGCGCTGAAGATCGAGGAGTCGGCCGACAAGGATTCCTTCTACGTCTCGGGCCGCGGCGAGCTGCAGCTTGCCGTCCTGATCGAGACGATGCGCCGCGAAGGCTTCGAACTCGCCGTGTCGCGGCCGCGCGTCGTGATGAAGAAGGACGAGAGCGGCCAGCTCCTGGAGCCGATCGAGGAAGTGGTCATCGACGTCGACGAGGAGCATTCCGGCGTCGTCGTGCAGAAGATGTCCGAGCGCAAGGCAGAGATGGTAGAGCTTCGCCCGTCCGGCGGCGACCGCCAGCGCCTCGTCTTCCATGCGCCGACGCGCGGCCTCATCGGCTACCAGTCGGAACTCCTGACCGATACACGCGGCACGGCGGTGATGAACCGTCTCTTCCATGCCTATGAGCCCTACAAGGGCGAACTGCCGGGCCGCACCAACGGCGTGCTGATCTCCAACGAGCAGGGCGAGGCCGTCGCTTATGCGCTGTGGAATCTGGAGGATCGCGGCCCGATGGTCATCGATCCCGGCGTGAAGGTCTATCAGGGCATGATCATTGGCATTCACAGCCGTGACAACGACCTGGAAGTGAACGTGCTGAAGGGCAAGAAGCTGACCAACGTGCGGGCCGCGGGCAAGGATGAGGCGGTGAAGCTGACGCCGCCGATCCGCATGACGCTGGAGCGCGCTCTGGCCTGGATCCAGGACGATGAGCTGGTCGAGGTGACGCCGAAGTCGATCCGGTTGAGGAAGCTCTATCTCGACCCGCATGAGCGCAAGCGCTTCGAGAAGCAGAAGGCCGGCGCGGCGTAAGTCTGCGCGGGCCGTTGGCCTGCCCGTGCGGCATGGCTATTGGCTTGTTTCCAACATTTGCAACCCATCTGGATCGGCATCGAACGCAAATGTTGGAAACAGAAAGCCACTAGACAAAAAGGCCGCGGGCCTTTTCCACCTCTTCGCCGATGAAGGCGGACACCGCCTGGATGCGCCGCAAGGGGCGCACCGATTCATGGTAGACCAGCCAGTAGGCGCGGCGGATCGGCGGCGCGGCCGGCACCGGCACCAGATCGTCATGGGTCCGCGCAATGAAGGTGTGCAGAATGCCGATCCCGGCGCCCGAGCGCACGGCCTCCGTCTGTCCCAGGGCCGAGGAAATCTGGAAACTGGCGCTCCAGTCGAAGGAAAATTCGCTCGCGTAGTCGAGCGACGGGTTGATCACGAGATCGTCGACATAGCCGACGAGCCGGTGGTTTGCGAGATCGCTGACGCCCTGCGGCAAACCATGCGCCGCGACGTAATCGCGCGATGCGTAGAGCCCGAGTGTGTAGTCGACGAGCTTGGCGGCGACGAGGCGACCTTCGGTCGGGCGTTCGACGGTGATGGCGATGTCCGCCTCGCGTCGCGACAATGAAAAGGATCGCGGAACCGGGACGAGCTGCACAGACAGGTCGCGGTGGCGCGTGGTGAGGGACCCTAGCCGGGGCGCAAGAAACGCAACGCCGAAACCGTCGGGTGCGCCGATGCGCACAGTGCCGGCGACATCGTCCCCCTCCCCGGCGATTTCCTCCTTGGCCGCGATCATGTCGGCTTCGATCCGTTCGGCGATGCCGAGGAAGCGCTCTCCCGCCTGGGTCAGTTCGCTGCCGGTCGTCAGACGCCGAAACAGTTTCGTCTTCAGGTTCTCTTCGAGCGCTGCGACACGGCGCGACACCGTGGCGTGGTTGAGGCCGAGGCGCCGCGCCGCGCCCAGGATCTGGCCGGCGCGGGCGACAGCCAGGAATATGCGCACGTCGTCCCAGTTCATGCGAACTCCTGAATTCGAGGGGATGCGGAGGACTGGTGAAGCGTTGCCCTGATCATTCAATCATTATGCGCATATTGGCAGAGCAGTGCCACTGGATAATCAATCCGTGCACAACGGATGCGTCGTGAGTCGCGTTGCATTCGACCGGCCAAAGCAGGACAATGCCTCAACTCAAGCTTCAGGGAGTAGAACGATGCAGGAAGTTGGGCATTTCATCGGCGGCGAGCACGTCGCGGCCACCGGCGGACGCAGTCAGGACATCATGCAGCCGATGGACGGATCGGTGCGCGGCAGGGTCGCGCTTGGCAGTGCGCAGGATGTGCGCGAGGCCGTCGAGAACGCCAAGGCCGCGCAGGCAGGCTGGGCCGCCACCAATCCGCAGCGCCGCGTCCGCGTGCTGATGAAGTTCCTTGAGCTGGTGCACAGGGAATATGACGAACTGGCCGAGCTTCTGGCGCGCGAGCATGGCAAGACGATCGCCGACGCCAAGGGCGATATCCAGCGCGGGCTCGAAGTTGTCGAGGTCTGCATCGGCGCTCCGCACATGATGAAGGGCGAATACACCGAAGGCGCCGGCCCGGGCATCGACGTCTATTCGATGCGCCAGCCGCTCGGCGTGGTCGCCGGCATCACGCCGTTCAACTTTCCGGCGATGATCCCCCTGTGGAAGATCGCCCCGGCTCTCGCCTGCGGCAACGCCTTCATTCTCAAGCCTTCGGAGCGCGATCCGGGCGTGCCGATGCGCATTGCCGAGCTCTTCATCGAGGCAGGCCTCCCGGCCGGCGTGCTCAACGTCGTCAATGGCGACAAGGAGGTCGTCGACGCGATTCTCGACGATCCCGACATCAAGGCCGTCGGCTTCGTCGGCTCGACGCCCATCGCGCAGTACATCTATGCCCGCGCCACGGCGAGCGGCAAGCGCGCGCAATGTTTCGGCGGCGCCAAGAACCACATGATCATCATGCCCGACGCGGACATGGATCAGGCCGTCGATGCTCTGATCGGGGCCGGCTACGGTTCGGCCGGCGAGCGCTGCATGGCGATCTCGGTGGCGGTGCCGGTCGGAAAGGAAACGGCTGACCGGCTGGTCGAGCGCCTGATCCCGCGCGTCGAAAGCCTCAAGGTGGGACCGTCGACGGATTCCTCCGCCGATTTCGGTCCGTTGGTCACGAGCCAGGCACTGGAGCGCGTCAAGGGCTATGTCGACATCGGCGTTAAGGAAGGCGCGAAGCTGCTCGTCGACGGCCGCGGCTTCAAGATGCAGGGCTACGAGAATGGCTTCTACATGGGCGGATGCCTGTTCGACGAGGTGACGCCGGACATGCGCATCTACAAGGAAGAGATCTTCGGTCCCGTGCTCTCGGTGGTGCGTGCGCCGACCTACGAGAACGCCCTGCAGCTCGCCAACGATCACGAGATGGGCAACGGCGTCGCGATTTTCACCCGTGACGGTGATGCCGCGCGTGATTTCTCCGCCCGCGTCAATGTCGGCATGGTCGGCGTCAACGTGCCGATCCCGGTGCCGATCGCCTACTATACCTTCGGCGGCTGGAAGGCATCGTCCTTCGGCGATCTGAACCAGCATGGTCCGGACGCGTTCCGCTTCTACACCAAGACCAAGACGGTCACCTCGCGCTGGCCGTCGGGCATCAAGGACGGTGCGGAATTCGTCATCCCGACGATGAACTGAGCCCGACGGTTTGCCGTTTGCGCGTCCTCGCCTCAATGCGGCTGCGGGCGCGCGGCGGGGCATCAAGGACGGTGCGGAATTCGTCATCCCGACGATGAACTGATCGAGCCGCGCCCCTTGCGCTCATGCGTTCCCGCGGCCATGTCGGCCCGCGGGGACGCGGCAACGCCCCGGCGCCTGAAGTCATTTTCCGCCCCAGCGGAAGCGTTTGAGTGAGTGCTGCATGCGCCTTCAGAAGTCCGGCACGTCGAATTGAGACGTTGGGCGACCGGATGTTCTCGGGCCATCCGTCACCCCTTGGGGGATGCGGTTCGTCTGCCCATGCCGTGTCGTCCCTCCAATTGCGTAGGGCCCTTCAATCGCCAGACCAATGGATGGCAGGCGATCACTCTTCGGTGACTTTGTCTTGCTGCTTCCTGCCTCCATAATCATCTAGCGAACAAGGAGTGAAATCGGCAGAGGCCGAACCACTCCGAGCAGACCGGAACAAGAAAGGGAGTCGGCGCAATGACGACGTCGGAACCGGCCTGTATCGTTCCGGTGGCGTGAGCTGTTCCACATCTTCCCCGCCGGACGACGCGGCAAAGGAGATGTGTGATGTTTGGCACCAGATTTCTCAGCACCATGGCGGCACTTGGGGCTGGCGCTCTGTTTGTTGTCGCTTTCGTACCTTCGGCCGATGCGCAGAGAGGTCCCTGCACAACACGCGCGGAGGTCATTTCGTGGCTTGGCGATCGTTTCGATGAGCGCCCGGCGGGGTTTGGCCTGATCGGCGGGCAAGCGGTGCTCGAACTGTTCAGGTCGAGCGAGGGCACGTGGACCGTCATCGTGACGGACCGGCAAAAGAAGACCTGCCTGGTGGCGGCAGGCGATTCATGGGTTGATCTCGACCCGCCGGCCACTCCGGCAAGTGCAGGCCAATGAGATTGCGGAGTCACAAAATGGTTCCCGGAAGTGATGGATGTCATGGAACGATCGGCTGACATCCGTCTTATTGTGTGAGCGGTACGAGACGCCGAGGTCTTTCTGAACGCAGTTGGCCGTTCGATCGCAACGGAGGAAGGACAAGTTCATGTCGCGGATATTGTTGACGCTGGCGGCCGTGGCCGTCCCGGTTTCCGCTTATTGTGTGCCATTGGCATGGGGTACGCTGAACAGCAGCGACCCGGTGAGCGAGGTGGAGGCCGTCCAGGCATCGCACGACATTCTGGCCTGCGGCGATCGCACTGCCATGGCGAATGAACTGAAAATGCAGTTCCGTGAGGTGCCGACGGCAGTAGGCGTCGTGGACGAACACACGATCATGGAACTCTTCGTTTCCCCGAACGGCAGCTGGACCATCATGGCGACCGACACGGACGAGCAGAGCTGCGTCATGGCGGTCGGCGAGGGTTTCGAAAGCAATGCGCCGATCCACGAGGCGGCAAGCGGCAAGCCGACCGTTCTGATGGGCCGGTCGTCCTGACCCGCGCCGCGGAAAGGTGCGCTACCGCCGGATGGCCTTCTCGGCGTTTGATCTCAGCAATGCCATGAGCCGTTTTGCCTGGCGAGCGGCGTCGTCGGCATCGCCATCGATGATGGCACGAATGATCTTGACGTGATGCTCGGCTGCGTCGGCCAGTCCGCTGTCGCTCTGATAGCGGAACCAGAAGCGTCTGCTGTGCGTCTGAAGGGGTGCGGCGAGGCGCGCGGCAAAGGGGTTGTCGGAGGCCTGCCCCATCGTTTCGTCCAGCGCCTTGTCGGCTTCCAGATAGGCGATGACGTTGCCGCTGATGACGGCGCGTTGCATCGACATGGCAGCCTCCTTGAAACGCATCGACAGTTCCGGTGTCGTGTTGCGCGCGGCTGAGCGGGCGAGCACCTCCTCGACGCCGCGGCGAGCGTCGATGACGCGCAGCCAGTCGCCGGCTTCGAGCGCGGCGATGGCAAGGCCGGCGCGTGGCCGCACCTCGACCAAACCTTCCCACGCCAACCGCTGAACCGCCTCGCGCACCGGGGTCCGGCCAAGGTCGAGCTGCTCGATCAGCGCCCCTTCCGTTGTGATGCTGCCCGGAGGCAATTCGAGCGTGACGATCATGCGTTCCAGCGCCCTGTAGGCCCTGGCCGCGACCGGTTCGTTGGGGCGCGCAAGCGCAATCGTCATAGCTGAACTCCAATTTGATATATTTGGGATATATCATCAGGAATCGCCAATTGACAGATATGCGTCCAACAGATATATCAATGATATATCAGAGGAGCGTATCAGCTATGTGGTCAGGTGTCATTCCAGCAGTCACGACGAAGTTCACCGAGGATGGTGCCCTCGATCATGCCGAGATGGAGCGCTGCTTCGGCCTTCAGATCGAGGCGGGGTGCGACGGGCTGATCGTGGCCGGGTCGCTCGGCGAAGGCCCGATGCTGTCGCAGGATGAAAAGATCGAGGTCCTGAAGACCGCACGCAGTGCGGCGCCGGGCTGGCCGGTCCTCTTGACGGTCAACGAGGCGGGCACGCGCGAAGCCTGCGCAATGGCGAAGAAGGCCGCCGCAGCGGGCGCCGACGGGCTCATGGTCGTGCCGAGCCCGATCTATCACACCAATGAGGACGAGACGGTCGCCGCGCTCTCGGCCGTTGCGGCCGCCGGCGACCTGCCGGTGATGATCTATTCCAACCGCGTCGCATACCGCGTCGACGTCACCGTGGCGATCATGGAGAGGCTCGCCGCGGACGCACGGTTCGTCGCGATCAAGGAGTCATCCGACGATATCCGCCGTTCAACCGAAATCATCAACGCGTTCGGCGACCGCTTCGATCTGTTCACCGGGGTGGACAATCTCGCTTTCGAGGCCCTGTCCGTCGGGGCAGTGGGCTGGGTCGCGGGCCTGGTCACCGCCTTTCCACGCGAGACGGTCGCCATCTACCAGTTGATGAAGCAGGGGCGGCGCGACGAGGCGCTGGCCATCTATCGCTGGTTCAGGCCGTTGCTCGATCTCGATGTCTCGTCCTATCTGGTGCAGAACATCAAGCTTGCCGAGGTGTTCGCCATCGGCTCCAACGACCGTGTGCGCATGCCGCGCCAGCCGCTTGCAGGCGAACGACGGGCGGCGGTAGAGAAGATCGTCAAGGACGCGCTGGCCAGCCGTCCCGAGATTCCAGCGTTCTGAGGGCGCGAGCGTGGCGAAGCCGGAGCATCCCGAAACGGACATCGTCATCGTCGGGGCCGGCATCGTCGGCATTTGCGCGGCATGCTATCTGGCCGAGGCCGGTCGCCGGGTTACCCTGATCGACCGCACCGGGATCTGCGAGGAAACGAGTTCCGGCAATGCCGCCGCGCTCGCCTTTTCCGACGTACTGCCGCTCGTCCAGAAGGGCATGATGGCGCAGGTTCCGAAATGGATCATGGACCCGCTCGGGCCGCTGTCCATTCCGCCTGCCTATCTGCCGAGGCTGCTGCCATGGCTGGTCCGTTTCTGGCGCGCCGGCCTTCCCGACCGCTATGAGGCTGCGCTGACTGCGCAGGGCGCGCTGATGCGGCTGGCCGAGCCGGAATGGATGTCGCTCATGGAGCGTTCGGGCACCCGACCCATGCTCAACGAGCACGGCTCGCTGGAACTCTATGAGAGCGATACCGGATTTCGCGCGTCATTGCCCGGCTGGCAGGCGAAGGAGCGCATGGGCATCGCCTTCCAGCATGTCGAAAAGCCAAGGCTGAAGGACTATCAGCCGGGCCTGTCGGATCATTTCGTTCGCGGCACGTTCGTTCCCGGATGGAAGAACGTTTCGGACCCGAAACATCTTGGCAAAGCACTGTGGGCCCATGCCGAGGCCAATGGAGCGGAGTTCATCTCGGGCGAGGTCGTTCTGGCGCGGCCGGCCCATGACCACGTCGCCATCCAGCTTCGCCATGGCCTCACCGTGCAGGCCCGGAGCCTGGTGGTTGCCGCCGGCGCCTGGTCGCATCTCATCGCACGCAGCTTCGGAGACCGCGTGCCCCTGGAGACGGAGCGTGGCTACAACACGACACTTCCAGCCGATGCGTTCGATGTCAGGATGCAGCTCATCTTTGCCGAGCACGGCTTCGTGGTGACGCCGCTGTCGACGGGATTGCGGATTGGCGGGGCGGTGGAACTCGCAGGGTTGAAGCGACCGCCGAACTATGCGCGATCGAAGGCAATGCTGGAGAAGACGAAGCGCTTCCTGCCCGGTCTGAACACGCAAGGCGGGCGGGAATGGATGGGCTTTCGGCCGTCATTGCCGGATTCCCTGCCCGTCATCGGGCGCGCAACGGGGGCGGACCGGGTCGTCTATGCCTTCGGCCACGGCCATCTCGGCCTGACGCAGGCCGCCGGCACGGGACGTATCGTGCGCGACCTCGTGCTTGGCGATACGCCGCCTATCGACATTTCACCGTTCAGGGCAGATCGTTTCTGAAGTCACCCGGGGAGAAGGACCAGAATGGCGCGGCATTCCTTTCATTGCATCGACGGGCATACATGCGGCAATCCCGTGCGGCTCGTCGCAGGCGGCGGGCCGCTGCTGGAAGGCGCCACGATGATGGAGCGGCGGGCGCACTTCCTGGCAGAATATGACTGGATCCGCACCGGGCTGATGTTCGAGCCGCGCGGCCACGACATGATGTCGGGTTCGATCCTCTACCCGCCGACCCGGCCGGATTGCGATATCGCGATCCTGTTCATCGAGACGTCCGGCTGCCTGCCCATGTGCGGCCATGGCACCATCGGCACCGTCACATTCGCCGTCGAGCACGGGCTGGTTCGCCCCAGGACGCCCGGCATGCTGCGGCTCGATACCCCGGCGGGTCTGGTGGTTGCGGAATACCGCCAGGAGGGCGATCATGTGGAAGAGGTGCGCATTACGAATGTGCCCTCATTCCTGCATTCGGAGGGGCTCGCGGTGGATTGCCCCGTGCTCGGACCGCTCAAGGTCGATGTCGCCTATGGCGGCAACTTCTATGCCATCGTCGACAGCCAGGAAAACTATCGCGATCTGGCGGATCATTCGGCCGCCGACCTGATCGCCTGGAGCCCGGTGCTGCGCCAGCGTCTCAACGAGGCTTACCGGTTCGAGCACCCCGACAATCCGTCGATCTCCGGACTGTCCCACATATTGTGGACCGGGAAAGCCACGGTCGAGGGTGCGCATGCCCGAAACGCGGTCTTCTATGGCGAAAAGGCGATCGACCGTTCGCCCTGCGGAACCGGCACTTCCGCGCGCATGGCTCAGCTTTCCGCCCAGGATATCCTAAAGCAGGGCGACGACTTTGTACACGAATCGATCATCGGCTCGCTCTTTCATGGGAGGGTGGAGAGGGAGGTTGACCTCAAGGGCCGAAAAGGGATCGTTCCGTCTATCGGCGGCTGGGCGCGTGTGACCGGATACAACACGATCTTCATCGACGATCGCGATCCGTTCGCACATGGATTCGTGGTCAAATGATGCGTCATGGAATGGCCATTTCCGCGCGTCTTGGGCAGCGCAGAACTGCAACAATCCACGAATTTTGCGCTCATCTGTCGAAGATTGTTCAAATTCGTGATCAGAATCGTCACGATAAGACAAAGACATTGCGTTGGGCCAGTGATAGCTTGCTCACTGGTCCACGCCTCCGGGAGGCAGCGGAACAGGATTTCGCACGACATTGTCCACAAAAGCGGCATCGCGGAATTTTGACGTTGCAATCCCGGTTTGAAGGTCTACGACTAGGGGAAATAAACGAAGGAATGCGCCATCCGCGTGACATTCCCGGGGAGCAACATAGAGCATGGAATATTTCGTCCAGCAGCTTATCAACGGGCTGACGCTGGGATCGATCTATGGATTGATCGCCATCGGCTACACGATGGTCTACGGCATCATCGGCATGATCAATTTCGCACATGGCGATATCTTCATGATCGGGGCGTTCATCGCGCTTGCCACCTTTCTCATCCTGACAAGCATTCTTGGCTTCGCCTTCCTGCCGGTCGTCCTTCTCATCGTGCTCATTGTCGCGATGCTGTTTACGTCGGCCTGGGGCTGGACGGTCGAACGGCTCGCCTATCGCCCCTTGCGCGGCTCGTTTCGCCTGGCGCCGCTGATCACGGCGATCGGCATGTCGATCGTCCTGCAGAACTTCGTGCAGGTCACGCAGGGCGCACGCGTCAAGCCGTTGCCGCCGCAGATTCAGGGCGGCGTGACGCTGATGGAGGGCATGACGGAGAACGGACCCATTGTTGTCCAGCTCTCCTACATGCAGATGATCATCATCGTCTCGACGGTCGTGCTGATGGCCGGGTTCACCCTGCTGATCTCGCGAACCGCGCTCGGCCGGGCCCAGCGTGCCTGTGAGCAGGACCGCAAGATGGCGGCGCTGCTCGGCGTCAATGTCGACCGGACCATCTCTCTCACCTTCGTCATGGGCGCCGCCCTGGCAGCGGTCGCCGGTCTGATGTTCCTGCTGCTTTATGGGGTGATCGACTTCTATATCGGCTTCCTTGCCGGGGTGAAGGCGTTCACCGCGGCGGTGCTCGGCGGCATCGGCTCGCTGCCCGGCGCCATGCTTGGCGGGTTGCTCATCGGCCTGATCGAGGTCTTCTGGTCGGGTTATTTCACCGTCGAGTACAAGGATGTCGCCGCGTTCTCGATCCTTGCCATCGTGCTGATATTCCTGCCGTCCGGCCTGCTGGGCAAACCGGAAGTGGAGAAGGTCTGATGGCAACGAACACGACTTCAGTTCCTGCAGCCGCACCGTCGTCGCCTCTCGCCAACTCCATGCGGGATGCGGGCATGGCGGCGCTGCTGACCCTGGTGCTCGGCTTCTTCTTCCTCGGCGTAAGAACGGATATCGCGCCGGGCGGCCTGACGCTGACATTCAGGTGGGGGCTTCTTTTCACCGCCGTGCTCATCGTGTTCGCCGGCCGGCTGGCCCTCAACCTCTTCGTCTTCAAGGCCGACCGGCCGGTGACCGGGCGCATTTCCGGTCTGCTTGAAGGTGCCGCCGTTCCGGGCCTGGGCAAATGGCTGGCGCGCGCGCTGCTCGCCTTCGCGATCGTCCTGCCCTTCTTCTTCACGACCTTCTTTCCGGGCAAGGACCGCCAGTATATCGACCTCGCCATCCTCATCATGACCTACATCATGCTCGGATGGGGGCTGAACATCGTCGTCGGGCTCGCGGGTCTGCTCGATCTGGGTTATGTCGCCTTCTATGCCGTGGGGGCCTATTCCTTCGCCCTGCTGGCGCAGAATTTCGGCTTCGGATTCTGGATGGCGCTGCCGCTGGCGGGCCTGCTGGCCGCCTTCTGGGGCATGATCCTCGGGTTTCCGGTGCTGCGTCTGCGCGGCGACTATCTCGCCATCGTGACGCTGGCCTTCGGCGAGATCATCCGCATCGTGCTCTTGAACTGGTACACCTTCACCGGCGGTCCCGACGGCATTTCGGGAATCCCGCGTCCGACCTTCCTCGGGCTGGAATTCTCGCGCGGAGAGGGCGGCTTCGCCGACTTCTTCGGGATCCAGTACGATTCCATTCACCGGTACATCTATCTCTACTACATCATCTTCATTCTCGCGATCATCACCAATGTGGTGACGATGCGGCTGCGCCGGCTGCCGATCGGGCGGGCGTGGGAAGCGCTGCGCGAGGACGAAATCGCCTGCCGTTCGCTCGGCATCAACACCACCAACACCAAGCTCACGGCCTTTGCCATCGGCGCGATGTTCGGCGGCTTCGCAGGCTCGTTCTTCGCCACGCGGCAGGGCTTCATCTCTCCCGAGAGCTTCACCTTCCTCGAATCGGCGATCATTCTGGCGATCGTGGTGCTGGGTGGACTAGGTTCGCAAATCGGCGTCGTGATCGCCTCGATCGTCATGATCGGCGGCATCGAGATGCTGCGCAATCTCGGCTTCCTGTCACAGATCTTCGGTCCCGGGTTCGACCCCACGCAGTACCGAATGCTCATCTTTGGCCTGGCCATGGTGATGATCATGGTGTGGAAGCCGCGCGGTCTGATTTCGACGCGCGAGCCGACTGCCGTGCTCAAGGAGAAGAAGCGCATCGGCGCCGACATGGTCGCACAGGGTGAAGGTCACTGATGAACACGCCAGCAATGGAACAGACCAAGCCGGCCGTATCTGCCGGCAACAGCTGGGACATCGATCCCATTCTCACGGTCGAGCATCTGACCATGCGCTTCGGCGGCCTGGTCGCTGTCAACGATCTGTCGTTCAATGTCGGGCGCGGCGACATCACTGCCCTGATCGGACCGAACGGCGCCGGCAAGACCACGGTCTTCAACTGCGTCACCGGCTTCTACAAGCCCACCGAGGGCAGGACGGTGATGCGCCATGGTCCCGGTCAGCAGACGGAAACCGTCGACGTCGTGACAGCCAGCGGGCTTCGCTATGGGCAGTCGGCCAACGGATCGGTCTTCCTCTTGGAACGTATGCCCGATTTCGAGATATCGCAGATCGCCAAGGTCGCGCGCACCTTCCAGAACATCCGCCTGTTCGGCGGCATGACGGTGCTGGAAAACCTGCTTGTGGCGCAGCACAACGCGCTGATGAAGGCTTCGGCCTACACGATCGGCGGCATCTTCGGCATTCCCGGCTTCAAGAAGGCGGAAAAGGCCGCCATCGAGAAGGCCAAGTACTGGCTTGAGCATGTCAACCTGATCGAGCGGGCGGACGATCCCGCAGCGGATCTGCCCTATGGCGCACAGCGCCGTCTCGAGATCGCACGCGCCATGTGCACCGATCCGCAGCTTCTGTGCCTCGACGAGCCGGCGGCCGGTCTCAACCCGCGTGAATCGGCAGAGCTCAACAGTATCCTGCAATTCATCAGGCAGGAGGGCACATCCATTCTCCTGATCGAGCACGACATGGGCGTGGTGATGGAAATCTCCGACCATATCGTGGTCCTCGATTACGGCGTGAAGATCTCCGACGGACCGGCCGAAGCGGTCAAGACCGATCCGAAGGTCATCGCCGCCTATCTCGGCGTCGACGACGAAGCAGAGATCGACGTGCCGGAAATCAAGCAGGACGTCGAGGAAGTGGTGCGCGCAGAGGAAGAGCCGACGGCAAAGAAGACTGCTGCGGCGCGCAAGCCGGCGGCGAAGAAGAAGGCCGCAGCGCCGGCCACGGCGCTCAAGGCCGCCGCGGATCCCGGAGATCATCCCGGCACACGGCCTGGCGGCCTGGAGGCACCAAGGAGCGAGGGGGCCGATAATCTGACGATGATCAAGGGAGTCGGACCGGCGAGCGAAAAGAAACTCAACGCGCTCGGCATCTGGCATTTCGATCAGGTCGCCGCGTGGAAGAAGAAGGAGGTCGAATGGGTCGGGTCCTATCTTGCCTTCCCCGGCCGTATCGAGCGCGAGGAATGGGTGAAGCAGGCCAAGACCCTGGCCAAGGGAGGCGCGACGGCGTTTTCCAAACGCGTCGCCAAGGGCGAGGTGCCGACCAGCAGAGCGTCGAAGCCGGCTTCGCGCGGTAAGGGGGGCAAGGCATGAGCGCGAATGGACAGCCGCTGCTGAGCGTCCGCAAGGTCGAAACCTATTACGGCAAGATCGTCGCGCTGCGCGGCGTCGACGTCGACGTCGAGCGGGGCGAGATCGTCACGCTGATCGGGGCCAACGGGGCCGGCAAGTCGACGCTGATGATGACCATCTGCGGCAGCCCGCAGGCGCGCGCCGGGCAGATCATCTACGACGGACAGGACATCACCACGATGCCGACGCACGAGATCATGCGGCTCGGCATCGCGCAGTCGCCCGAGGGCCGGCGCATATTCGGCCGCATGACGGTAATGGAGAACCTGCAGATGGGCGCCAGCCTCGTCGCCGAAGAACATTTCGACGAGGATCTGCGCCGCGTCTACGATCTGTTTCCCCGTCTCAAGGAGCGCGCCGCCCAGCGGGGCGGTACGCTTTCGGGTGGCGAGCAGCAGATGCTGGCGATCGCGCGCGCCCTGATGGGCAGGCCGAAGCTTCTGCTGCTGGACGAGCCGTCCCTCGGCCTGGCACCGCTCATCGTCAAGCAGATCTTCGAGGTCATCAAGGAACTCAACCGCAATGATGGGCTGACCGTGTTCCTGGTGGAGCAGAATGCCTTCCACGCGCTGAAGCTTGCGCACCGGGGCTATGTGATGGTCAACGGCAACATCACGATGAGCGGACCGGGCCACGAACTGCTGAAGAAGGAAGAGGTGCGTGCCGCCTATCTGGAAGGCGGGCGGCATTAGCCGCGCCGCGAGCGCGGCTGGGTCAATAGAGGGGAAGGGGCGGCCCGGCCGGCCGCGCACGAGCCGGTCGCCGCAACCTGGGAGACCATGATGGAAAAGCAATACTCCTTCCTTTGGGAAGTCACTTTCTTCGAATTCATCCTCGTCACGGTCGTGCTCGCCGGGGGCGCGGCCTATCTGACCGGACGGGCCGCGGCGCGAAGCTGGCTCACCAATGGGCAACTCTTCGCATATATGGTGCTTCTGGCAGCGGCGACCCGCTTCATTCATTTCGCGCTGTTCGAAGGGACGCTGCTGACACTCCACTATTACCTGGTGGACCTCGCCGTGCTGCTGATCATCGGGTTTGCCGGCAAGCGACTGACGCGCGCCGCACAGATGACGACGCAGTACGGCTTTATCTTCGACCGCAATGGACCGTTCGGCTGGACCCCACGGCAGGGTTGAAACGCGGACCCGGGCGGCGCAACGAAGTTCGACCGAGAGCCTTTATTTCACACTGGAATTGGGCTTTTATGTCGGCAAGCGGGAAGGGAACACCCGCACAATGACCGGATGGGGGAGCTGAAACACCGTCAACCACCGGTTACAACCTATCGTCAGGTGTTTAAGGGAGATATCATGAAAAAGGCACTTTTGGCTGGGGTAGCGCTCAGCTTCGCGATGTCGACTGCGGCCTATGCGGACATCCTCATCGCGACTGCCGGCCCGATGACGGGTCAGTATGCGTCTTTCGGTGCGCAGATGAAGGCCGGCGCGGAGCAGGCCGTCGAAGACATCAACGCGGCGGGCGGTGTCAATGGCGAGATGCTGAAGCTCGAAGTGGGCGACGATGCCTGCGATCCCAAGCAGGCGGTTGCCGTGGCGAACCAGATGGCCGGCAACGGCGTTGTCTTCATGGCCGGTCACTTCTGCTCGGGCTCCTCGATCCCGGCTTCGGCCGTGTATGCCGAGGAAGGCATCGTGCAGATCTCGCCGGCTTCGACCAATCCGAAGTTCACCGACGAGCGTCCCGGTCCGGGCACCTATCGCGTCTGCGGTCGTGACGACCAGCAGGGCGACGTGGCCGGCGCCTATCTGCTGGAGCATTTCGGCGACAAGAAGGTTGCCTTCGTCCACGACAAGACCGCCTATGGCAAGGGTCTCGCCGACGCCACGATGGCCGCCTATGAGAAGGCGGGCGGCAAGCCGGCTCTCTACGAAGCCTACACCGCAGGCGAGAAGGACTATTCGGCGCTCGTCTCGAAGCTTAAGGCGGAAGGCATCGGCGTCCTCTATGTCGGCGGCTACCACACCGAAGCCGGTCTGATGGCGCGCCAGATGAAGGAGCAGGGCATGGACACCGTGCTCGTCTCGGGTGACGCGCTGGTCACGGACGAGTACTGGGCGATCACCGGCGATGCCGGGCAGGGCACGCTCATGACCTTCTCGCCGGATCCGCGCAAGAACCCCGACGCCGCTCCGCTGGTGGAGAAGTTCCGCGCCAAGGGCATCGAGCCCGAAGGCTACGTGCTTTACACCTATGCGGCCATCCAGGCCTGGGCGGACGCCGTGAAGACAGCCGGATCGACCGACTTCGACGCGGTCGTGGAAGCGCTCGACGCCGGCACGTTCAAGACCGTGCTTGGCGAGCTGTCCTTCGACGACAAGGGCGACGTGACGCTTCCGGGCTACGTCTTCTACGAATGGAAGGACGGCAAGTACGACTACGTGAACTGATCACGCAGCATTGCCCCAATTGCCGGGCCCGGCGCGGAAACGCGCCGGGCTCTTTTTTTGCCGGCAAGGTGAGGATCATCATGTTTGCACTGCAACAATTTCGGGCTAATGATTGGATATCTGACCAGATGGGAGCTCACCTTTGCCGATCACCAAGCTTCTTGTCGCCAATCGCTCCGAGATCGCCATACGGATATTTCGCGCGGCCAACGAACTGGGCATAAAGACCGTCGCGATCTGGGCGGAAGAAGACAAATACTCGCTGCATCGGTTCAAGGCCGACGAGTCCTACCAGGTCGGTCGCGGCCCGCATCTGGAAAAGGACCTGGGGCCGATCGAGAGCTATCTTTCGATCGATGAGGTGATCCGGGTCGCCAGGCTTTCCGGCGCCGACGCCATACACCCCGGCTACGGGCTCTTGTCGGAAAGCCCGGAATTCGCCGAGGCCTGCGCGGCAAACGGCATCACCTTCATCGGCCCGCGGCCCGATACGATGCGGCGTCTCGGCAACAAGGTGGCGGCGCGCAATCTCGCTGTTGAGGTCGGCGTGCCGGTGGTGCCTGCCACCGAGCCCTTGCCCGACGACATGGCGGCGGTCGAGGTCATGGCCGCCAAAATCGGCTTTCCCGTCATGCTGAAGGCGTCCTGGGGCGGCGGCGGGCGCGGCATGCGGGTCATCCGCGCGCCGTCGGACCTCGCGCGCGAGGTGACCGAGGCCAAGCGCGAGGCGAGGGCCGCCTTCGGCAAGGACGAGGTCTATCTGGAAAAGCTGGTCGAGCGCGCGCGCCACGTCGAGGTGCAGGTGCTTGGCGACACGCATGGCAACTGCGTGCATCTGTTCGAGCGCGACTGCTCCATCCAGCGGCGCAACCAGAAGGTCGTGGAACGCGCGCCGGCGCCCTATCTCGACGCTGCGCGGCGTGAGGAACTGTGCGGCCATGCACTCAAGATCGCGCGAGCAACCGACTATGTCGGCGCAGGGACGGTCGAGTTCCTGATGGATGCCGATAGCGGCGCGTTCTATTTCATTGAAGTCAACCCGCGCATCCAGGTCGAGCACACGGTGACCGAGGAGGTTACCGGCATCGATATCGTCAAGGCGCAGATCCGCATCCTGGAAGGAGCGGCGATCGGAACGGCCCAGTCCGGCGTTCCTGCGCAGGCAGACATCAGGCTCAACGGCCATGCCCTGCAATGCCGCATCACGACCGAGGATCCCGAGCAGAATTTCATTCCCGACTACGGGCGCATCACCGCCTATCGCGGCGCCACCGGTTTCGGCATCCGGCTCGACGGCGGCACAGCCTATTCGGGAGCGGTGATCACGCGGTTCTACGATCCGCTGCTAGAAAAGGTGACGGCATGGGCGCCGACCGCCGAGGAGGCGTGTCAGCGCATGGATCGGGCGCTGCGTGAATTCCGTATCCGCGGGGTGGCGACCAACCTGACCTTTCTGGAGGCCATCATTGGCCATCCGTCGTTCCGCGACAATTCCTACACCACCAGGTTCATCGACACGACGCCCGAACTCTTCACCCAGGTGAAGCGGCGCGACAGGGCGACGAAGCTTCTCAATTACCTGGCCGACGTCAGTGTCAACGGCCATCCCGAAACGCGTGTCAGGCCGCTTCCGCCGGAGACGGCCGCACCGGTCGTTCCCTTCATCGAAGGCGAACCGCCGCAGGGGACAAGGCAGCTCTTCGAGCAGATGGGACCGGAAGGCTTTGCCCGCTGGATGCGCGAACAGGACCGGGTTCTCATCACCGACACGACGATGCGCGACGGGCACCAGTCGCTGCTCGCCACGCGCATGCGGACATACGATATCGCCCGCATCGCCGGCACCTATGCCCGCGCGCTGCCGCAACTGCTGTCACTGGAATGCTGGGGTGGCGCGACATTCGACGTTGCCATGCGTTTCCTCACCGAAGATCCCTGGGAGCGTCTGGAAGAGGTGCGCAAGGGCGCGCCGAACCTGTTGATGCAGATGCTTCTGCGCGGCGCCAACGGCGTCGGCTACACCAGCTATCCCGACAATGTGGTGCAGCATTTCGTCAGCCAGGCGGCGGCAGGCGGCGTCGATCTCTTCCGCGTCTTCGACAGCCTGAACTGGGTCGAGAACATGCGCGTGGCGATGGATGCGATCCTCGCCGAAGGCAAGCTGTGCGAGGCAGCCATTTGCTACACCGGTGACATCCTCGACCCGGCGCGGGCGAAATATGATCTCAAATATTATGTCGCGCTGGCCAAGGAACTGGAGGCGGCCGGCGCCCATATCATTGCGCTCAAGGATATGGCGGGGCTGTTGAAGCCTGCCGCGGCTTCGGTGCTCTTCAAGGCGTTGCGCGAGGAGACGGATCTGCCGATCCATTTCCACACGCACGACACGTCGGGCGTTTCGGCGGCCACAGTCCTGGCGGCGGTCGAGGCGGGCGTCGACGCCGTGGATGCGGCAATGGATGCGCTGTCAGGCAACACCTCGCAGCCCTGCCTCGGCTCGCTCGTCGAGGCGTTGAAAGGCGGGCCGCGCGACAGCGGGCTCGATCCACAATGGATCCGGCGCATATCGTTCTACTGGGAGGCGGTGCGCAACCAGTATGCCGCCTTCGAGAGCGACCTGAAGGGGCCGGCCTCGGAGGTCTATCTGCATGAAATGCCGGGAGGCCAGTTCACCAATCTCAAGGAGCAGGCACGCTCGTTGGGGCTGGAGACCCGCTGGCACGAAGTCGCGCAGACCTATCATGACGTCAACCTGATGTTCGGCGACATCGTCAAGGTGACGCCCTCGTCCAAGGTCGTGGGCGACATGGCCCTGATGATGGTCAGTCAGGACCTGACGGTCGCGGATGTCGAGAACCCGGGCAAGGACATCGCCTTCCCGGACTCGGTCGTCGCCATGCTGCGCGGCGATCTCGGCCAACCGCCGTGTGGCTGGCCCGAAGCGCTGCAGAAGAAGGCCCTGAAGGGCGAGAAGCCGGTCACCGTGCGTCCAGGCTCGCTGCTTGCGCCGGCCGATCTCGAGAAGTCGCGCAAGGAGATCGAGGAACAGCTCGGTCGCAAGCTTTCCGAGTTCGAGTTCTCGTCCTGGCTGATGTATCCGAAGGTCTTCTCCGACTTCGCCGCCGTGCAGGAGGAATACGGCCCGGTCTCGGCCCTGCCGACGCCGGTCTATTTCTATGGAATGAAGCCCACCGACGAGATTTTCGTCGATATCGAGAAGGGCAAGACGCTTGTCATCCGCTGCCTGGCGATCGGCGATACGGACGAAAAGGGCATGGTCACCGTCTTCTTCGAGCTCAACGGTCAGCCGCGCCGGGTCAAGGTGCCCGACCGTGCGCACGGCGCTTCGGCGGCCCAGACGAGGCGCAAGGCCGAAGCGGGCAATCCGGCGCATGTCGGTGCGCCGATGCCCGGCGTCGTATCGACCATCGCGGTCGCCGCCGGCGGGCCGGTCAAGGCGGGAGACGTGCTCTTGTCGATCGAGGCGATGAAGATGGAGACGGCGCTGCACGCCGAACGCGACGGCACGGTGGCGGAGGTGCTGGTCAAGGCCGGCGACCAGATCGACGCCAAGGACCTGCTGGTGGTGTTCCAATGAGACGCGGCGCGGGTGCGGCTCGACTTGTCAGTTGGCAGCGGCTTCCGAGGTTTCATGGCGGATGAATGACTTGTAGATGAAGCCGCGCTTGCCTTCATAGACCACCGTGCACCATCCGCAGTTCCTTTCGGCCTCGATTTCTGCATTGGCAGGCACGACGGCCAAAATCCGGGCTTCGTCGGCGGCACCGTCACGCAGGTTCACGTAGCGGGTCACGCTGGCCGGAGAAAGTTCGACATCAGGAATGGCCCCGGTCGGGGCCGTATCGATCGCCTGGGGCGCCATTTCTAACTCGGCCTCGAGCGCGGCCGCCTCGGCATCCGTCTCAGCGATCTCGACTGCCGAATTGCCTGGCGATTCCTCGGTGGACGCATAGGCGCTGAGACTGCTGTCGGCGGTCGGGCTGTCCTGAGCGAGGCTGCGCAGGGCCGCAAGCGCACCGTCTCCTTTGGTTGCGTGGGCGGCAGCATGGTT
Source organism: Mesorhizobium sp. (assembly GCA_963966365.1). Taxonomy (GTDB): domain Bacteria; phylum Pseudomonadota; class Alphaproteobacteria; order Rhizobiales; family Rhizobiaceae; genus Mangrovimarina; species Mangrovimarina plasticivorans. The sequence continues at coordinate 216,630 of CAWZZC010000005.1, read as the reverse complement.
CGACAGGGAGCGAAGCTGCTCGGGCGTCAATTCCTGCTCCGGCGGCTCGTCGTCGCCCCAGCGCTGTTCGGCCACGGCAAGAGGTGAAGCCGTGTTTGCCGCGCTGTCCGCCGGTACGCTGACTGTCGAGGCGCCATCCGGTTGTGGAGCCTCGGACTGGCGTTCCACCTGTTCACTGACGAGTGTCACCGGCGCGGAAGATGGTTCAGGGGCGTCGATCGACGCGACCGTGCCGATATCGGCGTTACCCGTCCGCTCGTTCCACGCCATGGCGAACACGCCCGCGAAGACCAATGCGCCCGCCCCCAGCGTCAAGGCCGTGGCAACGCCCGGGCTACGCAGTCCCCGCGCGGCATTCGTGCGTGCGCGTGTGCGCAGCTGCAAGAGGGCCTCATTGGTGCTGCGGCCGCGAAACGGACCGTCGTCGGGGAAAGAGCGCTTGTTCATGGCAGATCTCCACGCCGCACGATGAATTGGAGCGGATCGCAACAATCGCTCCCTGCCTTCCCTGGCCGCCGACCGGGGGAAAGGTCTGGGTGCTGATCGTTAACGATCCGTTAGCCATATTGGTGACGGGCGAATGTGGCGCGGATAGGTCGGCGCGAAATTTGTGATCGGGAGGTTCGCGCGTTGGTCCAAGACATTTGTCCGCCCTTGCCCTTGATAAGCCGGCCGAACGCTCCAATCTGACGCGTCTGGTGGCGTGTTTCCACGCGCGTCCGCGGCAGTGAGTTCGAAGGTTCCCTTTCGAGTCTTCGGCGGCGGATCCATTATTTCATTCCGGGGACGCATTTCGGCCATGAGCCAGAACCGATCGATGACGCAAGCGCGCAGGGGACGCTGGGCCGTGGCGGCGATGTTCCTGGCAAATGGCTTCGTGATGGGAAGCTGGGCGCCGCAGATCCCGGTGCTGCTCGAACGGTTCGACATCGGCGAGACCACGCTGGGGCTGCTCATTCTCGTCTTCGGTCTCGGCGCCCTGCTCGCCATGCCCTTGAGCGGGATGCTGATGGCGCGATACGGCTCCGCGACAGTGCTGCGCGGCATCTCGGTCGCGGCGGCCTTCGGGCTGCTGGTGGTGTCGCTCGCCTCCAATGTCTGGATGGCGCTTCCGGCCCTGCTCTATCTGGGTGGGACCCTCGGGGCGATGGACGTGGCGATGAACTCCAACGCGGTGGCCACCGAGCGCCGGCTTGGCCGCGCGATCATGTCGTCGTCGCACGGATTCTGGAGTCTGGGCGGTTTTGCCGGCGGAGCGCTCGGCGGCGTGATGATCCAGATCTTCGGCCATTTCGTCCACGCGCTGTGCGTCACGCTCATCGTTCTGGCGGTCGTCGTGATTGCGATGCAATCCCTCGTGACAGACGAGCGGCCGGTTGCCACAGGGCACAGCCGATTCAGGCTGCCGGCCGATCCGGCCGTCTATCTGCTCGGTCTGATGGCGCTGATGTGCATGGTGCCGGAAGGGGCCGTCCTCGACTGGGCGGCGCTGCACCTGCAAAAAGCCCTCGGCGCAGACATCGCCACTGCAGGTTTCGCCTTTGCGGCATTCTCGGCGAGCATGGCGCTGATGCGCTTTTGCGGTGATGTGGTGCGCAATCGGCTGGGCGCAGTCGTCACACTTCGTCTGTCCGGCCTAGTGGCGGCATCCGGTATGCTGGTCGGCGGCCTGGCGACGAATCCCTATCTGGCCATCGTCGCTTTCGCTTTCGCCGGCCTTGGTATCGCCAACATGGTTCCGATCGCCTTCTCGGCCGCCGGCAACCAGAAGGGCATGTCGTCGAGTACCGGCATGAGCGTGGTCACCACGATGGGCTATTCCGGCATTCTGATCGCGCCGTCGGCCATCGGCTTCGTTGGCGAGCGCACGGGTTTCGGTGCCGTTTTCGTCGCCCTGTCGGCATTGCTGGTGGTCGTCTCCTTCATGGCCACCCTGGCGCGGTCGGCGGAATTTTCGCCTCAGCCGGCCGAATAGCGCTTCAGCTCATCGAACAGAAAATCGCTGACCGCGCGCACGCGCGGGCTGCCGCGCAGATCGCGATGCATTGCGAGCCACACCGGAAGGGTGGGCAGCGGCAGGTCGGGTAAAACGGCTTCTACTTCCGCCGATCGGGCGACGAGCGAACGTTGCGCAAAACCGATCCCGTTTCCGGCCCTGATCGCCTGCCAGACGACGATCTGGTTGTCCGACCTCAGGCGGAAGGCATGCCGATCCACCAGAACGCCGAGCCGGGCGAACTCATCGATGATTTCGGTTCCCCTGTCGAAGCCGATCAGATCGTGACGGAGCAGGTCCTCCGCCGTCTGCGGACGTCCGCGACGATCGAGATAGCGCGTTGCGGCACAGGCCGTCAGCGGCAGATCGGCAACCTTGCGCGCCACGAGATCGAGCTGTGCCGGTTGTGTCATGCGGATGGCGATGTCCGCGTCGCGCCGCAACAGATTGTCGACCTGATTGGTGGCGACGATTTCCACTTCGATCCCGGGCTCGATTTTGGCGAACCGGGCCAGCATGTCGGGCAGAACAAGAGCCGCAACCACTTCGCTGGCGGTAATGCGCACCGTGCCGGCGACAGTGTCTGTGGCGCCCTGGGCAAGGCGGACGAAGGCATCGGCCTGCGCGCCAACCTGGCGGGCGCGGTCGAGCAGCGCCGCGCCCTGATCGGAGAGCATGTAGCCACCTCGTCCGCGGTGAAACAGGCTGGTGCCCAGCTGCCGCTCCAGTTCGGCGATGTGGCGCCCAAGCGTCGGCTGGCTGGTGGAAAGCCGACGGGCAGCCCCGGAAAGGCTGCCGGCTTCCGCGACAGCCAGGAAGCTGCGGATGAGATTCCAGTCCAGATCGATCATTGCCTATTCAATAATGAATATCACACAAGCACAATCATGGAATTTTCATTCACAGTCAAATGAAGGAACCTGGTCCGCATCAACAAAGGAGAACGGTCATGAAGACAGCAATCGTTCTGGGAGCGGCGGGACGGGTCGGCGATGCGGCGGCCCGCGCCTTCCTGAAGCACGGATGGAGGGTCAAGGGTGCGGCACGTGGCGCCAAGGCGGCAACGCTCGCTCCGGGCGTCGAATCGGTCAACGTCGATGCATACGATCGCCCGGGGCTCATCCGGGCATGCGAAGGTGCCGATGTCATCGTCAATGCGCTCAATCCACCTTACACGGATTGGCGTGAAACGGTGTTGCTGATGGCCGAGAACGTCGCGGCGGCGGCGCAGGTTGTCGGCGCAACCCACATGCTGCCCGGCAACGTCTACAATTTCGGTCATGCGGTCCACTGCGGCATGAAGGAGGATGCGCCGCAGGTCGCCTCGACCGAGAAGGCCGAGCTTCGCATCGCCATGGAAGACCTGTTTGCCGAGCGCGCGGCGAAGGCCGGTGTGCAGACACTCGTCTTGCGGGCGGGCGACTTCTACGGCGGCACACGCCCGGAATCCTGGCTCGACCTGGTCATCCTGTCGAAGCTGAGAAAGGACGTCTTCACGTGGCCGGGACCGATGGACCTGCCGCACGCCTTCGCCTATCTGCCCGATCTAGGCGAGGCCTTCGCGCTGCTGGCCGAACGGCGCGACGAATGCGCGATCTTCGACAGCTATCATTTCACCGGCGACACATTGACGGGCGAGGAGATGAAGCGGGCAGCGGAAGAGGCAGTGGGGCGGCCGCTGACGAGGCGCGGTGTGTCCTGGCCGCTCTGGAGAACGGCGGGCCTCTTCGTCCCCATGATGCGGGAAATCGCCATCATGTCCTATCTGTGGCGCACGGGCCATTCGCTCGACGGAACGAAACTGCAGATGCGTCTCGGCACGGTCCCCTCGACGGAACCGGCTGCGGCCCTTCGCCAGGCAATCGCGGATCTGAAGCTCGACCAGCCCGCGCATCGGGCTGCGGCCTGATCCACCTATTCGGCGGCCCTCGGCAGGCCGGTCGTTTCGGACTGCTTGTCGGGGGCCGCGTCAGCCTTGCTCTTGCCGTCCTTTGCGCGCCGGAAACGGAACCGGCTCAGGAAGGCGTAGACCTTCGAGTCATTGCTGCGGGTAACGATCATCAGGAGCGACGGCGTCACGACCAGCGTCAGGACGGTCGAAAATGCAAGGCCGAAGACGATGGCGCTCGACAGTGCGATCCACCACTGCGTTGAAGGCGCGCCGAAGGTGGTGTCGTGGTTGAGAAGTTCGAGATTGAAGCCGAATGCGATGGGCAGAACGCCGAGGATTGCCGTGACCGCAGTCAGCACCACCGGACGGGCGCGCTCGCGGCAGGTCTGGAGAACCGCGTCAAGCTTGTCCCAGCCCTCGCGCCGCAGCCTGTCATAGGTGTCGATCAGCACGATGTTGTTGTTGACCACGACACCAGCCAGCGCAATCACCCCGATACCGGTCATGACGATGCTGAAGGGCTGGCCCATGATGATCAGGCCGAGAAAGACGCCGATGGTCGACATGACGACGGCGATGAGCACCAGCGCGACCGACGTGAACTTGTTAAGCAGCGCCAGAAGGACGACGAAGATCAGGAAGATGGCCGCGCCGAAGGCCTTCGACAGGAACTCGCTCGCCGCCTTCTGCTCCTCGTCCTCGCCGGCCAGCTTCCAGCGCACGCCCTGGCTGGCGATATCCATCGATTCGAGGTTCGCCACGACCTGCTGGCGGACGGCGTCGGCCTGCACGCCTTCGCGAATGCCTGCTTCCACGGTGACCGTGCGCACGCCGTCGATGCGGGTGAGGACGCCGGTGCGCTGTGCCGGCTTGCGCGACACGAAAGTCGCGATCGGCACCGATCCTTCGGCGGTCTCGACCCTGAGCTGGTCGAGCGTGGCGAGCGTGCGCCGGTCCTCGGGCACGCGCAGACGGATCTCCACCGCGTCGTCGACGCCGGCGGGACGATATTCGGACAGCTTGAGCCCGTTGGTGACGAGCTGAACCACCGTGCCCACCGATCCTGGACCGACGCCGAACCGGGCGGCCATCGAGCGGTCGACCTCCAGCTCCCAGTCGATGCCGGGTGGCGGCAGGCCATCGGATATGTCGATCACGTCAGGGACCGTGTGCAGCATGGCGGCGGTCTTGCGCGCCATCTCCTCGAGACCATCGGGATTCGCCGCCGACAGCCGGATCTGGATCGCCTTGCCGGTCGGCGGTCCGGCGTCTGGCACCGAGACCTCGATCTCGGTTCCGGGAATTCCTGTCATGGCGGCGCGCAGGTCGTCGAGAATCTCGCTGGCCGGCTTGCGTTCGCGCCAGTCGATGAACTCGTACTGGATGACGCCGATCACATCCTCGTCGATCTCGAAGCCGCCGCCGCCGCGCGTCTGACCGACGCGGGTATAGATCGTCTCGATGCCGGGCCAGCCGAGCATGCGCCGTTCGGCGGCGCCGACGAGGATGTTCTGCTCCTCGAGCGAGAGATTGCCGCGTGCGTGCACATAGAGAAGGCCGTAGTCGGGCTCCACATTGGGGAAGAACTCGACGCCCTTGCCGTATTTGCCATAGGCGTAGGGCACGGCGACGAGCGCTGCGATGGTGGCGAAGGTGACCAGGAAGGGATGGCGCACGGCCCGGCGGGCGAAGCGCATGTACCATCCGTCAGGCTGCTCTTTCTCGACGATCGGTCGCGCAAACAGGGCTCCCAATGCCGGCACGAAGATCAGTGCGTAGATGAGTGACGAGGACAGCGTCACGATCAGGGTGATCGGCATGAACTTCATGAATTCGCCGACGATCCCGGGCCAGAACAGGAGCGGCGAAAAGGCGGCGACGCGCGTCGCGGTGGCCGCCACCACCGGACCGGCCATGCGCCGCGCCGCAAGCGCGAAGGCTTCGGTCTTGTGCATGCCCTCGGTCATGCGGCGTTCGGCGAACTCGGTGACGATGATGGCGTCGTCGACCAGCATGCCGACGGCCAGGATGAGCGAGAACAGGACCACGATGTTGACGGTGTAGCCGGCAAGCGACAGCCACATGATGCCCATCAGGAAGGAGGCCGGAATTGCCAGGCCGATGAGCAGCGAGGCGCGGCCAGACAGTGCATAGAGGATCACCACGAAGACCAGGATGACCGCCGTCAGAACGCTGTTCTCGAGGTCGCCCAGTAGTTGGCGGATCACCGTCGACTTGTCCTGGCTGTAGGAGATCGTCGCGCCTTCGGGCAGCAGCGTCTGATACTCGTCGGCAACCGCCTTTACCTTGTCGACCGTGTCGACCAGATTGGCGCCGGTGCGCTTGGAGACCTCGATGGCAATCGCCGGACGGCCGTCGACGCGGGTGATCGTCTCAGCGTCCTTGAAGGTGGAGCGGATGGTTGCGATGTCGCGCGCCCTGACGACAGCGTTATTCTGGGCGACGATCGGCAGGTTGGCGATATCCTCGGCCGTCTCGATAAGCGCCGGCACCTTGACGGCATACTTGCCCTCGCTGCCTTCCAGCGCGCCAGCCGCCACAAGCGCGTTGTTGGCGTTGACGGCGGAGATCAACTGATCGAGCTGCAGGCCGTAGGAGGAGAGCTTCATCGGATCGATGATGACCTCGACCAGATCCTCGCGCGCGCCCTGCAGGTTGGCGTCGAGCACGCTGGGGATCTCCTCGATGCGGTCGCGCAGTTCACGCGCCGCCGTCGTCAGGGCGCGTTCGGGCACGTCGCCGGCAAGGGTGACCACGAGAACCGGGAACTCCGAAAGGTTCACCTCGTTGACGGACGGCTCGTCGACGCCCTCCGGCAAGTCCTGCTCGGCATCGGCCACCTTGTTGCGCACGTCCTCCAGCGCCCTGTCGAGGTCGGCACCGGCCTGGAACTCGACGATGACGTTGCCGCCGCCCTGATAGGCCGTCGAACGCATTTCCTTGATGCCGCTGATCGATTTCAACCGTGTCTCGACGGGGCGCAGCAGGAGACGTTCGGAATCCTCCGGAGAAATGCCCTGGTATGTCAGGCTGACATAGATGATCGGTATCTGGATATCCGGCTCGGCTTCCTTGGGGATCGACTGATACGCCATCGTCCCCGCAATCAGGAAGAACAGCAGAATCGAGATCGTCAGCCTGACATTGCGGATGGCGTAGTCGACTATGCCCATCTCACCGACCGTCCGTTTCTGCCATCACCGCGCCGCAACGTCACCGACCAGCCGGCGGATGACGCTTTCGTCGGCTTCCACGGTCGCCACCTTGTCGCCCTCGGCAACCAGATCCTGGCCGGCAACGATGATCCTCGCGTCCTCCGGAATACCGGCAAGTATGAGACCGTTGGGCGTGTCATCGATCAGGTCGATGGGAACGAAATCCACCGTATCGTCCGGAAGGGCGATGCGGATGCCGAGATCGCCACGCTTGGACAGCGTGACCACAGAGCGCGGAAGCTTGACCGCGCGTACGGTGTCGGCATTCAGAAGGATTTCCGCCGTCATGCCGGCCGGAATCGTCCGATCGGAATTGGGAACCGCCACCTCGATGCGGTAGGTGCGCGTCTGCGGTGATGCGTCCCGGCTGACATAGCGCAGGGTCCCGGTGACCTTTTGACCGTTCACCAGCCGGACCTCGGCGCTTGCGCCGGGCTTGAGCTGCGAGAGATCGTGCTCGCTGACCTCGCCGACGGCGAGGATCGGATCCAGGCTCAGGATGGTCGCCACTTCCGCACCCTGCAGGATCGCGCTGCCTTCTTCCACGTCGACGCGGTCGACGATGCCATCGAACGGAGCGCGTATCTCGCTTCGCGCCAGCTCGGCCTTTGCGGTCTCGAGTTGCGCGCGGGCCGCCGTCAGCGCGGCGCGGGCGCTTTCGCCCTGCAGCTTGGCCATGTTGCCGCTCTCGAGCAGCTTCTGTGCGGCGGCGAACTCGGATTCACGCTGCGCGACGAGCGCCTCGGCCATTTCGACGGCGGCAGGCTTTTCCTCGGCATCGAGCCCCAGGATAAGGGCGCCCTGTTCGACCACACTGCCTTCGTCGACCGGGATCGTGCTGACGATGCCGCCGGCGCGCGCCGCCAGGCTGGAGCGCTTGTTGGCTTCGGTCACACCGGAGATACGGATGGTGCGCGCGTGATCGACGTGGTGCGGCACGACGACGGCGACCGTGCGCAGCGGTGCGGCGGGCTGCTCGGCAGTTTCGGCGGCGGGCCGCTCCTGGTCGACCGCCACGGCGCCGCCGACGGAGGAGAACTCGCCGGTCGCCACCCATGCCGCGGCCGCGGCAAAGACGGCGAATGCCGCCACTCTATGAAAGGGCACTCTTGGCATTCAGTTCACTCGATCTCCGGTCCTCGCGGAAGACGCCTCCAGCCCCGTTGAGAATTTTGATATGGGTGGGCGGCCCGATCCGTTCAACTGCAGAACAGTGTCTTCTGCGGGCGGCGCAGTTCTAGCTGATGGTTTCGGCCTGAAACAGCCACAAATATTCATGGATTGATCAATCCTGACAGATCCCTGTCAGCATGATTACTGAATTCATTCCCTGGCGGGCGCACTTCTTGTTCAAGACATCATGAACCTTGTAACGGTTGTGGCATCATTCATGCGAACTCGACCTCCCGCGATAGGGGCAACTGACGCACGCGTTTGCCGGTGAGCGCGAACACCGCATTGGCGAGCGCTGGGACGGCCGGGGGCGTGGCGACTTCGCCAACCCCGCCCATGCGGTGATAGTTCTCCAGGATGGCGACTTCGAAGTCAGGGCATTGGTTGATCCGCATGGCGTCGAAGTCATGAAAGTTCGACTGCTCCACCATTGCGTCGGCGAAGGTGATCTCCTGATTCATGGCCGACGAGAGGCCGAAGACGGCGCCCGAGATGAGCTGGGCCTCAATGATCGAGGGGTCGAGGGCGCGCCCGACATCGGCGACGATCCAGACCTTCTCGATGCGGATTCCTTGCGCGGTGCTGGCGATCTGTACCACCTCGCCGACCCAGGAGCCGAAGGACAGTGTGAAGGCGAGGCCTTTCGCCTTGCCTTGCGGCAGGGAAGCGCCCCAGTCCGACAGTTCGGCCAACCGGTCGATCACCTTTACGGCCGCCGGATGGTCGCCCATCAGCCGTCGCCGCATGGCCATAGGATCGATGCCGCCGGCTGCGGCGATCTCGTCGAGGAAGCATTCGTGGAAGAAGCCGTTGTAGGAGTTGCCGACCGAACGCCAGAAGCCGACCGGTATGCCGAGCGGCGCCTTGACGGCGCTGACGCGATAATCCGCGACTTTGTAGGGTTGGTCGAAGGCGCCTTCGACGATCGACTTGTCGGGACCGAGCGGCGAGATGGAGGGAAAGGTGCGGCTGAGAGCACTCGCGATGATCGACGGCGAAGCGATGCGCATGTCGATGGCGACGGGCAGGCCGTCGTCGCCCATGCGGGCGCGAAAGCGGCCGCGAGCCGCCGGCCGGTAGACATCATGCGTGACATCCTCCTCGCGCGTCCAGGTGACCTTTACCGGGCGCCCGCCGGAGTGCCGGGCGAGCACGGTGGCGTATATGGAATAGTCCATTTCGCCACGCCGCCCGAAGCCGCCGCCGAGATGCGTCGTATGGACGTTCACCTGATCGATCTCGACCCCGGCGACGTCGGCGCAGAGCTGCCGCGTCAGTGTCGGCATCTGGTTGGGCGACCAGATGTCGAGCGCACCGTCCTTCAACCGCGCCGTCGCGTTCATCGGTTCCATGCAGGCATGGGCGAGGAAGGGGACGGCATAGTCGGCCTCGATCACGCGCCCGGCCGGGGCATCGGCGAAGGCGGCATCGACGTCGCCATCATCGCGCAGCCGATCGCCCTGTTCGGCCATGAGCGACTGTTCGAGCATCGCGTCGAGAGCGTCGCTGTCGCCCGGATAGGTAGTCGGGCCCCATTCGACCTCGATGGCCTCGGCAGCCCGGAACGCTGCCCAGGTGTTCTCGGCAATTACGCCGAAGCCGGCGCCGTATGTGGTGTCGATCGGCACGACGGCGACGACGCCGGGCATGGCCTCGGCTTTCGAGACATCGGATTGCACGGGCCGGGCCCCGAAACGCGGGCTCATCTTCACCGTGCCGTAGAGCATGTCGGGAAGGCTGACGTCGATGCCGAAGATGGGCGCGCCCGTCACCTTGGCGGCCATGTCGACGCGTGGCTGCGACCGGCCCAGAAGCCGCCAATCGGATGGCTCCTTGAGCCTAACCTGTGACGGCGGATCGATTTCGGCCGCAGCGGCGGCGACCTCTCCGAAAGTGACGGAGCGGCCGGAGGCCTCATGCAGGATCGACGTGCCGCGGACCGTCAGTTCGCCGGCGGAGACGCCCAGCCTGTCTGCGGCAGCGCTCGTCAGCATGACGCGTGCGGCGGCACCGGCCTGGCGCATGCGGTCGAAGCCGTCGCGCACCGACGACGAGCCGCCCGTGGCCTGTAGGCCCAACACCTTGCCCGCCGTGCCCATGGCACCGCGCATGGTTTCGGCGATCATGCCCTCGTCGAAGAAAGGGAAAGGACCGCCCTCGGCCAGCATTTCCGAATTGTAGTAGGCATAGGATGCCGGCCCGTGCTCGACGGTCACGTCGGCGAGTTCGACCCCGAGCTCCTCCGCCACCAGCGCGGCGAGCGTGGTCGAGACGCCTTGTCCCATCTCGGCGCGCGGCGCGATGATCGTGACGGCGTTGTCGGCGGTGATCTTCAGGTAGGGATTGAAGGTGACTTCTTCCGCCTCGAGGTCGCCTTCGAGCGGGTTGGGGTAGGGTGAGCGCACGTAATAGTAACCGACCGCGACACCGCCGGCGATGGCCGCGGCGGCGATGAGAAATCCGCGCCGGGTGACTTTCCTGAGCCGGGACATGTCAGGCTCCCGTTCTGGTCTTGGCAGCCGCGGCGCGCTTGATGGCGGCCCGGATGCGCGGATAGGTGCCGCAGCGGCACAGGTTGCCGGCCATCGCGGCGTCGATGTCGTCGTCGCTCGGCTCCGGCGTTTCTTCAAGCAGCGCGTAGGCGCTCATGATCTGCCCCGACTGGCAATAGCCGCATTGCGGCACCTGCTCGTCGATCCAGGCCTGCTGCACGGCATCGAGGGTTTCGCCGTCTGCCAGCCCTTCGATGGTCGTGACCACGCCGTCGACAAGACCGACGGGCATCGAACAGGATCGCGTGGGAATTCCGTCGACAAGCACGGTGCAGGCCCCGCAGGCGGCGATGCCGCAGCCGAATTTGGGTCCCATGATCCCGGCCAGATCGCGCAGCGCCCAAAGGAGCGGCATTTCCGGATCGGCCTCGATGTCGATCGCATTGCCATTGACGGTCAGGCGCATGACGGTACCTTTCGCATTCGTTCCGCCGCGATGGAGGGGGCGTATGGAAACAACATTGACAGTCTGACAAAGTTTGTCATTTTGTCAACTCATGCCTTGAAGGCAATGTGTCATGCGGCCGTGCGTGGCACTGCGGGTGAATGGACAGGACGTTCAGAAAGAATGGATCAGACGACCAATCGCGAGGCGGACAAGAAAAAGCGCATTCTCGATGCCGCGTTCGAAGTGTTTCTGGCCTACGGATTCCAGCGCACGACCATGGACGACATCGCGCGCACGGCGAAGGTGTCGCGGCCGGCACTCTATCTCGTGTTCAAGAACAAGTCCGACATCTACCGCGCCATTGCCGCCTCGCTCTTCGAACGGTCCCTGGAGGCTCTTCGTGCGGCGCTGTCGAGCGACGCCCCCTTCGATCTGCGGGCTCGAAAGGCGGTCGAGGATGCGGTGCTGGTGATGATGGAAGGAATCGTCACGTCGCCGCACGGCGCGGAGATGCTCGACATGAAGAGTTCTCTGGCGGCCGATCTCGTTGCGCAGTGGCGCGATGGCTTCGTCGATGCCTTCGCGGCGGCGATAAAGGCGGAAGCGGCAAGGCGCGGCATCGATCTCGCCGCGCGCGGGCTGACCACCCGGGCCCTGGCCGAACTAATGCTTGACGGGCTCGAAGGCATGAAGGCGCGCGCCACAGGACCCGATGAATGGCCCGCAGGCGTGCGCCGCCTTGTGCGCGTCTTGGAGCTTTCGCTTCAGTGACGGCCGCGCATCGACGCGGGCTTTTCGTGGCTGGCGAGGAATTCGCGGACGTGCCTGCCGATGCTGGTGGGCCTCGGCCACATGCTCGTTTCGAGTTCACGGTCGAGCGACAGGGTGGCGCGCACGCCGACATTGTCGAATTCGGTTTCCAGCCAGTCTTCGGCCGCGGTGCGTCCGAGGTCGCGCAGATATTGCAGGAATGCCCATTCGGCGTTGATCTTCGATGAGGCCGAAAGATCCTTGAATGCCTCGTCGGCATCGATGCGATGCATGCGGATGTCGCGATAGTCGCTGCGGTCGAGCCGGCCGGCGGCGATCAGCTCCTTGACGAAGGCGATGGCGCGGAATTCCCGCAACAGGCCGGCATTGAAGGTAATCTCGTCGATCCGGTTCTGGATCTCGTTCGCCGTGGTCGGGGTGCCTTCCCGGTTGACCGGATTGATCTGCACGAGCAGTACGTCCTCGACCTTGTTCGCCCTGAAGAAGGGATAGATGGCCGGGTTGCCGCCGTAACCGCCGTCCCAGTAGGGCACGCCGTCGATTTCCACCGCACGGAAGACCTGCGGAAGACAGGCAGACGCCATCACGACGTCAATCGTGACCTCGTGCGTCGGAAAGACCCGCAGCTTGCCTGTCTGCACATTGGTGGCGGATACGAACAAAGCCAGCTCCCGGCACGAGCGAACACGATCGAAATCGATCTCGCTCTCGACCACCTCCCGCAACGGATTGATATTGAGCGGGTTTGCGAGATAGGGCGAGAGCAGACGCGACATCGATTCCCACCAGATGTAGCCGGGTGAGTTCTCGATCGACCAGTTTCCGAGCATCACGTCCCATGGCATCCGCTGAACGGGGCTGAAGCGGCCCTTGCGCGCCACGGAGCGCCAGAAGTCGTGCAGTTTCTGCCGGGCCCCGTCCGCGCCGCCCGCAAGCCAGCCGTTGATGAAGGCAACCGCGTTCATCGCTCCAGCGCTCGTGCCGGAGATCGCCGCGAGATCGAGCCTGCCGTCCTCGAGCAGGCGGTCCAGCACACCCCAGGTGAAGGCGCCATGCGAGCCGCCGCCCTGGAGCGCTACATTGATCTGTTTGGTCGATCCGCCATTTGCCCTGGTTGCCATGGCTTCGTTCTCCCGAACCTCGTCATTCCGCGGTCCAGCCGCCGTCGACGGAAATATGCGTGCCGTTGATCTGCTGGGCCGCGTCGGAACACAGGAAGACCGCCGTGGCGCCGATCTGTTCGACGGTGACGAATTCCCTGGTCGGCTGCTTGTCGAGCATCACCTCGCGGATGACGGTCTCGCGGTCCATGTTGTGCGCTTTCATCTGGTCGGGGATCTGCGCCTCGACCAGCGGCGTGAGAACGTAGCCCGGACAGATCGCGTTGCAGGTGATGCCGCTGGTCGCCACTTCCAGCGCCACCGTCTTGGTCAATCCCATGATGCCGTGCTTGGCGGAGACATAGGCCGACTTGAAGGGCGAGGCGACCAGTCCGTGGGCCGAGGCGATGTTGACGATGCGTCCGCGCCCCGCCTTCTTCATGTGGGGGATCGCCGCCGCGATGGTGTGGAAGGACGAGGAAAGGTTGATGGCGAGGATGGCGTCCCATTTCTCGGCCGGGAATTCCTCGACCGGCGCGACATGCTGGATGCCGGCATTGTTGACGAGGATGTCCACGCCACCGAACCGTTGCGCAGCCTGTTCGACGAGTGCGCGGCATTCGGCGCCCTTCGACATGTCCGCCTTGATGTAGACCGCTTCGACCGAATGGGCCTGTGCGATCTCGTTCGCGATCGCATGATCCTGTGGCGTGTCGGAGAAGGAATTGACAACGATACGGCAGCCGTCGGCGGCCAGGGCGTGGGCGATTGCCAGCCCTATGCCGGATGTCGATCCGGTGATGACCGCAGTTCTTTTCTCGCTCATGTAGATTTCCTTTCCGGGTCGATCCGTCCCAAATGTCTCCAGGATGCGACTTTATTGCAATGCAGCATGCAAGCCAATCGTGGTGCGTCTATGTCCGCGCAGGCAGCGCCGTCCGCGGTTTTGCCCTTTCCACGGCGGGCGATAGGTCCTATTTGATGATCGCGATGCCGCCGTGCGGCAGGGACAGAACGGAATTGGCTCGAGAACAGCACATGCAGGACGAAGGGCAAGCGCGCCGCCGCTCGGTCGGCGTCAGGGTCGGCAATGTGATGGTGGGCGGCGGGGCGCCGATCGTCGTCCAGTCGATGACCAACACCGACACCGCCGATGTCGACCAGACCGTGGCGCAGGTCGCCGCGCTCTTCAAGGCAGGCTCTGAGATCGTGCGCATCACGGTCGATCGCGACGAGAGTGCGGCGGCCGTGCCGCGCATCCGCGAGCGCCTGCTGCGCCTCGGTCTGGACGTGCCGCTGGTCGGCGATTTTCATTACATCGGCCACAAGCTGCTGGCCGACCACCCGGCCTGCGCCGAGGCGTTGGCGAAATACCGCATCAACCCCGGCAATGTCGGTTTCAAGGACAAGAAGGACCGGCAGTTCGCGCAGATCGTGGAAACAGCGATCCGCTACGACAAGCCGGTGCGCATCGGCGTCAACTGGGGTTCGCTCGACCAGGAGCTGCTGACCCGGCTGATGGACGACAATCAGGACAGGGGCTCGCCGCTCACGGCCGGCGAGGTCATGCGCGAGGCGATCGTCCAGTCGGCCATCCTGTCGGCCGAACTCGCCGAGGAGATCGGCCTGCCGCGCGACAGGATCATCCTGTCGGCCAAGGTGAGCCAGGTGCAGGACCTGATCGGCGTCTATCGCGAACTTGCGCGGCGTTCGGACCATGCGCTGCATCTGGGTCTCACGGAAGCCGGCATGGGAACGAAGGGCATCGTCGCCTCGTCGGCAGCAATGGGTATCGTGCTGCAGCAGGGGATTGGCGACACGATCCGCATTTCGCTGACGCCGGAACCGGGCGGCGACCGTACGCGCGAGGTGCAGGTGGCGCAGGAACTGCTGCAGGTGATGGGCTTTCGCCAGTTCCTGCCGGTGGTTGCCGCCTGTCCCGGCTGCGGTCGCACCACCTCGACCGTCTTTCAGGAACTGGCGCAGAAGATCGAAGGCGACCTGCGCGAGAACATGCCGGTCTGGCGCGACAAATATCCGGGTGTGGAAGACCTCAAGGTCGCCGTCATGGGCTGCATCGTCAACGGTCCGGGTGAATCCAAACATGCCGATATCGGCATTTCGCTGCCCGGAACGGGCGAGATGCCGGCCGCTCCCGTATTCGTCGACGGACGCAAGGCGGCGACCCTCCGCGGGCCGAAGATAGCCGAAGAATTTCAGCAGATGGTCGCCGATTATATCGAGCGGCGTTTCGGCCACGGCGGCAAGGCGGCCGCCGAATAGGATGCTTGCGGGGACCAGGTTGGCGAGCGCGCTGCTGGCGGTCAACCTGCTCCTTGTCGCTGCCGCCCGGGCCGATCCCTCCACGCCGGAGGGCCAGGACACGGCGCGCGGCGTCTGCGAGCTTATCCTGGAACACGCCCTGATGAACCGGCTGCCGCCGGAGTTCTTCGCCCGGTTGATCTGGAAGGAAAGCCGCTTCGATGCGAATGCCGTCAGCCCGGCCGGCGCGGAAGGCATCGCCCAGTTCATGCCGGCGACAGCACGCCGGCGCGGCCTTGCCGATCCCTTCAACGTCCATCGGGCGATCGCCGCGTCGGCCAGATATCTGTCGGAGCTGAAGTCGGCCTTCGGCAATCTCGGCCTGGCCGCCGCCGCCTACAATGCCGGCGAACACCGCGTGACGCGCTGGCTGGAGCGCGGCGGCTTCCTGCCGCTGGAGACGGAGAACTACGTCATCGACATTCTCGGCGAGGCGGCGGAGTTCTTTGCCGAGCCCGGACATGCGGGCTCAATCCAGCCGCTCGATCCGCAAAAACCCTTCTTGGAGGCATGTGCGGCGCTGCCGGTGACGATGACGGCAACGATCCCGATGGCCAGCATCCCGCTCAAGCCATGGGGCATACAGGTCGCGGGTAATCCCAGGCGCGCCGCCGCCATTCGGCAATGGCAGCGTGTCAGGGGACGGTTTTCTTCGCTGCTCGGGGGTTACGATCCGGTCGTGAGCCGTGTGCGATCCGCCGGAGTCCCGCGCGGCATCTACGCTGTGCGGATCGGCGCCGACACGCGCGCCGAGGCGGACATCATATGCCAGAAATTGCGCGGGGCGGGCGGATCCTGCGTGGTGTTGCGCAACAGGTGAGAGGGAGGGAAGTAGGGGGTTAAGACAGTAAGGGAATGTGGAGAATCTACGATTCTTCAGCGTAGGTCGAAACGACGATCTTCCTTACGGCCCTGTTCCTCTCATGCGGTGCGCGCCATCTCTCCGTCCTGCAGCCAGGTCTCGATCTTGATCGCCAGCTTGTTGGGCGAAATCGGCTTGGAGAGATAGTCGTCCATGCCGGCTTCGAGGCATTTCTCGCGGTCGCCCTTCAGCGCATGTGCCGTGACGCCGACGATCGGCGTGTGCAAGCCCATACCCTGCTCGATCGACCGGATCTCGCGCGTTGCTTCCAGACCGTTCATTTCCGGCATCGAGACATCCATCAGCACCATGCGCGGCTTGTGGCGACGGAACATGTCGAGTGCGGTGCGTCCGTTGGACGCGATCTTGTAGCGGTAGCCGAGCCCGTTGAGGATCTGGCTGAAGACGAGCTGATTGACCTCGTTGTCTTCCGCCACCAGCACGTCGAGCGGTTCGGCCGCGTGCAGCGTGGCGGCGGAGATGCGCCGTTCGACCGGCGCCGGTCTGGCCGCGACAGGGGCGACCGGCCGCTGGTACTCGTCGTCGCCCTCGGTTTCGGCGAAATGACGGGATGCGGCACGCGCCTTCTGCATGACCGAAATCAACGTTTCCAGCAGGGCCGAGGAACGGGCCGGCTTGTTGAGATGCGCCGCAATCCCGCATTCGCGCGACAGCTGGCCGGCGTCGACCTGATCGACCGAGGTCAGGAGGACGATCGGCAGGCCCTGCAAGGCGGGGTTCTGGTTGATCGCCCTGGCGACATCGGCGCCGTTCATACCGGGCATCTGATAGTCGAGAATGACGCAGTCGACGCGCACGGCGATGGCGGCGGCGCGTTCCAGGAAAGCAATGCCTTCTCTGCCGCCGTTGACTGCCGCGCAGTCGAACCCCCAGCTGCGCAGCTGTTCGGTGAGGATTTCACGATTGATCGGGTTGTCGTCGATGGCCAGCACGCGCGCGCCGGTGACGTCGATCGGAACGGGCTTTGCCACCACGCCGCCGGGATCGGCGGCAAAGACGACCGAAAAGGAGAAGGTCGAGCCCTTTCCGGGCGTGCTCTCGACTTCCATTCGGCCGCCCATGAGGGCGACGAGGCGCGACGCGATCGCCAGCCCGAGGCCGGTTCCCTCGTGGCGTCTGGTTGATGAGGCATCGACCTGGGCGAACTTGTCGAAGACGCTTTCCAGCTTCTCGGCCGGAATGCCGATGCCGGTGTCCTCGACGCGCACGGAGATCTGCACCTCCTCGCCGACCTGCCTGCCGTTGACGTTAACGAGCACATGGCCCTTCTCGGTGAACTTCACCGCATTGCCGACAAGGTTTGTGGCGATCTGGCGGAAGCGGCCGATATCGCCGACCACTGTGGCCGGGAGGTTCGGATCGACCCTGACGATCAGTTCGAGGTCCTTTTCCGCCACTTTCGTGGAGACGAGTGTGGCGACATCCTCGATAGCCTCGGCGAGCGCGAACGGAGCCGGATCGAGCTCGAGCTGCCCGGCATCGATCTTGGAGAAGTCGAGAATGTCGTTGATGATCGTCAGCAGCGCGTTGCCGGATTTCGTGATGACGTCGACGAACATGGCCTGGCGGTTGTCGAGATCGGTTCGCGCCAGAAGCTCGGCCATCCCGAGAACACCATTCATCGGCGTGCGGATCTCGTGGCTCATATTGGCGAGGAACTCGGATTTGGCGCGGTCGGCGGCCTCGGCCTTCTCCCTTGCCGTCTCGACCGAAAGGTTGGCTTTGCGCAGTTCCTCGTGTGCATCGGCAATCTCGCGCGTCATCGGCTCGAAGACCTGCAATCCGATGCCGACCGTGGCCACCATGATCGTGCCGGCGACGATCATCAACGTCCACTGCAGCGCGTCGTAGGTGCCGATCATGTCGCCGTTCAGCCGGTCGAGCGTCGCCGTCAGGTTGGGCCGAACCCGCTCCTTCGCAAGCTGCTTGAGTTCGGCGAAGACGCGCTGGGCGGCCGGCTGCGAATAGTCGCCGAAAATCTCGAGCCGGTCGGCATGGGTCAGCACCTCCCGGATATCCTGGCGCAGCGAACTGGAGCCTTTCGCCCCGTTCCATATGTCCCTGACGATTTGCGGAGCCTTCAGCCCGGCGATGGCAGCGAGCACCGGGTCGGTCGACGTCGGAGCGGATACGTCGCCCTGCTCCGACCGTGCGATCGTGCGGCTTTCGCCCATCGACATGTCGCCCCCGACGGCCATTTCCAGCGCCTCGTATGCGGCGGCGAGGCGCTCCAGGGCGCCGCGCAGGTCGCTCCGGTTGGCGGTGATGACAGCTTCGGATTTGGCACTCAGCGGGCCGCCGGGCCCGTCGAGAAACTGGATGGTCGACGCCGACGCGTCAATCTGGGCATTGTCGAGGCGAAGGCTCTGATACAGCACATCGCCGGTTGCATCGGCCATGGCGCCGATGACGGCGCCGAACTTCACATTGGTCTTGGCGTCCTGCGATTTCCAGAGCAGGACGCCCGTGCCGGCTGCAAGCGCCAGAACGAAACCGAACAGGATCATGTAGAGCCTGCCGCGCATATAGGCGCGCGTGATCACAGATGACATGGACGTAGCCCCGTAGCCCCAAACGGGAGAAGGATTCGTCAATCCGATTAAGTAGCGATTAACACAGCCGATAATTCGCCTGGGCGGGCGTGCGTGCGGCAAGCGCGGCGCGCAAAGCTATGGTGCCGCTCCGTGAGATGTCGGGACGGCGGAGGCCGATGTCCGCCGTTTTCAGCGCATGCGTTCTGCAATGAACGAGGCGGCCAGCCGCAGGCGCTCGGCCTCCTCGCCGAAGGGTTTCAGCAGGTCGTGCGCCTGCGCGACGAGCCCGTTCAACTGGCGGTTGGCCCAGTCCACGCCGTGGAGAGCGGCGAGCGTCGCCTTGCCCGCGGCGGCGTCCTTGCCTGTCGCCTTGCCCAGCGTGCCGGCATCTGAGGTGAGGTCGAGCAGGTCGTCGGCCAGCTGGAAGGCAAGGCCGATCGCAGAGCCGAATTCGGCCAGCCGCTCGGTTTCGGCAGGGCTCGCCGCGCCGATCATGGCGCCGGCCTGACAGGCGAAGCGGATGAGCGCGCCGGTCTTCATCGCCTGCAGGCGGATGATGCCAGCCTCGTCCGGCCGCGACCGTTCTGCTGCAAGGTCGAGCGCCTGGCCGCCGACCATGCCGCCCAGACCGGAGGCGCGGGCCAGTTCGCGCACGAGCGCCAGCCGAATGTCGACGGGCAGGGACGTCTCGTCGGAGGCGAGGATATCGAAGGCATAGGTCAAAAGAGCATCGCCGCTGAGGATCGCGGCGGCTTCGTCGAAAGCCCGGTGCACCGTCGGCTGGCCGCGCCGCAAATCGTCGTCGTCCATCGCCGGCAGGTCATCATGGACAAGCGAATAGCAGTGGATGCACTCGAGCGCGGCGGCGACGCGCATGGGGGCGGCGCCGTCGATGCCGAACAGGGCGGCACTTTCGATAACCAGGAAGGGCCGCAACCGCTTGCCGCCGTTGAGCACGCCGTGGCGGATGGCCGCCATCAGGCGCTCGGGGCGGTAGATCTCGCCGTCGCGCACCCGGCTGTCGAGCAGGTCGCGCAGCAACGCCTCGACGGCGTCGGCGTGCATCATGCGGGCGGCTTCGAAAGTCATCATTTCTTCTGGCGTCATGCCGGGAGCGATGGCCGCAAAATGCTCCCCCGTCAAGACGATGCTGCCGATGGCATTGCATGTATTGTCGCGGCTCTTTATGCGATGAGTGCAGATGGCGAAAAGGCGCGGCATTGGAGCGCCCGGGACGGAGCATCTCGGCTTGAGGGACCCGATTGTCGAACCGGAAATCGCGGAGGACCGCATGGGCCGGCGCACGCGCAGCCGCCGCAGATCGTTGCCGTTCTGGCGCCTCTGGATGCGCCGGTTGGTCGTCCTCGCGATCGTCGTCGCACTGCTGCCACTTGCGCTGACGGTGCTTTATCGATGGCCGGCGGTGCATCCGGTCTCGACCCTGATGCTGAGGGACATCGTCCTGCTTCGCGGCTATGACCGGCAATGGGTCGACCTCGACGACATCGCGCCGGTGCTGATCCATTCGGTGATGATGTCGGAGGACGGCCAGTTCTGCCGCCATCTTGGGGTCGACTGGGGCGAACTCAACGCCGTGCTCGACGACGCTTTGGCCGGAGAGCCCGCACGCGGTGCGTCGACGATCCCAATGCAGACGGTCAAGAACCTGTTTCTGTGGCACGGCCGTTCCTATGTCAGGAAGGCGGTGGAAATCCCGCTGGCCATCTATTTCGACGCGGTCGTGCCGAAACGGCGGATCATGGAAATCTACCTCAACATCGCCGAATGGGGCCCGGGCATCTATGGTGTCGAGGCGGCCACACAACACTATTTCGGCAAACCGGCCCGTACACTGGGCCGGCGCGAAGCGGCGCTGATGGCGGTGACGCTGCCCAATCCCGCCGATCGCAATCCGGCCCAGCCGAGCGCGGGCATGCGCCGGATTGCCGGGACGATTGAACGGCGGGCAAGCAAGGCGGGCGGTTATGTGGGCTGTCTCGACTAGGCACGGGCATGGCAAAAAAATTCGCCGTGACGCTGGTCAAACGCGCCGCCAGCGTGTATAGGCACGCGACTTTCAGATATGCGGCCTGTCGGAATGCGGCCCTTGGTTCAGGGGCACGACGGGCTTTGACCAGTTGATGGAGCAGGTTCCATGGCAGTACCGAAACGAAAAACCTCCCCGTCCAAGCGTGGCATGCGCCGCGCCGCCGACGCGCTCAAGGCCCCGACCTATGTCGAGGACCGCAATTCCGGCGAACTGCGCCGTCCGCACCATATCGACCTGAAGACCGGCATGTATCGCGGTCGCCAGGTGCTGGAGCCGAAGGAAAGCTAAGGCTTCCCTCAGCCAGTCCAGTCAAGATTGCAAGACCGGTCGCGAGGCCGGTCTTTTGCTGTTTCGGGCCTCTGTCCAGGCGGTCCGCATACCGGAGTCTTGTCTCTGCCAACTGATTTGCACCCGTGGCGCATGGTATGCGACGCATGGCCGTGCAAGGCAGGATATGTTGGCGGACCCCCTTCGTCTGGTGACGCGGTCCGCGCATTCGGTTGGAGGAACAATGCGCAGTCTTGAGCTTCCGGGACGCTCCCCGGTCATCGCCGAGAACGGGATGGCCGCGACATCGCATCCGCTGGCCACCGCGACGGCGATTGCCGTGCTTCGCGATGGCGGCAATGCGGTTGACGCGGCAGTGGCGGCTTCGGCAGTGCTCTGCGTGGTCGAGCCGCACATGACCGGCATCGGCGGCGACTGTTTCGCCATCGTGGCCGAGCCGGACGGTTCCGTGCATGGGCTGAACGGCTCGGGACGCGCGGCGGCGGCCGCCGATCCCGACGCCTTGCGCGCCGCCGGTTTGACGAAAATGCCCTCGCATGGGGCGCACAGCGTCACGGTGCCGGGTGCGGTCAAGGCCTGGGAAGCCCTGCTGGAACGCTTCGGCACGCGCGGCTTCGATGCGCTTTTTGCCGATGCCATCGGCTACGCCGAGCACGGTTTCGCCATCCACCAGCGCGTCGGTCGTGACTGGCTGCGTCAGGAGGCGGTGCTGGCTCAGGACGAGGGCGCCGCCCGACACTGCCTTGTCGACGGTCGGGCGCCGGCCATCGGCTCGCGCTTCCGGTTTCCCGCGCTTGGCGCGACATTGCGGACAATCGCCGAGAACGGCGCGAAAGCCTTCTATGAGGGCCCGATTGCCGCCGAGATCGCCGCCACGGTGCAGGCTGGAGGCGGGGTCCTGTCCGAAGCCGACCTTGCCGCCGTGACGGCCGACTGGGTGACGCCGATCTCGACGCGTTTTTGCGATCACGACGTGCTGGAAATTCCGCCCAACGGGCAAGGGATCACGGCTTTGATCCTGCTCAATCTCCTGGAAAGCTGCGGTGCCGGCGATTGCCCGCCGCAGAGCGCGGACAGGCATCATCTGCAGATCGAGGCGGCGCGGCTTGCCTATTCGGTCCGCGACCACATGGTGAGCGATCCCGCCACCATGCGGGTTTCTCCCGCCGACCTGCTTTCGCCCGCCTACACCCAGCGGCTCGCGGCCTGGATCGACCGCGACCGGCGCAATGCGGCGCTCAACGTTCCGCCCGCGCCGAATTCGGACACGGTCTATCTGTGCGTCGTCGACCGCGACCGCCGCGCCGTGTCTTTCATCAACTCGGTCTATGATTCCTTCGGATCGAGGATCGTGACGCCGAAGGCTGGCGTGGCGCTGCAGAACAGGGGCGCCTGCTTCAACCTAGAATCCGGTCATCCCAACGAGTACGGGCCAGCCAAGCGCCCGATGCATACGATCATTCCGGCCATGACGATGCGCGACGGCCGCGCCGAGATCGCCTTCGGCGTCATGGGCGGCGCCTATCAGCCGATGGGGCAGGCGCATGTGCTGTCGAACCTACTCTGCCACCACATGGACCCGCAGGCCGCGCTTGATGACCCGCGCCTGTTCTGGGACGTGGACGGGGTGCTGGAGGCCGAAGCCGGCATAACAGAGGAGGTTCGCGGCGAACTCGGCGCCCGTGGGCATACCTTGCGGCCGGCCGAGAATCCGCTGGGCGGCGGGCAGATCATCCGCATCGACCACGAAAGCGGATTCCTGATCGGCGGTTCGGACCCGCGCAAGGATGGCTGCGCATTGGGGTGGTGATCAGGCACATCGTCCCAGACTCGCATTCGGCAAGGCTTCCGTGACGACGATACAGGCGGCCGTGCCGGCCCGATCTCCGTCTCAACCCATCTGGTCGATCTTGCGCTGCATGGCGGCGATCTGGTCCTTCAGTTCGCGAAGTTCCTTCGCCTTGTCGTCGCCATTGGCCGCCTCGCCGGTCCCGGTGTCGCGTGCGGGCTCGCCATTGCCCGGAGGGGGAAACGGCGTGAACATGCGCATGGCGTTCTGGAACAGCTCGATGTTGCGTCTGGTCTGTTCCTCGATCGCCTTCATTGGTGCGGCGACGTTCATCATGTCCATCGGCGACTTGCCGAAGGCGCCCTTCATCTGCTCGCGCAGACGCTCCTGCTCCTTGGAGAAGGCGATCATCGACTGTTCGAGGAAGCTCGGCACGATCATCTGCATCTGATCGCCGTAGAAGGATATCAGCTGGCGCAGAAATGACACGGGCAGCATGTTCTGCCCGTCCTTGTTCTCCAGTTCGAAGATGATCTGCGTCAGGACGGGATGCGTTATGTCGTCGCCCGACTTGGCATCCTGGACGGTGAAATCCTCCCCGCGCTTGACCATTTCGGCCAGATCTTCCAGCGTCACATAGGTGCTGGTACCCGTGTTGTAGAGGCGGCGGTTGGCATATTTTTTTATCACCACCGTATCGTCTTTTGCTGGCACTCGACCCTCCCGGATTCGCCGAAACGACATCAAATTCGACGCCTTGCCACTTGGTCTACCTGTGAGGATATGCGCAAACGCATCCCGATTGAAAGCGATTTGTGCAGTGCAGGAAGCAGCTTGGCGCCATCGGCACGCGCAATGCCGCCTGCGGGCGTGGTCGACGGGCGCTGGCGCTTTCGATCATTGGCCAATGCCGATTTGACTTCGATCAAGGATCGGGCAAGAAAAGCTCCGATAGGTGAGGCCAGCGATCGCCGCTGCTCAATTCGGTTTCAAGGGAGACGTCAATGTCCGCTTCCAGCAATATCGTCATCGCAGCCGCGGCGCGCACGCCGGTGGGTTCCTTCAACGGCTCTCTGGCGACCGTGCCGGCGCACGATCTGGGCACCGTCGTGATCACGGAACTGCTCAAGCGGTCCGGTGTCGAGGCGGCGGAGGTCAACGAGGTCATTCTCGGCCAGGTGCTGACGGCCGGCCAGGGTCAGAACCCGGCGCGCCAGGCTGCCATCAATGCCGGCCTGCCCAAGGAAGCGACGGCCTGGGGGCTCAACCAGGTGTGCGGTTCCGGCCTGCGCGCGGTCGCCATCGGCATGCAGCAGATCGCGGCCGGCGATGCCTCGATCATCGTCGCAGGCGGCCAGGAATCGATGTCGCTGTCGCCGCATTGCCAGCATCTGCGCGCCGGCGTGAAGATGGGCGACTACAAGATGATCGACACGATGATCAAGGACGGGCTCTGGGACGCCTTCAACGGCTACCACATGGGCGTGACGGCGGAGAATGTCGCCAGCGAATTCCAGATCACGCGCGATGACCAGGACCGTTTCGCGCTCGCATCGCAGAACAAGGCCGAGGCGGCGCAGATCGCAGGCAAGTTCAAGGACGAGATCGTTCCGGTGACGATCAAGACGCGCAAGGGTGACGTCGTGGTGGACGCCGACGAGTATATCCGCCATGGCGCGACCATTGAAGCGATGCAGAAATTGCGTCCGGCCTTCGACAAGGAAGGCACGGTGACGGCCGCGAACGCGTCGGGCATCAATGACGGCGCGGCAGCCGTCATTCTGATGACCGAGGAAGAGGCCGCCAGGCGCGGCATCAAGCCGCTCGCCCGGATCGCCTCCTGGGCGACGGCCGGCGTCGACCCGCGGGTCATGGGCACCGGCCCCATTCCGGCGTCGAAGAAGGCTCTGGAAAAGGCTGGCTGGAAGGCCGAGGATCTCGATCTGGTGGAAGCCAACGAGGCCTTCGCAGCGCAGGCTTGCGCGGTCAACAAGGGCATGGGCTGGAACACCGATATCGTCAACGTGAACGGCGGAGCGATCGCCATCGGCCATCCGATCGGCGCGTCCGGCGCGCGCATCCTCAACACGCTCCTGTTCGAAATGCGCCGTCGCGGCGCGGGCAAGGGGCTTGCAACCCTGTGCATCGGCGGCGGCATGGGCGTGGCGATGTGCGTTGAAGGAATGAACTGAGGCATTTGGGGAGCAGGACGAGAGGCGGGATGGAGCAACCGGTCGCAAGAGCCGCCGCGCCGCCTCGATGTCTGCCGCCATGGTCTCCCATCTGGAGGAGGTATCAATGGGCAGAGTTGCACTTGTCACGGGCGGCACACGCGGAATCGGCGCCGCCGTCGCCGTCGCGCTGAAGGATGCGGGATACACCGTCGCGGCGAATTATGCCGGCAACGACGAGGCCGCGGAGGCCTTCAAGGCCGAGACCGGAATTCCGGTCTACAAATGGTCGGTTGCCGACTATGACGCGTGCGTGGCCGGCATCGGCAAGGTGGAGAGCGATCTGGGGCCGGTGGACGTCCTGGTCAACAATGCCGGAATCACGCGGGATGCGCCCTTCCACAAGATGACTCCGCAGCAATGGCGCGAGGTGATCGATACCAATCTCCACGGTGTCTTCAACATGACCCATCCGCTGTGGAACGGCATGCGTGACCGCAAGTTCGGCCGGATCATCACCATTTCCTCCATCAACGGCCAGAAAGGCCAGTTCGCCCAGGCGAACTACTCCGCATCCAAGGCCGGCGACCTCGGTTTCACAAAGGCGCTGGCGCAGGAGGGCGCGCGCAACGGCATCACCGTCAATGCCATCTGTCCGGGCTATATCGCCACCGACATGGTGATGGCGGTGCCGGAAAAGGTGCGTGAGCAGATCATAGCGCAGATTCCGGTCGGCCGCCTCGGGGAACCCGGGGAGATCGCGCGGTGCGCCGTGTTCCTGGCATCGGACGAAGCCGGTTTCATCACCGGATCGACGCTGACGGCCAACGGCGGACAGTATTTCACCTGAGCGGTTCCCAAAGGACTGTCGGTGGGTGGGAAAGGGCGCCGGCGTGGCGCCCTGGACACCTTGGCGTCAATCCTCGCCGACCAGGGTCTTGTAGACGATCCCCGCCAAGGCCGCCCCGACAAGGGGGGCGACCCAGAAAAGCCACAACTGGGCCAATGCCGGACTGTCGGCAAACAGCGCGACGCCTGTCGAGCGCGCCGGGTTGACGGACGTGTTGGTCACGGGGATCGAAACCAGGTGTATCAGCGTCAGCGCCAGGCCTATGGCAATGGGCGCGAAGCCGGCCGGCACGCGACTGCTCGTAGCGCCGAGAATGATGAAGAGGAACATGAACGTCATCACGATCTCGGTGATCAGCGCCGCTGTCAGCGAATAGCCGCCGGGGGAAGCGACGCCATAGCCGTTGGAGGCGAATGATCCTGCCGAGACGAAATCCGCCTTGCCGCTGGCGACGAGGAAAAGGATTATCGCGGCGACGATCGCACCGGCCAGCTGCGCCGCCACGTAGGCGATGACGTCGCGGGGGGCGAAGCGTCCGGCGACCATCAGGCCAACGGTCACGGCGGGGTTGAAATGACCGCCCGAGATGCCGCCGACGGCATAGGCCATTGTCAGCACGGTCAGACCGAAGGCGAACGCCACGCCCATGAACCCGATGCCCAGTTCGGGAAAGGCGGCCGCCAGCACGGCGCTGCCGCAGCCGCAGAAGACGAGCCAGAACGTTCCGAGGAATTCAGCAAACAGACGCTTGGACATTGGCGATCCTCCATGCAGTCCGAAGCATTCGACCGGACGATCCGGCTCGAATCATGCGATGAGCCGGCAGTTTTTCTGAATTCATTAATTGATGAAAGAGAAAATCAGGAGAATGGAAGATAACTCTATTTGCAAACGTGGCGCCCGTTTCGCAGCGGATTCACCGATACCGGGCCTGCGCGTGCATTCCGACTCTTCATGGTTGCAGTGCGCCAATCAGCATCTTGTAAGAAAAAGATGAATCAGATCAATATTTTGGATCGAACAAAGCATGAATCCGCAAGTGTCACCGATTCGTCGCTGATTCGTTCGGGACTCGTTCCGGTTGTTCTGGAAAATGGCGCAGCGCGATCGGGGTCAATGTGATTGTCATCTGCGGGCGCTTTCCTGTAAGAATTGCCGCTGCCCGAAAAATGGGTGCGCTGCCTGCTTGAAGCTGGCGAATTCGGCCCCAATATTTCCGTCGCCAGGGAACCGCCTCCGATTTCATGAACGTACAGCCCAATCAAAGCGCGCCGCTGATCTTGTCGGGCCGGGACGTCGTTGCCGTACTGGGACCGACCAACACCGGCAAGACGCATCTGGCCATCGAGCGAATGGTGGCGCACGAATCCGGTGTTATCGGCTTGCCGCTCCGGCTTCTGGCGCGCGAGGTCTATGGGCGCGTCGCAGAGAAGGTCGGCAGCGCCAATGTCGCCCTGATCACCGGGGAGGAGAAGATCCAGCCGCCCGGCGCGCGCTATTCGGTCTGCACGGTCGAGGCGATGCCGCGCCAGACCGATGCCGCCTTCGTTGCCATTGACGAGGTGCAGCTGGCCGCCGATCTGGAGCGCGGGCATATATTCACCGACCGCGTCCTGCATCTGCGCGGCAGGCAGGAGACGCTGCTGCTGGGCGCGGCCACCATGCGTGGCATCCTGGAAAAGCTGATCCGGGGCGTCTCCGTGGTCACGCGACCGCGCATGTCGCACCTGGCCTACCAAGGGTCCAAGAAACTGACGCGCCTGCCGCGCCGTTCGGCGATCGTCGCCTTCTCCGCCGACGAGGTCTACGCGATTGCCGAGCTTATCCGCCGCCAGCGCGGAGGGGCAGCGGTGGTTCTGGGCGCGTTGTCGCCGCGCACGCGCAATGCCCAGGTCGCGCTCTATCAATCGGGCGACGTGGATTACCTCGTCGCCACCGACGCGATCGGTATGGGGCTCAATCTCGACGTGGACCATGTCGCGTTCGCGCAGAACCGCAAGTTCGACGGTTTCCAGTACCGGCAGCTGACGGCGGCGGAGCTCGGCCAGATCGCCGGACGCGCCGGCCGTCATGTCCGTGACGGGACGTTCGGCGTCACCGGCCGGGTCGATCCGTTCGAGGATGATCTGGTCCAGAAGATCGAAGGCCACGATTTCGAGCCTGTACGGGTGCTGCAGTGGCGTACGGCGGATTTCGACTTCTCCAGCCTCGACGCGCTGAAGCGATCGATCGAGGCGCCGTCTCCGATAGAGGGCCTGACACGCGCGTTGCCCGCAGTCGACGCCCAAACACTCGATCATCTGTCGCGCGACGATCGTATTCGCGCCCTGGCGGCAACGCGCCGCAATGTCGAGATTCTCTGGGAGGTCTGTGCATTGCCGGACTACAGGCGAATCGCGCCGGCCCAGCACGCCGATCTCGTGGCGTCCATCTATCAGGACCTGATACGCCACGGCCATGTCGACGAGAACTACATGGCCGAACAGGTCCGACGGGCCGATTCTGACGCCGGCGACATCGACGCCCTGTCGCAGCGTATCGCCCAGATCCGGACCTGGACCTATGTGTCGCATCGGCCGGGTTGGCTGGCCGATCCCACACATTGGCAGGAAAAAACGCGCGAGATAGAGGATAGACTATCCGACGCACTGCATGAGCGGTTGACGAAACGCTTCGTTGATCGCAGGACTTCCGTGCTCATGAAGCGCCTGAGAGAAAATACGATGCTTGATGCAGAAATTAACCCGGGCGGCGACGTCCTCGTGGAAGGCCACCATGTCGGCGAGCTGCAGGGGTTCCGGTTTACCGCCGACCAGTCGGCCGCCGGCGAGGATGCCAAGGCAGTGCGGGCAGCCGCCCACAAGGCGCTCGCCTCGGAGTTCGAGTCGCGGGCGGAGCGATTTGCGGCGGCGGCGAACGGCGACATCGCGCTGGGGTCGGACGGCGTGGTGCGCTGGATCGGCGCACCGATCGCCACCCTGGTTGCTGCCGAGGACATTCTGAAGCCGCGTGCCGTCCTGTTGGCCGACGAGCAGCTGAACGGCGCGGCGCGCGACAAGGTCGTGGCGCGCGTGGAGCGTTTCGTCGGATATCAGATTGAAAGCCTGCTGAAGCCCTTCATCGACATTCGCAATGCCGACCAGCTTTCGGGTCTGGCGCGCGGCGTGGCGTTTCAGCTGGTCGAACAGCTCGGCGTCCTCAACCGGCGCGACGTGGCCGACGAGGTAAAATCGCTCGATCAGGAGGCGCGCGCCGCGCTGCGCCGGCTCGGCGTGCGGTTCGGAGCCTACCACATCTTCATCCCGGCGCTGCTGAAGCCGGGCCCGGCGGGCCTCCTGACCTTGCTCTGGGCCTTGCAGAACGACGGCAAGGACAAGCCGGGCTTCGGCGACGTCGTCAACGCCCTGGCATCGGGACGCACCTCGCTGGCGATCGATCCGAGTTTCGAAAGGCAGTTCTACCGGCTCGCCGGCTATCGCCTGCTCGGCCGGCGCGCGGTGCGCATCGACATTCTCGAACGGCTGGCCGATCTCATCCGCCCGGCGCTCGCCTGGCGGCCGGGCAGCGGCCCGCGCCCCGAAGGGGGCGTCGACGGCAATGCCTTCGTCGTCACGCCGGCCATGATGTCGATCCTCGGGGCGACCGCCGAGGACATGGAGGAAATCCTCAAGGGTCTCGGCTATCGCGGCGAGCCGCAACCGGCCGCTGAGCTGAAGACCCGCCTCGACGCGCTCGACGAAAAGGCGCGAGCGGAGATGGAAAAGGCAGCTGCCGAAAAGGCGGCGAATGCTGAAGCCAAGGCGGCTGCCCCGGCCGAAAGTGGCGATGGGCAATCGAATGATGCTCCAGCCGCCGAAGCCGTGGCGGGACAGGGAGCCGAGCTGCAGGAGACGCCGACGGACGCTGCCGCGCCACAGGCATCCGGCGTGGATGCATGGAGCGCCGTGGCGGACTCCGAAGGTAGTGCGACGGCTGATGCCTCGACCGTAGACGAGGGGCCGTCCGTCGCGCCCGTTGGCAGCGAAGAGGCTGGTCCCGAGCCGGTCTCTGCGACCGATGCAGCCATTGGCGAGGCAACCGAAGCCGAAGTATCCGCCCCTGCTGCCGAGGAAGGATCCGATGCGGCGGACGAAGCAAAGCCTGTCATCTTGTGGCGACCGGCCCGGTTCGAGCGGTCGCGCCATCGCCAGGACGGCCGCTCCCGTCAGGGAGAGGGCGAGCGCGCCAAGCGGGGCAAGGAGCGTTTCCAGCGCAAGGCCAAGGGGCAGCCGGGCGGCGAGCCTGATCGCGCGCGCTTCAACGGCAAGGACGAGCGTCGCGGACGAAATGCCGACAATGGGCGGCCGGAAGGCGGCGCGAAGGGTCGTGGCGGCAAGCCGCGCGAAGTCGATCCGGATTCGCCCTTCGCCAAGCTCGCGGCGCTGCGCGACCAGCTGACCAAATAGCGGAGCGGGGATGGCGCAGGCGGATCGTCAGCGCATCGACAAGTGGTTGTTTTTCGCGCGCGTCGTGAAGTCGCGGTCACTTGCCGCCAAGCTGGTCGCGGCAGGCCGTGTCAGACTGAACCGGGACAAGATCGACCAGCCGTCGCAGCCGGTGCGGGCGGGCGATGTGCTAACGATCACGCTGGAACGTCGCATTCTCGTGTATCGCGTGGCGGCTTGCGGTGAGCGGCGCGGCCCGGCTGCCGAAGCGCGGCTTCTCTATGAAGACCTGTCGCCGCAGGTTCCCTCACCCGCAGAGGCTGCGAAGTCGCAGCCCGTGCTGCGCGGCCCGGGCCAGGGCCGGCCGACCAAGAAGGAGCGCCGGGAAACGGATCGGCTGCGTGGTTTCGACTGATCAACCGCAGTGAACGCAGGCGACTGTGCGGCGGCGTTGGAAAAGCATTCCGCGCAGGCGCCCCGACGCGGCAAAGCGCCCCTTGCGCGGCCTGCCCAAAGCGGATACCTCACCCGCCAGACCAATTTTGTTGCGGGATTGTTCCTGGAGCCGCCTCATGACCTATGTCGTCACCGACAATTGCATCCGATGCAAATACATGGACTGCATCGAAGTGTGTCCGGTCGACTGCTTCTACGAAGGTGAAAACATGCTCGTCATCCATCCTGACGAGTGTATCGACTGCGGCGTGTGTGAACCCGAATGTCCTGCCGATGCGATCAAGCCGGACACCGAACCGGGTCTCGACGATTGGCTCAAGGTCAATGCCGAATATGCCGAGAAATGGCCGAACATCACGGCCAAGAAGGAGCCGCCGGCCGACGCCAAGGAATTCGATGGCGAGGAAGGAAAGTTCGAGAAGTATTTCTCGGCCGAACCGGGCGAAGGCGACTGACCGGGCGGCGTCGGGCCTCCGCCGTTCGAGCGATTTGTCATAAACGGCGTGGCGGTGCGGCCTTGATGCCCGGCGCTTCCAGGCAACCTCCTGCCGCAGCAGGAAGTTGGGCGCCGGCTCAGGGCGCCCGTGTCAAGATGATTGTGGCTGGGCTGCGTATTCCAGGCGCAAGGGCTTGACTTGCCTGCATATGTCCAAATTGTTGATTCTTGCACATAATTATGTTATATAGGGCCCATCATGCGGGTATTACGACGTCCATTGATGGCGCTTAAGCCTTAATCATCGAAAGGTACGACAACGCTTCCGGACCAAGGTGACTTGGCCCCGGCGCAGAACTGAATGTTGTGTGCGTCGGGCCGGCAATATCCGGACGTTGCGCGATTGCGCTTGCAATGCCGTGTGGCCCGCCTCGCCGAATCACAAATGCCGGCTGCCAGATGCCGGCTAAAAACAGGAGTTTAAGGCGTATGGCAACCCAGCAGAAGAAGACGGCAACGCGACAGGGCTTCAAGACCGGCGAGTCTATCGTCTATCCGGCGCATGGCGTCGGCCAGATCGTCGCCATCGAGGAGCAGGAAGTCGCGGGCCACAAGCTGGAACTCTTCGTCATCGACTTTGAGAAGGACAAGATGCGGCTGAAGGTGCCGGTGGCAAAGGCGGTTTCGATCGGCATGCGCAAGCTTTCCGAGACCGACTATGTCGATCGCGCGCTGAAGGTCGTGCAGGGCCGCGCACGCGTGAAGCGCACCATGTGGTCGCGCCGCGCGCAGGAATACGACGCCAAGATCAACTCCGGTGACCTCATCTCGATTTCGGAAGTCGTGCGCGACCTTTATCGCGCCGACAACCAGCCCGAACAGTCCTATTCCGAGCGTCAGCTCTATGAGGCCGCGCTTGATCGCATGGCGCGCGAGATCGCTGCCGTGAACAAGGTTTCGGAGACCGAAGCCGTCCGCCTGATCGAGCTCAACCTCAACAAGGGGCCGAAGCGCGGCGCCAAGGCCGACAACGAGGAAACCGAACAGGAAGAAGCGGCGTAATCAGCCCATCCCGTGCCGCCGGCCCCTTTGCCAGGGGCGAGGCAGTCCGACGGGTTCCTTTGATTTGAGGCCCGGGCCGCGGCGGTCCGGGCCTTTTTCTTGGGGGTATGGAGTTGGGTGCCTCCGGCAAGTGACGCGACGCGGCCCGGTGATCGCGCGTAGTGTGCCGGCACTCAGGTGCCGATTGCGAAGTGGCCCATTCTCACGGCTGTCGAGATGGCGGCTCAGAACCAGCCTGCATCCATCCTGAGCGTGGTGTCGTCAAGGCTGTCGAGCAGCGTCCGCTGCGTTTGCGCCTTCGGCAATTCGTAGGCGAAGAAATAGCGGCATGCGGCCAGCTTGCCGTTCAGGAATGCCTTGTTGGATCCCACATCTGCGCCCAGCCGCAGCGCCACGGTTGCCTGACGCAGCCACATCCAGGCAATGACGATGTGCCCCATCATGTCCAGATAGATCGTTGCGTTGGCGAGCGCCAGCCGCGTGTCGTCCGCCATTGCCTTGGCGAGGCGCCCGGTCGTCGTGGCGAGGCCGCTGAGATGATGGCCGAGGTCGGCGGCGTGAGGCTTCAGCACGTCGAAACCGGACGCGGCGGCAATGTCGGCGCTGATGCGTCCCGCCAGGATTTCGAAACCATGGCCTTGCGCCTGCAGCACCTTGCGTCCGAGCAGGTCGAGCCCCTGTATGCCGTGCGTGCCCTCGTGGATCGGGTTGAGCCGGTTGTCGCGGTAGAGTCGCTCGACGGGATAGTCGCGCGTATAGCCGTAGCCGCCGAGCACCTGGATCGCGTGCTTGTTGGACTCAAGGCAGAACTCCGAGGGCCATGACTTGGCGATCGGTGTCAGGAGATCGAGCAGCAGCGCCAGGTCCCTGTTGGCCTCGCCACCGTCGGCCGTTCTGAGGTCGTCGACGATGCGGGCGCAATAGAGGCCGAGGGCAAGGGCCCCTTCGACGGCCGCCTTTTGCGCCAGAAGGAGGCGGCGCACGTCGGCGTGTTCGATGATCGGCACCTGCGCGCTTGCGGCATCCTTGCCGTCTGGATGGCGGCCCTGCGGCCGCTCGCGTGCATAGGCGAGCGAGACGCTGTAGCCGGCGGCGGCAAGCGCGGTGGCGCCGAGGCCGACCCCGATGCGGGCCTCGTTCATCATCTGGAACATGTAGGCCAGCCCGCGATGCGGCTCGCCGACGAGCTGGCCGCGGCACTCGCCTTCATCGCCAAAGTTCAATAGAGCGTTCGTGGTGGCGCGGTAGCCCATCTTGTGATTGAGCCCGGCGAGCGACACCCCGTTGCGCTGACCGGGCCGTCCATCGGCCTCGACGCGGTATTTGGGCACGATGAAGAGCGAGATTCCCTTCACGCCGGGCGGACCGCCGGGAATTTTCGCCAGAACCATATGGACGATATTGTCGGAGATCGTCTGGTCGCCGCCCGAGATCCACATCTTGCGCCCGGTGATACGGTATGACCCATCGTCCAGCGGATCGGCCCTGGTCGTGATGTCGGAGAGCGACGAGCCGGCCTGCGGCTCCGAAAGGCACATGGTGCCGAAGAAGCGGCCCTCGACCATTGGCCTGAGGTAGAGCTCCTTCTGCTCCTCGCTGCCGAATGCGGCAATCAGATTGGCCGCGCCGACAGTGAGCAGCGGATAGGCGGCAAGCCCGACATTGGCCATCGAGAAGATGAAGGAGACGGCGGAGCGGACCGTCTCCGGCATCTGGGCGCCGCCCCATCGGTGGTCGAAACCGGCGCCGAAGAAGCCGGCGTCGCGATAGACGTCGAGCGCGGCCTTGGCCGCGTCGTCCATCTCGACCTGGCCGTTGACGAACTGCGGTTCGTGCCTGTCGAGCAATGCGGCAAGCGGCTGGAAATGCTCCGCGGCAATGCGCTCGGCCGTGTCGATGACGCCGTCGATCGCGGGGCGATCATAGTCGGCATGGCGCGAATGCCGCGCCAGGGCGTCGGCGCCGAGCATATCGTAGAGCTGAAAATCGAGATCGGTCCTGTCGAGCCTGATCACGGAACCTTTCCTCCCCGGGAGCGTTTGAGATTCGACCGATCCATACGCTGGACAAGGCCGCCTGTGCATGTGTCGCCCCAGCCGCCCGAGCGAAGCGTATGATGCGGTTTCAATCCTCGCAAGCGGGAGGCCGACGATGATGCAGCCCGACCGGATCAGCCGTTCGATGATGCGTGCGGCCATGAGCGCTCCCTATCTCGGCCGGGAAGAGGAGCGCGCGCTCGCGGTCAAGTGGCGCGCATCGCACGACCAGGCGGCGCTGCAGCGGATCGCAACCGCGCATATGCGGCTCGTCGTGTCGATGGCGGCCAAGTTCCGCCGCTACGGATTGCCGATGAACGACCTGGTGCAGGAGGGCCATATCGGCCTGCTGCAGGCGGCACAGCGTTTTGAGCCTGCCCGTGACGTACGTTTCTCGACCTATGCGTCGTGGTGGATTCGCGCCTCCATCCAGGATTACGTGCTGCGCAACTGGTCGATCGTGCGCGGCGGGACGAGTTCCAGCCAGAAGGCGCTCTTCTTCAATCTGCGCAAACTGCGCGCCCGGCTGCAAAAGGCCGGCGGCATGGCTAGAGACAGGCTGCACGAGCAGATCGCGCAGTCTCTGGGCGTTTCGGCAAAGGACGTGGCGCTCATGGAGGCGCGTCTGTCGTCCCCGGATGTCTCGCTGAGCCTTCCGCCCGTTGCAGGCGAGGAGACAAACGCTCCTTCACCGCACTTCTTCATCAGCGACGAGCCGCTTCCCGATCAGATCGTCGGTGAGGCGATCGACGGCCAGCGGCGCAGGCGCTGGCTCAAGGCGGCGCTGCGCGAACTCGACGCGCGCGAGTTGAAGATCATCCGCGAACGGCGCCTGACGGAGGATGGAGCGACGCTGGAATCGCTCGGTTCGGCGCTCGGGATCTCAAAGGAGCGCGTGCGCCAGATCGAAAGCCGGGCCCTGGCCAAGCTGCATGGGGCCCTCGTCAAGGCGCATCCGGAGATGGCGCCGAGCGGCGCCTGACGAAAGACGTGCCGATACTGACCAAAGGGCTGGCTTGCGTTGCAGCGCAAGAGGCCCCACATTCGCGATGTGTTCAACGAAACGAAAGGAGGTGATCCGATGTCGAGTGGTTTCGTATTCCAGAGCGTGGCTTCGACGGATTGCCCTTTCGGGAAGCAGCCTTCCTGAGCAGGTGCATTTCGCGCGGCTGACGTTGGGTGTCTATGCTGGGGTCCGGCAGGGCACTGGAACCGAGGTCAAGGCCGTGCCATGGACGGAAACACGGGGACCGCCTCAACGGGCGGTCCCTTTTTTGTTCCAGAGATGCCGCTACTTGATGAGCGACAGGCGTTCGATATTGCCGACGATGGTCTGGAAGGCGTCGTCGAGTTCGTCGCCGCTGGAAGCCTCGAAATAGTGCTTGATCGAGCCTTCGTCGGGCGAGGCGCATTTCTTCATGACGTCCTTGGCGGCCCAGTTGTCGAGCTGGAAGCCGACCGAGAAGATCTCGATGCCGTCCTCCTTCATCGCCTCGCAGAAGTGTTCGGCGTAGTCGCGGGATTTCGATCCTTGGCTGGAGACGCTGACATTCTTGGTGCGGCCCCAGCGGTCGGTCGTCGTGTGGTCGACGCCAGCATAGGCGGTGTTGAATTCGCCGTCCGTCATCAGTACGAGGAATTTGCCGACCTTCTTGGGGTCGTAGGCGGCCGGCTTCGATCCGGCCGGCAACTGGTTGGCCCACTGTTCCGACAGCATGTACCAGCCCCATTGAATTCCGATCGGGCCGGCCGTGGTTCCGTTGGCGGTGAAGTCGTCGATCACGTCGACAAGGGCTTGCGTGTCCGCTGTCAATGGCTTGAGTTCAGCCGTCGGGCACCGGATGCTGTCCCTGTCCATGCGGTCGTCCCGGTTGACATACGCATAATATTCCTTGCCCTCTGGATTCTTGCGTACGAACCTCGGCCCGACATTGGAAATGTCGACCTCGCTATTCTGGTCTTTGCGTTCCGTAGCACAATAGTCGTTCTGGGGAGCCATCTCCATCGTCTCGCCAATGGGAGCCGGCAGATCAGGCCCGCCTTGCTTCTCTCGGAAGACGGCCGCGTCGGCAAGAGGCTTGCCGACATTGACCGCGGCAGCGTAGGGCACGATCGACACGCGCACCCGCGGATCTTCCGTATTCTGTCCCTTGAGGAAGGAGGTGACGGCGTTCTTGGCCGCCGTCTTCAGGTTCTCGATCTTCGATCCGCCCATCGAGCCGGTCACGTCGAGCACCATGGCGACCTCGACCGCCTTGTCGGAATAGATCGCCTCGGTCGAGGCGCTGACCTTCTGCGACTTGGAGATCGAAAACAGGGGGAACGCGTAGTCGACGTCGACGCTGGCGCCGGCGGCGACGGTGCGTTTGACAGGGTTGATCGTGACATAGTCGAGCGTCAGCCTGTCATATTCGGAAAAGCCCAGGACGCCGTTGGACATGAGGAAGGCGCGGACCATCTCCTCCGCCTCCTCCTGCTCGATGGCGCGCGTCGTCAGATCCCGCGCGGTGGAGGTGACCGCCGAATCGAGCGCCGCAAGCAGGGTCGAACGCGTGTTGGTCAATTGCGCGGTGTTGATCGCAAAGCCTGCGGCCAGCGCCATCAGCACCACCGCGGCGCCGGCCGCGGGTGCGAAAGATCCGTCTTCATGGCGCGCGAACTGCAGCGCCCGCTGCTTGCATCGTGAAAGCCTTGTCCACATGCCGCCTCTCCAATCGCTGATCACGGCATGTCGTTGCAGGAAATCTGCCGTGTTTGCGCTTCTATGAGGCGTGTCCGGTGAATCGGCGGTAAATATTTGAGTTCGTTAAATTATTCGTCGGTGCCTGGTAAATGCCATATTAAGCATCGGCTTCGAATTGAGTTGAAATGCGATCCGCGCGAGGCGGTGAACGAGCGACTGTGCCGCATTGGCACGGGCCGAACCATTTCGGGACGACTGGTATCCCGATACGGCACAGGGCGCTAATTGCACCAGCTCTGGCGTCGGCCGCCCGAATAGGGTCGCACCAGCCGGTGCGCCAGCAAGTCATCGGATACGCCGCGCCCATCGGCTGTTTCGACATCGGCCAGCACGCGTCCGTAATATTTGCCGGCCGATATATTGGTGATCTTCACCGGACCTTGGCCGACAAGCGCGGCCAGCGCGTCGCGGGCGTCGGCGGCATTCTGCTGTTCTTCGGGACACTTGGACCGCATTTCCGGCGCATCGATGCCTCGCAGGCGCACCGTCGCCGTGACGACATGGCCGGGCCAGATCACTGCTTCCGCGACCAACGTGTCGCCATCGACGACGCGCAGGACGCGCGCCTTCACCGGACCGGGAAAGGCGTTGCGGCCGCCAGGCGATGGTGCCGGCCGTTTCACGGCCGCAGGGCTGCTGCTTCCGAGTCTTTCGCGCGGCGGCCACGCAGCCTTACCCCTGACCCCTTCGCTTTGGGGTGTGGGACCAGGGCTGGGAGCAGTCTCAAATGCGAGAGCAGTTGCTGCGAGCAGGACGACGAGGAGCAGGGCGGGGCGTGCGATCGGATCGGCTGGCATAATAGGCATTTATTCCTAGAACGCCGAAATCGCAAGCCACCCTGTCTTGCAAACGTCAATCGCTGGCTGATGCCGCTCAGAAATCGCTGGCGATGCCCTTGACCTCCCAGTCGCCATAGCGCCCCGGCTCCAGTCCGCCGCGCCCACCGAGTTCCTTCGGCCTGGCGGCCTCCTGCCTGCGATATTCGGCGCGCCGCGCCTCCGCCTCGTCGAGCGCGCGCCGGGCGGCGGGAGAGAGAGGGCGTGCCGGTGCGGCCTCGTCGACCCCTTCTTGCGGGCTGGCGGTCTTGTCCGGGCTCTTTTCGTCCATCCTGCGGGGCCTTTCGCAATATTGAAGTGGTCATGCGGCTTTCCCATCATATAAGGGATTGCAGCAGGAAATGCGAAGTCCTCTGCCCGATTGGAGATACCGATGAACATGATCCGCACGGCAATGCTGATCGCCGTCATGACGGCGCTGTTTATGGCGGTGGGCTATGTCATCGGTGGCGGCAGCGGCATGATGATCGCGTTCCTCATCGCCGCCGCGATGAACCTGTTCTCCTACTGGAATGCCGACAAGATGGTGCTGCGCATGCATCACGCGGTGGAGGTGGACGAGGCGAGTGCGCCGGAACTGTTCGAGATCGTGCGCGGCCTGTCGCACAATGCCGGGCTTCCCATGCCCAAGGTCTACCTGATCCAGAACCCGCAGCCCAATGCGTTTGCCACCGGCCGCAACCCGCAGAACGCCACCGTCGCCGCCACCACCGGACTTCTGGAGCGGTTGACCTATCAGGAAGTGGCCGGCGTCATGGCGCACGAGCTTGCGCATGTGCAGAACCGCGACACGCTGACCATGACGATCACGGCGACACTCGCCGGCGCCATCTCCATGCTCGGCAACTTTGCCTTCTTCCTGGGCGGCAGCCGCGACAACAACAACCCGCTCGGCTTCGTCGGCGTGCTGATCGCCATCATCGTGGCGCCGTTTGCCGCGATGCTGGTACAGATGGCCGTCAGCCGCACTCGCGAATATTCGGCCGACCGGCGCGGCGCGGAGATCTGCGGCCAGCCAATGTGGCTTGCATCCGCCCTCGGCAAGATCGCCGGGGCCGCGCACCAGATCCGCAACGCCGACGCCGAACGCAATCCTGCCTCGGCGCACATGTTCATCATCAATCCGCTGACCGGCGAGCGGGCCGACGGCCTGTTCTCGACCCATCCGAACACGGAAAACCGCATTGCCGCACTTCAGCGCATGGCCGCCGAATGGGGCACCGACGTTCCGGCTGCGCGCGGCCGCCCCGCCTCGCCCGCGGCGGATCGCCCGGCTGCGCCGGGGTCCGGCCCCTGGGGACAGGCCTCCGGCCAGGGCGAGCCTCCGAGCAGTGATGAGTCCGGGTCCAACCCCTGGACCCGCAATCCGAACGGACCGAAAGGTCCCTGGTCGTGACGGCGCGCGCAGCGCGTCGGCCCCATCAGCGTCGCCGCGAGACAGACCGCGCTGAGCGCGGCGCGCCGGACGTTCCGGGGCTTGCCGCGCGCATGACCGCTGCACGCCTGCTGGCGGCCGTGGTGGATACCGGCACGCCGCTCGACGGGCTGACCGATGCCGAGCATGGCCATCCGCAATATCTTGCGCTGGAAGTGCGAGACAGGGCGCTGGTGCGGGCGATCCTGGCGACGGCGCTGCGCTATCGGGTGACGCTGACGACGCTCATCGAAAGCCGGCTCGACCGTCCGTTGCCGGCCAATGCGAAACAGCTTTCCCACGTTCTGCACGCGGCGGCCGCACAGATCCTGTTCCTCGATGTGCCCGACAGTGCGGCGGTCAACCTGGCGGTCAGCCACGCGCGCGCCGATCCGCGCACGGCGCGCTTTGCCGGCCTGGTCAATGCGGTCCTGCGCGAAGTGGCTCGGCGCAAGGAACGCTCTCTGCCCAAGGTGCTTGAGGAAACCGTGGATGCGCCGGACTGGTTCGTTGAGCGGCTCACCGCCGCATACGGGCCGGATAGGGCGCGGGCCATATTCGACCTTCATCGCAGCGAGGCGCCGGTCGATTTCACCGTCAAGGCCGATCCGGCGGGTTGGGCCGAGCAACTCGGCGGGATCGTGCTGCCCACGGGGACGGTACGGGTAGCGCGGCTTGCCGGTCCGGTGGCCGAACTCGAGGGATTCGGCGAGGGCGAATGGTGGGTCCAGGATGCTGCGGCCAGCCTGCCGGCGCGCATGCTTGGCGACGTCGCCGGTCTGCGGGTCGCCGATCTGTGCGCGGCGCCAGGCGGAAAGACCGCGCAACTCGCGCTGGCTAGGGCCGAGGTCACGGCGGTCGATATCTCGGCAAACCGGCTGAAGCGGCTGCAATCCAATCTCGAGCGGCTGAAACTCAGCGCCGGGATCGTTCAGGCAGATCTTCTCAAATGGACACCCGACGCACTGTTCGATGCCGTTCTGGTCGATGCGCCTTGTTCGTCGACCGGCACCGTGCGGCGTCACCCCGACGTCTTGTGGACCAAGAGCCCGGCCGACATCGAAAAGCTGGCGCAACTGCAGCGCCGGCTGCTCGAACGTGCGGTGACGTTCGTGCGGCCCGGCGGCCGCATCGTCTTCTCCAACTGTTCGCTCGATCCGCAGGAAGGCGAAGAGCTGGTCGCCGCTCTCCTTGGCGGGACGGAGGGTCTCGAAAACGACCCTCTGCGGCCGGGAGAGATCGCCGGTTGCGATGAGTTCATCGACGGCCAGGGCCGCCTGCGCACGACGCCGGCCGATCTGCCGCATGCCGACAAGGCGCTCGCCGGCCTCGACGGATTCTTTGCGGCCCGTTTTCGCCGCCTCGGCTGACGGAGCCGGCATTTTTTAGGTGTCACAGAGTCCTTTGAATCATATAGGCTATTTTCAGAATTCGTTCGAGGGATGCGGTCATTGGCGAATGCAGCCGGACATTCTCCGCGCTTGTGGGGACTTGTCGCCAGGGAAATGTGGCGGCGGGCGCGGCGGCGCATACGCACTGGTCCGGTCTATCGCTGGCGCTATGCCGGGCGCACGCCCGAACGCGTCCTGATCGCGCCGCCCGACCTGCGCCTCGCCGATCCGCAGATTGCCAGCGAGATCTATTTCGGACGCTTTCCGCTTGCCGGGCGCATGGTCGATACCGGTGGCCGCTCACCCTTCGAGGTCACAGAGGCGAGCGAAGCCTGGAAGCGATCGCTCAACGGCTTCCGCTGGCTGCGCCATCTGCGCGAAGCCGACACCGAGCTGGCCGCGGCGAATGCCCGCGCCCTGGTCGGAGACTGGATCGCGTCGTACGGGTCGCGCATCGACGGCATCGCCTGGGAACCGGCGGTCACCGCCCGCCGTGTCATCGCCTGGATGCAGCATTCGACCGTTGTTCTGCAGGGAGCCGAGTTTCCGTTCTACCGCAGCTTCCTCAAGTCGCTGGCCGTGCAGATGCGCTACCTGCGCTCCATGACGCCCGACATGCCCGACGGCGAGGAAAGGCTGCGCGCGCGCGTTGCGCTCGCCTTCGCGGCACTATCGCTTCCCGCCTCGGCGGCGACCTTGCGCAGCGCGACGCGCAATCTTGCCTATGAGCTCGATCGGCAGATCCTGCCCGACGGAGGCCATTTCTCGCGCAACCCGATGGCGGTGATGGAGCTGCTGGCCGATCTGCTGCCGCTGCGCCAGACCTATGCCACCCAGGGCAAGACCCCGCCGCCGGCGCTCCTGGGGTCCATCGACCGCATGTTGCCGGCATTGCGGTTCTTTCGCCACGAGGATGGAAGTTTGGCGCGCTTCAACGGCATGGGAGCAACGATTCCTGACCGGATCGCGGCAATCCTGCGTCTCGACGATACCGTCGGGCAGCCGCTGCTGCATGCGCCACATTCGGGCTATGAGCGCCTCTCGGCCGGCGCGACCACGGTGATTGCCGACACCGGCATGCCGCGTGCGGTGGAGGTTTCCGGAGGCGCGCATGCGGGTTGTCTTGCCTTCGAAATGTCGGCCGACCGGCGGTCCTTTATCGTCAATGCCGGCGTCGATGCCTACGGCCCGAGGGAATTCCGGGTTCTGGCTCGGGCGACGGCGGCGCATTCCACAGCGACACTGAACGACACCTCGTCCTGCCGGTTCACCTCGTCGAGCCGCATCCAGCGCCTTATCGGCACGCCCCTGATCACGGGGCCGAAACGCGTACGGGTGCGCCGCACCGACCGTGACCAGTCGCAGGGGTTCGCCGCCGGCCACGACGGCTATGTCGCCCTCTTCGGGCTGGTGCACGAGCGCGAGATGTCGCTTTCGGCGGATGGCGACGTCGTCAGTGGCAGCGACCGGTTCCGCCGGCCGAATGGCCAGCCGCCGCGCAGCGCAGGCCAGGACCGGGCCGCGATCCGCTTCCATGTCCATCCCGATATCGAACTCCTGCGCGACAAGGACGACCGGCTGGTCCTGTTCTCGAACGGTGCGCCGGCCTGGATCTTCTCCTGCGAGGAAATCGAGCCCACGGTCGAGGAATCCATCTTCTTTGCC
Source organism: Mesorhizobium sp. (assembly GCA_963966365.1). GTDB lineage: Bacteria > Pseudomonadota > Alphaproteobacteria > Rhizobiales > Rhizobiaceae > Mangrovimarina > Mangrovimarina plasticivorans. The sequence continues at coordinate 174,173 of CAWZZC010000005.1, read as the reverse complement.
GGGATTTCCGGTCCGCGCCGCAACCTGCAGATCGTGCTCGACGTGGCGCTCGCCCAGACGAGCGAAATTCACTGGCGTTTCATCCGCACAGAGATCGCGGACGGCGAATAGAGGTCCAGCACGCCGGACAATGCCGCCGAGAGCGACGCCGAGCCTGCCGCGCCGATGCCGGGGGTGCGTTTTCCTAACCGATCCTTAACCATAATGCGGCATGACTGACATGGTTAATTTCGGGAAAATTCCCTGCGCCTTCGTTTTACCAAGATTGGACCGGAAAACGCCGCGGAAGGCGTATCGGGGTGGTGTCGGGGACCGCGGCAGATCCGGTCGACGGGGATGATGTGCCCGGGTCCGCTGCGGCGGCCGCCTCGAAATCTTAAGGGACAGGATGTCATATGGAATCACTCGCTCTTGCTGAGCCAACCGCAAGCCTGTCGGTGTGGTCTCTGTTCTGGCAGGCCGGTTGGGTCGTCAAACTGGTCATGATCGGGCTGCTTGGCGCCTCGATCTGGACGTGGGCGATCATCATCGACAAGATCATCGCCTACGGCCGCATGCGCTCCAGCCTCAATCGCTTCGAGCAGGTCTTCTGGTCCGGGCAGTCGCTGGAGGAGCTCTACCGTTCACTCTCGGAGCGCAAGACGTCGGGCATGGGCTCGATCTTCGTCGCTGCCATGCGTGAATGGAAGAAGAGCTTCGAGAAGGGCGCCAAGTCGCCGCATGCCCTGCAATCGCGGATCGACAAGGCCATGGATCTCGCGCTGACGCGCGAAATGGAAGGCCTCGAGGGACGGCTGGGCTTCCTGGCAACGGTCGGCTCGGCGGCGCCGTTCATTGGTCTTTTCGGCACGGTGGTCGGCATCATGACCTCCTTCCAGGCGATCGCCGGATCGAAATCGACCAATCTCGCCGTCGTCGCGCCGGGCATCGCCGAAGCGCTTCTGGCCACCGCGATCGGGCTTCTGGCGGCCATTCCGGCCGTCGTCGCTTACAACAAGCTTTCATCCGATGCGGGCAAGCTGGCGCTGCGCATGGAAGGGTTTGCCGATGAATTCTCGGCCATCCTGTCACGCCAGATCGACGAAAAAGTCGCTGTGAAGGGCTGAGGAGCGGATCGCATGGGTATGTCCATTGGACAGACGGGCGGTCGTGGCGGCCGCGGTCACCGGCGGCGGGGACGTCACCACGGGCTGATGTCGGAGATCAACGTGACGCCGTTCGTCGACGTCATGCTGGTGCTTCTGATCATCTTCATGGTGGCGGCGCCGCTCTTGACCGTCGGCGTGCCGATCGACCTGCCCGAGACGCAGGCCAAGGCGTTGAATTCGGACACGCAGCCGATCACCGTGTCGGTCAACCAGCAGGGGCAGATATTTCTTCAGGAAACCGAGATCCCGATTGACGAGGTGGTGGCCAAGCTGCAGGCGATCGCCCGCGCGGGGTACGAGGAACGCATCTATGTGCGCGGCGACAAGTCGGCCGACTACGGGACCGTCATGCGCGTCATGGCGCGCATCTCGGCTGCAGGCTTCCGCAATCTCGGCCTCGTGACCTTGCAGGAACAGGACAGCTGATCGCAGATGAAGGCCGGCCTCGTCACATCGACGGTTCTGCATGTGGTGGTACTGGGCTTCGGCCTGGTGAGCCTGTCGGCGCCGCCTGCCTTCGAGGCAGGCGATGTTGAGTCGCTGCCGGTCGACATCGTGCCGATCGAAACGCTGACCCAGATTCAGGAAGGTGACAAGAAGTCGCCACTGACGGAGACGCCGGCACCCCTGCCGACCAAGCGGCCCGATGTCGTGCCTGACGCGCGCAAGGTCGGTGATGGCGATGTCGACACGGAAGCCGCTCCCGTGCCCGACACCAAGCCGAAGCCCGTCGAGACCGCCGCGCTGCCCAAGCCCTCGCCGGAACCCGCGCCACAGCCCGACCCGAAGCCAGAGCCTGAGACGGCGCAGCCGCAGGAAAGCGAGCCGGAGCCCGTGCCGGCGACCGAACTGAAACCCGAGCCGCAGCCGCGCCAGGAGGTCAAGCCCGACCCGGCACCGGATGCCGTTGAGCCCGAAAGCACCGAGGCCGAGAGCGCGCAGCTGCCGCAAAGCGCGCCAGCGCCGCAGGCGCGGCCCCAGCCGCCCAAGGCGCAGACGGCCAAGGCGCCGGAACGCAAGACATCCGAGAAGCCGGCGACCAAGCAGGCAAAGCAGCCGGAATCCCAGGAAAAGGAATTCGACGCCGACGAGGTCGCGGCGCTGCTCAACAAGCAGAAGCCAAGCGGCGGTGGAGCCAAGCGCTCGGCGCAGGAAGCCTCCCTTGGCGGCAGGAGCCAGACCAGCGACAAGCTTTCGCAGAGCGAGATGGACGCGCTTCGCCAGCGTCTCGGCGGCTGCTGGAACGTGCCGGCCGGCGTCGACGACGCGGAGGCGCTGAGGGTTTCCGTTCGCTTCCGCCTCGACAGATCCGGCAATCTGGAAGGGCGGCCGGAAGTGATCAAGGGCGGGGGAAGCTCGGGGGCCCGGCGCATCGCCGCCGAGTCGGCCGTGCGTGCGGTCCAGAAATGCGAACCGTTCAACCTGCCCTCCGACAAGTACGACACCTGGGCCGAAATCGTGGTCAACTTCGACCCGAGCGACATGTTCTGAGCCCGAACCGACGAGACAGAAGGTTTTGATATGAAGACCATCCTCAGACCCTTGGCTCTTGCCGCCGCGCTCGTGGCCGGCTTCGCGGCCGCCTTGACGACGCCCGCGCTGGCGCTGGTCGAGATCGACGTCAACAAGGGCAATATCGAGCCGCTGCCGATCGCCATCACCGACTTTTTGGCCGCCGACGCGACGGGAGCCGAGATTTCCGAGATCGTGGCTGCCGACCTGCGCCGCTCCGGCCTCTTTGCGCCGATCGACAAGGGAGCCTTCATCGAGAAGATCTCCAATCCCGATGTCGCGCCGCGCTTCGAGGACTGGAAGGTGATCAACGCCCAGGCGCTGGTCACGGGCCGCGTGACGAAGGAGGCCGATGGACGCCTGCGTGCCGAATTCCGCCTCTGGGATACTTTTGCCGGCCAGCAGATGATCGGCGAGCAGTTCTTCGCCTCGCAGGCCAACAAGCGGCGCGTGGCGCATATCATCGCCGACTCCATCTACGAGCGTCTGACCGGAGAGAAGGGATATTTCGACACGCGCATCGTCTTCGTCGACGAGTCGGGGCCGAAGAACCAGCGCACGAAACGTCTTGCGATCATGGACCAGGATGGCGCCAATGTGCGCTACCTTTCGGACGGCCGCTCGATCGCTCTGACGCCGCGTTTCTCGCCGTCCCGCCAGGAGATCACCTACATGTCCTATGAAAGCGGGCAGCCCAAGGTCTACCTCCTGCAGATCGAGACCGGGCAGCGCGAACTGGTCGGCAATTTTCCCGGCATGACCTTCGCGCCCCGCTTCTCGCCCGATGGCCAGAAGGTGATCATGAGCCTGCTGCGCGACGACGGTAACTCCAACATCTATACGCTTGATCTGAGAAGCCGCACGACCACGCGTCTGACCGGATCCAATGCCATCGACACCTCGCCGTCCTATTCGCCGGACGGCAATCAGGTCGTGTTCACGTCGGACCGCGGCGGTCGCACGCAGATCTATGTGATGAACGCCGACGGGTCGAACCAGCGGCGCATTTCCTTCGGCGACGGGACCTATTCGACGCCGGTATGGTCACCGCGCGGCGACCTCATCGCCTTCACCAAGCAGTCGGGCGGACAGTTTGCCATCGGCGTCATGCGGACCGACGGCTCAGGCGAGCGCATCCTGTCGTCGGGCTTTCTGGAGGAAGGTCCGACCTGGGCGCCGAACGGCCGGGTGCTGATGTTCTTCCGCGAAGCTGCCGGGTCGGGCGGGCCGCGCCTCTACTCCATCGATCTGACGGGACGCAATCAGCAACCGATCCCCACGCCCAACTTTGCTTCGGATCCGGCCTGGTCGCCGCTGCTCGAATAGGGCGGCGCGCCGCCGCGTTTCCGCCCCATTTGGGCCTAGTGTCCCGAGTCGGAAACTCGTTTCAAGCACGGTCAAGGGTGGACACCGCAAGACTTTTTTTACCGTGTTTGTTTGCGCTCGGTTAACCGAGTTGTGGTTACTGATTTTTGAACGAAACGCCCAATCGGGAAGGAGAGGCGGCCATGCGCCGTATCGCAGCACTCACCAAGACCCCTGCCGTCATCGCATTGTTTGCCGCGCTCGCCGTCGCAGGCTGTGCGTCGAAGAACAATATCCCCAACAACGCCGCCGATCTCGGACTGGGCTCGGCGACCCCCGGCTCGACCCAGGATTTCACGGTCAATGTCGGCGATCGGATCTTCTTCGACACCGACTCGTCCATCGTCCGCGCCGACGCGCAGCAGACCCTGGCGAAGCAGGCGCAGTGGCTGAAGCAGTATCCGAACTATTCCCCCATCACGATCGAGGGCCACGCCGACGAACGCGGCACGCGCGAATACAACCTGGCGCTTGGCGCCCGCCGCGCCGCTGCAGCCCGCGATTTCCTGATCTCGCAGGGCATCCCAGCCAGCCGGCTGAAGACGATTTCCTACGGCAAGGAGCGTCCGGTCGCCGTGTGCGACAACATCTCCTGCTGGTCGCAGAACCGGCGCGCCGTCACCGTCCTTCCGGGCGGGGCCGGAAGCTGATCCGAACCATGTCGGCAGCCATGGGCGAGGGCGGTTTACGGACCGCCCTTTCGTCGTTTTCGGACGTCCGGTTTTGGCAGGCGGAGACGCCAATCAAAATTTGGCCGAACTCGGCTTGCCTGATATGGTCCGGCGGGTTCCGCGGGACCCTATCTATTTCCACGGCGAGACAGACATGAATCTCAGGTCCTCAATTTTGGCTTTCGTCGCCATGCCGATCCTGGTGACGCAATCGCTGGCCGCAGGCCCGACCCTGTTTCAGGGCCATGCATTCAGCGGTCCGCCCCTGTCGGGAGGAGCGGAGCAACCGCTCGTGCGGGTGCAGACGAGCGATCCGCGCATCACGGCGCTCGAAGAGCAGGTGCGACAACTCAACGGCCGGCTCGAAGAGCTCAACTTCCTGATCCTGCAGATGCAGGATGAGGTGCGCAAGATGCAGGAGGACAACGAGTTCCGCCTGCAGCAGCTGGAAGACCGGCGAACCGATGCCGGCACCGGCACGGCGTCACGGCAGCGCGACGTCGCGGGCGCTCAGCAGGACGATGCGCCGCCGGCGAGCGGAGGCGCCGCACCTGGCGAGCCGCCCAGAACGCTCGGCTCGATCACCTTCGACGCCGACGGCAATCCCACGGGCGGGGCGATCACCAGCGACGGCGCCTTGCCCGGCGTGGCGGGTTCGGGCACCGCGCCGAAAGCGGGCTCCAACGGCAGCGACGATACGGTCGTTGCCGCGCTGCCGCGCACCGACAGCCCGGACGAGCTCTACCGCAATTCCTATGAGTTCATCCTGTCGGGGGATTATGGAACCGCGGAGGCCGGATTCCGGGAGCATATCGAGCGCTTTCCCGACGATCCGAAGGCTGCCGACTCCCATTACTGGCTGGGCGAGGCGTTGCTCGGCATGGAACGCTATCGCGATGCGGCCGAGGTGTTCCTGGCCGCAAGCCAGGACTATGCGGACTCGCCCAAGGCCCCCGAAATGCTGTTGAAGCTCGGCATCTCGCTGGCCGCGCTCAACCAGCGCGACGTCGCTTGCGCCACCTATTCCGAGATCGGCAAGCGCTACAACACGCTGAGCGTTGCGCTGAAGGATCGCATCAAGCAGGAACAGGCGCTTGCCGGTTGCTGAACGGACCGAATGCGGCGCAACTCGCCGGCCTCTTCGACGGATTGGATTTCCTGACCGGTGAAACGGTCATTGCCGCCGTCTCCGGTGGCAGCGATTCCACGGCCCTCCTCCTTCTCCTCCACGACATCTTGCAGCGTACGGCCCCACGGGTCACGCTTCTCGCGGTAACGGTCGATCATGGATTGCGGCCGGAAGCAGCCGTCGAAGCGCGCCAGGTGGCAGAATTCTGCGCCGGGCGCGGCATTGTCCATCGGACGCTGCGCTGGACGGGCGACAAACCGGTAGCGGGCGTGTCGGCTCAGGCGCGCGAGGCCCGCTACCGTCTGCTGGGCGAGGCGGCCCGCAGGGTCGGCGCCAGACTGATCTTCACCGGGCACACCCGCGACGACCAGGCCGAGACGGTCCACATGCGCCGCCGACGCGGCGACGGTCGCGGCCTTGCCGGCATGGCGGCCGTGACGCTGTATGACGGTGAGATATGGATCGTGCGGCCGCTGCTGACCGTGGAACGTTCCGATCTGCGCGACTTGCTCCAGGCGAACGGCGTGGGCTGGATCGATGACCCAAGCAATGCCGACACGGCCAGCGAGCGGGTACGCGCGCGGCAGGCACTCTCAGGACCAGGCGGGGCGCGCCTGCGCGATGAAATGATTGCGCTGGCCGATCATGCGGCGCGCGAGCGTCTCGCGGAAGGAACGGCGGCCGCGGCTCTCATCGCAGGATGCGCGCATCTTGCCGCGCCGGGTCTGGTCGAACTCGATCCGGCCATCGCCGATGCCGAAGCTACCGCGGGAGACCTCGCCCTGCGGATCCTGCTGGCCTCGGTCGGCGGGCGCGAGCAGATGGCTTCCGCCGAGCGGGCCGGGCAATTGCGACGGCGGCTCACGGCGGGCCCCTTTCGTTCGACACTTGGCGCGGCGGTTCTCGACCATCGCAGGACGGGCACATATCTTTATCGTGAACGCCGCGCCGGCTGGACGGGAACGATGCCGGCCATGCTCGGGACCGTATGGGATGGCCGCTACCGGCTTGCCGGCAAGGAGCCGCTGCCGCCGGGGTGTGTCGTCGAGGCGGCAGGCGTGATGCTTGCCGCTGAATGCGCCAGCGACCATGCCGGTCCGCCCGCCTCGCTGGTGCGCGCAGGACTTGCCGCGGAGCCGGTCCTGCGACGCTATGCCGGCGGGCCTGGAGAAATCATTGCGCTCGGCGCATCCTGTTTGCAGCGTGTGCCTGCCCCTTGGATCCGCTTTCTGCCGGGTTTTGATCTGGCTCCGGCGCGCGCCGTTGCGCGCCTGTTTCATTGCCGCGAAATCCCGCCTTCGCCATGGCCCGGTCACAATGCCGCATAATGTGCTTAACCCAACAAACGCGTCCGGCTTGGCAAGGACCGGAGCTCTCCCTATGTTAAGATCGATATATCCACTCGAAGACGCGCGCACCGCTCGGAGCGTGCATGGGACCCGCCGATGAATCCAAATTATCGCAACCTCGCGCTCTGGGCGATCATCGCCGTACTGCTGATCGCGCTGTTCAATCTTTTCCAGACGCCGCAGCAGCGCGGCAACACGCGCGAGATCGCCTATTCGGAGTTCATTCAGGAGGTCGGCTCGGGCCGGGTGAAGTCCGTCACGATCTCGGGCGATCGCATCACGGGCTCCTATTCTGACGGCGGCCAGTCCTTCCAGACCTATTCGCCCGGCGATCCGTCGCTCGTGCAGAGGCTCGAGGACAAGGGCGTGACGATCAATGCGCGGCCTGAATCGGATGGTTCCAACAGCCTGTTCGGCTATCTCATCTCCTGGCTGCCGATGATCCTGATCCTCGGCGTATGGATTTTCTTCATGCGCCAGATGCAGTCGGGATCGGGGCGCGCCATGGGGTTCGGCAAGTCGAAGGCGAAGCTGCTGACGGAAGCGCATGGCCGGGTAACGTTCCAGGACGTCGCGGGTGTCGACGAAGCCAAGGAAGATCTTGAGGAGATCGTCGAGTTCCTGCGCGATCCGCAAAAGTTCCAGCGCCTCGGCGGCAAGATCCCGCGCGGCGTTCTGCTTGTCGGCCCTCCCGGAACCGGCAAGACCCTGCTTGCCCGCTCCGTGGCCGGCGAGGCCAATGTTCCCTTCTTCACCATCTCCGGTTCGGACTTCGTGGAGATGTTCGTCGGCGTGGGCGCAAGCCGGGTGCGCGACATGTTCGAACAGGCCAAGAAGAACGCGCCCTGCATCATCTTCATCGACGAGATCGACGCTGTCGGCCGTCATCGCGGCGCCGGGCTCGGCGGAGGCAATGACGAGCGCGAGCAGACGCTGAACCAGCTGCTTGTCGAGATGGACGGCTTCGAGGCCAACGAAGGCATCATCCTGATTGCGGCAACCAACCGGCCCGACGTGCTCGACCCGGCGCTCCTGCGGCCCGGCCGTTTCGACCGCCAGGTGGTCGTGCCCAACCCGGACATCGTCGGCCGCGAGAAGATCCTCAAGGTCCATGTGCGCAACGTGCCGCTGGCGCCGAATGTCGACCTCAAGGTTCTGGCACGCGGAACGCCGGGCTTCTCCGGCGCCGATCTCGCCAATCTCGTCAACGAGGCGGCGCTGATGGCGGCACGGCGCAACAAGCGCCTCGTCACCATGGCCGAGTTCGAGGACGCCAAGGACAAGGTGATGATGGGTGCCGAACGCCGTTCGCATGCCATGACCCAGGAGGAAAAGGAACTCACCGCCTATCACGAGGCCGGCCATGCCATCGTGGCGCTCAACGTGCCGAAGGCCGATCCGGTCCACAAGGCAACCATCATCCCGCGCGGCCGCGCGCTCGGCATGGTGATGCAGTTGCCCGAGGGCGACCGCTACTCCATGAGCTACAAGTGGATGGTCTCGCGGCTCGCGATCATGATGGGCGGGCGCGTTGCCGAGGAGCTCAAGTTCGGCAAGGAGAACATCACCTCGGGTGCTTCCTCCGACATCGAGCAGGCGACCAAGCTCGCCCGTGCCATGGTGACGCAGTGGGGCTTTTCCGACGAACTCGGTCAGGTTGCCTATGGCGAAAACCAGGAAGAGGTCTTCCTCGGCCATTCCGTGGCGCGCCACCAGAACATGTCGGAAGAAACCCAGCAGAAGATCGACAGCGAGGTGCGCCGTCTGATCGACGAGGCATATGCCACGGCGCGTGACATCCTGACCAAGAAGAAGAAGGACTGGGTGGCGATTGCCGAGGGACTGCTCGAATACGAGACCCTTTCGGGCGACGAGATCCAGGCCCTGATCAAGGGCGAGAAGCCTTCGCGCGATCTCGGAGACGACACCCCGCCGTCACGCGGTTCCGCGGTGCCCAAGACCGGCGCGCGCAAGCAGGACAAGAAGGGTGGCGAAGAGCCCGACGCCGGCCTGGAGCCCCAGCCGCAGGGGTAAGGCGTATCCCGCCCAGCGCTTGCGGCCGATTGCAGGCCGCATTCGCTGTCCCGGCGTTGCGTGAAGCAAGCGAGTGTCGACGCGGACCGGCGCCGCATCGTGCTCGGATCCAGACCGTCAGATCAACAACATGGCGGAACTGGTCCGGGCTCATCGATCGGCAAAAATCCTCTCCACCATCAGGGCGACATGCGCCTCGATCTCGGCGCGCAGGGCCACGCGCGGCGCGCCTTCGGGCGTCACCAGGTAAAGATCGACCATCGTGCCGACCATCACGCTCATGAACTGCAGGCGTTCGGCATCGATCGGTGCCGTGGTGTAGCGCGTCAGGAAGGGCGCGATCAGGTCATCGATGATCGTCGTTTCGTTGTTGCCGGCCTGACCGGCTTCGATCGGGCGGATGGCGCGCATCGCCTTGAGCAGGGCGGCATGGGCCGGAATCGCCTCGGCTGCCTCGATATAGCGTTGAAGAAGATGCACCGCCGCTTCGCCGGCACCCAGGCTTTGCGGGAGTGCTTCGAATGCGGCCTCGATCCGCCTGACTATGCGGGTCACCGTCGCGTCGTATGCTTCCAGCAACATCGCCTCGCGATCATCGAAATAGCGGTAGATCGTGCCGACGGCTACGCCGGTCTCGGCGGCAACGCGCGTCGTCGTGACGGCCTCGGCGCCTTCGGCGGCAGCGAGTGTCTCCACAGTCTTCAGCAGGTGGGCGCGGGTTCGATGCGCCCGCTCTTGCCTGGGCTGGGTGGGGCGTTCGTGACGGCTCATAAGTGAAACTGTTTCATTTATCTTGACACCCGGCAACGATCGAAGCACCGTTGGCACGAAATCGAGGGGAGGTACAAGAACAGGAGGAGAGCTGTGCGATGACCAATGTCGCAACCGAGCTGCCGGGAACAACTCGAATCGCGGGGCGACTGGCGCGGGGGGAAGCGACGTTGGAATGTCGCTTTGGGGGCAGTTCTTCTCCTCGGCTCGGCCGCTTCCAGCAGTTGCGCAGGGCGCTTGCCGGCGCGGACTTGGGAGTGGCCGAGCCTCCAATCTCGTGATTTGAGATTCGAAGCCGTTGCCGGAGCAGCTTGAATAGTCGGGCGGCGCGTGATTGCCGCTTGGCTGCATTGTCTTGGAATGCACGAAAACCTGCCGGCCGTTCGACAAGGCCGTGCCCGAAATCGGCCGCGTTCTTGTCGTCAAGAATTTCTAGCCTGGCTGCATGAAGGGATCGCGGGCCGCACTTAACCGTTTGTATACCTTGAATCCAGGCATCGCTTGGCGTCAATGATCGGTTACACCGGCTCATATAAAGTGATTCTTTACCGCCCCGTGCCTGTGCAAGAACCGGCAGAGGGGTGAAACTGGTTTGGGGACACAAGTGTGATGTCGAGACGCTATTTCGGTACGGATGGGATCCGGGGGCGGGCCAACTCCTTTCCGATGACCGGCGAGGTAGCCATGAAGGTCGGCATGGCGGCCGGCCTGTCATTCCAGCGCGGCAGCCATCGCCATCGGGTCGTGCTCGGTAAGGATACGCGCCTGTCGGGCTACATGCTCGAAAACGCGCTCGTGTCCGGCTTCTGCGCCGCCGGAATGGACGTCTTTCTGCTCGGGCCCGTTCCCACGCCGGCAGTCGCCATGCTCGCCCGCTCGCTCAGGGCCGACATTGGTGTCATGATCTCGGCCTCGCACAATCCGTTTTACGACAACGGCATCAAGCTGTTCGGTCCTGACGGCTACAAGCTGTCCGACGAGATCGAGGCGCGGATCGAGTCCATGCTGGACAAGGATCTTCACGCCGAACTGGCGACCTCGGAAGGGCTCGGACGGGCGAAGCGCATCGACGGCGTGCACGACCGCTACATCGAGTTCGCCAAGCGCACCCTGCCGCGTTCCATGTCGCTGGCGGGCCTGCGTATCGTCATCGATTGCGCCAATGGCGCCGCCTACAAAGTGGCACCGGCCGCCTTGTGGGAACTTGGAGCCGAAGTGATCGCCATCAATGACGAGCCGAACGGCCTCAACATCAACGAGGACTGCGGTTCGACCCATCCGATGAGCCTGTGCAAGAAGGTGCACGAGGTGCGCGCCGACATCGGCATCGCGCTCGACGGCGATGCCGACCGCATGGTTATCGTAGACGAGAACGGCACCGTCGTCGACGGCGACCAGATCATGGCGCTGATCGCGGAGACCTGGCACAACAATGGCAAGCTGACGGGCGGCGGGCTGGTCGCGACGGTCATGTCCAATCTCGGACTGGAACGGCATATCAATGATCTCGGCCTGACTCTTGCGCGCACCAAGGTCGGCGACCGCTATGTTGTCGAGCACATGCGGGCCCACGGGTTCAATGTCGGCGGCGAACAGTCCGGCCACGTCGTTCTGTCCGATTTCTCCACTACCGGCGACGGTCTGGTCTCCGCCCTGCAGGTGCTTGCCTGCGTCAAGCGGTCCAACCGGCCGGCGAGCGAAGTCTGCCGACGTTTCGAGCCTGTGCCGCAACTGCTCAAGAACGTCCGGTTCGCCGGCGGCAAGCCGCTCGAGAATGCGCGGGTCAAGGCGGCCATCAAGGATGCGCGCGAGCGGTTGGGCGGTGCTGGCCGGCTGGTCATCCGGCCCTCGGGAACCGAACCGCTCATCCGCGTCATGGCCGAAGGCGACGACAGCACTCTGGTCGAGAAGGTGGTCGACGACATCGTCGGCGCCATCGCCGAAGTCCGCACGGCCGCCTGACAGGCGCCATAAAGCAGGCCCCGCCCGTGTTCCACAATAATGGCCTGGCGCGCCAACGTTTCGAAAGCGAATGCGTGATCCCAATCGCTTCGATCGACTGCGGCGGAAAGGACATATTGTCGCGCCTCGGTGCCGATTCGTGGTAAACGGATACGGTTAAGCGGGCCTTAACCTCTCTTCCCCATCTTCCCCTACGAGCATTGGGGCCCGGCATGTGCTGTCGGGCAAGACGGTGGGGAGTTTTCCATGATGAAGTACACGCACTGCGCGCTTGCGGGCGTGATCCTGACAGCCAGCGCCACACAGGCATTTTCTGCCGACATCATCGATCCGGTCGTGATCGATCCGGCACCGGCGGCAGTCGCAGTTGGCGGCTGGTATCTGCGCGGTTATCTCGGCATGACCAATCAGGATTTCGACGGGATCACATCGGATCTCTATCTCCAGCCGGCGATCGAGGCCTATGGCTGGCACGACAGCGGCAGCTTCGCCTCATCGCCACTGGCTGGCGTCGGCGTCGGCTACCAGTTCAACGACTTTCTGCGCGGCGACGTCACGGTCGAGTATCGCGGCAAGGCGGATTTCTATGCGCTCGACTGGAAAACGGTCGGCGGCGTGACGACGACCAACGATTTCACGGCCAAGAAGTCCGAATGGCTCGTGCTGGCCAATGCTTACGCCGATCTGGGCGACTTTGGCGGCATCAAGCCCTATCTCGGGGCAGGCATAGGCGCGTCGCGCAACACGATCTCCAATCTGCGCGACGTCAATGTTCTGAGCAGCGGTGCGGCCCGTGCCGCCTCCGACCCGAGCTGGGAATTCGCCTGGGCATTGCACGCCGGTCTGGGCTTCCAGGTCACCGACAACGTCACCTTCGATCTGGGATACAGCTACGTCAATCTCGGCGATGGCAGGACGGGTCCGATGCTGAACGACGATCCCGCATGGGACATTCCCAATGACGGGTTCGTCTTCAACGACCTGACGTCGCACGACGTCAAGTTTGGCGTACGCTATCTCTTCAACTGATCCATTCTCCAACGGAAAAACGGAAAAGGCCCCGACTGCGGGGCCTTTTTTTGCACGCTGCACGATGTCCGCAAGAGGAATTTTCAACCGGGCGCTTAACCTTAACCCTGACTTAACCACTATGGTTAACACTGCTCGTCACAACAGCGGCGGGGCGGGCCGGGGCAGGCTCCTGCTCTCCAGGCAATTTGGGGGTAACTCTATGAAACTGCTTCTGCAATTTGCGGCGTCGACCCTTCTTGTCGCGGGTGTCTCGGCGCCTGTGATGGCAGCGGACTACGAGCCGCCGATCTATGTCGACGAGGCGCCGGAATACGTGCCGGTCGAAGTCGGTTCGGGATGGTACCTGCGCGGAGATCTCACCTACAATGTGAACGACTCCGAGTATGACTTCGTGCTGGACGGTGTGGCGACGGACAACCAGCGTTTCGGTGGCATGTTGGGTGTCGGCTACCATTTCAGCGACATGCTGCGCGGCGACGTGACCTTCAACTATGTCGGTCGCGACGAGTGGAACTACAATGACGGCACCGTTTCCCTGGAAGCGGAAAACTGGGTTCTCGGCGGCATGGTCAACGCCTATCTCGACCTTGGAACCATCGCCGGGTTCACTCCGTATGTCGGCGGTGGTATCGGCCTGCTGACCTCCAAACAGTCCCTGGCAGTCACTGTCCCGTCGCTTGGCCTCAGCGACGAAATCTCGGAGCGCCAGACCAAGTTCGCCTATGCGCTGACCGCCGGCGCCAGCTATCTCATGACGCAGAATCTGTCGCTTGATGTCGGCTATCAATATCTCAGCTCGCCGGACATGAACTACATCGACAGCACGACCTTCACCGTCGAGGACGGCTTCGATTACCACCAGGTGAAGGTGGGGCTGCGCTACGATCTCTGGTAACCATCACGCGAACATCTGTATGAGGACAAGGGCGGGCTTCGGTCCGCCCTTTGCATTTGTGGACGGCGTCCCGATGCATGGCGTCTCGCCGGCGCTCCTTCCCGTCGCGGCCACGAATTTTTTCTTGACGCCAACCGGCCAACCCAATATCGCCGTCCGTGGGCCACCCCTCCCCACCGAGGGGCGAGCTATCTGGAAGGATAGGATACAATGACGAATATCTTGAAGCCCGGACTCCGTCCGGCAAACCCCAATTTTTCTTCAGGTCCCTGTGCAAAACGTCCCGGCTGGTCGCTGGAGGCGCTGAAGGGTGCCGCGCTCGGTCGCTCGCATCGCGCCAAGATCGGCAAGACCAAGCTGGCCGACGCGATCGAGCGCACACGCGAAATATTGCAGGTGCCCGCCGATTACCGCATCGGCATCGTTCCCGCCTCCGATACCGGAGCGGTCGAGATGGCGTTGTGGTCGCTGCTCGGTGAGCGCGGCGTCGACATGGTGGCCTGGGAGTCCTTCGGATCCGGTTGGGTCACCGATGTGATCAAGCAGCTCAAGCTGACAGATGTCCGCCGCATCGAGGCCGATTACGGTGCGCTGCCGGACCTCTCGCAGATCGACTTCTCGCGCGACGTGGTCTTCACCTGGAACGGTACGACATCCGGCGTGCGGGTGCCCAACGGCGACTTCATCCCGGCCGATCGCCAGGGCCTGACCATTTGCGACGCCACCTCAGCGGCTTTCGCCCAGAGGCTCGATTTCGCCAAGCTCGACGTCGTCACCTTCTCCTGGCAGAAGGTTCTGGGCGGCGAGGCCGCACATGGCGTCCTCATCCTCAGCCCGCGCGCCGTCGAACGGCTCGAGAGCTATGCGCCCGCCTGGCCGCTGCCGAAGATCTTCCGCATGACCAAGGGCGGAAAGCTGATCGAGGGCATCTTCAAGGGCGAGACCATCAACACGCCCTCCATGCTGTGCGTGGAGGATTACCTCGACGCGCTCGACTGGGCGAAGTCGGTCGGGGGGCTCGACGGCCTGATCGCACGGGCCGACGCCAACTTTGCCGTCATCGACCGTTTCGTGTCCGCCAGCGCCTGGGCCGGACATCTGGCGGTCGATCCGGCGACGCGCTCCAACACCTCGGTCTGCCTGTCGATCGTCGACGATGAATTCCTCGCGCTCGACAAGGATGCGCAGGCAGCCTTCGCCAAGGGCATGGTGGCCGCTCTCGACAAGGAGGGGGTGGCCTACGACATCGGCGCATACCGCGATGCGCCGGCTGGCCTCAGGATCTGGGCCGGCGCGACGGTCGAGACGTCCGACCTCGAGGCGCTGATGCCCTGGCTCGACTGGGCCTTCGCCAATCAGAAGGCGACCCTGAAGGCCGCTGCCTGACCCGTGCCGGCCTCCCGCTCACGGGAGGCCGCGAACGTTGATGCATGCCGGATGGGCGCGTCGGCCCTCCGGTCTTTCAGAACAGAAAATCATCCCGTCGTTGCGCGACGAACTTCCAGATCCGTGGAGGTATGGCGCCCGACCCATGCAAGGAGCATTTTGATGCCTCGCGTACTCGTTTCCGACAAGCTTTCCGAGACCGCCGTCCAGATCTTCAAGGACCGCGGCGTCGATGTCGACTATCTGCCCGACGTCGGCAAGGACAAGGAGAAGCTGGCCGAGATCATCGGCCAGTATGATGGTCTTGCCATCCGTTCGGCCACCAAGGTGACCGAGAAGCTGATCGCAGCCGCGGAAAATCTCAAGGTCGTCGGCCGGGCCGGCATCGGCGTCGACAATGTCGATATTCCCGCCGCCTCGCGGCGCGGCATCATCGTGATGAACACGCCCTTCGGCAATTCGATCACGACCGCAGAACACGCCATAGCGCTCATGTTCGCGCTGGCTCGCGAGATCCCGCAGGCCAACACCTCGACCCATGCCGGCAAGTGGGAGAAGAACCGCTTCATGGGCGTGGAGATTACCGGCAAGACGCTGGGCATCATCGGTTGCGGCAATATCGGCTCGATCGTTGCGATGCGTGGCGTCGGGCTCAAGATGCATGTCGTCGCCTTCGACCCGTTCCTGTCGGAAAAGCGTGCCGGCGAACTCGGCGTGGAGAAGGTGGAACTGGATGAACTGTTCGCCCGGGCCGACTTCATCACGCTTCACACGCCGCTGACCGACAAAACGCGCAACGTCATCAATGCCGCGGCGATCGCCAAGATGAAGGATGGCGTGCGCATCATAAACTGCGCCCGTGGCGGCCTCGTCGTGGAGGCCGATCTGGTGGCCGCGCTCAAGAGCGGCAAGGTCGCCGGCGCGGGCATCGATGTGTTCGAGGTGGAGCCGGCGACGGAGAACGCGCTGTTCGGCCTCGACAATGTCGTCTGCACGCCGCATCTGGGCGCCTCCACCAGCGAAGCGCAGGAGAATGTCGCCATTCAGGTGGCCGAACAGATGTCGGACTATCTGGTCAAGGGCGCGGTCTCCAATGCCATCAACATGCCCTCGATCACGGCCGAGGAGGCGCCGCGCCTGAAGCCTTTCGTCAAGCTGGCCGAAGTGCTCGGAGCCTTCGTCGGCCAGGTGACGGACGAGCCGATCCGCGAGGTCGAGATCCTGTTTGACGGGTCGACGGCGACGATGAACACGCGCGCGCTCGTCAGTGCCGCGCTTGCCGGACTGATCCGGCCGCAGGTCGCCGACGTCAACATGGTGTCGGCCCCGATCATGGCCAAGGAGCGCGGCGTCATCCTGTCGGAGGTCAAGCGCGACAAGTCGGGCGTCTTCGATGGCTATATCAAGCTGACGGTGAAGACCAAGAGCAAGACCCGCACCATTGCCGGCACGGTGTTCTCCGACGGCAAGCCCCGCTTCATCCAGATCAAGGGCATCAATCTCGATGCCGAAGTGGGCCAGCACATGCTCTATACGACGAACCTGGACACGCCAGGCATCATCGGCCTCCTGGGCAGCGTTCTCGGGCGGAACGGCGTCAACATCGCGAATTTCCAGCTCGGACGGACCGCGCCGGGAGGCGATGCGATCGCGCTGCTCTATCTCGACGAGCAGATCCCGGCGAAGGTGATCGAGGAACTGCTTGCCACCGACCAGATCATCTCGGCCAAGCCGCTGCAGTTCGACGTGAACGGCTTCTGATCCCGACCGATCTGCAGGCAGATTGAAAGGCGCGGTTCCGGCCGCGCCTTTTTCTGTTTCAGCGGGCCTGCTGTGCTTCCATCCTGCGGCCGCTGTGCTCGGCCAGCCAGATGCCGCCCAGCACGAGGGCCAGTGCCACGCCGTTGTAGGCGTGGAACGGCTCGCCGACGATCAGGACCGCCAGCAGCGTGCCGAAGACCGGGACGAGGTTGATGAACAGGCCGGCGCGGTTGGAGCCGATCAGCTCGACGCCGCGCACATAGAATATCTGTGCCAGGATCGAGGGAAACAGCGCGGTATAGGCGAGCACGACCCAGCCCTGCGTGGTGGGCCAGACCGTTGCGCCCGCCCAGTGTTCGCCGATTGCGAAGGGGATCGACAAGAGGCAGGCGGAGGTGGACAGCACGATCATGAAGCTGAGCCAGTGAATGGGCGGACGAAACCGCAGGGCGATCGTGTAGCCGGCATAGACGATGATGGCGAGCAGCATCAGTGCGTCGCCGACGTTCACATTCAAACGCAGCAATTCGACCGGGTCGCCATTGCTCGCGGTCAAGACGATGCCGGCGAGGGACAGGAAGAAGCCGACGATCTGACCGGGCGAGACGCGCAGGCGGAACAGGATGAAATTGGCCGCGAAGATGAGCATCGGAATGCCGGCCTGCTCGATGCTGACGTTGACGGCAGTGGTATATTGAACCGCCGAATAAAGAGCGATGTTGAAGGCCGAGAAGCCGACAAAACCCAGTCCGACCAGAGCCGGCAGGTGATGGCGCACCACGCTCCAGTCTCTGGCGAGCTGACGCCATCCGATGAGCGCCAGCCCGAGAGCGGCAATTCCCCAGCGCGCCGAGGTCAAGAGCATGGGGGAGACGTGGCCGACGGCCAGCTTTCCAGCCACCGCGTTGCCACCCCAGAAAAGCGTCGTCAGCAGCAGAAAAACATAGGCCTGGCGGTTCATGGCTACCATCGATAGTGCGTGTGCGCCGCAAGTAGATGTCTCGCCGCAGGCTGTAAATGCCGCCAGCGGTAGAATTAGTTGGGCCTGATCGGCCAAAGAAAGGTCGCACTTGGCGCATTGGCTCGCTATAGAGGCCTGTCAATTCAGCGGGACGAGACAGTCGTTCCGCCTGCAAAAGAGGAATTCATCCATGGCCAATGTGGTGGTCGTCGGTTCGCAATGGGGCGATGAGGGCAAAGGCAAGATCGTTGACTGGCTGTCGGAGCGAGCCGACATCGTGGTGCGATTCCAGGGCGGCCACAATGCCGGCCACACGCTCGTCGTCGACGGCAAGGTCTACAAGCTTTCGCTTCTGCCTTCGGGCGTGGTGCGGCCGGGCAAACTGTCGGTCATCGGCAATGGCGTGGTGTTCGACCCGCACGCCTTCGCGGCCGAAGTCGAGAAGCTGCGCGAGCTCGGCGTCGATATTTCGCCCGAAAATCTGAAGATTGCCGAGAACACGGCGCTCATACTGTCGCTGCACAGGGAACTCGACGGTTTCCGGGAAGATGCGGCGTCGAATTCCGGAACCAAGATCGGCACCACCCGTCGCGGCATCGGTCCGGCCTATGAGGACAAGGTCGGCCGGCGCGCCATCCGGGTCATGGATCTGGCCAACAAGGAGACGCTTGCGGGCAAGGTCGACCGGCTCCTGACCCACCACAATGCGTTGCGCCGTGGTCTGGGGCATTCGGAGGTGTCGCACGACGACGCCATGGCCGAGCTGACCACGATCGCAGACAAAGTGCTGCCCTACATGGACCGGGTCTGGAAGGTGCTTGACGACGCGCGGCGGTCGGGTTCACGCATCCTGTTCGAAGGCGCGCAGGGAACGCTGCTCGACATCGACCACGGCACCTATCCTTTCGTCACCTCGTCCAACACGATCGCCGGACAGGCCGCCACCGGCTCCGGCGTCGGGCCGGGAGCGATCGGTTATGTGCTGGGCATCACCAAGGCCTACACAACGCGCGTCGGCGAGGGCCCGTTTCCGACCGAGCAGGACAACGAGATCGGTAATTTCCTCGGCGAGCAGGGCCGCGAATTCGGAACGGTGACCGGCCGCAAGCGCCGTTGCGGATGGTTCGACGCGGTGCTGGTGCGCCAGGCGGTCGCCGTCAACGGCATCAACGGCATCGCGCTCACCAAGCTCGACGTTCTGGACGGGCTCGACGAGATCAAGATTTGCACCGGCTACAGGCTGGACGGCAAGGAAATCGACTACCTTCCAGCCAGCCAGAGCGCGCAGGCGCGCGTCGAGCCGATCTACGAGACGCTCGAGGGCTGGAAGGAGACCACGGCCGGCGCGCGAAGCTGGGCCGATCTGCCGGCCCAGGCCGTCAAATATGTGCGCCACGTCGAAGAACTCATCGGCGCGCCGGTGGCGCTTCTTTCCACGAGTCCCGAGCGTGAGGACACGATACTTGTGACGGACCCCTTTCAAGATTAGTTTGGAGAACAGGGAGTTGGCGGGAAATCCCGCTTCGGCCACAAGAAGGACAACGCAGGTCGGCATCGAATGGCGGATTTCGTAGCGGTTCTGAGGAAAACCATAGGTGGATTGGGCGAAAACACGCCGGAAATCCGCGACAAGGTTTACCAGAAGGCCAGGAATACCATCGAGGCCAAGCTGGCGGCGCTCAATCCGCCGCCACCTGCGGCTGCCGCCGACCGTCAGCGTCAGGCGCTCGAAGATGCCATCAGGACGATCGAGGCCGAATATGCCCCTGTGGAGCCCGAAGCCTCCGATCCCCTGAACGAGCTTGACGAACTGTTCCATGAGCTCGCGACCACCAAGCCGAGCGACCGTGCGCATGAGGGCGATGCGGAAGCAGCCGCGGCGGCGGACGAGGGGCTGGTCGAACACAAGCCATGGTTCAAGCCGGTTCCCGACGAGGAACCGGCGGATCCCGTCGAAGAACCCGTGGAGGACGTTTCCGACGAGGAGGCGATCGCGGATCCCCGCGCCGCCGATGAGGTTTCCGGCGCGGACGAGGTTTCCACCGCGGACGAAGATGTCGTTGTTGCGGATGATCACATGCCGAGCGCGCATGATGAGGCGGCCCTCACCGACATTGCCGCCGATCCACACCCGTCTTCTTCGCCGACCCATGCCGAAGACACCCATGCGGATGACGCCGACGTGCCGCGCCGGTCGCGTACCGGGTTGATCGTCGCCGGACTCGTCCTGCTTCTTGCCGCGGCCGGCGGCTACGCGGCGTGGCTCAACAAGGACGGCATCAACGCGTTCGTTGCCAGCCTTCAGGACCCGGGTGCGCCGGTCGATGTGGCGCCCGCGGGCGACGATGCGACCGCCGACGATGCGACCGCCGACGGTGCGCCGCAGAGCGACGTGCCGGCCGGCAATGCAACCGAGGGCGAGGCGCAGAGCGGCACGCAGCCGCAAAGCGCGCCACCGGCTACTCCGGCGACGCCGCAGGAGAGCGCACCTGCGACCGACGGGCAGGAGGACGGTGCGGCCAACGAGGGGCCCGAGAAGTTCACCCAGCGCCTCATGCCGGACGGATCGGAGGTCGACGAGGGCCCGTCAGGCAGCCCGGCCACGATCGGCGAGGGCACGTCGGTCGCCGCATCGACGCCGGGCGAGAGCCCGCAATCGCCGGAGGCCGCCGAGGCCGTTCCCGTGGGACAGAAGGCGATCTTCTATGAGGAGCGGACCAGCGTTGCCGAAGGTTCGGCGGAGACCGGATCGGTGGTGTGGTCCCTGGTTCAGGAGTCTCCCGGTGGTGATCTGCCGCCGGAACCGGCCATTCGGGCCGAGGCGACCATTCCCGGCCGCGACCTGCAGCTGCGCATGACGATACGGCGTAATGGCGATGAGTCGCTGCCCGCGAGCCACATCGTCGAGCTCATCTTCCTGGCACCGGAAGGCTTTGGCGACGGCGGCGTGGACAACGTCCTGCGCATGACCATGAAGGGCACCGAAGAGGCGACGGGCAATCCGTTGCTCGGCATCCCGGCCAAGATCGCCGACGGCTTCTTCCTGATCGCGCTGAATGACGGAGCTCCGGAGATCGAGGCCAATACGACCCTGATGCGTCGGGAAAACTGGATCGATATTCCGGTCGTCTACAAGTCCGGCCGGCGGGCGCTCTTCACCATGGAGAAGGGCATTCCGGGCGACAAGGTGTTCGACGAGGCGCTCAAGGCCTGGCAGAGCGCGTCGAGCGGGTAAGTCCCGATCGTCGCCTCTCCTTCAATCGAGAACCTTTCCCGCCCTGCGGCGGGAGACATTGCATGACGCGAAACGGGCGGCATGTGCCGCCCGCTCTACCCGCTCTATCTGTCGCAATATCTTGAAGAGGAAGTCGCCCAGCGTGTCTGGCGCGCATGTTGCTTCAAACGTTGCCGTTTGAAGCAAACGCGTCAGGCGTCGATCGTCGTCAGTGACTGGGCCTGGCGCTTCGCCGCTGCCTGCACGGCGTCCTGCACCTTCTCGAAGGCGCGCACCTCGATCTGGCGCACGCGTTCGCGGCTGATGTCGAACTCGGAGGACAGCTGCTCGAGCGTCAGCGGATCGTCCGACAGACGGCGCGCCTCGAAAATGCGGCGTTCGCGGTCGTTGAGCACGTTGAGCGCCTCGCCGAGCATGCCGCGACGGTTTTCCAGTTCGTCCTGTTCGACGAGCATGTCTTCCTGCGACTGATGATCGTCCACCAGCCAATCCTGCCACTCGCCGGATTCGCCCTCCGTTGCCCGGATCGGCGCATTGAGCGAGGCGTCGCCCGACAGACGACGGTTCATCGAAATGACCTCGTCTTCCGACACGTTGAGCCGGGTCGCGATCTCGGCGACCTGCTCGGGATTGAGGTCGCCGTCGTCGAGCGCCTGGATCTTGCCCTTCACCTTGCGCAGGTTGAAGAACAGTCGCTTCTGGTTGGCCGTGGTGCCCATCTTCACGAGGCTCCACGAGCGCAGGATATATTCTTGAATCGCCGCCTTGATCCACCACATGGCGTATGTGGCGAGACGGAAGCCGCGTTCGGGCTCGAATTTCTTCACGGCCTGCATGAGGCCGACATTGCCTTCCGAAATCACCTCGCCGATCGGCAGGCCGTAGCCGCGATAGCCCATGGCAATCTTGGCGACCAGACGCAGGTGGCTGGTGACGAGCTTGTGAGCCGCCTCGGTGTCAGCATGCTCGCTGTAACGCTTGGCAAGCATGTATTCTTCCTGCGGCTGAAGCATGGGGAAGCGGCGGATTTCTTCAAGGTAGCGTGAAAGACCGCCTTCTCCCGACGCGATGCTGGGTAGTGTCTGGGCCATAAAGCACCCTCCCTCTCAATTGATTTGTTCCCGGTACTCGGCGAACTCGCCCGTGGCCGCATGCAGGCGCACCACGGCATATGTCTAATATAGTGCGAAATGGGGCGATTTCACGCTTGCTGACGCCGTGATACGAACTGTCACGTCAAAGTGAACAATACTCATGTTTGACGCTGCGGAAAACTCAGCTTTTGGGCAGGTCGCGCAGTGCCCTGACAAGTGCTGCCATGTCTGATGGCAGGGGGGTCTCGAAACGCATGATCTCGCCGGTTGCAGGGTGCTGGAAGGCGAGCAGCCGCGCATGAAGCGCCTGGCGCGGCAGAGCCGCGGCAAGCGAGCGCGCGGGTTCTGGCAGGCGATTGGCCTTGGTGCGGAATGCCAGCCCGTATTCCGGATCGCCGATCAGCGGATGGCCGATATGGGCCATGTGCACCCTGATCTGGTGCGTGCGCCCCGTTTCAAGCCGGCAATCGACCAGCGCGGCCTGTGCCTTTTCGGGCGAACTGCCGCCAAACATCTCCATCACGCTGTAATGCGTGACGGCATGACGGGCATCCTGGTGGCCGCTGGCGACGACAGCGCGCCGCGTGCGGTCCTTGCTCGACCGGCCGAGCGGCGCATCGACGGTTGAATTCATGCGGTCAGGCGCCCCCCATACCAGTGCCGAATAGGCGCGTTCGAGGTTGCCGGAAACGCCGTGGTCGGCAAAGGCCGCAGCCAGTGCGCGGTGTGCCTGATCGGTCTTCGCGACCACCATCACCCCGCTCGTCTCCTTGTCCAGCCGGTGAACGATGCCCGGTCGCCTGACGCCGCCGATGCCCGAGAGGCTGTCGCCGCAATGGGCGATCAGCGCGTTGACCAGCGTGCCGGTCCAATTGCCGGCAGCGGGATGGACGACCAGCCCGGCGGGTTTGTCGATGACGATCAGATGCTCGTCTTCGTGGAGGACCTTCAGGGGGATATCTTCGCCCAGGGGCTCCGCTGGCTCGGCTTGCGGTATCGCGATGCATACCGCCTCTCCGCCGGCGAGCTTCTGCTTCGCTTCCCTGGCCGGTCTGCCCGATACGGTGACATGACCGCCGCGAATCAGGGCCTGAATGCGGCTGCGCGACAATTCACCGTCGAGCACGCTCGCCAGCCACTGGTCGAGCCGCTGCCCGGCTGCCTCCTGCGGCGCCGTGAGGGCTTTCCTTGACGAAGTGCCTTCGTTATCAGGAACGCTCATTTCAGCACCCGGAGCCCGATAGAATGACACAGGCGCACATCGACCAGAACGGCGAGGACAAGCCTCTCGATCCCGCCGTGGAGCGGGTGCGGCGCAAGATGGTGCGTCTCCTTGTGGTTTCGATCGGTATCATGATGATCGGACTTATGGCGGTGCTGGCGGCGATTGTCTACAAGGCCACGTCGGGCGAGGATGTGGCGACGCTGCCGCCCGCCGCAATTCCTTCCGCCCCGGGGGGCGCGGCTGCACATGGCACGATCACGCTGCCACAGGGCGCGCGTGTCGTCTCCCAGTCCGTCGGCGCAGGGGCCATCTCGCTTCAGATTGAACTGGAAGACGGCGGCGGCGCGATTGTCGTCTACGACATGGCCACCGACCGGATCGTCGGACGCTACGACATCGTTTCGCGGGACAATTGATCGGGTCGCCGTGATGGCTCATCTCATCAACGCGATTACCCTCGTCGTGGACGATTACGATGAGGCGCTCGCCTGGTATCGAGACAAGCTCGGCTTTGTCCTTCTGGAGGACACGCCGCTTGGCGGCAACAAGCGCTGGGTGCGGATCGCGCCAGCGGGTGGACAGGGGACGTGCCTTCTGCTGGCCGAAGCCGCCGATGATCAGCAGGCCTCACGCGTCGGCAACCAGACGGGCGGTCGCGTCGGGTTTTTCCTGGAGACCGCCGATTTCTGGTCGGACTACGAGGCGATGAAGGAACGCGGGGTCCGCTTCAGGGAAACGCCGCGCGAAGAGCCCTATGCGACCGTCGCCGTGTTTTGCGATCTCTACGGAAATCTCTGGGATCTCCTGGAGCCGAAGCCAGTCGGCACGGGTCCAAAGCCCGCATAGAAGGCGGTGGCGCAAATCATTTGCGAGCCTGATGGTCGTTTCGCAAAAGCGTCATTTCTCCGCAAATGGACTGTTGCATTTGTCCACGGCAGGCCCTATATCGGCCCGGCTTGCACGCTCCCATCGTCTAGCGGTCTAGGACGCCGCCCTCTCACGGCGGAAACAGGGGTTCGATTCCCCTTGGGAGTACCATGCATCTCTTCATCCAGTCTTGACGCCACAATCTTTGCACCTTGCCACAGTTGGGCCTCTTGCGCCGGTTTGCAAAACGCGGTCCACTGCGCGCGTTGGCGATCATGATCATGGAGGACGGTTCCGATGGATGTCGGATCGCTGCTGATCTTTGCCGGGGCCCTGCTGGTTGCGGCCGGCTCTCCCGGACCGAGCATTGCCGCGCTTGTCGCGCGGGTCATTTCGCGCGGCTTTCGCGACGTCTTTCCCTTCCTTGCGGCAATGTGGATCGGTGAGGCGATCTGGCTCTCGCTGGCCGTCTTCGGGCTCGCCTTCGTGGCGCACAGCTTCCACTATCTCTTCCTTGCCATCAAATGGGCCGGCGTGGCCTATCTCGTCTTCCTGGCCTGGAAGATGTGGCATGCCCCCACTCGGGCCGAAGGCGACGCCCTGCCGCGCCAGGATACGCCGTTGCGCATGTTTTGTGCCGGCATGGCGGTGACGATGGGCAATCCCAAGATCATGATGTTCTATCTGGCGCTGTTGCCGACCATCATCGACCTTGCCTCAGTCGATCTCGTTGGCTGGGCGGAATTGACGGCGACCATGGCGGTCGTCCTCATCGGCATCGACCTGACATGGGTGCTGGCCGCAGCCCAGGCGCGGCGCTTGCTGAGGAGCCCGCAAGCGATGCGGTTGGCAAACCGGGTGAGCGCCACGATGATGGCCGGCGCGGCTGCGGCGATCGCGGCGCGCAACTGATTTCGACCTAGCGGGCCATCGCGTGATATTCGTCGTTTGGCCGCATGTCGACGGCGGCGGCCATGCGGTTCGACATGTTGAAGAACGAGGCTGTGGCCGCGATGTCCCAGATGTCGCGGTCGGTGAAGCCAGCCGAACGCAGGCCCTGACGGTCTTCCTCGACGATCTTGTCGGGCGTCTCGGTGAGCTTGACGGCGAAATCGAGCATTGCCTTGTGGCGTGGAGCGAGGTCGGCGGCGCGATAGTTCATCACCATCATCTCGCCCAGCGCCGGATCGCCCGATAGATGGCGAACGGCAGCGCCATGAGCGGTCAGGCAGTAGTAGCAATGATTGACCGACGATACGGCGACCGCGATCATCTCGCGCTCAAGCTTGGTGAGGCCGGATTCTCCAAGCATGAGATCGTTGTACATGTCCATGAATGCCTGCAGCTTCTTCTCTTCGAAAGCGTAGGCCAGGAGCACGTTGGGGATCATGCCCAGCTTTGTCTGGCATTTGTCGAAATAGGCGCGTACGCCTTCGCTGAGATCCCTGGCGGGATGCAAATCGAGGGCGGTCGTCCTGGCCGGCGGTTTGGTCATGATCTTTTCACTGCCTTTCGTCACATTGCGTCTTCCACGTGCCGACGCGCGGGGTCGCAATCATGCCCGTGTCTGTTACGATACCGATAAAGCTGCCGGAGGAAAATGAATATGGCTGCCCCCAAAGGGAAGGAAAAGGTCAAGCCGAAGGCCCCTGAGGGAAGGACCGGCAAGGTCGAGGCGCCAAGGTTTGATGATCTTCTGTTTTCCCGCGCTGCGGCCGAGGATTTGGCGGCCTATTCTCCGACCATGCTCGCCCGCGCGGCCGAATTGGCGAAGGCTTGCGTCCTGCGCCACCGCAAGGGCGAGAGCGTGATCGCCATCGAACGCGACAGCGGCATCGAACGCGATGGACGAGCCATAACCGCCATCACCGTGGTGAACGACAACATGCCGTTTCTGTTCGATTCCGTCATGAACGAAATCAGCAGCGGCGGCGTCGAGGTGCTTCTGGTGACGCATCCCGTAATGCTGGTCACGCACGATGCCGACGGTGTCAGTGCCATCGCCGGGGATACGGCTGGGGCGAAATCCGGGGCTGACCGCGTCAGCGTCATTCATGTTCATGTTCCCATGATGACGGCCGAGGACACGGCCGGGCTCGCCCAGCGCATCGACTATGTGCTGAGCCAGGTCCGTGTTGCGGTCGGTGACTGGAAGCCGATGTTGGCACGGCTGGAGCAGACCATCTCCGATTATCGCTACAAGCCGGTGCCGCTGCGCCAGGAATCGGTGAGCGAGGCGATTGCCTTCATGGAATGGCTGCGCGACGACAATTTCACCTTCCTCGGCATACGCGAGTACCGATACACAGGCGGCGAGACCGCCGGCACTCTGGAACGCACCGACAGCGGTGGTCTCGGCATCCTCTCTGATCCGGATCTTCTCGTGCTGCGGGGCAGCACCACATCGGCCGTGACCACTCCCGAGATACGCGCTTTCCTGCATGGGCCGGAGCCGCTGATCGTCACCAAGGCCAACGCCCGGTCGGTCGTCCACCGCCGATCCTACCTCGATTATGTCGGCATCAAGACCTTTGACGACGAAGGGGTGCTGACGGGCGAACTGCGCGTTGTCGGGCTGTTCACCTCGACGGCCTACACGCGCTCGGTCTTCAAGATTCCCTACCTGCGCTCGAAGGTGGAGTCGGTGCTGGCGAAGTCCGGCTTTGACCGCAACGACCATTCGGGCAAGGCGCTGATCAACGTTCTGGAATCCTATCCGCGCGATGAACTGTTCCAGATCGATGCATCCACGCTGCGCAAGCATGCCATGGCGGTGCTGGCGCTGGGCGAGCGGCCACGCGTGCGCGTCCTGGTGCGCGTCGACCAGTTCGACCGTTTCGTTTCGATCATCACCTTCGTGCCGCGCGATCGCTACGATTCGCGCGTCCGCGTGCGCATAGGCGACTATCTGAAGACGGTCTTTGACGGACGGCTCTCGGCCTACTACCCGGCCTTTCCCGAAGGTTCGCTGACCCGCGTGCATTTCATCATCGGGCGTTCGGGAGGCAAGACGCCCAAGGTTTCCCCGGCCACCCTTGAGGCTGCGGTGCGTGACATCGTGCGCACATGGGAGGACGAACTGCGCGAAGCCATCGCCATCAGCGGCGCGCCGGCCGCGCTTTCGTCAATGGCGCCCCGTTTCCCCGAATCGTATCGCAACAGCTTTTCGCCCGCCGAGGCCCTGGTCGATGCCGGCCGCATCGCAGGACTCGGTCCGGACAACCGGATCGCGATCGATTTCTACCGACACGCCGAACAGCCGGCGCTGAAGATCTATCATCATGGTGCCGCCGTTTCCCTGTCGCGGAGGGTGCCGCTTCTGGAAAACATGGGATTCCGCGTCATATCGGAGCGCACCTTCGAGCTGCCCTCGGAGACAGGCGAGACGGTCTTCATCCATGACATGGAACTCGCCGGTGCCGATGGCCAGCCGATCGATTTCGATGGTGACAGCGAACGCTTTGAGGACGTCTTTCTGTCCGTATGGCACGGGACCAGCGACAATGACGGCTACAACGGGCTCGTGCGGACTGCGGGATTGAAGTCGCGGGAGATCTCCGTTCTGCGCGCCTACGGCCGCTATCTACAGCAGGCCGGGATTCCGCAGAGCCAGGATTTCATCGCTGCGGTGCTCAACCGCTATCCGGCCATCGCTGCCGATTTGCACCGTCTCTTCCTGGCCCGCTTCGACCCGGCCGTACCGGCCGGGGCGGCTGCGAGCGAGCAGGACGCGATTGTCGCACGCCTCATCGAGGCGCTGGAAGACGTTCAGGTGCTCGACGACGATACGATCATCCGCCGCTACCTCAATCTCATGCAGTCGACGTTGAGGACGAACCATTTCGCCAAGGTGGACAAAGGTGCGTTCTCGCTTGCCCTCAAGCTCGACCCGAGGGCCATCACGGGACTGCCGGAGCCGAGGCCGTGGCGGGAGATCTTCGTCTACGGGCCGCAAGTGGAAGGCGTCCATCTGCGTTTCGGCCCGGTGGCGCGCGGGGGACTGCGCTGGTCCGACAGGGCTCAGGACTATCGCACCGAAGTACTGGGCCTGGTCAAGGCGCAGCAGGTCAAGAATGCCGTGATCGTGCCGGTGGGCGCCAAGGGCGGCTTCTATCCGAAGCAGTTGCCGCAGGGCGGAACCCGCGAGGAGGTTTTCGAGGCCGGGCGCGCCGCCTATGTCAATTTCATTTCCAGCCTCCTTTCGATCACCGACAATCTGGATGGTGACGCGGTAGTCCATCCGGAAGGCGTCGTGCGCCATGACGGCGACGATCCTTATTTCGTCGTTGCCGCCGACAAGGGCACGGCAACCTTCTCCGACACGGCGAACGCGATCAGCCAGGCGCATGGCTTCTGGCTCGACGATGCCTTCGCTTCCGGTGGTTCGGCCGGCTACGATCACAAGAAGATGGGCATCACGGCGCGCGGCGCCTGGGAGGCGGTCAAGCGCCACTTCCGCGAGATGAACCGCGACATCCAGAGCGAGCCTTTCACCGTCGTTGGCGTCGGCGACATGTCGGGCGACGTCTTCGGCAACGGCATGCTCCTGTCGCGCCAGATCCGGCTCGTCGCAGCATTCGACCATCGCGACATCTTCATCGATCCCGACCCGGACCCGGCCGTCTCCTTCGACGAGCGCGAGCGGCTCTTCAGGCTGCCGCGTTCGAGCTGGCAGGACTACGATCCCGCAAAAATTTCCGCCGGCGGAGGTGTCTACTCGCGCTCGAAGAAATCGATCACATTGTCGGCAGAGGCGGCGGCGGCGATCGGCCTCGACAAGACGGTCGCCTCGCCGGCCGAGATCATGCGCGCCATCCTGAAGGCCGAGGTCGACCTTCTGTGGTTCGGGGGCATCGGCACCTATGTGCGCGGATCGGCGGAAACCGATCAGGACGTCGGCGACCGCGCCAACGACTCCATCCGCGTCGCGGCTGCCGAACTCGGCGTCAAGGTGGTCGGCGAAGGCGCCAATCTGGGCCTGACCCAAAGGGCGCGCATCGAATTCGGCCTCAATGGCGGCCGATGCAATTCCGACGCGATCGACAATTCGGGCGGGGTCAACTCCT
Source organism: Mesorhizobium sp. (assembly GCA_963966365.1). Taxonomy (GTDB): domain Bacteria; phylum Pseudomonadota; class Alphaproteobacteria; order Rhizobiales; family Rhizobiaceae; genus Mangrovimarina; species Mangrovimarina plasticivorans. The sequence continues at coordinate 144,710 of CAWZZC010000005.1, read as the reverse complement.
CCGACGTCGAGGTCAACATCAAGATCGGGCTGGCCGCCGCCATGCGCTCGGGAGACTTGACGCGGTCGGCCCGCGACAAGCTTCTGGCGGCCATGACGGAGGAGGTCGCCGGGCTGGTCCTTGCCAACAACTATCGCCAGACCCTGGCAATTTCGGTTGCCGAGCAGCGGGGCCTTGCGGACCTGCCGCACCAGCAGCGCCTGATGGCGATGCTGGAGGCGCGCGGCGAACTCGACAGGGCGATCGAGACCCTGCCCAGCGATCAGCTCATTGCCGAGCGGGCCGTGAAGGGCGAGCCGCTGACGCGGGCCGAAATCGGCGTCCTGCTTTCCTACGCCAAGATCGTTCTGTTCAGTGACATCGTGAGCAGCGGGCTGCCCGACGATCCGCATTTCTCATACGATCTTCTGGGTTATTTCCCCGAACGCATGGCGAAGAAATACGGTCGCGAGATCGAGAGCCACAGGCTGCGGCGCGAGATCATCGCGACCGAGCTTGCAAACGATGCGATCAATTCCGGTGGACCGACTTTCGTCAGCCGCATGCTCGACATCACGGGCGCCAGTGCCGCCGAAGTCATTGCCGCCTATGCCACGGTGCGCGACGGCTTCGAACTTCGGGATGTCATCCGGCAGATCGATGCACTCGACACGAAGGTCGACGGAACGGCGCAGCTCGATTTCTATCTGACGGTCGGCCGGCTCATCCACAAGGCCAGCGCCTGGCAGTTGAAGAACGGAAGTCAGACCTCGGCCGTCGGCGACCGCATCGCGGCGATACGCGATGCGCGCGCCGCGCTCGAGGAACGTCTGCCGTCTCTGCTGCCGGAGTTCGCCAGAAGCCGTTACGAGGAACGCGCCAACGCCTTCCAGGCGTCGGGCGCGCCGGCGGGGCTGGCGAAAAGGCTCGCCTTGTTCGGCGTTGCCGAGATGATCCCCGACATCGATCTGATCGCGCGGTCGGCGGGTGCCGACTGTGCGGCGGCGGCAAGTGTCTTCATGAACGTCTCGGAGGCTTTTCGCATCGCCCGCATTGAAGAGGCGGCGCGCGCAGTGGCGCCGGCCGACTATTACGACGGCGTTGCCCTGTTCCGGGCCAACGACATGATCGACGCTGCCCGGCGCGGCATCGCCATCGCCGTTCTGGATCGCTATGGCGATGCCGGCGATCCGGTGGGCGAATGGATCGCGGCCGGCGGCGAACGTGTCGCGCGCACGCGCGAGCGATTGCTTGCAATGACCGAGGGCGGCGAGATTTCGGTGTCGCGGCTCACCGTGGCTGCGGGCCTGTTGGCCGATCTCACAGTGGCATAAGCTCCACTGCAGTGGCGGGCGGAGGACGGATGGACGACGAAACTGGCCGGGCCTCGCGGCGCGGCATCTGGGGCTGGATGCTGTTCGACTGGGCACAGCAGCCATTCCACACGCTCATCATAACGTTCGTTTTCGCGCCCTACTTCGCGTCGGCCGTAGCACCCGATGCCGCCAAGGGACAGGAATTGTGGGGCTACGCCACCGGACTGGGCGGGTTGGCCATCGCGTTGACCTCGCCTGTCCTCGGCGCGATCGCCGACGCCACCGGGCCGCGCAAGCCCTGGGTGTTCGGATTCGGCGCCATCGGGGCGATCGGCTGCCTCATGCTCTGGTACGCGATGCCGGCAAGCGACCATCTCGGCCTCGTCATGCTGGCGATCGCCATGGCGCTCATCGGCATGGAGTTCGCCGCCGTCTTCAACAACGCGATGATGCCGGATCTGGTGCCGCGCGCCGAACTCGGGCGGCTCTCGGGATCGGCCTGGGCGCTCGGCTATGTCGGCGGACTGGTGTCGCTGGTGATCGTGCTGGGCCTGCTTGCAGGGCAGCCCGAGACGGGCCGCACGCTGATCGGGCTGGAACCGTTGTTCGGCCTGGACGCGGCTGCGCGCGAGGGCGACCGTGCTGCCGGTCCGCTGACAGCGCTCTGGTTCGCCGTTTTTGTCCTGCCGATGTTCCTGTGGACGCCCGACGCGCGGCGGCGGGTCTCGGCGCAGGGCGCGATCCGGCGCGGCCTCGCCGAACTGGGAGGCACGCTCAGGCACCTGCCGGGTCAGCGCAGCTATCTCGGCTTTCTGCTGTCGAGCATGTTCTATCGCGATGCCCTGAATGCACTCTATGCCTTTGGCGGCATCTATGCCGCCGGCGTGCTCGGATGGTCGATCGTCGAGATCGGCCTGTTCGGCATACTGGCCAATCTCACCGGTGCGCTCGGGGCATGGCTTGGTGGACGGGCCGATCAGGCTTTCGGCCCCAAGCCGGTGGTGACGGGCTCGATCCTGATCCTGACGGTCTGCTGCCTGCTGATCATTTCGACGACGCGGTCGCAGGTCCTGTTCATGCCACTGGGGAGCGGCACGAACCTGCCCGATATCCTGTTCTACGTCGCCGGTGGCCTGATCGGGGCGGCCGGAGGGTCGATCCAGGCTGCCTCGCGCACGCTGCTCGTCGACCAGGTGCCGCGTGAGAAGGTGACGGAAGCGTTCGGGCTGTATGCGCTGTCGGGCAAGGCCACCACATTCATCGGGCCGCTGGCGATCGCCTTCGCCACCGCCTTCTTCGGACAGGAGATGTTCGGGTTGTCGCCGCAGGAGGCCCAGCGGCTGGGCGTCACGCCGATCATCCTGCTGTTCATGGCCGGTCTCGTTCTTCTGCCGTTTGTCAGCAGCAAAGAGTATCGGCACCCGGCCGCCGCGATGTAGAAAGGGGCGTCATCGCTGGTCATTGCACCGGGATGACGCCGCTTGATGCCCCTCGATCAGTGGCGGAAATGGCGCATTCCGGTGAAGACCATGGCGATGCCGTGTTCGTCGGCCGCCGCGATCACTTCCTCGTCGCGCATCGAACCGCCTGGCTGGATGACGGCCGTTGCGCCCGCCGCGACTGCCGACAGGAGACCGTCGGCAAAGGGGAAGAAGGCGTCGGAAGCCACCACGGAGCCTTTCGTCTGCGGCTCTGAAAGCCCTGCCGCCTCGGCAGCGTCCTCGGCTTTTCGCGCTGCGATGCGCGCCGAATCGACGCGGCTCATCTGGCCGGCGCCCACACCGACCGTGGCGCCGTCCTTGACGTAGACGATGGCGTTCGACTTCACATGCTTGGCGACACGGAAGGCGAATTTCAGATCGGCCAGTTCGGCCTCGCTTGGCGCACGCTTCGTGACCACCTTGAGGTCGAGATCGTCCACCACGCCGTTGTCGCGCGACTGGACGAGCAGCCCGCCGGAGACGGTCTTGGCGGCAAGGCCGGGCGCACGCGGGTCGGGCAGGCCATCGGTCACGAGCAGGCGCAGATTCTTCTTGGCTGCGATGATCGCCCTGGCTTCGTCGCTTGCGCCGGGTGCGATGATGACCTCGGTGAAGACCTTGGCGATCTCTTGCGCAGCCTCGGCGTCGAGCGGACGGTTGAGCGCCACGATGCCGCCGAAGGCGGAAACCGGGTCGCAGGCGAGCGCCTTGAGATAGGCCTCCTTCAGCGTCTCCCCTTCGGCGACCCCGCACGGATTTGCGTGCTTGATGATGGCGACGGCAGCGGTGCGCGCGGGGTCGAACTCGGCGACCAGCTCGAAGGCGGCGTCTGTGTCGTTGATGTTGTTGTAGGAAAGCTGCTTGCCCTGCAGCTGCGTGGCGGTCGCGACACCCGGCCGCCGGTCGCCCGTGAGGTAGAAGCCCGCCTGCTGGTGCGGGTTTTCGCCGTAGCGCATGAGCGGTCCCAGGTGCCCGCCAAAGGCGCGCCAGGCGGGGTGCTCGATGTCCAGGGTTTCGGCGAACCAGCCCGAAATCGCGGCGTCATAGGCGGCCGTGCGGGCAAACGCCTTGGCGGCCAGCTTCTTGCGGAACTCCAGCGACAGCTTGCCGTCGTTCATGTCAAGCGCGGCCAGCACCGCTTCATAGTCGGCCGGGTCCGTCACGATCGCCACATAGGCGTGGTTCTTCGCGGAAGCGCGCACCATGGCAGGTCCGCCGATGTCGATGTTCTCCACCGTCGAGGCATAGTCTCCGCCGGAAAAGCGAACCTCTTCGAACGGGTAGAGATTGATCACCACGAGATCGATGGGAAGAATGCCATGCGCTTCCATGGCCGTCGCGTGCTCTGGATCGTCGCGCACCGCCAGCAGGCCGCCATGGACCAGCGGATGCAGAGTCTTGACCCTGCCGTCCATGATCTCGGGAAAGCCCGTCACGTCGGAGACGTCCTGAACGGCCAGGCCGGCCGCCGCGATCGCCTTTGCCGTGCCGCCGGTGGAGACGAGCTCAACGCCCTTGTCCGCCAGGCCGCGGGCCAGGGCCTCGAGCCCGGTCTTGTCGGACACGGAAAGAAGGGCCCGCCTTACGGGGACGAGATCGGGGGCGGGGATGTTCTTTGCGGCGACGGCCATCGGCTCACGGAGCTCCTTCTCGTTCCACGGCCCCGTATCGCGTCCGGAGAGGCAGACGACGCCGTCGATTGTTCATCTTCGCAACGCTTCCCTTGCCATCAGTTCCGATTTTCAAGGTGCCGGTGCGTTCGCCGCGTGCATACGGGCGTCCTGGCTCTGCCTCAGGCGATGGACCCGGGCGCGGCCGCCAGCGAAGTAGCACAGTCGGGCAGGAAAACAAATGGACGTGCGCCGCAGCGAGCACCTGCGGATGGGAGCGGCCTTGTCAGCGTCCGGCCTGCGGCATGAACGCCTCGATCCACTCCCTGGGGAACCGCCGCGGCCGGCCGCTTTCACCGATGATCGCGGCCTCGACCTTTGCCGTGACCAGAACCGCCTCGCCGCGTTTCAGCTCCTGGGCCATGAAGATGCGGGCGCCGGAAATGTCCTCGGTACGCGTTTCGATGGTGACGATGTCGTCCATGCGTGCGGGACTGCGGAAGTCGATCTCCATGCGCCGCACCACCCACACGATACGTTCGCCACCCAGCTTGCCGTCCGCCAGTTCGGTGTGATGAACGCCGGCCAGGCGCAGGAAGTCGGAGCGCCCGCGCTCCAGAAACTCCAGATAGCGAGCATGGTAGACGACGCCGGAAAAGTCCGTGTCGGCGTAGTAGATCCGCGCATGCAGCCGGTGGCCGAAATCGGTGAGCACACCGGAAAGTGCAGCCTCCGCCACGCCGTCATTCGGCATTGTGTCTGCCATGTCGGTCCGTCCTCTTCCTGCCCGCCCGGGCGCCGGACCGGTGATCGCATTTCACGGCGGTGCGATCAAGCGTGCGGCTCGAAGGCCTATGCTGGTGCTACTCGTCCCCGAAGAGGCGGCCCTGCGTCGCCGCCTGATCGCGCGGCGCTTCCAGTCCCAGATGACGCCAGGCATTGGCGGCCAGCACGCGCCCGCGCGGCGTGCGCTGAATGAAACCCTTCTGGATCAGGTAGGGCTCGATGATGTCTTCGATCGCGTCGCGCGGTTCCGACAGACCGGCGGCGATGGTCTCGATGCCGACCGGTCCCCCTCCGAAATTCATGGCGATCATCGACAGGTAACGCCGGTCGAGAGCGTCGAGGCCGAGACTGTCAACCTCGAGCCGCGACAGGGCTTCGTTGGCAACCTTGCGGTCGACGGTCTGCGCACCGGCGACGTGCGCGAAGTCGCGCACCCGGCGCAGCAGCCTGCCGGCGATGCGCGGCGTGCCGCGTGCGCGGCGCGCGATCTCCGTTGCCCCGTCGTCCGACATGGGAAGTCCGAGGATGCGAGCTCCGCGCCGCACGATCATCTCCAGTTCCTCGACCGTATAGAAATCGAGCCGGACGGGAATGCCGAAACGGTCGCGCAGGGGATTTGTGATCAGGCCGAGACGGGTCGTGGCGGCAACCAGGGTGAAGCGCGCAAGGTCGATCTTGACCGACCGCGCCGCCGGGCCTTCGCCGATGATCAGGTCGAGCTGGAAATCCTCCATGGCCGGATAGAGAATCTCCTCCACGGCCGGATTGAGCCGGTGAATCTCGTCGATAAAGAGAACGTCGCCCTCTTCGAGATTTGTCAGCAGGGCGGCCAGATCGCCGGCCTTGGCGATCACCGGTCCGGAAGTGGAGCGGAAATTGACGCCGAGTTCCTTGGCCATGATCTGCGCCAAGGTCGTCTTGCCGAGGCCTGGCGGTCCGACGAACAACACATGGTCGAGCGCCTCGCCACGGCTCTTGGCCGCCTCGACGAATACCTTCAGATTGGCCCGCGCGGCGGCCTGGCCGACGAAATCGTCGAGCGATTGCGGGCGCAGCGCGACATCGACATCCTCGCCGCGCTTCTCGGGCGTGATGAGGCGGGGGGCGGTGTTCATGCAAGCAGTTCCATGCCGAGGACGGATTTGGCGGCTCGGCGATCGAAGGTGATCGTGCGAGAGCAGCCATTTGCGGCTCCTGCCCATGCGATGAGGTAGTCCGCGATGTCGGCTTCCGGCTCGATGTCGGCGAAGACGATGGACCCCAGCTCCTCGGCATACTCGATGACGAGCCCTTCGCTGGCGAGCAGCTCGCGCAGCATCCTTACCACCGCGGCAACCGGATAATTCATGCGCCGCGTGAGCACCCATACAGTCTCCGCAAGTGTGACGGCGCTTATGAATGCCGGATCGGAATGGCTGCGTGCTGCGAGAAATGCCCGCGCAGTTGCGTTTTGATCCGGCTCGTCATCGACAAGGAACCTGACGAGGATGTTCGTGTCTATTCCTATCATTCGATACCTTCACGCCATTCGCGCACGATGCGTTCGTCATCCTCGGCGACGGCATCCATGATCGCTTCATTCATCTGGTCGATCGTCAGCGATTCACCGCTGGGGGGCTTGCCGAGCATGCCGGCCAGATCGGCAAGGCGCCTGTTCTTGGGCATGGCGACAACCTCGCCATTGCGCACAGTGACGTAAAACCGCGTACCCTCGGAAAGATTGAGCTGGTCCCTTACCTCTTTTGGGATTGTAAGTTGTCCCTTGGAAGACATAGTCGTAAATGCACCCATTCTTCCTACACCTGCCGAATTTTCCAACAAGGCCGAGAATAGTAAGGGCTACATTCAAGTTCAAGCGTCACCGCGCCAGTTCCTTCAGCCCGAGTCGGATGAGCTTGGCCGAATCGGCGTTCTCGCCCGCGGTCTTGAGCGCGGCGGCGACGGCATTGGCGGCGATGTCGCGCGAATAGCCAAGATTGATGAGCGCGGAGACCGCGTCGGCCACCGGCGCCGGCGCCGCACCGCCGCCGATTTCCGCCTTCAGCGCCATGGTCCCGTCGCCCGGGCCGGCGAGGGCCGGCGCCTTGTCGCGCAGTTCCGACACGATGCGTTCGGCCACCTTCTTGCCCACACCGGGCGCCCGGCTCACCATGGCCACGTCGCGCAACGCCACCGCGTTGGCGAGGTCGCCTGCCGAGAGTGTCGAAAGCACGGCGAGCGCCACCTTTGCGCCGACACCCTGGACATTGTTCTGCAGGAGCCTGAACCATTCGCGCTCGACCGCGGAGGCAAAGCCGTAGAGCCGGATCATGTCCTCGCGCACATAGGTCTCGATGAACAGTGTCACCGCTTCTCCCACGCCGGGCAGCGAAGACAGCGTACGCGCCGGGCAAAAGACGACATAGCCGACGCCATGGACGTCGACCACGCAATGGTCTTCGCCGATCTCGTCGAGCGTGCCTTTCAACTTGCCGATCATGGATGGGTCTCCTGCGAGTGCTGCCGCGGCCCTAGCAGACGAGTGCGGCGAGCCGTGTTTGCACGCTCTGGCGGTGATGGGCATGGCATATGGCGATCGCCAGGGCGTCGGCGGCGTCGTCCGTGTCGAACTTCGCCTTGGGCATCAGCACCTTGACCATCATGTGAATCTGCTTCTTGTCGCCATGACCGACGCCGATGACCGACTTCTTGACCGAATTGGGTGCATATTCGGCCACTGGCAATCCGGCCAAAGCCGGAACCAGCATGGCGATGCCACGTGCCTGTCCGAGTTTCAGGGTCGCCGTGGCGTCGCGATTGACAAAGGTCTGCTCGACCGCCGCCTCGTGCGGCTCCTGTGCCCGGACGATGTCGGCCAGCCCGTCATGCAGCTGGCAAAGCCGTTCGGCCAGGCCAGCCTTTCCATCCGAATGAACAGTACCAGCGGCGATGAAGGTGAGGGCATTGCCGATCACTTCCACAACGCCCCAGCCGGTGCGCCTGAGGCCGGGATCGATGCCGATGATGCGAATCGCCTGCTGCATGGTCCTACCATATTCGTGTGTAGGACCATTGCCAGCAGAATGTGAACAAATCAGAAACAGCGGACGATTGCCGCACTCATCCTCGATGACGGACCATCACCGTGGCCCTGCCCGAAATCGATCTTCCACTGCTCATTCTGATTGCCACCGTCGCGATCGCCGGTGTGGCGCGCGGCCTGTCGGGATTCGGTACCGGCATGATCGTCGCGCCCGTGGCGGCCGCGCTGTACGGGCCGAAGGCTGCCCTCGTAATCATCGTCATTCTCGATTCATTGCCGACCGTGCCGCTCACTCTCCCGGTGCTCAAGATCGCGCGATGGCGCGAAGTCCTGCCGGTGGGGGCCGGGCTGGCCCTCTTTCTGCCGCTCGGCGTCTATATCCTCAAGAACGGCGATCCAACCGCACTCAGATGGTGCATCTGCATTGCCATCCTGCTTTGTGCCGCAGGTCTGTGGGGCGGCTGGCGCTACAGCGGGCCGCGTGGATTGCCGATCTCGTTCGGCGTCGGCGGCATCGCGGGCACGCTGGCCGGCATCGCCTCCATTCCCGGACCGCCGGTCATCTTCTACTGGCTCGCCACCAATCTTCCGGCGGCTGTCGTGCGGGCGAACCTGCTCGCCCTGTTTCTGCTTGGAGAATTCCTGTCGATTGGAAATCTATGGGCAGCGGGTCTGTTCGAGCGCTCCGTTGTCGTACTCGGAATCGCCGCAACGCCGCTCTACTTCGTCGGTCTGATCGTCGGCTGGCGTCTCTACGGCCTGGCGAGCGAAGCGACTTATCGGCGCGTCACCTTCTGCCTCATCGTGGCTGCGGCGGTGCTTGCTGTTCCGGCTGTCGAGCCCCTTTTCAGGGCCGTGGCGCGCTGGGCGGCTTAGGGGATCAACCGCGGCCGAACGCCGTATTCAGAAGGCGGATCTGGTCGGATACGGGATTGTTCTGCTCGTCCATCCTGTCCTGAATTCGCCCATAGACCTCCTCATCCATGCGCCGAACCAGCGATTGCAGGCTCAAAGAGCGCGCGACCAGATCGCGAAAGGCTTCGGGAAGCGCATGCCAGTCCTTGGCGTCGTTCTGGGCCGAGGCGGTATCGAGGCGGACCTTGACCTTTTCGGCGGCAACCTGATCGCGCGTCATCTCGCCGGAATTGGCGGCGCGCTGCAAGAGGAGCCAGGAGGCGACCTGCATAAGCCGCGTGGTCAGGCGCATCGATTCGGCCGCGTAGAGCGTCGCGACGCCGCGCTGCAGCGTCTTGGCAGCCGCGCGGCCGTCGCCGTCGAGATATTCCGCCGTCTCCTCCACCAGAGCCATGCCCTCGTTGTAGAGCGGCTTGAAGGAGGGGGAGAACACACGGTGCTCCGCCAGAACGACGGTGTTGTTGGCGAAAGTCCTGCTCGGCTCACTCATGGCCTACGATTACCCCTGAACCCTGGAACGCGTCGAGGCGATGCGCAACGACATTCCACTTTGAACGTGCGCACCGTGCCGAGTGAACCTGGCTTGCAGGCTCGTGTGCGATGCGCGAATGCGGCTCCGCCCGATGCGGCAATCACCACCTACACCACAGTGGCTGCAGCCTCCGACCGGTCGAATCCAAAAATGCGGTTTCTTCCCCGGCAAGGCAAGGCCATGTTTAACAGAAGGTTAACGCCGCGGCAAAGCATGGTCCATCGCGACCAGCGGACAAAAAAAGAGCCGCGTGTAGCGGCTCTCAGGAGTCTAACAGGGAGGCGTCAAACAGAGCAGCTCGGCCGCTCAGTAGGAATCCAGATCACTGGATGGACATAGTAAACGCACATAAAGCCTAATCGATCGTTAATGCAGCCGATGTCAGGATGGATCTGCCGCAGAGGTTGCGCTCTGATCTGCAATGCGCTCTGCTCCTGCGGGCGATACAGTCCGCCAGCTTGTCACGAGGGCCTTCGATGGTCAGATCCGTCAAACCGTTCCTGATGTTTCAGGGCGACGCCGAAGCCGCGATGAACTTCTATGTGGGCCTGTTTCCCGATGCGGTGATCTCCAATATCAAGCGCTACGGCCCGGGCGCAGACGGCGCGGAGGGATCGGTCATGCAGGCCGAGCTTCGGATTGCCGGCCAGTCGGTCATGTGCATCGACAGTCCGGTCAAGCACGAGTTCGGTTTCACGCCTGCCTTTTCGTTTTTCGTCGAATGTGCCTCGCAGGAGGAAATCGATCGCCTTGCGGCTGCTCTTGCCGAAAGCGGAGCGGTCTTCATGCCGCTCGGAGATTACGGGTTCAGCCGCCGGTTCGCGTGGGTCGGCGACAGGTTCGGTGTTTCGTGGCAGCTGAACCTGGCATAGCTTGTTCCGCTCAGACGGGATCGTTTGCGCGAAAGGCACATGCCAAAAAATGCCTCGATCCGGCGCGCACATCATTGCTGCAAACGTTTCCGTCTGAAGCAAACGCGCTCGCGTGACGGAGCCTTGATGGCGACTGTCCATTTCATCACCCACCCCGAAGTCGTGATCGACCCGGACCGGCCGGTTGCGCGGTGGTGTCTTTCAGACAAGGGGATCGTGCGCATGCGCGGTTTCGCCGAATCGGCCGGGATGCAGGGCATCTGCGCTGTCTGGGCGAGCGAGGAAACGAAGGCGATCGAGGCCGCGGGGATCCTGGCCGCGGCGCACGGCTTGCCCGTTGCCGTCCACCCCGGTCTCAATGAAAACGACCGCAGCGCCACCGGCTACCTGCCTGCGCCCGAGTTCGAGCGATTGGCCGACGCCTTCTTCGTCCATCCGCACAAGAGCATCAGGGGGTGGGAACGTGCCGTCGACGCGCAGCGGCGGGTCCGCGGCGCCTTCGATGCCATCGTCCATGCCACGGTCTCTTTGCAGGGCGGTGTGGCGATCGTCGCCCATGGCGGGGTCGGAACGCTTCTTTACTGCGACCTGTCGGGCCTGCCGATCAGCCGCAGCCATGACCAGCCTTTTCAGGGTCACTACTGGAGCTATTGTACCGCGCAGCAGCGCATGCTTGCGCCCTGGAGGCCGATCTGGCCGCGATAGGAACGGCGGTCTCAGAGTTTCCTGGCTTCCTCGCGCAGCAGGAATTTCTGGATCTTGCCGGTCGAGGTCTTTGGGATCTCGGAAAAGATCACCTGCCGCGGGCATTTGAAGCGCGCCAGCAGGCCGCGGCAGTGCTCGATGATTTCCGCCTCGCTCGCCGTCCCGCCCGGCTTCAGTTCTACATAGGCGACCGGCGTCTCGCCCCACTTGTCGTCGGTCTTGGCGACGACGGCACAGGACGCGACGGCTGGATGCTTGTAGAGCGCGTCCTCGACCTCGATCGAGGAGATGTTCTCGCCGCCGGAAATGATGATGTCCTTCGAGCGATCCTTGAGCTGGATGTAGCCGTCCGGATACATGACGCCGAGATCGCCGGAATGGAACCAGCCGCCGGCGAGAGCCTCCTGCGTGGCAATCGGGTTCTTCAGATAGCCCTTCATCACGATGTTGCCACGAAACATGACCTCGCCGATGGTCTCGCCATCGGCAGGCGTCGGTTGCATGGTGTCGGGGTCGATGACGGCGAGTTCCTCGAGCGCGGCGTAGCGCACGCCCTGGCGCGCCTTTCTGGCTGCGCGCGCAGCATTGTCCAGCGCGTCCCAATCGGACTTCCATTCATTGACCACGGCGGGACCATAGGTCTCGGTAAGGCCATAGAGATGCGTCACCGAGAAGCCGGCGTCCGCCATGCCGGCGAGAATCGTTTCGGGCGGCGGTGCCGCGGCGGTATTGAAGGTCACAGTCTGCTCGAAGCTGCGCTTTTCAGCCTCGGGCGCGTTGATCAGCGTGGCCATGACGATCGGCGCGCCGCACAGATGCGTCACGCCGTGATCGGCGATCGCGTCGTACATCGCCGCAGCACGCACCCAGCGCAGACACACATGGGTGCCGGCTTGGATGGCGAGCGTCCACGGAAAGCACCAGCCATTGCAGTGAAACATCGGCAAGGTCCACAGATAGACGCAGTGCCTGCCCATCTGGGCGTGAATGGTGTTGGCATAAGCCATGAGGGCGGCGCCGCGGTGATGATAGACAACGCCCTTCGGGTTACCGGTCGTGCCCGAAGTGTAATTGAGCGCGATGGCGTCCCATTCGTCCTCGGGCATTGCCCAGACGAAGTCGGGGTCGCCCGACTGCACGAAGCCCTCATAGTCCAGGGCGCCGATCCTGTCGCCCTTGGGATAAGGAGCGTCGTCGGGGTATTCGGGATCGTCATAGTCGATGACGAGCGGGTCCACGCTCGCCAGTTCGAGGGCCTCTGCGACGACGGCGGAGAACTCCCGGTCGACGATCAGGAGCCTGGTCTCGGCGTGATCGAGCTGAAAGGCGATGATGGCTGCGTCGAGACGCGTGTTGAGCGAATGAAGCACCGCCCCCGTCATCGGCACGCCGAAATGCGCTTCCAGCATTGCCGGTGTGTTCGACAGCATCACCGTCACCGTGTCGCCCTTGCCGACGCCCTTTTCGGCCAGCGCCGACGCAAGCATGCGCGAACGGCGGTAGAAGTCGCGATAGCTGAGCCTGCTGTCGCCGTGGATCACCGCCGTCTGATCGGGGAATGTGCGCGCCGCCCGGCTCAGATAGGTCAGCGGCGTCAGCGGCTGGAAGTTGGCCGCGTTTCGATCGAGCCCGATATCGTAGATGCCGGCCACCTGCGTTTCCTCTTCGTTGGCTGCATTTTGAAAAGCTTATCCGTCAATCGTGGCGGCGTCATCAGGTCAAGGCGGGTTCGATCCGTCAGCCGAAGGCGGCGGCACCGTCCCAGACGAGCTTGACCGCCACCACCAGGACCGTGGCGTAGGTCAGCGGGTAGAAAATCTCGGCCCGCATGCGCTTGACGACAAAGGCGCCCGCCAGGGTCGCCAGTGGCGCGAGCGGCAGGAGAACCGCCGAGGTCGCCAGATTGACCGCGTCGAACTGGCCGAGAGCGAAATACGGAACGAGTTTCACGGCATTGACCACGGCGAAGAAGATGACGCTGGTGCCGACGAATATCTTGGGGTCCATGCGCAGCGGCAAGGTATAGACCTGGTAGGGCGGGCCGCCGGCGTGCGCGACAAAGCTGGTGAAGCCGCTCACGCTGCCCCAGAACAGGCCAAGCCCGGCGCTGGGTGTGGCTGTCGCCTCCGACCGGCTGAACTTCTGCATCAGCCAGCGCAGCACGAAAAGCATCGTCACGATGCCGAGAAGCAGGCGCACCGCGTCCGGCGTGACGAGGGCCGCGGTCAGCCAGCCGATCGCAATGCCGGCAAGCGCACCCGGCAGCATGATGGCAAGGATGCGGCGGTTGAACTGCCCGCGCCAGGACCACAAGGACACCATGTCCATGACGACGAGGATCGGCAGCAGGATCGCCGCCGCCTGCACGGGCGAAATGACGAGCGCCATCAGCGGTACACCGAGGAAGCCCATCGCACCGCCAAGCCCGCCCTTGGCGAGACCCACAAGCAAGACGGCAGGAACAGCGGCGAGATAGAAGACAGGGTCGGTGATCACGGATTCCATGAGAGGGCCGGCGGGAGATGGTTCTGGGTGGGGCGCGCGGCACTTCATCCGAAGCGCTGCGATGCCTGTTCAAGCGCGTCCGAGTGCTCTATGCCAAATTGCAAACATTTTCGAGGGCCATAGCCGGAAGCCAGATGACAGACATTTCAATTCCAGAGCGCTGCCGCCTCGTCCTGATCGCCCCGAAGGATCCCGATCCGGCGCGGCTCGCGGCAGCCTATGACGGCGGGGACGTCGCTTCGCTCATCCTGCCTGCCTATGAGATGGACGAATCCGCATTCCAGCGCCTCGCCGAAAAGGTCGTGCCGGCGGCGCAGGAGCGCGGGATCGCCGTCATGCTCGCGGGCGAAGGCCGCATTGCCGCCCGCGTCAAGGCCGACGGTCTGCATGTCGAGGGCGGGCGAGAAGCCCTCGCGGATGCCGTCGACAGGCTGCATGAGCGGATGATGATCGGCGCCGGCGGTGCGAAGACGCGCGACGAGGCGCTCGCGCTCGGCGAATTGCAGCCCGACTACATGTTCTTCGGGCGGTTCGGCTACGACACCAAGCCCGAGCCTCATCAGCGCAACCTTGCTCTCGGGCGCTGGTGGGCCGAAATGGTCGCCATTCCGGCGATCGTCATGGGCGGCGACACGGTCGGCAGCGCGGCTGCGGTGGCGCAGACGGGCGTCGAATTCGTCGCCCTTTCCTCGGCCGTCTTTGCTCACGATGCCGATCCTGCGGAAGCCGTGGCGCAAACGAATGCGCTCCTTGATGCCGAAGCGCCGGCATTGGGAGGCGCCGGGTGATCCTTCGGCGTTTCATGCGTGCGGCCATTCTCGTGGCGGCCTGCCTGCCCGCCGCCTTTGCGCAGGCGGCCGATGGAGAGCGGGCGGGAAATTCCCATGTCGATGTCGTCGATCCGCAGCGTTTCGGCCAGAAGTCGCCCGATGCAGCCTATGGCGCCTTTCAGCGCGGACTCTACATCACCGCGCTCAATCTGGCATTGCCGCGGGCGGAGAAGGGCGATCCGGCGGCGCAGACGCTCGTTGCCGAGATCTATTCGCGTGGACTGGGGGTGCGTCGCGATCCGGCTGCCGCGGCCGAATGGTACGGCAAGGCTGCCGAACAGGGCATTCCCGAAGCGGAACTGCAATATGCTCTCGTCCTGATGGACGGCAAATATGCCGGCCCGGACAAGGAACGGGCCTATGAGCTTCTGGGCAAGGCGGCCGATGCGGGTAACCGTCTTGCCATGTTCAACTACGCGCAATTGACGGTCGAGCGCGAGCCCGGCCCGGCGGGGCTCGAAAAGGCGATCGGATATTACGAGAAGGCGGCCGACCTCGGCCTTGCCGATGCGCAGTACGCGATGGCCCAGGTACTGGCGCGCGGTGCGGCAGGCCGCCTGGCCGACGAACGCGCGGCGCGCGCCTTGCTCTACAAGGCGGCGCGCCAGAACTACGACACGGCGCAGGTCGAGCTGGCAACCTGGCTGGTCGAGGGTCGCGGCGGCCCGCGCGACTACAACGCCGGTTTCCGCTGGATGAAGCTGGCGGCCAACAGCGGCAACGTCGCTGCACAAAGCCGTCTGGCGAAGCTCTACTGGCAGGGTCTCGGCACCGAACCGGATTCGATCGAGGCGGCAGCCTGGTACATCCTCGCCCGACGGGCCGGGCTGAAGGATCCCGTTCTCAACGATCTTCTGGCAGGCCTGACGGCAGATGAGCAAAAAGAAGCTCTGGAGCGGGCGAACCGTCTGCGCTGATCTGCACGTCCGCCCGCCGTGAGGCGGCGCTGCCGGACGAAGCCGTTGCGGCCCTTAAATCGGCGCAGGATGCCGGGAATCGCCCTTGTAGGGCCGCGCTCTCTTGCCTCTTGAGCGGAATTATGGTCTTGGGAGCGCGAATTCATTCCGCAGAGATGCAAGACAATTTCCGGACCGACACAACATGAAGATCAACGGCAACGAAATCCGACCGGGCAACGTCATCGAGCATGACGGCGGCCTGTGGGTCGCGGTCAAGACCAACGCGGTCAAGCCGGGCAAAGGCGGCGCCTACAACCAGGTCGAACTGAAGAACCTGATCAACGGCACCAAGCTCAACGAGCGATTCCGCGCTGCCGAGACGGTGGAACGCGTGCGGCTCGAGCAGAAGGACTTCTCCTTTCTCTACGAGCAGGGCGAGGCGCTCGTGTTCATGGATTCGGAGACCTACGAACAGCTCGAACTGCAGAAGGATTTCGTTGGCGACCGCGCCGCGTTCCTTCAGGACGGCATGACCGTCACGGTCGAGCTCTACGAGGAAAAGCCCATCGGCATCTCGCTGCCCGACCAGGTGACGCTCCAGATCGCCGAGGCCGATCCGGTCGTCAAGGGGCAGACGGCGGCGTCGTCCTACAAGCCCGCCGTTCTCGAGAACGGCATTCGCGTTCTGGTGCCGCCCTTCATCGAGTCCGGTGAAAAGATCATCGTCGACACAAACGAACTGACCTACGTTCGCCGCGCCGAATAGCGGCGACACGGACCGGTTCGTCGCTTCACGCGGTGGATGAACTGGTTCAATTTCTTGCTTCTGCAATTCCTTTCTCTCGTGGAATTGCTCTGACGGAGACTGGCATATGGCCCGCTCGGCCCTCCTCAATGTCATGGTTCAGGCGGCGACCAAAGCCGGCCGCTCTCTGGCGCGCGACTTCGGTGAAGTGCAGAACCTGCAGGTGTCGCTCAAGGGGCCAGGCGATTATGTCAGCCAGGCCGACCGCAAGGCCGAAGAGATTATCTACAACGAACTGGCCAGGGCCCGGCCGGGCTACTCCTTCCTGATGGAGGAGCGCGGCGTTGTGGACGGTGACGACGGGCAGCATCGCTGGATCGTCGATCCGCTGGACGGCACGACCAACTTCCTGCACGGCATTCCGCTGTTCGCCGTTTCCATCGCCCTGGAGCGTCAAGGGCAACTCGTCGCCGGTCTGGTCTACAATCCGGCGATGGACGAACTCTACACAGCCGAGCGCGGCGGCGGCGCCTTTCTCAACGATCGGCGTCTGCGTGTCGCCGCGCGCAGCAGGCTTTCCGACTGCGTGATCGGCACGGGCATTCCGCATCTGGGACGCGGTCATCACGGCAATGCGCTGATCGAGCTGCGCAATGTCATGGGCGAGGTTTCGGGCATCCGGCGCATGGGCGCGGCCGCGCTCGATCTTGCCTATGTCGCGGCAGGGCGTCTCGACGGCTTCTGGGAAGCCAACCTTTCGCCGTGGGACATGGCGGCCGGCGCGCTGCTCATCCGTGAGGCTGGCGGCTTCGTCAGCGACGGCGAGGGCGGTCAGGACATGTTCGACAAGGGCACCATCGTCGCGGGCAACGAGGCGATCCACCGGGCGCTGCTGAAGCAGTTGAGGAAGCCGCTGACCGGCAAGTGAGCCGTTCGACGGCTTTGCAGCGGCGCGAAAGTGCCGATGCGCCGCCGATGCCCTAAAAAATGTCACGTAGCCGTGGCAACAGGGGGCAATGGAGGAACAGTCCCGCCCTTTTTCAGCCGCCCACATCCCGTTTTCGGGCCGCTATGCCTATTCGCGTGCCGAATTATGGGCCGACGGGATCGTTCATGCCCTCGGCATCGTGCTGGCAATCACTGCCGGGGCGGCGCTGCTGGCATTTTCGTTCGGACAGGCGGGAACGGCGGAATATGTCGCCGCGGTCTTCTATGTCATTTCGCTGCTCACCGTTCTGTCGGTGTCCTGCGCCTACAACCTGTGGCCTGTCTCACCGGTCAAATGGGCACTCAGACGCTTTGATCACGCTGCCATCTATGTCCTGATTGCCGGAACCTACACGCCCTTTCTGGCGCAGCTGAAGATGCCGCTATCGCTCCTCATGAGCCTGCTCGTGTGGGGCGCGGCGATGCTTGGCATGGCGGTGAAGCTGTTTCTGCCGGGACGCTTCGACAGGCTGGCGATCGTCTTCTATCTCGCGATCGGATGGAGCGGGGCCGCAGTCGCGGGGGAGATCGCGGATGTTCTGCCCACCACGACGATCTGGCTCATCATCGCCGGCGGCATCGTCTATTCTTTCGGGGTGATCTTCTTCGTCCAGCAGGAACTGCGATTCCAAAGCGCCTTGTGGCACGGCTTCGTGGTCTCGGGTGCGGCGTGCCACATGGCTGCGATGATGGACCTGCTGGTCGTGGCGCGGTTGTGAGTTCGTCGCTCGTGCCTTCCAATTTAGTCAAAATTCCGATTAGAGTCGGCACGGGTTAAAGGCCTGTCGGCCATGGGATTTCGAGCGCAGCCGGCGGAAGTCCCGATTGCGCGGCGGGTCGGGGCGGAACGAAATCGAGGACATTGCACATGGCGTGGTTCAGAACCGGGGCGAGAGAAGGCGTGGACGAGAGTAGCCTTTTCGATCCGCACAAGCTTTCGAGCCCCCAGGTTTTCCTGCTTTCGATGCTGATTTTCCTTGCGATTTCGGGGTTTGTCGCTGCGATCCTGTATCGACAGATATCGGCTGCCTTCGTCACCAATCCGGGGCTCAACGGATTGATCCTCGGGGTGCTCGCCGTCGGCATTCTGCTCGCCTTCAAGCAGGTCACGAGACTGTTCCGCGAGGTCCGCTGGGTCAACGCCTTCCGCACCGGCAGCGATGCCGGCCATCCCGTCCTGCTTGCGCCGATGAAGGCGATGCTGTCGCGCTCTTCGGCCACGGCCCTGTCGACGGCGTCCATGCGCTCGATCCTCGATTCGATCGCCACGCGTCTCGACGAAAGCCGCGACATTTCACGATACCTGATCGGTCTTCTGGTGTTCCTCGGTCTGCTTGGAACCTTCTGGGGTCTCCTGCAGACGATTGGCTCGATCGGCGATACGATCCAGTCGCTCGATCCCGCGTCGGGCGACGCCAATGACGTACTCAACTCGCTCAAGGCGGGGCTCTCGGCGCCGCTCGCCGGCATGGGCACGGCTTTTTCCTCGTCGCTGTTCGGTCTGGCAGGCTCGCTCGTCCTCGGATTTCTGGACCTGCAGGCGGGACGGGCGCAAAACCGTTTCTATACCGAGCTGGAAAACTGGCTGTCGAGCGTCACCGATCTCGGTTCGGACTTCCAACTCCCCGCCGTTGCCAAGGGCGAAGCATCCGATGAACTGCGCGAAATGGCCGAGAGGCTGAAGATGATGCACGAGACCGGCGGCTCCAATCAGCGCGTCGCCGCCTCCATGGCTTCGCTCGCAGACGGCATCGCGGGGCTGGTTAAGAACATGCGCAACGAACAGCAGATGATGCGCGACTGGGTCGAGGCGCAATCGGAAGAACAGCGGGCGACACGGGCCACGCTGGAGAAGATCGCCGATTCGCTGAAGAGCAGCCAGGAGGCGCGCTGACATGGCGCTCGCCCGCACCAGGCGTTCGCAGCGCGGTGTCGACTACTGGCCGGGTTTCGTCGACGCCCTGGCGACGCTGCTTCTGGCCATCATGTTCCTGCTGTCGGTCTTCGTGCTGGCGCAGTTCCTTCTCAGCCGGGAGATCACCGGCAAGGACGAGGTGCTCAACCGGCTCAACAGCCAGATCAACGAACTGACGCAGCTTCTGGCGCTGGAACGCTCCAACAATCAGGACGCCGAGGACCAGTTGGCCAACCTGCGCGCTTCGCTCAGCGAGGCCGAAGAGGAGCGCTCGCGTCTGGAGCAGCTTCTGGCGCAGGGGACCGGAGCGGGCGAGGAGGCGCAGGCCCGCATCAGCACTCTGCAGGGCCGCCTGGAGAGCGAGGAGCAGGTCTCCCAGCGTGCCTTGTCACAGGTCGAGCTCCTCAACCAGCAGATCGCCGCGCTGCGCAAGCAGATCGGCGCGCTGGAACAGGCGCTCGAGGTGTCCGAACAGCGCGACCGGGAATCCAACGCCAAGATTGCCGATCTTGGCCGGAGGCTCAACGTTGCACTCGCCCAGCGCGTTCAGGAGTTGAACCGCTACCGTTCGGATTTCTTCGGCCGTTTGCGCGAAATCCTGTCCGACCGGGAAAACATCCGCATCGTCGGCGACCGCTTCGTCTTTCAGTCGGAGGTGCTGTTTCCGTCGGGTTCCGCGATCATCAACGATGCCGGCCGCGTCGAACTGAAGAAACTGGCCGACGCGCTGATCGACCTGCAGAAGGAGATCCCGCCTGAGATCAGCTGGGTCCTGCGGGTGGACGGTCACACCGACAACGTACCGCTGTCGGGCACCGGCCGCTACGCCGACAACTGGGAGCTCTCGTCCGCGCGCGCGACGTCGGTGGTCAAGTTCCTGATCGAGAACGGCGTGCCGGCCAACCGGCTGGTGGCGGCGGGCTTCGGCGAATACCAGCCGCTGGAGGCGGGCGATACGCCCGAGGTGCGCGCGAAGAACCGGCGTATCGAGCTGAAGCTGACGGAACGCTAGCGCGCGAGATCCCAATTGCGCGTGCCGCTCAATCCCTTACCATGCGTTGCAGAGGGGGAGGGTCGACATGGCGGAAAGAGCGGATGTGATCGTCATCGGCGCCGGACTTGCCGGCCTCGTTGCGGCGGCCGAAATCGCGGATGCGGGGCGCCGTGTCACCATACTGGAACAGGAAGGCCCAAACTCCCTTGGCGGTCAGGCGTTCTGGTCGCTCGGCGGCCTGTTCTTCGTCGACAGTCCCGAGCAGCGGCGGCTGCGCATCAGGGACAGCCGCGAACTGGCTCTGCAGGACTGGCTGGGCTCGGCGCAATTCGACCGCGCGGAGGACCACTGGCCGCGCAGGGTGGCTGAAGCCTATATCGATTTCGCAGCCGGCGAGATGCGGCCCTGGCTCCACAGGATGGGCATGCGCTGGTTTCCGGTCGTCGGATGGGCCGAGCGCGGCGGCGGCCATGCGCACGGCCATGGCAACTCCGTTCCGCGGTTCCACATCACCTGGGGTACGGGGCCCGGCGTTCTGGAGCCCTTTATCGGTCGCGTTCGCTCCCATGTGGCGGCCGGCCGGGTGGAACTCAGGTTTCGCCATCGGGCCAGCCGGCTGATGCTCTCCAACGGCGCGATCCAGGGCGTTGCCGGCGAAGTGCTGGAGCCGACCACCGTCGCGCGTGGCGCGAAGTCGGGCCGCGACGTCATCGCGGAATTCGAGATGCCGGCGCGGATGGTGATCGTGGCTTCCGGCGGCATCGGGGGCAATCTCGACCTGGTGCGCCGCAACTGGCCGGTCGAGCGCCTTGGGCGACCTCCGAACTCGATGGTCGCCGGCGTGCCGCACCACGTGGATGGACGGATGATCGCAGTTGCCGAGGAGGCGGGCGCTGCGGTCATCAACGCCGACCGCATGTGGCACTATACGGAGGGCGTGAAGAACTGGTCTCCGATCTGGCCCGATCACGGCATCCGCATCCTGCCCGGTCCGTCCTCGATGTGGTTCGACGCGCGCGGCCAGCGACTGCCGGCTCCCTGTCTGCCGGGTTTCGATACGCTGGCGACGCTCAAACACATCCTCGCGACCGGCTATGACTGGTCGTGGTTCGTGCTGACCCAGCCGATCATCAGGAAGGAGTTCGCGCTTTCGGGATCGGAGCAGAACCCCGACTTCACCGCCAAGAGCTGGCGCGCGGTCATGAAGAGCCGTCGCGGCGCCTCTGCGCCGCCGCCCGTCGAAGCGTTCAAGGAGAAGGGCGAGGATTTCATCGTTCGCGACAGCCTGCGTGACCTTGTAGAGGCGATGAACGCCAAGACCGGTGAGAGGCTGATCGACTGCGAGCGGCTCAAAGCGCAGATCGAGGCACGCGACCGCGAGATTGACAATCCGTTTTCCAAGGACGCGCAGGTCACGGCGATCCGCGGCGCCCGCGCCTATCTCGGAGACAGGCTGATCCGCACCGCCACGCCGCACAAGATCCTCGATCCCGATAATGGACCGCTCATCGCCGTGCGGCTCCATATCCTGACCCGCAAGACTCTGGGCGGCCTTCATACCAATCTGGACGGGCAGGCGCTGGACAGGGAGGGTGTGCCGATCGAAGGGCTATATGCGGTGGGAGAAGCGGCCGGTTTCGGCGGCGGCGGTTATCACGGCTACAATGCCCTTGAAGGCACTTTTCTCGGCGGCTGCATCTTTTCGGGTCGCAATGCAGGCCGACATGTTGCCAGGCAACTCGCCTGATTTGGGAAGGACGATCAGCGTGCAGGGAGAAGACATGAGTGCAGCCAACAGCGGGGTCTACCGGCCGGTTCCGCTGCCCGACTATCGCGAATTGCCGGTCGAGGAGATGCGCAAGCGGGCGCGTGCCTTCTATGAGGATATCCGCACACGGCATACGGTGCGCGACTTCTCTACGCGCCCTGTGCCGCGCGACATCATCGAGACCTGCATTCTCGCCGCAGGGACGGCGCCGAGTGGCGCCAACCACCAACCCTGGCATTTCGCAGTCATCGGCGATCCGGCGATCAAGGCGCGCATTCGCCAGGCGGCCGAGGACGAGGAAAAGGCCTTCTATTCAGGCCGCGCGGGCGAGGAATGGCTGAAGGCGCTGGAGCCGCTGGGCACAGACGCTTCGAAGCCCATTCTGGAGGAGGCGCCTTGGCTCATCTGTGTTTTCGGCGAGCGCAGGAGCCGTTCGGCGGACGGCGTCAAACGCAAGAACTACTACGTGCCCGAGTCGGTCTCGATCGCTACAGGTTTTCTGATCGCCGCCCTGCATCAGGCAGGACTGGCGACGCTCACCCACACACCCAATCCGATGAGCTTCCTGAACGAGATCTGCGGCCGCGACCCGCACGACAAGCCCTATATCCTGCTCGTCGTCGGCTATCCGAAGGCGGATGCCACCATTCCCGCCCATGCGACGCAAAAGAAGACGCTGCCGGAGATCGCGACGTTCCTGTGAAAATCGCGGGCACGCATGCATGGCGGAAATGTCTTCTGGCGGACTGACAGCCCGGCCGGTCCGCTACTCGGCCGCGTTCCTGAAAGCGTCGGCGCCGGTTTCGAACTGCAGCCTGGCGAGCCGGGCATAGATTCCGTCCGCGGCGACAAGACTGTCATGCGTGCCCTGCTCGGCAATGCGGCCGTCGTCGAGCACCAGAATCCGGTCGGCCTTGAGAACGGTTGCCAGCCGGTGCGCAATGACAAGCGTCGTGCGCTCCTTCATCAGGCGCTCCAGGGCCGCCTGGACGAGCGTCTCGCTTTCGGCGTCGAGCGCGGACGTCGCCTCGTCGAGCAACAGGATCGGCGCGTTGCGCAGGATGGCGCGGGCGATCGCGATGCGTTGGCGCTGCCCTCCCGACAGCGTGACGCCGCGCTCGCCGACCATGGTATCATAGCCGGCGGGCAGGGCGCGGATGAACTCGTCGGCGAGCGCATCGCGCGCCGCAGCCTCGATCTCGGCGGAACTGGCTTCAGGGCGCCCGAAGGCGATGTTGTCGCGGATGCTTGCAGCGAAAATCGTCAGGTCTTGCGGCACCAGAGCAGTACGCAGTCTTGCCTCGCGCGGATCGGC
This sequence comes from Mesorhizobium sp., assembly GCA_963966365.1. Classification (GTDB taxonomy): domain Bacteria; phylum Pseudomonadota; class Alphaproteobacteria; order Rhizobiales; family Rhizobiaceae; genus Mangrovimarina; species Mangrovimarina plasticivorans. The sequence continues at coordinate 121,534 of CAWZZC010000005.1, read as the reverse complement.
CTGCCTGAGGTCGATCCCGTCGATCAGAACCTGCCCGGACTGCGGGTCATAGAAGCGCATCAGGAGCGAGAAGACCGTGCTCTTGCCGGAGCCGGACGGGCCGACGATGGCGATCGTTTCGCCGGGCTTCGCGGCGAAGGAAAGCCCGTGCAGGGCGGAACGTTCGGGCTGTGTGGGATAGGCGAAGACGACTTCGCGAAACTCGACGGAGCCGGCCGTCGTGGCGGGGAACGCCAGGGGAACGGCCGGAGCCGTGATCGCCGGCCTCTCGGCCAGAAGCTCGGTGAGCCGTTCGGCGGCACCTGCCGCCTGGCTCAATTCGCCCCAGACTTCCGAAAGGGCGCCGAGTGCGCCGGCGGCGAACACCGCGTAGAAGACGAACTGGCCCAGCGTTCCCGCCGTGATGGCGCCAGAGAGGACGTCCTGCGATCCGATCCACAGAACCGCCACGACCGAGGAGAAAACCATGAAGATGGCAAAGAACGTCAGAAGCGAGCGGGCACGAATCGACGATTGGGCCGCGCCGAATGCCGTTTCGACGGCGGCGGCGAACTTGCCGCTGACCAGCGGTTCATTGGTGAAGGCCTGCAGGGTGCGTGCCGCGCCGATCTGTTCGCTTGCATAGGCCGAGGCGTCCGCCAGCGTGTCCTGGGCAAGCCGCGACTTGCGTCTGACCGAACGGCCGAATGCGACCAGCGGCACGACGATGAGCGGTATCGCGCCGATGACCAGCAGCGAGAGCTTGGGGCTGGTCACGATCATCATGGCAAGGGCCCCGACACCGAGTATCACGTTGCGCAGGGCGACGGAGGCGGTCGCGCCGACGGCCGACTTGATCTGCGTCGTGTCTGCCGTCAGGCGTGAGACGATCTCTCCGGATTGCACACGGTCGAAAAAGCCTGGCGACAGGCGCACGACATGGGCAAAGACGTCGCGCCGCAGATCGGCGACAATGCGCTCGCCGAGCGTGATGACGAAGAAATAGCGCATAGCCGACGCCGCCGCGAGTACGCAGGCGATCACGATCAGCATCGAGAAATAGTTCGAGATGAGGGCGGAATCGGCGTCGGAAAAACCGTGGTCGATCATGCGACGCACGGCCAGCGGCAGGGTCAGCGTCGTGGCCGCCGCAAGCACCAGCGCGAAGCCGGCGCCGGTCGCCAGCCCGCGGTAGCGCCAGAGATAGGGCGCCATACGAGCCAGCGGTTTCAGGGACCGTCTGTTGCTGTCTCCGTCGGCCGGCAAAGCCGCCATCGGAACCTCTCTTTCCGCCCTTTCCGGGCCACGCCCTGCATTGGCCGGCGCGGTCTTGTGATTCTCCGTCGGCTCATGTATAGGCACGCCGACCGTTTGTTGAAGCCGTAGCCCCCAATGGCCGCGGCTTCAAGCTTTAGAGAGTGGGCGACATCGCCGCAGGCGCCGGTGCGGCGGCTCAAGCCCCAGGATCAGGACAAGACCGATGAAGCAGAACATCCATCCAGACTACCACACGATCAAGGTCGTCATGACCGACGGCAGCGAATATTTCACCCGCTCCACCTGGGGCAAGGAAGGCGACACGCTGAACCTCGACATCGATCCGCGCACGCATCCGGCATGGACCGGCGGCCAGCAGACGCTCGTCGACCGCGGCGGCCGCGTCTCGAAGTTCAAGAACAAGTTCGCCAATCTGGGTATCTGATCCAGCCGGCAGTACTGCTTTGCGAAAGACCCCGCTTCGGCGGGGTTTTTTGTTGGGTGGTGTCGGGATCAGGCGTCCACGCGGATGCGGCGGGCAATGCGGCTGAGGCCTACCGGCGTGACGCCCAGATAGGCGGCGAGGTCCTTCTGCGGCACCCGCCCGACGATCTCGGGGGCGTGCTTGAGCAGATGCCGATAGCGCTCCTGCGCAGTCATCGTCAGAAACAGGCGTTCGCGCTCCTCCTTGCGCATGGCGAAGTCGATGACGCCATTCCTGAGTGCGCGCGACCATCCGAGATCGTGATCGGCAAGCTGCATCAACGGCTCGACCGGCAGTCGCTCGACGACGCAATCCTCGAGCGCCACGGCGCTGAAGGGTGAGGCAGCCTTCGTCATGATGGCGGTAACGCTGGAAAAGAACATTCCCTCCTGGATGAAGGACTTGATCCATTCCGAACCGTCCTCCCGCAGATATGTGAGCTTGATCAAGCCACTGCACAGGAACAGAAGGTCCGGTGCCGTCTCGCCGCCCGCGAAGACAGTCCGGCCGGCTCGAAAGCGGAGCGTCCTCACACGCCCGGAAAACGCCTCCCAGCCATCCAGCGGCGCGCCTGCCAGTTCCTCGAGCACCTTTCTGCAATTCAGCATCTGACTTAACCACGGTTAATGCCGCCTCGTTGGTGCCGGTCTATGGCTGGGCGATGACCGACGGGGGAAATGCATGATGCCACGACCAACTATCATCGTCACCGGCGCGAGTTCCGGGATCGGGTGGGAACTCGCATTGCGATTGGCCGACGAAGGTTTCAGGGTTGTCGCGCTGGCGCGACGTGAGGAATGTCTGAGGAACCTTGGCGCCTGTCATCCGGGCGTGGTCGGCCTGCCGTTCGACCTGCGCGAAACGGAGGCGATCGCAACTCTGGCGAAGGAACTTCAGCGCCGCTTCCCCGACATCGCGATACTGGTCAACAACGCCGGCGTCCAACTCGACAGGCGCCTGGACGACACGGGCTATGCCGACGCCGCAATTGCCGACGAGATCGCCGTGAACCTGACCGCGCCCATCCTTCTCACCAGGGCCCTGCTGCCGGCGATCGTCTCGCAGAAGGGGATGGTCGTGAACATTGCCAGCGCACTGGCGCTTGCCCCCAAGTCGACTTCGGCCGTCTATTCGGCAACCAAGGCGGGGCTGGTCAATTTCAGCGCGGCACTGCGCAATCAGGTTGCGGGAAGCGGGGTCGTGGTCTGCGACGTGTATCCGCCTGTCGTCGACACGCCGATGACCGAGGGACGCAACGTCGGCAAGGTAAGCGCAACCGTGGTCGCCAAGACAATCGCCGAAGGAATGCGAGAGCGGCGAGAGGCCGTTTGGATCGGCAAGACCCGGTTTCTTCCGATCATCCGGCGGATGGCACCCGGTCTGATGGCGCGCATGATGCGGCGCTCATAGAGTGCAGGCGGTGCGCCGCCGCCCAGCGAGTCAGGAAGGCTTGCGGTCAGAATGTCCCAGGTCGCGGTCGGGCCAGACGATGTCGCGCACCTTCTGTTTCAGGACCTTGGCCTCCGGGAAGCCGCCGTCGTGCTTGCGCTCCCAGATCGTCTCGCCATTGCAGGTGATCTCGAATACGCCGCCGGTTCCGGGTTCCAGCGTGACTTCGCCGATGTCGGACCCGAAAGTCTGCAACAATTCCTGCGCCATCCAGGCAGCGCGCAGCAGCCACTGGCACTGGGTACAGTAGGTGATGCGGATGACGGGACGCTCTGCGGACATGCAGACCTCACAGGATCGACGGTGCCAGCCGGGCGCGGCGTCTACGCCGCGCTGAGCTTGGCCATCGTCTCGTCGTCGACCTCGAAGTTGGCGTAGACGTTCTGCACGTCGTCATCATCCTCGAGAACGCCGATCAGCTTCATCAGCGACTGCGCACGGTCCTCGTCGACCGGCACCGTGTTCTGCGGCTTCCAGATCGGCTTTACCGATTCAGCCTCGCCGAGCGCTTCTTCAAGTGCCTTCGACACGTCGCCCAGATCCTCGAAGGCGCACAGGATCGTATGGCCATTCTCGTCGGATTCGACGTCCTCGGCGCCCGCCTCGATCGCCGCTTCCATCACCTTGTCGCCATCGCCGACGGAGGCCGGATAGACGATCTCGCCCACGCGGTCCCACATGAAGGCGACCGAACCGGTCTCGCCGAGCGATCCGCCGGCCTTGGTGAAGGCGGCGCGGACATTCGATGCAGAACGGTTGCGGTTGTCGGTCAGCGCCTCGACGATCAGTGCGACGCCGCCCGGGCCGTAACCTTCGTAGCGCACTTCCTCGTAGTTCTCGCCGTCGCCGCCGCTCGCCTTCTTGATGGCGCGCTCGATATTGTCCTTCGGCATCGACTGCGCCTTGGCGTTCTGGACGGCAAGCCTCAGGCGCGGGTTCATGGCCGGATCGGGCATGCCGGCCTTTGCAGCAACAGTGATTTCGCGCGCGAGCTTGGAGAACATCTTGGAGCGGACTGCATCCTGCCTGCCCTTGCGATGCATGATGTTCTTGAACTGTGAATGGCCGGCCATGGCACCCCTGCTTGCTATTCATTAGAGCGCCGTGCGTCCTGTTGGACGCACCAGGGACGCTCCACAACTCTTGAATCGACGCATCACGCTTTCCGGAAATCGATTCCCGGCATTTCGAGCCGATGCGCAAGTGGACTTGGGGCGCCTTATAATAATTTCGCTGGCCGAGGTCCAGAACCGTGCCGGCCGCGCCTCGCGAAATCGTGATGACGCGCAACGCCGTGTCAATGGCCTAATGGCTGAGATATCCCCAGCGACGGAGACCGCCATGCTTCATTTCCGTTTCGCCGCCATGGTTCTCATTTTTCTCGCAACGCCGGTCGGACATGCCGACGCACAGGAGCGCGATGCGGCCGTGCCGTCGCAATGCCTGGCCATCGCCCAAAGCCTGCCCTCGATAACCTATGCGTCATTCACGCCGGCGGCGGCGGATGCGCCAGGCGAGGTCACGATCACCTATGCCGGGCATTCGACCTACATCATCGAGACACCGGCAGGCGTGCGCATCGCTACCGATTTTTCCGGTGTCTACGGCCATACGCCGCTGCCGCGCGTGGTGACCATGAACAAGGCTCATCGCACACACTACACGTCAACGCCCGATCCCGGCATCGAACATGTTCTGCGCGGCTGGAACGAGGATGGCGACGGTCCGGCGCGCCATGCGCTGATGGTCGACGACGTCTATATCCGCAACGTTCCGACCGACATCCGGCGTTTCGACATGATGGAAAAGGACGGCAATTCCATCTTCATCTTCGAGGTGGCCGATCTGTGCATCGGACATCTCGGCCACCTGCACCACGACCTGACCGATGCGCACTACGCGGCAATCGGTCGGCTCGATATCGTGATGGTGCCGGTCGACGGCGGCATGACGCAGTCTCTGGTCGACATGAGCGAGATCACCGCGCGGCTCTACTCCTCGATCGTGCTGCCCATGCATCGTCATTCGACGCCGATCGGCGAATTTCTCGCACTCATGGGTGAGGGATTCGACGTCGACTTCCGCAACGATGCGGGCTTCAGCATATCGCTCGCCACCCTGCCGGACCGGCCGACGATCCTCATCCTGAGCGGTGTGTGAGCGAGGGCTATTCCGCCCGTTCGCGCGCTTGCCTGTCGAGCCGGCGCTTGCGCCTTGCCAGCATGTTGAGCCCCTCGACCATGGCGGAGAAACCCATCGCCGCATAGACGTAGCCCTTGGGCACGTGCACGCCGAAGCCGTCGGCGATCAGCGTCATGCCGATCATCAGCAGGAAGCCCAGCGCGAGCATCACGATGGTCGGGTTCGCGGCGATAAACCGCGACAGCGGCTCGGCGGCGATCAGCATCACGGTGACCGCGCAGATGACGGCGATATACATGATCGCGATCTCGTTGGTCATGCCGACCGCAGTGATGATCGAATCGATGGAGAAGACCAGGTCGAGCAGCAGGATCTGGAGGATTGCCGCGCCCACACCGAGGGATACGGCCCCGCCGATGATGTTGTCCTTGGGATCTTCGGGATCGACCGAGTGGTGGATTTCCTTGGTCGCCTTCCAAACCAGAAACAGCCCGCCGGCGATCAGGATCAGGTCCCGCCAGGAGAATCCGTGATCGAAGGCGGTGAAGACCGGCGTCGTCAGCTGCACGATGAAGGAAATGGTTGCCAGGAGGATCAATCGCAGCACCAGTGCCGCGCCGATGCCGAGCCGGCGCGCTGTCTTCTGATTCTCCGGCGGCAGCTTGTTGGTCAGAATGGAGATGAAGATGAGGTTGTCGATGCCGAGCACGATTTCCAGGACGACCAGCGTGATCAGCGCTACCCAGCCCTCGACGCTGTTCAGCCAGATGAAGTGCGGCGCCAGGAAGTCGATGATTGCCATGACGGAACGTCCTCGATCTCGGGTTTGAGATTGGCGTAGAGTTAGGCGGGGCTCATTTAGAGGTCAATGTCAGGACCAGAACGAGGGCACGGTTTCCTCCAGCCGTGGTCCGAGGCGCAAGGGCGCGACCTTCTCGGCAAGGCCGGTGCTGTCGGATATCTCCACGCCCAGACCGCAGATGGTTGCCGGACCCGACGCTGCCTCGAAGCGCCCCTTCGGCACTTTTGACAGAAACCGGTTGAGAGGTTCCTCCTTTTCCATGCCGAGCGAGGAATCGTAGTCGCCGCACATGCCTGCATCGCTCAGATAGGCCGTGCCGCCATTCAGGATCTGATGATCGGCGGTCGGCTGGTGGGTGTGCGTGCCGACGACAAGGCTGGCGCGTCCGTCGACGAAATGACCGAAGCACATCTTCTCCGACGTCGCCTCGGCATGGAAGTCGAAAACGATCGCGTCGGCCTGCTCGCCCAGCGGACAGGCGGCCAGCTCTCGTTCGGCGGCGTGAAAGGGGTCGTCCAGTTCGGGATGCATGAAAACGCGGCCCATGATGTTGGACACCATGACGCGCGCGCCGTTCCTGGCCGTATAGAGGCCGGAACCGCGGCCGGGCGTGCCGGCGGGAAAGTTGGCGGGTCTCAGAAAGCGTTCCTCACGCCCGGCGAACTCCAGCGCCTCGCGCTGGTCCCACACATGATTGCCGGTCGTCACCACGTCCGCACCGGCGTTCAGCGTCTCGCGATAGATGTCCTCGGTGATGCCGAAGCCGCCGGCGGCGTTCTCGCCGTTGACGATGACGAAATCGAGCCTCAAATCGGAGATCAGTCCGGGGAGCTTCGTCCAGACCGCCGTGCGTCCCGTGCGCCCGACCATGTCGCCAAGAAAAAGAAGCCTCATCAGCACTCCCGTCCAGGCCGGACGGAGGAACCGGACTTACATTGCAGCGATCGTCCGGCGGCGATCCCACTCCGGCAGGAAAGCTTCATCTACAGGGATCGGCCGAGGCGGCGCAACCCGCTTTCGGTCAGGATCTCCGGGATGACGATGTCATGCGGCTCGTCGGGGACCATCGCGACGTTCTGGCAGTCGAAGGCGATGCCGATGAGACGGTGGGCGTGGTTGTCCTCTTGCAGACGCGCGATTGCACGGTCGTAGTAGCCGGCGCCGTAGCCGATGCGGTGGCCGCGTGCGTCGAAGGCGGCAAGCGGCACGAGCATGATCGCGGGGTCGAGAACGGCCGTTTCCGGCCCGGGTCCCATCGTGCCGAAACCCATGTCGACAAGTTCGCCGCCGCGCACAAGTTCGCGAAAGACGATTGTCGTTCTGTCGAGGATCGCGGGCAGGCAAAGCCTTGCGCCGCGCTCCATCAGGGCGAACATCATGGGGCGGACATCGACTTCGGAACGCATCGGCCAGAAACCGGACACGACCATGCCTGGCTCGACGGCGATCTCGCGGGCAGCCGTCTCCGCCATGGCAAGCGATGCCTCGATACGCCAGGCGACGTCGAGCGCGTCGCGCCGGGCCAGCGCTTCGGTGCGCAGCTTCTTCTTCAGGTCGCGGACAGGAACGGTCATGCGCATACCCTTACAGGGTGCAGCTGGGCGGAGCCAGAGGGGCAGGGAAACAGGATGTGATGACCAGGGAGTGTGACGCGACGATCCACACAGACCGGTGGAGAGGTTGATCCCGGGTGCCTACAAAGTAGGTGGGCGCCGTGTGCCCGGACCCACGAGCCCGGGCAGGGACAGCTCCCTAGGGATCAGTAAGGCCCCGGGGAATAGTTACTCCTGCCGTGAAGCGCAGACCGTCGGCGCGAATATAGGCTGGCAGGGCACGGTTCGCCAGATGGCATTCGCCGCCGCGGCCAAAAATCCGCGGCCCCTTGCGCCGGGCCGCGCGGCTCCTTAACGTCGCGCCCAATCCGACAATAAACCGGGATACCCCAAGGCATGCGATTTGAAGGAACGTCGGCCTATGTCGCCGACAAGGATCTGATGGTGGCCGTGAACGCGGCCATCGCGCTCGAACGCCCGCTCCTGGTCAAGGGCGAGCCCGGCACGGGCAAGACGGAACTGGCCAAGCAGTTGGCCGCGGCTCTGGGGCTTGACCTCATCGAGTGGCACATCAAGTCGACCACCAAGGCGCAGCAGGGGCTCTACGAGTACGATGCCGTGTCGCGCCTGCGCGACAGCCAGCTCGGCGACGAGCGTTTCAACGACATCTCAAACTACATCAAGCACGGCAAGTTGTGGGAGGCCTTCGCCGCCGACAAGAAGGTGGTGCTGCTGATCGACGAGATCGACAAGGCCGACATCGAGTTCCCCAACGACCTCCTGCAGGAACTCGATAAGATGGAGTTCTTCGTCTACGAGACCGGCGAGACGGTGCGCGCCAGGCACCGGCCGATCGTCATCATCACCTCCAACAACGAGAAGGAGCTGCCCGACGCCTTCCTGCGCCGCTGCTTCTTTCACTACATCCGGTTCCCCGATGCCGAAACGCTGGGCCGGATCGTCGAGGTGCACTATCCGGGCATCAAGCAGAACCTGGTGCGCGCCGCCCTCACCCAGTTCTACGAGGTTCGCGACGTGCCGGGCCTGAAGAAAAAGCCGTCGACCTCCGAGGCGCTCGACTGGATCCGCCTCCTGGTGGCCGACGACGTGCAGCCCGAGGACCTGCGCGGCGAGGCGAAGAATGCGCTGCCAAGACTGCACGGCGCACTCTTGAAGAACGAACAGGACGTGCATCTGTTCGAACGGCTCGCCTTCATGGCCCGGCGGCAGGGATAGCCGATCGGTACGATCTGGACCTTGGCCCGCCTACGCGGCCAAGGGACGTTCGATCGACAATCCGCCGGGAGACAGTGATCATGAACGACCTGACCATCCGACCGCTCGAACAGGCCGACCATGCCGAATGGCGCCGTCTGTGGACCGCCTATCTGGAGTTCTACAAGACGTCCGTGCCGGAAGAAGTCTACCGCACGACGTGGGAGCGGCTGTTCGATGAAGGCGAATACGAGCCGAGCGGGCTGATCGCCGAGGTCGGCGGCAGGCCGGTCGGGCTGGTGCACTACATCTTCCACCGCACCTGCTGGTCGGTGAAGAACAATTGCTACCTGCAGGATCTCTATGCCGACCCGGCTGCCCGCGGCAAGGGCGTTGGCCGGGCGCTGATCGAGGCGGTCTACGCCAGAGCCGACCAGGCGGACGCCGCGAACGTCTACTGGATGACCCAGGACTTCAACGAAACGGCGCGAAAGCTCTATGATCGCGTGGCGAAACTGACGCCGTTCATCAAGTACCAGCGAAGCTGACAGCCATGTTCATTCCCTTCTTCCTCGAACTGAAGGCCGCGCATGTGCCGGTCTCGCTGCGCGAATATCTGGCGCTTCTGGAAGGGATGGAGGCCGATATCGTCACCTATGACGTGGAGGGATTCTACTATCTGGCGCGCGCGGCGCTGGTGAAGGACGAACGTCATATCGACCGGTTCGACCAGGTCTTCAGCCATGTGTTCAAGGGCGTGGAAGCGGTGTCGGGCGAGGGGGCCGTCGATGTGGCCAACCTGCCCGAGGAATGGCTGCGCCGGCTGGCCGAGAAGCACCTGACGGAAGAAGAGAAGAAGCTCGTCGAGGCGCTGGGCGGCTTCGAGAAGCTGATGGAGACGCTGAAGAAGCGCCTCGAGGAGCAGAAGGGCCGCCATCAGGGCGGCTCGAAATGGATCGGCACGGCGGGAACCTCGCCCTTCGGTGCCTATGGCTACAATCCCGAAGGGGTCAGGATCGGCCAGCACGAATCGCGCCATCGGCGCGCGGTGAAGGTGTGGGACAAGCGCGAATTCAGGAATTTCGACGATTCTGTGGAGCTCGGCACGCGCAACATCAAGGTGGCGCTGAAGCGGCTGCGCCGCTGGGTGCGCCAGGGCGCCACGGAGGAACTCGACCTGCCAGGCACGATCCATGCCACCGCCGAGCACGGTTATCTCGACGTCAAGACCCGACCCGAGCGACACAATGCGGTGAAGCTCCTGATGTTCTTCGATGTCGGCGGCTCGATGGACGACCACATCAGGATCGTCGAGGAGCTCTTTTCGGCAACGCGCGCCGAGTTCAAGCACATGGAGTACTTCTATTTCCACAACTGCCTCTACGAGGGCGTGTGGAAGGACAACCGCCGCCGGCACTCCGAGGTGATCCCGACCTACGACGTGATCCACAAATACGGACCCGACTACAAGGTGATCTTCGTCGGCGACGCATCGATGAGTCCCTACGAGATCGCCTATGCCGGCGGCTCGGTCGAGCACTGGAACCAGGAGCCGGGCATCGTCTGGCTGCAGCGCGTGCTTTCCCAGTGGTCGAACGCCGTCTGGCTCAATCCGGTGCCCGAAAAGCACTGGGGCTACACGCATTCCATCCAGATGATGCGTGACATTTTTTCGGAACGCATGTTTGCGATGACACTTGCCGGCATCGAAGCGGCGACGAAGGAACTGTCGCGCAAATATTGAAATTGGTGCCTGCCCAGCAAAATCTCTGCATTGCCGTCGATGAATCGGCTATGAGATCGGCCAATGAGACTCCTGCGCCGAACCGTCGACAGCGTCCTCGAAAGGAACCATATCTCCGCGCCAGACCGCGAGCTGGATGCGGCCGAGCGGCTGCGCCTTCTCATGGCACATGGAGATTTTCCCCTCGCCTATGCGGCCGCCACCGAGCCCTATCTGAAGTCGTTCGGCGATCAGCGTGGCTTCGTGGCCTACGGCCAGAAGATGGGCTACACGTTCGCGATGGGCGATCCCGTGGTGGGGGCGGAAGACCGGACGGATCTGCTCAGGGAATTCGTCGCCACGTTTCGTCGTCCTTCCTTCGCCGGCATTTCGCAGGAGGTGGCGGATATCCTTGCCGATCAGGGCTACCGCATCACGCAATTCGGCCTCGACAGCATGCTCGACCTTCCCAGGCACAGCTTTGCCGGCAAGGACGGCAAGTCGATCCGCTACGCGACAAGCTGGATGAAACAGAACGCCGTCACCGTCGAGGAGCGATCGATCGACGACTTCCCGGTCGAGACGATCGAGCGCATGTCAGAACAGTGGCGGCGGACGCGAGTGAATTCGAAACGCGAGATCCGGTTCCTGAACCGCGCGTTCGTGCCGCAGCCCGAGGAAGGTGTCAGGCGCTTCTTCGCCATCGACGCGGCCGGCGAGCCGATCGCGCTGGTTTCCTTCGATCCGCTGTACAGGAACGGCAAGGCCGTCGGCTATCTCGCGTCCAGCAAACGCCGCTATCCCGAGACGTCGAGCTATGTCGACCTGGGCATCATGCGCCACGCCATCGACCGCTTTCGCGAGGAAGGGCGCGAGACCTTCTGGCTCGGCCTCCTGCCGATGGCCCGCACCAAGGCGCTGCCGGGGCTTGACGATCCGCTGCTGCGGGCCATCTTTGCGTGGGCCTACCGCTCGAAATGGGTCAACACGCGCATCTTCGGCCTGCAAGGCATCGCCGCATACAAGGACCGCTATCGCGGACGCGACATTCCCGTCTATGTAGCGACGCCCGGCCGATCGAGCCTCGTGACGCTGATTGCGCTCCTGAGACTGATCAAGCTGATCTGACGGGACGTGGCGCGGTCACGCCATGCCAAGCGCGTTCATGTACAGGTCGAGGATCGCCTCGGCCTCCTGGCGTTCGGCCTGGTCCTGCTTGCGCAGGCGGATGATCGTGCGAACGGCCTTGGTATCGAAGCCGGTGCCCTTGAGCTCGGCGTAGACATCCTTGATATCGTCGGAGATCGATTTCTTCTCTTCTTCGAGCCGCTCGATGCGCTCGATGAAGGCGCGCAGCTGGCCTGCGGCGATGGTCTCGCTGGATTCGCTGGTGATATCGTCGGCCATGTCAGTCTCCGGAATTGTCGTCCAACTGTTTGATTTCCGGCAATTCCGGACTGGCAGGCGGTTGCCGCCTGTCCCGGAATTGCCTCGGCGCGACTCATGATGGAGCGGCGCCGGCGCGTGGGGCGCTTCGATGCCGCAGCGATCTGCCCCGGTCAAGCCGCGAATCATTCAAATCGCGAAACGTGTCCGCCAGGGCAGCAATGGTTGTCAGGAGGAGGTGGGGGCAGGCGTGCTGACAGCCAGCCGCGTCGCCATGGCCTCGACGCGCTCGGCCAGTCCGTTCAGCGCCCCGGAGACGGCCGCCTCGTTCTGGTCGACCTTGAGCAGCGCCTCGTCGCGCGTCTTGCGCAGGTTGCCGACTTCGGTTTCCAGCGCCTTGATGCGCCGTTGCAGCTCGGTCAGCTCGTCCATGACCATGATGCCGGCCATGACCGTGAGGCGCTGGTCGCCGATTTCGCCGAACGAACCCTTGAGATGCGAGACATAGCGGTCAAAGCGCTGGGCGAGATCGACCAGATGCTCCTCCTGTCCCTCCTCGCAGGCCATCCTGTAGGTCTTGTTGTCAATGACCACCGTGACTTGCGCCATCTCGCACTCCTCAAATCAGATCCGCACGTCCCGGACCGATCGACAGCCTGACGGAACCTACAGTGCCGGCACCAACTGCCGGACCCGTGTCAGCGATCGAGCACCGCACGGATGGTTTCCATGGCCGTGACGAGGCGGCGCGAGACCTCCTTGTTGGCGTCTTCCAGCCTGTCGGCGCGCGCTTCGGCCTGATCCAGCTCCTGCGCCAGGCGAGAGCGGTCGGCATTCATGCGCTGCACTTCGGCTTCCGCCTCGGCATAATCCTGTTCCTGTTCGAGGCGCACGGCGACGACGTCTTCCAGGCTATCCAGGGCTTTGGTGAGGCGGTTCATCGCCTCTTTCAGTGCCGCTTCCGCAGTCATCGTTTGCTGCGATCCCGAATCGTTCGCGTTTGGAACGCGTTATGAATGAAAGATTAGGCAGAGCATGAATGCGTCGTCAATAAAGCGAATCATTGCTCCCCAGCATTCCTTCGCCAGATCGGACAAAAAAGCGGGTCCGGATCGGCCCGCCGCGTCGCCGGCATTTGTTGACTCGGCGTCGCCACCTGCTATGTGGAGCCTGCTTTTGCGGGCATTCTAACCCGCTTACCCTCAAATTTGTCGGCTTTACGACCAGCGAGCGAAGATGTTTACACGCGAAAAACACGACCGAATGGCAAACGCGATCCGGTTCCTCTCTGCAGATGCGGTCGAGAAGGCCAATTCGGGCCATCCCGGCCTTCCCATGGGCGCGGCCGATATCGCGACGGTGCTCTTCAGCCGCTACCTGAAGCATGATCCGCACAATCCGCATTGGCCCGATCGCGACCGCTTCGTGCTCTCGGCCGGTCACGGCTCCATGCTGCTCTACTCGCTGCTCTATCTGACCGGCTACGAGGACATAACGCTCGACGAGATCAAGAACTTCCGTCAGATCGGATCGCGCACCGCCGGCCACCCCGAATACGGCCATGCCGCCGGCATCGAGACAACCACCGGCCCTCTCGGCCAGGGGCTGGCCAACGCCGTTGGCATGGCGCTCGCCGAACGCATCCTCAATGCGCAGTTCGGTGACGATCTGGTCGATCACCATACCTATGTGCTGGCCGGCGACGGGTGCCTCATGGAAGGCATCAGCCAGGAGGCGATCGCGCTGGCGGGCCACCTGAGGCTGTCGCGTCTGATCGTCTTCTTCGATGACAACGGCATCTCGATCGACGGGCCGGTCTCCCTGTCCGACTCCACCGACCAGTGCGCCCGTTTCGAGGCCTCGGGCTGGAACACGATCCGTTGCGACGGCCATGATCCGGAAGCCATCGGCGCGGCGATCGAGGCCGCGCGGGCATCCGACCGGCCGACCCTCATAGCCTGCAAGACGACCATCGGCTTCGGCGCACCGACCCGCGCCGGCACCAACAAGGCGCATGGATCCCCACTCGGCGCGGAAGAGATCGTGGGCGCGCGCAAGGCGCTGGGATGGGAGGCCGAACCCTTCGTCGTACCGTCCGACATCCTCGATTGCTGGCGTCTGGCCGGCCTGCGCTCTGTGAAGGAGCGCAAGGAATGGGAAACGCGGCTGGCTGCGGCCGAATCCGATCTGCGCGGCGAGTTCGAGCGGCGCATGCGCGGCGAACTGCCGGGCGGGCTCGATGCAGTGATCGCCGACTACAAGAAGCAGCTCGTGCACGACAAGCCGAAGGTGGCAACCCGCAAGGCGTCGGAGATGGCGCTTGAGGTGATCAACGCCGCCGTCCCGGAAACGCTCGGCGGATCGGCCGACCTGACCGGCTCCAACAACACCAAGACGAGCCAGACGAAGCCGGTTTCGGCCGACGATTTCTCGGGGCGATATGTCTATTACGGCATTCGCGAGCATGGCATGGCCGCGGCCATGAACGGCATCTCGCTGCACGGCGGATTGATCCCCTACGGCGGCACCTTCCTCGTCTTCACCGATTATTGCCGCCCGTCGATCCGGCTGTCTGCGCTGATGGGCAAGCGCGTCGTCTATGTCATGACGCACGATTCGATCGGCCTGGGCGAAGACGGCCCCACCCATCAGCCGGTGGAGCATCTGGCGGCCCTGCGCGCGATCCCCAATCTGCGCGTCTTCCGTCCGGCCGACGCAGTGGAGACGGCGGAATGCTGGCAGCTTGCGCTCGAGGACCAGAGCGGACCGTCCGTCCTGGCCCTGACGCGCCAGAACCTGCCCGCGCTGCGCACCGAACATGTCGAGGAAAATCTCTGCTCCTACGGAGCCTACGAAATCGGCACGGCGAGCGACGAGGCTGTCGCGACGATCTTCGCCAGCGGTTCCGAAGTCGAGATCGCCCTTGCCGCGCAGCGGATGCTGGAGGCCAATGGCCACCCGACGCGTGTGGTCTCGGTTCCCTCTATGGAACGCTTCGCCGCCCAGAGCGCCGACTATCGCGCGGCGATCCTCGGCAACGGCGGCGTCCGCGTCGCCATCGAGGCGGGCGTGCGCCAGTGTTGGGACGGCATCATCGGTCCCGACGGCATCTTCGTCGGCATGCACGGTTTCGGGGCCAGCGGACCATATGAGCAGCTCTACGCTCACTTCGGCATCACGGCCGAAGCGGTGGTCGAGGCTGTGGAAGCAAAGCTTCACAAGAACTGACACTGCGACCGGATCTCCCAGCCGTCCGATTCGGCGCCCTTCGCGGCGCCGAATGCGGAACTTGGGGAGGCGTCCGGGATCGCCTCCCGACATATTATCGATTAGATCGGAGCGCCTGCGTTCTTCTGCCGCAGATGCGGCCTGCGCACGGCTGGATTCTTTTCTTCGCCAAAGCTATGAAGCGGCTTCTCTGCCTGCTGTGGCTTCACTCGGCGTACACGGCCCGGCCGGGCGGAGACCGAACCAGCATCCGCGCAGCCTCCGCGCGCTTCAGCTTCTGAAGGGATTATCTATGACCGTCAAAGTTGCCATCAACGGATTTGGCCGCATCGGCCGCAATGTCGTGCGCGCGATCTACGAGTCCGGCCGCAAGGACATTGACGTCGTCGCCATCAACGACCTTGGCCCGGTCGAGACCAACGCACACCTGCTGCGCTACGACAGCGTCCATGGCCGCTTTCCCTCGGAGGTGAAAGTCAGCGGTGACGAGATCAGCATTGGCTCGGACTCCTTCAAGGTCTTTGCCGAGCGCGATCCGTCCAAGCTTCCCTGGGGCGACCTTGGCGTCGATATCGTCATGGAGTGCACCGGCATCTTCACCTCCAAGGAGCAGGCCTCGGCCCATCTCGCCGGCGGAGCCAAGCGTGTGCTGGTCTCCGCGCCGGCTACCGGCGCCGACCTCACCGTCGTTTACGGCGTGAACCACGACAAGATCACCCGTGACCATGTCGTGCTGTCGAACGCCTCGTGCACCACGAACTGCCTGGCGCCGGTCGCCAAGGTGCTCAACGACTCCTTTGGTATCGAAAAGGGGTTCATGACCACGGTTCATGCCTATACGGGCGACCAGCCGACGCTCGACACGATGCACAAGGATCTCTACCGCGCACGCGCCGCAGCCATGTCGATGATCCCGACTTCGACGGGCGCTGCCAAGGCCGTCGGCCTCGTTCTTCCGGAACTCAACGGCAAGCTCGACGGCGTCTCCATCCGCGTGCCCACCCCCAACGTTTCGGTCATCGACTTCAAGTTCGTGCCCAAGCGGAAGGTTACCGTGGAAGAGGTCAACAACGCGCTGGTTGCGGCCGCCGACGGGGCGCTGAAGGGCGTCCTGGCCTACACGAACGAGCCGCTCGTCTCGATCGATCTCAACCACAACCCGGCGTCCTCGACCTTCGCGCTCGACCAGACGAAGGTCATCGAGGGTGACCTCGTGCGCGTGATGTCGTGGTACGACAACGAGTGGGGCTTTTCCAACCGCATGGCCGACACGGCGGCCGTGATCGGCGCCACGATCGGCTGAGCTCGCATCGAGCGGTTCTGACCTCAAAACGCCCGGCACAGCCGGGCGTTTTTCTTTGCGCGGCAAAGTCTTAATCGCCCTTCGGCGGTGCAAAATTTGCGGTGCGCACTTGCCATCGGCCTTGTCTTCGCCGCACTCTTCGGAAAATGCGGCAGGGAGGGTGAACGGAGCGCTGAGGGCATGGACAATTCGGTCTACTTGATAACGCTGGTCGGCACAGCGCTCGTGCTCACGGCGGCGTTTTCGAGCCTGATCGCCTTTCGCTTCGGCACGCCCCTGCTGCTGGTCTTTCTGTGTATCGGCCTTGTGACGGGTGTCGACGGTCTCGGTATCGACTTCGACAACTCGGCCGCAGCCTTCTTCGTCGGATCACTGGCGCTGGCCGTCATTCTGTTCGATTCAGGATTCGGCACGCCTGTCGCCACCTTTCGCCAGGCAGCCGCCCCGGCGGTGATACTGGCCACGATCGGTGTCGCATTGACGGCAGCGCTGCTCGGCGTTGCAGCTTATTTCCTGACGGGACTGACCTGGGCTGAATCCTTTCTCCTCGGCGCAATCGTCTCGTCGACCGACGCGGCAGCGGTGTTCTTTCTCTTGCGGGCAGGCAATCTCTATATCCGCGACCGCGTGCGCTCGACCCTGGAAGTCGAATCGAGCTCCAACGACCCGATCGCCATATTCCTCACCATCACGTTCGTCTCGCTGATCGCCTCGGGGGCTCCCGCCGAGCCGAAAGTGCTGCTTCTCGACATCCTCATCGGCTTCGTCACACAGATGGGGCTCGGTCTGGCGGCGGGCCTGGCGGGCGGCTTTCTGATTGCGCGGCTGGTCGAAAAGCTGTCACTGGATTCCGCGCTCATGCCGATCTTCGTCATCGCGCTGTCGCTCCTCGTGTTCGGTCTGGCCGGGGCCGTCGGCGGATCCGGTTTTCTGGCCGTCTATGTCGCCGGATTGATCGCCGGCAACTCTGGCATCCGTTCGGCGGCACAGCTCAAGCGCTTCCAGTCGGGCATTTCCTGGCTGGCGCAGATCATCATGTTTCTGGTGCTCGGCCTGTTCGCGACGCCTTCGGAATTCCCCGCCATCGCTATTCCGGCGATCGCGCTGGGCCTCGCTCTGATCTTCATCGCGCGGCCGGTCGCGGTGTGGCTTTGCCTGGTTCCCTTTCGTTACCCGCGCGCCGAGACAGCCTTCGTCTCCTGGGTCGGCCTGCGCGGCGCGGTGTCGATCCTGCTCGCGATCCTGCCGCTGATTGCGGAACTTCCCAATGGCGAAGCCATCTTCAACATGGCCTTCATCATCGTTCTGGTGTCCTTGGTCATCCAGGGCTGGACGCTGGGGCCGATGGCGCGTCGCCTCGGGCTGGTCGTGCCGCCACGCACCGGACCGCTCGACAAGGTGGAGCTCGAACTGCCTGGCGCCGCCCACCACGAGCTGCTCGCCTACCGCGTTGCACCCGGCAGCCCGGTTGCGCGTGGCGTCCGCGTGCCGCGCTGGGCAAGGCCCTCTCTGGTGGTGCGCGAAGGCCGGTCGATGACCTACCAATATGCCGGGCGGCTGATGGCCGACGACAATGTCTACATTTTCGTTCAGGACCGTTATCCGCGCCTGCTCGACCGGTTGTTCGCCAGCAAGGCCGAGCTTGATCCCGACGACGACGAGTTCTTCGGTCACTTCGCCATCGACGCCACGCGGCCGGCTGCGGATCTGGATGCTGCCTATGGCCTGCAGCTGAGCGAGGAAGAAGCCGCGATGCCGATCGTCGATCTGATGAAGCAGCGGCTTGGAGGGCGCGCCGAATATGCCGACCGCGTGACGATCGGTCCGGTGGAGCTGATCGTGCGCGATGTCGACGACAAGGGCGACATTACCGAGGTCGGGCTGTCTTTCGAGCCGCAGGCCGCACCGCCCAAGGTGCCGGTTTTCCTCAGTGCGGGAGAAATCCGGGATCAGATCGTGCAGTGGTTCCGCGCCCGGCGTGCCCGTCGCGAGGCCGGAACCGGCGAGGGTTAGCGGCGGTGGCTCTGGCGTCCATGCCCGCCAATGTCGGCCGTACCGCGACGCGCCGCTTGCACCGTCGCGCGCGACATGTAAGTTCCCGCGCGGTGTTCGGAAGCTGCTTCGCCGATGCGGGGCCGCGCTCCGGTTCGATGATCGACGACGATACGAAGAGAAGGATCGTATCGCATCGTTTGCCTGCCTGCAGTTGAGAGGAATTGCGCCATGCCCGCTTTCAAGACCCTTGACGATATCGGTGACGTTTCCGGCAAGCGCGTGCTTGTACGGGTCGATCTCAACGTGCCGGTCAAGGATGGCAGGGTGACAGACACGACCCGCATCGAGCGGGTGGCGCCGACCATCGAGGAGTTGTCGGACAACGGAGCCAAGGTCATTCTGCTCGCTCACTTCGGCCGCCCCAAGGACGGGCCCGACCCGGCGCTTTCGCTGGAGCCGATCGCTCATGCATGCGAAGCCGTGCTTGACCGCAGGGTCCACTTCGCCCGGGACTGCATCGGCAAGGATGCCGCGCGCGCCGTGTCGGATCTGGCCGCTGGCGACATTCTGCTGCTGGAAAACACACGCTTCCACAAGGGCGAGGAAAAGAACGATCCGGAATTCGCCGACGCGCTGACGGCCAATGGCGACATCTACGTCAACGATGCCTTCTCCGCCGCGCATCGCGCGCATGCCTCGACGGAGGGCCTCGCCCATCGGCTGCCTGCTTTTGCCGGACGCACCATGCAGGCTGAACTGGAGGCGCTGGAAAAAGGCCTCGGCAACCCGTCGCGTCCGGTGGCCGCCATCGTCGGCGGCGCCAAGGTTTCGACCAAGATCGATCTCTTGATGAATCTGGTCAGGAAGGTGGACGCGCTGGTCATCGGCGGCGGCATGGCCAACACCTTTCTCGCCGCACGTGGCACGGATGTGGGCAAGTCCCTTTGCGAGCACGATCTTGCGGCGACCGCCAAGCAGATCATGATCGAGGCCGCAGAAGCCGGTTGCGCCATTATCCTGCCGTCGGACGCGGTCGTGGCGCGCGAATTCAAGGCCGGCGCGGCCAGCGAAACCGTTGCAATCGATGCCGTTCCCGCAGATGCGATGATCCTCGACGTCGGACCGAAGACCATCGCCGCTGTCAATGAATGGATCGACCGGGCCTCGACACTCGTATGGAACGGACCTTTGGGTGCGTTCGAAATCGAGCCTTTCGACACGGCGACGGTGTCGGTCGCCAAGTACGCGGCGGCCAAGAGCGAGGACGGCCGGCTCGTTTCGGTTGCCGGCGGCGGCGATACAGTCGCGGCCTTGAACCATGCCGGTGTGGCGGACGACTTCACCTATGTCTCGACGGCAGGCGGCGCGTTCCTGGAATGGATGGAGGGCAAGCCGCTGCCTGGCGTGGAGGTACTCAAGAGCTGAGCCGCAGGCGGCCTTGGGCCAGTGCGTAGCTAAAACGATTGAATTTCATTCAATCGATTCAAGCCCTTAACGCACAGTTCCGTTTGGCCGAGCCTTCTGATAGAGCGCAGATATTCTGTTCAGGAGGCATGAGTATGAGCGAACGGCTAGAAGACATTGCGGCCGCCATGGTGGCTGACGGCAAGGGCATTCTGGCGGCGGACGAGAGTTCCGGCACGATCAAGAAGCGCTTCGACACGATCAATGTCGAGTCGACGGAGGACAATCGCCGCGACTATCGCGAAATGCTGTTCCGCGCCGACGATGCCATGAAGAACTGCATCTCCGGCGTCATTCTGTATGATGAGACGCTTCGTCAGAAGGCGGCTGACGGAACGCCGCTGGTCGACATCATCAAGGCTGCCGGGGCTGTGCCCGGCATCAAGGTCGACGCAGGCGCCAAGCCGCTTGCCGGATTTGCGGGCGAGACGGTCACGGAAGGCCTCGACGGGCTGCGTGAGCGGCTGGCCGAATATCATGGGCTCGGCGCGCGCTTCGCCAAGTGGCGCGGCGTCATCTCGATTTCCAACGATCTGCCGAGCGCAACGGCGATCAGGCAGAATGCACAGGCGCTGGCGCGCTATGCGGCGCTCTGCCAGGAAGCCGGTATCGTGCCGATCGTGGAACCGGAGGTCCTGATGGACGGCAAGCCCGGCGATCACACGATCGACCGCTGCTACGCGGTGACCGAGCGGGTGCTGAAGGCCGTCTTTGACGAACTCTACGAAGCTCGCGTTGCCCTCGAAGGCATGGTGCTGAAGCCCAACATGGTCATCGACGGCAAGGGCGCCCGCAAGGCGTCGCGCGAGGAAGTGGCGGAAAAGACCGTGCGCTGCCTCAAGGCGACGGTGCCCGCCGCCGTGCCTGGCATCGCATTTCTTTCCGGCGGCCAGTCCGACGAAGAGGCCACGGCTCATCTGTCGATCATGAACGCCGCGCACGCCCTGCCCTGGAAGCTCACCTTCTCCTACGGTCGGGCGCTTCAGGCGGCCGCGCTGCAAGCCTGGGGCGGCAAGCCGGAAAACGTCGCGGCCGGCCAGCGTGCCTTTGCCCACCGCGCTCGCATGAACGGTCTCGCTGCCGTCGGCAAATGGACCGGGGAGCTTGAAAAGGCGGCCTGACACCAGGCCGTTCGATCCGCACCACGAAGCCCGGGCGTCCTCGTCCGGGCTTTTTCTTTGCAGCGATGGAGGCTACACAAACCGGGTGTCAATTGCCGCTTTCAAGCATTTCCATGATTGGCCGGAGACGCCCATGATCCGCCTCTATGCGCTTCTCACCTGGTTCGCCTTTCCGCTCTATGCCTGGCAGGGGGTCGGCGTCAGAATGCGGACCGAGCGGCTCCTGCCGCCGCCGGGCCCGGCACTCGGCAGCATCGGTGGCGCCGGCGAGCCCGTGCGGCTGCTGGTGGTCGGCGATTCATCCGCAGCCTCCGTCGGCATCGACGACAACCGGCAGGGTCTCGGCGCGCTTCTGGCGCAGCAGTTCCACGAGGCCAGCGGCCGCCCGGTACAATGGCGCGCCGCCGGGTCCAATTCGGCCACATCCGGAGATCTGCGCGACCAAGTCGTGCCCAACCTGGCGAACGACCCATGGACCCACATCGTGCTGGCGGTCGGCACCAACGATGTGAAGAACTTTCATACTCTCGGCCGGTTCAAGCGCGAGTTCGGCGGGTTGATCTATGCGTTGCGGGCGAAATGGCCACAGGCGCGCATCATATGGTCTCCGGTGATCGAGATGACCCGCATCCCTTCGCTGCCGGCACCATTGGGCCGCATTCTCTCTATCCGGGCCCGTGCCATCAACGCACTGGGGCGCAGGCTGTGCCTGGAGCGCGGCGCCGTGCCGTCCGATCCCTTGCCGGTGCTCGATCCGCAATCGGGCTTTTCGAGCGACGGCTTCCATGCCTCGCGGGCCGGCTATGCGGCGTGGGCGAACCACCTCTACGAGCTTGTCTTCGAGAACGAGCAGGCAATGCGGCGTTCAGTTTCCGTGGCTGAGTAGGACCGTCAGGGAAATCGCGCCGAGCGCGACCAGTGCCAGTTTCCAGAAATCGGAACGCTTGCGCAGGCCGGGCAGGCCGAGCGGCCTGATAAGATGTGCCACCATCATAAGGATGATCAGAATGGAAAAGATCTTGGTCATTTGAAAATCCGTCTGCACGGCCAGCCGAGAGCAAACCCTTTGATCAGGATGCCGCCGTCGTGTCAAAATCCGCCATGAGTCCGATGGACGGCCGGTGGCGGGAGTGCGAAGAATGATTGGCCGATCATGTTGCAGGGAGGGCAGCGCATGGCTTCACGTTATCACGATACCTATGATCGCTGGCAGCGAGACCCGGACGTCTTCTGGCGTGAGGCTGCGCGCGACATAGACTGGGTCTCGCCGCCGGATCGCATATTCGATCCGCAATCAGGGCCCTACGGGCGCTGGTTCCCCGATGCCGTCTGCAACACCTGTCACAACTGTGTCGACCGACACGTGGAGGCCGGCCGCGGCGGGCAGGCCGCCCTGATCTACGACAGTCCGATGACCGGTCGGCAGGAGCGTTTCAGCTACGCCGAGCTGAAAGAGGAGGTGGTGGCGCTCGCCTCTGTCATGCGTGATCTGGGTGTGGCTAAGGGCGACCGCGTCATCATCTACATGCCCATGATCCCGCAGGCAGTTTTCGCCATGCTTGCCTGTGCGCGTCTCGGCGCGATCCATTCCGTCGTCTTCGGCGGTTTTGCGGCAAAGGAGCTTGCCACGCGCATCGACGATGCGAAGCCCAAGATCGTCATCTCTGCGTCCTGCGGACTGGAGCCGGGCCGCGTCGTGGCCTACAAGCCGCTGCTCGACGGGGCCATCGAAATGGCAACGCACAAGCCGGAACGGTGCGTCATCGTGCAGCGCGACCAGCAGCGTTGCGAAACCATCGACGGACGCGACATCGACTACGCGGAGGCGGTCGCTGCAGCGAAATCTGCCGGAAAGGATGTCGAATGCGTGCCCGTCGCGGCGACAGACCCGCTCTACATCCTCTACACCTCCGGAACCACGGGTCAGCCCAAGGGCGTGGTGCGCGACAATGGCGGCCACATGGTCATGCTCAATTGGTCGATGTGGAACGAATTCGGTGTGAAGCCGGGCGAGGTCTTCTGGGCGGCCTCCGACGTCGGATGGGTGGTCGGCCATTCCTACATCGTCTATGCGCCGCTCCTGGCGGGTTGCGCGACGGTGCTGTTCGAGGGCAAGCCTGTTGGAACACCCGATGCTGGAACGTTCTGGCGCGTCATCAGTGAACACGGGGTCGTCTCGCTCTTCACCGCGCCGACCGCATTCCGTGCCATAAAGGGCCAGGATCCTGCAGGCGAGCATCTCTCCCGTTACGATCTTTCCGGCCTGCGCACCTTGTTCCTGGCCGGCGAACGCGCGGACCCGGAGACGATCAAGTGGGCCGAGCAGAAGCTTGGCGTGCCGGTGATCGATCATTGGTGGCAGACGGAAACAGGTGCGCCGATCAGCCAGAACCCGGTGGGGCTTGGCATCCTGTCCGTCAAGCACGGCTCGCCGGGCGTACCGATGCCGGGCTACGACATCCGTATCCTCGACGACAACGGACATGAAATGGCCCGCGGCGGGCTGGGCAATGTGGTGATCAGGCTGCCGCTGCCGCCCGGCTGTCTGCCGACCCTGTGGAATGCCGATGAGCGTTTCCGTACCGCCTATCTCGCCGAGTTTCCGGGCTATTACAAGACGGCCGACGCCGGCTACGTCGATGATGAAGGCTACCTGTTCATCATGGCGCGAACCGACGACATCATCAATGTCGCCGGACACCGCCTGTCGACGGGCGGCATGGAGGAGGTGGTGGCCGAGCATCCCGACGTCGCCGAATGCGCCGTGATCGGCGTCGCCGACGCATTGAAGGGGCAGGTCCCATGCGGTTTCGTCGTTCTCAATGCCGGGGTGACCCGTCCGAAAAGCGAGGTGGAACGCGAGGTCGTTGCGCTCGTGCGCGAGAAAATCGGTCCGGTCGCCGCCTTCAAGACAGTCGTCACGGTCGACCGGCTGCCGAAAACGCGCTCGGGCAAGATCCTGCGCGGGACCATGCAAAAAATCGCCGACAGCCAGGAATGGACGTCACCGGCCACGATCGACGATCCGGCTATCCTGGAGGAGATCGCCGAGGCCCTCAAAGGCCGTGAATTGGGCAAATAGACCGGCCTTGCATACCTTGACCCGGCGCGCCTGTTGGGGTCAATGTCCCGTCGCATGCGCTGGCGCGGCGCTCAGTGGGGTTGGCGATGCTGCCGGGACAAGCGGGAGATATTCATGGCACTGGACGGAAAGAACGCGATCGTGACGGGCGCGGCCGGCGGCATTGGCTATGCCATCGCCGAACGGCTCCTGCGGGAAAAGGCGAAGGTCATCATCGCCGATATCGATGTCGAAAAAGGCCAGAAGGCCGAGCGCGACCTGGCGCCGCTCGGTGAGGTCCAGTTCGTCAAGGCCGACGTCGCCAAGCGGCTCGACGTACACAATCTCGTCGCCGCTGCGATTGACGCATTCGGCGAGATCGACATTCTGGTCAACAATGCCGGGATCATTCACGGCGCCGATTTCCTCGATATCAAGGAAGAGGATTTCGACCGTGTCATGGACGTCAATCTCAAGGGCAGCTTCCTCACCGGCCAGGCCGTGGCCAGGCACATGGTCGAACGTGTCACGGCGGGCGGAGCGGCCGGCACGATCATCAACATGTCGTCGGTCAACGCCGTGTTCGGCCTGCCCAACCAGGTGCCGTATTCGGTGTCGAAAGGCGGTGTCAGCCAGCTCACAAAGGTCATGGCGCTGTCGCTTGCGCCCTATGGCATCCGCGTCAACGCCATCGGCCCAGGCTCGATCATGACGGACATGCTGTCGGGCGTGAACTCGGACCCGGCGGCGCGCACCCGCATCCTGTCACGCACGCCGCTCGGGCGTGTGGGCGAGCCATACGAGATCGCATCGATTGCGGCATTTCTGGCCTCTGACGATGCGAGCTACATCACCGGCCAGACCATCTATGCCGATGGCGGGCGATTGCCGTTGAACTACACGGTTCCCGTCAAGCCGGAATAGCGCTCGCCGCCGTTGCGGCGGTGCTGACAGAAGGCTGTCAGTTGGCCTGTGGCATCTTTCCTCCATCGGACGAACGATGGAGGACATGATGAATCCGTTCTATCGAAACCTGCTTGGCCGGGTCGACAGCCAGCGCGCCAGATGGCGTGCCCTGCGTGACGAAATCCGCACCGAAAGGATGATCAGTCAGCTTCCCGCCCATATCCGCAAGGATATCGGCTGGCCGGACGCGCGCGGCGATCATTCGGTCGAACGCGGGCGTTCGATCTGGTCCCTGTGAACGAGCGGCAGCGTGACAGGGGAGGCGGTGGCATGGGTAGCCCGACGGTCGGAATGGTCTTCATCGAACGGTTTGCCGATTGGGAATTCGGATTCCTGTCGGCATCGCTCGCCGAATGGTTTGGCGGCAGGGTTGTCGCATTGACACCAGGCGGCGGATCCGTGCGGTCTGTCTCCGGCCTGCTGCTCGCGGATTGCCGGCCCTTGGATCCCGCCGCGAATGCGGACCTGGATGGGATTGCAGTCATCGGTTCCGATCTGTGGCAGACCGGCGACGGGCCAGACGTCGCGCCGCTCTTGCACGATATTGCCGGTCGCGGCGGCGTTGTCGGCGGAATTTGCGGCGGCACGCTTGCGCTCGCCCGGGCCGGGCTTTTCCGTGAGCGGGTGCACACGAGCAATGGCCGGGTCTGGATCGCCGATCATCTTGCTTCCTACCCCGGCCAACAGCTCTACCGGGATGTGCCGCGTGCCGTGCGTGACGGTAGGGTCGTCTCGGCACCCGGCTCGGCACCGGCAAGCTTTGCGACAGAATTTCTCGAGGCGCTCGTGCCTGAGCGCCGCGATTTGGTCGATCGATTGCGCCAGCTGTTCGCCAGCGAGCATGCCGACGGCCGACAGGCTCCTGACATAAGGTTGTCAGGAGGGCTGCAATAATGTGCTATCAACTTGTCTCGGAGTAAGCTGCATGTCTTCGTTCATTCCCGAACATGCCCTCATTTGGGCAGAAATTCCGGTGACGGATATGGAGCGCGCCAAGGCCTTCTATGGAGCGGTGCTCCAGAACACGCTGGTCGACGATGCGTCAGGTTCCAACCCCATGGCTCTGCTGGTGGTAAGGGAGAAAGGCCGCGCCGGTAATCTCTATCCAGGACGGCCCGCGGCGCCCGGAACCGGAAGCACCGTCCATCTTGCCGTGCCCGAACCGCTGGAAGAGGCGCTGGATCGTTTGAAGAAGAGCAACGGGACGGTTGTTTCTCCGGTCATCGAGATTCCGGCCGGGCGCTTCGCCTATTGTCTGGACCCCGACGGCAACAGCATTGGTCTGTTCACCCCATCGGGCGCTTGATCGAAAGGACCATCCCGCATGAGACGCGCGGACCGCTTGTTCCAGATCGTACAACACTTGCGCGGCGGCCGGCTGGTGACGGCCCGCATGCTGGCCGAGTGGCTCGAAGTCTCAGAGCGAACGGTCTATCGCGACATTGCAGATCTGCAGTCGACGGGCGTGCCGATCGACGGCGAGGCCGGCGTCGGCTACATCATGCGCTCGGGCTATGATCTGCCGCCGCTGATGTTCACGCGAGACGAAATCGTGGCGCTGGTGGCGGGTGCCCGTATGGTGCGGGCCTTCGGCGGCGCGGCCATGGCCCGCTCGGCCGAGGAGGCGCTGGTCAAGATCGGCGCCGTCTTGCCGGATGCCGAACGCGACCGGATCTCGCGCACGGAGATCCATGCGCCGCTCTATGTCGTGAGCCAGGCCGACCGCGAGGCGATCGATGCGGTCGAACGGGCCATCGAAGCGCGTCAGGTGATGCGGCTCGACTATCGCGACGAGGCGGGACGCAGTTCGATGCGTGACGTGCGGCCGCTCGGCCTATGGTTCTGGGGCAAGGTGTGGACGCTGGTCGCCTGGTGCGAGCTGCGCGGCGATTTTCGCGCCTTCCGCATCGACCGCATTGCAACGCTCAATCCCGCCGGTCGGGTCTTCAGACCGGAGCGCGGCAAGCAACTCGCCGACTTCTACCGCGCCATGGAGATCCGCGAGGACGGCGAGCCCGCCCGTCCGCGTCGTCCGACGCTGGATGCGGCGGGAGGATAGGCGTATCCAGCCGCGGTATCGAGCCACGGCTGGCGAGGGCACACGCCTTATTGTTCTTCGTCTTCGTCAGGCGTCTTCGACTTGAGCGAGGAGAGCTTGGCGAACACGGCATCGGCATCGAGTTCCGGTTCGTCGTGATCGGACCCGGCGTCCTCGACGGACATGGATTCGGTGACCGAGGCCGGCAGGAGCGTGTCGTCGGTAGCCGGCTGCTGCGGCAGGTAGCGTGCGGCCCGCTGCACTTCGAGGTCCAGATCGATCTGTGAGCACAGACCGAGCGTTACCGGATCCATCGGCTGGAGATTGGCCGAGTTCCAGTGTGTCCGGTTGCGGATCTGCTCGATCGTCGACTTGGTCGTTCCCACGAGGCGCGAAATCTGCGCGTCCTTCAATTCCGGATGGTTGCGCACGAGCCACAGAATGGCGTTCGGCCGGTCCTGCCGCTTCGACAGCGGCGTATAGCGGGGACCGCGGCGCTTCGATTCGGGAATGCGCACCTTGGGTTCGGACAGCTTGGGCCGGTAATTGGAATCGGCCTCGGCCCTGGCGATCTCGTCTCGGGTCAGCTGGCCGGTCATGACCGGGTCCATGCCCTTGATTCCCTGCGCCGCTTCGCCATCCGCGATCGCCTTCACCTCAAGCGGGTGCAGATGGCAGAAGAACGCGATCTGATCGAAGGTCATGGCGGTGTTGTCGACGAGCCACACGGCTGTCGCCTTGGGCATCAGAAGCTGGTTGGCCATCGTGAAATATCCTCTCGTTCGCCCGCGTCCCTGGCGCGGGCGGTGGTTCTAGCCACCGGTTCTTTTGGGAATTGAGGCTCATATACAGTTTCTTGCGCCGGATCGCAACGTCAAAGCCCATCGCGTGATCGCGCATGTCCGACCCCTTTGATTCCCGGGGCCCGAGGAATGTATTCTGCGTGGCAACCGGCAGGAGCTATCGGAGAACGGTCATGAACCTTCAGGACGAGGAACCGAAGAAACCATCAAGCGTTCACCAGATCGGACAGGACCTTTCCCTGCTGTCGGTGGATGAGCTTCAGGCACGAATCGAAAGCCTGCGTGAGGAGATCGTCCGCCTCGAAGCCGAAGTGCAGGCCAAGGGGTCGACGAAGGCGGCGGCGGAGGCATTGTTCCGGCGTTGAGCCGCGACAGAGAAGTAAGCGACACAAAGCGTCGCGACAGCGCCGTGGAAACGCCGCAAATTGAGTATCTTGACGCGCGATTGCACGATTCCCCCTCGACGCCGGGATTTAGCTCATGCTTGCTGGATTCACCTCCATCTTCGCCCTCCTGCGCGGCACGGCCTTCCTGTTGGCCGGCTCGGGCCTGCACGGCCTCCTGCTGCCGCTGCGCGGGCAGGTCGAGGGCTTTTCCACCACATCGCTCGGCCTTCTTGGCACGGCCTGGGCCGGAGGGTTCGTCGCCGGCTGCCTTGTTGCGCCCCATCTTGTGCGAAAAGTGGGTCATGTACGCTCGTTCAGCGCCTTCGCTTCGTCCGGGGCCATCATCGCACTGCTGACCGGACTGATCATCGACGAACATGTCTGGATTCTGCTGCGTGCGTTCACCGGCTTCGCCATGGCGGGTGCCTTCATGGTCATCGAGAGCTGGCTCAACGAGCGTGCCACCAACGAGAATCGCGGCACCGTCTTCGCCTTCTACATGATGGTCACCTACGCCGCGATCATGGCCGGACAGATGATCGTGGCGGCCGGCGATGTGACGACGCAGTCGCTGTTCATGGTGACCGGCATCTTCTACTGCCTGTCGCTTCTGCCGACCGCGATCTCCTCGCAGGCGGCGCCACGGCCGATCGAAGGCGTATCGCTGGATCTGAAAGGTCTCTACGACAACTCGCCGGTGGCATTCACCGGTTCGATTCTTGTCGGGGTGGCCAATGGCGCCTGGGGCACGTTGGGCGCCGTCTACGGAGCGCGGATCGGGATATCGACTTTCGAGATCGCCTTGATGATGAGCCTGACGGTGATCGCCGGAGCCGCCATGCAGATGCCGATCGGCCGGCTCTCGGATCGCATGGACCGTCGATACGTGCTGGCGGCCGCCTCCTTCGGATGCGCCATGGTGGGATTGCTGATCTTCTTCACCAGCGCGCATAGCGGCCCTACCGTCATCGCATTCACGGCGGCTTATGGGGGGCTCGCCTACACGCTCTATTCTATCTCCGTCGCGCACGCCAACGACCATGCGAGCCAGGAAGATTTCGTCAAGGTATCAGGCGGCCTGCTGCTGCTCTATGGATTCGGCACCATGATCGGTCCTTTGGCAGGAGCCGCCCTGATGGAGAGGATGCGACCCGAAAGCCTCTTTCTGGCCACCGCGGTCGCCCATTTCGCGCTCGCCGCCTACGCGCTGCTGCGCATCTCCCGTCGTGCACCGGTTCCGGTCGCAGAGCGGGAATCCTTCATGACCCATCCCTCCGAGCGTGCCGTCACGCCCGAACTGCTGCGGCTTGATCCCCGCAGCGAGCCCGAACCCGAAGAGGATGCGGCGGCGGTGGCCGAAGCGGTGGAGGATGCGGAGCTGGAGCCCGAAATGGAGGTCGCCGAGGCCGAGGGCCTGCGTCGCCAGGCGGGTTGAGTTTTCCTAAGGAAGTTCTAACCTCAAATCATGACGGCATTTGACACCTTTTCGGCCATAGCGGACCCCACGCGCCGCCATCTCCTGGAGGAGTTGCGCCGCGGGCCGAAATCTGTCGGCGAGCTGGCGTCGGGCCTGCCGGTTTCACGTCCCGCCGTGTCGCAGCATCTGAAAATCCTGCTCGACACCGGACTGGTCATTGTGACGGCCGCCGGCGCGAAACGGGTCTATGCCATCAATTTCACCGGGTTTGACACGCTCAACCTGTGGCTCGACCAATTCTGGACCGGATAGGGAGGCTCTCCCGGCTCCGCCGCGAAAAAAACGGCGGCCAGGAGGCCGCCGGAACAGTGGATGCTTCTCGGCAAAAATCAATGCGTCGTGCTGTTTGATTTGAGCCGTTCGATCTCGTCCTTTAGCGCCAGCTTTCGCCTCTTGAGGGTGCTTATCTCAAGGTCATCCGAGGAAGGGTGGGCAACGGCTTCGTCGATCTTGCGTTCGATCTCGCCATGTTTGCGCTGCAACTCTTCGAGATGGGATGCTAGGGACATGATTGGGATTTCCTTTCATGAGTTCCTTGGCATGTTCGCGGCTTCTGACGGGCACGAAACATGTCAATGCGATGACAGTCTGCCACCAGATTTTTGCGCTGTCGAACGCCTGGTAGTAGCATTTTCCGACAAGGCGAAATGTGGTATAGGCCCGCGGCCGATGGACAGTCGTCGTGCGAGCGCCCGGTTCGGATATCGATACCGATATCCGGAAAGGATGAGGTGCAGATTCAAGGTGATGGGACGTCCAATGTGCGCTAGATTGAATGTGCGGCGTGGTAGCCATATCGGGCGCCGCGAAGCGGCGTCGGGGAAGCTTTGATGGACGAACAGGAACAGGCTGAAATTCGCCTCGAATTTGCGCGCTTGAAGCAAGAGCATGCGGATTTCGATGCTGCTATTGAAGCCATGATCACGACCGGATGCGATCCCCTGCAGATTCAGCGGATGAAGAAGAAGAAACTGGTCATCAAGGACCGGCTGCAACATCTCGAAGACCGGATCATTCCCGACATCATCGCCTGACGCGTCGTCGCCTGAACTTGCGGCCTTGGCCTGTTTCGGCTATGGCGCCATCTCCGGCAGACAAGAGGATGAGGCCAGGTGAGCGAACGCGTCGATGTCGCCATCATAATGGGCAGCCAGTCCGACTGGCCAACCATGAAGAACGCGGCCGAAACACTGGATGCCCTGGGCGTCACGTATCGGTCATTGATTGTCTCGGCCCATCGCACGCCGGAACGGCTCTACGAGTTCGCGCGCGGCGCACGCGACGCCGGCTATAGGGTCGTCATCGCCGGGGCCGGTGGCGCGGCGCATCTGCCCGGCATGACCGCGGCCCTGACGCCCTTGCCGGTCTTTGGCGTTCCCATCGAATCAAAGGCTCTTTCCGGTCAGGACTCGCTCTTGTCCATCGTCCAGATGCCGGCCGGCATCCCTGTCGGAACGCTCGCCATAGGACGCTCGGGCGCCGTCAACGCCGCCCTTCTGGCCGTCTCGGTCCTGGCTCTGGGTGATTTGCAGCTGGCAGAGCGTCTTGATGCATGGCGCGCGGGCCAGCGCGACAGGGTGGCGACCGAGCCGGAGGACGGCGCGGCATGACTGCGCTTCTGCCGCCGGGCGCTGTGATCGGCATCATCGGCGGCGGTCAGCTCGGCCGCATGCTGGCGATGGCCGCGGCCCGGCTCGGCTATCGCACCATCGTGCTCGAACCGCAGGCCGATTGTCCGGCCGCGCAGGTGGCCAACAGCCAGATCGTGGCCGCCTATGACGACGAGGCCGCGCTCGTCGAACTGGGCGCGCGCGCCGACGTCATCACCTACGAGTTCGAGAACGTTCCGGTGGCCGCTGCCAGGCGAATCGAGAAGCACACTGCCGTTCTTCCCCCACCGGTCGCGCTCGAGATGGCGCAGGACCGGCTGACCGAGAAGAGGTTCCTCAACGACCTGGGGATATCCACAGCTGATTTCCTGCCTGTGGACAACGACGCTGCGCTTGCCGACGGGTTGGAAAAATTCGGCGGCAGCGGTGTGCTGAAGACCCGCCGGCTGGGTTATGACGGCAAGGGCCAGCGGGTGTTTCGCAATGCGACGGCGGATGACTGTCGCGGTGTCTGCGACGCAATGGGCGGGGTACCGCTGATCCTCGAAGCGCTGGTCGATTTCGATTTCGAGTTCTCGATCATCGCGGCCCGCGCCGCGGACGGCCAGAAGCGCGCCTATGATGCTGCCCGCAACGTCCATCGTGACGGGATCCTGCATCGTTCGACGGTTCCAGCCGGACTGGGCTCGGAGATGGCCGAGACGGCGCGTCAGGCCGCCTTCTCGCTTCTCGATGGGCTCGATTATGTCGGTGTCGTCGGGCTGGAGTTCTTCGCACTGGCCGACGGTCGGGTCCTCGCCAACGAATATGCTCCGCGCGTCCACAATTCAGGCCATTGGACCGAGGCTGCGTGCACGGTGTCGCAGTTCGAACAGCATATCAGGGCCATCGCCGGCCTGCCTCTCGGCGAGGCCGCTCGCCACAGCGATTGCGTGATGGAAAACCTGATCGGCGAGGACGTCGACAAGTCGCGGCAGCTCCTGGGCGAACCGGAACTGCTGCTGCACCTCTATGGAAAGACCGAGGCGCGGCCGGGCCGCAAGATGGGGCATTTCACGCGGCTGGTCCGCTGAGGCGGCAGGCGGGCCGATGGCTCACCGGCTCATCGATCCCGCCAATCGACGCGGCACGGTTGACAGGGCAATGGCGTTCCGTCTAAGAGGCAGCAACATTTTCTTGGGCGCGTCTTCGGGCGCGCCTTTCAGTTCGGCCCGCGGGCCATATTCGACGAGCTAAGACAATGAAGATCAAGAACTCGCTCAAGGCGCTCAAGACCCGTCACCGGGAAAACCGCATGGTTCGCCGCAAGGGCCGCATCTACATCATCAACAAGTCGAACCCGCGCTTCAAGGCTCGCCAGGGCTGAGGCCGTTCGCTTCCTCACGCGAATTTCAGTTTGACGCTCCGTGATCCGGGATTAGCATTCCGGAATGCGGAGCGTTTTGCGATTCTTTCTGCCGTTTTTGTTGATGTGCGGCCCGGTGCTGGCGCAGGAGCCTGCCTTGCCGGAAATACCCGGCCAGCCCGACGAGCCCGAACTGCCGGCGCTGGCACCCGACCTGCCGGTCCCCGAAGGCGAGCGCTCGCATGGCAGGCTGGATGAACTCTTCGGCGAGCTGAAGCGCGAGCGCAACGAGAAGGCCGCCCAGCGGATAGCCAACAGCATCTGGAGCGAATGGCTCAAGTCCGGCAGCGCTTCCATCGACCTGATGATGCAGTGGTCCAACGCGGCGACGAGGGAAAAGAAGTTCGACGTGGCGCTGGATTTCCTCGACGAGATCCTGGTCCTGCAGCCCGATTACGCGGAGGCATGGAACAGGCGCGCCACGGTCCATTTCCTGATGAGCAACTATGCCAAGTCGATGGCCGATATCGGTCGCGCGCTTGAACTGGAGCCGCGCCATTTCGGCGCGTTGACCGGCATGGGAACGATCATGGAGGCGACAGGGCACGACGAACTCGCCCTGGAGGCCTTCGAGAAGGCGCTGGACGTCTATCCGATGATGCGCAACGCGCAGGAAGAGGTCGAGCGGCTGGCCGACGAACTTGCCGGCGAGGGGATCTGACGCAGTCCGGACGTTCCGGCCCAGGTCGCGTCATCTCCCGAAAGGCATCGTGCAACCTGGTGGTACGCAGTCGTTTGCGACCGCCCGGCGTCAGATGCCGCTCAATCCATCCGAACCGATATAGGCGATCCTGAGCATGTTGGTCGCCCCGGGTGTGCGCAGCGGCACGCCGGCAGTGATGATGACGCGGTCGCCCGGGCGGGCGAAACCTTCGCTGTAGGCGATGCGGCAGGCGCGGTCGACCATGTCGTCGAGATCGGCGGCATCCGGGGTCACCACGCAATGCGTGCCCCATACGACGGACAGGCGGCGCGCGGTCTCGGCGACCGGCGAGAGAGCGATGATCGGCACCTGCGGACGTTCCCGCGCCGCGCGCAGGCCGGTCGTACCGGATGCCGTGTAGCAGATGATTGCCGACAGGTTCAGCGTTTCGGCGATCTGGCGCGCCGCCAGTGAAATGGCATCGGCGCCGGTCGCCTCTGGTTCGGTGCGCTGGGCGTGAATGATATTGGGATAGGTCGGATCGCGTTCCACCTGCTCGGCGATGGCGTTCATCGTCTTCACGGCCTCCACCGGATACTGGCCAGCCGCCGATTCAGCTGAAAGCATGATCGCGTCGGCTCCCTCGAAGACGGCGGTCGCCACGTCGGAGACTTCCGCGCGGGTGGGAGCGGGAGCCGATATCATCGATTCCAGCATCTGTGTCGCGACCACGACCGGCTTTCCGGCGCGCCGGGCGGCGCGGGTGATCTGCTTCTGAAGGCCGGGGACGGCTTCCAGCGGCATCTCCACGCCGAGGTCGCCGCGCGCCACCATCAGCCCATCCGAAAGCTCGATGATCTCGCTCAGCCGTGTCACGGCCTGGGGCTTTTCGATCTTCGACATGAGGGCGGCACGGTTGCGGGCCACCTTGCGGACTTCCGCCAGATCTTCCGGCCGCTGGATGAATGACAGGCCGATCCAGTCCACGCCCGCCTGCAGAACTGCGTCGAGGTCGCGGCGATCCTTGTCGGTCAACGCGCCGACCGGCAATTCGGTATCCGGCAGCGCCACGCCCTTCCTGTCGGAGATCTTCGTGCCGGCGATGACGACGCATTCGATCGCCTTGCCGCTTGTCTTGACCGCTTCCAGCCGCAACTTTCCGTCGTCGATCAACAGCCTGTCGCCCGGCTTCACGGATTTCAGGATCTCGGGATGCGGCAGGTGGACGCGTCTGGAATCGCCCGGCTCGTCCTTGTCATCGAGCGTGAAGGTCTGGCCAGGCTTCAGTTCGGCGGCCTTCTCCTTGAACGTTCCGACGCGAAGCTTGGGACCCTGCAGATCGGCCAGTATGCCGATGGGTCGGTCGACGGC
This sequence comes from Mesorhizobium sp., assembly GCA_963966365.1. Lineage (GTDB taxonomy): Bacteria > Pseudomonadota > Alphaproteobacteria > Rhizobiales > Rhizobiaceae > Mangrovimarina > Mangrovimarina plasticivorans. Next base: position 86,673 of record CAWZZC010000005.1, on the reverse strand, counting down.
ACGCTCGACCGACCGGATGCGGTTGACGAGCGTACGCATCAGGTCGTGGTCGGCGTGGCTCATGTTGATCCGAAAGACATCCGCGCCGGCTTCGAAGAGCTTGCGGATGGTCGCTTCGTCGGAGGAGGCTGGCCCCAACGTGGCGAGGATTCTGACCTTGCGGCTGCGTTTCATCGACTACCCGTCCCCGTGACGGCCGCCGGGCCGTCCGTTGCGGGTTCGTCGGTCAACTGAACCATCCAGTTGGCCTGCTCCCCCGTATCGTATTCCTGAAATCCGGCGCGCTGGAAACCACGTGGAATGCAGTTCTCCACCCCGGTTATTTTGAATTCGCTTTCCGCGATGCACATGTTGACGGGGCCGTCCCACCGTCCTCCGCGTTCGGCGTCCTCGGCATAGAGATAATAGTACCGCGAAGAAAGCGGCCCCTCGAGCAGGGTCTTGCAGGTCGATCCTTCGACATGCCACCAGCCCTCGGTGATCCAGCCCGAGCTTGCCCGGTAGCCGATCGCGACACCGACCAGATTCTGCGTGGCGTTGCAGACGCGAAAGTCGGCGAGCGCCGGCGTCGGCCGCAAGATCACACAGGAGGCGACAAAAGCTGCAAGGAGAGACGAGATCACCAGACGGGACGCGCTGCCTGCACCCGAAAGCCTCATGCCGGCTCCCCTTCTCCCTCGACAAATCACTGTTGCATGTCCCTTTTCGGCAATGTCACTCACCATGTCAACGCGCCGGCGGCGGCTGCGTGATCGTCTCGACCGATCCCTGTGCGGCTGCGACGATCCCCGGCCATCCCGCCGAAAAACGCGTTGCGCGGATGAGCGGCCGGCAGATATGGATAATGTTCACGCCCATCCTGCATCATCCAGAATCCCGGTCATGACACGTTTCTCCAGTTTTGCGCCTTTCGAGATCATTGACGGGCCGCGCGACCGCGGACTGGTTCTTCTGGCCGATCACGCGCGGCGCAACCTGCCGGATGATTACGGCGACCTCGGTCTGCCGAAGAGCGAATTCGACCGTCATATCGCATATGACATCGGCGTGGAGATGGTGACACGGCGGCTCGCCGAACTGCTTGATGCACCGGCGCTTCTCGCCAATTTCTCGCGTCTCCTGATCGATCCCAATCGCGGCGAGGACGACCCGACGCTGATTCGCCAGCTATATGACGGCACCGTTATCCCAAGCAACTATCCCATGGCCTCGCAGGAACGCGAAAGAAGGATCGAACGCTTCTACCGGCCTTATCACGATGCCGCCGGATCGATGATCGCTTCGGTGGCCGAGGCATCGAAACGTGCGCCGTTCATCGTGTCGATCCATTCCTTCACGCCGATGATGCAGGGCATTGCGCGTCCCTGGCATGTCGGCATTCTCTGGGACAGTGACGATCGGGCCGTGAAGCCGATGCTGGCAGGTCTCGGTCGCGACCCGATGCTCGTCATCGGCGACAACGAGCCCTATGATGGGGCGCTGCGCGGCGACACGATGTACCGTCATGCGATCGTCAACGGGTTTGCGCATGTGCTGATCGAGATCCGGCAGGACCTGATCGCGGCAGAGGAGGGCGCGTACCAGTGGGCCGCGCGCCTGGCTCCGATCCTTGACGAGATCAACCGGCGGCCCGATATCCATGAAGTGAAGTTCTACGGATCCCGCACGGGACCAGTTTGAGGAGGATGCGATGGCCGAACTGACCAGCCAACAGCAGCGCGACTTCGAGGCCGCCGCCTTCCGCCGGCTCGTGGACCATCTGCGCAAGCGCAGCGACGTGCAGAACATCGATCTGATGAACCTGGCCGGCTTCTGCCGAAACTGCCTGTCGAACTGGTATCGCGAAGCGGCGGAAGCGGAAGGCGTGACCCTGTCGAAGGACGAATCACGCGAAATCATCTACGGCATGCCCTATGCCGAATGGCAGGCGAAGCATCAGATTGAGGCGTCCGACGCCCAGAAGACGGCGTTTGAGCAGAACCGGCCGAAGGAACACTGACGCTTCGGAACGTACAGGATCAAAGCGGGGGCGTAAAATCGCGCGCTCCCACCCGCCCACATCAATCCGATTGCAGATCGATGACGAGGCGCGGCAGCATGCGGCCGGGTATCGAGCCGGACGGCGTCTCGCCCGTTTGCCTTGCGCCGTTGTGGCGGTAAAAGCCGACGGCGCCAGGGTCCGCGTCTATGGTCATGATGGCCGCGCCGCGCCGCGAGGCCTCGTCGATGGCCCATGTCAGCAGCTGGCGTCCGACGCCGCAGCCCATGAAGTCCGGATCGACGAACAGCTTTTCAAGGCAGGCTTCGCGGCCGGCGACAAAGATTTCGGCAATGCCGGCAAGTGCGTCGTCACATTTGGCCACCTGGATGATGTTCGCGGCGAGGTCGGCCTCGCTCAAGGTCAGTTCGGCCGCGCACGCCCGAATGAAATCAGGGCCATAACCCCAATGGGCCTTGGAGCGCAGGCAGAGCGCGCTGAGTGCTGCGCTTTCGCCGGCCAGGGCGGGGCGCAGCCTGGTTCCACCGGAATCGGCCGCCCTCAGCTTTCTTCCAGTTCCTCGCGCAGCATTTCCAGTTCCAGCCATTCCTCCTCCATGGCCGCGAGTTCGCCGCGCCGGGTGTCCAGTTTCGCCGTCACCCTGGCAAAGCCCGCCGCATCGCGCGAATAGAAATCGGGATCGGCCAGCCGCGCTTCGAGCGCGGCGATCTTGGCGCTCGTCTCCTCGATGCGGGCAGGCAGTGTCTCAAGCGCGAACTTCTGCTTGTAGGACAGTTTCCTGGCCGGTGCCTTCGACTGCGCGTTGCCGCCGGATTGGGTCTTGCCGTCGCCCTTTGATTTGTCGCGTCTCGGCGCAAGGCGTGCCGTTCCGCGCTGGGCGAGCATGTCGGAATAGCCGCCGGCATATTCGATCCAGCGTCCTTCACCGTCTGGCGCCAAGGTGCTCGTGACGGTGCGGTCGAGGAAATCACGATCATGGCTGACGAGGATGACCGTTCCGTTGAAGCCGGAGACGAGTTCCTGCAAAAGGTCCAGCGTTTCCATGTCGAGGTCGTTGGTCGGCTCGTCGAGGACCAGAAGGTTGGCCGGCCGTGCCAGGATGCGCGCCAGGACCAGCCGCGCCCGCTCGCCGCCGGAAAGTTCGCGCACCGGCGTGCGTGCCTGTTCCGGCTTGAACAGGAAATCCTTCATGTAGGAGACGACATGGCGTTCCTCGCCATTGACGACCACCGTCTCGCCGCGTCCGTCGGTCAGATAGTGCTGCAGCGTCTCGTCCGGGTCGAGGCTGGCGCGCTTCTGGTCGAGGGTGGCGATTTCCAGATTGGCTCCCAGACGCACGGTGCCCACATCCGGTACCAGATCGCCTGTGAGCATGCGCAGCAGGGTCGTCTTGCCGGCCCCGTTCGGTCCGACGAGACCCAGCCGGTCCCCGCGCTGGATGCGGATCGAGAAGTCCTGAACCACGGGTCCGGCGTCATAGCTTTTCGAAATGCCCTTCGCCTCGATCACAAGCTTGCCGGAATCGGCGGCATCGCTTGCGGCGATCTTCGCCAGCCCGTCGGCGCGGCGGTGGGTGCGGTGACGCTCGCGCATGGCGTTGAGTTCACCGAGGCGGCGCATGTTGCGCTTGCGCCGGGCGGTCACGCCGTAACGCAGCCAGTGCTCCTCGCGCACGATCTGGCGGCCGAGCTTGTGCTGCTCGCGTTCTTCCTCTTCGAGAACCTGGTCGCGCCAGGCTTCGAAATGGGCGAAGCCCTTGTCCAGCCGTCGGGTCTGGCCGCGGTCGAGCCAGACAGTGGCGCGCGTGACCCGCTCGAGGAAACGGCGGTCGTGCGAGATGGTGATCAATGCCGACGAGCCGCGCAGAAGCTCCTCTTCCAGCCACTCGATGGTCGACAGATCGAGATGGTTGGTCGGCTCGTCGAGCAGAAGGATATCCGGCTGCGGCGCCAGCACCCGTGCCAGGGCGGCGCGGCGCGCTTCTCCGCCCGACAGCGTGCCGGGTGCCTCGTCGCCCGTGAGCCCGAGGTTCTCCAAGAGATAAGTTGCGCGATGGGGATCGTCGGCCGGGCCAAGTCCCGCTTCGACATAGGCGCGGACAGTGGCGAATCCGTCCATGTCGGGGGCTTGCGGCAGATAGCGCACCGTTGCGCTCGGCTGGCGGAAAACCTCGCCGTCCTGCGGCTCGATCAGACCGGCGGCGATCTTCAGGAGCGTCGACTTGCCCGAGCCGTTTCGCCCGACGAGTGCGATGCGGTCGCCCGCCTGGGCGGAAAGCGATGCGCCGTCGAGCAGAGGCGTGCCGCCGAAGGTCAGATGTATGCTGTCGAGATTGAGAAGCGGAGGGGCCATCGGTTAGTCAGTCGTCCGTTTCGGCAGGCAGATGGGCCAAGAGCAGGGCTCGGCCGGCCGCAAGCGATATCTCGAGTTCGCCCGAGACGGTGTTGGAAAGCGGCAGGGATGAGCCGAAGGCGATTTCGACGTCGTCCAGCGGCCATTGCGCGCCCGCAACGCTCAAGCCGGAGAGTTCCGAAAAGGCCAGGATGCTGAAGACCGTGCCGTCCGGATAGTCGAACCGCCTCGTTCCCAGCGGCAAAGGCGTGGCCTCCTGATCGCCGCTCGTCAGCACAATCGGGGTCCCGCTCTCGGCCAGTCTGATCGCGGCCGTCTGGTGAAGAAAGGCGTGGTCGGCCCGCTCGCCGCCGAACGCGCCGACGAGGATGAGCGATGTGGCGCCGCGTTCGATCGCCGTTTCGATGGCGAGTTCCCCGTCGGTCTGGTCCTTTTCGCGCGGAAATATCTGTCGTTCTGTGTCGGATGCCGCCGCGAGGTCGGCCTCGGTGACAGAATCGAAGTCGCCGACCCACAGTTCCGGCGTCACACCGAGACCCGGCGCATGCCGCATGCCGCAATCGGCGGCCAGGACCCGCGCACCGGCAAGCTGGGCTTCGAGGCGGGGCGTGCGCACGAGGTCGCCGCCCAACAGGATCGCGAAAAGGCTCATGGCGGGCGCAATAGCATTGCGGAGGGGAACAGGGAAATAGGAGAATAGGGCGGTAAGAGAATAGTGTAATGGGGCATCGGTCGTGCGGGGTCGCCACACTTGTCCAAGCCCTCTTCGGGTCCTGCTCCTCTTTCCCTTGCACCACCGCTATCGCCGCTCTATGGTCAGGCCGCTCTAACGGGGTGCCGCGTCATGTGTCGCGCGGCTGAGAGGCTGACGGAAAGATCCGGCCAACCCGCTGAACCTGATCCGGTTTGCACCGGCGGAGGGATTAGACGCTTCATCAGCAGCGCCTCGATTTCCCTTCAACAAAAAAGAGGAGGCGCCGATGCGCGTATCGACATTGCTGACCGCCGCGGCGTTTGCGGCATTTGCGCAGACCGCGTCGGCGGCCGACACCCTCACCATATACACCTATGAAAGCTTCACGGCCGAATGGGGCCCCGGACCGCAAGTCGAGAAGGCGTTCGAGGCTGAATGCGGCTGCGACCTGAAATTCGTTGCCGTGGCCGACGGGGTGGCGCTGCTCAACCGCGTCAGGCTTGAAGGCGAGGAGACGAAGGCGGACATCGTTCTCGGCCTCGACACCAACCTGATGGCGTCGGCCAAGGCGACGGGTCTTTTTGCCGAACACGGCATCGACATGACCGGACTGAAGGTCCCCGGTGGCTGGTCGGACGACGTTTTCGTGCCATACGACTATGGATATTTCGCCGTCGTCTACGATACCGAGCGCATGTCCAGTCCGCCCGGCAGCCTGAAGGAACTGGTCGAGGGCGATGCGGACCAGAAGATCGTCATTCAGGATCCGCGCACGTCGACGCCGGGTCTCGGCCTTCTCTTGTGGATGAAGGCGGTCTACGGCGACAAGGCCGATGAGGCGTGGGCGAAACTGAGCGAGCGCGTGCTGACCGTCACGCCGGGATGGAGCGAGGCCTATGGACTGTTCACGAGCGGGGAAGCGCCGATGGTGCTCTCCTACACCACCTCGCAGGCCTATCACATGATCGCCGAGGGATCGGATCGCTACCAGGCGGCATCCTTTTCGGAAGGCCATTATCTGCAGATCGAGCTCGCCGCACTGACGAAGAAGGGGGCCGCAAACCCGCTTGGCGAAGGCTTCCTCACCTTCATGACCGGTCCGGCTTTTCAGGACGTGATCCCTGAAACGAACTGGATGTTTCCCGCCGGCGAGACCGACAAGCCGCTCGATCCGGCCTTCTCCAGGCTGGTCGAGCCGCAAGAGACGCTTCAGATCGGCGCCGAGGAGGTGGAGGCCAATCGCAAAGCGTGGGTCGATGAATGGCTCTCCGCGATGAGCCGCTGACCGGGGCGCGCCGTGGGGCCGCCGAATGGGCGGGCCTTGCCGCACTGGGCTTCATCGTTCTTCTGATCGGCGGTGCTATTGTCGGCATGGCGCTCGAAGGCGTTCGGGATCCGTCCGGCGCCGGGGCGGCATTCGACAGCTATCTCCTGCGTGTCGTGCGTTTCACGCTCTTGCAGGCCACGCTTTCGACGCTCGTATCGGTTCTGCCGGCGATTGCGGTGGCGCGTGCGCTGTCGCGGCATGGCGCGTTTCGGGGGCGAGGGATCATGCTGCGGCTGTTCTCGGTTCCGCTTGCGCTGCCGCCGATCGTGGCCGCTCTCGGCATACTCGCGCTCTACGGGCGCGCGGGTTTGTTTGCCGATCTTGCAGCAGCGACCGGTTTGGGACAATGGCCCAGCATCTACGGGCTGTCAGGCATTCTGACTGCCCATGCATTCTTCAACATACCGCTGGCCGCGCGCCTGCTTCTGCAGGCTCTCGACACGATACCGGCCGATCATTGGCGTCTGGCCAGTCAACTCGGCATGTCGCCATGGTCCACCTTCCGATTCATCGAATGGCCGGCGATGCGGGCCGCCCTGCCGGGCGTGGCGGGTCTCGTCTTCATGCTTTGCGTCACGTCCTTCACGATCGTGCTGACGCTCGGCGGCGGTCCGGCTGCGACGACGCTGGAGGTTGCGATCTATCAGGCTCTGCGGTTCGACTTCGATCCCGCGCGCGCCCTGATCCTGACCGTCCTGCAACTGGGCTTGACGATCAGCGTCGTCTTTCTGCTGGCGCGTCTCGGCGCCAACATGTCGGGTGAGGCCTCGATCTCGATTTCGCGCCGGCGCCATGCGGGGGCCGGGCGCATGGAAACGCTCTTCAATGCGGCCGTACTCGGATTGGCGTTCATCTTCGTTGGCGCACCGATTGCGGCCGTCGTGACGGCGGGCCTGGAGGCTGACCTCGCTCGCCTCTTGGGAGAGGCGGCGGTGCGGTCGGCTCTTCTCACCAGTTTGCTTCTCGCGCTCGTTGCCGCGGTGCTCTGCAGTGTTCTTACATATGCGCTCGTTTCGGGGCGCATGAGACTTGAATCGGGGCGGCGATCCGCACCCGCCGGACTTCTTGAGCGCGCCTTGGACGGCGGGACGTCGCTCGTCCTCGTCGTGCCGCCCATCATCATTGGGGCCGGCTGGTTTCTGCTGCTGCGCCGGTTTGCCGATGCCTTTGCCCTGGCGCCGGTCATGGTGGCCTCGGTCAACGCCGTGATGGCGATCCCGTTTGCCGTGCGGGCCATCCGTCCGGCTCATGATTCGGCTTTCGACAGGCACGACAGGCTCTGCCGGCAGCTCGGCATCAGGGGCCTGTCACGCCTCAGGCTGGTCGACTGGCCGGTCATGCGGCGGCCGCTTGCAACCGGATTCGCCTTTGCCATGGCGCTGTCCATCGGCGATCTTGGCGTCATTGCGCTGTTCGGGAGCGAAGAGGTGCAGACCTTGCCCTATCTCTTGCTTTCCCGCATGAGCAGCTACCGCACCGCCGATGCGGCCGGGATCGCGCTCATTCTTGCCGTCTTCTGCTTTTTGCTCATCATGCTGGCCGAGAGACTGGGAGGCGAAAGAAGGTGAAAGGACGCGGCGCGGTGGACGTCAGGATCGAAGAGGTGCGCTTCAGCTATGACGGAGCGCCGATGTTCTTCGAGACGACGATCGCTGCCGACGCGATCACCGCGCTGATCGGCCCGAGCGGTTCGGGCAAATCCACGCTGCTCAACCTGGTCGCCGGCTTCGAGACGCCGACGCAGGGGCGCATTCTGTTTGCCGGACGCGACTTTACGTCCGTTGCGCCGTCCGAGCGCCCGGTGTCGATGATATTTCAGGAGAACAATCTGTTCGCCCACCTCGATGTAGGCGCCAATGTGGGGCTGGGGCGCTCGCCATCGCTGCGGCTTCAACGGGCGGACCGCAAGGACATCAGCGCGGCGCTCGAACGGGTGGGACTGGCCGGCAAGGAAAAGCGCCTGCCGCGTGAACTGTCGGGCGGCGAGCGGCAGCGTGTGGCGCTCGCACGCGTGCTGGTGCGCGACCGGCCTGTCCTGCTGCTTGACGAGGCCTTCGCCTCGCTTGGGCCGTCGCTGCGCCAGGACATGCTGGATCTCGTCCGCGATCTTCGGCGTGCGCGCGACATGACGGTGCTCATGGTGACACATGATCCGGCCGATGCGCTGCGCATTGCAGAGCATACGATCTTCCTTGAGGCGGGGCGCATCGTGGCGAGCGGCGACACGGCGACGATGCTTTCGGACAAGGCGCCCAAGCAGGTGCAGCGCTACCTCGGTGGCGAAATAGGCGGGGCCGGTGGCGAATTTGCCCGGAAGGGGACATAATTCTTGAGCAGAAGGCTGCGACGTAACCAAGCGTTCACCAAGTCTCCGCGAATGATTTGGGTCATGGTTGGAACCAAGGCGGCTTTTCTATCTTGTCTACAAGGCGTCGGCCGGGCGACCGGCGGAAGAATTCTGAACTGGGCTGTTTGATGGCGGCAATTGGAGGTCAGGGAGGCGGCGCGTGGATCGGGCGCCGAGCGGCAAGCGTTGTTGCCGTCGCGTGGCTGTGCGCGCTTGCCGCCGCCTGCCAGGTGACGAATGGCGCCATCAGTGAGGCCGCGTTCACCCCTTCCAGCAACCCCGTCACCGTCGATACGGTAACGCGCAACGACCGCTTGGCCGAGATCGCAAGGGCGCAGCATCCCCGTATTCTGGCGACATATGGCGGAGAGTATTCCGACCCCAAGCTGGAACGCATGGTGGCAAAGGTCGTCGGCAATCTGACGACGGCGTCGGACAATCCGAACCAGACCTATCGCGTAACGATCCTGAACTCGCCGAACATCAACGCCTTCGCCCTGCCAGGCGGCTATCTCTACGTGACACGGGGCCTGTTGGCGCTGGCAAACGATTCTGCCGAACTGGCGACAGTGATTGCCCACGAGATGGGCCATGTCACGGCCAATCACGGCATCCAGCGCCAGCAGAAGGAAGCCGAGGAGCAACTCGCCTCGCGCGTGGTGGGAGAAATTCTCGGTGGAAGCAGCAGGGTCGCCCAGGCCAGTCTGGTGCGCGGCAAGCTGCGCATGGCCCAGTTCTCAAGAAACCAGGAACTGCAGGCCGACGAGATTGGCATCCGCACGACGGCCAAGGCGGGGTACGACGCCTATTCCGCGGCGCGCTTCCTGCAATCCATGGCGTCCTATTCCGATTTTCGTTCGATCAGCGGCGCGCATGACGCCAGCCTCGACTTCCTGGCCTCCCATCCCAATGCGCCGCAACGCATAGACCTGGCGCGGCGCCATGCGCGCGAATACGGTCCGGAAGGCTCCGGCCGCCGTGACCGCGAGAGCTTTCTAGAGGGAATTGACGGCCTGCTCTACGGAGACGCGCCGGAAGAAGGCTATGTGCGTGGCAACACTTTCCTGCATCCCGGCCTCGGCATCAGCTTCTCGGTGCCCGACGGATTCGTCATCGACAATTCGGCTTCGGCGGTGACGGCGGCGGGGCCCGGCGATGTGGCCGTGCGTTTCGACGGCGTTGCCCTTCGTCGCAACATCAAGCTGACGGACTATCTGAGGAGCGGATGGGTTGGCGGGCTCGACGAGCAGAGCATCGTCGCGACCACCATCAACGGCAACGAGGCGGCGACGGCGCGTGCGCGCTCCGACAGCTGGCAGTTCGGCGTCACGGTGGTGCGGGCCGGAGACCAGGTCTACCGTATCCTGACGGCCGCGCCAGCGTCGAGCACCGCTCTCGAACCGACGGCCCAGCTCGTCGGAAACAGCTTCCGACTGCTTAGCGATGCCGAACGCAAGTCTCTCAAGCCTTTGCGTGTCCGGGTTGTGACGGTGCGTCCGGGACAGAACGTCGCCTCGCTGGCCGCACAGATGAACGGTGTCGGCAGGGCGCAGGAACTGTTTCGTCTGATCAATGCCTTGCCGCCCGGCGCGGGCGTTTCGGCCGGCGACCGGGTCAAGATCATCACCGACCGGTAACGGCGCCTGAGACGACCCGGCACGCGGTCGACACGGTCAATTGTCCGTTCGTTGGGCCGGGGTCGCGTCGACGACCTGTCGCTTCGCCTTCCTGCTTTCCTCTTTCTGCTGTAAGCTCATCGGATAGAAGGGGATAGCTCATGTTTTCAAGGCGTGTAGTCCTCCAGTTGCTGGCAGCAAGCGCAACGCTTCCCTGTACCGGCCTCTCCGTCGCCGCTTCCTCATCGACGCTTCCTTCTCCGGATCTGACGATCGACAGCGCTGAAACGCCGATGTCCGATGACGCTCGGGCGCGTTTCCACATTCGTCTCACGGGCACCCAGCTCGATCGCTACAAGGTGATGAAAGCGCTGTTCGCCTCCGGTTCCGAGCTTCATATCGAAGCCAGTCTCGATGATGCCGGCCTCGTCTTGCTTGAGGCGGCGCTGAACGACGCGGGCAGGGCGCTGACGCATCCGGTGCATCGGGCCAACCGCTATCGTCTTGTCGCACGGGCTTGTTAGGGAGGATTGCAGGATGACACGTGGTTATGCGGTCAGGATGACCGCCGCGGTCTCGATCATCTTCGCAGCGCTCGGTTCTGCCGGTGCGCAGGATGCCAGCGCCGAACGGCTCGACGACCGGCCCATGTTCGCCTCGGGTCAGGACGCCTTCGAAAAGACCTGCGCGCGCTGTCACTACGACGGCGAGAACACGGTCGGCCCGGATCTCTTCAGGTCCGATGCCGAGTACGATCCGGACATCATCATCTTCTTTGCCCGCAACGGTTCGGGCCCCATGCCCGCCTTCACTGAAAGCATGATCGACAATGCCACGCTCGAGGATTTGGCGGCCTTCGTCGTCGACAACGGTAAGGGAGCTCCGCAATGAGCAGCGAACGTGACGTGAGCGTTGTGCCCGACGGCGTCTCCAAGGCGGATTTCCTGGCCGCGATCGGGCAATTCGAGGGCATTGTCGGTGCCGACAACGTTCTGACCGCAGAGGATCGCCTCACGCCCTACTACAAGACCATGATGCCCGTGGAAGATGCCGACTATGCCATGTCGGCGGTCCTGCAGCCGACAACGACGGAACAGGTCCAGGCGATCGTCAGGGTCTGCAACGAATTCGGCGTTCCCGTCTGGCCGACATCGACGGGCCGAAACTTCGGCTACGGAACATACAGTTCCGGCAACGCCAAGGGCCATCGTCATCAGGTGATCATCGACTTCCGCCACATGAACAGGATTCTGGAGGTTGATGCCGAACTCGGCACCGCGCTTCTCGAACCGGGCGTGACCTACCAGCAGCTTGTCGACTATCTGGAGGAAAACGACATTGCGCTGTGGGTGTCCTGTCCGGCGCCTTCGGCGATCGCGTCGCCTGTCGGAAACACCCTCGATCGCGGTGTGGGATACACCCCCTACGGCGAGCATTTCATGATGCAATGCGGCATGGAAGTCGTGCTCGCCAACGGCGAAGTCCTGCGCACCGCCATGGGCGGCGTCGAGGGCACCAATGCCTGGCAGGTCTTCAAGTGGGGGTTCGGCCCCTATCTCGACGGCATCTTCACCCAGTCCAACTATGGCATCGTAACCAAGATGGGGTTGTGGCTGATGCCCAGGCCGCCGGTCTACAAGCCGTTCTGCATCCAGTTTCCCGACGATGACGATATTGCCTCGATCGTCGACATGATGCGCCCGCTGCGCATTTCCAACACGATCCCCAACGCCGTGGTGTTCGCGCATGCGCTTTATGAGGCGCCGGCGCTTTTTCCGCGATCGAAATATTACGACGGCAAGGGCGCCATGCCGAAGGAACTCATCGAGAAGATGAAGCAGGAGGAAGGCTTCGGCGCGTGGAACATCTATGCGGCGTTGTACGGCACCCAGGAACAGGTCGACGTGAACTGGAAGATCGTGACCGATGCCGTCCGCGCGCACGGCAAGGGCAAGATCATCACCGAAGCGGAAGCGGCCGGCACCGAGCCGTTCGAATACAGGGCGGCGCTCATGCGCGGCGGCATGAACATGCAGGAGTTCGGCCTCTATCGCTGGCGCGGCGGCGGCGGCTCGATGTGGTTTGCACCCGTCACTGTCGCCAAGGGTTCGGAGACGATGGCGCAAACGAAGCTGGCCACGGAGATCCTCAACAAATGGGGCTTCGACTATTGCGGCGAGTACATCGTGGGAATGCGCGACATGCACCACATCATCGACCTCCTGTTCGACAAGTATGACGAGGAGGACACCCAGAACGCGCATGCCTGCATGACCGAATTGATCGACGAGTTCCGCAAGCGCGGATATGCGGTCTACCGGACCAACAACGAGTTCATGGACCAGGTTGCCGACTGCTATGGGCCGGTGCAGCGCCAGGTCAATCAGACGCTGAAGCGGGCGCTCGATCCGAAGGGCATCATCGCGCCGGGCAAGTCGGGCATCGCCGTGTAGACCGGATCACCGCGTCAGGAGAAGCGGTTCGCCGGATGCAGTCCATGTGTTCTTGTCGGGGGCAGGCGTTTCGGCCCGCCCCGACAAGTGAACAGGGACGAGTGCGCTATCAGCGCTTGTTCTGACGGTTCTCCACCAGATCGTCGACGACGGCGGGGTCGGCCAATGTGGACGTGTCACCCAGCGCGCCGAAATCATCCTCGGCGATTTTGCGCAGAATGCGGCGCATGATCTTGCCGGAGCGCGTTTTCGGCAGGCCGGGCGCGAACTGGATCTTGTCCGGTGAGGCGATCGGACCGATCTCGCTGCGCACGTGTGCGACAAGTTCCTTGCGCAGTTCGTCCGATCCGGCTTCTCCGGCCATGAGTGTGACGTAGCAGTAGATGCCCTGGCCCTTCAGGTCGTGCGGATAGCCGACCACGGCGGCCTCCGAGACCTTGTCGTGGCTGACCAGTGCCGATTCGACCTCGGCCGTACCCATGCGGTGCCCCGAGACGTTGATCACGTCGTCGACGCGGCCGGTGATCCAGTAGTAGCCGTCTTCGTCGCGCCGGCAGCCGTCGCCGGTGAAGTACTTGCCCTTGTAGGTGGAAAAATAGGTCTGGATGAAGCGCTCGTGGTCGCCATAGACCGTGCGCATCTGGCCGGGCCAGGAATCGACGATGCACAGATTGCCGTCGCCGGCGCCCTCGATGACGTTGCCCTCGGCATCGACGAGCTGGGGTTGCACCCCGAAGAAGGGCCGCGTCGCGGACCCGGCCTTCAAGTCCGTGGCGCCGGGCAGGGGCGTGATCAATATGCCACCGGTCTCGGTCTGCCACCAGGTGTCGACGATGGGCGACTTCTTCTCGCCGACCACGTTGTAGTACCACTCCCATGCCTCCGGATTGATCGGTTCGCCGACCGTGCCGAGGATGCGCAGGCTCTTGCGCGAGGTCTTCTTCACGTGTTCGTCGCCGGCGCCCATGAGAGCCCGGATTGCCGTGGGGGCGGTATAGAAGATATTGACCTGATGCTTGTCGATCACCTGCCAGAAACGCGAGGCGTCGGGATAGTTGGGCACGCCCTCGAACATGAGCGTGACCGCGCCGTTGGCGAGCGGTCCGTAGACGATGTAGCTGTGTCCCGTCACCCAGCCGACATCGGCCGTGCACCAGTAGATGTCGCCTTCATGATAGTCGAAGACATACTGATGGGTCATCGATGTGTAGACGAGATAGCCGCCCGTGGTGTGGAGCACGCCCTTTGGCTTTCCCGTGGAGCCTGATGTGTAGAGGATGAACAGCGGGTCTTCCGCCTTCATCTTTTCCGGCTTGCACTCCGGCTTCGCCGCCGCCATCTGCTCGTGGTACCAGAGATCGCGATCCTCGAACCAGTCGATCTTGCCGGCGGTGCGGCGCACGACCAGAACGTTGCGGACTTTCGCGCCTTCCTTCTGGGCGATCTGGATGGCCTTGTCGGTATTCTCCTTCAGCGGGATCTTCTTGCCGCCGCGCAGGCCTTCATCGGCAGTGATGACGAAATCGGACTTGCAGTCGACGATGCGACCGGCAAGTGAATCGGGCGAAAAGCCGCCGAAGACGACCGAATGAACGGCGCCGATGCGCGCGCAGGCCAGCATCGCGTAGGCCGCTTCCGGGATCATGGGCATGTAGATGGTGACCCGGTCGCCCTTCTTCACGCCGTTCGACTTCAGGACGTTGGCGAGCCGGCAGACCTGCGCATAGAGCTCGTTATAGGTGATCTTCCTGTCGTCGTAGGGGTTGTCGCCCTCCCAGATGATCGCCACCTGGTCGCCGCGTTTCTTCAGATGCCGGTCGATGCAGTTGTAGGCGACGTTGGTCACGCCGTCCTCGAACCATTTGATCGATACCTTGCCGGTAAAGGAGGTGTTCTTGACCTTGGTGTAGGGCTTGAACCAGTCGATGCGCTTGCCATGCTTGGCCCAGAACTTGTCCGGGTTTTTCACGCTGTCCTTGTACCACTTCACGTAGGTTTCGTTGTCGATCAGCGCGTCTTTCTTCCAATCAGACTTCACGCGATGGACATGGACGTCGGACATTCTTCCCTCCCGAACCGGATTGTCATGGCCGCCCTTCGCAGAAAGCGATGCAGCCTGTCGCGGCGCATTATTATCAATTCGCGCCGCACCACAATATTAGACCTTTGGCGTCCCGGCAGTAGGGCATATTCGACCACCGGATCGCAATGGCCGATCGTGGCGTCGGGTTAGTTTGTCGGGTATGAATGGGCCCGGATGCAAGGACGCGGGAATGCGGATACGGTTTGTGCTTCTGGTGCTGGTTGCGGCTGGTTTGGCCGGATGCACGTCGATAACGCCTGAGGAACGGCGGGCCCGCGACGAGGAAACATGCCGATCCTTCGGCTTCAGGACGGGGGGCGATGCTTTCGCCGAATGCCTGCTCCAGCTCGAGCTTGACCGCAGAGCAGCCAGCCGCGCGGCCGCCGCCCGCTTCGATCTCTACGATGATCCGTTCTACAATCCGGTCATCGTCTATCGGCCGGTGCCGATGACTCCGCGAGCGCGACCGGCACCTCCGCCAGGACGGCGACCTGCTCCGAAGGCCCGGTGATGTCTGTCAGCACTGCCTGTCGACTGCTGCCAAATCACTGAATTCACATCACGATTTTGCGAACGTCATGGACAATTCAGTAGACGGATAATCAAACTTCCGGCACCCTGATCATCGGGAGGAATCAGAGCTTGGGGGTTGAGATGCGCAAAGGCAAGCAACAGACCTCGGACCTGGAGATGATGCTGAAGGGCTACGGCCTGACCACGGCGAAGATCTTGTATCACCTGCCGGATCATCCGCACCTGCTGCAAACCTACATCTGGCAGGAGTACGACGTGGCGCCGGACTTTCCGGTCCTCTTTGGCTTCATCGATTTCTGGAAGAAGAAGCTCGAGGGGCCGCTGCACTCCATCTGCTACACACATCGCCGTCTGATCGCGCCGAACGAATGGCGCAGTGTGAATGGCGAACTCGTGCTGCACTGATCGCAGCGGCCCTTCTCTGGCTATGCCGGAAGGCCGGAGGCCGATTGTCACACGGCCGGCGCATTGAGCCTGGCAAAGCCCTCCTGGCGCCGGTATGGGAAATGCGGATACGGCGCTTCGCTGGCGCTTGCCCGGTCGAGCCTGGCAATCTGGTTGCCTGACAGTGTCCAGCCGACGGCGCCGAGATTCTGCCGCAACTGATCCTCGTTGCGCGCGCCGATGATGACGGAGGAGACCGTCGGGCGCTGCAAGAGCCAGTTGATCGCCACCTGTGGGACGGTCTTTCCGGTCTCTTCCGCCACCTGTTCGAGCGCGTCGACCACGTCAAACAGGCGTTCCTCATCGACCGGCGGGCCGAAACCGGCCGTGTCGTGCAGGCGGCTGCCTTCCGGCAGCGGCCGGCCGCGGCCAATCCTGCCGGTCAGTCTGCCCCAGCCCAGCGGGCTCCACACCATCGCGCCTACCCCCTGGTCGAGGCCGAGCGGCATGAGATCCCATTCGTAGTCGCGCCCGACAAGCGAGTAATAGACCTGATGCGCGACGTAACGCGGCCATCCGTGCCGCTCGGCAAGTGCTAGCGACTTCATGATCTGCCAGCCGGAGAAGTTCGAAACGCCGACATGGCGCAGCTTGCCGTCGCGCACGAGCTGGTCGAGCGTCGAGAGAACTTCCTCGATCGGGGTCGCTGCATCGAAGGCGTGAAGCTGCAAGAGGTCGATATGGTCGGTCCCCAGCCGTTTCAACGCTTCGTCAACGCCGCGCAGGAGACGGCCGCGCGACGTGCCGGCGTCGTTGGGGCCATCGCCCGTGGGCAGCGCCATCTTGGTCGAGATCAGCACCTCGCTGCGCCGGCCCCGGATCGCGTCGCCGAGCACACGCTCCGATGCGCCGTCAGAATAGACATCGGCCGTATCGAAGAGATTGACCCCGGCCTCGAGGCAGATGTCGACGAGGCGTCGGGCTTCCTTTTCATCCGTATTGCCCCATGCACCGAAGAGCGGGCCGGTGCCGCCGAATGTTCCGGTGCCGAAACTCAGGGCGGGAACCTTGAGCCCGGATGCGCCGAGACGTCTGTATTCCATGGTGAATGTTCCTGTTTCTGATGTTGGCGGGGAAATCACCGCGCCGTCGATGGCGAGGCGGCGCAGTCGAGCCGGCGTGCGCGATCGAGGCGAAGATTGAGGAGAGCCACAGCAAGCGCGGCCAACGGCACGAGGCCGGCGATCAGGGGCACGGCGCCGAGGCCGGGTCCATGATCGATGACGAAGCCTCCGAGCCAGGCGCCGGTGGCGTTGCCGAGATTGAAGGCAGCGATGTTGAAGGAGGAGGCGAGCCCCTGCCCCGCGCCTTCGGCCTTTTCCAGCACCCACATCTGCAACGGCGGCACAGTGGCGAAGCCGGCTGCGCCCAACAGCCCGATGGCTACAACAGCCAGTATGCGATCGTGGAGGGCGAAGGTCATCGCGGACAGCACCACGGACAGGAGGGCGAGGGTACCGAGCACCGCCGGGACAAGGCGCCTGTCTGCCAGCCGGCCGCCGGTCAGATTTCCGGCGACGAGTCCGGCTCCAAAAACGAGCAGAATGGGCGACACGGCGGATTCGCCGAAGCCGGTGATCTGGGTGAGCATCGGCGCGATATAGGTGAAGGCGGCGAAGACGCCGACCCAGCTGAGAACGGTGGTCAAGAGACCGAGCACGACCTGCGGTCGGACCAGGACGGCAAGCGACCCTTCGGATTGCTCGCTCTGCGCAGCACTTTCCTCGCGCGGTACGAGGATTGCGATGACGGCCAGCGCCACAAGGCCGAGGCCGGTCACGGCGAAGAATGTGGAGCGCCAGCCGAAAGCCTGGCCGAGCCAGGTGCCGAAGGGCACGCCCAGAATGTTTGCCACCGTGAGCCCGGTGAACATGACGGCGATCGCCGAGGCGCGCCTGTCGGGTGCCACCAGACAGGTGGCGACGACCGAGCCGACGCCGAAGAAGGAGGCGTGCGCGAAGGCCGTGAAGACACGGGCGGCCATCAGTGTCCAGTAGTCGGGGGCCAGCGCACAGGCGAGATTTCCGACGGTGAAGACCCCCATGAGCACCATCAGCAGGGTCTTGCGCGGCCACCGGCCGGCGATTGCGCCGAGCAGTGGCGCACCGGCGACGACGCCCAGCGCATAGCCGGAAATGAGCAGGCCCGCATTGGAAATGGAAACGCCGAGATCGGCGCTCACGTCGAGCAGCAGGCCCATGATGACGAATTCGGTGACGCCGATGCCGAAAGCGCCTGCGGTCAAGGCATAAAGAGCAAGAGGCATGATTGTGTCCGCAACTTCGGTGATGGAATCGAAAGGATGCCGCGACGCGGATGCGCCGCTTGCGTCATGAGATGGACGCCCAGAGATTGATGATCTAGAAGGAGAAGAGGAACATAACCTGTGAAGTGCATTCACAAATGTACAGCGGTGAATCCAATCGCTTTCGCGAAATCGACGTGTTCGTTCACGTGGTCGAGGCGCAGAGCTTTTCGGGAGCGGCCCGGCGTCTCAGGATGACGCCTTCGGCTGTCTCCAAGCTCATCGGCAGGCTCGAGGAGCGTCTGGGCATACCGCTCATCCGCCGTTCCACCCGCCGCCTGCAGGTCACGGCGGAAGGCAATGCCTTCTACGAAAACAGCGTGCGCATCCTTGCCGAACTCGCCGCTGCAGAACGCGAGGCGGCTGCGGGCGCGGCGCCACGCGGGCGATTGCGGGTCAACTCCAATGTGCCGTTCGGCCATCACTCCCTGATCCCGCTGTTGCCCAGATTTCAAGCGCTCCATCCCCAGGTCGCCGTCGACGTCGTGCTGACCGACCATGTCGTCGACCTGATCGAGGAGCGGGCGGATGTGGCGATCCGGACCGGCCCGCTCGCTACGCCAGACCTGATCGCGCGCAAGCTGTTCAGCACCGGCATGGCCCTCGTTGCCGCCCCGCATTATCTGGAGGCCCATGGCTGGCCCGAAACGCCTGCCGATCTCGAAGGCCACCGGCTGCTCGGCTTCTGTTTCTCGCGCGCCTTCGAGGGCTGGCCGTTCATCGATGCGGCCGGGCATCCGGTCGTCGTTCCGCCCGTCGGCGGATCATTGGTCAATGACGGCGAATCGATGCGGGTTGCCACCCTGGCCGGCATGGGTATCGCGCGGCTGTCGCGCTGGCACCTGCGCGACGATCTTGCTGCGGGGCGGGTGGTGCCGCTGCTGGAGGATTTCAATCCTGGCGACGAGGAGATCTTCTATGCGGTCTATGTCGGCCAGGGAAAGCACCTTCCCGCCCGCGTCCGCGCATTCCTCGATTTCCTCGCCGACAATATCAGGCCAGACGGCTCGCTCCGCGGTGCCGCGGCCGAAGGTCTGGCGAGTATGTGAACCCGGCTACTGCCGCTGGCCGGTCTCGGCGTCGAAGACGTGCTCCATGCCGGGTTCTATGATCAACGGTAGCCGGTCGCCGGGGGCGACATTGGCGCTGCCGGGAAGGCGAGCGACGAGTTCACCTCCGGCGCCGTTGGAACCGGCAAGCCTTCCGTGCGCCAGAGTATCGGCGCCGAGCGTCTCCACAGCGATCACGGCAAGTTCGAAATGCGGGTCACGCTCGCCGGCGAGTGCAAGATGCTCCGGCCGCACGCCGAGCAGCAGCGGCCGGCCATTTTCGGGCAGTCCGGTGTCATCCAGCGCGATGCTGCCGCCGCCGTCGAGAGCAAAAACGCCCGCGCCGCCGGACATGCCGGCCAGCATGTTCATGGCCGGTGATCCAATGAAGCCGGCAACGAAGGTGGTCGTCGGTTTGCGGTAGACGGCCATCGGAGTGTCGATCTGCTCGGCGACACCGCCGTTCATCACCACCAGCCGGTCGGCCAGCGTCATCGCCTCGACCTGGTCGTGCGTCACATAGAGGGACGTGGTGCCCACCGAGCGCTGCATCTGCTTGATCTCGAGGCGCATCTGCACGCGCAGCTTGGCGTCGAGATTTGAAAGCGGCTCGTCGAAAAGGAAGACGGCCGGATCGCGCACAAGGGCCCGTCCCATGGCGACGCGTTGGCGCTGGCCGCCCGAAAGCGCCCGCGGCTTGCGATCCAGATAGGGTTCGAGCTGCAGCATGGCCGCCGCCTTGTCGACCCGCTGGCGAGTTTCCTCTTTCGACTTGCCGGCGATCTTCAGCCCGTAGGCCATGTTGTCGAATACGCTCATATGCGGATAGAGCGCATAGTTCTGGAACACCATGGCGATGTCGCGCTCGCGCGGCTCCAGGTCATTGACCACTCTGCCGCCGATCTCGATCGTGCCGGAAGTGATGCGCTCTAGACCGGCGACCATGCGCAGCAGGGTCGACTTGCCGCAGCCCGACGGCCCGACGATGACGATGAATTCGCCATCGGCCACATCGAGGTTCACGCCGTGAATCACCTCGGTGTTTCCGTAGTTCTTTTTGACGTCGCGAAGGGAAATCGTCGCCATGGCGATGGGTTGCCTTTCTATTTCTCAGTCTCGACGAGACCCTTTACGAAGAGCCGCTGCATCAGGATGACGACCGCGACCGGCGGCAGGATGGCCAGTATCGCGGCCGCCATGGTCACCGGCCAGTTGCCGAAATCGTCGGCTGTCGGAATCATCTGCTTCAGCCCCATGACGATCGTGTTCATCTCGGGCCTTGTCGTGATGAGCAGGGGCCACAGGAACTGGTTCCAGCCATAGATGAACAGGATGACGAAGAGGGCCGCGATGTTGGTGACCGAGAGCGGCAGCAGGATGTCCTTGAAGAAGCGCATGGGCCCCGCCCCGTCGACGCGCGCCGCCTCGACCAGTTCGTCGGGAACGGTCATGAAGAACTGGCGAAACAGGAAGGTGGCGGTTGCCGACGCGATCAGAGGCAGGATCAGTCCGGTGTAGGAATTGAGCAGGTTGAGAGACGCCGCGACCTCATAGGTCGGCACGATGCGTACTTCGACGGGCAGCATCAGGGTCATGAAGATCGCCCAGAAGGCGAGCATGCGGAAGCGAAAGCGGAAATAGACGATGGCATAGGCCGAGATGATCGAGATCGCGATCTTCCCGACGGCGATTCCCATCGCCATGATGAAGGAATTGTAGAGCATCCGGCCGACAGGCGCGTTGATGCCCGATTCCAGCGCCTGGCTGTAGTTGTCGAGGAGGTGAGGGCCGGGGATCAGCGGCATGGGCGGATGGATGATCTCGAAATGCGTCACCGTCGAGCCGACGAAGGTGAGGTAGATCGGGAAGCAGACGACCGCGATGCCGGCGATCAACACCAGATGCATCAAGAGCGTGCCGATGCCGCGCTTTTCGACCATTTCTTGATCCTCAATAGTGCACGCGCCGCTCGATATAGCGGAACTGGATGACCGTGAGCAGGCCGACGACAACCATCAGGACGACCGACTGGGCCGCCGATGAACCGAGGTCCTGTCCGACGAAGCCGTCGGCATAGACCTTGTAGACCAGAGTGGTGGTCGAGCGGCCGGGGCCACCCAAGGTGATGGTGTGGATGATGCCGAAGGTCTCGAAAAAGGCATAGACGATGTTGACCACCAGCAGAAAGAAGGTGGTGGGCGACAGAAGCGGAAAGATGATGGTCCGGAAGCGGTGCCAGCGCCCAGCCCCGTCGATCGCCGCCGCCTCGATCAGGCTTTTCGGAATCGCCTGCAGGCCGGCCAGGAAGAAGAGGAAATTGTAGCTGATCTGCTTCCACGCCGCCGCCGCGACGACCAGTGTCATGGCGTGAGTGCCGTTCAGCAGCGGGTCCCACGGGATGCCCGCCTGCTTCATGTAGAAGGCCAGGACGCCGATGGACGGCTGGAACATGAACAGCCACATGACGCCGGCAACAGCCGGCGCAACCGCATAGGGCCAGATGAGAAGCGTCTTGTAGGCACTCTCGCCCTTGATCACCTGATCGGCGAGCACGGCAAACAGCAGCGCCAGCGACATCGATGCGAGGGTGACGAAAAACGAAAAGATCGCCGTCGTGACGAAGGACTGCAGATAGTAGCGGTCACTGAAAAGATACTCGAAGTTCGACAGCCACACGAATTGGGCGCCGAGCCCGAACGGGTCCGGCAGCAGCAGCGACTGGTACAGCGCCTGGGCCGCAGGCCAGAAAAAGAAGATGATGGTGATCAGCAACTGCGGCGCGAGCAGCAGATATGGCAGCAGCCGATTGTCGAATGTGACGCGTTTTTCCATGAAATGTTGGTTGCCTGTCGGCACAGGGTCGGCCGCATTCCACGCCGACCCTGCATCCCGGTTGGATCAGCGAGCGGACTGCTCGAAGCGGCGCAGCAGCGCATTGCCGCGTTCGGCGGCCTCGTTGAGGGCCGTCTCGGCGTCCTTTTCGCCCTGCCAGACGGCTTCAAGCTCTTCGTCGATGATCGTGCGGATCTGATCGAAGTTGCCGAGCCGGATGCCCTTGGAGTTCTCCGTCGGAGCCTTGCCGGTCATCTGGATGATGGCGACGTCGGTGCCCGGATTCTCGTCGTAGAAGCCCTGCTCCTTGGTCAGCTCATAGGCGGCCGTGGTGATCGGCAGATAGCCCGTGTCCTGGTGCCACTGCGCCTGAATTTCGGCGCTCGACAGGAAGTTGAGGAAATCGGCTACGCCGGCATATTCCTCGGTCTCGTGGCCGGACATGACCCAGAGCGACGCGCCGCCGATGATCGTGTTCTGCGGCGCGCCTTCGACGTCCGGCCAGTAGGGCAGGTTGGTCACGGTGAACGGGAATGTCGCTTCCGCCTTGACGCCTGCGTAGCCAGCCGAAGACTCCGTGAACAAGGCGCACTCGCCCGAGCGGAAGCGGGCGCCACCCTCATTGCGGCGACCGGAATAGCTGAACAGGCCGTCCTTTGCCCATTCGGCAAGCTTCGATATGTGGTTGACCTGGAGATCGCCGTTGAACGCCAGTTCCGTGTCGGTGCCGCCGAAGCCGTTGGCGTTCGTGGCGAAAGGCACATTATGGTAGGCGCTGAGATTCTCGAGATGGACCCAGGACTGCCAGGCCGTCGTAAAGGGGCACTCGGAACCGGATTCCTTCAGCTTGACGAGGATCTCCTCGACTTCCGGCCATGTCGCCGGCTTGGTTTCCGGGTCAAGGCCCGCCGCTTCCAGCGCGTCCTTGTTGATGTAGAGGACCGGCGTGGAGGAATTATAGGGCAGCGACAGCATCTGACCGTCG
This sequence comes from Mesorhizobium sp., assembly GCA_963966365.1. Classification (GTDB taxonomy): domain Bacteria; phylum Pseudomonadota; class Alphaproteobacteria; order Rhizobiales; family Rhizobiaceae; genus Mangrovimarina; species Mangrovimarina plasticivorans. Next base: position 63,653 of record CAWZZC010000005.1, on the reverse strand, counting down.
GCAGTGGTGTAGTAGCCGGTCACGGCGGCAAGGTAGGCGCTCGGATCGAAATCGGCTTCCGCCTCGGCCATCACCTCGTAGACCGGCTTGATGGCGCCCTTGGCGGCCATCATCGTCGCCGTGCCGACCTCGAACACCTGCAGCACATGAGGCTGTTCGCCGGCGCGGAATGCGGCGATGCCGGCGTTCAGCGTTTCGGAATAGTTGCCCTTGTTGAATGCCACGACCTTGTATTCGTCCTGGCTGGCGTTGAACTTTTCGACCTGCGCGTCGAGAAGTTCACCCAATCGTCCACTCATCGCATGCCAGAACTGAATCTCGGTCTGCGCGGACGCGACCGCCGTCATTGCCGGAAGCACGACCGCAATAGCGGTTGCTGCAGGAATCATTGCACGAAGTTTCATCGAAAGTTCTCCCTAGTGGCCATGGTCGCCGGTTCAGATGCCGGTCGTTATTGGTCGGCTTATGTTACGGGCAAATGACATTGAGTGGCAATTCGTTTTTCCACATACGAAATTAATTCGAAACATGTTGAAAGACGTTCGAAAGCGCGCTTGAGCGGCGCGGCTTTCCATGGCGCTAACAGGCTTCAGACGTTTCCGCTTGAAACGAATGCGCGGCAATGCCGGCTTGACGGGTGTCTCTATCTGCTGCCGAAGATCGCCGAGCCGACACGGACATGGGTGGCGCCGAAGGCGATTCCGACCTCGTAGTCCGCCGACATGCCCATGGAGAGCTGGTCCAGACCGGCCTGGCGGGCGAGTGTTTCCAGGAGCCCGAAATGCGGTCCCGGGTTCTCGTCGAGAGGCGGGATGCACATCAATCCGTCGATGGTGAGGCCGTGCTGTGCGCGGCAACGCTCGACGAACGCAACGGCCTCGCGCGGATCGATCCCGGCCTTTTGCGGTTCCGAGCCGGTGTTGACCTGGACAAACAGTCTCGGATGCCGCCCCTGCCTGGTCATCTCCTTGGCCAGTTCGGCGGCGATCTTCTCGCGGTCCACCGTCTCGATGACGTCGAACAGAGCCACTGCTTCCTTCGCCTTGTTGGATTGCAGCGGGCCGATCAGGTGCAGGACGATATCGGGAAACGCGTCCTTCAAGGCCGGCCACTTGGACATTGCCTCCTGAACGCGGTTCTCGCCAAAGACGCGTTGGCCCGCCGCGATGACGGGGCGCACCGCCTCGGCATCGAAGGTCTTCGACACCGCAACCAGGGTGACGTCACCGGCAGGCCGGCCGGCCTCGCTCTCTGCGGCGGCGATCTTTCGCCTCACTTCGTTGAGCGCTTCGACCGCATTCGTCATGTCTTCTCTCCCGGTCCGGTATCAGCGGGGAACGCTAACCGACGCCTGCCGGCATCGCGAGTGTTGACGCTTCCGGCAATACGTGGTGAAGGTCCACCCGGCAAATTCCCGCACCTTATTGAGCGAAATCACGGTCATGGCAACCGAACGATACAATCCCCGGGCCTCCGAGCCGCGCTGGCAGGCCAAATGGGCCGAGGCAAGGATCTTCGAGACGAACAACGACGATCCGCGCCCCAAATATTATGTGCTCGAGATGTTCCCCTATCCATCGGGACGCATCCATATGGGCCATGTCCGCAACTACGCCATGGGCGACGTCGTGGCGCGCTATCGCCGGGCCGCGGGCTACAACGTGCTGCATCCCATGGGCTGGGACGCTTTTGGCATGCCGGCCGAAAACGCCGCCATGCAGAACAAGGTGCATCCGGCGCAATGGACCTACCAGAACATCGACACGATGCGCGGCCAGCTCAAGTCGATGGGCCTGTCGCTCGACTGGTCGCGCGAGTTCGCCACCTGCGACGTGGACTACTACCACCGTCAGCAGATGCTGTTTCTCGACTTCTTCGAGAAGGGGCTGGTGGGACGCAAGGTGTCCAAGGTCAACTGGGATCCCGTCGATCAGACGGTTCTGGCCAACGAGCAGGTCATCGATGGTCGCGGCTGGCGCTCCGGCGCGGAAGTCGAGAGCCGCGAGCTGGCGCAGTGGGTCTTCAAGATCACGGACTACAGCCAGGATCTTCTGGATTCGATCGACGAGCTGGAGGAATGGCCGGACAAGGTGCGGCTGATGCAGCGCAACTGGATCGGCCGGTCCGAAGGCATGCTGATTCGCTGGGCGCTCGACGCGAAGACGGCGCCGGAAGGCGAGAGCGAGCTGGAGGTCTATACCACGCGTCCCGACACGATCTTCGGCGCGTCCTTCATGGCCATCGCGGCGGATCACCCGCTTGCCAGGAAACTTGCCGAAGACAATTCGGAACTCTCCGCCTTCATCGAGGAATGCCGGCGCATCGGAACCTCGGTGGCGGCTCTGGAGACGGCGGAAAAGAAGGGGTTCGATACGGGTATTCGCGTGGTCCATCCCTTCGATCCTGAATGGACCCTGCCTGTCTACGTGGCCAATTTCGTGCTGATGGATTACGGGACAGGGGCCATATTCGGCTGTCCGTCGGGCGACCAGCGCGACCTGGACTTCGCCAACAAGTACGGACTGCCGGTGGTGCCGGTGGTCATGCCCGAAGGCGGTGATCCGGCGACCTTCCAGGTCACCGAAGAGGCCTATGTCGACGATGGCGTGATGATCAATTCGCGCTTCCTCGACGGCATGAAGCCCGCCCAGGCCTTCGATGAGGTGGCAAAGCGCCTTTCAGCCGTCACGCTCGGCAACCGCCCGCAGGGCGAGCGCAAGGTCAATTTCCGACTGCGCGACTGGGGCATCTCGCGGCAGCGCTACTGGGGCTGCCCCATCCCGATGATCCATTGCGACGACTGCGGGATCGTGCCGGTGCCCAAGGCCGATCTCCCGGTCAAGCTGCCCGACGACGTGGAGTTCGACCGTCCGGGCAATCCGCTGGACAGGCATCCGACCTGGCGCCATGTCGATTGCCCCAAGTGCGGCAAGGCGGCCCGGCGCGAGACGGATACCATGGATACATTCGTCGATTCGTCCTGGTATTTCGCCCGTTTCACGGCGCCCTGGGAGGACCAGCCGACGGACCGCGCGGCGGCGAATGCCTGGCTGCCGGTGGACCAGTATATCGGCGGCATCGAGCATGCGATCCTGCATCTGCTCTATTCGCGCTTCTTCACCCGCGCCATGCGCGAGACCGGTCACGTCGACCTGGCCGAGCCCTTCAAGGGTCTGTTCACGCAGGGCATGGTGGTCCACGAGACCTATAAGGGTCGGCAAGGCTATGTGACGCCGGCCGAGGTGCGGCTGGAGGAAGTCGATGGCGCGCGGCGCGCCGTCCTGATCGCCAGCGGCGAAGAGGTGCAGATCGGTTCGATCGAAAAGATGTCGAAGTCGAAGAAGAACGTCGTCGATCCCGACGACATCATCTCCGGCTACGGTGCCGACACGGCGCGCTGGTTCATGCTCTCGGACTCGCCGCCCGATCGCGACGTGATCTGGACAGAAGCCGGCGTCGAGGGCGCGCATCGGTTCGTCCAACGCCTGTGGCGTATGGTGTCTGAGGCATCTTCCGTGCTCAAGGCAGTCGAGCCGCGTGCCGCTGTCGAGGGCGTTGCGGGCGAGGTGTCGAAAGCCGCTCACAAGACGCTCAAGGCGGTTGGCGAGGATATCGAGAAGCTGGCCTTCAACAAGGCCGTCGCCCGCATCTACGAGTTCGCCAATGTGATGCAGCCTGCGCTGGCGAAGCTTGCATCGGAGGCTGGCGAACCGGCTCTGCCGGGCGCGGCGCGCCAGGCAGTGGAGTTCCTGATCTCGATGGTCGCGCCGATGATGCCGCATCTGGCGGAGGAGCTGTGGGCCGTGATCGAGGGTGGGGGAATGGTTGCCGAACGCGCCTGGCCGGCCTTCGATCCGGCGCTGGTGGTCGATGACCAAATCGTTCTGCCGGTCCAGATCAACGGAAAGAAGCGCGGCGATTTGACAATTGCGCGCGACGCGGATCAAGGTGCGGTCGAGGCGGCGGCTCTCGATCTCGATTTCGTGCGCAAGGCGCTCGAAGGCAAGTCGCCGCGCAAGGTCATTGTTGTCCCGCAGAGGATCGTGAATGTTGTTGTCTGAGCGGATCGTGGCATCGGGCCGGTTGGCCGGCAAGGCGGGCCTGGCACTTGCTCTGGTTTGGCTATTGGCACTTGCGGGTTGCACCGTGCGTCCGCTCTACGGTGTGACGGTCCAGTCGTTCGGGCCCGCGTCAGGCCCCACGCCGGGACTGGCGGCAATCGCGATCAAGCCGGCCGGCACGCGCTATGAACAGGAGGTCCGCAACAACCTCGTCTTCATGTTCGGCGGCGGTGCGGGCGAACCGTCGCAATCGCGCTATTCGCTGGATCTGGGCGTTACCAAGAGAAACGAGACCGTTGTCAGGGTGCAGCGTACGTCGAGTGACAACGAGCCGACCGCGGGCGCTATCCGGCTGAGATCCGTGTACACGCTGACGGACACCGCGACGGGAGAGGTCGTGGCGCGGGGCGAGCGGTCCGTACGTTCGTCCTATGACATTCCGCGCCAGCGCTTTGCCGCTGTGCGGGCCGAACGCGACGCGGAGGATCGCGCAGCGCACGAACTGGCCGAACAGCTTCGCCTTGCATTGGCGCAGGATCTCGGGAAAATTTCCGCTCGTTGATTCATTTGCCGGGGCAATGTGTTTTGCACGGTCGGGTTTGCTGCGTCATTCTTGCGTCATAGATGTCGGCCAAACAGGTCGCGACCGGAGTGGGAGATCATGGATCTGCAGACATCGCCTTCCTCGATCGCCAGGCTGTTCGTCGGCAAGGCACTTTACGGCGATGCCCAGGGCGACGATCCGCATATTGTCGATCAGCTGATTCGCGAGCGTTCCCTCAAGATCTCGCGCCATCCACTGTGGCCGGTGTTTCGGCCTTTCCTCTATCGCGTGTTCCGCTATCGCGACGCCGTGCGCATGGCCGACGACATCGCACCGATGGCGGGCCACGACGCATTCGAATATCTGAGCAATCTGCTCGCGCTGGATCTTTCGGTCACGGGCGAGCACAACATTCCGCGCACCGGTTCCTTCGTTCTGGCGCCGAATCATCCGACCGGGATTGCCGACGGCATCGCCATCTTCGATGCACTCAAGCCTCATCGGGCCGACATGGCGATTTTCGCCAACCGCGACGCGTTGCGGGTTGCGGCGGGTTTTCGTGACCTGATCATTCCGGTCGAGTGGCGCGCCGGCGAGAAATCGCATGCCAAGAGCCGTGACACGCTGGCAATGACATCCCGCGCTTTCAGCGAGGAGAAGGCGCTCGTGCTCTTTCCGTCCGGGCGCATCGCCTACTGGCATGAGGGGAAGCTGACCGAGAGGCCCTGGCAGAGTTCGGCTGCGGCCCTTGCCAAGCGGTACGATGTGCCGATCGTGCCGGTGCACATTTCCGCGCGCAATTCCGGGCTCTTCTACTTCCTTGCCAAGCACTCGACGGAATTGCGTGACATGACCGTCTTCTACGAGCTGCTCAACAAGAAGAATTTCCGTTTCTCGATCACCTTCGGCAAGCCCATTCCCGCGAGCGATCTCGATGGCGACGTGACCGAGGTGACAACCCGCCTGCAGCATCACACCGTATTCAGTCTTGCTGCCGACCCGGAGACGGAGTTCAAATCCGGCAACGCAGCCAAATGAAACGGCCCGCCGAAGCGGGCCGTTGCGGATGATTTTCTCAAGAAGTGATGGCTGCTCAGCCGATCTGCTGGCCGGTCTTCGCCCAGTCCGCCAGGAAGGCTTCCAGTCCCTTGTCCGTCAACGGATGCTTGACCAGTGCCTTCAATGTCGCCGGCGGCACGGTGGCCACGTCGGCGCCGATCAGCGCGGCCTGCTTGACGTGGTTCACGGTACGGATCGAGGCGGCCAGGATCTCGGTCTTGAAGTCGTAATTGTCGTAGATCGTGCGGATCTCGGAGATCAGCTCCATTCCGTCGATCCCGATATCGTCGATACGACCGATGAAGGGTGAGATGAACGTCGCGCCGGCCTTCGCGGCAAGCAGGGCCTGGTTGGCGGAAAAGCACAAGGTCACATTCACCTTGCGGCCGTCGGAGGTGAGCGCCTTGCAGGCTTTCAGGCCGTCGAGTGTCAGGGGCACCTTGATGCAGATATTGTCGGCGATCTTGGCAAGGACCTTGGCTTCACGCATCATCTCGGAATATTCGGTGGCCGTCACCTCAGCAGAGACCGGACCCTCGACGATGTCGCAAATCTCCCTGGTAACCTCGATGATGTCGCGACCGGACTTCATCACCAGCGAGGGGTTGGTGGTCACGCCGTCCAGCAGACCGAGATCGTTGAGTTCGCGGATCTCCTTGACGTCCGCGGTGTCGACGAAGAATTTCATGGCATCTCCTTGGCATTCTCTGCCGGCGGCATGGGCCGCCACTTTCTTCGGCCTTTGCTGTAAAGCAAAGTCGGGGCAAGGTCACGGGCCATGACGACAGATTCGCGCATTTTGAAGACCGTGCCGGTGCTCGTGCCGATGCCGGCCGAGACAGCCTACTCCTACAGCGTGCCGGAGGGAATGACGGTCACGCCCGGATCGATCGTGCGCGTGCCGCTCGGGCCGCGCGAGGTGGCGGGCATCGTGTGGGACGGAGCGTGCGGTCCGGTCGATGTCCGCAAGCTGCGGCCGATCACACATGTCTTCGATTGTCCGCCGGTGAAGCCGGAGATGCGCCGTTTCGTCGACTGGATCGCCGAGTACACGATATCGCCGCCGGGCATGGTGGCGCGCATGCTGCTGCGCGCGCCGACCGCCTTCGAGCCGGAGCCGATGATCGAAGGTCTCAGACGAACCCAAACGCCGCCGGAGCGCCTGACGGCGGCACGCGCCCGCGTGATGGACCTTGCCGAGGACGGGATGGCCTGGACCCGTTCCGGGCTTGCCCATGCGGCCGGCGTCTCGCTGAGCGTCGTCGACGGACTGAAAGGGCAGGGCGTGTTCGAAACGGTGATGCTGCCGCCGCCGCCGGTGGTGGCGCCGCCCGATGCGTCATATTCGGCACCGCAGTTCACCCCCGATCAGGCCGATGCCGCCGCTCATCTTCGCGAGGCGGTGGAAACGGACGGTTTTGGCGTCACCCTGATTGACGGCGTGACCGGTTCCGGCAAGACGGAGGTCTATTTCGAGGCGGTCGCCGCCGCACTCGAAAAAGGCCGGCAGGTGCTCATCCTGCTGCCGGAGATTGCTCTGACGCATGCCTTCCTGGAGCGCTTTCAGGACCGCTTCGGTGCAAAACCGGCCGAATGGCATTCGGAACTGGCCCCAAGGACGCGCGAGCGCGTCTGGCGTCAGGTCGCCGAAGGCCGGGTGCGGGTCGTCGCGGGCGCGCGCTCGGCGCTCTTCCTGCCCTTTCGCGAGTTGGGCCTGATCGTCGTCGACGAGGAGCACGACCCTGCCTACAAGCAGGAGGACCGCGTCTTCTACAATGCCAGGGACATGGCGGTGGTACGGGCGCATCTCGGCGCGTTTCCGGTCGTACTCGCTTCCGCCACGCCGTCGCTCGAAAGCCGGGTCAACGCCCTCAACGGCCGGTATTCGCGGGTCGTTCTGCCGGACCGCTTCGCCGCAGCCGCTCTGCCGGAACTCAAGGCAATCGACCTCAGGCGCTCGCCGCCGGCGCGCGGCGGCTTTCTCTCCCCGGTGCTCATCGACGCAGTCGAGCAGACGCTGAAGAAGAACGAGCAGGCGCTCCTGTTCCTCAACCGCCGTGGCTATGCGCCGTTGACGCTCTGCCGCGTATGCGGCCATCGTTTCCAATGCCCGGACTGTTCCAGCTGGTTGGTCGAGCACCGCTTTCGCGGCCAGATCATGTGCCATCAATGCGGCCATGCCGAGAAAAGGCCGGAAGCCTGCCCGGAATGCGGCGCACTCGATCATCTCGTTGCCTGCGGGCCGGGTGTCGAGCGCATCGCGGAGGAAGCGCTGGCGCATTTTCCCGATGCGCGCACCATTGTCCTTTCCTCCGATATGCTGGGTGGGGTGAAGCGGCTCAGGCTCGAACTGGAGGCGATCGCCAAGGGTGAGGCGGACATCGTCATCGGCACACAGCTCGTCGCCAAGGGACACAATTTTCCCAACATGACGCTCGTCGGCGTCGTGGATGCCGATCTGGGACTGGCCAACGGAGACCCGCGCGCCGCCGAGCGGACGTTTCAGCTTCTGAGCCAGGTGACGGGACGGGCCGGACGCACGGGCAAGAAGAGCCTCGGCCTGCTGCAGACCTACCAGCCGGATCATCCCGTCATGCGGGCGATCGTTTCGGGCGATAGCGAAGCCTTCTACCAGCGCGAGGCGGCGGAGCGCGAAAGGGCCGGGCTTCCTCCTTTTGGCAGGCTGGCCGGCATCATCGTCAGCGCGGCGACACGCGGCGAGGCCGAGTGCCATGCCCGCGCCCTGAGACGGGCGGCTCCCCCGGCCGCGGATATCGCCGTTCTGGGCCCCGCGGAGGCCCCACTTGCGCTGATCGGCGGACGCCACCGTTTCCGCCTGCTCGTGCAGGCGAGCCGGCGTGCGGCGATCCAGGATTTCGTGCGCGCCATGGTGCGCGCCGCCCCGCGTCCGCGCGGCTCGGTCAGGGTTCAGGTCGATATCGACCCGCAGAGCTTTCTCTAAGCCATGTCCTGCTCAAAAGTGTTCGATTGAAGCGAAAGCGTGTGAGCTGCGGGACCTCTACCTGACGTCATGCTGGCAGCAGTGGATGCCGGCGGTGATGGACGTTTGTCGGATGTCTGTGGATTATCGCGCGGCCATGTTGGGCGGGAGCGATGCGGACCGTCCTTGGCCCGATCAACACAGGAGGATGTCATGCCCTACGTCGATGGATTTCTGCTCGCCGTCCCCAAGGACAGGCTCGAAGACTACAAGGCCATGGCGCGCCAGGCAGGCGAGGTCTGGAAGGAATACGGCGCGCTCGCCTTTGTCGAGTGTGCAGCCGACGATGTGCCATACGGCGAACTGACGTCCTTTCCGCGTGCCGTCCAGGCCAAGGATGACGAGACCGTCATCTTTTCGTGGATCGTCTACAATTCGCGCGCCGAGCGCGATGCCATCAACGCCAAGGTGATGGCCGATCCGCGGCTCAAGGGCGACATGGCGAACATGCCCTTTGACGGCAAGCGGATGATCTTCGGCGGTTTCGAGCCGATCGTCGAGCTTTGAGGCTCGAAGTCTGCTGCGCAGATCGTCAGGCGAGGCGCGCGCGGACGATCAGAGGCTGCCCGTCGGATTGGGCCTCTTCGATCGCCTCCACCTCGAACCCGCCAGCCGTGAGGTTGGCGGAGACGGCCTGCATGATCTTGCGATAAGCCTGGCCCGGGGGTGCTTCATAGGCGAGAAACAATCTTCCCGTCGGGAGGAGCGTTCGGCGCAGCACGTCGAGTCCCGCCGCCGCCTTCAGCCAGAAGAGATTGACATTGATGGCGAAGGCAATCGCGAAGCCCTGTTCGGGTGTAGAGAAGTGTTCCAGATCCGTGTGCACCAGTTGAAGCCTTTGCGAGGCCAGATGAGGCTGGCAGCGACGGGCGGCGGCATCGATTGCAGTAGATGAACGGTCGATCGCTAGCATCCGTCCTGTAGTGAGGCCGCCGCATAACAGATCGGCCGCGACCCCGCGGCCGCAGCCGACTTCGAGGACGGTTTCATCGCCCTTCAGTCGAAGCCGCTTCACCGTGCCGGTGATGCGGGCGGGTGTGGTCCCGGCAACTTGCACTTGCACGCTCCTGGAGAATGCGGATCGGCCGGCCTCGTGCTGCTGGCATCATGAGCCGTCCAAGCTAATATGACTGCGATTCGGCGCAAGCTGTTATGAGGGGACCCATGGATTTCGCACTTCCCTGGCCGGCCAGTACGGGCGAGTGGCTGGCCTGGAGTTCTGCCGCCGCAACGGTGCTGTTCGGCCTTTTGTATCTTTTCGCCCCCGGACTGTCGTTGCGGTTGCACCGGCTGCAGCCGACGGAAAACCACCCCGAGGCGGTCGGTGCGTCGCGTGCGTCCATTGCCGGCTTCTATCTTGGTGTTGGATTGTGCTGCGTGCTGCTCGCCCAGCCCTTCATCTATCTGACGCTCGGCGTGTGCTGGATCCTGACCGGGTTCGGCCGGCTCGTTTCCATGCTGTCTGACCGTGGCAATACAATCTCCAACTGGCTCTGGCTGATCGTCGAACTGTTTCTGGGCTGTCTTCCGCTCGCATTTGTGCTCGGTTTCGTGATCTAAGGCGCCAGACTGCGACAAAACTGCCGCAATGCGTTGCCTTGCCCATGTTGCGGTCAAAAGGAGGCTGTGCTAGACGGCATTCAACTTTCGAGCCGACGGTTCCGCGAGGGGGTCGGTGTGTTCGGAAATGCTCAATAAGGTCAGGGGTTTAGCCAGGGTCCACCGCCCGCGCCGAAATCTGCCGGCCTCTCCAGGAAGAGAAGACCGTACGTGGCACAGTCTACTTCGCCGATATCCGATGTCGCAGGGCGCTATGCGCGCTCGCTATTCGAGCTCGCCGATGAGGCGGGCCGTGTTTCCGAGGTCGAGCGCGTTCTCGGCGAGTTCGAGGCGCTGCTGAACGAGAGCGCGGATCTCAAGCGCCTCGTCGAAAGCCCGGTTTTTTCCGCCGACGAACAGTATCGCGCCGTTTCGGCGATCGTGGACAAGTCGGGGATCGGTGGCCTGGTCGGAAACTTCCTGCGTGTGGTGGCGAAGAATCGTCGCCTTTTCGCAATTCCCGGCATCATTCGTGCCTTCCGCGTAATTGCGGCCGAGGCGCGCGGCGAGGTGACGGCGGAGGTCGTTTCCGCACACGCGCTGACCGCGGCGCAGGAAAATGAACTCAAGGCTGCGCTCAAGGGTGTCGCCGGCAAGAACGTGTCGATCGCGCTGACGGTCGATCCCTCCATTCTGGGCGGCCTGATCGTCAAGATGGGTTCGCGCCAGATCGACACATCACTCAAATCGAAACTCAATTCGCTCAAGCTTGCACTGAAAGAGGTCGGCTGATGGACATTCGAGCCGCGGAAATTTCCGCAATCCTGAAAGATCAGATCAAGAATTTCGGCAAGGAGGCCGAGGTCTCCGAGGTCGGCCAGGTGCTTTCTGTTGGTGACGGTATCGCCCGCGTCTACGGCCTGGACAATGTCCAGGCGGGTGAGCTGGTCGAGTTTCCCGGCGAAATCAAGGGCATGGCGCTCAACCTCGAGAGCGACAATGTCGGCGTCGTGATTTTCGGCTCGGACCGTGACATCAAGGAAGGCGACACGGTCAAGCGTACCGGATCCATCGTTGACGTGCCGGTCGGACCGGAGCTTCTGGGTCGCGTCGTTGACGCTCTGGGCAATCCGATCGACGGCAAGGGCCCGATCAAGGCGAAGGAGCGTCGCCGCGTCGACGTCAAGGCGCCCGGCATCATTCCGCGCAAGTCCGTTCACGAGCCGATGTCCACCGGCCTCAAGGCCGTCGACGCCCTGATCCCGGTCGGCCGCGGCCAGCGCGAGCTGATCATCGGCGACCGTCAGACCGGCAAGACCGCGATCGTTCTCGATACTTTCCTCAACCAGAAGCCCCTCAATGACGGCGACGACGAGAGCCAGAAGCTCTACTGCGTCTATGTCGCCGTCGGTCAGAAGCGTTCGACCGTCGCACAGTTCGTGAAGGTGCTCGAGGAGCGTGGCGCTCTGGAATATTCGATCGTCGTCGCGGCGACCGCCTCCGATCCTGCTCCCATGCAGTTCCTGGCGCCGTTCGCCGGCTGCGCGATCGGCGAGTATTTCCGCGACAACGGCAAGCATGCCGTGATCGCGTATGACGATCTGTCCAAGCAGGCCGTGGCCTATCGCCAGATGTCGCTGCTTCTGCGTCGTCCGCCCGGCCGCGAGGCTTACCCCGGCGACGTCTTCTATCTCCATTCGCGCCTGCTCGAGCGCGCCGCGAAGATGAACGAGGACAAGGGTTCGGGTTCGCTGACCGCCCTGCCGATCATCGAGACGCAGGCCAACGACGTGTCGGCCTACATTCCGACCAACGTGATCTCGATCACCGACGGCCAGATCTTCCTCGAGACCAACCTGTTCTTCCAGGGTGTGCGTCCTGCCGTGAACGTCGGTCTGTCCGTGTCGCGCGTCGGTTCGTCGGCTCAGATCAAGGCGATGAAGCAGGTTGCAGGCTCGATCAAGGGCGAGCTCGCGCAGTACCGCGAAATGGCGGCCTTCGCGCAGTTCGGTTCCGACCTCGACGCCGCAACGCAGCGTCTGCTCAATCGCGGCGCCCGCCTGACGGAGCTCCTGAAGCAGCCGCAGTTCTCTCCGCTGAAGACGGAAGAGCAGGTCGCGGTGATCTTCGCTGGCGTGAACGGCTATCTCGACAAGCTGCCGCTCAACCAGGTCGGCAAGTTCGAGCAGGGTCTGCTGGCTCATATGCGTGCCGACGGCAAGGCTGTTCTCGATGCGATCCGCACCGAGAAGGCGTTGTCCGACGAGCTGCGTGCCCAGCTGAAGGCGCAGATCGACGCCTTCGCCAAGAACTTCGCCTGATCGATCCGGCAACAGGGTAGGGGCATGGCTTCTCTCAAGGATCTCCGCAACCGCATCGCCTCCGTCAAGGCGACGCAGAAAATCACCAAGGCGATGCAGATGGTCGCCGCGGCGAAGCTGCGCCGCGCGCAGGAGGCGGCGGAGTCCGCGCGCCCCTATTCGCAGCGCATGGGTGCCGTTCTGGCCAACATCGCACAGGCCGTCGGCAGCAATGGCGATGCGCCGGCGTTGATGACGGGCACCGGCAAGGACGACGTGCATCTGCTCGTCGTCTGCACGGCCGAGCGTGGCCTGTGCGGCAGCTTCAACTCGCAGATCGCACGTCTGGCGCGCGAGCAGGTGCGCAAGCTGCAGGGCGCCGGAAAGCAGGTGAAGATCGTAACGGTCGGCAAGAAGGGTGCGGACATCCTGCGCCGCGATCACAACGACCTCATCATCGAGCGTATCGAGTTGCGCGACGTGAAGCGGATCGGCTTCTCCAATGCCGACGAGATCGCCAGGAAGGTGATCCATCTTTTCGAGCAGGGGGCGTTCGACGTCTGCACCCTGATCTACTCGGAATTCCATTCGGTCATCAGTCAGACGCCGGTTGCCCAGCAGCTCATTCCGGCTTCGCCGGGTGAGGCCGAAGCGGGCGAGGCGGTGTCGAACCAGGCGGTCTACGAGTATGAGCCGGAAGCAGGCGCGATCCTAGCGGACCTCATTCCCCGCAACATCGCGGTGCAGATCTTCCGGGCGCTTCTGGAAAACGCCGCCGGCGAGATGGGCGCCAAGATGACCGCCATGGACAATGCGACGCGCAATGCAGGCGACATGATCAACCGGCTGACGATCACCTACAACCGTCAGCGTCAGGCACAGATCACCAAAGAACTGATCGAAATCATTTCCGGCGCCGAAGCGCTCTAAAGGACACAAGAGGGTAAGGTAAATGGCTAAAGCAGCTACCCCGAAGACAGCGGCGGCAAAGGCGCCCGCCGCCAAGTCGGCATCCACGAAGACCACCGCGGCCAAGAAGGCTGCGGCGAGCAAGAGCGTTTCGGCCAGCACGGCTGCGGGCGACAAGGCGGTCGGCACGATCACGCAGGTCATCGGCGCGGTCGTCGACGTTGCCTTCGATACGCATCTGCCAGCGATCCTGAACGCGCTCGAGACCGACAATGGCGGCGTTCGCCTGGTTCTCGAAGTCGCGCAGCACCTGGGTGAAAACACCGTGCGCTGCATCGCCATGGACTCCACCGAGGGTCTGGTGCGCGGCCAGTCGGTCGTCGACACCGGCGATTCGATCTCGGTTCCGGTTGGCGACGAGACGCTCGGACGCATTCTCAACGTCATCGGCGAGCCGATCGACGAGGCCGGCCCGGTCGTGACCAAGGCGCGCCGCGCCATTCACCAGGACGCTCCCGCTTATGTCGACCAGTCGACGGAAGCGCAGATCCTCGTCACCGGCATCAAGGTCGTCGACCTGCTCGCTCCATATGCCCGCGGCGGCAAGATCGGCCTGTTCGGCGGCGCCGGCGTCGGCAAGACGGTTCTTATCCAGGAACTGATCAACAACGTTGCCAAGGCGCATGGCGGCTATTCGGTGTTCGCCGGCGTCGGCGAGCGTACGCGTGAGGGTAACGACCTCTATCACGAGATGATCGAGTCCGGCGTGAACAAGGACCCGAAGGAACACAATGGTTCCACCGAAGGTTCGAAGTGCGCCCTGGTGTTCGGCCAGATGAACGAGCCGCCCGGCGCGCGTGCCCGCGTCGCTCTCTCCGGCCTGACCATCGCCGAGCATTTCCGCGACCAGGGCCAGGACGTGCTGTTCTTCGTCGACAACATCTTCCGCTTCACGCAGGCGGGTTCGGAAGTGTCGGCCCTGCTCGGGCGCATTCCTTCGGCCGTTGGCTATCAGCCGACGCTCGCCACGGACATGGGCGCCCTGCAGGAGCGCATCACCACCACTCAGAAGGGTTCGATCACCTCGGTGCAGGCCATCTACGTTCCGGCCGACGACCTGACCGATCCGGCACCGGCAACCTCGTTCGCCCACCTGGACGCGACGACCGTGCTCAACCGTGCGATCTCGGAAAAGGGCATCTATCCGGCTGTCGACCCGCTTGACTCCACCTCGCGCATGCTCGACCCGATGATCGTCGGCGAAGAACACTACAATGTCGCGCGCCAGGTTCAGGAGATCCTCCAGCGCTACAAGTCGCTGCAGGACATCATCGCGATCCTGGGCATGGACGAGCTTTCCGAAGAGGACAAGCTGACGGTGGCCCGCGCCCGCAAGATCGAGCGCTTCCTCTCGCAGCCGTTCCACGTTGCCGAGGTCTTCACCGGTTCGCCGGGTCTGTTCGTCGACCTCGAAGACACGATCCGCTCCTTCAAGGGTCTGTGCGAGGGTGAGTATGATCACCTTCCGGAAGCCGCTTTCTACATGGTCGGCTCGATCGAAATGGCGATCGAGAAAGCCCAGAAGCTGGCTGCCGAGGCGGCCTGAAGCAACAGCGAACAGGGAGCAGCGGACGGAAATAGGTGAATGGCGAAATCTTCGGTGTTCGTCATTCGCCATTCGACCATTCGCTGACAGGACATGGCCGATAGCTTCAAATTCGAACTGGTGTCGCCGGAAAAGCTTCTGGTGTCGGAAGACGTCGAGTCGGTCGTCATTCCTGGCGCTGACGGTGAGATGACCGTCATGGCGAAGCATGCACCCGTGATGAGCACGGTTCAGCCCGGCGTCGTGACGGTGCAGACGGCTGCGGGCAAGACGAACCGTTATGTCGTCTTCGGCGGGTTCGCCGATATCCTCCCGGATGTATGTACGGTGCTGGCCGAATCGGCCACGCATGTGGACGATATCGACCGCGAGGACCTTGCACGCCGCATCCAGGAAGCCAGGGAAGACGTCTCCGATGCAAAGGACGACGTGGCGCGCGCGAATGCCGAGTCATATCTGGCACAGTTGACGACGCTCGAAGGCGCAATCCTGCCTGCGTGATGGTTTGATCGACATGACGGGTATCAGGAAGCCGGGTTCTGCCCGGCTTTTTTGATGTGCGACAATACGAACTCGGCTCGTCGCGCGACCGATGTTTTCGGCAGGTCGATGAGGCGGTAGCCGTATTCGACATAGACCGTGCGCATGATGGCGCAGGTGCGTTCGGCTTCGGCAAAATCCTGCCTGCGTTCGGTATCGTTGACATAGATCTCGCGCCACGGCGGCGCGATGAAGACGACGGAGTTGTAGCGGCAAAATTCCGCCGCCTTGCGGAGGTGCGGCGCCACCGGCAATCCGCTGAGGCGCAGATAGCCGATGATGTCGGGAACGCCGCGGTCGAACAGGACCGGTGCCCGATAGCCGCCTGCAAGCTCGTATGAGCGCATTTCCCAGCCAAGCATGAGTTCGGCGAATGCGGCTCTGTCGTCCCATGGCAGCGCGTTGCCGCCGATCGCCATCTGACTGCGGATCACGCCGCGACCGGCTTCCTCGGTTGCGTGAATTCCCTTCTGGGCCATTTCCTCGATCAGGGTGGACTTGCCCGATCCCGGGCCGCCAGTGATGACGAAGTATCGGTTGCTGCCTGTGTTCATCGCGTCTGGTTCCTCGCAGATTGAGAAGATGCTGGGTGGGAATGGCTGCCTGCCGACTGCGGCGATATGCGCCTGCCGCGCCATTGCGAACTGGCGGACGGCGCGATCTATTGCCGTACGTCGGAAATGATTACGGGAGTGCGGGGATGAATCGCGTGCTTGTCGCCATCGGCGGATTGTGCGGAGCGGCCGGTGTATCGCTGTCGGCGGCCGCGGCGCATATTGGCGGCGGTCAAGTCGCGACAGCGGCATCGATGATGCTCATGCACGCACCGCTATTCGTTGCAGCCGGGCTGTTCGGGGTCAAGCGATATCTTCTGTGGAGCGTTCTCCTGCTGGCATTCGGACTCGCACTATTCAGCGGTGATCTTGTGTGGCGCGTCTATGGCGGGAGCAGATTGTTCGCCATGGCTGCTCCGATTGGCGGCGTGGCGATGATCGCCGGCTGGCTCGGCCTTGCCGTATCGGCCGGGCTGGTGCGGCGTGATACGCCGAGCTGACCGAACGGCAGGCATCCGCCGGCGCCTGACAGGAAGCGGCGTGTGTTGCAACGCGACGCGCAATGGATTTATGTGCGGCCTTCCAAACAGGATGAGCGGGAAATTCCATGGACATCTCCAATCCGTTTGATCTGACGGGCCGCAAGGCTGTCGTGACCGGGGCAAGCCGCGGGCTTGGCCAGACGATCGCCGAGACGCTCGCACGAGCCGGCGCCGATGTGGCCGTGACGGCGCGCGAAACCGGCTCGCTGGAGGATACTGGCCTGTGCATCGAGGCGTGCGGCCGCAAGGCCGAGCGCTTTGCGCTCGACGTGCGTGACGTCGAGGCATGCCGTGCCGTGATCGATGCTGCGTCGGATGTTCTCGGTGGGTTGGACATCATCGTCAACAATGCCGGATACGAGGAAGTGCGCCCGTCGCTCGAGGTGGACGAAGCTCTGTGGGAGCGCATCGTCTCGACGAACCTGAAGGGCGCCTTCTTCTGTGCGCAGGCTGCCGCTCGCCAGATGCGAAAGCATGAACGCCCCGGGGTCGTCATCAATCTGTGCTCGCTCACCTCCTATGTCGGCATACCGACGGCAGTGCCCTACAGTTCCTCCAAGACCGGGCTCCTGGGCATGACCCGCGCCCTGGCTGCCGAATGGGCGCCATACGACATTCGGGTCAATGCGATTGCGCCCGGCTATTTCCGTACCGCAATGACCGACGCCTTCTATGAGGACGAGGATTGGCAGACATCCATGCTTGCCAAGATCCCGCAGAAGCGTTTCGGTCAAATGCAGGATCTTTCCGGAGCGGTCCTGTTTCTGGCCAGTGACGCGTCGGCCTATGTGACCGGCCACTGCATTCCTGTCGACGGCGGCTATCTGGCGTCCATCTGAGTGCCGGGTTCGATGCTTGCTCCGTGTTGTACATGCTTGTATATACGACATGAGGTGCAGTGCTGTCCGGCGGCGCTGACGCCCGCAAAAGGGGAACAGAATGTATAATGCCGTGAGGGATGCCGAAGCGCAGGAGGCGCGGGGCAGCCGGCCGGTCGCCGTTTCCGTTCGCGATGTCAGCATGGTCTATGACGGTGTCCATGCCGTAAAGGACGCGTCATTCGATCTTCCCAAGGGCAGATTCCTCACCATCCTGGGCCCATCAGGCTCCGGCAAGACGACACTGCTGCGGCTGATCGCGGGCTTCCAGAAACCGACGCAGGGCGAAATCCTCATCAATGGTGCGAGCGTCAATGCCGTACCGGCTCACAAGCGTTCCATCGGCATGGTGTTCCAGCGCCTGGCGCTGTTTCCGCACATGACCGCGGCCGAAAATGTCGCCTTTCCCCTGAAGATGCGCCGCCGCGACGCCCGATCGATTCCCGAGCGCGTGGAGCGATACCTCGAGCTCGTCAAACTGGGCGGTTACGGGCAAAGGCGTATTCACGAACTATCCGGCGGCCAGCAGCAGCGTGTCGCGATCGCTCGCGCGCTGGTCTTCGAGCCGGACCTGCTGCTGCTGGACGAGCCGCTGGCCGCGCTCGACCGCAAGCTGCGTGAGGAGATGCAGCTCGAATTCCGGCGCATCCAGCGCGAACTGGGCGTCACGACGATCAACGTCACCCACGACCAGCGGGAAGCGCTGGTCGTTTCCGACGAAATCATCGTCATGGATCACGGGCTGATCCAGCAGAAGGCCGAACCCGCCCTGACCTATCGCAGCCCCAGCAACGCATTCGTAGCCAACTTCATTGGCGTGACGAACTTCCTCTCCGGCGTCGTGCGCTCCATTGCCGGCGGCAAGGTCGCCGTCGGTTCGGACGCTGTGGAATGGGAGGGTGTGCCCGGCGACGCAAGCCGTCCTCCGCTCGTCGGCGCCCCTGCCAGAGGCGCCATCCGTGCCGAGCAGGTTCGTATCGCGCGCGACGATTCGGCTCTCGCTCAGACCGAGTGCCGTCACGCAGGTATTGTTTCGGATGCCATCTTCGAAGGCGAGCGGATCGTCTACGAGGTGCGTCTTCCCGATTTCGGGAACGCGCTGATCCGCGTCTTCGACCATGACACGCATGACGCGATCGCGGTGGGCGACGCGGTGCGCGTCGGCTGGAATGCCCGCGATGTTCTGGTTTTCGCAGACGGGCCGGATCGGCGGTAGGGCAAGGCGATGATCAATGAAAAGAACCAGGCAAGCCAACAGAGGAGATTGAAATGACCAGACGCAATTTGCTGTCTTATCCGCTCGACCGCCGTCGTTTCCTGCGCGGCACCGCCGCAGCCGGCGCGGCTGCCGGGCTCACCACGCTGGGTATGCCGGGCGCCTATGGACAGGAACCGGAAAAACCCGGCAAGATCATCGTACGCGCCTGGGGTGGCAGCTGGGTCGAGAGCCTCAAGAAGGGCGTCTCCGATCCCTTCACCGAAATGACCGGCATTGCCGTGCGCCACGATCTGACCGAGGACAACGAGATCCAGCCCAAGGTCTGGGCGGCCGTGGCGCAGGATCGCGTTCCGCCGATCCACATCAACTGGGACACGACGACAAACGCCACCAAATCGGCCTTGCGCGGCGTGACGGAGGATCTGTCGGACCTGCCCAACCTGGCCAACGTGACCGAACTCGCCAAGCCGGTCGGGCTCGACGGCTATCCGATCGTCAATACCTATGGCTATGTCTACGTGCTGGCCTACCGCCCGGAAGCCTTCCCCGACGGTCCCCCGAAATCCTGGAAGGATCTGCTCGATCCGAAGTTCAAGGGCCGCATCGCGCTCTACAATGACGGCATCGGCTTCCACTTCCCGGCCCAGGTCGCCGGCGGCGGGTCGCTGGACGACATCCCCGGCAACATGCAGCCGTGCTGGGACTTCGTCGAACAGATCAAGGCGCAGGAGCCGCTTCTTGGCGAGGACCCGGATTTCACCGCGTGGTTCCAGAACGGCGAGATCGATGCGGCCTGCACCATCTCCACCAATGCCCGCGAAGCCAGGAAGAACGGCATCGACATCGCGTGGGTGGTGCCGGAGGAAGGCGCGAAGTTCGACACGGACGGATTGTGGATCCCGAAGGGCCTGCCCGAGAACGAGCTGTACTGGGCCAAGAAGTACATCGATTTCGCACTGACGAAGGACGCACAGCAGGTCTGGCTGGACGGTCTCGGTCTGCCCGGTGTCGTTCCGGGCCTGACCCCGCCGGAGGACCTCGTCGACGATCCGTCCTATCCGACGAAGGAAGAGGACTTCACGAACCTGATCCGCATCTCCTCCAAGATCCAGGTGGAGAACGAGAGCGAGTGGTTCTCCAAGTTCAAGGCGATCATGCAGGGCTGACCGCCTGCACGCGCCGCCGCCCTCGCCTTTTGCGGGCGGCGGCGCGCCAAATTCGGCCGTTCCAGGATTTTCAGATGCGAAGCGCGCGCACAGCCTATCCCCTGACATGGCGCATCATGGATGCGCTGGAGGCGTTCGCGGCCGCGGTGTGGCCGGCGAACTGGACCCGCGCGATACCCTATCTGATGCTTGCCCCGGCTGTCCTACTCGTCGGTTTGTTGGTGCTCGGTTTGATCCAGATCGGCGACACCAGCCTGAGGACCCTCGACACAAGCACTTTTCTGCTCTCAGATAACTATACGCTCGCCAACTATCAGCGGGCCTTCACCGAGCCGCTTTTTGCCATCGTGGCCGCACGCAGCCTTCTGGGCGCGGTGATCGTCACCGCGGTGACGCTGGTCTTCGCCTTTCCCTACGCCTACGTGATGGTGCGGACCCCGTCGCCTATCCTGCGCAAGTCCCTGCTGATTGCTCTCTTCCTGCCCTTCTTCATCGGCCAGGTGGTGCGCGCCTATGGCTGGCTCATCATTCTCGGCAATCAGGGCATGGTCAACGAGGCCCTGGGGCTTGTCGGCGTCGAGCCGATGCGGTTGCTCTACAACTATCCGGCAGTGCTCTTCGGGCTGGTGCAATACATGCTGCCCTTTGCCGTGCTGATGCTCGCGCCGGCGCTGACCGCGATCCCTGAAGAACTGGAAGCGGCGGCGGAGTCGCTTGGCGCCGGGTGGCTGCGGACGTTTCTCCATGTGGTCCTGCCGCTTGCCAGGCCGGGGCTGACGGGGGCGGGGCTCGTCGTCCTGACCTTGTCGCTGACCGACTTCGCGATGCCGGCCATTCTCGGCGGCGGTTCGCAGGACTTCATCGCCAACGCCATCTACGACCAGTTCTTCCGGACATCGGACCAGGGGCTGGGCGCGACGCTGGCGCTGATGCTGGTGGCGGTCGGCTCCCTGCTCGTGGGGCTGATATTTACCCTCTTCGGCGCCGGCACGCTCGCCATGGGGAGGGCCCGGCGATGAATGCCCCATTGAGCAAGACGGTGACCTTGTGGCTGTTCATCGCCATTGCGCTTCTGGTGCTTTCGGCACCGACGATCGTGGTGCTGGGCGCGTCGTTCACGTCCGGCAACATCATTACCTTCCCGCCGGACGGACTGTCGCTCAAGTGGTACGCCAAGCTTGCCGGTGCGCGGGCCCTTTGGGACGCGTTCCTGCGCTCCGTCTACGTTGCTGCGGTGTGCACGATCATATCCATACCGGCCGGCACGCTCGCCGGCATTGCGCTCGCCAAATACGGAATCCGGTTCGAGAAGTCGGTCCAGACCTATCTGCTCCTGCCCTTCACCATTCCCCTGATCGGCTCGGGCATCGGCCTGATGCTGGTCTTCGGCGAAGCCGGCGTGCTCGGGTCGCTGTGGCCGGTCGGCCTCGCCTGTTGCGTCATCAACCTCCCCTTCATGATCTGGGCGGTGACGGCGAGCGCGTCGGCTCTCGATCCTGATCTCGAACTCGCCGCAGCCAATTGCGGCGCGCCGCCCCTGCAGACCTTCTTTCACGTGACGCTGCCCGCGGTGCTGCCGGGCATCATCAGCGGCTCTCTGCTGATGTTCATCCTCGCGCTCAACGAATTTCTCGTCAGCCTGTTGCTCGTCGATGCGCGCATCGTGACCCTGCCGGTGCAGATCTACAATTCCATCCGCTCCATCATCACGCCCGATCTGGCGGCCATCTCGGTGGTCTTCATCGCCTGTGCGGCGGCAGCGGTCGCGCTGCTCGACCGGCTGGTCGGGCTCGACGTGTTCCTGAAATCGAAGTGACAAAGTCGGCCAACGGACAGGATAATCAGATGTCAGTCGTCTCCTATCACGAACTCGCCAAGCTCGATGACGGTCAGCGCACCGCTCTCATGCGGCGCTCCGAGACCGATCTGTCGGGCTTCATCGACAAGGTGAAGCCGATCATCGAGGCCGTCCGCACCGAAGGCGACGCCGCGCTGGTGCGCTTTGCACGCGATTTCGACAAGTCGCAGGTTGATCCGGGCGGTCTGAAGGCGAGCGAGGAGGAGTTCGACGCAGCCTTCGACAAGGTGGACGGCGAGGTGGTCGAGGCGATCAAGTTCGGCATCGACAATATCCGCCGCTTCCACGAGGAGCAGAAGCCGGAAGCCATGTGGCTGAAGGAAATGCGGCCCGGCGCCTATGCCGGTGACCGCTTCACGCCCATCAAGTCGGTCGCGCTCTACATTCCGCGCGGCAAGGGCGCCTTCCCGTCGGTGACGATGATGACCGCGGTGCCGGCCGTTGTCGCCGGCGTGCCCGACCTCGCCATCGTCACGCCGCCGGCCCCCGATGGTTCGGTCGATGCGGCAACCCTTGTTGCTGCGCGGCTCGCAGGCGTCGAAACGGTCTACAAATGCGGCGGCGCCCAGGCCGTCGCAGCCGTCGCCTACGGCACGGAAACGGTCAGGAAGGCGCTCAAGATTGTCGGTCCCGGAAGCCCCTGGGTTGTGGCGGCGAAGCGGCTTCTCGCCGGCGTCATCGATCCCGGTCTGCCGGCCGGGCCATCCGAAGCGGTGATCTTCGCCGACGACACGGTCAAGGGCGGACTGGCCGCGCTCGACCTTCTGATCGAAGCCGAGCATGGTCCGGATTCCTCGGCCTGGCTGGTCACCCATTCGCGCCGCGTGGCCGAGGAAGCGCTGGCAGCGCTGCCCGAGCACTGGGCACGGATGACCGCGCAGCGGGTGGAGTTCTCCAAGGCGGTGCTCACAGGCCCCTATGGCGGCATCGTGCTGACGCCGTCGATCGAGGAAAGCTACCGGTTCGTCAACGATTACGCACCCGAGCATCTCGAGATCCTGTCCACCGATCCCTTCGCGCATCTCGGCCACATCACCGAAGCCTCGGAGATCCTGATGGGACCGCATACACCGGTCTCGATCGGCAATTTCGGCCTCGGTCCGAACGCCGTGCTGCCGACCAGCCGCTGGGCACGCACCTACGGGCCGCTCTCGGTCGGCGATTTCGTCAAGCGCTCCTCGATCGGTTACGTGACGGCATCGGCCTATCCGGAATTTGCCAGGCACGCCCGGACACTCGCGCGTTACGAGGGCTTCTCCTCTCACGAACATGCGGTGTCGGACGTCCGCAAATCCTATCTGTGAGGCGAGGCGGATGAAGGCGGTGCGCCTTTATGCGGCCGGTGATCTGAGGGTCGAGGATATCGACCCGCCGGCCGCGCCTGGAGCCGGCGAAGTGCTCGTAAGACTGACTGCGGCGGGCATTTGCGGTTCTGATCTCCACAATTTCCGCACCGGGGCCTGGATCAGCCGCTCGCCATCCGTTGCCGGCCACGAATTTGCCGGCGTGGTGAGCGCGGTGGGCGAGGGGGTCGAAGGTTTGCGGATCGGCGATACGGTGGTGGCGGATTCGCGTTACTGGTGCGGTGAATGTCCGGCCTGCCGCAGCGGACGACACAATGTCTGCACCAGCCTCGGCTTCGTCGGGGAGGTGTGCGACGGAGGATTTGCCGAGGCGGCGGTGCTGCCGGCGCGTCTGCTGGCAAAGCACGATCCCGCGCTTGACGCGGGCATCGCCGCCATGGCCGAGCCGCTCGCGGTGGCCTTGCATGCGGTGCGCAAACTGGCCGTGCCGGCCGGCGAGCCGGTTCTTGTGATCGGCTGTGGGCCGATCGGTGGTCTGGCGGCGCTTCTTGTGGCGCGTCTCCACGACGGGCCGCTTCTTGTTGCCGACAGGAACACCTCGCGCGCCGAGCTCGTCGCGCGGGTTGCGGACGCGCGGATCGTTGATCTCGATCAGGCGGCGATGGATGCCGCACTCGGCGGCGTGCCCCTGCGTTACGCGCTTGATGCAACGGGCAGTGTTGCGGCTCTGCAAACAGTACTCGCCCTCCTGGCCGGTGGTGGAACGCTGGCTCTCGTGGGCATTGCCCATGGACGGCTGGATCTCGACCCCAACCTCCTGGTCGAACGCGAAATAGCACTTGTGGGGTGTCACGCCTTTGGCGGTGAGTTGCCGGAGGCCGTGGCCCTCCTACCCGCGCTCGCGCCGAAGCTGGCCGAACTGATCGACGCGCAGATCAGTCTCGACGAGGTTCCAGCCGCCTATCGCCGGCTGCTGGCGGGCGAGAGCCCCGGACTGAAAACGATCATCCGTATGGAGGCGGCGGGCTGATGGCGGAGACCGGCGAACCGATCGGGCTGCCGGCCTCGGCAAGTCCGCTCTACGAGAAGGTCAAGGACTATGTGCTGGCCAATATCGGCAGCGGGCGCTGGGGGCGTGACCAGAAACTTCCCTCGGAGAACGAACTGGTCGCCGCACTCGGCGTGTCGCGCATGACAGTCCATCGCGCGCTGCGCGAACTGACCTCGGAAGGCTACCTGCTGCGCATACAGGGCGTCGGCACCTTCGTGGCTCCACCAAGACCCCAGTCCACGCTGATCGAGATCAACAATATCGCCGCCGAGATCGAGCAGCGCGGCGGGCGCCACCGCGCCAAGGTGATCCTGCTGGAACGGATCGAAGCGGCGGCCGATCTCGTTGCGGCTTTCGAGTTCGCGTCCGGCGCTCCGGTCGGCCATTCGATCATCGTCCATTACGAGAACGACGCGCCGGTGCAGCTCGAGGAACGTTTCGTCAATTCCGGCCTGGTGCCAGACTATGAAAAGCAGGACTTCGAGGCGATCACCACCTACGATTATCTGCAGCAGGCGACGCCGCTGACCGAGGTGGAGCATGTCATCTCCGCCATTGCGGCCGATCTCGAAACGGCGCAATTGCTGATGCTCGAACCCGGCGAGCCGTGCCTGCTCTTGCATCGCCGCACCTGGTCGGGCCCGACTGTCGCCACCGTCAACCGGCTGATCTATGCCGGCGGCCGCTACTCGCTCGGCAGCCGCTATGCCCCGGCATCGTTCGGGTGATCGCCATGGTCTCTCGTCAATCACCCTGTTTTCCCGCCCCGGTTGTGCGGTGCGGGATTTGCCCAAGCTTTCGGACGCGCAGGTTTATTGTGCGCCGTTCTGAAGGACTATACGGTCTTCATCACCGCCACATCAGCAATCCCGGAAAGTCATGGATCGTCCAATGAAAAGAACGCTCGCTCTCACTGCCTTCATGCTGACCTTGTCCGCCGGTGCCGCCTCGGCTCAGACCACCTTCACCATTTCGTGGTGGGGCTATAATGGCGAGAAGCTGGATGCCAACATCATCCAGCCCTTCAAGGAGAAGTGCGGCTGCGAGATCGTTTTCGAAACCGGCAACAATGCCGACCGGCTGAACAAGCTCAAGGCGCGTGGCGGCAAGGGCGTCGACGTCATCTTCCTCACCGACAGCTATTCCCAGATCGGCATCGAGGAAGGCGTGTTCCAGAAGGTGGACCGTTCGAAGATCCCCAATGTCGAAAAGCTTTATGACATTGCCCAGGCGCCGCAGGGCGACTACGGGCCGGCCTATTCGATCGGCCGCGCCGGCATTGTCTACGACAGTGCGAAGGTCGAGCCGATCAACTCCTGGGGCGATCTGTGGCGCGAGGATCTGAAATCGCAGATCACGTTGCCGGGCATCACGACCACTGCCGGCCCGATGATGGTCGTGCAGGCGGGCAAGCATGCCGGCGTCGACGCTTACGAGGATCCGGACGCGGCGTTCGCGGCCATTGAAGAGCTCAAGCCCAACACGGTGAAGAACTACAACACCGGTTCGGAAATGGTGAACCTGGTCTCCACCGGCGAGGTCAGCGTCGCCGTGGCACAGGACTTCACGCTGGCCTCGCTGCAGGCGGCGGTTCCCACCATGACCTGGGCCGAGCTCGAAGACGGCGACGTCGCGACGCTCAACACGATCAACATTCCGGCGGGTGCCGAAAATGTCGACCTCGCTCACGAGTTCATCAATTTCGTGCTTTCGACCGAGATTCAACAGGTTGAAGCCGAGCAGGGCGTGGACGCCCCGGTCAACACCGAGGTTGAACTGACCCCGGAGGAGGCGGCCCTGTGGACCTATGGCGACGAGATGATCTCTTCGCTCAACCGCATGGACTACGAGAAGATGAACGCCGCGAAGACGGACTGGATCGATCGCTGGAACGAGATCTTCGGCATGTAAGCCTTGAAGCCGGTCGAAAGGGGTGGAGCGCACCGCCCCTTTCGGCTATTGCGCCCAGTAGCGTTCCCAACCGCAGAAGAGTCCGATGACATCACGCATGATCGCATGGGCGCTGGCCGTTCCCGCCACGCTGTTCGTGGTGCTGTGCCTCGGTCTGCCGGTGCTGGCAACCTTTGCCACGACATTCGGCGAGCCAGCGGGCGTGCTTGCGCCATACATCCAGTTCTTTACCTCCGGATTTCGCCGCACGGTGCTCTGGCGCACCATGGAGGTGGCGCTGATCACGACAGCCATTTCGGTGACCGTCGGGTTTGCCACCGCCTGGGTAGTCGCCCGCGCTCCGGGGCGGATGAAGAGCATCCTCATCATCGCCGCCGTCTTCCCGCTTCTCACCTCCGTAGTGGTGCGCAGCTTTGCCTGGCTGGTGATCCTCGGCAAGAACGGCATTCTCAACGACGCTCTCCTCGCTCTCGGGCTGGTCGATGAGCCTTTGTCGATGCTCTATACCGAGGGCGCAGTGATCGTTGCCATGATCTATCTCTTCGTGCCGCTGATGATCATCACTCTGGTCGGCGTTCTGGAAGGCATTCCCCGTGACCTGACCGACGCAGCCACGTCGCTTGGCGCCAAGCCCGCGGCGACCTTCTTCCAGGTGATCCTGCCGATGGCCGTTCCCGGCCTCATCGTCGGCGCGGTTCTGGTCTTCACCGGCTCCTTCACCTCATACGCGACGCCGCAGCTTCTCGGCGGCGAGCGACAGATGATGATGGGCACGTTCCTCTATCAACGGGCAATGGTGACGTTCGACTGGGTGGGGGCTTCGACGATCGCGGCGGTGATGACGGTCGTGACGCTTGCAACCGTTCTCGCCATGTCGCGCCTGGCGCGCAGACTCAATCCGGTGGCCGGATGAACGATCGAATCCATCCCTTGCTGATCGCCTTCGCGGCGCTCACCTTCCTCTTCCTGATCGGCCCGCTGGTGATCATCATCGGCACCGCGCTGTCGGATACGAGCTTCCTGACCTTTCCGCCGCAGGGTCTGTCGCTGCGGTGGTTCGAGAACATCTTCGAAATCTCCGCCTTCCGCCGCACGATGATGACCAGCTTCACGCTGGCGGTCGGGGGCACGATCGTATCGCTGATCATCGGCGTGCCGGCTGCCTATGCGCTTGCCCGCTACCGGGTGGAGTTGCCGAAATTCCTGGCCAATGTCTACGTCCTGCCGATCCTTGTGCCGGAAATCGTGCTCGGCTTCTCGCTGATGAAGTCGGTGGCGACCGGCATGGGCTTCTCGATCTGGCTCAGCCTGCTCATCGGGCACGCGCTGCTTGTCCTGCCCTATTGCGTGCGCGTCACGGGGGCCTCGCTCAACGCCTTCGACTTTTCCATCGAGGAAGCCGCGGTCTCGCTCGGCTGCCCGCGCTGGAAGGCCTTCTTCTCCGTGGTCCTGCCCAATGTGCGGGCCGGTGTGATCGCCGCATTCATCCTCGCCTTCATCACCTCCATCAACGATGTGTCGATCTCGATCTTCCTGACGGGACCGGGCATCTCAACCCTGCCGATCCAGCTTCTTGCCCACATGGAGCAGTTCTTCGACCCGACGATCGCCGCGGTCTCGGTGCTGCTCATGGGCGTTACCGTCGCCGTCATGGCGGTGGTGGAATGGACGCTCGGCCTGACCTTCCTGACAAAATGACCGTATCGCTCACTCTCGAAAACGTTTCGGCCCACTATGGCAGCACCAAGGTGCTGGAAGATCTCAACCTGCGTGTCGAGGAAGGCGAACTGGTCTCGCTGCTCGGCGCTTCGGGTTGCGGCAAGACCACGACGCTGCGTCTTGTGGCCGGCTTTCTTTCCCCCACATCGGGCACGATCCGTCTCGGCGAGCGCGACCTGACGCGTCTGCCCGCCCATGCGCGCAATATCGGTCTCGTCTTTCAGACCTATGCCCTGTTTCCGCATCTCACCGTTCTCGACAATGTCGCCTTCGGGCTCAAGCAGCGCGGCATGGCCGGCAAGGAGCGCCGCGCCAAGGCTATCGAGATGATCGACCGTGTCGGCCTTGCCGGTTTTGCAGATCGTTATCCGGCCAATCTGTCTGGCGGCCAGCGCCAGCGCGTGGCGCTCGCCCGGGCTCTGGTCATCGAACCGCCGCTCCTGATGTTCGACGAGCCGCTGAGCAATCTTGACGCCAAGCTTCGGGTCGACATGCGCGTCGAGATCCGCCGCCTGCAGCGCGCCAACGGCACGACCGCGCTCTATGTCACGCATGACCAGGAGGAGGCGTTCTCGATCTCCGACCGCGTGGCGATCATGAATGCCGGGCGCATCATGCAGCTCGACGCCCCGGAAGTTCTCTATTCGCGGCCGGCCAATACGTTCGTTGCCGATTTCGTCGGCTTCGAGAACATGATCGCGATGAAGGCGGTCATGGAGGCCGGCGACGCCGTTCGGGCCGAAATGGCGGGCGGCGCGACGCTCGATCTGCCGAAATCGCACTTTGCCGTACCCGCGCGCAACTTCATCTTCGCCGCCCGCGCGGAGGGTTTGCAGGTGGCGCGCGAGGGCGCGGGCATTCCCGCCAGGCTGGGATTGAGGACCTATCTCGGCCGCGCCTACCAGTATCGCTGCGAAACGGCGGCGGGCGAAGTGGTGGCCAATGGCCCGCTGTCGGACCCGCTGGAACCAGGCAGCCACGTCGTCCTCGTACCGCAGCCCGACCAGTGCTGCCTGTTGAAGGCCGAGACGCCATGACTGTCACGCTCACCAATGCCCGCATCCTGACCATGGATGCAGGGCTGACCGAATATGCCAAGGGTTGGCTGCGCATCGAGGATGACAGGATCGCGGCGCTCGGCGATGGGACGCCGCCGGAAGGCGGTGAAACCGTCGACATGGGTGGCGACCTGGTCATGCCCGGTATGGTCAACAGCCATTGCCACATGACCATGACCCTGTTTCGCGGTCTTGGCGAGGATGTCGATGATCGCCTGTTCCGCTATGTGCTGCCGCTCGAGCGCGAATGCGTGGAGCCACGAACAGTCGCTATCGGCTCGCGGCTCGCAGCGCTCGAACTCATTCGAGGCGGCGTCACGACAGTGGCGGACATGTATTATTTCGAAACCGAAGTGGGCAAGGTGATCGACGAGGCCGGCATGCGCGGCGTTGTCGGCCAGACGCTTGCCGATTTCGACGCGCCCGATCACAAGAGCTTCGACGAGGGCTTCGCGCTCACCGAACAACTGGCCGCTACCTTTGCCGGCCATCCCCGCGTGACCGCTTCGATCGCGCCGCATGCGCCCTATTCGACGGATGTCGCGGTGATGGAGCGCGTTGCGCGCTGGTCGCAGGATCACCCCGACTGCCCGGTGCAACTGCATATGGCCGAGATGGTCAGCGAAAACGAGTGGGCCGAGAAGAACTACGGCCTGCGCCCTGTCCAGGTGGTCGACCGTGCCGGTCTCCTGAAGCCCGGCCTGATCGCCGCGCACTGCCTCTTCGTCTCCGAGGAGGACATGGACCGAATGGCGGAGCAGGACGTTCGCGTGGCGCACAACGCGCGCTCCAACGCCAAGGCGGGACGCGGCATCGCGCCGGTCGAGGCGATGCGGGCCCGCGGCATCCCGGTCGGCATCGCCACCGACGGGCCGATGAGCGGCAACACGCTCGATCTCTTCTCGCAGTTCGGTCCCGTTTCCATGTTCCAGAAGCTTCTGGGCAGGAGCCGCAAGCCGATGCCGGCGACCGACGTCGTGCGCATGGCGACGCTCGAGGCGGCCAAGGTGCTCGGGATGGACGACAAGATCGGTTCCCTGGAACCGGGCAAGCAGGCCGACCTGATCCGTATCCGTCTCGACGATCCGCGCGTGCAGCCGGTCTACGACATCTATGCAACGCTTGTCTTTGCGGCGATGCCTTCAGATGTCATCGACGTGATGGTGGCCGGACGCTGGCTGATGCGCGAGCGCGCGGTGACGACGCTCGAAACGCCCAAGATCATGGCCGACGCGTTGCAGGTCGCCGGGGAATTCAACGCACGCATCGAAGAGATCGACCGGAGCAGGCAACAATGAGCACAGACGATATCCTCGCCCACGTGGACGCCACGATCGATGCGCGCCTTGAGCGGCTGTTCGAACTGATCCGGATCCCCTCCGTCTCGACCGACCCGAATCATGCCGAGGATTGCCGGCGGGCCGCGGAATGGCTGGCTGCCGATCTGCGTTCGTTAGGTGCGGAGGCGAGCCCGCGTCAAACCATCGGGCAACCGATGGTCGTGGGGCACATGCCGGCGCCCGAGGGCAAGCCGCGCGTTCTCTTTTTCGGCCACTACGACGTCCAGCCCGCCGATCCGCTGGAACTCTGGAACAGCGATCCCTTCGAGCCGGTCTTGAGGCCCGCACCCGACGGCGACACGCATATCGTGGCGCGCGGCGCTTCCGACGACAAGGGCGCGCTGATGACCTTCGTCGAGGCCTGCCGGGCCTGGATGGAAGTGCGCGGCAAACTGCCGGTCGGCGTGAGCTTCCTGTTCGAAGGCGAAGAGGAAAGCGGCTCGCGCTCGCTTACGCCGTTTCTCGACGAAACGGCGAAGGAACTCGCCTGCGACACGGTGCTGGTCTGCGACAGCGACATGTGGGATGCAAAGACGCCCGCCATCACCACCATGCTGCGCGGGCTGGTGGGTCAGGAACTGACCATCACCTGCGCCGACCGCGATCTGCATTCGGGCATGTTCGGCAACGCGGCGCGCAACGCCCTGACGCTCATGTCCGACATTTTGTCGAGCCTGCGCCGGCCCGACGGCTCCGTGGCCATCGCGGGTTTCTATGACGGGGTTCAGGAACTGCCCGAAGAAGTCTCGCGCCTGTGGTCGCGCCTGCCCTTCGACGGCAAGGCGTTCTTGGCCGATATCGGCCTTGAGGTTCCGGCGGGCGAAGAGGGGCGTTCCGTGCTCGAACAGGTCTGGTCGCGACCGTCCTGCGAGATCCACGGCATCTGGGGCGGCTATACTGAGCCCGGTTTCAAGACGGTCATTCCGGCCAAAGCTCACGCCAAGGTCTCCTTCCGGCTGGTGGCCGGACAGAACCCGCAGACAATCCGCGATGCCTTCCGCGCCCATGTGCAGGCGCGCATGCCGGCAGACTGCACGGTCGAGTTTCAGGATCACGGACTTTCGCCGGCCGTCTCCATGCCCGCCGACGGCGCCCACCTGAAAGCGGCGCTCGGCGCGCTGTCGGATGAATGGGGCGATGCCGCGATCGCCGGCACTGGCGGATCGATCCCGATTGTGGGCGCGCTGAAGAAATATCTCGGCGCCGATGCCCTGCTGGTCGGCTTTGCCCGTTTCGACAATCGCATCCATTCGCCGAACGAGAAATACGATCTGTCGAGCTACCATAAGGGCATCCGAAGCTGGGTCCGCATCCTCGACAAGCTGGCCGAAGCATGAGCCGTCCGGTCCTGATCGATACGGATCCGGGCATCGACGACGCGATTGCGATCCTCTTCGCGCTGGCGCATCCGGGGATTGATGTGGCCGGTATCACGACGGTTGCCGGCAATATCGGGCTCGAGACGACGACGCGCAACGCGCTGCGCATCCTGGCGTTTGCCGGGCGCGACGTACCCGTGCATGCCGGGGCAGCCGCGCCGCTGGAGCGACCGGGCGTTGACGAGGTGCGCATCCACGGCCTCGATGGGCTCGGCGGCGTCGCCTTGCCCGAGCCCGTAGCCGGACCTTCCGGTAACGACGCGACCCTCTTCCTGGCCGAGACGCTCCTGGCCGCGCCGGAAGGCGCGTTCGATATGCTGGCGCTCGGCCCGATGACCAACATCGCCCGCCTGATCCGGCAGGCGCCCGATGCTGCGCGCCGTATCGGACGCCTGATTGCCATGGGCGGGGCGATCAATGAGCGTGGCAATGTCGGCGCGCGCTCTGAATTCAACATCGCGCATGATCCCGAAGCGGCGGAGATCGTTCTTGCCGCCGGCCTGCCGCTGACGTTGATCCCGCTCGACGTCACGCGCAAGGTGCGCGCCGACAGGGCCTATCTCGAACGGCTGGCTGGTCTCGGCACACCGCAAGGCACGAAGGTGGGCGAGTTGATCGCGGCCTATTTCGACACGACAGTCGGCGGGGAGAGCAGGCCGCTCCATGACCCCTGTGTACCGGTCCTGGCGCTCAGGCCGGACCTGTTTTCCACTGCGAGCATGGGTCTCGGTGTCGATTGCAGCCAGGGCGAGATGGCCGGAGCCCTGGGGTCCGGTGGCCATGAATTGGCGGTCGCCATGGGCGTTGAAGCAGCCGCCGTGCTGGACCTTCTGGCCGATACGCTCGGCTGATCACCCCAACTCGCCGCGCACCACCTCGCACCAGTAGCGCACGCCGGCGGGGATTGCCGCATCGTTGAAATCGTAGCCAGAATTGTGGTGCAGCGCGCCGTCTCTGGCCGGTCCGTTGCCGAGCCACACATAGCAGCCCGGCACGGGGATCGAGAATTCCGCGAAGTCGTCACCGGCCGTCGACGGCGGAAAGTCGGTGAGGAGCCTTTCCGCCCCCACCGCTCGCGCCGCCGCCTGCTGGGCCACTCTTGTCGGCTCGGATGCATTGATCACCGGCGGGATGCGGCGGATGAAACGGTAGTCGGCTTCGATGCCGAAGGTCGCCGCCGTACCTTGCGCCAGCCGGCCAATCGATGCCTCGAGCAGATCGCGCACCTCAGGCGCATAGGCGCGTGCGGTGCCGCCGATCTCGACCGTGTCGGGGATGACATTGAGCGCTTCGAAATCGCCCGCCTTGAGGGCACAGGCGCTGACGACGGCCGGCTGAAGCGGATCGACTTCGCGGGCGACGATCGTGTGCAGCGACGACAGGAAGCTCGCCATGGCGGCCAGCGGATCGCGTCCGAGATGCGGCTTGGCTCCATGGGTGCCGGTGCCGCGGAAAGCGACGGTCCAGCTGTCAGAGGACGCAAGCTGCGGGCCCTCGACCGCCGCGATCTGGTCGACGGCGAGCCCCGGCATGTTGTGCAGTCCGTAGACCGCGTCGACGGGAAAGCGCTCAAAGAAGCCGTCGGCGAGCATCGCTTTCGCGCCGCCGCGGCCTTCCTCAGCCGGCTGGAAAACGAAATGCACCGTGCCGGAGAAGTCGCGGGTATCGGCCAGTTCCTCGGCCGCGCCGAGCAGCATGACGGTGTGGCCGTCATGGCCGCAGGCATGCATCTTTCCCGGCACTTTTGAACGCCAGGCACGCTCGGCCGTCTCCGGCATGGCCAGCGCGTCCATGTCGGCCCTCAGCGCGATGGCACGGTTGCCTTCACCGATACGCAAGGTCCCGACCACGCCCGTGCCGCCGAGACCGCGCGTAACCTCCAGCCCGAGTGCTTCGAGCCTTTCCGCGACGATGGCGCTGGTGCGTTCTTCCTCGAACCCCAGTTCGGGATGGGCGTGGAGATCGCGGCGCAGTGCGGTCAAGGCGTTCAAAAGCTGTTCGTTCATTCCACTCTCCGGATTGCGCTGTTCGTCGGCCACCCTATGCTGCCGGCATTCAGACTCAAGGTTTCCGCAGACTCAAGATTCGCGCATGCAGATCGCACAGGATCAGTTCTGGCAAAAGCTTTATCGTCCCGAGGAGCTCAGCCAAGGCGTACAGCCCGGCGGCACGGCATATGCCGCAACCTTGCCGGACGGGCGGCGCATCCTGCTGCCCATACGCATTCTGCCGGGCGGCGGCGACCGGGCGGTCGCCTCGCTGATCGTCAACCAGGCGAGCTTTGCAGTCCTCGATGCGCTTGCCGACGTACTTGCGGATCGTCTCAAACAGCTCCGGCCCGAGATGATCGTCGCCGTGCCGACGCTCGGTCTGCCGCTTGCAGAAGCCGTTGCCCGGCGGCTGGGGCACGCCCGCATGGTCGCGCTCGGCACCAGCGCCAAGTTCTGGTACGACAAGGCGCTGTCGGAGCCGCTTCGCTCGATCACGACGCCTGACCAGGAAAAGCGCATCTATGTCGATCCGCGCATGCTGGCGCTGTTGCAGTCGAGCAGGGTCGCGGTGGTTGACGACGTTGTCAGCAGCGGTGCGTCCATGGTGTCGGTGCTGCGTCTTCTGCGCAAGGCGGGTGTCGCACCGGTCGCGATTGGCGCGGCGATGCTGCAAGGCGAGGCCTGGCGCGCCCGCATGGCCGGGGAGGCGCCCGGGTTGCCCGTGATCGGCGCGATCACCACGCCGATCCTCGGTCTCGACGGGCCCCAGTGGCGACCGGTCTGAGTGCGTGACAGGAGATCGATGGATAGACGGGCTGGCAATCCGGCGCATTGAAAAGGAGAACAGGGTGGCAATCACCATCTACGGCATCAAGAACTGCGACACGATGAAGAAGGCGCGCGCCTGGCTCGACGAGCGGGACATCGACTACGCGTTTCACGACTACAAGTCGTCGGGCATCGAGCGCAAGCGACTGCAGGGCTGGTGCGACGAGTTGGGTTGGGAAACGGTGCTGAACCGGGCGGGCATGACCTTCCGCAAGCTTGACGAGGCCGTGAAGCAGGACGTCGATGCCGCCAAGGCGGTGGAGCTGATGGTGGCACAGCCCTCCATGATCAAGCGCCCGGTGCTCGATGTCGATGGCCGGCTCACGGTCGGTTTCAAGCCGGAACGCTACGAAGCGCTATTTGGCGGCAAGGCCTGAGCCGATCGGTCTGATGGCTGCATCACGACCATGGTGGTCATGGGCGCGGCCTCCATGGCATAGTGCACGCGGCGAAGCGGCGAATGGAGGGACATCGTGGCGCGAGCCTGGACCGTCGGTGTGCTTTGGAAGTCGGGCGGCTGGATCGAACGCAACTTTTCCGTTGTCGGATTGCTGCTCGGTTCGCTGTTCTTCGCGGCGTCGCTGACGCCATCGCTCCTACCGCGCGGCCATGCCCTGCAGGGAATCCTGTCGGGCTGCTCCTTCGCTGCCGGATACGGCATCGGGGTGCTCTGCGCTCTCCTGTGGAATTTTCTCGAACTGCCGCAGCCGCGACAGCGGCTATGGCGCCTTCTGGTCCTGACCAGTTCGCTCGCCTGCGCCATCATTGCCTTCGTCTTTCTCTGGCAGGCTTCGGCATGGCAGAACTCGATCCGTGATCTCATGGGACTGGCGCGTGTCGAGACCGCGCGGCCCTACTATGTCGGCATGATTGCGCTGGCCGTCGCGCTGGTCCTGATCGGGTTGGCACGGCTCTTCATCTTCGTTTTCCGCAGGGTATCGCTGTGGCTCTACCGCTTCGTGCCGCGGCGTCTGGCCCAGGTAGTGGGAGCCGTGGTTGCGATCCTCCTGTTCGGTATGATCATCGATGGCGTTCTCTTCCGGTATGCATTGCGGGCGGCTGATTCCTCCTTCGCCAGAATGGATGCCCTGATTGATGACGGGATCGAACAGCCAACGAACCCGCTCAAGACCGGCAGCAGCCAATCGCTTATCGATTTCGATACGCTTGGCCGCAGGGGCAGCGAGTTCATCGTCAACGGACCGGGCAAGGACGAGATCGCCGAGTTTCTCGGCCGGCCGGCGATGGAGCCCATACGCGTCTATGTCGGGCTGCGGAGCGCGGAGACATTCGGCGACAGGGCCAAGCTTGCGCTGGAAGAACTCAAGCGGGTCGGCGCGTTCGAGCGCTCCGCCCTGGTCATCGCCGTGCCCACCGGCACCGGCTGGCTCGATCCGGCCGGCATGGACACGCTTGACTATCTGCATGGCGGCGATGTCGCGACCGTGGCCATCCAGTATTCCTACCTGACGAGCTGGCTGTCGCTCCTGGTCGAGCCAGGCTACGGGTCGGAAACCGCACAGTCCCTGTTTTCAGAGGTGTATGGATACTGGACGTCCCTGCCGAGGGACCAACGCCCGGAACTCTATCTGTACGGGCTCAGCCTCGGCGCCATGAACTCGCAGCTTTCGGCGGAACTTTTCGATGTCATCGCCGACCCCTTCGATGGCGCTCTGTGGGCCGGACCGCCCTTTACCAGTCGCCTGTGGAACCTGATCACCGACCATCGAAACGAGGGCAGCCCGTTCTGGCTGCCGCGCTATCGCGACGGATCGCTTTTCCGCTTCACCAATCAGAACGACGCGCTCGACATTCCCGGCGCGCAGTGGGGCCCGATGCGCATCGTCTACCTGCAATATGCCAGCGATCCCGTGGTGTTCTTCGATCCGCATGCGGGCTACCGCGAGCCGCCATGGATGCGCGACGAACGCGGGCCCGACGTTTCGCAGCAATTGCGCTGGTATCCGATCGTCACTCTGTTGCAGCTCGGTCTGGATCTGGCGACGGCGACGACCTCGCCGATCGGCTATGGCCATGTCTACGCGCCCGATCAGTACATCGATGCCTGGCTCCACGTGACGCAGCCAGAGGGCTGGAGCGAAGCCGATGTTGCGCGGCTGAAGGAGCACTTCGCCGATTTCGGGCAGTGAGGCCTGCCCATCCCGCGTTCGAACCTTCGCTCAAAGGACGGCGGGGGCGAAATCACCGTGCCGGCACCCTTGACGGACTGATGGCATCGACGCGGTCGATGGTCCCATGACGGCGTAGCCTACGGCGCCAGATGGCGGAAGGCGGCCACCACCTCTTCATAGACACGGCGTTTGAAGGGGATGATGAGTTCGGGCAGCTCGATCATCGGCCGCCATGCCCACTGGTCGAATTCGGCCTTGTGATCGCCGGGCGGCGGATTGATGCGGATCTCGCTCTCCTCGCCCTCGAAACGGAACGCGAACCATTTCTGTGTCTGTCCGCGATACTTGCCCTTGAGCGCCACGCCCACGAGATGGGAGGGCAGGTCATAATTGATCCAGTTCGGAGCTTCCGCCAGAAGCGACACCGATTGGATGCCGGTTTCCTCGTAGAGTTCGCGCAGGGCTGCGGGATAGGGGGCCTCGCCCTTGTCGATGCCGCCCTGGGGCATCTGCCACAGGCGGTCGGAGCCGCCGGTTTCATCGTTTTCCTCGCGCAGCCTGTGGCCGGCCCACACCAGTCCCTCGCGGTTGAGCACCATAATGCCGACACAGCGGCGGTAAGGCAGGTCGTCAGGATGCGCAGTCTTGCTCATGCTCAGTTCTTTTCGGGGTCATGGGCGAGCGCCGAGACGGGCACGACCTCGATGCCGCGCCGCTTCGCCTCGGCCACCCAGGTCGCCACGGCGTCGACCGTTGTTTCGAATGCCGATCCGGTGGCGATGGCGGAGCCCTTGGCCCGTGCCGTGGCTTCCACCTCGTCGAGCTTCTTGAGGATGTTCGCACGATCGCGCTCGCTGTCCAGAACCGTGTCGGCCGCAGCAAACGGCGCCTTGTTGGCTCCGGCCAGCACGGGGGCGAGGCTTCGCGCCGACGAGCCGTCGTCGAGATAGAGCAGGCCGCGTTCGCCGATTTCGGCGATGATCGGGCCGAACTTCGCTTCATCGGCCGAAAAGCGGGCGCCCATGTAGTTCATGACGCCGGTATAGTTGGTCGTGCGCGAAAGCGCCCAGCGCAGATTGTCCAGGTTTTCTTCGTTCGAGGCCGCGATCGTCAGGGTGTTGCGCCCCGGATTGACGCGCGGGTAGTCGAAGGGCTCCAGAGGCAATTGCATGACGATCTCGTGGCCTGCCCTGCGGGCCTCGCGCATCCAGCGGGGAAGCGAGTTGCCCTGCGGCGCGAAAGCGAGGGTTACTTCCGCCGGCAGCCTGGCTATGGCCGATTGGGTTCCGGTCTGGGACAGGCCGAGGCCTCCGATGACGATGGCGACCTTGGCGCCGCGGCCCCCCGACCAGGGGCGGGCATAGACGTCGAATGGCCGCCGGCCGTCGGCCGCCCGCACCGGCAGCGGCCCCATCTCCGATTGCTCGATGAGTGCTCGATCGGGCAGATGGGCAACGCGCAGGTCCTGGCCTACGGCGGACGGGTCGCGGATGACGATGACGTTCGGAGAGGTTGCGTCCGCATCCGGTTCGACCCTGATCACGGACGGATTGTCAGGGGTGGCCGCGATTTCGGTCGCTGCGGCGGCAGGCTCCTGCTCCAGTTCGACCGTCGTTGTCTCGGGTGCGGTGGCGGGTGCGCGCAACGCATCCCTGTCCAGCGCAGTGAAGAGGCCGGCGCCGGCAATGGCCACCAAGACGCCCGCCATGAGCAGGCCACGCCCGGTCCCGGGCCAACGCCGCCGCGGCCCGGTCTTCAGGTCTGTGCCCAGCGGTCGCTCGATTTCCTTTTCCACGATCGGCAGTCTACCGTCAGGCCCGTTATTCTTGCTGTTGTCGGAGGATGCCGCACGGCCGTGACGGACCGTGCGGCAGGTTGATCACTGCTGGAGGACAGCCTGGTCGGGATTGGGCGGGAACGCCGGATCCGTCTTTTCGCCGCGCAGAAGCTCCAGCGCGTATTTGAGCTGCAGGTCGTCCTTCGGTTCCGGGGGCACGTAGGCCGAGGAGCCGGAGCCTTCGTCGCTTTCCTCGACGCCCTTGATGTGGCCGGGCAGATCGGATTCGCCGCGGCTGACGTCGCGTCCCAGCAATTCGTCCGGTAGCGGCTGGTCGACCTTGATATCGGGCGTGATGCCCTTGCCCTGGATGGAGACGCCGGCCGGGGTGTAGTAGAGCGCCGTGGTCAGCCTGAGAGCGCCATTCTCGCCCAGCGGGATGATCGTCTGGACCGAGCCCTTGCCGAAGGACCGCGTGCCCACGACGGTCGCCCGGCGGTGGTCCTGAAGCGCGCCGGCGACGATCTCGGAGGCGCTGGCGGATCCACCGTTGACGAGGACGATCAGCGGCTTGCCGTCGATCAGGTCGCCCGGCCTGGAATCAAACCGCGTGACGTCCTTGGGATCGCGTCCGCGCGTCGAGACGATTTCACCCCGGTCGAGGAAGGCGTCGGAGACGCTGACCGCCTGGTCAAGCAGTCCGCCGGGATTGAGCCGCAGGTCGAGGACGTAGCCCTTCAGCTTGTCGGCGGGGATGTCGCCCTTCATCTCTTCGATGGCGGCGCGCAGGTCGTCGAAGGTCTTCTCGGTGAAGGAGGTGATCTTCATGTAGCCGACGTCGTTCTCGACACGGAACTTGACCGCCTTCACCTTGATGATGTCGCGGACGATCGTCAGCTTGATCGGTTCGGTTGCGCCCTCGCGCAGGATCGTCAGCTCGATCGGGGTGTTGACGGCGCCGCGCATCTTGTCGACCGCGTCGGACAGCGTCAGCCCTCGCACCTCTTCGCCGTCGATCTGCGAGATCAGGTCGCCGGCCAGTACGCCCGCGCGCGCGGCCGGCGTGTCGTCGATCGGGGTGATCACCTTGACGAGTTCGTTCTCCATGGTGACCTCGATGCCAAGTCCGCCGAACTCGCCCTTGGTCTGTACCCGCATGTCCTTGGCGTCGTCCGGGTTCAGGTAGGAGGAATGCGGATCGAGCGAGGTGAGCATGCCGTTGATGGCGCTTTCCACCAGCGCCTTGTCTTCCGGCGGCGTCACGTACTGCGCGCGCACGCGCTCGAAGATGTCTCCGAAAATCGCGAGCTGGCGATAAGTGTCGGACGAGGCTGCATTCGCCGTCAAACCCGCGGTACCGTAAACCGCGCTCATCGCCGTTGCACCCATGAGGGCGCCGGCAAGCAGAAGCGACACCTTACGAATCATTTCCTGTCCTTCCAGAATTGCGGTCCGCCCACCAAGGAGCTGGATCGACGGGTTTACCATTCTTGCGGAACTCGACATAGAGTTCCGGCTTGCTGTTCGTCCCCTCGAACGCGACGGCGCTGGCCAATCTTGCTTCGCCCATTGCTCCGACCGGCTCTCCGGCCAGGACCGACTGTCCGGGCGAGACATTGATTTTCCCCATGCCCGCCAAGACGACATGATAGCCGCCGCCGGCGTCGAGGATCAAGAGTTGTCCATAGGATCTGAACGGGCCAGCATACAAAACACCCCCATCCGATGGCGCCGTCACGATAGCTCCGGATTGTGTTTGAACGGTGTTCCCCATCATGTGTCCTCCGACGCCGTCGGGTTCGCCGAAACGGCGCGCGATGCGGCCGGAAACCGGCAGGGAAACCTTTCCCACAAGGCTGTCGAAGGGTAGTCCGAGGGTCAGCCGGTTGGCTTCGGGAACGGGCTTGTTGGCCGCTTCGGTCTCGCGGCGACGGCGTTCCTCCTCGGCCCGGCGGGCCTCCTCCGCAGCCAGACGGGCTTCCTCGATGTCGTCCTCCAGGGAGGCGATCAATTCCTTGAGAGTGTTCGCCTTCGAGGCCAGTTCGGCGGCCCGGGCACGCTCGGCTTGCGCCTGCGCTTCGGAATTCGCCAGCAGTTTCTCCCGTTCCTCCAGCAGCAGTGAGAGCCGCTGCTTCTCCGTCGCCTGATCCTGCAGGGTGGCAAAAAGGCGTTTTCGTTCCTCGTCGATCGACATGCGCAGGCTTGCCAGTTCATGCAGGTCCTGCGCCAGAGCCTGCGTCTCGGCGCGAAGTTCCGGTACGACCGCGCCGAGCAGGATCGCCGTGCGCACCGACGACAGCGCATCCTGCGGCCTGACAAGGATGGCTGGCGGCGGATTGAGGCCCATGCGCTGCAACGCGCCCAGCACTTCGGCCAGCACGCCACGGCGCGCCCGCAGCGAGAGCGCGACGGCATCCTCGCGCTGCTTCAGGTCGCCGAGACGCTCCTCGATGTCCTCCACGTCCTGGGCAAGCTTCTTTTCGGTCTTGGCGGCCTGGATCAGGGCGGCGGTGATGCTGGTGCTGTCCTTGCGGACAGCCTGAATGTCCCGCATGAGCTTGGCAAGACGGTGGCCCGATATCTCGATTTCTGCCGTTACGCGATCAAACTCGCTGGCACTCTCGGCCCGGCGCGCTTCGAGTTCTTCCTGCTGCGCGGACGCCAGGCCGGGCGCGGCGGCGATGCACAGGACCGTGAGCGCAGCCCTCAGGCAGCGCCGTCGGCGGCCGGCACATGTGTTTCCCGCGAAAAAATTCATTGCACCATGATAGTGTCCGGCGAGTTAAGGAAGCATCAACCATAATACGCCGGACGTTGCGGCCCGCGTCCGTCCGGCCGACAACCCTTGCCCCGACAATATGTCGAAAGCTTGGGCCGCCGAGCGGTCAAGGACTTTTCGCCGACGCGCCGGATCAGACGCGGTGATAGGGATGGCCGGCGAGGATGGTCGACGCCCGGTAGAGCTGCTCGGCCAGCAGGATGCGCACAAGCTGGTGCGGAAAGGTGAGGGCGCCGAAGGAAAGGACAAGGGCGGCCTTCTCGCGCAGCACCGCATCGTGGCCGTCAGGCCCGCCGATGGCGAGGACGAGGCTCTTGCGGCCCTGGTCGCGATAGGCGGCGAGATTGTGCGCGAAGGCCTCCGAACCGATGCTCTTGCCGCGCTCGTCGAGCAGCACGAGCAGGGCACCGTTGTCCAGCAACGCTTCGACCCGCTGCGCCTCGTCGCGCTTGCGCTCGGCCGCGCTCTGGGCCCGGCTTTCGGGCGTCTCGTTCACGCCGCCCCATTCCAGCCCGACCGCGGGGCCGGACTTGGAAAATCGGTCAAAATAGCGTTGCGCCAACTCCCGCTCGGGACCGGCCTTCATCCGGCCCACGGCATGAATGTTGATGCGCACGTCCTTGCTTCAGCGGTTCAGTGAACCGTCTCGTCTTCCAGGTCCGGGGTCTGCCACATCTTTTCGATGTTGTAGAACTCGCGAACCTCTGGACGGAAGATGTGGACGATGATGTCTCCGGCGTCGATAAGCACCCAGTCGGCGCTCGCCTGGCCTTCCACGCGCAGGCCACCGAAGCCCGCATCCTTGAGAGCCTTCAGGAGATGATCGCTGACTGCGCTGACATGACGGTTCGACCGGCCCGACGCGACAACCATGTAGTCGCCGAGGCTCGACTTCCCCTGAATGTCAATG
This sequence comes from Mesorhizobium sp., assembly GCA_963966365.1. GTDB lineage: Bacteria > Pseudomonadota > Alphaproteobacteria > Rhizobiales > Rhizobiaceae > Mangrovimarina > Mangrovimarina plasticivorans. Next base: position 21,698 of record CAWZZC010000005.1, on the reverse strand, counting down.
GAGACAATGTCTTCGGCCTTGGAATCTTCCAGAGAGTCAAGGACGGTCTTGAGGGCGTGATCGAGGCCGTTGCGGCTCAACCCTGCCGGCGAAGGCACAATATCGGCCTTCTTGCCTAGTGCTGTTCTCAGTGTCTTTCCTTTCTGAACAAGAACAACCAAATCACCCGAAGGTGATCCTTCAAAGATAGGCAGAGACCCTTGACGGTTTCAAGACGTACCCACCAATCTAACGAAAAGTGATGACAAGGGCGTTTGCCGCTGCCGGATGCGGTCACTCCCGCGTTTCAGCCGCATTACGCAGTGCGGTCGACGAGAGGGAGGAGCGAGGACCGTGGATGAATGTCCATGCCGGCGGCGTGTGGCGCGAAAGCATGGGTGCGCGGGTCTCGTCGATGCGCGCGCGTTCGAACGTCTTTGCCATCTTCGATGAAAGGAAGGACAGGGTGGAGCCGGGCCGGTCGATGACGGCGATCGGCACCGATGCCGCGATCTCGCGCCAGCGCTGCCAGCGGTGGAAATCCTTGAGGTTGTCGGCGCCCATCACCCAGACGAAGTGGACATGCGGGTAACGCCGCCTCACGAGCGCCAGCGTATCGGCTGTGTAGCGCACATGGTGGCTCGCTTCGAACGCGGTGACCTTGTTGCGCGGATCCGGCGTAATGCGTTCGCAAAGTGCGATCCGCTCGGCCAGCGGCGCCAGCTCGTTGGAACTTTTCAGCGGATTGCCGGGCGTCACTATCCACCACAGCTGATCCAGCCGCAGGCGCCGCAGCGCTATTTCTGCAACAAGGGCGTGGCCGGCATGCGGCGGATTGAACGAACCGCCGAACAGGCCGACCGCCATGCCCGGTTCGACATGCGGCATGCGCAGATAGCGCGGCGGAACATCCGCCCGGGTCGCGGCAGGAACGATCAAGGCCGCGTTTGGCCCGCGCCGCGCACGCGGTACTTGAAGGAGGTCAGCTGTTCGACGCCGACCGGACCGCGTGCGTGCATCTTGCCCGTGGCGATGCCGATTTCGGCTCCCATGCCGAACTCCCCTCCATCGGCGAACTGCGTCGAGGCGTTGTGCAGCAGGATGGCCGAATCGATCTCGTTGAAGAAGCGCTCGACGGCTGCCGGGTCGTCGGCAACGATCGCCTCGGTGTGATGGGACGAATAGGTCTCGATGTGATCGATCGCGCCGGCCACGCCATCGACCAGCTTCACCGAAATGATGGCGTCCAGATATTCCGTCACCCAGTCGGCATCCTGAGCCGGTTCGGCCCGGGGGAAAGCAGCGCGCACTTCAGCTTCGGCGCGGATCGTGCATCCCGCTTCTTGGAGCGCCGCCAGCACCGGCACGAGATGCGTGCCGGCCACCGCCCGGTCGACGAGCAGCGTCTCGGCGGCGCCGCAGATGCCGGTGCGGCGCATCTTGGCGTTGACGGCGATGTCCGTCGCCATGGCGAGGTCCGCCGACCTGTCGATATAAAGATGGCAGATGCCTTCCAGATGCGCAAAGACCGGCACGCGGGCCTCACGCTGGACACGCTCCACGAGGCTTTTTCCGCCGCGCGGGATGATGACGTCGATGTTGCCGTCGAGCCCCTTGAGCATCTCGCCCACCGCCGCCCGGTCGGTGACCGGCACGAGCTGGATGGCATCCTCGGGCAGGCCGGCCGAACGCAGGCCTTCGACAAGGCATTCATGAATGGCAGCGGAGGAGTTGAGCGAATCCGAACCGGCCCGCAGAATGACCGCATTGCCGGCCTTCAGGCACAGGGCTCCGGCATCCGCCGTCACGTTGGGACGGCTTTCGAAGATGACGCCGATGACGCCGAGCGGCGTGCGCACGCGCTCTATCTGGAGCCCGTTCGGCCGTTCCCAGGCGGCGATCACGTCGCCGACGGGATCCTTGAGCGCGGCGATCTCGCGGACGCTCGTCGCGATGGCCGAGATCCGTTCGGGCGTCAGCTTCAGCCGGTCCATGAAGGAGGCGGCAAGGCCGCGTTCCGCGCCATTGGCCATGTCGATCGCATTGGCTTGCAGAATGGTGTCGACGCTGCGTTCCAGCGCATCCGCCATGGCGGCGAGCGCAGCATCCTTGCGTTTCGAGGGCGCGAAGGCCAGCGGTCGCGCGGCGGCGCGTGCCCGGGCGCCCATCTGCATCATCAGGGCCGCGATATCGCCTTGCGTCGTCTCGTTGGTCTTCAGCATATGTCAGTCTCCAGCGGCGGCCAGCGCGCGTGTCGCATGAGTGACCACCAGGTCGTCGCGGTGGATCATCGCGGCCCGGCTCTCGTAGCCGAGAACGTCCGCGATCTGGGCGCTCTTCAGCCCGGCGATCTTTACGGCATCATCGGCGTCGTAGGCAACCAGCCCGCGGGCAACCTCGCAGCCGTCCGGCGCGATCACGGCGACGGTATCGCCGCGCGAAAAGCTGCCTTCCGCCGTGCGTACGCCGGCCGGCAGAAGTGATTTGCCGGAAAGCAGCGCCTGGACCGCGCCGCCGTCGACGATCAGCCGTCCGGCAGGTTCGAGATTTCCGGCGATCCAGGTCTTGTAGCCGCGAACGGGCGTGTCGCTCGGGCGGAAGAAGGTCGCCCGCTCACCGCGGTCGATGGCGGAAAGCGGATTGAGCCGCGTCCCGGCGGTGATGATCATCGCCGTGCCGGCCGTTGTCGCGATCTTGCCTGCGTCGAGCTTTGTGCGCATGCCGCCACGTGACAGTTCCGATGCCGCCGCACCCGCCATGGCCTCGATCTCGGACGTGATGTGCTCGACGAAAGGGATGAAGCGCGCGTCGGGGTCACGTGCCGGGGGCGCGGTGTAGAGCCCGTCGATATCGGACAACAGCACCAGCAGATCGGCGCCCATCATCGTCGCCACACGGGCGGCGAGCCGGTCGTTGTCGCCGTAGCGGATCTCGTTCGTGGCCACCGTATCGTTCTCGTTGATGATGGGCACGGCCTTGAGCTTGAGCAGGGTCGAAATCGTCGCCCGCGCGTTGAGATAGCGCCGGCGCTCTTCGGTGTCGCCCAGCGTGACGAGGACCTGGCCGGACTTCAAGCCGCGCCGCCCGAGCGCCTCCGACCATGCTTCGGCAAGGGCGATCTGGCCGACGGCTGCGGCCGCCTGGCTTTCCTCCAGCTTCAGCGGTCGCCGCCCGAGTCCGAGTATGGTCCGGCCGAGCGCTATCGCGCCCGATGAGACGACGCAGACCTCCACGCCGGCCCCGGCCAGGGCCGCGATGTCGGCGCACAAGGAGGCGAGCCACTCCCGTTTCAGCCCGCTTGCCCGGTCCACGAGCAGGGCGGAGCCGATCTTCACCGTGATGCGGCGATAGGAGGAGAGGGGGTGCGCGGTCATTGTTCGACCTGCCATCGCCGGTCGGCAGCATCGTCCCGGGTCTCGTCCGACCGCGCCTCCTCGATGACTTCCATGAGCGCGCGCAACACGGCTTCCACGCCTTCCCGCGTGGCCGAGGCTAGAGGCAGCGGCTGGCGGCCGGCCGCCTCGGCCAGTGCCGCCATCTTCTCGGCGCGTGTTGCCTCGTCCACCGTGTCGACCTGGCTGAGCGCCACGATTTCCGCCTTTTCGCCAAGCCCGTGACCGTAGGCCTCGAGCTCGCCGCGGATCGTCCGATAGGCAAGCGCGGGGTCGTCCTCGCGCGCCGACACCAGATGCAGGATGACGCGTGTGCGCTCGACATGGCCGAGGAAGCGGTCGCCGATGCCGGCGCCCTGATGCGCACCTTCGATCAGGCCGGGGATGTCGGCAAGCACGAATTCGCGCGCATCGATGCGCACCACGCCAAGGCCCGGATGCAGGGTGGTGAAGGGATAGTCGGCGATCTTCGGCTTGGCTGCCGTCACCGTCGCGAGAAAGGTCGATTTGCCGGCATTCGGCAGGCCGACGAGGCCGGCGTCGGCGATCAGCTTCAGGCGCAGCCATATCGTCATCTCGGCGCCCGGCAGTCCCGGATTGGCGCGGCGGGGCGCCTGATTGGTCGACGACTTGAAGTGCGAGTTTCCGAAGCCGCCATTGCCGCCTGCGGCGAGACGGAAGCGCTGGCCGGCTTCGGTCATGTCGCAGATCAGCGATTCATTGTCCTCTTCGTAGACCTGCGTGCCCACCGGTACCTTCAGGACGACATCCGCCCCCTTCGCGCCCGTGCGGTTGCGGCCCATGCCGTGCATGCCCGTCTTGGCCTTGAAGTGCTGCTGGTAGCGGTAGTCGATGAGCGTGTTGAGGCCCTCGACGGCCTCGATCCAGACATCGCCGCCGCGTCCGCCGTCGCCGCCGTCCGGTCCGCCGAACTCGAGATACTTCTCGCGCCGGAAGGAGACGCTGCCGGCTCCACCGTCGCCTGAACGGATGTAGACTTTCGCCTGGTCGAGAAATTTCATGGGACCGACTTCAATCCAGTGTTAGTCGTGGCCAGTGTAAGTCACGCCGTGCTCCTCCTACCGCATCGGCAAGGGGAGTGCGAGAAAAGAATCCTTCGGGGAAGCAGGGCCTCATAGCATGAAGTGCGTCACCTACAACATCCAGTACGGCATCGGGCTCGACGGCAAATACGACCTGGAGCGCATCGTCGAGGCGGTGCGCGGCGCCGACGTCATCGCGCTGCAGGAGGTGACGCGCCACGGCCCCGACAATGACGGTCGCGACATGGTGGCCGAGATCGCCGATCTGCTGCCCGACTACTTCCACGTCTATGGCGCGCCGTTCGGCGTCGACATGGGATCGGCGGTGGAAAGCGGCCGGGCGGTGAACCGCCATTTCCAGTTCGGCAACATGGTGCTGGCGAAAACGCCGATAATGTCTTCGCGCACGATCCTTCTGCCCCGCATGCGAACATTCGACCAGTTGAACCTACAGCGGTGTGCGCTGGAAGCCGTGGTGGAAACGCCGCTCGGACCGCTGCGCTTCTATTCGGTCCATCTCGACCACACCAGCCCGGCCGAGCGCATCGCCCAGGTCCGGTGTCTGGTCGACAAGGCGCTTGCCTACGCCGTGGAGGGCGGCGCGGTGACAGGCGTTTCCGAACATGGCTACCCCGAACCGTCGCTGCCGGAGGGTTTCGTGCTGATGGGCGACTTCAACATGCAGCCGGGCTCGCCCGAATATGTCGAGATGACAGGTCCGGTGGACGCCGAATTCGAGGTCACGCTGCGCACGCGCCTGCCGGTCGACGCGGCGAAGCTTGCCGGCACGGCCGATGATCGCATCACATGGATCGACATGCGCCAGCCGGACGATCCCGCGCGCCGTCGCTGTCTCGACTATTGCTTCGTCTACGCCGGCCTGGCGCCGCGCGTGAAGGCGTGCCGGATCGACACGCAGGCCGTCGGCTCCGACCATCGCCCGGTGTGGCTGGAGCTTGAATGACGCATCGGCCCGAAGGCGGAATCAATTTTTCGGAAAGCGCGATGCGCAGGTTCAATGTGCCAGGGCGGCCCTTGCGTGTCCAAATGGACGCACGCGCTCCGGGCATCTCGGCGCCGCGCGCCGCGATATGAAATGACGGTCGTGCCTGCATCCAGTCCGTCAACGCCCGCGCCGATAGTGTAGGCGACGGCGTAGAAGTCGGCGTCCTCACCGACTGTGGGAGTGCCTTCCGGCGCTTCCGGATCGGCGAATTCTTCTTCAGAATCGGTGAGGATTGTCGCGACGCCTATCTCGTTGCCGGTCAATTCGATCCCAGCTCCATACCCGCGATTGTAGGCATCCATGGAAAGGATAGCGAGAAACAGGTCCTTGGATATAGCCATGGCTATTTCCTCCAAAACGCTGATTTGGGGATGTGTCTCATCGGATGGGCGTAGGGCAGGTCCTTGTTCAGGGGAATGCCGGCCTTCCCTGATCTCAACCACCCCAGCACCTCCACCACCTCGCCCTCGGTCGCCGGCTCGTCGGTGATCTCCAGCGTGATGCGCTTCAGCGCCACGCCGGGGCCGAAGCTTGCCGCGAGATCATCGGGGTCGACGCGGCGCACCGTCGTCGGGTCGTCGATGTCGGTGAAGGTGACGAGCAGGGGGTAGAGCTTGGGGGGCACGTCGCGCTTGTCGCGCAACGTCTCCAGGCGTTCCGCCCGTTCGAAACGCCCTGGGCGGGGTTCCGGGAAGAAGAGCTTCAGCGCGCGCTCGCTTTCGTGACCCAGCAGCGCGAAGAGATAGCGTCCGGGAGCCACTTCGACGAAGGTCGCCTCACCCGTCGTCATGGTGCCAAATCCACCGGCGCCTTCGCCAGGAAGCCATTTCGGCGTGGTCGCTGCATCGACCCGGACGACGCTGCCGCCGGCAAGGGAACCAGATGGGGTCTGCACTTCCAACACCAGCCGCTGATGCCAGTGCCAGCTCTTGAAACCGAGGGCGTCATAGCCGAACTTCAACAGCGCAGCCACCAGCGTCACGGCGACGACGACCCACCCGGCCAACCGCGCGAAGCGACTCACAGCGGACCAAGCCCCCGTTCGTCAACGTCGCCGCTGCGGCCTGCATGTCCGGTTGCCGTCGGGTTCCGACAGCAGCAATCCAATCCTGTTGAAATCAGCCCACGCCACATCGCCCGGCCCCGCGCTCCGCCCCTTGCACTTCCACTCCAATCCTGGCCGCGGATGCCCCCCGTCGGCGTTGATCGAATCGATGCTGGCACATTAGAAATCGATTGTGAAGCCATTCGACAATTGGTGGTTGTGGAATTGTGTAGGCAGCGTCGCGATCTGCCGGGGCCAGGTCTTGCCCGCGGGAACCCATGGAGAAGCGCGGACCTTTGCCGCAAAGGATCTGTCGGTGCCGACGAGCATCCAGACGAGGACCGGGCCGTGCTCGACGACCGTCGTCCTATGGGTCCCGGACAGCCCTTGCGGGCTTCCGGGATGACAGAGGAGGGGCGGGCTCCGGGATGACGAGGTTGAAACGAACGCGCTCAAGCACGTCAGGTCCGTGACGGACAGCCTTGGCCCTCCGCTACAACCGCTTCAGCTCTGGCCCCATGTTCTCAGGCTCACCCATGTCCTGCGGTCGAGGCGGTAGCGCTCGACCGGCACCTGGCCGGCGGCGAGCGAGTTGAGCATGCCCTGGCCCGCGTACTGGAAACCGCACTTGTGGATGACCCGGCGCGAGGCGGTGTTGATGACCCGGCACGAGGCGTGCAGCACGTCGATGGCGGTCGCCCGGAACGCCAGGTCGACAAGCGCATGCGCGGCCTCGGTGGCATAGCCACGGCCCCAATAGGGCTCACCGATCCAGTATCCGATCTCCAGTCCGCGGGGTGTTGCATTCAGCCCGGCACAGCCGATGAAGGCGCCCGTGTCCGAATTGGTGATGGCGTAGGCGCAGCCCGGCTGGTTGCGGCTGCGGGCGCTGCCGATGAAGCCGCGTGCGTCGGCCTCGAAATAGGGGTGCGGCATGCGGCCGAGCATCTCGGCGATGCGGCGGTCGTTGGCCAGTTCCATGAGTTCTGCGGTGTCGTCATCATGCGGCGGGCGCAGGACCAGCCGTTCGGTCACCACGACCGGGCAATCTATGCTCAGACTTTCGTCTTCGACGTCTTCCTTCTCGGCAACCATTTCACGTCCTCCAGGCAAAGAAAAAGGGAGAGATGGCGACCCATCTCTCCCTGATCCTTTTTCTGGCCCGACCTGATCTTGTCGGTTTGTCCAGACACCGGTCCCGAGATGGGTCGCCGGTGTCTTTGAAGCGGAACCGGCTACTCCGCGGCCTCCATAATCGGGTTTACCGATACGTAGGTTCGGCCATTGGCTTTTTTGGCAAATGCGACGGCGCCCGCTTCGAGAGCGAACAGCGTGTGGTCCTTGCCCATGCCGACATTGGCGCCGGGATGCCACTTGGTCCCGCGCTGACGCACGATGATGTTGCCGGCCAGCACCTTCTCGCCGCCGAACTTCTTCACGCCAAGGCGCTTGGATTCTGAATCGCGACCGTTGCGCGATGAACCGCCAGCTTTCTTGTGTGCCATTTCAAAACTCCTTTGCGCCGCCGGGGCGCCTCGAATTCCTTATGAGCGCGTTCGCGCTCCGTTTCAAGTCCGTTTCGGGAACGGCGAATTACTTCGCCAGTTCCTTCGCCTGCTCGCGCCAGTCGGAAATCTGCTCGGCGCTAAAGGGCATCGCCTCGTCGATCCTGGCGATGTCGGCGTCGCTCAGAGCCGCGATCTGGGCAAAGGTGGTGATGCCCTGCTCGCCCAGCTGGCCGGCCGCGACCGGGCCGATGCCCTTGATCTTGGTCAGGTCGTCCGCCTCGCCCTCGGGCGCGGTAAACAGCGGTGCTGCGGCCGCCTCGGCCTTGGGTGCTGCCTTTTCCTTCTTCGCGGCCGGCTTGGCGGCGGCCTTCTTCGACGGCTTGGCGCCATCCGTCAGGATCTCGGAGATCCGAACGGTGGTCAGCAGCTGACGATGGCCGCGCTTGCGGCGCGAATTCTGGCGGCGACGCTTCTTGAAGGCGATGACCGTGGGCGCACGGCCCTGCTCGACCACTTCGGCGGCGACGCTGGCGCCGTCCACGAAAGGCGCGCCGATGGTCACGTTCTCGCCTTCACCAAAGGCGAGCACCTGGTCGATCTGGACGATATCGCCCACTTCGCCGGCGATCTTCTCGATCTTCAGAACGTCTTCGGCGGCAACGCGGTACTGCTTGCCACCGGTCTTGATGACTGCGAACATTTCTTGTCCTTCACTGTTCGGTCCGGCTCGTTGAGCGACGTTGCCGCCCGGCCGTCTTTTTGTCAGTCTGTACGGGTTCTCGTCTGTATCTGTTCCAGACCGGCGCCCCCGGCTTCGAGGCAGCGGCTCACCGTTCTGGCTCATTCTTCGCAATTCCGGGGAGAACCGGTTTTCACGTCTCCTGGAAATGCTGGAATGACAACCGGCGCAGGATGACCCACGCTGGAAGCCAGCGCTCGTTAGCCGAGGCCGGCCACCGAGTCAAGGCAAAGGCAAATATCGGCGCATTATTCCTCTTGTTTCCGCCCGCCGCCTTCGCTATCTAGTGCGCCGCGCCGGCAACGGCCGACCACGACCCGCGGAGAGGTGGCTGAGTGGTTGAAAGCACCGCACTCGAAATGCGGCATACGGGCAACCGTATCGGGGGTTCGAATCCCCCCCTCTCCGCCAGCGTCCATTTGGTCCGACCCGGAGAGATGGGTAACAGATTGTACCTAAGACATGGGTGACAGTCTCGTGCCGAACGGACTGTCGATTGTCTGCAGGGTTCTCTCTTCCAGATCGATATATCCCAGATCATAATGCATGAAGCTTACGAGCCAAATGCCATCGTCGACCTCCTTGATTCCGAGCCTCTGACCGGCGAGCACGGTTGAGACGTTGATCTTCTTCCTGTGCATACAGATGCGCCCGCAGGCGGTGACGAGGATGTCCTTGTCGTGGAAGGGGTATTCCAGCTCCGGCAGGCCGTCATAAGACCTTGAAGCGGGCGTGTAGACCTCGGCCGGCATCCGCATGGCGAGCGCCTCATGGGGGCGTTCGTCGTTGAACTCGCTGACGAAGTCGTCGAAGCGGGCCTGCTGTTGCAGGGCATTCATGCAAGGCGGCCGTGTGGTCTCCTTCTTCAAGGTCAGGTGCATGCGTTCGTGACGGCCGTTCTGCTGCGGATGGCCGGGCTGGATGCGCTCGATGGCGATGCCGAGCCTGAGCCACCACACCGACAACTTCGACAGGTTGTAGAGCCCGTTGGGACTGGCGAAGGGTAGCCCGTTGTCGGAACGGATGGCCGCAGGCAGACCGCGTTCCTTGGACAGCCGCACGAAGGCCTCGATGACCGGAACCTCCTTCGTCGATTCAAAGGCTTCAATGAGCAGCAGGTAGCGCGAGGCCTGGTCGGTCACCGTCAGGGGGTAACAATAGCGCCCGTCGCCCGTCTTGAACTCGCCCTTGAAGTCGGCGCACCACAGATCGTTGGGCGCCACCGCCTGCGACAGCGCCGTGCCCTCGGCCTTGTTCGCCCTTCGCCTCTTGCGGGCCTGGCTCACAAGGCCGTGCCGGTCAAGCACGGCGTGAACCGTCGACTTCGCCGGAATGCGCACGTCGCCGGCCAACCTCCTGACCAGCAGTTCGCGTATCTTGCGCGCCCCCCAGTGCGGTTTGTCGAGCCTGGTCTCGACGATCAGCCGCTCGATCTGATGCGGCAACTGGTTGGCGTAGCGCACAGGCCGGCGCGAGCGGTCGCAAAGCGCTTCCAGCCCTTCCTGTCGATAGCGCCCCCAGATCTTGTAGCCGGTCTTGCGCGAAATCCCGAACTGACGGCACACGTCGCTCATGCCTTCCCCGTCGAGAAGGCGAGCCACAAAACGTAGACGTTCTTCCATCACCGAACACTCTCTCCACGGCATCAACACCTCCGGCCAAAAGCCAAAAGTGTTACCCATGTGTCCGGTACAAATCGTCACCTATGTCTCGGGTCGCTCATTTCTTAATCACCGTACATTGCCGTCAGCTCGCGCAAGTACCACCTGCTGGGCAGGGGGGAACGTTGCCGTCCAGCTGCCCAGGGCGCCCGGACACCGGGCGCCCTCGTCGCTCAGTTGACGACGTCGATCTCGCTCGGCTGCCATGACTTGTCGAAGAACGCTGGCATCGGGCTGTAGAGCCGTAGGAGGGCGACCCAGCCCTTCTCCGGGTCGGTCTGGATCCAGTTGCCGCGCCCGACGCCATCAGGCTGATCAGGAGAGAACCAGATCGTGGTCGAGCCGTCTTCCGCCGCCTCGGCGGCAGGCGAGGGGTAGTTCTGCGAGCCCGCGCGCGGATATTTCTGCGGCGTCTTCAACATGGAGCGGGTCTGGTTGTCGTAGAGCGTGAAGGACCAGAACGCCTCGGCCGGGATGCCCTTGGGCAGCGTGACCTTGTAGGTCTTCGCGCCGTCGAACCAGTCGCCGTTGCCGTCCTTGGTGGCAAAGAGGTACTGCGACCCGACCCCGGTCAGCCGCATGGCCATCGCCGGAGTGATGCCGGTCGCGGCGTAGAAGAACGAGGTCCGGGCGTCGTTCAGCTTGTAGCCCGTGGGCGGATTGGGCTTCGCCCCTTCCTTGGTGATCTCGGGCAGCGGCGTCTCGAAGTCGTAGCCGCCGAGGAAAAGCGGGTTCCACCATTGCGAGCCTTCGTACCAGTACCAGGCCGGATCGCGCGGAGCGAAGCTGAGCGTCCGGCCGGTGGCGTTGGCGATCTTGATGGCGTCCTCGAGGACGCCCTTCATCCGGTCGTCAGGCGCAAACTCCTGCCCCTTTCTGATGCCGATGGCGGCGATGGGACCCATGAGTTCGGGATCAAGCACCGTCGCGGGCTCGCTCTGCACCAGACGGTCCAGCATCTCGTAGTAGCTGTAGTCGCTGGGCGGGATGGTGTTCACGGCAAGGCCAGTGCCCTCGTGGTAGGCGGGCGTCTTGGGCTCGGCGTTGCGACCGAGTTCGACGCCGCCCTCGAGATAGCGGGCAATCGACAGGCCGACGCCGCCCGGCGCGTAGGGGTAGATTCTGAGGTGATCCTTGATGACCTTGACTGTTGGCGCCGGGTCGTCGTTGGTCAGGAACGAGCGACCGAGCATTGCGACGCGGGTGGTCCTGGAGTGTGCGACGTAGAAGCCGTCCTCCGGCAGGTAGCCGTCGTAGCCGGGGCCCACGAGCAGGTACTTGCCGCCCTCGCCCCGGTCCGGTCCGGGGCGGCCGAAGTCGATGACCCAGCGGAACCACATGTCGTCGATGGTACCGAGCGCATCGGGCGGCGTCTCGACCACCATCGGGCCGTCCGAGAGATCGACGAAGGTGAAATAGTAGACCGTGTCGGCGTTCGCCGTCAGGAAGAGCGACTCGGAGTCCATCAGTTCCGAGAAAAGGATGACCTCGTTCTCCTTGATGCCGACGGACTGGAGGCCCTCGAGGATCGCCTGCACGCTGACGCCCTTCAGCGTGTCGGTGAAGGCGCGGAAGGCGTAGGTGAAGTCGAGGTGGTCATAGGCGGCCTGAGCGGTATCCGCGCTGGGCGCGCCGTCACGAAACTCAAGGGTTCCGATCCGCGTATCGACCTTGTCGGGTGTGGAAATCGATTGGAGCGCTTCCTGGGAGACCTGTGCGAACGATAATTGTGAGCCAGCAAAAAAGAGGGCCAGACCGCCCATGCAGATTATTTTCTTCATGCGTGCAGTTCCCTGGTGAAATTTACTTCGAGACTTCAAAAGGTAATTCAAATCCCCCCTCGCGTCATCTATTATCGTCCTGCGATATTGTTATGTTTCAATATTCTTTCTCTTCGGCCCAGCCATAAGCGTGCCAAAGTGGCTGCGACCGATTGCTTGGCGATTCAATTGGCGGGCCTACAAGGCAGCCGATGCGCGGTTGTTGGCCGTGCGCTCGACAGCGCGTCACTCTCGTCAATGTGATCCTTGCGGATTGAGGGGCGGGAGCCCGCTGCCTTCTCGATCGGGTGGCGCCGCCAGCATCGTCCGCACCGCCTCGCCAACGTTTCTCCAGTCGCCGGCGGACGGCTCCTTCGGGCCGCGGCCGTAGAGCGAGGCTCCGATGGCCATCAGCGCCTGCCGCACGGGTGCGACACGGGACGGGTCGGGGACCGGATCTCGTGCAGCCCACTCGTCAAGCGCATGGATGACGGCCTGGTAATCGCGCCTTTCAACGGCAGCCAGCAGTTCGCGCCGTGTCCAGGCCTTGCTGGCGCGCTGGCGCTCCTGTCTGCGGTGGTGGGCCGCCGCCAGACGCGGCCAGTAGTGTCGGATGGCCAGCGCGAGCAAGGCGATCAGCACAAGGATGGCGAGCCCCAGGCCCGCCTTGATGAATGAGAGGCGCCGGTCGTCCTGCGACATGGCGGGGGGGGCGTCGACGGAGATGTCGAAGCCGTCCACCGAGGCGGTCTCGATTGCGCCCGATTTCAGGTTGAACCAGCGCAGCTCGATGCGCGGAACCTGGCCGCTTCCCCCGCCTTCGGCCATCAGGGTTTCGGTCTCCGTGCGTGTTCCGGAGAGTACGCCGCGTTCGTCGGTTTCGCTGATGGCCGGCTGATCGGGATAGACGGCGATGCCATCGATCTGAAACGCGGGCATCAGGTCTGGAAGCACGATGGGTGAAGCTCCCTCCATGCTCGCCGTGACGGTGCGCTTCACGCTCTGCCCGGGTTTCAGGCCCGTGGTGGGTTGGGTGATATCCTGCGTGAGCTTCAGGTTGTCGGCGGCAATGAAGGGATCGAGATCTTCCGCCCCTTTGGGAACCACGCCGGTGATGGTGAGGGGTTTCGTCTGCAGATCGACTTGTGCCGCATCGGAGCTCCCGGGAATCGCGTATGTGACCGAGATGGTCTGGGCAGGGATGTGGAAGCTGTCGGCCACCATGGGGGAAATCAGGTAGCGGCGGGCGACGCCAGACCATGCCTCGCCGTTAATGGTGCGACTTGTCGGCCCGGTCGAGCGCTCCGGCAGGCGCACGCGCAAGTTCGGCGCTTCCATGGAGGGAAACTCCACCGGCTTGGGCAGCCACGTGGGCACCAGCACGGTCACGCGGAGGGTCGCGTACTGGCCCGGCACGACCTCGGAGGTGTCGAGTTCCGTCTCGATGATCGGTTGCGCGGGAGGCTGGTCCGGCTCCTGCGCGCGAAGCGGGCCGGCCGACATGGCGAGGAAGACGAAGATGAGGAATAACGCCTTCATTGCCTTCTTGCGGCCTCGATCGCAAAGCGCTGGCGCAGGAAATCACTCGGATCGGTGTCGACCGTGTTCATCCATTGCTCGTCCGTCAACAGGCCTTCCCCGTCAGCGGGTGCCTCAATCCTGGTGTCCGCGCCGCGCGCATCCTCATTGTCCATCACGATATCGTCGGCCCCTTCGCCGGCTTCCTCGCCGGTGTCGGATTGCTCGCGCGTCGTCTCGACATAGTCGAGGATCTGCTTGGCCGTAGCGAGATTTTCTGCCGCGCCCGGATAGTCCGGATCGCGCTTCAGGGCGGTTTCGAAAGCCGCGATTCCATCCCGGTATTCGCGCCCCTTTATATGTGCCAGGCCTTCGCGAAACGCGGCCTCGGCCGAGTCGAGGCGGGCAAAGACCTGTGCCGCCTCGGCGTACTGTCCATTGCGGTAGAGCGCCTCGCCCTTCCACATGGGATCGACGAACAGCTCGGCCGAGCGGTCGAAATTCTTGCGCTGGTAGGCTATCCGGCCCTGCTGGTCCGGCGTGAAGAACCAGTCCCCTATGCCATCCGCATGGGCGGGGCCGGGCGGCATCAATCCCAATCCAAGCGCCAGGAACAGGGACCAGCGCATGGTCCAGCCGCTACGGAACCACAGCAGCCCCAGAAATGCCGCCGGCCAACCGAGCATCCATCCGCGGTCGTCCCAGGGCTGGGTGCCTTCTTCGGTCAGGGCGCGCACGAAAGCGGCGTTCAGCCGGCGGTCGAGCGTGCGTACATCGCTGTCATCCGGGGTAACGCGGATCACTGGAATGGAGAGGCCGTCGATGCCCCGGTCGTCCGTGCCGTCGGGCAGCATGGCGAGAACGGCCATACTGGTGCCTTCGATGGTACCAAGCACGCTGACATCGGCTGGTTCCACGGTATCGGTGACGAACAGGATGCCGCCCGGCGCATCTTCCTTGGCGAGGATGTCCCGCGCACGTTGCAGCGCCGCGGCCGCATCGGCGCCGTCCTGCGGCATGACGTCCGGCGACAGGCCTTCGAGATAGGGCTGCACCACGTTCGGATCCTCGGTCATGGGGATGACGGAGTGCGCCGAGCCCGCATAGGCGATGAGTGCGGTGCGCCCGCCCGCCCTGAGGTCGAGAAGATCGCGGATCTTCTGCTTCGCCCGCTCCAGACGCGTCGGGGCAAGGTCTTCGTCCGTCATCGACGAGGTCACCTTCAGCGCGACGACAAGCGGCGCAGTCTGCGCCAGGAAGGGATCGGGCACCCGCGACCAGGTGGGGCCGGCAGCGCCGAGCGAGGCAAGCGCAAGACACAGCGCCACGCCATCGATGGGCACCAGATGGCGCCTGTGCGCCCCACCCACGGTCAATGCGGCGCGCAGATGCGCGGCGATCCCGTCCGCCTCCTGGGCAGGACGTGTCGCGCGGCGTCGAACGAAGAACCAGATCAGCGCGACGGCAGGCAAGAGGAGCAGCCAGAACGGCCGCAGGAAGTGGAACGCATCGATGAAGAGCCGAAGGTCCATCATGCCCTCCGCGTCCTGCGCATGCCGGCAAGGACAAGCCATGCGAGCGTCGCGATTCCGACCACAGCCGCCGCAGCCAGGCACAGAAAGGCCAGCGGCTGCCGGGGCCGGTAGGACAATGTTTCAGTCGTTCGAGGGGCCAGTTGGTCGATCCGCTGATAGACCTGCTGCAGGCCCGCCTCGTCTTCGGCAAAGAAATACTGTCCGCCGGTGCGGCTTGCGATGTCCTGCAGTGTCGCCAGATCCACGCGGTCTTCGCCCGAGGCGTCCGGGTCTCCAACCCCGATCGTGTAAATTTCGATGTCCATGTCGCGCGCGATCTCGGCCGCGTTGACGGGACTCATGCGGCTTGCCGTATCCGTTCCGTCCGAAAGCAAGATCAGAAGCCGCTGTTCGATATCGCTCGCCTCGAAGGTGCGGATCGACAGTCCGATGGCATCGCCCAGCGCGGTATGCGGCCCCGCCATGCCGACCTGGGTCTGGTTCAGGAGTTCGCTGATGGTTTGCAAATCCTCCGTCAGCGGGGCCTGCACATAGGCTTTGGAGCCGAACACGATAAGGGCCATGCGATCGCCTTGTCGCTGGGCGACGAAATCGTCAACCACGCCGCGCACGCCTTCGAGCCGCTGCTTCTTCGTACCGTCGGGCGCGGTGAAGTCCTTGGCGTCCATCGAGCCCGATATGTCGATCGCCAGAATCACGTCCCTGGCGGACTTGCTCAGTTCAATGGGCTCGCCCAGCCGCTCCGGCCGGGCAAGAGCAAGAACCAGCAGAAGCCAGATCAGGATGGCCGAACCCATCTGCAGGCGGGTGCGCGACAGGATCACGGCGCCTTTTCCCGACTCTGTGCCGGCGGCCTCGACGATGCGCCTGAAGAACGGAAAGCGCAGTGCGGGCACTTGTTCGCGATGCGGCGGGACCAGCCACCATAGCACAAGCGGCAGGGGCAACAGCGCCAGCGACCAAGGAGCGGCCAGCGTGATCATGCTGCCCGCTCTGTGCGATGTCGCGCAACCCAGCTCCTGGCGACGCGATAGAGTGCGGGATCTTCACTTTCCGTTCGATAGGGCGCTTCGGCCACCAGCCGGCCGGGTCCTTGGGAAAAATCCTTTCCAGGACCATGTTCGTCGAGAAACCGCAGCCAGTCTTCTCCGGCAAGACCGGCGACGTTTCTCCTCGGATAGGCGGCGAGCGCCGTGCGCCTGAGAATGTCGGCAATGGCCGCCGGATCATGCCGTGCGGCGTCCAGTTCCCTCAGCGCATCGCGGCGATAGGCGTTGGCCCGGTAGCGCCGTCTCAGCCGAACGGCGATCACAACACCTGCCAGTAGCAGGATCGCGACCACCACCACCCAGCCCCAGGTTTGCGGCATCATGGAGACGGGCTGCGGCTCGGGCGCTTCGATCAACCGATCCAGCAGGTCGATCAGCGTGACGGGTTGGGTTTCACCGTTCATCGCCGTTGCCCCGGCAAACCCATGAGCCGCCGCATCTGTTCAACGCTGTCCTGTGCCGTCGTCAAGGGCAGGACAGGCACGCCGAGCTGCTTCTGCCAGTCGAGAATCTGAGCCAGACGGCCCTTCGCCATGTCCTTCAGCCGGCGATGCACGGTCTTGTCGGCCGTGTTGATCTCGGCCTGCAGCGAGCCATCCGAGACGACCACTTTCACACCCTTCGGCACGTCATCCACATAGGGGTCGGAGACCAGAACGAGCACCAGGTCATTGCGGCGGGAGAGGCCAGCAATGAGCCGATGTGTCGTCTCGTCGACCTCGTCGAAATCGCTGAAGAGCAGGACAAGATGGTTGCGCGTCGCGATGCGCGCCACCGATTGGAGGACCCGGTTCATGGGCATGGGCGTGACCGGCGGAAGGTCGGCATTCAGCAGCCCGTTGGCATCGCTGAGCGCGGTGAGAAAGGCCGTCAGCGACTTGCGGCTGCGCCCGGGCCGGATTTCGGCGAGCGCGGTGTCGCCGAACACGATGCCGCCGACCCGGTCGCCCTGGTCGAAGATGCGGAAGGCGGCCAGCGCAGCGCATTCGGCGGCGGTGACCGATTTCATGTTCATCACCGAACCGAAGAACATGGACATGCGCTGGTCGACGACGATCAGCGTCGGGCGGTCGCGTTCTTCGGTATAGACGCGCACATAGGGCGTGCCGGTGCGGGCCGTCACCTTCCAGTCGATGGTGCGGATGTCGTCCGATGGCAGATAGTTGCGCAATTCCTCGAAATTCAGCCCGCGCCCGCGCAGACGCGAGGCATGCCTGCCGTTGAGCACGCTGCGCGCCGGCTGGCGGGGCAGGAAGCTGATACGGCGGGCGCGCGCCTCCAGCGCTCTGAGATGCGGCAGATCGACATGGATGCGCGTATCTTCCACGCCCGGCTCGCCAACGGGGCTGCCTAAACCTGCGCGAATTCGGGCTGGCCTGTCCCGCATGGCTCCACTCAGGCCAGCGCGACTTGGGCGAGCAACTCGCCGACCACCTTGTCCGGCGACACGCCTTCGCCCTGTGCTTCGAAAGTCAGGCCCAGCCGGTGCCGGAAGACGTCGGGGGCGATGGCGCGCACGTCCTGGGGGTCGACATAATCCCGGCCGGCGAGCCAAGCATGGGTGCGGCCGCACTTGTCCAGCGCCAGCGAAGCGCGCGGGCTGGCGCCCACCTCGATCCAGCGCGGCAGGTCCTCACCGAACTCGGATGGGATCCGCGTGGCATTCACCAGATCGGCCATATAGCGCTCCATCGCATCCGATACATGGATGGCGGCGATCTCGCGCCGCGCCGCGAAGACGGCCTGCTGCGGAATGGCGGGCCGTTCCTCGGCCGCCGCCTGGCCCTGTTGCTCCTTCAAAGCCGTGATCTCCTCGCCGCGCACCAGCCGGATCACCTCCACCTCGTCCGTCACGGGCGGATAGGTGATGAGGACGTGCATGAGGAAACGGTCGAGCTGCGCTTCGGGCAGCGGATAGGTGCCTTCCTGCTCGATCGGGTTCTGGGTCGCCATCACCATGAAGAGCGGCTCCAAAAGATGCGTCTTGCCCGCTACCGTGACGTGGCGCTCCTCCATGGCTTCGAGGAGAGCCGCCTGAACCTTGGCCGGTGCACGGTTGATCTCGTCAGCCAGCACGATGTTGGCAAAGATCGGCCCCGGTTCAAAGCGGAACTCGGCCTTGCCGCCTGCCTGATAATAGACCTCTGTTCCCGTCACGTCCGAAGGCAGGAGGTCGGGCGTGAACTGGATGCGGCTGAACTCGGCTTCCAGATTGTGTGCCAGAGCCTTGATCGCGCGCGTCTTGGCAAGGCCGGGCAAGCCTTCGACCAGCAAATTGCCGTTGGCCAGCAGACCGATCAAGAGCCGGTCGATCACTTCCCGCTGGCCGATGATGGCCGCACCCATGCGGGTGCGCAGTTCCTCGATCTGTTCGCGTGGCGTCATGGCTTGACCGTGGGCCGCAGTGCCTGCGCTTGCGCGGCGGCGGCTGAGAATGTCCACATTGCAAGCCTCACTGATCTGTGTCCCAGTTTCATCACAAATCTCCCTGGGGCTGAGGACGCGGACGCCAGCAGACGGGCGTCCGCGGCTCGCGCTATTGCTTCGGCGTAAAGGAGCCTGCTTCCTGCCGCGGCGGATAGTCCTCGTAGGTTGCCATGTAGTCCTTTACGATGCCGATCGTTGGAGCGACCGCGAACATGCGACGCACGACCCAGTCGTCATAGTAGGACGAAGTCACCGGTGCCATCTCGAATGGATCGGCGCGCAGGTCGATGAAGATCGGCGCCTTGTGCGGTGTCTGACCCTCGAACCAGGCGTCGACACCCTCGTGGTCCTGCGTGCTGAAGTTGGCCTTGAAACGTCCGTGGCGAACCGAGCCCAGCGTACCGTCATCGACCCAGCCAAAGAATTCGTTGCGCGGCCAGGTCTTGTCCTCACCCGCTTCGCCCGTCAGGTGTGGAAGCAAATTGTAGCCGTCAAGATGGACGTTGAATGTCTTATCTCCGGCCTGGTACCCGTCGAGCAGCTTCTGTTTGATGTCGGCTTCGCCGGCAGCGGCTACCAGTGTGGGGAACATGTCCTCCAGCGACAGGATTTCGTTGGACACTTGCCCGCCTTCTATGCGGCCTGGCCATTTGATCATGAACGGCACGCGCATGCCGCCTTCCCATGTCGTTGCCTTTTCGCCCCGGAAGGGCGATGTGCCACCATCTGGCCAGGAGAACTTCTCGGCGCCGTTGTCGGTCGTATAGACGACGATGGTGTTGTCGGTGACGCCAAGCTCGTCGAGCTTGTCAAGGAGTTGGCCGATCATTGCGTCATGTTCGACCATGCCGTCGGCATAGATGCCGAGCCCGGTCGCGCCTTGCGACTCCGGCTTGAGATGCGTGAAGATGTGCATGCGCGTGGTGTTGAACCAGACGAACCAGGGTGTGTCGCTCTCTTCCTGCCTTTGGATGAAATCGATGGTCGCAGCGAGGAACTCCTCATCGACCGTCTCCATCCGCTTCCTGTTCAGAGGACCCGTGTCTTCGATCTGGCCATCCGCGGAAGCCTTGAGGACGCCGCGCGGGCCGTAGCGGTCCCGGAAGGCCGGGTCTTTCGGATAGTCGGGATTTTCCGGCTCCTCCTCGGCATTGAGGTGGTAGAGGTTGCCGAAGAACTCGTCGAAGCCGTGGTTGGTCGGCAGGAATTCGTCCAGATCACCCAGATGGTTCTTGCCGAATTGGCCGGTCGCATATCCCATCGGTTTGAGTATTTCGGCAATGGTCGGGTCTTCCGGCTGGAGACCGATTGGATCGCCCGGCATCCCGATCTTCAACAGGCCTGTCCGCTTGGGCGATTGGCCGGTGATGAAGGCCGCCCGGCCGGCTGTGCAGCTTTGCTGGCCGTAGGCATCGGTGAAACGAATGCCCTCTTCGGCGATCCTGTCGATGTTCGGGGTCTTGTAGCCCATCATGCCGTCATTATAGGCACTCGTGTTGAACCAGCCGATATCGTCGCCCATGATGACGAGGATGTTCGGACGATCGGCCTGCTCCTGCGCCGCGGCAGGACCCTGACCGCCAAGTTGGAGCGTGCCGAACGCAAGCGCCCCGGCAATGAACGCCGTCCTTACGGTAGGATGTTTCATAGAAGTCTCCCGTAATCCCAATGCAGAGATGCGATTCCCATTGAAGCCGAATAGGATCCGGGCGGATTATTTCAGACGAGCATTACGCAGGGTAAGTTGGACTTTGGGGCAATGTGGCGTGCTTGCCGCCTCGGGCAGATACGGACCTTGTGGTCGCCTGCCGCAACCACACACCACTGTGGCGAGATCGCGCTTGCCAAACAACGATTGCAAAGAGATGGTAGCGGCAGACCAGTGTAGTCAGGAGTGTTCGTCGCCGCCGGTCAGGTCCTCGACTGGTTGATAGGCGAAAGTTCTTTCGGGAGGGTGGCATTTCCATGACAGCCGAGGCTGCAATGAACCCTGCGGCACCCCATTATCTGCCGGTATTCATCACGATGCCCGGCCAGACCGACACGTTCATGGTTGCGATGGCCATCTTCGTGTTGCTGGCCGTGATCGGCATAGGCGTCTTTTATTTGCGCCTGCATGCACTGCCCGAACAACTGGCGCATCGCGGACAGAAGATGCAGTTCGAGATCGTCGCCGTGCTGGCTCTGCTGGCGCTGTTTACCCATAATCACGCATTCTGGATCGCCGGACTGCTTCTGGCGCTGATCCCGTTGCCGGATTTCACGACGCCGCTGATGTCGATGGCGCGCTCGCTCAGAAAGATGGCGACGGCAGATCGGGCGGTCTTGCCGGCCGCGCGCGAAGCACAGGCCGCTCCGCCGCAGCCTAAGGAATCCTCCCCGCCGCCGACTGTCGGTGAGCCTGCGATCGACAGGCGGGAGGCGTGATCGATGCTGGAACTGCTGCTGTGCTCCACGCTCACGATATTGCCGGACTTCCTGTATCGCCGTTATGGGCAGGGAAAGCGCATCGGTCGCGAGATCACGCTGTTTTCCGTCTGGTACGAACTGCGCTGGGGGATCACCCTCTGCCTGATCCTGACGGTCAGCCTGATCACGGCAATCTTCTATTTCCATCCGTCAACCAAGGCGGCGACTTCCGTCTTCCGCACGGTGACCATCCTGCCCGAGACGAATGGGCGGGTGGTGGAAACCTTTGTCGACATCAATCAGAAGGTCGAGGAGGGCCAGCCGCTGTTCCGCCTCGACAGTACGAAGCAGGAAGCGGCTGTCGAGACGCTGCGCCGCAAGATTGCCGAGATCGAGGCAGCCATGATCGTCGCGCAGGCGAAGCTCAAGGAATCCGAAGGCCGGATCGCTCAGGCAACCGGTTCCTATGAGCAGGCGCTCGACGAGTTCGAAACCCGTGAAGAACTGTTCCAGAGGAATCCGAACGCGATCGCTCAGCGTGACGTCGATCGGGCGCGCATGCGGGTTGATACCGAGCAGGGCATGGTGGACGCGGCAAAGGCAAATCGCGAGGCCATTCTCTCGCAG
>CAWZZC010000004.1:0-19552 GCA_963966365.1 Mesorhizobium sp. | reverse complement strand
CGGAAATGGTGATGCCGGGCGACAACGTGACGGTGGACGTCGAGCTGATCGTCCCGATCGCGATGGAAGAGAAGCTGCGCTTCGCCATCCGCGAAGGCGGCCGCACCGTCGGCGCCGGCATCGTCGCCTCGATCACCGAGTGATCGCAGGCAAGATGCCGAAAGCTGCCGACGGCTGTTGAGGATTGGCCATACCACGCCCTCGGGCGCGTTATGTGGCGGCGCCGGCATCGTCGCCTCGATCACCGAGTGATCGCAGGCAGTTCAGATTGGGAAAAGGGCGGCGGAAACGTCGCCTTTTTTCGTTCATGGCGGATCTCGTAACCGCTATGATGCCCACTGGTCATTGAGGCGGTGCATGAATGGCGTCTTTGATCCAGACGAGAATCATACGATGGCGCGAGGATGAAGCCGACGGCATCGAGCATGTCGTTGTCACCCAAAGCCATCACGCAATCTGCTTGGACGGCGTTGTCGTCCCGGGTGATCCGGGGTTCGCGGCAACCTACCGGATCGAGTGTGCCCCTGACTGGTCCGTCAGGCGATTGGATGTGGGTCTTGTCGGCCGCGCGGTACGGCTTCGCCTGGACCATGACGGGCAGGGACGCTGGTGGCGTGACGGACGTCCGGAGGCTGCCCTTGATGGGATTCTTGAGCCGGATCTCTCGATATCGCCGATCACCAACAGCCTTCCCATCCGCAGGCTCGGCCTCGGCCGCGGTGAGGGTGCGGACATTCGCGCCGCCTATGTCGGCTTCCCCGATCTTGAGGTGTCCGCCGATCCCCAGCGCTACACTTGCGTCGAGCCTGGGCGTCTCTACCGCTACGAATCGCGCGACAGCGACTTCACGCGTGACATTGAAGTCGACGGCGATGGCTTGGTCATCGATTACCCGGGGTTGTTTCGTCGCATCGTCTGATCGCGGCAATCGGACGTGAAGGTGCATTCGCCTCTTTACAGATGCGCCGGAAATTCATAGGAAGCGCTGCCGCACGCGAATTGCGTTGGCTTTAGGGGTATAGCTCAGTTGGTAGAGCGGCGGTCTCCAAAACCGCAGGTCGGGGGTTCGAGCCCCTCTGCCCCTGCCATTTCGCATGCGGTCAATGCCAGGATGCTGCCGGGACGATTGGATGGTTCCGGAGCCGCTGCATGGAATTGTGGAAGCAGCACTTGCATGTGCGCCGGTTCACAATTATGTAGGGGCATTCGAACACGTGGTGCGTGGAGCTGGAGCACGGCTTGGCGCGCCCTTATTGCATGGGCGGAAGATGCTCGAATGAGAGCGTCTTGCACCCAGAAGTCGGCAACGTCCCGCTGGTCGGGATCATCCAGAAGGCCCGGCAAGCGGGCTCTCGAGAGCAGAGCGGCACATGGCGTCAAAGACCACGAATCCTTTTGTCTTCCTGCAGCAGGTGCGTCAGGAGACGGCGAAGGTTACTTGGCCGTCCCGGCGCGAAACGATGATTTCGACGGCGATGGTGCTTATGTTCGCGTTCTTGGCGGCGATTTTCTTTTTTGCAGCTGACCAGGTGATGGCCCTGGGTGTCGAGTTGATTCTCGGCATCGGGCGATAATTGCCGGTATTTACGGAGAGCACCTGAGATGACTGCGCGGTGGTATATCGTTCACGCCTATTCGAACTTCGAGAAGAAGGTTGCAGAGGACATCGAGCACAAGGCGAAGCAGAAGGGTCTGGAAGGTCAGATCGAGCGCATCGTCGTGCCGACCGAGAAGGTTGTCGAGGTGCGGCGCGGCCGCAAGGTGGACGCCGAGCGCAAGTTCTTCCCCGGTTATGTTCTGGTCAAGGCCAATCTTACCGACGCCGTGTTCTCGCTCATCAAGAACACGCCGAAAGTGACTGGTTTCCTTGGTGATTCGAAGCCGGTGCCGATCACGGAGGCGGAGGCCGATCGCATCCTGCATCAGGTGCAGGAGGGTGTGGAGCGGCCGAAGCCGTCCATTACCTTCGAGATCGGCGAGCAGGTTCGCGTGTCGGATGGGCCGTTCGCGTCCTTCAATGGATTTGTTCAGGAAGTCGATGAGGAGCGCTCGCGCCTGAAGGTGGAGGTTTCCATCTTTGGTCGCGCCGTGCCGGTCGATCTGGAATTCGGTCAGGTCGAGAAGGGCTGACCGTCTTGCTGCTGCATCGCATGCGATGTGGCGGCGGTCGCGGGTTGTTGGGCCTGCGGCAAACGGGTGGAAGGAGCGGGCGGCTTGGCCGGCCGTTCAGTCTCCGGACCACCGGACTGCAACCGCCGCTCTGTCCCGTATCGGGCGATCGGCATGATTAAGAAGGCAGATGAGTAATGGCTAAGAAAGTTGCGGGCCAGCTCAAGCTTCAGGTCCCTGCGGGATCGGCGACGCCGTCGCCCCCGATCGGTCCTGCGCTTGGTCAGCGTGGCATCAACATCATGGAGTTCTGCAAGGCGTTCAACGCGCAGACCCAGGAGATGGAAAAGGGTGCTCCGATCCCGGTGGTGATCACCTACTATCAGGACAAGTCGTTCACCTTCACGATGAAGACGCCCCCGGTCACCTTCTTCCTGAAGAAGGCGGCCAATCTGAAGTCGGGCTCCAAGGAGCCGGGCAAGTCGTCCGCCGGCAAGATCTCCCGCGACAAGGTTCGCGAGATCGCTGAAGCGAAGATGAAGGATCTCAACGCGAACGACGTGGAAGCGGCCATGCGCATGGTCGAAGGTTCCGCCCGTTCGATGGGCCTGGAAGTGGTGGGCTGATACGATGGCGAAGAAGATTGCGAAGCGCGTAGCAAAATCGCGTGAAGGTATCGATCGCGACAAGGCCTATGATCTGGCCGAGGCGATCAATCTGCTCAAGGAGCGCGCCACGGCGAAGTTCGATGAGACGATCGAGGTGGCAATGAATCTCGGCGTCGACCCGCGTCATGCCGACCAGATGGTTCGCGGCGTCGTCAACCTGCCGAACGGTACCGGACGCGACGTGCGCGTTGCCGTGTTCGCGCGTGGTGACAAGGCCGATGAAGCCAAGGCTGCCGGCGCCGATGTTGTCGGTGCGGAGGATCTGGTTGAGACGGTGCAGAAAGGCGAGATCAATTTCGATCGCTGCATCGCCACGCCTGACATGATGCCGCTGGTCGGCCGTCTGGGTAAGGTGCTCGGTCCGCGCGGCATGATGCCGAACCCGAAGGTCGGCACCGTGACGGCGGATGTTGCTGCCGCGGTCAAGGCTTCCAAGGGCGGTGCGGTGGAGTTCCGCGTCGAGAAGGCGGGTATCGTGCATGCTGGCGTCGGCAAGGCGTCCTTCGATGCCGACAAGATCGCCGAGAACGTGCGCGCCTTCGCTGATGCGGTCATCAAGGCCAAGCCGGCTGGCGCCAAGGGCAACTACGTCAAGAAGGTTGCCGTGTCGTCGACCATGGGCCCCGGCCTGCGGATCGACGTGGCTTCGCTGGGCGAAGCCTGATCCAATTTTGAGGGGCGTGGCGCAGGCCGCGTTCCTCGAGCAAGAATTCGGGCCTCCGGGCCCGAATGCCGGAAGCCTCTCGGTTTCCGGTAATCCTGTCCGAGATTGCAGGCGGCTCGCCTTAATTCTGTTGAAGGGCCTGCATGAGACGGGGTCGATCCGGATTTTGGAGCATTTTGCTCCGGTTTGGTTCGAACCGTGTGTGCCTTTTGTCAGCGCGCCGCTCCGCAGTGCGGGCGGCGAGGCGAAAGGGGGCAGGATCCTCGAGCGCCGTTCGGGGAGTCCGAAGATCGGATTGCCCGGCCGGCAAAAGGCAACCCGGCAGCCATGTCCGCAAGGGCAGGTTGCCAACTGGAGATAGGCAGTGGACAGAGCGGAAAAACGCGAACTCGTCACGGACCTCAATGCTGTTTTCGCGAACAGCGGCTCGGTCGTCGTGGCCCACTATGCCGGTATCACCGTCGCGCAGATGAACGACCTTCGTTCGAAAATGCGTGAGGCGGGCGGTACTGTCAAAGTCGCGAAGAACCGTCTCGCCAAGATCGCTCTTCAGGGCACCGAGTCCGAAAGCATGTCGGATCTGTTCAAAGGACAGACGCTGATTGCTTATTCGGAAGATCCGGTTACGGCGCCAAAGGTTGCGTCCGATTTCGCCAAGGGGAATGAGAATCTCATCATTCTCGGTGGCGCTATGGGCGCAACCCGTCTTGACGCCGATGGGGTGAAGGCGCTTGCGACGATGCCGTCGCTCGATGAGCTTCGCGCCAAGATCGTCGGCATGATTCAGACGCCGGCAACCCGGATCGCTCAGGTCGTCAACGCACCGGCAGGCCAGCTTGCCCGCGTGTTCGGCGCCTATGCCCGGAAGGACGAGGCGGCATGAGGCCGTTCCTCGCTGTCACCTACACACATTCGAACCTGATAAGGAACTGAACAAATGGCTGATCTTGCTAAGATCGTTGAAGACCTGTCGAGCCTGACCGTCCTCGAGGCGGCCGAGCTTTCCAAGATGCTCGAAGAGAAGTGGGGCGTTTCGGCCGCTGCTCCGGTGGCTGTTGCCGCTGCAGCCGGTGGCGCTGCCGCCGGTGGCGAAGCCGCTGAAGAGAAGACCGAGTTCGACGTCATTCTCGCCGATGCGGGCGCTCAGAAGATCAACGTCATCAAGGAAGTCCGTGCGATCACCGGCCTTGGCCTGAAGGAAGCCAAGGACCTGGTCGAAGGCGCTCCGAAGCCCGTCAAGGAAGGCGTGGCCAAGGACGAGGCCGACAAGATCAAGGCGCAGCTCGAAGGCGCTGGCGCCAAGGTCGAGCTGAAGTAAGCAGGCGTATCCGGCGGGCGGCGCTTGCCGCTCGCCGGTCTGCCTCGGGGCAAGCAAGGGAAACCCATTTCCTGTGGGCCGGAAAGACCCACAGGAAACGGGTTTCAACCCGTTTTGAATGGATTGCTGCGGATCGTTCCGCAGCGCGCGGTTGAGAGACGAGCCAGTAAGGCAGCAAGGAGCGACGATGGCCCAGACCCAGACGTTCAATGGTCGCAGGCGCGTACGCAAGTTCTTCGGAAAGATTCCGGAAGTTGCGGAAATGCCGAATCTCATCGAGGTTCAGAAGGCATCCTATGATCAGTTTCTGATGGTGGAGGAGCCCGAGGGCGGGCGCCCCGACGAGGGGTTGCAGGCTGTTTTCAAGTCTGTCTTCCCGATTTCTGACTTCGCCGGTACGTCGATGCTCGAATTCGTTACCTACGAGTTCGAAGCGCCGAAGTTCGACGTCGAGGAGTGTCGCCAGCGCGATCTGACCTATGCCGCGCCGCTCAAGGTCACGCTGCGGCTCATCGTGTTTGACGTCGACGAAGACACCGGGGCCAAGTCGATCAAGGACATCAAGGAGCAGGATGTCTATATGGGCGACATGCCGCTCATGACATCGAACGGCACCTTCATCGTCAATGGCACCGAGCGTGTCATCGTTTCGCAGATGCACCGTTCGCCCGGTGTGTTCTTCGATCACGACAAGGGCAAGTCGCATTCTTCCGGCAAGCTCTTGTTCGCCGCACGCGTCATTCCCTATCGCGGCTCATGGCTGGACATCGAGTTCGATGCCAAGGATGTCGTGCATGCCCGCATCGACCGTCGCCGCAAGATCCCCGTTACGTCGCTTCTCATGGCGCTGGGCATGGACGGCGAGGAAATCCTCTCGACCTTCTACAACACGCTTACCGTCGAGCGCGACGGCGACGAATGGCGCATTCCCTATGCTGCCGACCGTTTCCGCGGCCGCAAGACCGTGTCGGACCTCGTTGATGCCGACAGCGGCGAAGTTGTCGTGGAAGCCGGCAAGAAGATCACCGCGCGCCAGGCCAAGCAGCTTGCCGAGAAGGGCCTGAAGGCCATCAAGGCGACGGAAGACGATCTGTTCGGCACCTATCTGGCCGAGGATATCGTCAATGTCGAGACCGGCGAAATCTATCTCGAGGCCGGCGACGAGATCGACGAGAAGACCCTGAAGGTGCTGATGGATGCAGACCTTCAGGAGTTCAACCTGCTCGACATCGACCACGTTAATGTGGGCGCTTACATCCGCAACACGCTTGCGGTCGACAAGAACGAAGGGCGCCAGGACGCGCTGTTCGACATCTACCGCGTCATGCGTCCGGGCGAGCCGCCCACGCTCGAGACGGCGGAAGCGATGTTCAACTCGCTGTTCTTCGATCCCGAGCGCTACGATCTGTCGGCCGTCGGGCGCGTGAAGATGAACATGCGCCTCGAACTGGATTGCCCGGACACGGTGCGTGTCCTGCGCAAGGAAGACATTCTGGCAGTCGTCAGGACGCTGGTCGAACTGCGCGATGGCAAGGGAGAGATCGACGACATCGACAACCTCGGCAACCGTCGCGTTCGTTCCGTCGGCGAGCTGATGGAGAACCAGTACCGCGTCGGCCTGCTGCGCATGGAGCGTGCGATCAAGGAGCGCATGTCGTCGATCGAGATTGACACCGTCATGCCGCAGGATCTGATCAACGCCAAGCCGGCTGCTGCTGCCGTTCGCGAGTTCTTCGGATCCTCGCAGCTTTCGCAGTTCATGGACCAGACCAATCCCCTGTCGGAGATCACGCACAAGCGCCGTCTTTCGGCACTTGGACCGGGCGGCCTGACACGCGAGCGCGCCGGCTTCGAGGTGCGCGACGTTCACGTCACCCATTACGGCCGCATCTGCCCGATCGAGACGCCGGAAGGTCCGAACATCGGCCTGATCAACTCGCTTGCCACGTTCGCCCGCGTCAACAAGTACGGCTTCATCGAGAGCCCGTACCGCAAGATCAAGGACGGCAAGGTATCCGACGAGGTCGTCTATCTGTCGGCCATGGAGGAAGCCAAGCACTACGTTGCGCAGGCCAATGCCGAGTTGGACAAGGACGGCGCCTTTGCCGAGGAGTTCGTAATCTGCCGTCATGCCGGCGAGGTGATGATGACGCCGCGTGAGAACGTGGATCTCATGGACGTGTCGCCGAAGCAGATGGTTTCGGTTGCCGCCGCGCTTATCCCGTTCCTCGAAAACGACGACGCCAACCGCGCGCTCATGGGCTCCAACATGCAGCGTCAGGCCGTGCCTCTGGTGCGTGCCGAGGCACCGTTCGTCGGCACCGGCATGGAGCCGATCGTTGCCCGGGACTCGGGTGCGGCAATTGCGGCGCGCCGCGGCGGCGTGGTCGACCAGGTCGATGCGACGCGTATCGTTATCCGGGCGACCGAGGAACTCGATGGCGGAAAGTCAGGCGTCGACATCTATCGGCTGATGAAGTTCCAGCGTTCGAACCAGAACACCTGCATCAACCAGCGTCCGCTGGTGAAGGTTGGCGACCGGATCGAGAAGGGCGACATCATCGCTGATGGCCCGTCGACCGATCTCGGCGATCTGGCACTCGGCCGCAACGTGCTCGTCGCGTTCATGCCCTGGAACGGCTACAACTACGAGGACTCCATCCTGCTGTCCGAGCGCATCGTGCGCGATGACGTGTTCACCTCGATCCACATCGAGGAGTTCGAGGTCATGGCCCGCGACACCAAGCTTGGACCGGAAGAGATCACGCGCGACATTCCGAACGTCTCGGAAGAGGCGCTCAAGAATCTCGACGAAGCCGGTATCACCTATATTGGCGCAGAGGTGCAGCCTGGCGACATCCTCGTGGGCAAGATCACGCCGAAGGGCGAAAGCCCGATGACACCCGAAGAGAAGCTTCTGCGGGCGATCTTCGGCGAGAAGGCATCCGACGTTCGCGATACCTCCATGCGCATGCCTCCCGGTACCTTCGGCACCGTCGTCGAGGTGCGCGTCTTCAACCGCCACGGCGTGGAGAAGGACGAGCGCGCCATGGCGATCGAGCGCGAGGAGATCGAGCGTCTGGCCAAGGACCGCGACGACGAACAGGCGATCCTCGATCGCAACGTCTACGGCCGTCTGGCAGACATGCTGGCCGATCATGGTGCGATTGCCGGTCCCAAGGGCTTCAAGAAGGGCACCAAGATTACGCAGGAGGTCCTGGCCGACTATCCGCGTTCGCAGTGGTGGCAGTTTGCCGTTGAGGACGAGAAGCTGCAGAGCGAACTGGAGGCTTTGCGCGGCCAGTACGACGATTCCAAGAAGGCGCTGGAACAGCGCTTTATGGACAAGGTCGAGAAGGTGCAGCGCGGCGACGAGATGCCCCCCGGCGTGATGAAGATGGTCAAGGTCTTCGTCGCGGTGAAGCGCAAGATCCAGCCCGGCGACAAGATGGCCGGCCGTCACGGCAACAAGGGCGTCGTTTCGCGCATCGTGCCGATCGAGGACATGCCGTTCCTGGAGGATGGAACCCATGCCGACATCGTGCTCAACCCGCTGGGCGTGCCGAGCCGCATGAACGTCGGACAGATTCTCGAGACGCATCTCGGCTGGGCGTGTGCCGGCATGGGACGCAAGATCGGGGAACTGATCGACGCCTACAAGGCGAGCACGGACATCAAGCCGCTGCGTGAGACGCTGGAGACGCTCTATCCGGATGACGGACGCAACGAGCCGGTCTCCCGGTATGATGATGACGGTGTCCTCATGGTGGCCGAGCAGGTCCGGCGTGGTGTGTCGATTGCGACACCGGTCTTTGACGGTGCGCACGAGGCCGACATCAACGAGATGCTGGAGCGTGCCGGTCTGCATCAGAGCGGTCAGTCGACGGTCTATGACGGGCGTACGGGCGAGCCGTTCGATCGTCAGGTGACGATGGGCTACATCTACATGTTGAAGCTGCATCACCTCGTCGACGACAAGATCCATGCCCGCTCGATCGGCCCTTACTCGCTCGTCACCCAGCAGCCGCTGGGCGGCAAGGCGCAGTTCGGCGGACAGCGCTTCGGCGAGATGGAGGTGTGGGCGCTCGAGGCTTATGGCGCGGCGTACACGCTCCAGGAGATGCTGACGGTGAAGTCGGACGACGTGGCGGGCCGTACCAAGGTCTACGAGGCGATCGTCCGCGGCGACGACACCTTCGAAGCCGGCATTCCGGAGAGCTTCAACGTTCTCGTCAAGGAAATGCGCTCCCTCGGCCTCAACGTCGAACTGGAGAACTCGGCCCTCGACGAAACGCCGGCACAGCTGCCCGACGCGGCCGAATAGCAAATGCGGCGCATCGCGGAACAGCCGTTCGCGATGCGCTCCTGCCGGCGGGCGGTCCGCCGGTGAAACGATTCCTTGCGGTCACCGGCCTGGCCATCGAGCCGGCTGATCGCGCACCAAGCCCGGGGTCATGTCCCGGCATTGCTCGAATAGAAGAAGCCCCACGGCTTCGAACAGGAGAACGGCATGAACCAAGAGGTCATGAATCTCTTCAACACCCAGGCGCCGGCGCAGACGTTCGATTCCATCCGGATCTCGCTCGCCAGCCCGGAAAAGATCCTGTCCTGGTCCTATGGCGAGATCAAGAAGCCGGAGACGATCAACTACCGGACGTTCAAGCCGGAGCGCGACGGTCTGTTCTGCGCCCGCATCTTCGGTCCGATCAAGGATTACGAGTGCTTGTGCGGCAAGTACAAGCGCATGAAGTACAAGGGCATCATCTGCGAGAAGTGCGGTGTAGAGGTCACGCTGTCGCGCGTGCGCCGCGAGCGCATGGGTCACATCGAATTGGCCGCGCCGGTCGCCCATATCTGGTTCCTGAAGTCCTTGCCCAGCCGCATCGGTACGCTGCTCGACATGACGCTGAAGGATATCGAGCGCGTTCTCTATTTCGAGAACTACATCGTGACCGAGCCGGGCCTGACCGATCTGAAGCTGCATCAGCTTCTGTCGGAAGAGGAATACATGATCGCCGTCGACGAGTACGGCGAGGATTCCTTCACGGCCATGATCGGCGCTGAAGCCATTCACGAGCTTCTCGCGTCTATGGATCTCGGCAAGATTGCCGTCGATCTGCGTGACGAACTGGCCACCACGACCTCGGAACTGAAGCAGAAGAAGCTCCTGAAGCGCCTCAAGGTGGTGGAGAACTTCCTTGAGTCCGGCAATCGTCCCGAATGGATGATCATGAAGATCATTCCGGTTATTCCGCCGGATCTGCGCCCGCTGGTTCCGCTGGACGGCGGCCGCTTTGCGACGTCGGATCTCAACGATCTCTATCGCCGCGTGATCAACCGCAACAACCGCCTGAAGCGGCTCATCGAACTGCGCGCGCCGGGCATCATCATCCGCAACGAGAAGCGGATGTTGCAGGAAGCCGTCGACGCGCTGTTCGACAACGGCCGCCGCGGTCGCGTCATCACCGGCGCCAACCGGCGTCCGCTGAAGTCGCTTTCGGACATGTTGAAGGGCAAGCAGGGCCGGTTCCGTCAGAACCTGCTCGGCAAGCGCGTCGACTATTCCGGCCGTTCGGTGATCGTGACCGGTCCGGAGCTCAAGCTTCATCAGTGTGGCCTGCCGAAGAAAATGGCGCTCGAGCTGTTCAAGCCGTTCATCTATGCGCGGCTCGACGCGAAGGGCTATTCCTCGACCGTCAAGCAGGCCAAGAAGCTTGTCGAGAAGGAGCGTCCCGAAGTCTGGGATATCCTCGACGAGGTCATTCGCGAGCATCCTGTTCTGCTTAACCGGGCGCCGACGCTCCACAGGCTCGGCATTCAGGCGTTCGAGCCGGTGCTGATCGAAGGCAAGGCGATCCAGCTGCATCCGCTGGTCTGTACGGCGTTCAACGCCGACTTCGACGGCGACCAGATGGCGGTCCACGTGCCGCTGTCGCTGGAAGCGCAGCTTGAAGCCCGCGTTCTGATGATGTCGACCAACAACATCCTGCATCCGGCCAATGGTGCTCCCATCATCGTGCCGTCGCAGGACATGGTGCTCGGCCTCTACTACCTGTCGATCATGAACCAGAACGAACCCGGCGAAGGCATGGTCTTTGCCGACATGGGCGAGTTGCATCATGCTCTGGAGACCAAGGCGGTCACGCTGCACACCAAGATCAAGGGCCGTTTCAAGACCGTGGACGCGGATGGAAACCCCGTCTCCAAGGTCCACGAGACGACACCTGGCCGCATGATCATCGGTGAACTGTTGCCGAAGAATGTGAATGTTCCCTTCGACACCTGCAATCAGGAGATGACGAAGAAGAACATCTCCCGGATGATCGATACGGTCTATCGCCATTGCGGTCAGAAAGAGACGGTCATCTTCTGTGACCGCATCATGCAGCTTGGCTTCTCCCATGCGTGCAAGGCCGGCATCTCGTTCGGCAAGGACGACATGCTCATTCCCGATGCCAAGGCGGACCTCGTGGCCAAGACCGAGGCGCTCGCCAAGGAATACGAGCAGCAGTACAACGACGGCCTGATCACGCAGGGCGAGAAGTACAACAAGGTCGTCGACGCCTGGGCCAAGTGCTCGGAGAAGGTCGCCGACGAGATGATGGGACGCATCAAGGCCATCGAGTTCGATGATTCCGGCCGTCAGAAGCCGATGAATTCGATCTACATGATGTCGCATTCCGGTGCGCGTGGTTCGCCCACTCAGATGCGTCAGCTTGCCGGCATGCGCGGCCTCATGGCCAAGCCGTCGGGCGAGATCATCGAGACGCCGATCATCTCGAACTTCAAGGAAGGTCTGACCGTTCTGGAGTACTTCAACTCCACCCACGGCGCCCGCAAGGGACTGGCCGATACCGCTCTGAAGACGGCCAACTCGGGCTATCTGACGCGGCGTCTGGTCGACGTGGCGCAGGACTGCATCGTCAATGCGACCGATTGCGGTACCGAGAAGGGATTGACCATGCAGGCGATCGTCGACGCCGGTCAGGTCGTTGCTTCGCTCGGCCAGCGCATCCTCGGCCGCACGGCGCTCGACGACATCCTGCACCCGACGACCGGCGAACTGCTCGTGAAGAGTGGAACGCTGATCGACGAGCGCGACATCGACGCCATCGAGAAGGCCGGCATCCAGACCGTCCGCATCCGCTCCGCGCTGACCTGCGAAGTGAAGGTCGGCGTCTGTGCGGTCTGCTACGGCCGAGACCTGGCCCGGGGTACGCCGGTCAATCAGGGTGAGGCTGTCGGCGTCATCGCCGCACAGTCGATCGGCGAACCGGGCACGCAGCTCACCATGCGTACGTTCCACATGGGCGGCACGGCACAGGTTGTCGACCAGTCGTTCCTCGAGGCTTCCTACGAGGGCACGATCCAGATTCGCAACCGCAACGTGGTGCGCAACTCCGACGGCCACCTGGTCGTTCTGGTCCGCAACATGTCTGTCGTCATCATTGACGAAGCGGGCAAGGAGCGCGCATCGCATCGTGTCACCTACGGTTCGCGCCTGTTTGTTGACGATGGCGACAAGGTCAAGCGCGGTCAGCGCCTCGCCGAGTGGGACCCCTACACCCGTCCCATCCTCACCGAGGTCGAGGGCCGGGTCGAGTTCGAGGACCTGGTGGACGGCATTTCGGTGCAGGAAACGGCCGACGAGTCGACGGGCATCACCAAGCGTGAGGTCATCGACTGGCGTACGACGCCGCGCGGTGCCGATCTGAAGCCCGCGATCACGGTGCTCGATTCCAAGGGCAAGGTGGCAAAGCTCGCCAAGGGCGGCGACGCACGCTTCATGCTCTCGGTCGAGGCGGTCCTTTCGGTCGAGCCGGGCGCAACGGTCAAGCCGGGCGACGTCATTGCGCGTATCCCCATGGAAAGCGCGAAGACGAAGGACATCACCGGCGGTCTTCCGCGCGTGGCCGAGCTCTTCGAGGCACGGCGTCCGAAGGATCATGCCATCATCGCGGAGATCGACGGCACCGTTCGCTTCGGCCGGGACTACAAGAACAAGCGCCGCATCTCGATCGTGCCGCACGACGAAAGCATGGAGCCGGTCGAGTACCTGATCCCGAAGGGCAAGCCGTTCCATCTTCAGGATGGCGATACCATCGAGAAGGGCGACTATATTCTCGACGGCAATCCGGCGCCGCACGACATTCTGGCGATCAAGGGCGTGGAGGCGCTTGCGTCGTACCTCGTCAATGAGATCCAGGAGGTCTACCGGCTTCAGGGCGTTCTCATCAACGACAAGCACATCGAGGTGATTGTTCGCCAGATGCTGCAGAAGGTCGAGATCACGGAGCAGGGCGATTCCATCTACATCCCCGGCGATCATGTCGATGCGATCGAGTTCGATGAGATCAACGAGCGCCTTGTCGAGGAGGGCAAGAAGCCCGCGCAGGGACAGCCGGTGCTGCTCGGCATCACCAAGGCTTCGCTGCAGACGCCGTCCTTCATTTCGGCGGCCTCTTTCCAGGAGACGACCCGCGTTCTCACCGAGGCGGCTGTGGCCGGCAAGACCGACACGCTGCAGGGGCTCAAGGAGAACGTCATCGTCGGACGTCTGATCCCGGCCGGTACCGGCGGCCAGATGAGCCAGATCCGGCGGATTGCGACACAGCGCGACGAGCTCATCCTCGACGAGCGTCGCAAGTCGTCCGGTGCAGAGTCCGCGGATGCGATGCTGGCGGACATGTCGTCGACACCGGCGCAATAGTCGCCGTCGGGCCATGGGGCGCCAAAACGCAGTGGCCTGATCGGGACATGCTTGACGTGATGAAGAGGGCCGCCGGTTCGTCCGGTGGCCCTTTTTCGTTGCCGTGGAACCTGTCGATGTGGAGGGGCAAGTGAAGATCGCAAAGCCCTGTGCATCGGCCGGCAGATCGGAATACGATCGTCCACGGGCACAGGCAAGAATTGGAGACTTTCCGCTTTGCAGCCAGAAATTGCTGTATGGCGACGTCGAAGGTGAAATTTCTCACATACGAATATATCGATCCCCGCTTACCTGTCACAGCGGCATCGAAACGGGTTTCTGACCTCTTGGCCGCGTATTTTGGGCCGCCCGGGTAATGCCCCGCCGGGCGGCCTTTTTTATAGTGCGTGCCATGCAGTCTGCGGTTGAGAGCTGGCGGAACGCCTATTTCTCCATGTCGGAAAGCAGTGTGTAGGCGACGTAGTACTTAAAGATGTTGCTGACATACTGAACGGTCTCGCGACCGATAAGCTGGGCCGCGCCATTCTCGACATTGCCAAACCATTTGTCCGGATCGAGCCCTATTTCCACGGTCTGCGCGCGCATCCTGCGCAGATTGCCGGGGCCGGCATTGTAGGCCGCCAGAGCCAGCAATGCCTGATTGATCGGGTCCAGTTCCGGCTCGTTGAGATAAGTCGTCGCAAGATATCTGAGATACTTGGCGCCCGCCTCGATGTTGCGCGCCGCATCCCTGTCGATACCCGTGATGGCCACGGCCTTGTCTGCGGCGGTAGATGGCAGCAGCTGCATGATTCCGACTGCGCCGCGCGGGCTTTTCTTGCTCTGGTCCAGGTGCGATTCCTGATAGCCTTGGGCAGCCAGTACCAGGGCGTCGAAGGAATAGGTTGCCCCGTACTTGTCGAAATAGGAACGAAGCGTACGAAACTTCTCTATCTCGGTTGGCGCATAGGCTGCGCGTACCATCTTGTCGTTCTGATAGTATCGCTTCTTGATGATGTTCCCGAACGTCGTGCCAACCTTGTGCTCCTTGACGAAGGTGTTCAACGCTGCCGCGAGTTCGGGGCTGTTCTTGCGGATCGCCCAGGCGATCTCGCTGTTCTCCGCCACCGCGATGTCGTCGTGCAATGTGATGCTTTCGAAGATGTCGGCCCAGATCCTGGCCTTGTGATCGTCGACGACGCACCATGCGAGCAGGCCGGCATTGACCATCTCCATGAGATCCTCGTCTTCCAGATTCTCGTCAATTGGACGCAGGAGGATTTCGGCTTCGCCCTGATCGCGACGCATGGTGTTGATCTTCTGCAGGTGCTCGTAATAGCTGCTCGATGCGCGCACCCGCACCTCCTTGCCCGCCAGATCGTCGAGACTGGTCACCGGCGGGGCGGTTGGGCCGGTGACAAGAATTTCCCTTACGCCTTTCGCAAAGGGATCGGTGAAGTCGACCTGGCGAAGCCGTTCGGGTGTAACCGTGAGGTTTGCGGCAATGATATCGCCACGTCCTTCGTTGAGCGCAGCAATCAGCCCGTCCCTGGCCGTCGGCACGAACGCGACCCGAATTTTCTCGATCTGCTTTTTGCGGCCCTTGTTCAGATAGTCTTCGAGAGCCTTGCCGAACTCCACGGCCGTACCGAATTCCTGGCCCCGGTCGATAAAGTAGATGGTCTTGCTGAATGGCACGATGATGCGGACGAGGCGGCGTTCTTCCATCCCGTCGAGATCACCTGTCCACGCGGAAAATCCTGGCAATGGGCCCTGAAGTTCCTGGGCCCCGGCGGCCACGGCCATGAGCCCCAGGGACAACAGCGCAAAGGCAAGGCGCAGCGCGTTTCCTGCCACATCGACCACCGCGACGACCAGGCGCATCGTTTCGACACTCAGAAGGAAGTCCGCAATCAACTTGATCGACGAACTGCAATGGAAACAAATATCACGTCTTCGAGAGGATGAGCAGATGTCGCTTCATCAGCCGTTCGGGCGAGCCGCCCGTTCGATCACTCCATGTCAGACCAAATCATAGGGGCTCATCGAAGGTCACAATTGAAACTTCGCCCTCAAGTGCACCCTGATAGGCTGAAAGGTGCGGTTCCTCGTCGGGTTCACCCTGCAATTCGCCGATCTGATCAAGCTCGGCTTCCGCGTAGCCCTCGCGCGCCAGTGACTCCAGTGCAATGCGCACTGCACTGTCGTCATCGGGCGCGCGCAACAGGATGTGCACCCCCATCGCTTCGTCGCCCTTCTGGCGCCAGACACGTCCAGTGATGATGATGACGTGCGGCTCTTCGTTGTCGTTCACGATGTGATTCCCTCTAGCGTGGTTCCCGGCCCGCATACCCGACTCGGTTTGTCGCAATGGCGATACATGGAATCAACATGATGAGTCGCGATGCCAGGGAGTTGGAGTATGATCCGTTTGATCATCCCATTTTTTGCATGAAGAGAGCCGCGGCGACAGGGCAGGGGAAGAAACAATAGGGCCATCCTTGTTGGAATAGGGTAATAATGCTGCTTATGCCTCGTTGAAGCTGCTCGCGGGCGGCCCGGAAACGCATTTATTTGGCCCAAAGGCTTGACGATCCGCCAAGTTGTGAGTATCTACCGCGGCGTCTGAGCCGATGTGAGACTTGGCTGTTCAGGGCGACGCGCCCTAAACTATCGTCTCAAACAGGGTTCGTTTTACGAGCGAATACATCTCCGGCGCGCACGAAGCGGCTCTCGCTTCCTCTGCTTTATTGATCGGGCTGATCCGCACGAAGCGGCTTTTGCCCGGTTTTGCGTATGGAAATAGCGCTTCTGGCGGCCCCGAAATGGGCTTGAGACACGGAATTTGTAACAGAGGAAGGTTTAATGCCTACCGTAAACCAGCTGATCCGCAAGCCGCGCATTGCGCCGGTGAAGCGCAACAAGGTTCCGGCCATGCAGGCCAACCCGCAGAAGCGTGGTGTTTGCACGCGCGTCTACACGACGACGCCAAAGAAGCCGAACTCGGCGTTGCGCAAGGTGGCGAAGATTCGTCTCGTCAACGGCTTCGAGGTGATCGGTTATATCCCGGGTGAGGGGCATAATCTTCAGGAGCACTCCGTGGTCATGATCCGCGGCGGTCGTGTGAAGGATCTGCCCGGCGTGCGCTACCACATCATTCGTGGCGTGCTTGACACCCAGGGTGTGAAGAACCGCAAGCAGCGGCGCTCGAAATACGGCGCCAAGCGTCCGAAGTAAGGGGTTCCCGGCTTCGGCGCTTTCTTTTTGTGCGCCGAGCCTTTGAGGTGAGAGACAAGACATATGTCCCGACGTCACAGAGCAGAGAAGCGCGAGATCAATCCGGATCCGAAGTTCGGCGATCTTGTCATTACGAAATTCATGAACGCCATCATGTTGCACGGCAAGAAGTCGGTTGCCGAAAGCATCGTCTATGGCGCGCTCGATCAGGTCGAAGAAAAGACCAAGCAGGAGCCTGTGGCGGTGTTCCATCAGGCGCTGGACAATGTTGCGCCGCATATCGAGGTTCGGTCGCGTCGTGTCGGTGGTGCTACCTACCAGGTGCCCGTCGATGTGCGTCCCGAGCGTCGTCAGGCTCTCGCGATCCGCTGGCTGATCAATGCTGCCCGCGGCCGCAACGAGACCACGATGATCGAGCGTTTGTCTGGCGAACTGCTGGATGCGTCCAACAATCGCGGCTCCGCCGTCAAGAAGCGCGAAGACACGCACCGCATGGCGGAAGCCAATCGCGCCTTCGCCCACTACCGCTGGTAATCGGCGGCGCGAGAAAAGAAGCGAAAGGCAACTCCCATGGCCCGCGATTATAAAATCGAAGACTATCGCAACTTCGGCATCATGGCGCACATCGACGCCGGCAAGACCACCACGACCGAGCGCGTCCTGTTCTACACCGGAAAGTCGCACAAGATCGGTGAAGTGCACGACGGCGCCGCGACCATGGACTGGATGGAGCAGGAGCAGGAGCGTGGCATCACGATCACGTCCGCTGCCACCACCACGTTCTGGCAGGGCCGTGACGGCAAGAAGCGTCGTTTCAACATCATCGACACGCCCGGGCACGTCGACTTCACCATCGAGGTCGAGCGTTCGCTGCGTGTTCTTGACGGCGCAATCGCTCTTCTGGATGCCAATGCCGGCGTCGAGCCGCAGACCGAGACCGTGTGGCGTCAGGCGGACAAGTACCGCGTGCCGCGCATGATCTTCTGCAACAAGATGGACAAGATCGGCGCCGACTTCTATCGCTCGGTGGAGATGGTCAAGTCCCGCCTCGGTGCGACGCCCGTCGTCATGCAGCTGCCGATCGGCGCCGAGAGCGAGTTTGCCGGTGTCGTCGATCTGATCGAGATGAACGCCCTGGTCTGGAAGTCCGAGAACCTCGGTGCCGAATGGGATATTGTCGAGATTCCGGCTGACCTGAGGGAGAAGGCCGAGGAGTATCGCGAGCAGCTCATCGAGACTGCGGTCGAGATGGATGAGGCTGCGCTTGAGGCTTATCTCGAGGGCACAATGCCGTCGAACGATGAGCTGCGCGCGCTGATCCGCAAGGGCACGGTCGCGGTCAAGTTCTTTCCGATGTTCTGTGGCTCTGCATTCAAGAACAAGGGCGTCCAGCCCTTGCTCGACGCGGTCGTGGACTTTCTGCCTTCCCCGGTCGACGTGCCGGCGATCAAGGGCATCGACCCGAAGAACGAGGAAGAGATTTCCCGCAAGTCGTCTGACGATGAGCCGGTTTCCATGCTGGCCTTCAAGATCATGAACGACCCGTTCGTCGGTTCGCTGACCTTCTGCCGCATCTATTCCGGTGTGCTGAAGAAGGGTGTGTCGCTCGAAAACACCGTCAAGGGCAAGCGTGAGCGCATCGGCCGTATGCTGCAGATGCATTCGAACTCGCGTGAGGACATTGATGAGGCATATGCGGGCGACATCGTTGCTCTGGCCGGTTTGAAGGAGACGACCACCGGTGACACGCTTTGCGATCCGCTGAAGCCGGTCGTTCTGGAGCGCATGGAGTTCCCGGATCCGGTGATCCAGATCGCCATCGAGCCGAAGACCAAGGGTGACCAGGAGAAGATGGGCATGGCCCTCAATCGCCTGGCGGCCGAGGATCCGTCCTTCCGCGTCAAGACCGACGAGGAATCCGGCCAGACCATCATCGCCGGTATGGGCGAGCTGCATCTCGACATCATCGTCGATCGCCTGAAGCGTGAGTTCAAGGTCGAGGCCAACGTCGGTGCGCCCCAGGTGGCCTACCGCGAGACGATCACCAAGGCGGCCGAGATCGACTACACCCACAAGAAGCAGTCGGGTGGTTCCGGTCAGTTCGCGCGCGTCAAGATCGTGTTCGAGCCCAATCCGGAAGGCGAGGATTTCGTGTTCGAATCCAAGATCGTCGGCGGTTCGGTGCCGAAGGAGTACATCCCCGGTGTCCAGAAGGGCATCGAGAGCGTGCTGTCGTCCGGCCCGGTTGCTGGCTTCCCGATGCTGGGTGTCAAGGCGACGCTGATCGATGGTGCCTACCACGACGTCGACTCTTCGGTGCTCGCGTTCGAGATCGCGGCGCGTGCCGCGTTCCGTGAGGGCGCGCAGAAGACCGGCGCCCAGTTGCTCGAGCCGATCATGAAGGTCGAGGTCGTGACGCCTGAGGATTATGTCGGCGACGTCATCGGTGACCTGAATTCGCGTCGCGGCCAGATCCAGGGCACTGAAGCCCGCGGTATCGCAACGGTCGTCAATGCGATGGTGCCGCTCGCCAACATGTTCAAGTACGTCGACAATCTGCGCTCGATGTCTCAGGGCCGCGCCCAGTACACGATGCAGTTCGATCACTATGAGCCTGTGCCGACGGCTGTCGCCCAGGAAATCCAGAAAAAGTACGCGTAATCCCGTCGGGTTGGCGCAAAGTTCAACGATAGCCCCGAACGGGCAGCAGGAAATGGAGATTTCACATGGCAAAAGGTAAATTCGAGCGTACGAAGCCGCATGTGAACATTGGCACGATTGGTCACGTTGACCATGGCAAGACGTCGTTGACGGCGGCGATCACGAAGTACTTCGGTGAGTTCAAGGCGTATGACATGATCGACGCT
>CAWZZC010000003.1:0-4599 GCA_963966365.1 Mesorhizobium sp. | reverse complement strand
GGTAGTCACCGTCCAAGACGTCGCTCACGTCCCCAACACTGATGCCATCGTCAAGACCATTGCCCCAGTCGGCCTGGAAACGCATGAAGCCACGCAGCGTGCCCCACTCGGTCTCCGAACGTGCGTCGACGTTCAAGCGAGCGCGGGTGCGCTTCGTCCAACCATCAACTGCTTCACTAGCGCCGATGCGATAACGCACGTAACCGTCGAACTTCAGGCAGGTTTCAGTGCCCGGGATGTAGAAGAAACCGGTGCCGAAAACGTCGCAGACGCGGACGTATTCGACCGGCTCCGGCTCGGCGATCACGACCGCGTCGGCGGCGCGAGCACCGGAGACTGCGACGAGCGCCGCAGCTGAGCCGAGAAGCAGGCTCTTGATGTTCATAATCTGACCTCCAGTCAAAGTTTTAATCAAAAGGGTGTGAGGCAATATTTTGCTGAAGGACAGCTAAGGCTGCCCGTCCCCCAAATCCGCCCATCCCCAATGTCGAAAAAGATTCGCTGTCGCGCCCCTCTTTCGCCAGCGACATTACTCACGGCTTTGGTTGGTTCAACAACGATAACGACGATGAAGGCGTCTGCGCGCCCCGACAGCGCGGCGCTGTTGCACAAAAGACACGATTTCGCCGTTCGCCCTTCCGGCGGAGCCTATTCGTTACTGCTTTACTAACGCGCATGAAGCGAAATTCCGCCCGACGGAACGCCGACAGCGGTGTTTG
Organism: Mesorhizobium sp.; assembly: GCA_963966365.1. Taxonomy (GTDB): domain Bacteria; phylum Pseudomonadota; class Alphaproteobacteria; order Rhizobiales; family Rhizobiaceae; genus Mangrovimarina; species Mangrovimarina plasticivorans. The sequence goes on along the minus strand of CAWZZC010000003.1, from coordinate 3,880 downwards.
AATCGCTCTACACCGGTGTGGATGCATGAGATTCGCCCGCCCTCCCCGAATCAAGGCGAACGATTTCTGGTCGGGATTTGCAGCTCTCAGATGCGAGCAGCTGCGAGCGCCTTCGGGAACTCTTCCTCGAAAATGTCGAGTTCGGCCTTCGGCGCCGTACTGACCCGCACACACCGGTCAAGCCCGGGCGCCATGGGCTTGCGCACGAAGACATCACGCGCGAGCAGTTCCTGCATCGTCTTCAATGCAAAGCCGCCATCACGGCCGCAGTCGATGGTGACAAAATTGGTGCCGGACGGAATTGCCAGCAGACCATTCGATTCCGCTATGGCCGATATGCGCTCGCGCGCCTGGCGCACGCGCGTGACAACCGAGCGCAGATGGACCTTGTCGGCCAGGGCGGCGAGAGCAGCCGTTTGCGCCATGCGATTGACCCCGAAATGGTTGCGCACCTTGTCAAAGCTGCGCACCACGTCCGCCTCCCCTATCGCATAGCCGCATCTGAGCCCGGCAAGCCCATAGACCTTCGAGAAGGTGCGCATGCGCAGGACGTTGGGGCGGGCAGTGTCGATCTTCGGAAGTGAACTCTCGGGCGCCGTTTCACCATAGGCTTCGTCAAGAACAAGCATCGTCATTTCGGGCAGTTCATCGACAAAGCGGCTGACCGCCTCGGCCTCCCACCACGTCCCCATCGGATTGTCGGGGTTGGAAAGATAGACGATCGACGCCTTTTCACGGCGTGCCGCTTCTGCGAGTGCTTCCAGGTCTTCGCGATCGTCACGATAGGGACACGTCACCAGCCGGGCACCGAATCCTGCAACGTGGTAATTGAAGGTGGGATAGGCACCGAGCGAGGTAACCACGGTCGCCCCCGGCGCGGCGAAAAGCCGGACCACGAGGCCAAGCAGTCCGTCGATGCCTTCGCCAACGACGATATTGCCTGTCTCCACCCCATGATGGGCGGCAAGGGCGCGCTTGAGATCACGGTTTTCCGGATCGCAATATTTCCACATGTCCTGCGCCGCCTCTTTCATCGCCTCGATGACGCGGGGCGACGGGCCGAAGCCGCTCTCGTTGGCGCCGATGCGTGCACGGAATGGGCGCCCGCGCTCTTCCTCCTGCACTTCCGGTCCGACAAAGGGCACTGTCGACGGAAGACTTTTGGCGAGTGGCGTCAAGGCAGGGCGGACAGTCATGAATCAGGCTCCGTTGGAAGGCACGCTACATCAATATCTGGAAGCATCTACCTTTCGCTCGAACGATTCCGTTTGAGCGGGACATGGCTTTATCGCATCGGTCCGAAGATCGGAATAAGTTTCAATCGCGCGTCGGGCGGACCACCAAGATGTGCGCCAGCAAAAAGAAGCCCGGCGCGACGCGCCGGGCCTTGTCTGCCTTGGTAGGCCCAGATGCCTAGAAGGAGCGGCGGAACCAGAGGAAGCCGTCCCATGTCTCGTCGTCGGAAAGGCTGCCGTCGGCCTGCACGACGTCGTTCTGCTGATACCAGTGACCTTCGAGACGGATGTCGAAATTGGTGACTGGCTCCCAGACCAATGAGGCCTCAACCAGATAGCCGCTACCGTCGTCGCCGGAAGTCGGTTCATCGAAGGCGCTCATGTACTGCGCGCCGATGTCAACCCCCCACTGCGGGTTGAACTGTTGGTGGTAAGAGGCCGCCAGCGACCATTCGGCCAGCCCTTCGATCGGCATCTCGACCGCATAGGCATTGGGATCGCTTGCATACCAGCCACCGAACCGGAACGCCGAGTCGGGCGAGTTCGGCATATCCCATTGCATGCCCGCGCGGACGCCGACCGCGCTTTCAGATTCATCATAGCCGATGCCGGCCCATACGGCGCCCCAACCCTGATTCAGGCCAATGATGCTCGTAACGTCCGGCATATAGCCATCGCCGTCGTCCGTAACGACGACGGCATCGCCTGTGTCGGGATCGACGTAGCTGAAATTGTTACCTGTATCATTATCGTCTTCGAGTGCTACGGAGCCAAAGAAACCGTTGCCGGCGCTGAAGACATAGCCCAACTGATGGCGTTGCTGATCGGCGTACATACCGGCCTGATCCGTTTGCAGAATGCCGCCTGCGCCGGCTGGACCAGGGATGCCCCAAGGTTCAGCGAATACGGAATTGGTGTAACCGGCATAGAAGCCGCCGATCTGGACGATTGCCCGGTCGATGCCGACCGGACCGTCGCTACTAAGGGCGCTCGGTGTATAGTTGCCGTCAAAGACATCACTCACATCCCCAACCCTAATAGCATCGTCAAGACCATTGCCCCAGTCAGCCTGAAAGCGAATAAAACCACGAAGCATCCCGAATTCAGTCTCCGAACGTGCATCGACGTTCAACCGCACGCGGGTGTGCTTGACCCAGCCGTCATCGTCTTCGCTGGTGTCGATGCTGTAACGCACGTAACCGTCGAAGCGAAGGCAGGTTTCCGTGCCCGGTATGTAGAAGAAGCCCGACCCGAATACATCGCAGACGCGCACATATTCCGCAGGCTCAGGCTCCGGGATGATCACCGCATCGGCAGCGCGCGCACCGGAGACTACAACCAGCGCCGCCGCAGATCCCAGAAGAAGGCCCAAATATTTCATTGTGAGGTCTCCACGATAGGGGGACGCCCTTCGGACACCCCTTCATGCACAACATCTATTGGTCGCGCCCAACAATCAGCACTGCGGAACATACCGGCATTGCGGCAGACGCGGGCTTGTTACCAACAACCAGAAATCGCTCAATGTCCTATTGCTCGCCTCGACTGGCGGCGATTGTCAATGCGGCGCCTGCCGCAAATGCGGCGGCGATCCATATTGAGAGGAACCTGTTGCGGAGATGCGACAGATCGTGGTCCAAACAAAAAAGGCCCGGCGCATTGCGCCGGGCCCATTGCTTGCCTGATCGACAGATCAGCTTAGAACGAGCGGCGGAACCAGAGGAAACCGTCCCAGGTGTCTTCGTCGTTGGTCAGACCGTCCTGCTGGTAGTAGTGGCCCTCAAGACGGACGTCGAAGTTCGTAACCGGCTCCCAGATCGCCGCGGCTTCAACCATGTAGCCATCGGAGTCTGCGCCCGGCGTATCGAAACCGCTCATGTACTGCGCACCGATCTCAGCACCCCACTGCGGGTTGAACTGGTGATGGTATGAAGCCGCGAGCGACCATTCGGCCTGACCGGCGATCGGCATGGCGACCGCGTAGGCGTTGGGATCGGACGCGTAGAATCCACCAAATCGAAGTGAGGAGCCAGGCGAATTCGGAACGTTCCACTGCAGGCCGGCGCGCACGCCCACTTCGCTGCGCGACTCGTCATAGGCGACACCAGCCCACACGGCGCCCCAGCCCTGGTTCAAGCCCACAGTGCCGACAACGTCAGGCATGTAGCCGTCGTTATCCGGGTCCAGCGATTCAACGGCAATACCGGAAGCACCCAATGCCTCGGCAAGAGCTTCAGCCTGCTGAGACGCACGATAGTTGTCGTCTTCCAAGACGATCGAGCCGAAGAACCCGTTGCCGCCGTTGAACACGTAGCCAATCTGGTGACGCTGCTGGTCGGCGTAGTTGCCGCCCTGGTCCGTGTGCAGGATGCCGAAACGCGCCGGGCCGGGCAGTCCCCACGGAGCAGCGAAGGCCGACTCGGTGTAACCGGCATAGAAGCCGCCGAGCTGGACGATCGCCTGGTCGATGCCGACCGGACCGTCACCGCTAAAGGCGCTCGGTTGGTAGTCACCGTCCAAGACGTCGCTCACGTCCCCAACACTGATGCCATCGTCAAGACCATTGCCCCAGTCGGCCTGGAAACGCATGAAGCCACGCAGCGTGCCCCACTCGGTCTCCGAACGTGCGTCGACGTTCAAGCGAG
>CAWZZC010000002.1:0-89810 GCA_963966365.1 Mesorhizobium sp. | reverse complement strand
GGCATGACCTATAGCGACCCAGGAGCGGCAGCCTATGACGAGCGGCATCGAACACGCGTTCTTGCAAACCTCCAGCGTCGAGCCCGATCTCTCGGCTACGAACTGGCTCCCGCGCCAGCAGCAGCGAGTGTTTCTTAGGAAGCCACCGCGTATTTCGCCAAGGATGCAAGGTGAGATACGCGTTCGTTGCCCAGCATCGCCAGCAGTTCAAGGTGCGGGCGATGTGTTGCTGCCTGCGCATCCGACCCAGCGGCTTTTATGCCTGGCTGAAGAACCCGTTGAGCAAGCGGGCTCGAGAAGACGCACGTCAGACCGAGCTTCTCAACAAGGCCTGGAAGGAGAGCGGCAGGGTCTACGGCTATCGCAAGCTGCACGACGACCTTCTTGATCAGGGAGAGAGCAGTTGCGCCAACCGCATCGCCCGTCTCGCCAAGCTGGCCGGGATCAAGGCGCAGATCGGATACAAGCGTCGGCCCGGATCCTATGGTGGCAAGCCGTCGGTCGTGGTCGACAACACCCTTGCTCGGCAGTTCGATGTCGATGCGCCAGACAGGGCGTGGGTGACAGATATCACCTACATCAGAACCCAGGAGGGCTTTGCCTATCTGGCCGTGGTGATCGATCTATTCTCGCGCCGCGTGATCGGCTGGTCGCTGCAGAGCCGGCAGACTACTGATGTCGTGCTGCAGGCTTTGCTCATGGCGGTGTGGCGTCGAAAGCCGAAGAGCAAGGTGTTGGTCCATTCCGATCAAGGCTCGCAATTCACCAGCATGGACTGGGCGGTGTTCCTGAAGCACCACAACCTTGAGCACTCGATGAGCCGGCGCGGAAACTGCCACGACAACGCTGTAGCAGAGAGCTTCTTCAACCTCCTCAAGCGCGAGAGGATCCGGCGCAGGACCTACCGAACACGCGAGCAGGCAAGGCAGGACGTGTTCGACTACATTGAGATGTTCTACAACCCGAAGCGCAAGCACGTCAGGAACGGGATGCTGTCACCCGTAGAGTTTGAACGGCAGCAGGAAATGTAACCCGAGGGCGTCCACGAAACTCGGGGCTATTCACTCCAGAAATGCCTAAAGAACGTGAACGCACTATTCCAGCACTTCCACACGATCGACATTGATATAGAGTTCTCGGAAATCGCGATCTATTTGGCCCACGAGTCGAACCGGTGTTTTCGAAGTCACCCTTCGGTCGCGCCAAACAAGGCGCCGGATCTTGACTCGCATCTCTCCCGTCGCGTCGCGAAACAAGTAGTAGCGCCCACGAAGATGTTTGACGACAAAACCGTCGAGGGTGACTGACCGGCCCCGGCGCGCGGCTTGCGCCTGCTCAACTGTGGTGACCCGCTCATAATGGCTCGGCCCAATGAACTGTGCTGATGCAGCGGTGACGAGAAATGCCGACAGGAACAGTATGAAGAGTGTATTTTTCATTGCCGCTCTTTCAACACTACGCCTTGAATCAGGTTGGCGAACCGCTCGCCGGGATTGAGTAGAGAGGAACTGCTCCGGGAATTTAACAGAAGCGCAGCATCTCCGCCACGCGGCACGTGGCGAGGGTTAGCCGCAAACCCGCCCAACTTGAGGCGGCGTGGAGCCACCGTGGACAAAAGGCCGATCGTCGACACCGCCACGGTGGCTTGCCCTTCGCCGTCAGAACCACATTCAATGCGGCAATGGTCGTCCAAACAGATAGGGCAGCAGCTTGGCGGCTGGTACGCCGATGATGAACAGTATCAAGATCACCAACGCCACGATTCTGAGCACGGAACTCCCGCGCGAAGCATCTTTCCCGCGAATTCGGCTCCAAAGGCCAAGTCGCTGATCGTGAGGCATGATCCACTCCTCATGTCATCGTCGGCATTACATAAGACTGTTGGCCAGCAGATATATTACGCCTGCGGCGAGCAGGATGCTTCCAAATATCAGCAAAGACCTTACCTTGGGCTCCATGGGGATTGCCTCAATTGCTCGCTGGCCAGGAGCGGCTCGATGCAGCTCGTTGTCCCAACGGGCCGCATTTCGGTGTCCGTCGCTATCGCAAGCTGCCAGAGCCGTCCCTGTCTGCCGTTGCGAAATCCTTTTGACCCTGGCCTAAGAGCTCCTGCTGGCTCACCCGACCGTTACCGTTCCCGTCAATTGCAGAGAATTGGCTATCAGACAATAGATCGCCCACCTCGCTGCGGCTAAGCGATCCATTCCCGTCGACGTCCAGGTACCGGAAGGCGTTCGAGAGGTAGCTGTTGTATTCCTGCGGACTGACGGCACCATCCCTGTTTTGGTCAAGGAAGTCGGCGTGCTGCTGCGTCAACGGCGTGGTACCCTGCGCCATGGCTGAACCTGCCAGCAATGTCGCTGCCACGAAACTCAGTGCGGTTTGGTAGTGGTTCATTGCACTCTCCCAATCGCTCAGCAGGAAAGTTGGGTGCCAGCAACCGAACCGACCCCGACGCCTGCCGCCGTCGCCAGCGTACGGCCGCGTCCAGCACCGATAGTACTGCCAACCAAGCCACCCACTACCGCTCCCGTGGCAGTTCCTGTAAGACATGCTACTTCATTCTGTTGCGACGGGCCGCGGTGGACCGATCCTCCCTGTGTCTGACATCCCGACAGGAACAGGGCAATAACTACGCCTGAAAAGCGCATGAGATGCTCCTCTTGCTCTACATAAAAACCACCACCTCTGCAGAAAAACAGAACATCGGCACATGTAGGTCGGTCTCAGTCCGGATCCTCCTTCCTGAAGAAAGTGAAGATGAACACCGCGACAAGGGTCCCTCCCGACAAGATCAACCACAATGGCGCATGCATCATCGCTACACTCAATCCCCATACAGTTCCACCAGCGAGAGCTGCCAATGTAAGAAAGAGGTACTTGAACCAGCGGGGCCATGAACTCATTCTAGTGAGTGATCCCGCCTCGGGTCTTGATCGACGATCATCATTGTTATTTTCGGTCATTTGCGCATCTCTGGAAGGAGCAGAACGTTCTGGCCAATCGCCAACGCGCTTGATCAATGCGACCAATCTGAATGGAGTGAAATAATAGACCTTCTGCACCGTATGGGCAATGTTGATTTCGATTGACCAAATACCGTCACTCTACAGATTGCGTCACATGTACTTCCATTCTGAGCTTGACTGAATCGTTCTGACGCCTTCCAACCCATCCGCGCGAAAGTGCATTTTCAGAGAATATTGGTCATGCGCCTCTGTGACCGATGCGATAATGTTGTCGACAACTGCCTGGAGGTATCGCAATGGTCAGATTAGGCGATGTACTCGATCCGATACGCAAGCAGGTGATCGACTTGAAGGATTCCCTCGCCCATGCGCGCTATCGATATGACGCTCTGGACTTGTTGATGGAGAAGGTTGCCGATCCCAAGCTACGAGCTGCATCCCAGGAGGTCTTCGCCGTTGCCAGCGAGAAGATGGATACGGTCGACAGCCTGCTGGATGAGCTCTATCGGCACGTTTCGGCAACCGATCGGATGCTGGAATCGCTCGAAGCGTCCCAAAAGCGCGGATTTGGTGAGCGAGCCTAACCAAACTGCTTTTGTTCAAAATGTGAAACCAAGCCCGACCAAATGACGGGTTCCCACATGCTCCAACTTGGAGGTGTTGGATTTCCGTCTTGAGATCGTCGCATCCGCAATATCAGGGGTTTGAGTTGCCTGGCTAAGCGTACCAGGCCCGATAAATTAGAATGGGCGCATTGACGTGCTTCCCGAATTTCGGAGCGTTCTGAGCATTGCGATACCGACAACTGACGTGCGACCCGACTTTGGATCGCCGGAAGGTGGAGTTTTCCGAGGCGTACCAGGCTGCCTTGAATGCCAGGATCAAGGAGATCGGGCAACGCGGGTGCGCTACGGCTACCGGCGCGTCCATGTTCTGCTACGCCGGGAGGGTTGGCCCGTGAACGCCGGCGAATCTATCGCCCCTGCAAGGAGTTGGGCCTGCAAATCCGCAACAAGCCGCCGAAGCGACGGGTGAAAGCCAAGCTGCACGAAGACAGGAGAGAGGCCGTGCATTCCAAGGATGTCTGGGCCATGGATTTCGCTCACGAGCAGTTGGCAACCAGTCGCTAGATCCGCGTGCTGACGGTGGTCGACACCTTCTCACGCCGCTCGCCCGCGGTCGATCCGAGGAAACAGAACGCCGATTAACAGACCCCAAAACCAGAAACGGCTCCGGCTGCTGTCGTGTTCATTAACTGATTCAGCTCGATCCTGCCGGAATCCGTCTTGGTGGCCACCACGGCATCACCCATTCTGATCAGATATTCTTTCTGCAGCTCCAGCAGCCACTAGCGCATCTCTTCTGCCTTGGACTCACTGGGGTACACAATTTCAATTGGATCTGATATTGCAACCTCCAATTGCTATAGAAACAGCACTTCAACTATATTCAACGTCCCAAAACTCGTTAACCTCAATCCCAACGTAGCGTGAGGTGCGCTCGCACCACATACGTTCACAAAAATGTGAATGCCCGCCGACATGAATGACACGCATTCGTGGGCCAGTTGCACATCCCGTGCAGTTCCCGGGGGGCGTTTGCGGGATTTCCCGGGTGATCAAAAAAACACGTCCATGGTTTGTTGGGCGACAAGGAAAGAAAAAATCCAGGCATGAAAAGACTGACTCTACTTGCGGCGGCACTGGCTGCAGGCATGATAAGCTTTGGGGCAAATGCAGCAAGCAATCTCCATCCAACAGATCCGCAGAGAATTGCGAAGGGCGAAAACAGGGGCGGCAACAGGTACTCCGATCTCATTTCGCGCTATGCCAAACGCTACGGAGTACCGGTGGATTTGGCCAATGCCGTGGTGAGCGTTGAAAGCAATTTCCAGCCCAACGCGCGTGGGCGCGCGGGTGAAATCGGGCTGATGCAAATCAAGCCTGCGACAGCCCGCATGATGGGCTATTCCGGTTCGGTGGAGGGGCTCTACGATCCCGAGACCAATATCAAGTTCGGAATGAAGTATCTCGCCAAGGCGCATCAATTGGCCGATGGTTCGACATGCGGCACCATCCTGAAATACAATGCCGGACATGGCGCAAAGCGGATGAATAAGATTTCCGCGGCCTATTGCGCCAAGGTCAAACGCATCCTCGAGGCGTGAACCCGTTCCGTCGACCTGGAAGCTGGCATAGTACATAGCACCAAGCCCGCCGCATACGATGATCCTGTCTCCGGCAAGCGTGTCGAATATCTTGCGTGGGCGCGTTGAACCTCTTGCAGCGTGCCGCCGCGGTGGCACGCACACTTTCTTTTACCGATGCATATGTCCCTCTGGAAAATGCTCCTCCCCAGCCGACGATTATGAGGTTCTGCCTGATCACTACGCTGTCCCCTCCCGATCGACGCATGCCGCTATGTTGATTGAGCTGACGGCAGCCATCCATAAGTCAGCCAGGCGACTCCATGCGATAAAAGATCGACGGCGAGAAGAAGACCGAGTGCCCAGAGGCCGGATATCGGCCATCCCATCAGGATGATCAGTCCTGCAAGCACTCCCAAAAGGCCGGATATCGCCATGACCCAGCCCATGTCGCGCCAGTTCCGGATCGCCATGACTATGCGGACAACGCCGGACGCCAGGAGCATCAGTCCAAGAACAAACGTCAGTACCAATGCTCCAGAAGCCGGTTGGTTAACGACCAACAGGCCGAATGCGATGTAGAGGCCGCCGAGCAGAATCTGCCAGAAAAAGCCACCCCATCCTTTTGTCCAGAAGGCGTGGACAATTTCGAATGCCCCGACAGCAATTGCCGTGAATCCGATCAACAGTGCACTGACGAGCGTGGCCAGCGCCACGTCGCCCAGCACAATCACTCCTCCCAGGATCAGGATCATCCCGAGCAGGACCCTGACCCAGGTCGGCGGTACATAAGAGACTGCAGAAGAACCGGTGATGTAGCTCGTCATGTCCTTCTCCTCACTTCAGGCTCTGCCATTGCATCAGATGCACTGTGTCGAGGGCCCAGCTCGGCAAGCCGCTGTGCCAACGCGAACAGGGTTGGGATGATAAAGAGGCCGATCGTTGTCGCCCCCAGCATGCCGCCAAGGATGGTGACACCGACCGCTCGGCCCGCGCCTGCGCCAGCCCCTGTCGCAACAGCCAGGGGAATGATCCCAAATATGAAACTTGATGCCGTCATCAGGACGGCCCGGAACCGCTGTTCCGCCCCCAGCCGGGCGGCCTCCCCGATCGATCGCCCTTCCTCCCGACGTTCCTTCGCGAACTCGACGACCAGGATGGCGTTCTTCGATGCCAGTCCAATCAACAACACGATGGCAATCTGTGCGTAAAGGCTGTTCTGCAATCCAAAAAGCGTCAGTGACCCAGCCGCGCCGAACAAAGCGGCCCCGAGCGAAAGGATGACGGCAATGGGCAGCAGCCAACTCTCGTACTGTGCAACCAGAAACAGGTAAGCAAAGAGGAAGGCCAAGGCAAAGATGATGGGTTCCTGGCCGCTGCTGCGCCGCTCCTGGTAGGACAGCCCGGACCACTCATAGCCGTAGCCCGCAGGCAGTTCCGCAGCCGCCACACGTTCGATGGCATCCATTGCCGCACCGGAACTACCGCCGGGTGCTGCCTGCCCGTTGATCGGTGCAGCCACCGACAAATTGTAACGCGAGATGACAAAGGGCGCGAGCACGGTGGTGATTGACACTATGGTCCGGAGAGGCACCATCGCGCCCGTCTGGCTGCGCACATGAAGCCTGAGGATGTCCTCAGCATCCGCTCGATGCTGGGCGTCTGCCTGTAGATTAACCTGAAACACGCGCCCCTGCAGCGTGAAGTCGTTGACGTAGCGTGAGCCGAAGGTGGCGCCAATCGTCGAAAAGACGTCGGCGATGCTGACACCCACCGCCTCCGCCCGAGTTCGGTCGACGTCAACGTAAATCTGCGGCACGTCCGCGCTGAAGGTTGTGGCCACGCCGCCAATCTCGGGCTGCTGGTTTATTTCCGCCATGAAAGCACGCACCACCTGCGCAATTTCTTCGGGCGGCTGCCCCTCAAGCGCCTGGAGCCGCAGATCAAGACCGCCGACCACACCCATGCCGGAAATCGCAGGCGGTGCGAAGACAGCGATGTTAGCACCGGGAATCGAGGAGAATTGTGCGCGCAACTTCGCCAAAATGGCGTTGAGTTGCAGTTCGGGCGCATTGCGCTGGTCCCAGGGTTCAAGTGCAGCGACGGCCATGGCCCCATTTGGAGAAAGCGTGCCCTGGAGGATGCTGAATCCTGCCACAGTTATGACGTTCTCCACGCCTTTCGTTGCAGCCAGTGAACGCTCGACCTCCTCGACGATTGCCCGTGTTCGGTCCAGCGATGCTGCGTCCGGCAGTTGGATGTCCAGGAACAGTGCCCCCTGATCTTCGTCGGGGAGAAAGGTTGTGGGCAGGGTGGTGAACAAGAGGAATGCGCCCAGGAAAGACAGCGCGAGCGCGGAGACGGGTATGACCCATCGGCGCACCAGAAATTCCACGGCCCGCCCGTAGCCATCGCGTGTCACATTCAGGAGGCGCATGAACCAGGCGAGCGGCCCGCGCCGATGGCCGCCACGACCATGCCTGAGCAGAATTGCGCTGAGCGCCGGGCTGAGGGTCAAGGCCACGACAGAAGAGATCACCAGCGCTGCAGATAGAGTGACGGCGAATTGGCGGTAGAGCTCGCCGTTTATGCCGGGTAGGAAGGCTGTCGGCGTCACCACTGCCAGGAGGACCAGGGTTGTCGAAACGATTGGTCCGGTGATCTGACGCATCGCCCGCCGCGTGGCATCGACCGAACCGATATCAGGTTCGTCTTCCATGACGTGCTTGACGTTCTCGACCACCAAAATGGCGTCGTCCACAACCAGCCCGATTGCCAACACGAGCGCTAGCAGTGAGATGGTGTTGATCGAGTATCCGAGCGCGAGCAGCACGGCCATTGCACCGAGCAGCGACACGGGGATGGCCAGTGCCGAGACAGCCGTTGCCCGCCAATCCTGCAGGAACAGGAACGTAACAAGAAGAACAATCAGAAAAGCCTCGACCAGGATCTGAGCGATCAGCGAGAGGCTTGCTCGCACGAAACGGGTGGCATCGTAGACCACCTCATATTTGAGACCAGGCGGGAACCTGGCGGACAGGCGCTCGAGTTCGGCCTGTACCGCCTTGGCGGTCTGGATGGCATTGGCCCCCGGGGCCTGGCTGACCTGCAACATCGCCGTTTCGTGTCCGGCGAAGTGTGCGCTGGTGGAGTAGTTGAGCGCGCCCAGTTCGATGCGGCCAACGTCGCGCAGCCGTACGATCGCACCCGCTCCGCCCGTCCGCACGACAATGTCGCCGAACTCCTCGGGGCTCGTCAACCGACCTTGGGCAACGAGCGTGTGCTGCAAGGCTGTGCCCTCTGATGCGGGCGGAGCGCCTGCTTGGCCGAGAGAGGCCTGAATGTTCTGTCTCTGGATTGCAGCGACAACGTCGTCGGCCGTGATGCCGAGGGCGTCCATGCGTGTCGGGTTCAGCCACACGCGCATTGAGAATTCTGAAGCGCCAGTGACGGACGCATCACCAACTCCCGCCACACGGGCGAGAACATCAACAATGTTCGTTGAAACGAAATTGGTGATCTCCAATGCGCCGAGCGTGTCATCCGGTGCGTAGAAGGCAATGCCGAGCACGAAATCTGGAGACCGCGAACGCACCGACACACCTTGCTGTGCGACCGCGTTCGGCAATTGCGAGATCGCCAGTTGGGCACGGTTCTGCACATTGACCTGGGCAATATCCGGATTCGTGCCTACCTCGAACGTCACTGAGAGCGAATACTGTCCTGCATTCGAGCTGATCGACGACATGTACATCATGTTGTCGACGCCGTTGATGGCCGTCTCCAGTGGCCCGCCGACGACATCGGCAATCACTTCGGCGCTGGCACCGGGATAGGTTGCCGAGACCGAAACCGTCGGAGGCGTGATCTGGGGGTACTGTTGAACCGGCAGCACAAGAAGCGAGATTGCGCCGGCCATTGAAATGACGATCGAAATGACAATCGCCATCCTGGTCCTCGAGATGAACAGGTCGGAGATCATAGGCCGTCGCCGATTGGTTGACCTTCGCTCGGTTGCACGCTGATGCCGTCGGCAAGGCGCTGTATACCCTGCACGACGACCGTTTCGCCGCCGTCCAGGCCCTCCGTCACAGCCCATCCATTCTCCACCCGCGCTCCGGTCTCGATACGACGCTGCGAAACGACATTGCCATGGTCCAGGACATAGACATACCGACCTTTGCGATCCTGAAGGACTGCCGACTGCGGTATGATCGGGCGTGCGGGCATCTCGCGTTCGCGCACATAGATGGTTACGAATTGTCCAGGAAGCAGGATGTGGCCGGGATTGGGAAAGACGGCCCTTGCAACTATGGTGCCGGTCTGGGGGGCGACCTCATTTTCTATGAACTCGATGCGTCCTGCAGCGTCGTACTCGGTCCCATTCGCGAGACGGAGTGCCAGCTTCAATCCGTCCGGATCGACTGCGACGCCGCGCGACTCCTGCTGGCGGATGGTCACAACGAGTCCTTCCGGCACCGCAAATGCGACTCGAACCGGATCCAGACTGACAATGCGTGCCAATGACCCCGATTCCGGGCCGACCAGATTGCCAACGGTGAACGTTGCCAGACCTATGCTGCCGGCGATTGGCGCAGTGATGCGCGTATAGGAATGATCCAGCTCCGCCGTGTTCAGTGCGGCGTTGGCGACTTGCACGTCGGCGGCTGCAACATCGAACGCAGCCTGCGCCTCGTCGAGCACGGCCTGTGAGACCGTATTTCGGGAGAACAGGTCGCGGTTACGTGCAAGGGTCCGCTCAGCCGATGCCCGCGTCGCCTCAGCGCGGGCAACCTGAGCCCGTGCCGATGCAACTGCGGCATTAAGTCTGTCCGGCTCGATCTCGAACAGTACGTCCCCGGCCTCGACAGATTGACCCTCGGCAAACTCGACGGCGCTGAGAAAGCCAGTGACACGCGCCCGGATGTCCACCGCCTCGATCGCCTCAACGCGCGCGGTGAACGTCATCTGATCGTTGACCGCCTCGACTTCCACCTTTTCCACGACCACGGCGGGAGGTGGAAGAGTTTGTGCCAGGACGACCTGGCCAGACGTCAGGATATTTAAGGCGATCAGACCGATAGCCGACAAATGACTTCTAAACATCGCTGGGTGTCCAAGCACAATTTGCAGGATGCTGGTTGCATTGTCACGCCCGACCTCTGTGCATGATCAGTGCGATTGCGACGTACGCGCAGCCTGCCACGAACAAGGCGATCCCGGCCACGGTGCCTGGCGTGAACTGGCGCGTGTAGGGCAATTTCAACGTCAAGGCAGCGCTTGCCGCCAGAGCCACCACACCCGAGAGCAGCAACCATTTCCATCCACGCTGGTTGCGCAATCTAACCGCCATCCCGATTTGCAGAACTCCATGGACCAGCAAGACGAGAGCAATCAGAAGGGTGATTGCAAGTGCGCCCTTCAACGGGTTGAAAAAGATCAGGATTCCCCCAACCACCTCGACTGCGCCGGTGAGTTCCTGCCAGGCGAACCCACCCCACTCCTTGACTTGAAGGGACTGGACCATTTTGGCAATTCCCGCAATCACGAGCCCCGCCCCCAACACAGCGCTCGCAGCAAAGGTCGACACAGTTGGGAGTGCGATTGCGGCCGCTCCAACAGCCCCTACGATCAGACCAATCGCCAGGAACCACGCCCATTTTGATTGCAGCATGTGTGCCCGAAGCCGGGGCTCAAGGGGATTGGCATCCACCATTTGAAACTCCCTTCGAGGGCGACAAGCGGCAATCGTCACGGAGTTGCGCTTGGTAATGAATCTTCAACCCAGATCCATCTTGCCTATCAGGCCGACAATACAGCTTACCATGACAATTGCATAATTAGATATGATGACGTAATTTACTGTTTCATGCAATCGCTGCTTGAATAGAATTGGCGGATTTGAGTGTTCGTCCGCCGAAGTGGAGGTTCGTTGTGAGCCAACGCCAAAAGATGAGCAGTCCAATCATGAACAGGCTCAGTGCACTTGTACTCGTCATTTTGGGCTTGCTTCTGGCGGTATCTGGATACCGGGGCGGGCAGGCCTGGAACATCTCGCTCGGTGTCGTATTCCTTATCGTGGGCTTGGCGCTTTTGCACCGGCTAATTCTCGGCCGCAAATGATCAGAGACGAACCGGCAGACGAACCAACATAGTTGCGTCCCCGCCTCGGCTAGCGGGAAGAGAAAGGCCATGGAACGCATCTGGCTGAGACACTATCCACCGGGAATTCCTGCGGAGATTGATGCAAGCAAGTATGGTTCGGTCGTCGCCCTGCTTGAGGACAGCTTTGCTAAATCCCGTGATCGAACTGCCTTTGTTTGCATGGACAAAGCGCTAACCTACTACGAGCTCGATGAAACTTCGCGCGCGTTCGGTGCCTGGTTGCAGAGCAAAGGGCTACAAAAGGGTGCGCGTATAGCCATCATGATGCCCAATATTCTGCAGTATCCCATCGCCATCGTTGGCATTCTTCGGGCCGGCTACACCGTGGTGAACACGAACCCTCTGTACACCGCACGCGAACTTCAGTTCCAACTGAAGAATGCCGGAGCAGAGGCGATCATCGTGCTCGAAAACTTCGCGCACACACTTGAGCAGGCGATTGCCAATACGGACGTCAAGCACGTCATCGTTGCTTCAATGGGTGACCTGCTGGGCATCGTAAAAGGAACCGCCGTCAATCTGATCGTGCGGTGGGTAAAGAGGATGGTGCCGGCCTATGTGCTTCCGAACGCCACGCCGTTCAACGCCGCGATCTCCGCCGGCACAAGGATGGCCCTGAGCAAGCCGGAACTTGGATCGGAAGACATCGCGCTGCTCCAATACACAGGTGGAACCACCGGCACCGCCAAAGGTGCGATACTGCTGCATCGCAACGTAGTCGCCAACATTCTACAGATCGATTCTTGGTTGCAGCCAGTTCTGGAAGAAGAGCCCAAGGTTGATTGTTTGACCGTAGTGGCAGCGTTGCCCCTCTATCACATTTTTGCATTCACTGCTTGCTTTCTCCTAAGCATCCACACCGGCGGCAACTGCGTTCTCATTCCCAATCCCCGCGATATTCCGAATCTCATCAAGGAACTCGCCAAACGCAAGGTCAACTACTTTCCCGCCGTCAACACGCTCTACAATGCACTCCTCAATCATCCGGGCTTCGGTTCGATCGACTGGAGCATGCTCAAATGCGCCGTCGGTGGCGGCATGGCGGTACAACAATCGGTAGCAGAACGTTGGTTCAATGCTACCGGTTGTCCAGTAGTTGAGGGCTACGGTCTGTCGGAGACCTCGCCGGTGCTCACCTGCAATTCCCCCATCGCCTCCAAATGGAGCGGGACAATTGGACTTCCGATGCCCTCGACGGACATTTCCATCCGTGATGACGACGACAATGTGGTTCCGCTCGGTGAGCCCGGGGAAATCTGTGCCCGTGGTCCGCAGGTCATGCCCGGCTATTGGCGGCTTCCAGACGAAACTGCCGAGGTCACGACTCCTGACGGCTATTTCCGCACTGGCGATATCGGCATAATGGACCAGACAGGCAACATCAGGATCGTCGACCGCAAGAAGGACATGATCACGGTCTCCGGTTTCAAGGTTTATCCAAACGAGGTCGAGGCAGTGGCATCCAGTCACCCGGGCGTGCTCGAATGCGCTGCAATCGGGATACCTGACGTGCGCTCCGGAGAAGCGGTCAAGCTCTTTGCGATCAAAAAGAATCCGAGCCTCACAGAGGCGGAGCTTCTGGCGCATTGCCGGGAGCAACTCACTTCGTACAAAGTGCCGAGGTCAGTAGAGTTCAGAGCAGAACTGCCGGTGACCAATGTGGGCAAGATATTGCGCCGTCATCTGCGGGACGAACCGCAAAATGCCCGGACAAGCGCCATCTGACAGATACGCCGGCCAGGCGTCACTGAAACGCTGGAGGACGGTTGTGACGACAAGGGCCAGCCTGACATGCAGATCCCGCTGTCCAAAAAGTCTCGACGGCAAACCGGGTCGCAATGCCCATCTGCCATAGCAAGGCCTTCGCGCCGGTTCGTGGCCACTTCAATTGGCCCGAGCACTACCGTGGAGAACGATCATGAAGGCTCGGCCCCGCCTTGCCGAAATCGCCGAACGCACCCCAGCCTCCCGGAACCGCTACGTGGACTTCCTGCGGGCAATGTCGATGCTGGTGGTCACATTCGGGCATTGGCTTGCGGCAGCGCCCTACATTGATGCAACCGGAAACTTGGTGGCCGCTCATATCCTGACGGTCATTCCCTGGACCGCCTGGCTCACATGGATCGTACAGGTGATGCCGATCTTCTTCATGGTGGGCGGCTACGCCAACGGCATCAGCTGGCGTGCCGCTCGGCGCGATGGCAAGTCGTACACCACCTGGCTCGAGAGTCGATTGCGCCGTCTTCTGTGGCCAATCATCCCGTTGCTCGTCGTCTGGGTAGCGATCGTCGCGGTCGAGTATGCGCGCGATGTACGACCGGAGCTGATCAGTTACGGTTCGCGAGTGGCATTCATCCCGATCTGGTTTCTCGCAGTCTATATCGCGCTCGTGCTAGTGGTACCGATTCTGGAAAGTGCATGGACCCGCTTTGGCATGGTCTCCTTCTGGATGCTGACGGCTGCCGCCATTGTTGTCGATTTCCTGTACTTCACCTTCAACCTGCGCTGGCTCGGATTTGCCAATTACCTGTTCGTCTGGGGTGCGATATCCATCCTCGGTTATGCTTGGCTCGACGAGCGATTCACCGAACGACACACACTGCTCATCGGTGCCGTTATGGGACTTGTCGTTCTCATTCTGCTCGTCCATTTCGGACCATATCCCGCGTCTATGATAGGGGACCCAGATGCACTTATCAGCAACACCACACCTCCCAAGATCACCCTGATTGCGCTCGCGATAATGCAAGCGGGGCTATTGGGTGCCGCCCAAGAGGTCGCACGCCGCTGGTTGGCCAACCGGGGAGCGTGGACGACAACAGTGGCGATCAACAGCATCATCATGACGCTTTTCATCTGGCACCTGACGGCCACGGCGCTAGTGGTTCTCGCTGGCTACTTGGTGAGCGGCTTCGGTCTGCGGCTGGAGCCGGGAAGTGCAGCGTGGTGGTGGTCGCGCCTCCCTTGGATACTGGCGAATGCGATCGCCCTTGCCCCTCTCGTTCTGGTCTTCGGGCGTTTCGAGCGTCCAAGTATTCCAGAAGGCCCCTTGGTGCCTGCGTGGCGCAACGTGTTCGGCGCGCTTGCCACAGTCGGCGGCCTCGCTCTGCTTGCCGCACAAGGTGTCGGCGGCTTCGGGCCACTCGGGCTGAACGTGTGGGGTCTCCTGTTGGCTTTCGCGGGGATCGGTCTCGTTGCTCGCAGGGTCGGCATCGCCCTTCCAGGATGAAGAAGATAGAAGATGCGACTACCGCCTTGGCAACTGTTATGGCATGTCATCAAGTAGCGCTTCACCTGCTCGATAGCTTACTATCGGTGCAGCCAGTCCGAACCATCAACCCCTTCGGGGTGTGGCGGCTCCGAAGTCCGACCGCTCATGGCTCCTGACCTAAGGGGATGAACTGCGGGTGCGCGAACAGTCCTCCATCTTGTGAAGGATAGAACGTCACCTATTGCCCGATGGTCAGATGGCTTGAAGGAACGAGCACATGTGAACATCGCGGCCGTCGCGATGGCAAACAAGCTCGCACGCATCGCATGGGCCGTGCTGACGAAGGGGGAACGGTATCGGTACAGCGCGCTCGCCAACGCATGATGATGACGATGTGAACACGATCGACTGAGAAGGAATCTGCGAGCGGAGTGAAGATGGACCAACGGCCAGTCGGCGTTTTGTGAGTCTGACGGGGAGCATGGCCCTCGAGTGCCGATGACCTAACGAGACACAGAGCGCGCGACTTCCCATCTTGGTCAGGGGTAGTCACGATCCCCGAACAAAGACTGAATACATAGAAGCAAGGTTTACGGAACATCGACAATCGCTTGCACGGGAAGGCAGTTCATACATGCTCCCCTGAATGTCCCCATTCATAGGCTAGCCCTGTTCACGTGGTGACGTGCTACCCGACGCGTCCCCAGTCGGGGTCAGAGTTTCCACCCATTGATTATGCACACGGCTTGGCATCGTGCGCTGAAGTCGCCAAGTTCGCAGAGGCAGTGGTCGATCCACTTCTTGCAGCCGTCGCGCAATCTTTCTCAGTGGTTGTCCCTGCGGTTTTACGGTTCTTCCAGATGCGCTCCCGACGTGAAAGTCATTGCAGATCGTCAGCACTATTGACCGATCCGGGCCGGCCGGGTCTCCCCGAAATTTCTGTGCCCAATCCGGCTCCGTGGAGCATCCGCAAACCCACAAAAGCGACTGCGATCACCAGAAACGGGCTAACGACACTGAAGATGGCGTAGGGCGCATACGAGAGCGTTGCCACCCCCAACGTCGTAGCCATGTAGGCACCACAGCTGTTCCAGGGAATGAGCGCTGAGGTGGGTGTCGCCGCACCACCCACTGCGCGCGAGAGCACGACAGGGGCAAAGCCACGCAATGCAAATGACGGTTTGAACATTCGCCCCGGCAGGGCAATCGAAATATACTGGTCAGCCGTTATCACATTTGCTGCGAAGATGGCTGCGACAAGTGACGCGACAAGTGCGCCGGTGGACTTCGCAGCATTGATTACCGGTGTGATGAGTTTGTCGAGGACACCGGCCTTCTCGACTACACCGCCAAAAGCGAGTGCGGCCATCACCAACCAGATCGTGTCAAGCATGCTTTCCATGCCCCCACGCGACAGCAGCAGATCGATGTCCGCAATGCCAGTCGTGGACACATAACCGCTTGCGAAAGCAAGCCACACCCCCTTGAGAAGCGCTAACCACTTCGGAAGGTCGGCGCGCCCGGCAGTCCCAGAGAATGCGGTCACACGCTCCGGGGCGACGATGATGGCCAGAGCGCACGCAACAATTGCGCCAATAAAGATGGACGTAAAAGGCGGCACCCTGGCGAGCGCCAGGCCTACGACTGCGCCAAGTGGCAGAAAGAGGATCGGGGAAATATCGAAAGCGTGTTGTATGGCGGTGATCTCACTGCTTGTGTCGAAATCGGCTGGACTTCCAAGCATCCAGAAGACCATCAGCGCGATCGCCAGTGCAACGGCCGATGTGAGGGCCGTTTCGCGGACATGCTGGTACAGATTGACACCTGCGACGCCCGCGGCAAGGTTGGCCGAATCCGAAAGCGGCGATGTGGTGTCGCCGAAATAAGATCCCGAGATTATGGCCCCGGCAGTGATGGCCGGATCCATATCAATGCTCTGAGCAATACCCATCAGCCCAATGCCGATGGTGCCGACGACGGTCCACGAACTGCCTATGCAAAACGAGACGACCGCACAGACGATGGCCGCAGTCATGTAGAAGTACGCGGGGCTGAGCAATTGCATTCCGTAATAGACCATCGCGATGAGCGTACCGCTTAGTGCCCACGTGCCGATCAACGCGCCAACTGCAAAAAGGATAAATATTGCACCCAGGCCAGTGCTCACACTCGCGATTGCCGCCGCATTGAGTGTGGAAAGCGAATGACCGCGCCGCCAGGCGATAAACACAGCAACCATGGTGGCTACCACGAGCGCGACTTGTGCTGGCCCGGCTGCGCTTGCGTCACCGAACATGTAGTAGGCGATGGCAATCAAGAGAATAAGGCTGACGACCGGGGCGAGTGCTTCCGCAAATGTCAGTGATTGGGGCTGATCGAGGTGTAAGCGGCGGCTGGACGCCACCTGTCCGTTTCGGTCGTAGTGCTGGATTCCATACCCATTGTCGCTTTGGGAATGGAGGAAGGTTTGGGAGTCCATAGAGCGCTCCATATGGAGTCCATTTGCGGATATGAGATTTTGGTCGGGACCGCGGGAAAGCGGCGCTGGCCGGATGAAGTGAAGGGCCAGCTTGTCGCGGAGACCTATGTGCCTGGAGTGAGCGTGAACGAGGTCGCCCGGCGTGTCGGTATGAAGCCCAACCACCTTTCGTCGTGGCGGCGTTTGGCGCGGGAGGGCAAACTTGTGGTGCCGGATCTTCCGGGAGCCGAGTTTGTACCTGCCGTTCTGGAACCGACCCCAGCATCCGTTGAAGAGGATGCTACGCCGCGGGCTGCAGTGGAGATCATTCATGGGGGAACCACGATCCGGCTGGATGCTTCTGCAAGCTCGGACAGGATTGCCGGGATCGTGCGTGCCCTTGGGCGCGGGTTATGATTTTCCCCTCGAACCGGGTGCGCATCCTGGTGGCGACGCGGCCGGTCGACTTCAGAAAAGGACATGATGGGCTGAGCGCCCTGGTCCAGTCCGTGTTGCGCAAGGATCCGTTCACCGGCACGGTTTTTGTGTTCCGGTCCAGGCGCGCCGACCGTTTGAAACTCTTGTATTTTGACGGCACCGGCCTGGTCATGGCTTACAAACACCTGGAAGATACGACCTTTACCTGGCCCGCCATAAGGGATGGTGCGATGTCGCTGAACCATGCCCAGTTCGAGGCGCTGTTCTCGGGCCTGGACTGGCGCAAGGTGAAGGCATTGGAGGCTCGTTCTCCGGCTGCGGCAGAATGAATCAGGTGCCGGAAATGGCGGGCATCCGAAGCGGCATCGGGCTATTCTGGGCCCATGCCTTTCACTGTCGCCATCGACCTTTCTGCGATCCCCGCCGACCAGCGTGATGCTGTCGCCGCGGTGCTGCGCGAAAGGGATGCGCTCAAGGAGATCAATAGACGTCTCGAGCACCTGATCGCCGAGTTGAACCACGCGGTTCACGGCAAAAGGTCGGAGAAGCTCCGCGAAGACGAACGGCAACTGGCTTTCGAAGACCTCGAGACAGCCATCTCCGAGGTTGAGGAAAGCCAGGACACGCAGCTCTCCTGTAAAGGCCAAACCCGCCGTCCGGCGCGGCGCAATCGGGGCAACCTGCCGAAAGACCTTCCGCGCATCGAGCGTGTGATCGAACCTGCCAGTCTTGAGTGTCCTTGCGGTTGTGGGGTGATGCACAAAATCGGCGAGGATCGCACGGAGCGGCTGGACATCGTGCCCGCGCAGCTGCGCGTGATCGTCACCGTTCGCCCCAAATACGCCTGCCGCGCCTGTACAGACGGTGTCACCCAGATGCCGGCACCGGCTCACCTCATCGAAGGTGGTCTGCCGACGGAAGGTGCCATCGCGCATGTTCTGGCAAGCAAGTACGCTGACCATTTGCCCTTGCATCGGCAGAGCCAGATCCTTGCCCGGTCGGGCATCGATATCCACCGGAGCACGCTGGCTGACTGGGTCGGCACTGCCGCGTTCCACCTCGGACCCGTGGTCGACCGGCTGGCCGAACATCTGAAGGTGTCGACCAAGCTGTTCATGGACGAGACCACGGCGCCGGTGCTGGATCCGGGCCGCGGCAAGACGAAGACCGGATATCTATGGGCCTTGGCCCGCGACGACCGCGCCTGGGGTGGGGACGATCCGCCTGGCGTGGTCTTCTTCTATGCGCCCGACCGCCGCGGAGAGAACGCGGAGAAAATCCTACGTGGCTTCGACGGTGTCCTGCAACTCGACGGCTACCAGGGCTACAACCGCCTGACGCACCCCTCCCGTAAGGGCGGCGAGCCGATCCGCGTGGCGCATTGCTGGGCGCATGCACGGCGGAAACTGAAGGAAGTGTTCGACCGCGACGGCTCCGAGATCGCCGCCGAGGGCCTGCGCCGGATCGCCGAATTCTACAGGGTCGAGGCTGATATCCGCGGAACGGCGCCCGGGCAGCGGCTCTCGGCCCGGCAGGCCCGCACCGCGCCTCTGGTTGCCGCCTTCGGGGACTGGCTACAAGTGCAACGCCTCCGGGTCTCCATCAAGTCCCGTCTCGGCGAGAAGCTTGCCTACATCCATCGTCACTGGGACGGTTTGCAGACCTTCCTCCACGACGGCCGTGTCGAGATCGATAGCAACAGTGTCGAGAATTTGATCCGGCCAATTGCCTTGAACAGGAAAAATGCATTGTTCGCCGGCCATGACGAGGGCGGCCGCACCTGGGGCCGCATCGCATCGCTCATCGAGACCGCGAAAATCAACAGTGTCGAGCCCTTAGCCTATCTCAAGGCGACCCTCGAGGCCATCGCCGACGGCCATCCGAAAAGCCGGATCGACGAGCTCCTGCCATGGAACTTCACGCCGTCAAGCTGAAATCCTGTGGGCCGCAGACGTCGCTTACATCGAGGTCATTCACGAACGTTCACCTCTCGGATCAAAACTCGCTCGCTACCTGCTCTGGCTGTCCAGGGAGAGCGTGCGCGCCCGGAGGGCAAACCGAATGCCAAGGTACTAGGACGCCACCCGTGGACGCACCAAGCTTGTTCGTATTGATAATCCGCACTGACTGTCCCATGGACAAACAAGGCCAAGTGCACCGAGTGCAAGCCAATGGCTGCAATTCATCAGGGGCATATGGCAGAACGTGCGAGCACATAGGAGTGCAGGTGTGATCACCGTTGCGTCAGCTAGTAGTCGACGGCATCGCGGATGATTGGACAGGTCATGCAATGCCCGCCGCCGCGTCCACGGCCGAGTTCGGCCCCGGTGATGGTGATGACTTCGATGCCTTCCTTGCGTAAGAGCGTGTTGGTGTAGGTGTTGCGATCGTAGGCATAGACGACTCCCGGCGAGGCACAGACAAGGTTCGCGCCACTGTCCCATTGGGTGCGCTCGCGGACGTAGGCATTGCCGCCTGTCTCCACCACGCGCATCTTCTTCAAGCCAAGTGCATCGCGAACGGTCTCGACGAACGAGCCCTTATCCTTGTGCAACTCGACGCCGCCCTTGCCGTTTGGGCGATATGAGAAGACATCGATACCGTTGACGATGTCGGGATAGAGCAAAACACAGTCGTGGTCGGCGAATGTGAACACCGTATCGAGGTGCATGGCGGCGCGCAGCTTCGGCATGGCAGCGACAATGACGCGCTCGGCCGCCCCCTTCTCGAACAGCGCTGCTGCGACCTGGCTGATGGCCTGGCGCGATGTGCGCTCGCTCATGCCGATCAGCACGTTGCCCTTACCGATCGGCATCACATCGCCGCCTTCGAGCGTCGCGAGACCCCAGTCCTTGGTGGGATCACCCCACCAGACATTGACCTTGCCAGCGAAGTCGGGATGGTACTTGTAGATGGCGGTGGTGAGGATGGTCTCCTCATGCCGCGCAGGCCAGAAGAGTGCGTTGAGTGTAACGCCGCCATAAATCCAGCAGGTCGTGTCTCGTGTATAGAGCGTATTGGGAAGGGGTGGCAGCAAATACTCGTTGACGCCGGCGGCATCGCGAATGAGCGCCAATTGATCGCCACCGACATTCTCGGGGAACTCGTAAGTCGAAAGCCCGCCGATCAGCGTTTCGGCCAGTTCTCTATCCGACAGACCCTCAAGATAGGATCGCACCTCATCGATCAGGCCGAGACCGATCTGGTTGGGAATGACTTGATTGTCCAGAATCCACTTTTTGGCCTCTGGCACCGCGATTGTCTGCGAGAGCAGATTATGCATCTCGACGACCTCGATGCCACGGTCACGCATCTTGTTTATGAAGTCGAAATGGTCACGCTTGGCGTTGTCGACCCAAAGTACATCGTCGAAAAGAAGCGCATCGCAATTGCTCGGCGTAAGGCGTTGGTGCGCGCGTCCGGGCGCACACACCATGACCTTGCGCAACTGTCCCACCTCGGAATGGACGCCGAGTGCTGGTTCGGTGGTCATTTGTTCCTCCTAGGTCGAATGTTGGGTGTAAGCCCGCAGACCGCCGGGCAGGATGAAACGATCGGCGGAAGGATAAGATGCCTCGATGATATTCATCAGATCTGCACCACACCTGTGGCAAGCAACACGATCCCGATTACCGCAAAGGCTAAAACGAGGAGGAAGACGATCAGCCCGGGCTTGGTGAACACCCGCACACTTTGCTCCCGTCTCGCGAGGAAGTATAGCACCGTTGCCGGGGCTAGCAGGATGCAAGCGAGGAAGAGGAACGTGTATCCTGCGGCCCACATGAGGAAGAGAGTGTAAACAGTCGAAACGACTGCGATCGCCAGCTCTCGGTTGCGCGTGCCCGATGATGTCACCTCATACCCGTCCCGCAACCAAGCGATCTTGAGCGCGTAAGCACTCGCAAGAGCGAACGGCGCGAGCGACAGTGCCGCCGTCAGGTCGAGGGTGAAGTCGAGGGCGTTTTCCGCGAACTGCACGCAAAAAAGGATTGCGGTCACGAGGATCGATGTCCAGAACACAGCGTTTTCGGGAACCTCGTGGCTGTTGAGCCTGGCGAAGTGCCTCGGCATGTCTTGGTCCTTCGCCGCGGCGTACATCACATCAGCTGCCAAGAGCTGCCATGCCAGGTAGGCACCGAGAACCGACACGATGAGTCCGACGCGGATGAACGCGCCACCCCATATGCCCACTGCGGACTCGAGTACGCCGCCAACAGACGGCTGCGACAGCCCCGCAATATCCTCTTTGGGAAGGATGCCGTATGAGAGGATAGAGATGGATGCGAAGAGAGCGAGAACGCCCAGAAAGCCGAGCACTGTCGCTCTGCCAACGTCCTCGCGCCGCTTTGCGTACCGCGAGTAGACGCTCGCACCCTCGATGCCCAGGAACACGAACACCGTGATGAGCATTGTACCTTGCACTTGCAGGAACAACGATTCTCCGCCGGGGACGTCATAGCCGCCAGTGAGGTTGTTGACGAAAACCTCGCCATTGAAGAAGAAGATGACCAACACGACAAAGAGTGCAAGTGGAACCAGCTTCGCGATCGTCACGATGTAATTGATCCATGCGGCCTCTTTGACACCGCGACGGATAAGGAAGTAGTAGCCCCACACCGCCGCCACGGAGACGACGAACGCCGGCCAGGTATCGCCCTCTCCGAAGATGCCCGCCAGCCCCGGAAAGAGTTGCGAGATAGTGGTCATAATGAGCACCCAGTAGAATGCGTTTCCCGCGCAGGCGGACGCCCAAAAACCGATAGCGGAAAGGAAACCGGGATAGACGCCGAACCCGGTGCGGGCATACACGTAGACCCCGTTGTCAAGGTCAGGTTTGCGGACTGCGAGCGTCTGGAACACGAAGGCGAGCGAAAGCATGCCCGTGCCGGCGATTGTCCATGCAATGAGCGCGCCGTAGACGCCTGTCTCGCTCGCAAATCGCGCTGGAAGCTGAAACACCCCCGCGCCGACCATCGAACCTACAACCATCGCGGTCAGCGCCGGAACGGTCAATTTGTCCTTTGAATCCTGCGAAAACTGTTGCGGGGTACTGGTAGCCATTTGGCACTTCCCTCACCTGTAGGCAACGCCTGAGAGATCGACCACGCCCCTATTAAACTATGACTTGCAAGCGGCTGAGCTGCAAGAAGAATCAGCCCGTTCCTTGGAAGCTTTGATCCAATTCGTTCGACAATGATTTCCGTAATGCGCCTGCAGACCATATGCGCGAGCATGTGTTGCTGACACTATGTTGCTTCGTTTGCTTTGGCTTCGTTCAGCCTGCTACGCTCTGCGCGTTTTTCGCCTTTCCTCGGTCCGAGCCGTATTCTCATCGGTCTGCCCCGCATGTCCCGCTCATCCCACACAATCGCGGGAGCTTGTTGGTGGATCATCGACAATCGCATCCATCCTGCTAGTATATGCGATGTGAAGCGGAACAACCTCGAGCGCTTTGCAACACCATGCCGAGCAAATGATTTGCCTCCAACCCGTGCTGATTGGAGTCGGAATAGCAAAATTGTTGGAGGCTCCGTTCTGGCTCCGTTCGCCGGGGGTGTAAAGCGTGAGTGCGATTCCGGACCATGGTGCTTCGACGTTAAATGGTGCGCTTCGCTTTCTCTCCTTCGTTCTTGCCTTGACCACGGCGGCCGCCTGCACGGTCACCGTCGAACAGCGCCCGGCTCCGGTCCGTTCGCAGGCCTGCACGTTCGAGCACGCGCCAGTCTGCGCCCAGCGCGGCAACCAGCGGCGGACATTTTCCAATGCCTGTCTCGCCAGGTCGTCCGGATTCCGGGTCGTGCATCGCGGTCAGTGTCGCGCGAGAGTTCGGCTAGTCTGCACCCGCCAATTCGCGCCGGTCTGCGCCCGGCGCGGCCGCTTTTTGCTCACCTTTGACAATGCCTGCCTAGCGCGTGCCAGTGGATTCCGCCCGATCCATCCGGGTCGCTGTCGCTAGAGTTCCGTTCGTATTCTTGGACGCACAAGGGACGGTCTATCACTTTGAATTTGCACATCGTGTTTTCCGAATGTCGATTCTGACTTTCGGGCAGATGCGCTAGGACACGGATCCGCAATTTACGAAGTTTGGCAGTGTTTCCCTTGAGAGTTTCAAGGAACCTGTCTGGCACTGATGGCCGCAAGCACCGATCGTGCTCTATCGGGTTTCACATGGCCGAACGTTGCATTGATTCGACGCTAGCTCTTGGGCCCATCCGCTTACCTTCGCAGATCGTCCCTGCGTTCCCTCTCGGGACACCGCCCTCCGATCGGTTGAAGAACCTCTCGACCACGCTTCCGAAACGGTAGAGCCAGCGGAGGCTGCTCCCCTCGGTAGGAGACCGGCTTGGGGCAAAGCCAACCGCCTTGCCCCTTTATTTGGCGACGCAGTGCGTCACTGTCATAGGCCGCTCACGCGGACCGATCCGGTCCAGCATATCGACCGCGTTGCGTCCATCATGAGCCTGTTCGGCGGTTCCGACATGCTGTTCGCGGTCTAGGCGCCCCCTTTTGGCCGCCGACATTGCCGGCGTGCTGGTGGACCTTCATGGACGAGGAATCGACAGATTGCAGGTTTCCGTCATAGGCAGCCGTAACGACCTCAACGTCGCGGTCCCATCCGTCCAGCTTTCGCCAGTGCACGAAGCGATTGTAGCAGGTGGTGGCGGGACAGTAGCGCTCCAGAATATCCGCCTAGGGCGAGTTCGTCCACAACCGCCAGCAAATGCCGTTCAGCATTCTGCGGTCATCGAGCCGCGGCACACCGCGCGGCTTGTTTGGAAGCAGCGGTACGATGATCGACCATTCGAATTCAGTCACTTCGTAGTGGCGTTGAGACATCACAAGCTCCTTTGGGAGCTCGAATTGCTGGAACGTCCGGGTTCGTTTGCAGGTTCCGTGTCGCCGAATTTTACCTCCGCCATGGTCCCGCTCAGAGTGACGGAGGTCGTGGGAATGTTTGACAGCCCAGTGGCGTGTGGCACGGGTCCGGTGTCAGTACGCCGCTCCCGAAGAGCAAAGACCACCATCAGCGAGGATGCCAGTAGAATGACAAGCGAAAGCGCCTCACCGCCGAAGATCGGCAATACGGCCGCGACCAGCAGTGGGCCCGCGACCGCTCCTGCCGAGTTTACCAGAAGCAGCGAGGTTGCGATCCGCATCGGCGGCTCGTCTCGCGCCCGGGCGAATGCTAGTGAATTCGCCAAGGTGTAGAGCGGTAGGATGAGCCCGCCCAACACCATCATGATTGCAAGGAAGAGCATTTGACTGCTCCGGCCGACCTCCGGCGAAATATGGACTACCTCCAACTGAACGAAGATGGTGCCCATAATCGCGGTGAACCCTGTAAGGCCAGCGATGATTGCGACCAGCAGCCGAAGGTCTACCCGATCGGCAATCATGCCCAGAGGGATCTGCAAGACCAGCCGACCGAGGAAAAATGCTCCGATCACAGCACCTATCGCGGAATTGTCAATCCCTCCGTCCGTCAGAAGGGCCGGAAGGATTGCTAGGATGGATGCGGTGACAAGTCCGGCGTAAACCGCGGTCGCAACCGAGACGATCGATGTGAAGACCAGCAATTTTCCCTGTGCCGTCTTCGTTTCCATCCCCTCGGATGGCGGATGTGCGTGAGGGACTGTGGAGCGCGTCATCGCTACGAGGATCAAGCCGATATTGAAGGCCAATGCGACAATCGTGATGAAGCCGACTGTCATCCCGCCCAATTGGACGAGAAGCAACTGGCCCAGGACAGCTGAGGCACCAATACACCAGCCATAGGTCGAAAAAACCGTGCCGCGCATCGCATCCGGCGTGGTGCCGTTGACCCAGCCGTCCACTGCAGCGAAAATCGCAGCGATGGCCAATCCCATGAAGAACCGCAAAATGAGCCAGAGCGGTACAGAGTCAGATTGGTCCATAGCCACGGCCAGCACCGTGCAAACTCCGGCGGCGGCGGCGAAGGCCCGGATATAGCCGATCCGCTGGATCACTGGAGGCTGGCTAAAGCAGCCCAAGGCGAAGCCGAGGAAATACGAAGCGCCGAAAAGTGCCACCACGGTGTTCGAAGCGCCGTCTTCCAGCATTCTAAGCGGCATGATCGTCGTCATTGTCGAATTCGCCAAGTTGACGAGCGATGCAGCGGCGATCAGTGATACCAGCGAACTGAGTATCTTGAGCATTTCAGGAAAGAACTCTTTACTCATGCCGCACACTCACCACCGCCGGTGGCTCAGCCTTCACCAGCATTCCATATTGCACCCGAACTGTGCTTGCGGCTCGAAAAAACCCAATCAGTTCGCGCCACGGCCCCTCGATCTTGGTGAGCCCTGCAAGGCTGGCGACGACGGTACCCACATCCGTCCGGCCTTCCATGACCAGCCAACCGCCCATGAAAAGAAATCCAACCGCGCCGATCGCGCTCATTGATCTCAGTATGAGTTTGACGAACTGTTTTAAGAAGTAGATTCGGCAGCGTACGCTGAAGATCTCGGCGAAGTCGTCGATGATCTCCGCCTCCGTCATCTTAAGATCGCTGCCCGAGAGGCGGTCGCATGCGTCGCGCATCGCCTGTACCCGCTCGCCGACCCGCTTGTTGATGCGCGTCTGGATGGCCGTCACGACGATTGCCTGAGGCGCAATCACGGCAATTGCCACGATGCCGAGTAGTGGCTGGCTAATCATGATGAATCCAATGATGCTGAGGAGCGTTCCAATGAGCATCAAGGGTGCAGAAATCGCAATGCCGGCAAATGAGCCGACTGCTTCGGCCTCCGAATTCAGCATGGTGACAAAGGTTCCGCGTGTTGGCAGATCTTGTGCACTAGTTGAAGTATCGACCACATAATTGCCATAGAGCCGCTCGCGCAGGATGCGAATTGCCCGCTCGCCCAGCACGGAGCGTTTGTAGTTGAGCGCGAACTTGAGCAGTGCACCAAGCAAAATTGCGGTGAAGAATCCGGCACAAAGCCATGCGTGCTTGGTCAGGTCACTGGTGTAGACCATGCTGTTGACAACAAGCTGCTGAAATTTCAACGGTGCCGAAGCCAGGATCGCTACGGCCAGCGACAAGACGATCAGCAGGCCTTGGTCGCGGGAAGTGGTGCGCCAGATCGTGCGGTACATGTTGGCCAGTGTCGGAGATTGCGCCACCCCGTCATGCGTGTT
This sequence comes from Mesorhizobium sp., assembly GCA_963966365.1. Lineage (GTDB taxonomy): Bacteria > Pseudomonadota > Alphaproteobacteria > Rhizobiales > Rhizobiaceae > Mangrovimarina > Mangrovimarina plasticivorans. The sequence continues at coordinate 63,261 of CAWZZC010000002.1, read as the reverse complement.
CGGCATTGGCCAATCCCCTGCATTGATCATGAGCAACGGACATAGCACGAGAAATTGTCGTCGCCGCTTCACGGGATCGATAAGACCAAACTAAATTTCGATCCCGGGGCTCCCATGTCTACCGTAATCGAAAAATACTGTAGTTTCCGAGAGACGCTGGCACCTAATGCTTACCGCAGTGTGGTCGACTGTGCGGGTTACCGTGAACGATTTTCAATACCAGTATTATGATACTTATGGTCAGAACTGCGATCCCACCAGTAAGGTATCCCGAAGCTTCGGCGCGGTTCACCCTGACCCAGGTCGGCGGTACATAAGAGCCCGTGCCGAAAGGGTTGTGAACCGCGGTTCAAGGCCGTAAATCAAAGGCCGGATACATGCCTGCACCCTTTTCGTGAGAGTCCATTGCTCGTCTTGGTTAAGCACGTCGATGTTCATGGCAGGCGAGAGAGCTTCTCGCCGAGATCGGCTCCGCAACGATGCCCTGCTCACCGACCATGAGACTCATGATGCCGGTGTCGTTGTTCACGGCCGGGCACGCGGCCAGGGCGTGCCCCGGACCATGTTGCCTTCCATCATGTAGTCGTAAGCTGCCCCAGGTGCGGCATCCCCTGACCATGAAGAATACGGAAATAGTAGCCTTGGTAACTACCGCATCTGAGTGATCTGCCAAGCAATATGAAGCATCGCAATGGCGGCGATCCATGAACCCGCGATCCGGATGGCGATGAGCTGCCAGTACGTTTTTCTGTGAAGCGCCAGGGCAATCACAACAGCGGTCAGCAACGTCGCCCCGATCAGTGCGCCCGTCGCAGCCAGCAGCCAGGCAGGCAGGGGTGCGGCGTCAGGTGCCGCATCCACGCCCACCGCAATTCCCAACAGGAGCGCCAGGAACACAAGGATTGGCGCTGGCGGTCGCAGACCGGCCGATACCGTGGCGCCGGCGATCAGGGCAAGGCAGGATAGGACGAACGTGGGGTCCCAGGAGGCCGGACGAATCCGCGCCGCCAGCAGGCCGGTGGCCAGGCCAAGGGCGATGGCGGGCCAACCCGCCCGACTGTGCTTCTGGCCGGACGAGCCCATGACGAGCCCTGCCGCCACAACAGCCATCGCCTCGGCAGGAATGAGCAGCGGGTGGAGCAGCCCGCCGTAGAAATCGCCGGCCCCCTCGAAAGGGCTGTGCGCCTGGGCATCTGCCGTCGTCACAAGAATTCCGCAAAGAACCAGGGCTGTCGGGATCCCCGTCGACCACATCAGGCCATGCCCGTCAGGTAGGCTCCGCCCGCCATCGCGATCAGTGCGCCTGCCAGCCGGACCAGGACGGATCCCACTGGAAACCTGGCAAGCAGCCCAAACGCGATGCCGCACATATGCAGGAGACCCGTGGCGATGACAAACCCGACCGCATAGGCGACGGCATTGGACGCTGCAGGCATTTCCACGCCGTGCGCGTAGCCATGAAAGATGGCGAAGATTCCGGTGATCAGCGCAGCCCCCCAAAGCGGTGGACGCAAGGCGAAGGCGACACATATGCCAAGCACGACAGCCGAAAGGGCAATCCCGGCTTCGACTGACGGCAGGGGAACGCCGAGAATACCCAGAACCCCACCGAACGCCATGACGAGTGGGAAGATCACCGGCAGCACCCAGACGGCCGGACGAGCCAGGAAGACGCCCCAAAGCCCCACGGCGACCATCGCGATCACGTGATCGGGACCGAACAGGGGATGGAGAAAACCGTGGACAAGGCCGCCAGCGCCTCCCTCACTGGTATGTGCCAGGGCCGTGGCGGTGGCCAGCAGCCAGGCTATCGCGGCGAGTACTGCAGAAATTCCGTATTTCATTTGTCCCCTCAAATGATTTCAAGTCCATTTTCCAGGCCGCGATGGTGCGGCAACATAAGAATTATTCACTGATTTTGCGAAGATAATCCATTCCTCTTTCCTAAACTATCGCGTTGACGTAACATAATCGCCGACGTTGCAGTCAAACGTTGCCTTCAATCGAACGCAAATCAAGGAGGATGGCATGGCTAATCGGGTTGGGCGGTCTGTCCTGCTTGGTTCGACGGTTGCGGGGATGATCGTCGGATCTGCGCACGGTCAGGAACGCAACGCCTATTTCGGGCAGACTCATCAGCACACCAGCTGGTCGCTGGATGCCTACATCCTGGGCAACACGGTTACCGGACCCGAAGAAGCCTATCAGTATTCTATCGGGCAGAAGATCAAGCATCCTGCAGGCTACGATGTGAAGATCCGCACGCCGCTCGACTTCCAGGGCGTCACCGACCATTCCGAATATGTCGGCGTGGTCAGGCTGGCCAATGATCCCAATTCGTCAATCAGCAAGCTGCCAGTCGCTCAAAAGCTCAAGGTGACCAAAGACAACTCGGCGATGAAGATATTCCAGTGGCTCGCCGGCAGCATCGCTCACAATCAGCCGATCAAGGAACTGCTTGATCCTTCGGTGATGAACTCGGTCTGGAAGCACAACAACGAGATCGCCGACAAGTACTACAAGCCTGGCGAGTTCACGACGTTCTGTTCCTATGAATGGACGTCGATGCCGCAGAACCAGAACATGCACCGCAACGTATTCTTCAAGGACTGTTCGAAGGTGCCCGACGCGCCGTTCAGCGCCATCGATTCCGACCATCCCGAAGATCTTTGGAACTGGATGGACGAACAGAGGAAGGCAGGCAACGAGGCTCTGGCGATCTCGCACAATGCGAACCTATCGAACGGGATCATGTTTCCCATCGAGGTCGACAGCAAAGGCAATCCGATCGACGCGGCCTGGGCCAGTCAGCGGATGACGAACGAACCGCTCACCGAGATCAAGCAGGTCAAGGGAGCATCCGAGACCCATCCTGATCTCTCGCCCAACGACGAGTTCGCCGGTTTCGAGATCATGAATTATCTGATCGGGCTCGATAACAGTTTCTCGAAGCTGCACGGAAGCTACATACGCGAAGCCTACCAGAACGGGTTGGCGATGCAGGCGACGCGAGGCTACAACCCCTACAAATTCGGCGTCGTGGGGGCGGGAGACTCGCACAATACCGCCACTGCCTATGCCCAATCGAATTTCTTTGGCGACCATGGGCTTATCGACGCCACGCCCAAGGACAGGCTGGCCGGAACCATTGCGTCGGGCATGGACATTTTGAAGACGGGCACGTCTGGGCTGGGCGGTGTGTGGGCCGAAGAGAACACCCGCGAATCCATATTCGCCGCGATGCAGCGCCGGGAAGTATTCGGCACCAGCGGTGTGCGGATCAAGCTGCGGATGTTCGGTGGGTGGGACTACGACCAGGGGATGCTCTCACAAGATGATTGGGTGCAGACGGCCTATTCGGGCGGCGTCCCGATGGGCGGCGATCTGGCCCAGGCGGAGGGCAAGGTGCCGTCCTTTGTCGTCTGGGCGATGAAGGACCCGGCGGATGGGAATCTCGACCGCATACAGATCGTCAAGGGCTGGACCAGGGACGGGCAGATCTTCGAAAAAGTGTTCGACGTTGCATGGTCCGGCAATCGCCGGCCCGATCCCGGCACGGGCAAGCTTCCTCCGGTCGGCAACACGGTCGATGTCACTAAGGCCACCTACACCAACGACATCGGTTCGGTTGAATTGAAGGCTGTGTGGATGGACCCGGAATTCGATCCAAGCCTGCACGCCTTCTACTATGCACGCGCCCTTCAGATACCGACCCCCCGCTGGAGCACCCATGATGCGGTGAAGCTCGGCATTCTTCCTCCCGGCAATGTTGCGGCAACAATCCAGGAACGCGCCTGGAGTTCACCGATCTGGTATACTCCCACGGAGAGCGAGATCGCCAAGGCAGAGCCGGGCCTGACCGTCTCCAAACTTCTCGACGAGGGCGCGACTGCGCTCGGCGAGGATGATCTGAAGAAGCTTGTCGTCGGCAACAACCTAGTGGTTCGCAACACGGTGACCGGACAGACATCTACCGTGCTTTTCGGCGAGGACGGAAAGCGCATCATCACCAGTCTCGACGGCGAGCCGGCGAGCGGCGGTGACCTGTTCCAGGTCATGCACAACGTATCCAGTTCGTCGGCGGGTTACGAGATCAAGAATGGCCACATTGTAACGACGATCGAAGGAACGCCATTCGAGTTGACCCTCTACCGGTCCGGAGACAAGTACATCGCCGCGCGCAGCAACGAGTTTGGATACGCCAACTACGAAATCGAGCATGTGGCGAACTGACGGGGCAAACGAGGCGATCGTATGTCGCTGACAATGACCGTCTCCGGACGGCAGATGTTTGTCCAACTTGTTGGACTGGCGGTTTGGCTGGTCGGCGGCGTCGGCGGTGCTCTTGCGTGCACAATCTGCTTTTCGGCTGTATCCGTGACAACCGGCCAGAAATTGGACGCAGCCGCTCATGCAGTGCTTGCCGCGCCGCTGCCGGATGGGGCGCATTTCCTGGTAGTCGAGACAGTCAAGGGCGATGTCGCTGCCGGCGCATATGTCGAGGGCACCGCCAATCTCGATCCCGAAGTCTTACAAGACGGCAGGCTTGTCCTGCTTGTTCGCAACGAGCTCTCGCAACAATGGATGGGACTTGGAGCCATAGGCCCTGAATATGCAGACTGGTTGCGGCAATTGGTACGCACAAACGACGGTCGTCGACAGGAGCCACGGCTCGCGGGATCGCTTTTCGGTACAATGCAGGCCGGTTCCGACACGACCAACAGGCCGCAACGAATCTTTCTTGTCGAGCAGTTCTTCGAAAGTGTTGACCCGTTCGCCGCCGAGATTGCGTTTGAAGAGTTTTCACGCGCGCCTTACAGCGCCATGCGCCTGCTCAAGCCTGTGCTGGAACCGGCTGGAATTCGTGCTCGGATAGATGACCCCGAATTTGCGGCCCGCCGCGACGCGAATCTGCTGCTTCTCGGAATCGCCGGCACAGCGGATGATGCCGCGGTGCTGGAAGCACACCTTGCCAAGGCGCGGGCTTCGCACGACGCGACGAATGTTGCCGCTATGCTGGTTGCCGATCTGGAGTTGCGCGGGCCGGGTCGTGTCCCATGGATCGAGGAGAATTATCTGGTGGACGGCAACCGCACCTTGCCGGAAATCAGGGCAGCCCTGCTTGCGCTCAGCGTTCAGGGAAAGGTTGATGCCAGAATTCCGCGAAGGAGGATCATCGACGCCTATCGGTTGTTCATCCGGGAGCGCAGGCCAATGGCTGGCTTCGTCGCCGCAGACCTGACGGACTGGCAGGCATGGGATGTGGCGTCCGACTATATCGAGGTGCTCGAAGCGAACGCGGTGAAGGACCCGGCCAGCCAATTCGCGATCGCCATGTACCTGCAGGCGAGTCCCGATGCTGGTGCTCGAGCCGTGGCAACGGCATACATTTCAAACGCAAACTAGAACGGTGCCGCACGTGAGCCGCCCTGCCGAAGACAGTTCAACCGAAAGGCGTGCCGCCAGCCATATGATCGGCCGCGCAGTTCCCCGCTGGCATGGCTGGATCGGCCGCACCCTGCGTGAGCCGCTCGTCCACTTCTGCGTCGCGGGCGCATTGCTGTTCGCAGCATATGGGTGGTTTAACGTTCAGGAAGGCGACCAGCTTCCCTATACACAGAAGATCGAGATCAGCGAGGACGATATCCGGCGCATTGCTGCCGCATGGCTGGCGCAGGGACGCTTGCCTTTGACGCCTGATCAGCTCCGGAATCTCGTCGACCAGAAGATTTCGGAAGAAGTGCTGTACCGCGAAGGGCTCGCGCTGGGTCTGGATAGCAACGACGAGATCATAAAGCGCAGGATCGCCCAGAAGATGGATTTTCTGGCGGCCGATATCGCTGCCTTGCAGGAACCGGACAGGGAAGAGCTGGCGCAGTGGTTCTCGCGCCATTCGGACCGGTTTGTGCGACCACCCCGCGCGAGTTTCCGACACCTCTACTTTTCGCCCGACATACGGGGTGACGCCGCTCGCGCGGATGCCGAAGCCGTGCGTGAGGCCCTTGCGGACACCGCGGCAGATACAGTCGATGTCGCAGGCGTTAGCGACCCGTTCATGCTGCGTGGCTATTACAAGGACAGCACGCCCAATCAATTGCTGAAGGAGTTCGGTCCCGACTTTGCGGCCGGACTGTACGATCTCGAACCTGGCCGTTGGAGCGGACCGATCCAGTCGGGCTATGGGTGGCATGTGATCTGGATCGACAAAAAGGAAGCGGCCCGCATTCCTGCCTACGAAGAGGTCGAAGCGGATGTCAGGTCGGCATGGATTGACGCCCGCTACCAGGAGGTCAAGCGCTCGGCGCTCGACGAAATGCGCGCACGCTACATGGTGGTCGTGCCTCCCCTCGATACGATCGACCTGACCAACGTGATGTCCGCGAGACCCGACCGGACGGACGACTTCTCAGAATCGCTTTCCCAATGAGCCGCGCGATCCGCTCTTCGCTGCCGGCAATGCGCCTTCTGCTTGCCATTGCGCTCTTCATGCCTGCAATGATCTGCAATGCATCGGCCCATGAGGTGCGGCCTGCCTATCTGCAGATCGATCAGATCGGGCAGAACCGCTTCAGCGTTGTCTGGCGCACGCCGCTCCTGTCCGGAATGCGGCTTCCTGTGCTTCTTCAGTTTTCCGATGGAACCAAAGTCCTGAGTGGCCCTTCCGAACGGCAATTGTCGGACTCCGTGATCGAACGGAGCGTTATCGAGAACGCCAATGGCCTGGCGGGTGAACGCATCATGTTCGTCGGCCTTCAGGCGACGATCACCGACGTCATGGTTCGGGTGAAGCTGCAGAACGGATCGGTCACTACGTCGCTGGTTCGACCGGCCCAGCCATGGATTGAAGTCCAGCAGGACCAGGGTCTGCTCGAGGTCGCCCGGTTGTTTGTCGTTGAAGGAATCAAGCACATTCTGTTCGGCGTCGATCACCTGCTTTTCGTCGCATCCATGATGTTGATCATCAAGGGTTGGCGCAACCTCGTGAAGACAATCACCGCCTTCACTATCGCTCATTCGATTACGCTAACCTTTGCGACATTTGGATGGATCACTTTGCCAACGGGTCCGGTGGAAATCATGATTGCCCTGAGCATTGTGCTGGTTGCGGCAGAGGCGGTCAGACTGAAGCAGGGGCGGAGCAGCCTGACGATCAGGAAGCCATGGCTCGTCGCATTCGCATTCGGATTGCTGCATGGATTTGGATTTGCCGGCGCGTTGCTGGATCTGGGCCTTCCGCAGGGGGACATCCCACTGGCCCTCTTCTCGTTCAACGTGGGTGTCGAGATCGGGCAGTTGATGTTCATCGCAACGGTGCTGGCGGCGGTGTGGGCCATGCAACGGATCATCGAAGTGCCGCGAAGGGCGGTCGTCACGTCCGCTTATGCGATTGGCATCGTCGCCACATTCTGGTGCATGGAGCGCATTCATTCGACGTTCGCGTAGCGCGCAGGTTTCGCTGGGAACAGGCCTGTTGCTCTTCGGCCAATCTGGTGGCACGAGGCTGCACCTTATAATATTGTGGCCGTCTGAAGGATGGGATGGACGGCTGCCTTGGTCTCGGGCTCGTTCGTGCCCCAATCCCTCAGACAGAACATTCGTGACGCTGTCCCTGCGAGAAGCAATCGCAGGCATGTTCGCCACCAGTTTGCGCACCAAAGCGACGGCGGCACGTTTGAAGCCGAAGCTCTCCCGAAGTTGGAGACCCCATGTCCGTGAGGTGCTGTCGGTTGAACAGCACTGTCTTGGCTGAGCCATCCAAATCTGACGAAGATGAGGCGGACGGCACCAAAACCATATTGGAACAAAATGGGAACAAGTGACTCGACTTGTCGCACCACCTGCAATTAGTATCGGCTCCAGCATGGAGGCAGACGCATGACCAAGGTGGCGACGCAAACCGAGACCGATCCTTATGACAAAGAAGCTGATGCATTCATTCACGCCTGCGGCAATGATCCTCGCCAGGCAGTGGTCGCCCTTTTGGGTGAGCGGGATTACCTCGCCAGCCGTCTAGAAACGTTGGAATCGCTGGTCAGCTTTGGCCACTTGCGCGCGGCCATCGCGCAGCAATCCACCTAGAATTGCGCGTCTGCATGTCCGTGTGTCATTATATTTCCGGGAACTTGAGGGGGAACCATGAGAATCGTAGCAATTTTGTTGTTGAATTTGGTGCTGGCGAATGCCGCTTGGGCACACGGTGGTGGCTGTCGCAAGAGTTCTCCGCCGGGCCAATGCTGCCACATGGACAAGAAGGCCGGAAGGGTCCATTGCCATTGAGGAGCCAAATGCCATGCGCAGCCTAACATATCTACTAATTGTGCTTTGTTGTGCATCTGTGGCCGCCGCAGAGCCGATCACCGGTCCAATTTCCCATGTCAGGGACGGAGATACGTTCGCGATCGGCAATCAACCCGTTCGTCTGTGCGGCATTGATGCGCCGGAGAATGGGGCGCCTGGTGCCGACGCTGCGGCCACCTACCTTCAACAGGTCACAAAAGGCAAGGCATTGCGCTGCATTCCCGTGTCGGAAGGCACTGTGTGCGACGGGCGGTCTCGCCGAACGAATGGTGATCGGATCGTAGCGCAATGTTTTGTCAAAGGCAGAGATCTGGCCATGATGCTGGTTCAAGCCCGGCACGCTTGCGACTGGCCCAAATTCTCCAACGGTCACTACCGGGTTGTTGGCGGCTGTCAGAAGTAAGCAGTTGACTATGCCCGACCCGTTCGCTGCCCTCCACTCCCTGATCGACTACCCGCCTGCCCCGCTGGACGGCGCCCCAGGCAGGGCACGCCGGCTCATGATCCAAGCGACGCTCGGCGCCTCGGAAACGGACGAACTGGCGCGCGAAATCGACGCGTTTCAGAGTGACTACCAAATGCTTTGCGGCACAATTGAACTGGCTGCGCCAAGCGGCCCAATGGGCGGTGCAAATATCGATTTGGGGCCACTGCAGGATATGTTGCGCGCGCGGCTAGAACGGATCATGCAGATGTGCATGCCGCCGGGAACAGTGCGTTAGCGTTGTCGACACAGCCGGTAGCACACCGGAACCAATGCTGGCGACAGACAATTGGTTCCGGGCGTGAACAGCTAAGAGCGGGACCGGTCCTGGCGGGTGGATAGGGTGGACCAGCCCCGCTGCCTGTCGAAAACAGACCAAGCAAGCTTACTAACCTCCCGGCTGCCGATCGATGGTGCTATCACGCAACGGTCTCGATCTGCCCGAAAGCAGGCCGCCTGCCTATTGCGGCGCCGTGGCCGGATCAGATGGCATGGCAGGATCGGTCGGTGTTGTTGATCCCGTCTCTGTCGGATCGGCCATTTCGGCTTCCTTGGCCGCCTTTTCGGCTGCGACTGCCTCCTCGGCTTTCGACAGATCCTCCTTGGTCGCAGGCTTTGTCTCGCCCACTTCTGCATCGGCCGGCAGTGCCCTAAAAGCCGTACGGTCGAATTCGGGTAGGATCTTGAGCGCGTCCGCGTCGGTTTCCACAATCATATAGCGATTGGCATCCAGTTCCGTCCACGACACCAAGCCGTACTCGATCGCTACGTCCTTCTGGCCTATGCCCAGGAAACCACCAACGCCGATTACGAGCGCCTGCACCTCGCCTTCAGGCGAGATTACAATGTCGTTGACCTTGCCGATGCTTTCGGCATTGTCTCCAGGCCCATTGTAGACGGATGTCCCAATCACTTGGCTCGCCAAGTGTCCCTCGGCTTTGATCACCATCGGGACTTCAATTGGCTGCTGAGCAGTTGGATCGGTGGGAGTGGGGGCAGTTGTTTGCGCTACCGCGCCGGTTGCCATCAGTGTCGCGACGGCTGTCGCTGCGATGAGTTTGCAAAACATAACAACACCTCCTTCGCTGTTGTCACGCCTATGCCCTGGCCGCAATGCGGCCTGTAACGAATAAATGCATCGCCCGAGCATTGGTTCCGCAAGCGCTGTCACACAATGAAGAATGCGAGGATCAGAGTAAGCGCCAAGCTGACTCCGTGTTTCGGTTTTCATTGAAGGGCACGACACTCTCGTGATGATTCTCGCGGGAGGTTTGTTAGCAGTCTGCACCCAAGTCCAGACACGGAACGTTTGCAGTCATCGAGGCGGTGCCGGACCGTCTTGATACCAGCCCTTCTGTCCCTCGCCGTCGCTGGTCGGACGAAGCCAAGGCTCGGATACTGGAAGATGCGATGACGCAGGGCGCGAATGTCTCGGCGGTTGCCCGCGCGCATGATGTGAGCCCACAGCAGGTGTTTGCATGGCGGCGCAAGGCGATCCGTTCGGGCGCCATTGCGCTGTCCTCGGCTCGGCCGCTGGCGGAGGCGCAGAGCTTTGTCACGGTTGAGGTGGCGCATGGCGATGGTGATCGCGCGGGCGGTCTGGAGATCGTCATTGGCGACGCGATGATCCGCGTGAGCAGCAATGTCGCGCCGGGCCTTCTGGTCGAGGCGATCCGTGCGTTGCGATCGGCATGATCCCGGCCGGGGCCAAGGTCTATGTGGCGACGCGTCCGGTCGACTTCAGGAAGGGTCCGGACGGTCTTGTGGCGTTGGTGCGAGACACCGGGGCCGATCCGTTCTCCGGCGCTCTCCACGTCTTCAGGGCCAAGCGCGCCGACAGGGTGAAGATCGTCTGGTGGGACGGGTCGGGGCTCTGCCTGTTCGCCAAGCGCCTGGACGAGGACAGGTTCCGCTGGCCGCGGGTGGAGAACGGGGTGATCCGGCTTGCCGCGCCGCAATTGATGGCGCTGGTCGAGAGCATGGACTGGACGCGCGTGCGGCTTATGGCTGGATTCCCCTCCCCCTGGTCTGCATCAGGAACGGTGCGGGCCCCACCGCGCTGCTGGTCGCGGGAAGCCACGGCGACGAATATGAGGGACAAGTTGCCCTAATCAAGCTGGCTGGAGCGATCGAGCCGCACGATATCAGCGGGCGGGTCATCATCTGCCGGCGCTCAACTATCCGGCCGTTGAGGCGGGGCGCCGGGTATCGCCGCTCGATGCAGGCAATCTCCACCGGCTTGCACCCGACCTCCCGGTGGAACCAGCGCCTCCGATCCGGCTGACACGTATCAGCGGGCGCGACGCGTTCGTCCCACCAGCCGGGGCCTCTTCGAGCCGGCCGCCGAGCCGAGAGAAGAGGTCGCCGCAGGCCAGTTGGCAGGCAGGATATACTGTTTCGATCGGCCCGCCTCCTCGCCGGAAACGCTCCGCTTAGCGCGTGCCGGCCTCATCGCCTGCCGCCGTGTCCCGGCACTGACGGAGCCGGGTGACTGTCTCTTCAAGGTCATTGTCGACACGGAGGAGGCCCATCTCGCACCGCCTTCGGGATAGATTCCGCCAGGGACGTTTCGCGGGCCGATCGGAGGTCTGATTATTCTTCCGGTAACTTGTGCTGATCTGTCCTTGTGCTCTCAAAGATTAAAAACATTAGCGGCTGTGTCCCCGGGACTTTCGTGCTCTGTTCTGTACTTCCGGGGATACCTAATTGGCCGAGAAGAAGTCCGCCGAGCATGGGCCAGGCGGGCAACAACGACGCATCGATTTTCAATCGGTGAACCCGTTCTCCGATGTTCCTCCGCACATCATCGATTAATACGCATGGCGTTGAACGACGAGGCAGAGCGCCGGGCCCATTTGGCGGGGCCATCGTCAGCTGGCTGTGCTGTCCATCTCTTACGCGCACAGATAGCCGACACCGCGTATCGTTCTGATCACCTCCGGCTTCGACGGGTCTGGTTCGATCTTCTTTCTCAGGCGCGAGATGCGGATATCGACGCTTCTGTCGAACGGCTCCCAGCCACGATCATGCGCGAGCTCGAGCAATTGGTCACGATTGAGGATGCGCCCTCGATGTTCGGCAAAGACCTTCAGCAGCCGAAACTCCATCGGCGTGATGGCGATCTCGACGCCCTCCTGGTCGAAAAGCTTGTGCGTGTCGAGATCAAGAATGCGGCTGCCGAAGTTGACTTGGCGGCCGGCTGGGTCGTTCGATCTTTCCGTGCTCGCCGGCATCACCGAAGTCCGTCGAAGCACCGCCTTGATCCGGGCAAGCAATTCCCTCAGATCGACGGGCTTGGCGATGTAATCGTCGGCGCCGATTTCCAATCCGACCACCCGGTCGACAACGTCGGCCGACCCTGTCAGCATGATGATCGCGACATTGCAGCGTTCGCGCAGGTAACGCGCCAGCGAGAGCCCATCTTCGCCGGGCAGACGGATATCCAGGATGACGACGTCGACATGTTGCCGATCGACGATCTCACGCAGCGCCGGGCCGGCATCGGCAGGTGTCACTGCATAGCCGTGGCGCTCTAGATATTCCGCGACGACGTCACGAATATCCGGCTCATCGTCACAGACAACGATATGGGGCCCCTGGGTCAAGGCTTCTACCGAGTTGAAAGAAACGGTGAAGAAAAATAGACGCGCCCGTACAGGAGGGCAAATCAAACAGCCATCGCGCTTGCACAAGTCATTTGATCATCCTGGCGGCGAAGGCTCTCAGTTCGTCTGGCTTGACCGGCTTTTCGAGATAGGGCCGTTTCGAACCAATCAGGAATGCGCGCGCATCCGGGCTGATCGTATCGCCCGTCAGAAAGGCGAGCCGTTCCACGCTGGCCGGGTGACGACGGCAGACTTGATCGAACATGCGGCGACCGTCGATGTTCGGCATCTTCAAATCGCTCAGGATGAGGCTGTAGCTGTTGGTTTCCAGCTGCTTCAGCGCCTCCTCGCCGGAGCGTGCGACAACTACTTCGAACCCGTCAAGCGCTAGCACGTCAGCAATCAGATCGCCAACCTCCTTCTCGTCGTCCACGACCAGGCAATTCAGACCACGCCGCCCGGACTGTTCGACAGCGACGGTTTCGTCTTCCTCGTCGGTGTGCTCGGACACTGGAAGCGATACGATAAAGGTCGTGCCGCCGCCTTCCACGGACTCGACCTTGATTGCGCCGCCGTGGGATTCCACGATGCGGTGGCAGAAGGACAGGCCAATTCCTGTTCCCATGCCGACATCCTTGGTGGTGAAAAACGGCTCGAAGATTCGCGGCAGGATCTCTTTCGGAATTCCCGGTCCGGTGTCGGCGACCTTGACGACGACGAAACGCGATCTCGGGCGCAGTTTCGCAGAAATCGTGATCTTGCGCCGGCCCCTCCAGCCGTGAAGAATCTGTTCGGCATTGACGAGCAGATTGATCAGCACCTGGCTGATCTGATCGGGATCGACCCAGATCGGCGGAAGTCCGGGCTGAAGACGCAATGAGAGCTCGATATCGGATGACCTGATGGAGTATCCCGCCACCTCGATGGCAGCCCCGATGACGTCTTCAACCAGCACGTTTGAGGTCTGCGTCGGCTGCTGACGCGCCATCGCCAGGAACGTCTTGACGATCCGAGCACAGCGCTCTGCCGCTTTGCTGATTTTCTCGGCGCGTTCAGCGGCCCTTGCGTCCGGCGCTGTCTCCTTCATCAACAAGGAAAGTCCGAGCACGACAGACAGCGGGTTGTTGAGTTCATGCGCTACGCCGGCCAGAAGTCCGCCGAGTGCCGACATCTTCTCGTTCTGGTGCAGAGTTTCGCGCTGCCGCTCCAGTTCGCGCTGCATTTCGATGCGGTCGGTCAGGTCATAGGTGTGCGAGACAACGACCTTTTCACCCTTGAAATCGATCAACCGTGAGGAAATGGAACACCAACACGACTCGCCGTCTTTGCGCCGGAGTTGTGTTTCGAAATCATCCACATAACCGTCGGCCAGCAATCGCTCGACATAACGCTCCCGATCCCGCGCATTGACGTAATAGTCCTTCGCATTGGCGACATCGCCCAGCAATTCCAGCGTTGCGGGGCTGCGGTAAAGCAGGGTGCCGTCGTGAGCCTTCGTCATCTGGATGTTGACCGGGCAGGCCTCCATGACCTTGCGCAGCAGTGCGTCCGCTTCCTTCGCGGCAAGCTCCGCCTTTTTGCGCTCGGTGATGTCGACGCGGGTGACAACAAATCCCCCGTCGCGGGTCGGGCAATTGGACACAAAGAACCAGCCGCCGTCCGAATGCCGAAATTCCTGTTGCCGGAACTCGCGGCGATCCTTCGCCCGCTCGGCCAGCCAGTCGTCGATCTTGTCCCGAGGCACCGGAAATTGATTCCGTTCGGCGGTGACACGCAGAAAGTCCAGCCAGTTCACCCCAGGCACAAGAACGTCCGCGCTCATCGCATGCATCTTGCGGTATTGGCTGTTGGCCATGACGAGGCGATCGTCCTTGTCGTAGAGCGCAAATCCCTCAGCCAGGGACTCGATGGCATCGATAAGCCGCTCATGCGCCTGCCGGCTCTGTTCCTGAGCAATGATGACAGCACTGATATTCGTCGTGTTCGACACGATGACGCGCCGTCCCTGGAAGTCGATCAGCCGCCCCGAGACCGAGCCCCAGAAGATGTTGTCGTCGACATCGTATTGGCGGGCACGAAAATCGGTGACGCTGCCCGTCTCCAACAGCAGGCCTATGAGCGTTTCGAACTGGGAAGGGTCGACGAAGTAGTCGGCGATTTGTGCCCGGTCGCCATAAAGATCCCTGCTGGCGGGGTTGCGGTAGAGTGTTTCGCCCTCGATGGTCAGCATGCGCAATGGCATGGGGCAGGCATCGAGAATCTGCCGCATCAGTGTCGTTGCTTCGCGCTCGGCAGCTTCGGCTCTCTTACGCTCGCTGATATCGGCGCGCGTTACCACAAAGCCGCCACTGTCGGTTGGGTGCACGGATATGGCATGCCAGGTTCCATTGCCCAGATCGACCTCGTGGCGACCATGAAACCCGGGATGGTGTGGAAGCCGCTCTTCAAGCCAGGCTTCCTCACGGCCGACCGCATCGGGATAGGCGCCGCGCCAGACCGATTCGCGCATGATCCTGGTCCACTCGACGCCGGGCTTGATGACGTCGTCAACGAGGGCGTTCATCTCGCGGTAGTGGCCGTTGCACATGACGAGGCGATGATCCTCGTCGTACAGGGCAAATCCTTCTGAAAGGGATTCGATCGCATCGGCCAGCATCTCGCGCGCCAGCGCCATTTGGGATTTGCCCTTCTTGCCCTCCGCGTGACCTGTCTGCATGTCCGCCACCTCGCGCGCGATTGCCCGATAACGGGCTTAGAAGCAGCACGTTTCAACAGAATTTCGACCAGACACCGATTTGTTTCAATTGTATCAACGCTGCCGCCGCGAACCTGCCAGGATCGGCAGAGGCGGCGCTCATCATACTGAAACAGCAAAGCTTTTCCGCCTGAACCGCCGCACAAAGTCGTACTCAGTCTGACAGGTAGTATAACGCAAGATGTTAAATCAGTGATGGCAAAACGCGAGCGGCGCAAAGCGAAATCAACGCATCATCCGAGCATACGATGTTCGAAACCTCATCGATCTTCGCGCCTTCAGTTCAGTCTGTGATGAAATTCACCCTCAACAATCATTTAAAACATCAACCAAACAACAAAGAAACAAAAGAAACCAATCTCACAGAAAGCAGAAAAACCCCAGATATAGAGGCGCGTTACAACATCGGCGTCGTCAATCAGGCGACGCCAAGGGATGGAGTACTCGCATGTCTTTATTGGTCAATGAATCAGTCCGCGCCGGGTTTTCGGCAAGACTGACCGCTTCCCTGACCGGGCTCTTCCACACATACCGCAGACACCAGGAGCGCCGGGCCGGTGTGAAGGCGCTCGAGGGCATGGACGACTACCTGCTGCAGGACCTGGGAATCAGTCGCAGCGAAATCTTTGCGGTAGTCCACGGATTGCATGGTTCGCGGAGACGGGGCCATGACACCTGACAGCATTCTGGTCGCTCCCGCATGGAGGATGGACACCCCCTGCCAGCCGGTTCTTGCGCTGCACGCAGCGGCGAGTTCCAGCGGGCAGTGGGAGGGCCTGGCCGACTATCTGAGCAGTTCCTACCGCGTTTCCGCCCCAGACCTGCCAGGCTACGGCAACGCACCTGCTTGCCGATCAAGTCGTATCGGTGCGGCGAGCGAACTGATCGCGAGCAGGATCGCCGGCAAGGGCGAGCCCGTACACCTGGTCGGCCACTCTCTGGGTGCGTCCGTCGCATTGGAAATCGCGATCGCGCGGCCCGACCTGGTGCGCAGCCTGTTTTTGATCGAGCCGATGGCGCTTCAAATGCTGATCACCGGCGATGAGTCCGATGCGGTCCTGTTTCGGGAAGTTGCAGAGTTGGCGGCCTACATGGCTATGGCCATCACCCGGAGGGATCAGGAAAGTGCCATGCGGTGCTACGTCGACTTCTGGTACGGCGCAGGCGCCTGGAACCGAACCAGCCTGGAGCTGAAGATCGAACTCACGTCATATGCACAGCAGACCTCGGTTGATCTCGGCGCTTCGCTGGCGAACACCCAGCTGGTCCGGCGTTTGAGTGCAATCCGCTGCCCAACACTTCTGGTCATGGCGCTGAATAGCCCGTTGGCAAGCCTGCGTGTGACCGAACTGACCGCACAGGCCATTCCAGGCGCCCGCCTGCTGATGGTTCCTGACGCCGGCCACATGGCGCCACTGACCGACCCGCACGTGATCAATCCGCTGGTCAGGAGGCATGTGAGATCCGCTAGCCCTGCCGAGAATGGTCCCGCGTTGTCCCGGTTGCCCATGCTCCAACCAACGAGTGCCTGCATCATCGAGTGAAAACGATCACCCGAAAAGCTCACACCGAGCCCTTACGTACACCGCCCTACAACAGCGTATTCGGGCAGGTGTACCTGTCGACAACAGCTCCATCCAAGCCAAAAGGAGCAGTCACGGAGAAACAAAATGCTGCAAACATCTGAAACCGCATCCGATTTTCCGCAGCGCCTTGACGGACGCATCATCGATGCAATGCATCCTTCCTATGATGAGACGCGTTCGCTTTACAATGGCATGATTGACAAGCGGCCGCGCTGGATCGTCCGTTGCGCAAACATAGAGGACGTGAAAGCTGCGGTCGATCATGCCCGAAAGCACGACGTTCTCCTCGCTATCCGCGGCGGCGGCCACAACGGGCCGGGCCTTGGAAGTTGCGATGGCGGCATGGTGATCGACCTGTCTGATATGAAGCGGATCGACGTCGACCGCGACGCGCGCACCGTCAGGGTCGAGGCCGGCTGCACCCAAGGCGAAGTCGACCAGGCAGCCAGCGCCTACGGCCTGGCGGTTCCGGCCGGCATCGTCTCTTCCACGGGTATAGCCGGACTGACGCTCGGCGGCGGAACCGGCCATCTGACCCGCAAGCACGGCCTGACTATCGACAACCTGCTCGCCGCCGAGATTGTGCTGGCGGACGGCAGCGTCGTCTCGGCCAGTGAAAAGGAACACCCTGACCTCTTCTGGGCGCTGCGCGGCGGCGGCGGCAATTTTGGCGTAGTGACGCAATTCACCTTCCGCGCGCACCCGGTCAAGGATGTCTATGCGGGACCGATCTTCTACGACATCGAAGATACAGTCCAGGTCATGTCCAGCTACCGCGATTTCCTTCCGCACGCGCCGCGTGATCTCGGCATCTTCTTCGGCATCAAGACCGTGCCGTCATGCGACCCGTTTCCCAAAGCGATCTGGGGCCGGCGCATCTGCGCCCTCATTGCCTGTCACAACGGCAGCGAAAACGAAGGCAAAAAGGCGATGCAGCCCTTGCGGGACGTGTTGCCTGCGCCGCTGATGGACGCCATGACGCAGATGCCCTTCATCGGCCTGCAGTCGATGTTCGATCCGCTGCTGCCGAAGGGCCTGCAATGGTACTGGAAAGGCGACTATGTCGACGAGCTATCGGATGAGGCCATCGCCGCGCATATCGAGCATGGATCGAAGAGCCCGAGCGAACTCTCGCTCATGCATCTCTATCCCATCGACGGGGCAGTCCACGACGTGACGCCCGACGCCACCGCCTGGGGCGCGCGGCGCGCCCGCTGGTCGATGGTGATTGCCGGCATCGATCCTGATCCCGCGAAAGGACCGGAGCTCAAGCGCTGGGCCAGACGTTACTGGGCCGCAGTGCACGAGCACAACAGCCATGGCGGCGCATACATCAACTTCATGATGGATGACGAGGGCGAGGCCCGCGTGCGTGCTGCCTATGGCGACAATTACGACCGTCTCGTCGATGTTAAGCGCAAATACGACCCCAAGAACCTCTTCCGCGTGAATCAGAATATCCGGCCATAGGCATGGATGTCGAACGAAAGTTGGCCCTTCTGGCCATTGTTCGGCGGGCGACAAGCGTTGCCCGCCGATCCGACCGGAAGGCAATTGCATCGGTAGAACGGAATCGAGCGGTAGGCACGGCGGGCGTTGTCTTGGGTTCCAGGCCCGCCGCTAGCATGTCGTCAAGGGCGAACCCTGCCAGGCCAAGATTGCGTGCCAGCGCAGAGATCAAGCAGCCTCCTGCCCTCCTGCCATCGACAATGGATCAGAATGCCGACCTTGAGGCTCTCCCCAAAGCCAAACCAAACTGTCCGTAGCGCGCGTCTTAGTTTGAGGCAGGATTTGCACGGTAATCTTCGCCGCTGGTGATTGCATGGTACAGGCCCACAGCGTTCCAGCAGTTCCGCGTGGCATCACTTTGACAAGAGATTTTCGAGGATCATACGGCAGTCTCGATTTCCGATCTCATAATTCATCTATTCAGGAATAATTTTCCGATGCACAGTAATAAAGAATATACACAAAGCATGGACTATCTGGAAAACTTCCATGAGTCGAAAGGCGCTTGCCGATACGAAAGATCAGATCGGCCGTCTGCAAAGCGGACTACTTCTCCCCGTACTTCCAGAAGTTTTTTCGGGTGATACGCGGCTCGTGGGCCGATGGCGCAACAATCCGTTCGAATACGAACTGCCGCCACTAAGAGACCACGTCATATCTGCGACATTCGCCGGCGTCGGCAGTGCTTCGGTGAAGTTTGGCAATCAGACGATTTCCGCTCCCGCGAGACCGGGCATGGTTACAATAGGGCCGAGAGGACATGACGGATTTTGGCGGGCGGACGGAGCCGTCGAGGTATCCAACATATTCCTGGGTCACAAACGCCTGCTTGCTTGCGCGATTGAGGTCGGCAACGGCCGCACGCCCGAATTGTTCGAACGCGTTCATTTTGACGATCCCAAACTGTTCACGATCATGAAGCTGATCAATGATGAGATCAGTTCGGGGGACGCGATGTCTCACCTGTTCATCGAAGAACTGCTGGACCTTGTATGCCTCCAACTCCTCAGGGCCCATTCCGAAACCTCCATGCCGATCGGATCAGGGCCGAGGCGTGGCCTGGCTGCCTGGCAAGTCAGACGCGTGACCACATACATGCGAGAAAACCTTTCGAAGGATATTCGGCTTCAGGAGTTGGCGAACCTGGTCAATTTGAGCCGATATCATTTCTGCACTGCCTTCCGCTTGAGCACTGGACACAGTCCACACGCGTGGCTCACGCTTCAGCGGATTGGCTATGCGGAAAGGCTCCTGAGGGATCGGACGCTTCGAATCACCGACATCGCCCTAATGGTGGGGTACGAAACGCCATCAGCCTTCTCGGTCAATTTTCGAAAGTTGGTAGGCGTCAGCCCACGAGAGTTTCGCAGCCGGTTGTAGCGACCTCCTGGCGTATGGACCTTCTGCATCGCTTGGCGCGCGCTGACGTATTCTTCTAAACCTCCGATTATCAGGATTTATCATCAAGTTCGTCGGTTATCGCAAGATTCAAACAGTTCCGAAATTCCGGAGAAGTGACGTTACGGCATGTTCCCTATCTTCTCACCGATCACCGGAGTTGAAGGGACATATCGAGATGAGCCCAAAATGGTCAAGATCACGCTCGTCAGGCCCGACACTGTCGCGCCGAGATGCGCTTAAGGCATCGGCCGGAGCTGCAGCCCTTGTCACGCTCCCTGTCCAGTCTACAGCTGCCACAAACATTCCTGGAGAGCGCAATAACGAAACGTTGACGCTGACTGTGAATGGCGAAGTCCTCAAGCTTACAGTCGATCCGCGTCAGTCTTTGTTGGACGTTCTGCGCGAAACTCTCGATCTGACGGGTACGAAGAAGGGCTGCAATCAGGGTGCTTGTGGTGCCTGCACCGTTTTGGTCGACGGCAGGCGCATCGTTTCGTGTCTAACGCTTGCGGCCATGCATGACGGGGCCGAGATCACCACTATCGAAGGTCTAGCCCAGGATGGAGAACTGCATCCGCTGCAAAGCGCCTTCATCGAACATGACGGTCTGCAGTGCGGTTTCTGTACGCCGGGGCAAATCATGTCCGGCGTCGCCTGCATTTCGGAAGGCCATGCCGCGACAGCCGAAGAGATCAAGTTCTGGATGAGCGGCAATATCTGTCGGTGCGGTGCCTATCCGGGCATTGTGGCAGCGGTTGCCGATGCTGCGGAAAGGGTCTGATCATGTACGCCTTCACCCTGCACAAAGCCCGTGGTCCCGAGGATGCCATTGCTGCGGCTGCGGCCGGAGCCCGCTATATTGCCGGCGGCACCACCTTGATCGATCTCATGCGAGAGGAGGTTGAGCGGCCCGACAAGCTCGTCGACATCAACGCGCTGCCGCTTGGGGACATCCGTGTCGAAGGTGACGTCTTGATACTGGGTGCGCTCGCGCGCATGTCCGACATCGCTGCTCATCCGGACGTGCAACGCCTGCAGCCTCTTGTGGCGGAAAGTCTGATTGAGGGAGCATCGCCGCAATTGCGCAACATGGCGTCGATTGGCGGCAATCTGCTTCAGCGTGTGCGCTGCCCCTATTTTCGCATGCTCGACGCGCCATGCAACAAACGTGATCCGGGTTCCGGCTGCTCGGCAATCGATGGGCTCAACGCCGGACATGCGGTTCTGGGCGCCAGCAATCAATGCGCGGCTACGCACCCTTCCGACGTAGCGGTGGCGTTCGTCGCGCTCGACGCGACGATGACCGTGCGCGGGCCGGACGGCGAGCGAAGCTTCCCGATCGAAGAGCTCTTTCGGCTGCCCGGCGACACGCCGCACTTGGAGCACACCCTGCTGCCGGGCGAACTCATCACTGAAATCAGGATACCTGGCGGCCTGTATTCCCGTCGCGCCCGCTATCTCAAGGTTCGAGACAGGCAGTCCTACGAGTTCGCCCTGGTCTCGGCAGCCGCCGCTCTGGATATCGAGGATGGCGTCATCCGTTCCGCCCGCATTGCCTGCGGCGGCGTCGGCACGAAGCCCTGGCGCATGCGTGCCTGCGAGGACGCGCTTGTCGGCCGGGCGGCGGATCGGACAGCGTTCCAGGAAGCGGCGCAGCTGGCACTCGAAGGCGCAAAGCCGTTGCACCACAACCATTACAAGCTGGAACTTTTGCCGCGCACCATCACGCGCGCGCTCGAAATGGCGGGAGAGGTCACATGAACACCCAACTCGTCGGACAATCTGTTCGCCGTGTCGACGGACGCCTTAAAGTCACAGGCGGTGCCCACTACGCCGCCGACTTCAACCTCGACGGCCAACTTTACGCCGTCATTGTGAACGCGAGCGCTGGTCTGGGACGCATCGTGTCGATCGATCAAGAGGCAGCAACGCGACTGCCTGGCGTCGTAGCGGTAATTTCGCACCTCAATGCGCCGCGTCTCGCCTACCAGCCGCACAAGGGTGCCATCGACCCGGCGATCGGCGAGCGACTTCACGTGCTGCAGGATGATCAGGTGCGCTTCTATGGCCAGCCGGTCGCGGTCGTCGTCGCGGACACGCTCGACCATGCCGAGCGCGCTGCATTGGCACTCAAGATCGCATACGAGACCGAACGACCCGTTGTCGATCCAGGTGATCCTGCGGCAACGCCGATCATCGGGGAGGCAGCCAAAGGCCCCCACGCCTACTATCCGGCCGATGCAGGCCGTGGCGACGCCGATACCGCTCTTGCTGCCGCCCCGGTGAAGGTTGATGCTTTTTACGACATGGCGCGCGAGAACCACAATCCGATGGAACCGCACGCGACCGTCGCACGCTGGCAGGGCAATCGGCTGACACTGTGGTCGAAGACCCAGTTTGTCGTCAACGAGCAGGCGGAGATTGCTGCAATATTCGGCATTCCGGTCGACAATGTTGAGGTCATCTCGCCCTTCGTCGGTGGCGGTTTCGGTACGACGCTTCGGACCTGGCCGCATGTGACGATTGCTGCGCTGGCCGCCCGTCAGGTCGGGCGGCCGGTCAAGCTCGTTCTCACCCGAAAGCAGATGTTTTTTGCCACCGGCCACCGTCCACGCACGCTGCAGAGAATGGCTCTCGGCGCGACGCCCGATGGCAAACTCACCAGTATCGTCCACGAAGGCAGCGGTGAGACGAGCCGCTACGAAGAATTCCTCGAAGCGCTCACCTCCGGCACCGGCTTCATGTATTCCTGCCCGAATGTGCGCACCAGCTACCGTCTGATTCCGCTCGATACCGGCACCCCCAATCACATGCGCGGGCCGGGTGAGGCACAGGGCATGTTTGCCCTGGAATCGGCTCTGGATGAACTCTCCTATGAGCTTGGCATCGATCCGATCGAACTGCGTCGCCGCAACGAGCCGGAAATCGACGAGGGTTCAGGCAAGCCCTTCTCCAGCCGTTCGCTGATCCCGTGCTACGAGCGCGGTGCCGAGCTCTTCGGCTGGGCAGAGCGCGATCCGGCCCCACGCTCGATGCACAACGGCCGTGAATTGATCGGCATGGGATGCGCCTCCGCCACCTATCCGGTCCTCTTCAGCCCGACCAGTGCCCGCGTGCGGTTGCTGCCCGACGGCTCGGCTGAAGTCGAGGTGGCCGCCAGCGATATGGGCCCTGGGACCTACACCTCCATGACTCAGATCGCGGCCGACACGCTCGGCCTGCCGCTTGACAAGGTTCGTTTCAGCCTCGGCCGCTCCGACTTTCCGCCTGCGCCCCCGCATGGCGGCTCCCAGACCATGGCTTCGGTTGGCTCGGCCATCCGTGCCGCCTGTCTGGCCGCATTGGAGGAAGCGGTCCGCAATGACGGCGGCAACGAACTGGTGGAAGCGGAAGCTTCGGCACAGCGCGATCCCGACATTGCTGCACGCTTCTCTATGCATTCCTTTGGCGCGGTCTTCGCCGAAGTGGGCATTGATCAGGATGTCGGCACGATCCGCGTGCGCAGGGCACTCGGTGTTTACGGCGTTGGGCGCGTCGTCAATCCACACCTTGCCCTTAGCCAGTGCACTGGCGGCATGGTCGGTGGCATAGGCATGGCACTTATGGAGCGCACGGCGCTCGATCAGCGCGACGGGCGACCGATCAATGCCCACATGGCTGACTATCTGATGCCGGTCAATCTCGACATCGGTCAACTCGAGGCTCATTTCGTCGACGAGGAGGACCCCCACGTCAATCCGCTCGGGGTCAAGGGCCTCGGCGAGATCGCCCTCGTCGGACTGGCGCCGGCAATCGCCAACGCCGTCTTTCACGCGACCGGCAAACGCGTGCGTACCCTGCCGATCCGGATCGAAGATGTACTGACCACCTGACTTCAGAGCTGGCGAAATGGCGCGCCGCTATCGAGTTCCGATGCAAGGGATACCTCCGATGGCGGCAGATCATCACGGGATCGACCTTCTGCCCGTCATTACGTTTCTGGCAGCCGCTGTCGTCGCAGCCCCTTCATTCAAGCGCTTGGGACTGGGATCCATGCAGGGCTATCTGGCCAGTGGCATTGCCATCGGACCGTTCGGGTTGGGTGTACTGTTCGATCCGGCGTCGATCCTCGATGTCGCGGAACTGGGAGTCGTGCTGTTCCTGTTCGTGATCGTGCGCAGCATGGCATGCATGATAACGGCAAGACGGCGGGCAAGTGCCACGCGCGCCTTTCTCAGGCCTCGCCGTTTGGCAATCTTCATGGCCCAACTCTTGAGCGCGAAGCTGCCACGACTGCGGGTCAGGATCGAGTTGGCGGCTTCGTAGAGCAGCCTGCGCACCATACTGTCACCTTGCTTGGTGATCCGTCCCGTCCAGTCGATCTCTCCGGATTGATGACGCCTGGCGACCAGTCCGAAGTAGGCTCCGGCCGTTCCTGATTGCCGGAACCGGCCAGCTTCATCGACTGCGGCGGCGAGTGCTGCTGACGTCTGGACGCCGACACCAGGGATGCTCATCAGTTCCCAGCGAACTGGCCTTTGCCAAGCTCACGGCGCACCCACGCAAGCGCGCGATTCGAACCATTGACGCCCGGTGGCAGGCCATCGGCGACATCTACAGCCTCTGCTCGCCTGACGAATGTAGAAACTACCTCAAAGAGGCCGGCTATGATTCATCTCAAAAGCGGACGCTCTGGCTTGGTCAGGATCGCTCCTTTACGGGCCCGTAGGGTTGCATTACCAAATCGCGATTCACAATGACCCGGACCGGGAAACCCGCTCTGATAGTGAGCGTCGGCTGGATGTTGAGCTGGCGGCGCACGATCTGCTGGCCGATGTCGGAGGCGCTGTCCTGGGCGCTCTCGCGGATGGTGCGGGCGATCTCGCTCTCGTCATCGATGGCGAGCTGGGTGCCGACGCCGAGAAGGGTGGAGAGCGCGGACGCACGGAAGAGCTGGCCCCAATGATGGTCGACCTGATCCTCAAGGCCGGAGAAGCCCTGCGGGTCGGTGCCAGTGAGCCGCTCCAGCACGATGGAGGTGCCGTCCGGCATGACGATGCGGTTCCAGACTAGCAGCACGCGGCGCTGCCCGAACGCAACCTGGCTGTCGTACTGTCCTATCAGACGTGCGCCCTGTGGGATCAGCAGATGCGAGCCAGTGGGACTGTCGTAGACATGCTCCGTCACCTGCGCGATGATCTGGCCTGGGAGATCCGACTTGATGCCGGTGATGAGCGCGGCGGCAATAACGGTGCCGGCCTGCACGATATAAGGCGAGGCATTTTCTTGCACCCGGTTGTTGCTTATGGTGCGGCGATCCGTGGCGGCATTGACGAAGGCGAGCTTGCGGTCCTGCATGTTCTGCGAGGAGCCGGGATCGAGCGGCGGGGGTTCGGCCGGCCGGGTGAGCGCGCCCGGATCGAGGCCGGGAACGGTCGCGCCCGCGATCTGCTGGCCGGTGCGCTCGCCGCGGCTGTCGGTAAACAGCCCTGCGGTTCTGGCGGCCTCGATCTCGGCTAGGCGGCGCTGCTCTTCCGGGTCGGCCTGCGGGGTCAGGATGACCGGCGGCGCGACGGGCTGGCCGCGCTCCTGTGCGCGACGGATCGGCCGGCCGAGGTCGCCCGGCAGCGCCGGCCCCAGCTCCGGCACGTCGGGGCGCGGCAGCCCGGTATAGTCGCGCGGAAGGTTCTGCAAGCCGTCCGCCGTCGAGCGGCTCTCGGTGCTGTAGAGTTCGGACGGCTGCTGGGCGGCCCTGCGGTTCGTGTCGAGCGCCCAGACCAGCAAGCCGAGAACCGCCACGGAAGCGACGCCGCCAAGGCCGATCAGCACCTTGCGCGACAGGCGGGTGACGCGCGGCGGCTCTGGCCGCAGGCGCAGTTCGGCGCGGATGTCCCCGCCGGGAGCGGCATGGGCGCCGGTCATCGCCCTTCTCCCCTGGCGGGGATCGCGGACCGGCGCGCCGTCGGCCTGCCATCCGTGCGGACGATTCGGACGCGGCGCTGCGAGTCCTTGTCGCCGAGGCGCAGTTCGGCAGCGGCGAAGAGCCGATCGACGACATAGTAGTTCTGGCGGGCGCGGTAGTTCACGAGTTCGGGATCGCCGGCGGAGCCGATGACGAAAAGCGGCGGCATCTCGCCCTGGCCGATGCCGGACGGGAACTCGATATAGACCTTGGAGCCGTCGTCGAAGGCGCGCAGCGGCCGCCACGGTGGGCTGTCTCCCTCGATGCGATAGCGGAAGTTGAGCTTCGAGATGTCGACGCCGGTGGCAACCGGCTGCACCTCGGCGGCGCGGGCGTTCTGGCGTCGAAGCGCGATCAATTGGTCGTGCGGATATTGCCAGGAGACCGAGGCCATATAGGTCTTCTCGGTTGATCGCAGCTCCATGTGATAGGTGCGCAGGTTGGTGTTGATGACGAGGTTGGTCTGAAGATCGGGCCGCGTCGGCTTGACCAGGATATGGACCTGCTTGCGGTCACCGGCGCCGCTTTCGGTATCACCGATGATCCAGCGCACGGTATCGCCGGCGGCAACCGGACCGGAGCCGGCGAGCTGCTCGCCGGGCTGGAGCGCGATGTCCGTGACCTGTCCCGGCGCGGCATAGACCTGATAGAGCGCCCCGGCCGAGAAAGGATAGACCTGCACGGCATTGATGAAGCCGTCGCGAACGGGCTGGATGCGGGCTGCCTCATTAGCCTGCGCGATGCGGGCCTTCGGGTCGGTCGGCTCGGGCTTGGCCTTGCCGCCATCGACCGGCTTCAACTGGCCGGGCAGCGGCAAGGGTTTCGGGAGCTCGACCACCTTCACCGGATCGACCGGGGCGGCCTTCAGCAGCCCGGGGGCCATGTCGTCATAGTCGATTTCAGGTGGGATATACTTTTTGGCGCAGCCGGCGAGCGCGGACACTGACATCAGCATAGCGGCCAGCGCCAGCGAATGCCGTGACCCTATGCCCCTCTTGTTCGTTCCCCCCTTCATGACCCCAACTCCTTCGACCAGTTGATTGCACGGACGTAGACACCGAGCGGATTGGCCCTGAGCTTCTCGGCCGTTCTGGGCTGCTGAATCACCACGGTCAGGATCGCGGTCCAGCGCTCTGTGCCGGCGATCTGGCCGTTCTCGTATCGACGCTCGGTCCAGGCTATGCGGAACGAATCCGGCGAGGCGCGAATGACGCTGGAGATTTCGATGGCGATCTGTTGCCGGCCGACCCTGGTGAACGGGTCGTTCGACCTCGCATAGTCGTTGAGGGCGATGGCGCCGCGATCGGTGGTGTATTCGTAGGCGCGCAGCCAGTTCTGCCGTACGATGACCGGATCGGCCGGAATACTCCTGACTTGCTCGATGAATCTGGCGAGGTGCCAGGCGATCTGCGGATCGGTGGGCCGGTAGTCAGCAACGGCCGAGGCGACGGCCTGCGCCTCGCCGAAGCGGTCGATCTGCACCACCCAGGGCACGACGGTCCCACGCGTCGACTGCCAGACGAGCGCGGCGGCAAAGCCGCCTGCGAGCAACAGCGAGCCGAAGGCCATCAGCCGCCAGTTGCGGGCCTGCGCGCGGGCCGAGCCGATCCGCTCGTCCCAGATCTGTGCAGCTTTCTGGTAGGGGGTTTCAGGTTCAGGGGTGCGCGCGTAGCGCACCGATGGTCGCTTGAAGAGGTTCATCTGCGGTCGTCCTGCTGGAGAGAGACGTTCATGGAGCCCCCGCCGGAATCGCCGGAGCGGACGGCATGAGCGGCTGCGGTGGCGCCGTGGCTGATGGTCTGGCCACGCTTCATGCGGGCGGCCCAGGCCGGTTGCCCGGATTCGGTTGAGGACGCGGCGTCGGCGCTGCCGGCTTCCGACGCCATACCGGTAACGTGCGACTGGCCGCCGGTGATGGTCAATGTGCTCACCTGGCCGGAGCGGTAGCTGGAGCGCATCGCGTTTGCAGCGCGCGACATGGCCTGACGCGCGGGCTGGGCCGCGGCCGATGCTCCCGCGCTCGCCACGCCGCCGAGACCGGCGGCGACGGCGCCCATGCCGGTCTGGCCCGAGGTGGAGGCGGCGAGGCCGTAGGCGGTCGACGTGCTGCCGGCGAGATGAGCGCCGCCGCGCGCTGCTGCCGCCGACATGCGCCCTCCGGCTTCGATCGCAGCCGCACCGCCGCCGGCTGAGGCGCGTGCACCCATATAGCCCGCCGCTCCTATACCGGCCACGGCCAGGCCGGTGCCGACCGCCGCGCCTGCGCCAAGCTGGGGAGCGCCGGAGACAAGCCCGGTGGCGATGCCGGGACCGAAGATCGACAGGCCCATCAGTGCGAGCGCGCCGAGCGCCAGTGACATGGCATCGGTGATTGTCGGCTCGTCGGGGAAGCCAGAGGTGAACTCGTCGAACAGGCCGGAGCCGATGCCGACGATCACGGCGAGGACGAGAATTTTGACGCCGGAGGCGACGATGTTGCCGAGCACCTTTTCGGCGAGGAAGGCGGTCTTGCCGAACAGCGCGAACGGGATCAGCACAAAGCCAGCGAGCGTCGTCAGCTTGAACTCAACCAAGGTGACGAAGATCTGGATCGCCAGCACGAAGAAGGCGATCAGCACGATTGCCCATGCGGTCATGAGCACCACGATCTGGACGAAGTTCTCGAAGAAGGAGAGATAGCCCATGAGGTCGCCGGCGGCCTCGAGTATCGGATTGCCGGCGTCGATGCCAACCTGGGCGACGCGGCCGGGCTGAAGAAGCTCGGCGCCGGAGAGCGAGCCACCGCCGGCCTGAAGGCCGAGGCCGGAGAAGCTCTCGAAGACGATGTTGGCAAGCGAATTGAAGTTGCCGATGATGAAGGCGAAGAAACCGATATAGAGGGTCTTCTTCACCAGCCGCTGAAGCACGTCTTCGTCGGCACCCCAAGCCCAGAACAGGCCGGCAAGGGTGATGTCGACCACGATCAGCGTGGCGGTGAGGAACGCCACCTCGCCGCCGAGCAGGCCGAATCCGGAGTCGATGTAGCTGGTGAAGACGCTGAGGAAGCGGTCGATGACGCCAACGTCGTTCATGGCCGGGCGCGCTCCCCGGGCGATTCCAGAAAGCGGCGGCGGCTCTCGGCCCATGCCTTCCGACAGGCGGCATCGTCTGCGGCCGCCATGCCGAGGTCGCGGCAGCGGACCAACTCGGCATGGGTAGGCTCGCCGCCCGGATCACGGAGGCGGGTGGCGGGGGCGTCATCCTCCGAGCCTGCCTCGCGCAGCGCAGCGACGGCAGCAATCATGGCTGCGCCGATGGCGAGGACGGCGATCATCCTGACGGCGATCTTCAGGTCCATCGTGTGCGTGTCCTCAGTCGTTGAACATGCGCACGGTAGACGGGCTGTAGTCGCGGCCGGACATGAAGCGGCCGAACTGCTTGCGGGCCTGCTCCAACGCGGCCGCGCGTCGAGACTGCTCCAGCGCTTCGGCGCGTCCCTGCGCGGCCAGCATGGCGGTCAGGTCCGCGATCTGGCTCGCCTGCACCGCCAGCAGCTCGTTGCCGGCCTGCGTCGCCTGAAGGATGCCGACCGCCGACTGGCTTGCGCCGACCAGCGAGCGGGTCTGCGCCTGCGTGCCGTCAATATTGCTCACGGCCGTCGCGCCGGCCTTCAGCGAATGCTCATAAGCCGAAAGCGACTGCTGCCAGCGTTCGCGGGCGGTTGCGACGAGTTGCTCGCCAGTCTTGTCGCCGGCGAAGTCGCGATAGGTCGAGACGAACTGGCTTTCGATGTCCTGCACGCTGTAGGCGAGCCGCTGGGCCTCACCGAGCAGGTTGCGCATCTCGGAGAAGTTGCCCTCGATCTCGGAGAGCATGGAGGTGGGCAGGCTGGTGAGATTCCGCGCCTGGTTGATGAGCATCTGCGCTTCGTTGGCGAGCGACGTCACCTGATTGTTGATCTGCTCCAGCGCGCGGGCGGCCGAGAGAAGGTTCTGGCTGTAGTTGGACGGGTCGTAGACGATGCGGCCGCCGAACAGCGCTTGGGCCGGCGTCGCGATGCCGATGATGACGGGTGCAGCGAGAGACAGCGCGAACGCGCTTGCGGCCAGCGCATGGCAAAGGCGGGTGTTTCGAGGGATGAGGGGCATGGTCAAGCCTCCTTTTCTGATGACGGGTGGACGGGATCGGGGTCGTCGCCGGTCGCGCCGGCATCATGCGAGGCGATCGGCGCGTTGGCGGTGGCGGATCGGTCGATGACATTGGCAAGCTGGGGAACGAGGTCGGCGGCCCATGCGAGACCGTTGGCGTGGAGCCAGGCTTCGAGGAAGTATTGCCGCGAGCCTTCGCGCAGCAGTTCGTCAATCAGCGCATGCGCGGCCTTGTCGGAAGAGGCGCAGAGCGCGAGCGCGATGTGGCCCAAGCCAAGCTCGAACAGGCGGTTGCCCCTTCTGGACTGGCAGTAGTAGTAGTCGCGTTTGGGAGTGGCGCGGGCGATGATCTCGATCTGGCGGTCATTGAGACCGAACTGGCGATAGACGGCTGCGATCTGCGGCTCGACGGCGCGCTCGTTGGCGAGGAAGATGCGGGTCGGGCAGCTTTCAACCAACACCGGCGCGATGGGGGACGCCTCGATGTCAGCCAGCGACTGTGAGGAGAAGACGACGCTGACATTCTTCTTGCGCAGCGTCTTGAGCCATTCCTTGATCTTGTCGGCGAAGCCGCCATCGTCTAGCGCACGCCAGCCCTCGTCGATGATGAGGAGGCTCGGGCGTCCGTCGAAGCGGGCCTCGATACGGTGGAACAGGTAGGAGAGAACGGCCGGCGCGGCCCTGGTCCCGACCAGCCCTTCGGTCTCGAACGCCTGCATTTGCGATCCGCCGAGATATTCGTGCTCGGCGTCGAGCAAGCGGCCGTGCGCGCCGCCGATGCAGTACGGCCGCAAAGCCTGCTTCATCGCCGTGGATTGCAGCAGCACGGTCAGGCCAGTGATGGTGCGCTCCTCGACCGGCGCCGAGGCGAGCGAGGCAAGCGCAGTCCAGAGATGCTCCTTCACCTCCGGCGTGATGCCGACACCCTCGCGCGTTAGAATGTCGACCAGCCAATCGGCGGCCCATGCGCGTTCGGTCGTGTGATGGATTTCGGCGAGCGGCTGGAGCGAGACGGAGGACGATTCTGCATCATCCGATAGCGACCCGCCCAGATCCTGCCAGTCGCCGTTCATCGCAAGCGCGGCGGCGCGGATTGAGCCGCCGAAGTCGAAGACGAAGACCTGGGAATTTGCATAGCGGCGGAACTGGAGCGCCATCAGCGCGAGCAGCACCGACTTTCCCGCACCTGTCGGGCCGACCAGCATGAGATGGCCGACGTCGCCGACATGGAGCGCGAAACGGAACGGCGTCGCGCCTTCAGTCTTCGCATAGAACAGAGGCGGCGCGTTAAGGTGCTCGTCCTTCGCCGGCCCGGCCCATACCGCCGAAAGCGGAATCATGTGGGCGAGGTTCAGCGTCGAGATCGGCGGCTGGCGGACGTTCGCATAGACCTGTCCGGGGATAGAGCCGAGCCAGGCTTCGATCGCGTTGACGCCCTCTGTAATGCAGGTGAAGTCCCTCGCCTGAATTACCTTCTCGACCAGGCGCAGTTTTTCATCCGCAATGGCCGGATCGGCGTCCCATACTGTCACGGTCGCGGTGACATAGGCTTCGCCGACCTGATCGGAGCCGAGATCCTGCAGCGCGGCATCGGCGTCGGCCGCCTTGTTGGTGGCATCGGAATCGACAAGCACCGATTGCTCGTTGGTCATCACCTCCTTGATGATGGCTGCGACTGATTTCCGCTTGGCGAACCATTGTCGCCGAATCTTCGTCACTAGTTTTGTCGCATCGGTCTTGTCGAGCATGATCGCCCGCGTCGACCAGCGATAGAGAAAGGCGAGCCGGTTGAGGTCGTCGAGGATTCCGGGAAACGTCGTGGTCGGGAACCCGATGACGGTGAGCGTGCGCACATGGAAATCGCCAAGGCGCGGCTCCAGCCCGCCTGCCAGCGGCTGGTCGGCTAGCAGCGCGTCAAGGTGCATCGGCGTCTCGGGGACGCGGACGCGATGGCGGGATACCGAAATTGTCGAATGCAGGTAGGTCAGCGTCTCGGCATCGTCGAGCCAGTCGGCTTCCGGGACAAAGCCCTCGACCAGATTGAGCACGCGATCGGTACGGTCGATGAAGCCCTTGAGCAGCTCCCACGGATCGACGCCGCTGCGCTCATGGCCCTCGTAGAGCCAGGATTCCATCCGCGAGGCTTCTTCGGTCGGCGGCAACCAGACGAAGGTGAGGAAGTGGCTCGACTCGAACAGAACGCCGCTGTCCTCGAACTGCTCGCGCCGCTCCACGTCGACCAGTGCCGATGCGCTATCCGCAAACAGGCTCTCCGGGTAATCCGTCGCCGGATTGCGCTGCGCCTCGACAAAAATCGCCCACCCGGAGCCGAGTCGGCGCAGCGCGTTGTTCAGCCGTGCGGTCGTGCCGACCAACTCGGCAGGTGTGGCGCTGTCGAGATCGGGACCGCGGAAGCGTGCGGTGCGCTGGAAGGAGCCATCTTTGTTGAGGACGACGCCAGGCGCGACGAGTGCCGCCCAAGGCAGGAAATCGGCGAGGCTGGCGGAGCGTTTGCGATATTCGGAGAGGTTCAACATGGCGACCTCACACGTCCATATGCGTCGGGTAGCGCAGATGCCGCCGGCCGACGTCCACGAACTGCGCGTCGCGCTTCGCCGCCCAGACGGAAGCGAAGTGACCGATGGCCCAGATGACCAGCCCGGCGAGCCAGAGGCGCAGGCCGAGCCCGACAGCACCGGCCAGCGTGCCGTTGAGAATGGCGACCGAACGTGGTGCACCGCCGAGCAGGATCGGCTCGGTCAGCGCGCGATGCACCGGCGTGAAGAAGCCGCGGACTTCCTCGGATTCGAGCGGGGACCCCGTCATCACACCAGCGCCCCGCCGCCGAAGGAAAAGAAGGACAGAAAGAAGCTCGATGCGGCGAACGCGATCGACAAGCCGAACACGATCTGGATCAGCTTGCGGAATCCGCCGCCCGTGTCGCCGAAGGCCAATGTCAGGCCGGTGACGATGATGATGATCACCGCGACAATCTTGGCGACCGGTCCTTCGATGGATTCGAGGATCTGCTGAAGCGGCTCCTCCCACGGCATAGAGGAACCGGCGGCACGGGCGGGCGCGGCCGTCAGTAAGACGGCTGACGCGAGCATGGTGCTGTGGGTAAATCGCCGGTGAGAACGGGTAAGGAGGGGTAGGATCACAGGGATTCTCCTTTCGAAAGATTTTGCGGATCGGGTTCGATCTGTGCGTTGAGGGTGCGATAGTCGCCGGTAGTGTGATCGAGCCCTTCGACCATGGTGATCTCTGCCAGGCGTCTTGCAGAACCACGGCCGGACAGAACGGCGATGAGGTCGATCGTTTCGGCGATGAGCGCGCGAGGGACCGTGATGACGGCCTCCTGCACGAGTTGCTCGATCCGGCGCAGCGCACCGATCGCGGTGCTGGCGTGGATGGTGCCGATACCGCCGGGATGGCCGGTGCCCCATGCCTTGAGGAGATCCAGCGCCTCGCTGCCGCGCACCTCGCCGACCGGAATGCGGTCGGGCCGCAGGCGCAGCGACGACTTCACGAGGTCTGAGAGTGACGCGACGCCATCCTTGGTGCGCAGCGCAACGAGGTTGGGCGCGGCGCATTGCAGCTCGCGCGTATCCTCGATCAGAACAACGCGATCCGACGTCTTCGCGACCTCGGCGAGCAGCGCGTTGGTGAGCGTCGTCTTGCCGGTCGAGGTGCCGCCGGCGACCAGAATGTTCTTGCGCTTCTCGACCGCGAGGCGGAGCACGTCGGCTTGGGCTTCAGTCATGATGCCGGCGGCGACGTAGTCGGAGAGCGTGAACACGGCGACGGCCGGTTTGCGGATGGCGAAGGTCGCTGCCATGACGACCGGGGGCAGCAAGCCTTCGAAGCGCTCCCCCGTTTCTGGCAGTTCGGCCGAGACGCGGGGACTGCCGGGATGAACCTCGGCGCCGACGTGATGGGCGACGAGGCGCACGATGCGCTCGCCGTCGGTCGGGATCAGGATGTCGTCGGTGGCGACGAGGCCTTCACGCAGACGGTCGACCCAGAGCCGGCCGTCCGGGTTCAGCATTACCTCGACGATCGAAGGGTCTTCGAGGTAAGCCGCGATCGCGGGGCCAAGCGCCGTGCGCAACATCCTCGCGCCACGCGATACCGCTTCCCTGTCACGATGCTGAGCAGCCACGAAAACCCCCGATCTGCCACTGCCAAGACGGGCGGATGGCGACGGGGACAATCAAGAAAGGCACGAAGTACGCGGCCGCAACATCATTCTTCGCGATTTCGTAGTCGTTCGTAGACGTCGCGGAAAATACTTGCTGCTCGCGGCACAGCGGCCATCGGATAGCCAGTCGCTATCTTCGGTAGATCCGAATCGATGGGCGTGGGTTCGTGCCGCGCAGCGGGACTCCGCATTCCCCAGAACATGCTCAAGAAACCACCGAACAGTCTACAAGCTGATTTCTATTCATAAAAAATCAGTCTATAGCCTTATTTTAATGAGTTCCCTTTCATGCTATAGACTGACTCAGTGAGTAGAAATCAGCCTATGGACTGATCATGGTAGGCAGAACAACATGAAAGGCGATACCCGCAAGAGAGCCCGAACTAGGCTCGACGAACGGCTCGACGGGCTGCGGCCGGCCGACCGCTTCAGGGCGCCGCCGAAGGGGTGGGTGCGTGCGTTGCGCGACGCGCTCGGCATGACCGGCGCGCAACTCGGCGCCAGGATGGGCATTCGGCCGCAGACTGTCGAGACGATCGAGAAGTCGGAGGCGGCAGGCACGATTCAGTTGAGCACGCTGCGGCGCGCAGCCGAGGCGCTCGACTGCACGCTCGTCTATGCGCTCGTCCCGAACACATCGCTAGAGACGATGGTCAATGAGCGCGCGCGCAAGATCGCGATGCGCGAGCTCAAGCGCGTCGCGCACACGATGCGGCTGGAGGCGCAAGGCACGGACGATGCCGATCTCGAAGCCCGCATCCAGACCTATATCCGCGACAGGCTTTCCGAGCGCGATCTCTGGAACAAGACATGACCGATCTCTTCCAGGAACCGGAGGATGCGACGCCGCTCGAGCCGCAGGAACGCGAGGGCCTGCTGCAGAGCTGGATCACGCACAGGAAGGACCTCAACGAGGCCGAGCAGGAAAACATCGTTGAAGGTGCCGCCTGGGCACGCGGGCGCAGGCGGCTGCCACTCGACAGGCTGCTCAGCGTCGACTTCATGCAGACCTTGCACAGCCGGATGTTCGGGGATGTCTGGCAATGGGCCGGCACGTTCCGCTCCACGGAGCGCAACATCGGCATTCAAGCCTATCGCATTGCGATGGAGCTAGCGGCCCTGCTGGACGATGTCCGCTTCTGGATCGAGCATGAGACTTATCCATGCGACGAAATTGCGGTCCGGTTTCATCACCGTCTCGTCGCGATCCATCCGTTTCCGAATGGCAACGGCCGCCATGCGCGGCTGGTAGCCGATCTGCTCGTCGAACGGCTTGGCGAGGAGCCGTTTTCCTGGGGTAGTGGAAGCCTTGCCGATGTCGGAGAGTTGCGAACGCACTATGTCGCCGCGCTAAAAGCCGCGGACGAACACGATGTCGGCCCGCTGCTCGAATTTGCGCGAAGCTGAGGCCGCAGCCCGATCAGCTTCGCGGCTTCAGCGCGTCGATGAAAGACTTTCGGGCGGGATTGGTGTTGTCCGGCCGCCAGCAGGCGATGTAGCCGAGACGGGTGGCGCCGTTGCCGTTGTGGATCGGCCGGAAGACGACCCCCAGACCGGCGAGGCCCACGGCGGA
Source organism: Mesorhizobium sp. (assembly GCA_963966365.1). Classification (GTDB taxonomy): domain Bacteria; phylum Pseudomonadota; class Alphaproteobacteria; order Rhizobiales; family Rhizobiaceae; genus Mangrovimarina; species Mangrovimarina plasticivorans. Next base: position 27,781 of record CAWZZC010000002.1, on the reverse strand, counting down.
TTCGCACTGAAGCGCGATACCTTGGCCCGCGGCCACTTCATTCAGGATGCTTTCGCGGCTGAGGCGTCGTGAAACGATCTCCGGACAATCCGAGGGCGCTGCCAGGTGGCGGAGCAGGATGTTGCGGATGTCCGGACCGGGATCGTGATGGCTGATCAGGAAACGCTCGCCTTTCAGTTCCGGCCAGTAGATAACGGACTGGGCAGCGAGGCGATGGCACTCCGGCAGCGCAACGACAAGATGTTCGGACCAGAGCGCGGTCGACTCCAAGACCTCGCACTTGCCGACATCGCCGAGGATGATCGCCGTATCGATTGCGCCTGAGAGCACCCCGGCGGTCAGCTCGATGAACGGCGTCTCGACCAGTTCCACTTCGATCTCGGGATAGCGCTCGCGGAAGTCGCCGAGAGCGACGCGGAAGCCGCCGAACGAAAGCGATTTGTAGAAGCCGACGGCGACACGCCCGAGCTTGCCGGCTGCATTCGCCTTCGCCCGTGCAGTGAGGTTTTCGACGTCGTCGACGATACGCCGTGCATCGACAACGAACGCCTCTCCGGCAGACGTCAGTCGTACCCCCGATGTCGAGCGGTCGAACAGCGTCACACCGAGTTCGTCCTCGACCTCTTTTATACGCTTGCTGACGATCGGCTGGCGAACGTTGAATTCGTGCGCGGCGGCGCTGAAGCTGCCGTTGCGCGCGCTCGCGACAATATAGCGAAGGTTACGCAGCTCCATTTGTTTCCTCCCAGTCAGCACGCCCGCAAGCGGCCATCCGCTGTGAAGGACTTCCGTAGGATCGTCACCTGCTTCAACAAGCTCGTCCGCAGCACACCCTGGTTCTGTCGTTCTCCGCTGTCATGGCATTCCGGTATTGACCGTATGCTGTGGTTTGCGACGTCAAAGATCACAATGCGTGGGAAGCTGGCAACACGCACGGCTCTGACCTTGACCTGCGTTTCGCCAACGTCATCGCCGCGACACGGATAGAAGGCTACGCCGCCGGTCCGGTCTAGGCGCCTCTCGTCACAAGCCGGCTGAAGGATTTCCTGCCTATCCTTCCGATCGTTTCATGCGCCCGATTGTATGGGCGTTCGCCGACGTCGCTGTTCCGGCGCTTCGTGCAGTCGAAGGCATTGTGAACGGAGATCACTCGATCGAAGAGCACTTGCAGATGTCCATGGCATAGAGCAGTCAAACCTCAGCTGACATGTTCTGGCATTTGCGAGAGGCTAATTCAAAACTTAGACCGGGAGCCAGCGTCCGCGGGAGGGATGCCACAACACCACAGGAAAAGCGTGAGTAGAAACTATCCTGTGCTGGCCTCAGGCTTGGTATCTTCCGGCACCTCCTGCCTGAGCTTTGGTCCCTTGGCGAGACGACGGCCGAGGGCTTCCAGAAACCTGTCGTAGCGCTCGCCACCCTTGGCACGGGCTGAAGCCTGCACCGTTTCGGGCAGAGTTGCGGTCGCGGTCAGCCAGGAGCGGATGAAGATGGCGAAGGCTTCGTTGGCGATGCCGATGTCGCGCTCGAGGCGCTGGATGTTGCGGTTGAGGCGGTCGAGACGCTTGGCGATGGCCGCTTCCCGGCGCTCGTCGGCGTCGGGCGACAGGAAGGAGGCGATGGCGGCCTCGGCTATCAGCGAGCGGGACTGCTCGCGCCGGTCTGCGAAATCGGCGAGCAGGCGCATGAGTTCGGGATCGAGATAGACGGAGAGGCGCTTCTTCTTGTCCAGGCGCGGGCTGTGACGACGGTGCATCACTCAGATCTCCATGCCGTCGCCGGGGTCCATGGATATCCGCCGCGCCATTTGGCGCATGTTGCGCGCGAGATCGCGATTGGCCGCCGCATCGTCTTGCGGTGTGTCCTGGTCCGGATCGAATTCGTTGACCGGCTGCCTGCGCGGCTCCGGCGCGATGTCCTTATGCGGCTCGAGACCGGGCTCTCCTCGCAGGCCGGAATTGGCTGCATCGTTATCCTGCTTCGCGGCTACCGCGTTGGGGTGCGCAATCGCTGCCTTGGCGCCGACTGGCAACGTAGCGCGGCCGCCGTCCTTGGCAACGGTAGCGGCTGCAACAGGATTCAGCGCCGACCAATCGTCGGGCTTGGGCGAGAAGCCGGCATTTGGACTCTCCGGCACCGGCAACAGACGCTCCCTGAACCGCGCGTCTTCGAAGTAGCGCGCCTTCTTCGCCCGGATCGGGGGAATGCCCGCGACCATGACGATCTCGTCATCGGGCGGGAGCTGAATGACCTCGCCGGGGGTGAGCAGCGGCCGAGCGGTCTCCGAGCGCGACACCATGAGGTGGGAGAGCCACGGCGCCAGCCGGTGGCCGGCATAGTTCTGCATGGCGCGCATCTCGGTCGCTGTGCCGAGCGAATCCGAGACGCGCTTGGCCGTGCGCTCGTCATTGGTCGCGAAGCTGACGCGGACATGGCAATTGTCGAGCACGCTATTGTTGGCGCCATAAGCCTTCTCGATCTGGTTGAGCGACTGCGCGATCAGAAAGGCCTTAATGCCGTAGCCGGCTATGAAGGCGAGCGCCGACTCGAAGAAGTCGAGCCGGCCAAGCGCGGGGAACTCGTCGAGCATCATCAGCACGCGTTGGCGGCGGTCCTTGGCGTGCAGGTCTTCAGTGAGGCGGCGGCCGATCTGGTTGAGCACGAGGCGAACCAGCGGCTTGGTGCGCGAGATGTCGGAAGGCGGTACGACGAGATATAGGGTGGTCGGCTTCTGCTCGGCGGCGATGTCGGCGATGCGCCAGTCGCAACGGCTGGTGACGGCGGCGACGACCGGATCGCGATAGAGGCCGAGAAAGGACATCGCGGTGGAGAGCACGCCGGAACGCTCATTGTCGGATTTGTTGAGCAACTCCCGGGCCGCACTGGCGATGACAGGATGGGGTCCCTTTTCGCCGAGATGCGGCGTGGTCATCATGGCGGACAGCGTCGACTCGATCGGCCGGCGCGGATCGGAGAGGAAGGCGGCGACGCCGGCGAGCGTCTTGTTCTTCTCGGCATAGAGGACATGCAGAATGGCGCCGACCAGGAGCGAGTGCGAGGTCTTCTCCCAATGGTTCCGCTTCTCCAATGAGCCTTCTGGATCGACCAGCACATCGGCGACGTTCTGTACGTCGCGCACCTCCCATTCGCCGCGCCGGACTTCGAGCAGCGGGTTATAGGCCGCCGACTTCGCATTGGTCGGGTCGAAAAGCAGCACGCGGCCGAAGCGCGAGCGCAGGCCAGCGGTCAGCTCCCAGTTCTCGCCCTTGATATCGTGGACGATGGCCGAGCCCGGCCAGGTGAGCAGCGTCGGCACGACGAGACCGACGCCCTTGCCGGAGCGTGTCGGGGCGAAGCACAGCACATGCTCGGCGCCGTTGTGGCGGAGATAGTCATCCTCATAGCGGCCTAGCACCACGCCGTCGTCACCGAGCAGGTGTGCTGTCTCGATCTCCTCTCGCTCGGCCCAGCGGGCGGAGCCGAAGGTGCGCACATCCTTGGGCTCCCGCGCGCGGTAAATCGACATCAGAACCGCGACGGCGATGGCGATCAGCCCACCGGAGGCCGCGATTACGCTCCCCTCCACGAAGATATGTGATGCATAGGCCTCGAAGAAATACCACCACCAGAAGAATGCCGGCGGCGGATAGATGGGCAGTCCGGCGACCTCGAACCAGGGCGAGCCGAGCTGCGCTTGGAAGCCGAGCCGCCACGCGGTCCACTGCGTCGCCGTCCAGACCGTGGCGAGCACGATCGAGACGATGACGACGATCTGGAGCCAGAGGACGCGGGTGGCGGACAAGGCGCGCAATACCTCCTTGACGGTTGCCCAAGCAACAAGAAAGGCATGCGTGGTGCAGCCTTCAATGGCGCGCAGCCCGCGCGTCGTAGAGGATAGCAGGGGTCGCGGAAAATGCTTGCGCACTGCGGCGCGGGAACGGCTGGCGGCTACTGGCGATCATGGCATAATATGCCATCGATGCTATGGTCGGGCCTGGAATCGAACAACGAGGCTACCGCCATGTCGACGCGTAACGTCGTCCTGACCGAGCATCACGAGAAGGTCATCGACCGGCTTGTGAAGTCCGGCCGCTACCAGAACGCCAGCGAGGTCATGCGCGAAGGCCTGCGCATGATTGAGCAGCGGGAAGAGCGGGAGGCAGCGAAGCTCAAGGCCCTGCGCGAGGCTGCCAGCGTCGGCTTCGCCGATCTCGACGAAGGTCGGTATCTCGACTTCGCCTCGGTCAACGAGCTTGAGGAGCACCTGACACGCGCCACCGACGACGCATTGGCGTCGAGGCAGCGCTAAGCCGAATAGCCCGACAGCGATGGAGAGTTAGGCTTACCGCGGCGGCCGAGCAGGATTTCCTGGACATAGTGCTGTGGACGGCCGAGCATTTCGGCGTCGAGCAGGCACGCCGCTACAGGGCGACGATCTTGGCAGTTCTGCGCGATCTCGGTGACGGCCCACAGACGACGGGCGCGCGGGACCGTGCTGAACTTGGTCGGAACTTGTGCTCCCTGCACATCGCGCGGCGCGGCCGGCGCGGTCGTCACATAGTCCTGTTCACCGCCGTCGACGATGCGCGTATCGAGATTGTCCGCATCCTCCACGACAACATGGATCTCGTGCGGCATCTGCCGGCCGACTATGGCGAAGAGTAGCTCGCCTCACAGTCCGAGCCCTCGCTTGCGGCCGAATGACCAGTCCACACCGCCATCGGCACGGGCCACGCCAGAGATATGCTGGCCAATGTGCTTCTCGATCGAAGGCGTCCAGGGCACGAGCTTGAAGCCTAGTCCCTCATCAATCATGGCGAAGCGGCCGGAAGAGAGCGTGAGGCGTTGGCGGTAGGTGCCGGCGACATATTCACCGGCGGTGGATTGCTGGAACGGCATGTTCATCTCGCCGGTGAGCTTCTGGCCGAGCGCTTCCAGTTCCCGCTGCCGAAGCGTGGTGAGCAGGTTGCGGGTGAAGGCGATGCGCTGGCCTTCGCGCCGCGCCAGCCCTTCCTCGACGAGGTGCTCGGTGCGCGCCTCCATCGCCTGTTTCACCTCGAGGCCAAAACCGGCGCCGGTATCGATCGGTTCGCGGGCGATGAGCTGGCGGTCGAGCCAGGTCGCGCCGTCGGCCGTGGTCTGCGCCTCGATCGAGAGGTCTGAGCGGACGGCGAGCGCAACGCGCCGCTCGCCCTTGGTATCCTCAAAGGAGCGCAGCTCGACGATGGAGCCGGGCGCGGAATCTCCTGCCGCCTCGATGTCGGGTAGCTTGATGTGGTGGGTGTGGCCGTCGATGCCATCGACGACGGCGTAAGCCGTGCCGCGCAGCTCGTCGTCGAGGCCGCGATCGACCAGCCGGCCGATGAGCGGCTCGGCATTGGCTTCGCCTGCGATGACGTAATCGGTCAGGCCACGCTCGATGCCGCGTTCGGTGAGCGCGCGGTGCATGCGCTTGATGATGTCGCCGCGCTCGCCGAGTTCGCGCAATGTGGGCTCTGCTTCCTCGGCCATGACCCACTGGCCGGGACCGATGGTCTCGGCAAGCCCGAAGCTTTCGAGACGGCGCAGCCGTCCGACCTTCAGGGTGAGGTATTCGTCGGGCTGCCTGTCCGGTGACGGAGCCACATCGATGATGCCATAGCGGTTGGCGTCGCGGGCAAGCTGGCGATCGATCTGCGTCCAGCGCTCGGCTTCGATCTGGCGCTCCAGCGAGCGGCGGATGTCGAGATCGGTACGGGGACCGAGCTCCTGGGTGATGAGATCCTGGGCACGGTTGCGCATGCCCTCCTTGATGTAGTCGCGGGCGATCACGAGATCCTGGCCGACATCGGCACAGCCGCGCAGGATGACATGGACATGGGGATGCTCGGTGTTCCAGTGATCCACGGCCACCCAGTCGAGTTTCGAGCCGAGATCCTTTTCGACGTTGGCCATCAGCTCACGGGTGAAGGTCTTGAGGTCGGTCATCTCCAGTGCGTCGTCGGGCGAGACGATGAAGCGAAAATGGTGGCGATCATCCTCGCAGCGCTCAGTAAAGTCTTTCACGTCGGCATCGTCGGTGTCCCGGCCGAACATGTGCGCCTTTTCGCCATCGCGCGTGACGCCGTCGCGGCGCAGATAGTTCAGATGCGCCCTGAGCGTGCCGGGGCGTGCGTTGTGCCGGACGACACGCGTCTTGATGACGGCGCCGCGCGAACGGCTGGTGATGAGGCGATTGGCGCGCACGCTGGCCGTGCGGCCGCGCCCGAAGCGCGAGCCCTTGCCCGAGGTGATCTTGCCGAAGCGCGAGATGCGGCCTCCGGCCTTCTGCGCGGCGGCGAGCGCCTGGGCGACGAAGGGCTTTGCGCGCTGGGCCTTCGAGGAGCGAATGCGGCCTGGCCGGACGCGGAAATCGTCGTCGCGGCTCATGGCATCGAAAGCTGCGAGGTGCAGCCTGCATTGAAACTGTTCGATAAATTGAGAGAGCGCCCCTCGCGATCATGAAGCGCGATGTGCGCAAAAGCTCGGCGACGCCAGCAAAACCAACCGCCCGATCGAGCCGCGATGTGCGGCGTTTTATCCCGCCTTCCTAAACGGTCGCTTCCGGCGGCCCCACAGCATCCCGCAACGCTTGCGATTGCGCACTCCCCAACGCGAGAAACCACGATGATCATCGCGTTTCTCCTTCCGCTTCCGGCCCGCTCACGAAGAGGCCATCGGATGGCGGCACGAGCGCGGAGAGATCAATGATCGGTTGACCGTTTGAAGGGCGACCGGAAGGAAGATCGTCGGTCGTTGGATCGTCGTCGGTATGGACAGTCGAGCGCGCAACGAAGAGCGGCGCGCGAGACCAAGGTCGTCGCGATGAGCTGCCGCGAGAGCGCGCGATTGAGACCGTGCCGTCGATCATCGGCGTGATCTTCGCGACGTAATCGATCGTCTCGGCCGGCAGCGCGCGGCCGGTCGCCAGATGCGCATCGTAGCGCGCCGGGCCGGCATTGTAGGCGGCCAGCATCGCGGCGACCGAACCATAGCGGTTGTGCATCTCGCGCAGATAGGCCGCGCCCGCAAGGATGTTGTCGCGCGGCTGCCAGGGGTCGTTTCCAAGGCGGTGTTTGGCGCGCAGCTCGTCCCAGGTCACGGGCATGATTTGCATTAGGCCGATCGCACCCTCGGGCGAGAGAGCGGCCGGATCACCGACGCTCTCGATCGCCATGACGGCGCGTATCCAGCGCTCGGGAATGGCGAAGCGTTTCGCCGCTTCGGCGACATGAGCCGCCCATGGATCGGTCGTCGGCACGACTGTCGACGACCGCGTCGACGCTCCGTCATGCGCCGCTGATGCGGCAGGCGGTAATACCTCGGAAAGAGATTCTGCAGACGACGGAGCCGCCATCATGATGATCATTGTAGATGCAATCAGCATCGTGATGATTGGCGGGACGGCAGCGCATGCACCGCCGTCCCGAACCGCCATCAGCTTGCCATCGTGCTCGCTGCGGCCAAGGGCAAGGCTGCGCTGGCGGCCAACATTTTCCGGACGGACATCGTCTGAAGACGTGAGTGTCTCCCGGAAAACAGGCCGACGCCCCTCACCTCCGTTGCGCGCAACGGCCGTCCGATGGGCGATCGGGTCGAGGGGATTGATCGGCGCCAGATCGATCAAGGGGATTGGGCCTAAAAAGTGGCAGCAGCGATGGCAGCGCATGCCTCGTCATGCCTCGCCGTCGTTCTTCTTCCTGCGCGTCCAGTGCAGGTTCCATGCGTCCTTCCTGGTATCGGACTCGAACAGCCGGGCACGGATCGGCTCGGAGAAGGACGGATCATCGATGGACAGCGACAGGTAGCTGCCGGCCTTGTCGCCGGTACGGTCCCATGCCGCGCCGACCTCGATGCCGTCCATGAAGACGCGATGCTCGGGCGCGTTCTCTGCGTCCGAACCTTCAGCGGGAAGGATGGTCACCTCGACATCCAAGGTGAGCGTGCGGACGCGACCGAAGAAGCCATCGTCGTTGCGGGTGAAGGTTCCAATCTGAGCCATTTCATCTGTCCTTTCGTGGCTGGAGATGCGAGCCGTCACGGCTCGTCGGAAACCGGCTCGCGGAAGGTGTCCGCGGCCGGATCGGGATCGTCGGTGGTCCAGACGGGGATCGCCCGGCCGACGACGGTCGAGAGGGGGAGCGGCCCGAAATAGCGGCTGTCGAAACTGTCGGGACTGTCCCAGTTCATGAAGAAGGCTTCGCCCTGGCGAACCGTGCGGCAGCCCTGCCATGTGGGTAGCGGGCGGCTGCGCGTGTCGCGATCACGAGCGTCGCCATAGACGGTGCCATAAGCGATGACAGTGCTGCCGTTCCGGCAAATCTGCGTACCGGAAAGTGCCAGCACGCGCTTGATGAGTGGGAGACCGCGCGGCAGGTAGCCGCGCTCGTCCAGGAAGGCCGCGAGCTCGTCGGGCGGCATGACGACGGCGAGATCGGTGACGTCAATGTGCATGGCCGGCGCGATGCGATAGAGGCCGATCGGTACACTGGCGGATGCATTCCAGATGAAGCGGATGTCAGGTTGGCTCCAAACGGGCACTGCAATCAGCGCCGTTCCGGCGAGCATGGTGAGCAGCGTCCGCCGGCGTGCGGTCATGACAGTACCTTGCGGCGGCGCAGCCAGGCGCGGTGGTGTATGGGCGTGTAGGCTCGGATCGGCTCGTTGACACTGATGCGGTTGTGGACATGACGCCAGTGGTCCGGCGCGACGTCGGACGGATCAATGCCGAGCGCCTCGATCGCGTCGATCACCTTCAGCACCGTCTCGACCTTCGGCCAGCCGGTGATGCGCAGCAGGATCTCGCCGCCCGGACGAACGAAGGGTAGCGTTTGATACGGCTCACCGCTTGCGACCGCGCGAACGATGTCGATGCGCGAGATGATCGTGCCGTATTCGTTTCCGGCCCAGCGCACGAAGGCGAAGATGCTGTTGGTGTTGACGGCGACAATTCGCCTTTGATGATCGATCCGCTGCTCAGCGGCGATCCGGCCGAAGCGAATCCAGTGCTCGATCTTCTTCTCGCACCAGGTCAGTTCGACCAGCGTGTTCGCGAGCGGCGCGGCGGCAAGGCGCATGCCTGTCTTCATGGCAGCGTTCCTCGATCGTGAATCGAGTCCGCGATTTGTGGAGCCAGTTTGCGATTGACGGCGCCAGTTCGCGAAACCTCGCGCACCGACAGTCGCGTTCTGGGCGGGCGCGTTAGCAAGAATCCGAAGGATTCAGTTAGGGAAGTTAGAGGGGTCGGATTCCGACTGTCGATTCCATGGGTTGCGAGGTGTTTGCGTTCCCGATGGTACGGGATTCGCGTTCCCGGAAAGTCGGGAGTCAGCGTTCCCGATAGTTCGGGTCCGTCCACATCCCATCCACAACGGCGGAAGCACCCAGGCGGCAAGCAGGTGTTCACCGTCCACCTCCTGCCCGTTTCCGGGGCACGACGATCAAATCCTTTTCCGTGGGACGGAAGGTTAGGCGCTGCCGGCCGTCCAGATCGTCAACCAGCGCCAGGCTGTAGCCGGGCAGAGGCTGGCGCTTGACGATGGCGCGCAGCTCGAAGCGGAAGCGTCTGAGCGGCGACAGGCTGCCTGACTTGAGGTAGAGATGCGGAACGTCAAAACTCCAGCCCCAGGTCTGGCGGCCGCCATGCTTGCGCACGAGCCGGTAGAGCCAACGCTCGAGGCCGCCCTTCAGCTCGAAATAGTCACGGTCGATGGTGAGGATCAGCGCATCGTCGAGAACCCCGACATAAAACCAGTCCGGCAGGATCAGTTCGATGCCGAGCGACCGGCCTTGAGTATCGAGGCGTTCCTTCCATTCGGCGATCCAGGAGAAGCGGTGTCGCCGCCGCTCGGACGGCTGGCGGATCGAGGTGACGACGGTCGTCGATTGCAGACGGTCGAGCGCTGCCTTCAGTCGGTCGTAGTTGAGGCCTGTGTCCGAGCGCCCGATGAAGGCGAGGATTTCGTAGGGCGTGGCGGCTATGAAGCGCGATGTGCGCAGGCCGCGATCACGTGCATCGACGATCTGTGAGGCGGCCCAGATCAGCACGTCGGCGTCCCAGATGGTCGCCATGCCGTGCTCGGCGGTGGCCTCTACTCGGATCGACACATCGCCCATTCGGAAGTTGATCGGCGTCACACGGCGGGACTTGGCGAGGGAGAAGAACGGCCAGGACATCAGGTCCTGCGCATCGCGGGCGGCGATGTCGCCGGAACGGGCCCGGAAGAGTTCGAGCTGCTGACCCTGATATGTGCGGCGCGCGGACATGGGGACAGGTACCGCAACCATCAGCGGATGCCGGCAGCGACGCTGCCAGCTGGCGACGTGTCGGAGCTAAGGTTATTGGGAGCTGCCTCAGAGGTGGACTGGCGAGCACCGGCCTTGACCCATGCATGGAGGTCGCAGACAGCGTAGACCACGCGGCCGCCGAGCTTGTGAAAGATCGGCCCGGTGCCGTCGCAGCGGTGCTTTTCCAGGGTACGGGGCGATAGATCGAGAAGGCGGGCGGCCTCGGGCGTACGAACGAAACGTGGCCAGTTGCTTTCGGTTTTCTGCTGCATTGAGCGCCTCCGTCGCGGCCGCTCTCGGAGCGGCGTGTTCGATGCGACGATGGCGGGAAATTAGCGGCCCGGCGGAGTGACAAAGTGGAGGTGCCTAGAGGAAGTGTCCCCCCTGTTGGCATAAGCAGACGCGACCGCCGAGCCGATCTTCCGATTGGCTGCCGGGATGAGACTGGCACAAAGCACCGATAGGGGGCTGTGTCGGCCTACACCATGGGTACAGCAGAGATCCTCGCTTCGGTCCGCAGGTATGGCCGGCTGAGCGCTGCGGCATCTGGGTTTCGAGCTGCCTGGGCCGCGGCGGCCGACCTTGGTCAATGCCGGAATTTGATGACGGCTGATTGGCACCGCCGAAGCCACCATTGTCCCAGGTGCGGATCGCAGGGAGTGGACTGTGGCAGCAGCCTCGAAAACGGCCCCGAATGGAGAACCAGTGCCGAGGATCGGGATCGGGACGGCAATCGGTCACCATGGGGAACTGTTGCAAGGGGTCTTCGAAGACCGGAACGGGCGACTCCATCGCGGCCTGGTCACCCTCCCGCTCACCAAATTGGCATCGAAGGCGACTTTCACCCGCACGACTTCAACAGCTCTCATCGTGTATCCAGACGACAAGGCCAAGGCGGGCTTGGCTGCTCGCAAGACGCTGGACCAGCTGGATGTCCACAAAGGGGGTGTCCTTCATATCGAGAGCGATATTCCGATTGGTCATGGTTACGGCTCCTCCACTGCGGATGTTGTTGCCGCCATTCGCGCTGTGGCGGCCGCCCACACTGTCCAGCTGCTGCCCTCCCGTATCAGCCAACTAGCGGTCGCCGCCGAACAGGCCAGCGACGCCATCGCCTTCGATGGGCAGGCCGTCCTCTTCGCGCAGCGTGAAGGTGTCGTCCTGGAGGATTTCGGCGGCTCGTTGCCGCCCCTGCTTTTGATCGGATTCAAGTCCAGTGGGGGACTGCCGATTGACACGCTCCATCTGCCACTGGCCCGCTACGATAGTAAAGAAATCCAGCAGTTCCGTGTCCTGCGCGCCCTGATCGCCTATGCGGTTCGTTATCAGGATCCGAACTGTCTTGGGTGTGCGGCGACCGCCAGCGCGCTGCTCAACCAGCGGCACCTGCCCAAACCGCATCTCGAACGTGTCATCGAGATCGCTGACGGTGCTGGCGCCTGCGGCGTCCAGGTGGCGCATAGCGGCTCACTGCTCGGTATTCTGTTCGACCGTGCCGGCAAAAATTTGCGGCATCGCGCCGAACGTGTCGCGACCGCGGTGCAGAGGTTCGGCTTTTGCGATGTGGATTTTCACCAGATCAATGACGACGGCGCAAAATGGTAGCTTTGGACGATGTCTATTTCCGTGCGCTCGAGACCCCACGCATGGTTTCGCTATCTCCCAATCTGCTTGGGGCAGCCTTCCCGCTGATGAAGCTCATGCCGGCGCGCTATATTCTGGATCGCGCAGCCGCCGACGGCGCACTCAAGACGGGGATGCGGATCGTCGAGACGACATCCGGCACATTCGGCATGGCTCTCGCGCTGCTGTCGGCGGCACGCGGATATCGGCTCACGCTGGTCTCTGCCTCCAGTCTCATCGACGCGAAGTACGGGGCGCGCCTCAATGGTTTAGGTGCGCAGACGGTGATCATCGAGGACCATGAAGGCAATGGTGACCAACTGAGGCGTCTGCAGCGGCTCGAACACATTCGCCGCGAGGATCCCGACTGCTTCTGGCCACGGCAATATGACAATCCAGGAAACGCGCTCGCTTATGCACGGCTGGCCGAACAGCTCGTGCGGACGGTCGGCAAGATCGACTGTCTTGTCGGTTGTGTCGGGAGCGGCGGCTCGCTGTGCGGGACGGGAACCTTTCTGCGTGCGGTCTTTCCGCACCTCGTTGTCATCGCGGTCGACACTCACCACAGCATCCTTTTTGGACAACCCGCCGGAAAGCGATTGTTGCGTGGTCTCGGCAACAGCATATTGCCTGGCAATCTCCGGCACGAGCTCGTCGACGAAGTCCACTGGGTCGGCGCCTATCCGGCTTTCAGCGAGGCTCGTCGCCTGTTGCGCGAGCACGGCATCTTCCAGGGCCCGACCAGCGCTGCCGCCGCCTTGGTTGGCAGATGGGCTGCTAGCGCCCGCCCCGGCGCCCGAGTCGCGATCATCATGCCCGACGAGGGTCACCGGTACGCGGACACGGTTTTCGACGACGTGTGGCTTGCCTCGTTACCAGGCTGGCCCTGTCCGTTGCCATCCGAACCCAGACTGCTCACGGCTATTGAGCCTGCGTCCGATGCCGACTGGACGCGGTTCATATGGGGGAGACGCAGCCTCGATCAAATCGTCCACGCCGAATTCAAAAAGGAAGGGCACTCTCACTAGTCGGTGGGCCGTCTACTGTTGCCGGACCATCAGCGTGGCGGCATTGCGGCCAAGCCAATCCCAGGCGTCGTCGGTCGATCGAAAAATCGTGTCATCCGTAGCCTGACCGGCCGATCGATCCAGGTCCTTCAAACCGCTGGCCGTGGCAACTGCCACCACACGATCCTTGGAGGCTATGACGCCTTCTCCACGCAGTTTTGCAATGGCAAGAAGTGGCGTGACCGACGCCAGTTCGGCGAAAATCCCTTCATCGCGCGCGAGGCGCTCCTGCATTTCCACAAGCCCATCATTGTTCACCGGCACGGCGCGGCCGGAGGACTCGCGCAACGCTTTCAGGGCCTGATAGGCGCTGCGCGGGGCACCGATCGAGACGGCAAGGCTTTCGAATGCCAAGCTGCGTTCTTCGAGCCTGTCACTACCGGTGGCAAGCGCCTGCGCCAGCGACCCATGCACTTCGGCAGCCGCCATTCTGGGCAGTCGCGGGATCGCGCCCTGAGCAAACAGTTCCTGAAATTCCGCCCAGACACCGGACAGTGCGTCGCCATAACAGACGGGTAGCACACACCAGTCGGGGGCGATACCGCCCGACTGCTCGACGATTTCATAAGCGATGGTCTTGTAGCCCTCGATACCAAGGGCGTGGCTACCGACGACGGGGGCTTGATAGGGCGATGCGATGAACCAGCCATGGCGTGCCGCGGCTTCGGCAAGCAGGGTCCAGCGATCCATCTTGTTGACGAGCGGCAGAACGGTTGCGCCGTATTTCCTGATTTGCGCCAGCATCGCTCCAGCCGATCCGCCAAACGTGGTGACAACACAGCGCAGACCCGCGCGGGCAGCGTAAGCGGCGAGTGAGGCGCCGGCGTTGCCGGAAGAGGCCGTCGCCACTACCTTTGCCCCCTGCACTCGGGCCACCGACACTGCAACCGTCGAAAACCGGTCCTTATGCGACCAGGTTGGGTTTCGGCCCTCGTCCTTGATGAAGAGGTTCGGGACTCCCAACGTCCGGCCGATCCGGGTCGCTTCAACCAAAGGCGTCTCACCTTCCCCTAGCGAAATGGCGTCCTCCGCCGAGCATGGCAGAGTATGGGCATAGCGCCACAATGATCGCGGCGCATTCGCCGCGATCGAGCGCGGATCAGCGGGCGAGGCATAGACGGGTTTGAGATTGGCCGGCGCGATTTCATGGCAAGCTGGACAGCCTCTGGAATCGATGTCGATGGTGGCCGGGTAGGAAGCGCCGCATCGGGTGCAGGTGAGCCCGACGACGGTCGCCGCTCCCGGCACCGCGCGTCCCTTGAGCCGACTGTTCTCCAGCTTTAGCCGATGTTTGAAAGCCGGGTCGGAAATGCCTGCTGGAAGCTTGCTAAGGGGTTGGTCGGCCATCGCAATTCCTCTATGCGGGATCATTCAATCGCCAGTCGGTTCAAACAGGCGATGATGCCGCTGTCAACGCGGAATGTTCACTAGAGTGTGTCGCACCATAGTGCTCATCGCCGCACTTTTGCAGGATGAAACTTCGCGCCGTGTTTGGTCTGAACGTGCAGCGGCTCCGCCGGGAAAGAAAGCTGTCGCAGGAGCAGCTGTCTTTCGTCTCGGGGCGTACGCGGGCCTATATCAGCAGCGTGGAAGCCGGGCGGCGCAACGCTACGCTGGATACGCTGGAAATCCTTGCGAAGGCGCTGGACGTTGAACCGCAGGATCTCATCACCGCGGGAGCGCCGGAGCGTGCGCGTTCAACCAAGCGGTCGGCGCGTGGCGCACAGGACTGAGCCTCAGCAGTTCCAATCTACATCATGGCGACCGAAAAATAATGAGCCGGCTTTGACTCCTACGTTAGACAATCGACTTGCACGGCGTTGAAGCCGGTCGCGGAACACGCTTAAGTTGAAGCCGGCATTGCAGGACCTGCCGGGGTCTATCGATGAACAACGCTACCGTTTGGGAGCTTTTCGCTGCGATATCAGCGATCGACGCTTCACGCTCGTCTGACCGCGCCCTCGATATATTTCAGGGGGTTCTCGATCGTTATGGCTTGCACAGTTTTCTGGTCACCGGATTGCCGGTCCCTCACGACAACGAATGGCATCGTGCTATCCTCCATGACGGATGGGCGAGCGAATGGTTCACTCGCTACGACTCCGAGGGGCACTTCCTTTACGATCCTTGCGCCGCACGCAGCCGACTCACTGCGGAGCCTTTTCTCTGGCATGAACTGCGCACTGGTGGTTTGACAACGCGTGGCCGTCTCGTGATGGACGAGGCAACTGAATTCGGCATGAGGGATGGAATCTGTGTTCCTATCCATGTTCCGCTTGCTGGACCAGCCGTGGTGACGGTAGCGAGCGATCGGATCGAGGTACCGCCCGGCACGATGCCTCTGATCGAAGCGCTCTGTGTCCACCTATTTCGTAAAGTAAGCGGCTTGGAAAGCAAATCTGATAGCGAGGAGAGTACGCCCTTGACGGCACGGGAGCGCGAACTGCTGCAATGGAGCGCTCAAGGCAAAACGGCAGACGACATATCTTGTATTCTCGGGGTAACGACCAATACCGTCGAGAGCCACCAGCGTAACATCCGCGACAAGCTAGACGCAGTCAACGTTGCTCATGCTGTTGTTAAGGCTTTGCGTCGGTACGAAATTCAGATTTAGCAATGCCGGAATTCCGGCATACGGTATCCAGGGGGTGGTGGCCTACCTTTGACGCCTGGAGGCGTCATGGTTCGGATTCAGGTGGTCACTTGGGCCAACAGAAAGCAGCACAGACTCTTGCTTGAGCGGTATTTCCGCATCCGCTACGACATCTACGTGAAACGACGGCAATGGCGTGCTGTGGCACGGCCCATCAATATCGAGATGGACGCGTTCGACACCGAGCACGCCGTCTACTTGCTGGCGCTCGATAGCCTCGGCAAGATCGTCGGCGGGTCGCGCCTTGTTCCGACGCTGCAGCCCCACCTGCTTGGCGATGTGTTTCCCGGGCTTGCGTCTGCCGGGCCGCCACGGGCGCGAGACGTCTTCGAATGGACGCGTTTCTTCATCAGTCCCGCCCTGCGCAGCCGCGGCGGGTCGTCTCCGATTGCCGGCGTCGTCTTGTGCGGCGTGCTGGAGGTTGCCCGCAAACTTGGCATTCGGCAGATCAGCGTCGTGTGTGAATCATTCTGGCCAAAGCGTCTGCGCGCACTTGGGTGGAGCATTACCGAACTGGGCGACGTCCTGCAGCACGAAGACGGCGACATTATCGCGCTGTTGATCGATGTCACGCCCGAAGCAATTACAACTACGCGCCGCGCCTATGGCATCCGGGAGCCGATACTGGCCGACGCTGCGGGCTGATCCCCTTGCGGAACCACGTCCTGATCTATTCCTGGAATCCGCATTTTTTCTGGTGTTCGGCTGTTCTGTCATCAGCATAGTCCAGACGGTCAGATAAGCCTTCGCGCCCGATTGCCAGTACGGCAAGTCCATCACTGGATTCCGTCAGGCCAGGCCGGAGGAATGGGTGCAAGACTGATCAAGGGCTTGACGGTCGGGAGTGGATCAAATGGCAGTCTCGTTGCGTGTGCTCGGTTTGGACGACGAGGCTCTTGTCGCTGGCATCGCCGTCGAGCCCGACAAAGAGGCCTATTGCGGTGGAGCGATCAGCGAGGTCTTCGATCAGCTGCGAGCCTCGCCACCACGCCAGACTCCTTTTGCGCTTGCCGATGACGAGGGGGTGGTGGGTTTCATCGTTGCCCGGGAAGACGCTGCCTTGCCCGTCTGGGCAGACAGGGGTTGCATGACCCTGAACAATCTGAGAATCGACATGCGCTTCCATGGGCGCGGCTACGGCAAGGCGGCGATCCGCCTCGCGGCACGATGGATCGCAAGAGAACGCCCCGCCGTCACACATGTCATGTCGAGCGTGAATGTCGCCAATCTCGCGGCCTTCCGCTTGAACCTTGCTTGCGGACTGACGCCCACTGGACGGATCGTCGAAGGGCGGATTGGACGCCAACGGATCATGATCGCTCCAATCGAGCGCCTTTGCCGCGATCAGCCGGGGTCGACGTCGACGAGGAGCTTGTAGAGGCAGTCGCCCGGCTCGGTCAGCGTGGGCGCGCGCCGACAGGCCACCATTCCATTTTCGGTGAAAGCGACAGGCTCCGGTTCTTGCCACGGCCGATCGGTGGCGTGGATGACACCGGCAAGCTGGCCGGCTTGAACGATCGCGCCCAATTCCGCCGCCGGTTCAAACAGCCCCTTGCGCATGGCATAGACGAAAGCCCCTCTGCCCCGAACCCGCATGAAACGGGTAAGGGAGGCAGGATCGGCGGTTGTGCCCGACAACAAACCATAACGTTGCAGGACGCGCCGCAGTCCGTACTCCGCGATCGCCAGGCCTTCCCGCGACAGTGCAGCGCGACCGCCAAGTTCCGCGGTGAGCACCGGCACCCCAAGACTTTGCCCGACCGCCGAGAGTGTCGTTCTGCCGCCGCCGCCGGAACCGTCGCTGATGGAGGTGATCGGGGCGCCGAACGCGACCGCGAGTTCGGTAAGTTCCCGTTGCTCCTTCTCGGTTCCCCCGCTTCTGATCAGGGCGCATGGCAGGTAGTCACATGATCGTCCGCCTGCGTGGAGGTCGACGGCAAGGTCGGCCATGGTCAGGAGCACCGTGGTGACGTAGTGCGCGATCATCGCCGTCGGACCGCCGACGGGATCGCCTGGAAAGGACCTGTTGAGGTTGCCGGCGTCCAGCGGCGAGACGCGCCTGCCGGCCTCGACGGAGGGAGCATTGAGCGCGGGCAGGATGATGATCCGGCCCCTCATATCTGCCGGATCGAGTTCACGCGCCAGCGCGGCAAGCGCGACCTGCCCTTCATATTCGTCACCATGGCTGCCTGCCATGAGCAGGGCCGTGGGGCCTGCGCCGTTCCTGATGCACACGATGGGGACCGGCACCACGCCGTAACCTGACAAGTCCGTCGAATGGGGCACGCGCAGCCAGTCGCATTGCTTCCCATCCGCCTCGAAATCGAGCGGTGTCCAAACTTGCGTGTAACCCGTCATTGACGCTCTCTCAGTGCTTCAGGATCGTTTCCAGGAAAAGCCGCGAGCGGGGATGTCCCGCCGCGCCGAAGAAGTCGCGCGCGGATGCGCTATCGAGGATGCATCCGCCATCCATGAAGACGACCTGATCGGCGACTTCACGGGCGAAGCCCATCTCGTGAGTGACGCAGACCATCGTCATGCCGTCGCGGGCCAGCGCGACCATGACGTCGAGCACCTCCTTGATCATCTCCGGATCGAGCGCCGAGGTCGGTTCGTCGAAAAGCATGATACGGGGATTGAGGCAGAGGGCACGGGCAATCGCCACGCGCTGCTGCTGGCCGCCGGAGAGCTGGCCGGGATAGGACATGGCCTTTTCCGGTATCCTGACCTTTTCCAGATGGGCCATTGCTATATCTTCCGCCTCGCTGCGGCTCCGGCCGGCGACGCGACGCAGCGCCAACGTGCAGTTGGACAGCACCGTCAGATGAGGAAAAAGGTTGAAGCTCTGGAACACCATCCCTGTCTGACGGCGTGCGGCGGCCGTCTCCCTGGCATTGAGGCCGAGTGTTGTTCCGGCAAGACGCAGCGTGCCTTTCTGGTAGCTTTCCAACCCATTGATGCAGCGGATGAGCGTTGATTTGCCTGAACCCGACGGTCCGCACACCACGACGCGCGCGCCGCTTCCAACAGTGAGGTCGATGTCCTTCAGCACATGCAGCGGGCCAAACCATTTGTTGAGACCCTGGATGTCGACGATGGAATCCGATTGTATGCTCATGCCCTGACCTGACTTCTCGTGTTTATCGTGTGCCGACCGCAAGCAGGCGCCGTTCCAGACGCTTGACGCCTTGGGAAATGGCCAAGGCGAGCGCCAGGAAGATGAGGCCGGCCACGACCAGCGGCTCGGTGTAGCGATAGGTTTCAGAGGCGATATCGAAGGCACGCCCCAGCATCTCGGGGACCGCCAGCACCGCCAGATAGGGCGTCGCCTTGAGGATCGAGACGAAGTAGTTGCCCAACGGAGCCGCGATGTTTCGCAACATCTGCGGCGCGATCACATAGATGACGGCATCGCGCCGGCTGAGGGAGAGCGCCCGCGTCGCTTCCGGCTGTCCTTTCGGAATGGCATCGATCCCCGCCTTGAAGACCTCGGCCAGATAGCCGCTGTAGTAGAGGCTGAGGCCCATGACGCCGACCGTCATCGAGCCAAGGCGAATGCCGTAGAAAGGGAGGACGAAGTAGAGAAAATAGAGCCAGGCCAATACAGGCGTTGACCGAATGAAGTCGATCACGAAACCGATCATAAGGCCGGCGACGCCACCGACGCGGCGCACCATCTCGAAGAGAAAGCCGATTGCGGCTGCACCAACGCAGCTGACGAGCGCCACGAATAGGGTCGTGCCGACCGCGCCGAG
This sequence comes from Mesorhizobium sp., assembly GCA_963966365.1. Classification (GTDB taxonomy): domain Bacteria; phylum Pseudomonadota; class Alphaproteobacteria; order Rhizobiales; family Rhizobiaceae; genus Mangrovimarina; species Mangrovimarina plasticivorans. The sequence continues at coordinate 8,378 of CAWZZC010000002.1, read as the reverse complement.
AATCGTCGGCACGCTGGACAGGGCGAAGGCCAGATCAAATCCCACCGGAGCGGCTCCCGGGTGCGGCGACACGCGCTTCCAGCCAGCGGCCAGCCAGCGCGATCGGATAGCAAACGATGAAGAAGGCGAGGAGCAGTGCCGTGTAGATCGCGACAGGATTATACTCGACCTGCGCGATTTCCTTGGCGCGGAAAGTCATGTCGGTCAGCGTCACGAGCGACACCAGCGCCGTCGCCTTCACCAGCTGGATGAGCGTGTTGACGAAGGTCGGGCTCATCGCGATCAGCGCCTGTGGCAGTTCGATCAGGAGGAGGATTGCCGGGCGCGATAGGCCAAGGGCCGCACCGGCCTCCTTCTGGCCCGACGGGAGCGCCTGAAGACCGGCCCGCACCGCCTGACTGGCATAACCCCCGGCATTGAGGCCAAGAACCATGGCGCTCACTGTGAGGGCCGACAAGGTGACCCCGACCACGGGCAGCGCATAATAGAAGACGAAAAGCAGGATAACGACGGCGGAGCTGCGCCAGAACTCGATGACGCCGGTGACCAGCAGTCGCGCGATCCCTTGCGTGAGATATTGGGCGACGCCGAATACGAGCGCAAACGGAATGGCAAAGACAAGACCATAGGCGGTGACGGCGGCCGTTGTACCGAGCCCCTGCAGAATGCCCAGCCAGATGTCGATCAAGGTCATCTGCATCCCTATCGCTGTCTGTTGCAGAGGTCGGTGGCGGTGATGCCTGGCGGCACCGCTTCCGCATCGCCGAAGCCGTATTTCTTCATGATCGCGGCGAAGGCCTCGGTGCCTTTCAGCTCGGCCAGCTGTTCGTCGTAGATGGCGCGCAGATCGACATCCTCCTTACGGAAGGCGATCGCCGCGAAGTTGGTATGCGCTTGCCCCACATCGAACGGTGCCGCGCGTTCGAGCCCCTCCGCGCCGTTGCCGGCCAGAAGACCGATGACCGTCGGCGAGGCCATGAGTGCTGTGTCTATACGGCCGGCACGTAGCGCGGAGAGATTGGATTCGATATCGGGAAACAGCAGCATGCGGGCCTCGGGCACTCCGGCTGCCTTGGCGTTGGTGGTGACGACGCTGCCGCGCCCGGCGCCCATCATGATGCTTTCATCGCCGGCGATGTCGGCATAGCCGTAGATCTTTTTCGGATTGCCGGCGAGCACGATGGCCGCGTCCGGGGCCTGGAGGTCCGGCGCGCCGAAAGCGACCTGCTTGCAGCGTTCAGGGGTGATTGCGAGGCCCGATGCGACGACATCGAAACGACCCGCGAGCAGGCCCGGGATGAGGGCTCCGAACTCGGTCACCTGGAATTCCAGGTTCCTGACGCCGAGATCAGCGAAGGCGGCCTTGAGAATATCGGGATGCCATCCTGTCGGCTCGCCTGTCTTCTCGTCGCGAAAGCCCCAGGGCGAGCGGTTGTGGATACCAATGACGATCCTGCCTTCCCGCAGGATCCGTTCTTTGGTCGTTTCAGCGAGAGCAAGATCGCTGGCCACAACCTGCCCCAAAAGCATCAAGACAAAACCCAACACGAGGTTTAGCGCGCGCAATCCGCAGTTCATTCTCTTCTCCCATTATCGTTTATCGTGTGGAGGCGGCGGGCGCCTTTAGCGACCTTACCGCGCAAAAAACTGTGGCCATGTCCGCCCAGCGAAGGCCGGAAGGGCGCTGCCCTACGTCTCGGAAGGCGAGCAGCCATCCGCCTCAACCTTCAACCGCCGCAAATCCGCCAGCGCCGACCGAAGCTGCGGCCATGGGAAGGCACTCGGCGCATCATGTGTCCTGGCCTCTCGCAGCACGACATCCAGTTTGGCGATAATCCCTTCGAGGGATTGTGCCGGCGTGCGGGCAAGCTTCTCCAGCAGTTCCTCCGCAACCCGCGCAGCTTGCGCTTCGGCATCCCTTGCCTCGGCGTAGCCGAGATCGCCATCCCATTGCCGCCGCGCGGCTTGTACCGCTACCTGATCAAGTGTCGGTGATGGAGCAACCGATCCCGTCCAAGCAGAAGAGTGGACCGCGCGCATGCGCTCGGTCTCCAGCCGCTGCTGGCGGCGGCAGAGCGACAGGGATCTTGCCTGGGCATCGCGCCACAGCCGTGCAACGACGAGGGCACGATCCGGCTCGGCGCACTCGATTGTCTCTCCCGCCGGAGCCGTCTCGGCAGGCACGGAATGGTTGAACACGACGATTTGCCTCTTCCGCCGACGGGTGACGAAAGGCAAAGTCGTGGTATTGTCGGAATCAGCCATGATCCGAGCTCCACAACAGCTTGGGTTTGGTCAGGCCGTGCGGGATGTTTGCCCATCCTGCACGGCTGCATTGCAAGTGGGCATTCTGACCACCCAAGATATTATGTCAAGGATATAATTTGATAACAGCAGAGCAAATTCGGATGGCGCGGGCGGCATTGAGGTGGGGAGTAAGAGACTTGGCTGCGAATGCTCAAGTGACCGCCGCTACGATCACTCGAATCGAAAATGGAAAGTCCGCGCATTCCGCTACCTTGCTCGCAATCCGTGCAGCTTTCGAGGCGAGCGGTATAGAGTTCATTCCAGAAAACGGTGGCGGTCCGGGCGTTCGCTTGGCCAAGCGGTCCGATCAGGGCTGAATGACGCGCATAAGGCGTTGGCCTTGACCATTGTCTACCAAACAGGACGGCTTTCGGTATGATTTTGATTTCAGCGGCGCGGCTGACTTACGTTCGGCACTAGGACGGCCGTTTTCGTAAGGACTCGCGACGTCGCGATCGTGGGGCAAGCCAGCTCAGATATCCACCGTCGATTGTTTCCCGGGCGGCTTTCAGGATGCGGGCAAGGCGACGGCGTTCGGGCGCGTTCTTCCAGTCGAGCGCGCGCATGAAGGCTACATCCGGATTGAGGATAACGCTCGCGACGTGGCGTCGCGTTGCTCCCGATTCCACACCATCCCAAGCGCGCAGCATCAGGGACGCCCGATGAAGCTGAAAGCGGGTCAGACGCTGCTCGCGGGGCCACCGGCCGGATGGCCGGCTGCCAAGGAGCCGGTGGAGGCGTAGCGCACTGCGGACGCGCCACAGAAAATGCGCATCGTGCGGGATAAGGAAAGCGGTACTGGCAGGCTGCTCGCCCTTCGGAAGCCAGATGCCATGATCGCCATGATCGTCCGCGATGATGGCGTGGAGGCCGTTCGCGGCCGATCCGCTGAAGGACGATGCAATCGGGTCAGAAAGCGGGGGCGCGCCAAAGCCCTTTGGCGCGCCGGTGACAATGACAGTGGCAGGATAGAGCTGTGGTCGCCATAAGGGCGCAGCGGTGAGGGCGGAGGCAGCAGGGTTGGCCGGGAAATTCCAACCCCCAGCGGCGGGACAGACGGGCGATCGCCGCATCCTTCCCGGCCTTACCGGAAGCGATTTCCTCAAGCGCCATCCTGTAGTCCGCGCGGTAGCTGCGATTACGACGCAGGAATTCGAACGAAACGCCACCGCGGTCGAGTCGGCTCAGCTGTTCCTCGTAGTGCGGCGACCGCCAATCCTGCGATGGCTTCATTTCGAAATCCTCTCCGCCGGTTGTTGCCTTCGGGATGATCCGAGTATTGGCAGTGCCGGAACACCGCCAAGCCAGATAGTTGGAATGTGGTGAAGCCGACAAAAGAACAACCGGAAACCGCAGCCGGCTATTGCATTCGGGTATCGAGCAGATGCCGATAGCCGGTCTCGGTCATCCAGCGCGCGCGAGCAAGGTGGGTGTCGTGGACACGCCTGGCGCGATCCGGATCGACGGCTGGATCGATGCCGAAGACGATGCGCACCACCTCACGCCAGTCCGCGCCTTCCTCGGCCGCGTCGAGCAGACGCAGATAGGTTGCCAGATGAGCCTCGTCATAGGCGTTGACCCGATCGGTCAGCGGGGGACTGTCCTGGAAAGCGGGTTTGGTCATCTACGCGTTCTCAAAGTCCTCGCACTTGCTGTGCAACAACACCGAACAAGACCGAGGCGCAACACTTCGGTCACGATTGGCATGTGACATTCGAGGAATGCCGCCATAACCAAATGGCGATGACCGTTCCCATCGTTGCTGCATTTTATGTCGGTCACGCGTCGTTGCTGCTGCTGCGAGGGTCGATCCCTCCGAATTGAACAGGGTGCTGCAACCTTGACCTTCGCCCTCAGGCTGCGAAGGGGTCGATCTCGGTGACGATCTGATCGTCATCACCTTCGAATTCCGGGGCGGGTACCACCGAATGGGTGCCATCGCCGGCGCGGAAGATTATGATCGAGACCATCAGCGTGGCGGCCAGGCTGAAGGCGAAGGCTTGCGCATCGGGGAAAGACATTGTTCCGGTTCCTGCTTTGAGGCGGGAGTGCTTCCCGCTCGACAGGCGCCGACGTGTTTCGGCCACGGCCGCGGTCACCGCTGAGGTTCGTCTTCAGCGGCGGCATGCTTTGCATAGTCCGACCCATCAGGGTTGACCGCGGAAGGCTGTGATTGAAACCAAGGTCAGCCTCAAAGAGCAGATATGCTTCCGACAAAGCTGAGCCGGGCATGCCGTGGATTCGCTGCCGGAACGCTCGGACTGTATCTATGATATCTCAATCGTCGCTTTCATGCTCAAAGGGCATTGCGTCGAATGCTGCTGGCGCGGACGGCGATTGACGGCGCTATTGAAGGTCAATTGGCTGGAAAGTGTTGGAAAATAGGGGGATGTGTGCCGGCGGGGCGATTTCCAGACTACCAATTCACGAAATTTCGCGGTCAAATGACGGAATGGAGCAACCAGACAAGGAGAGAACCGCCCCATGACGACTGCAAACGAGATCGCCGATAAGATCGCAGACGACCAGGGTATTACCAAGGTTCAGGCCAAGACCATCGTCGACAGCGTCTTCAAGCTGATTTCCAATGCGGCTACGAGCGGCGCCGAGACGAGCATCCCCGGTTTCGGCAAGTTCAAAGTGAAGGAAACGCCGGCGCGAGAGGGCCGCAATCCCTCGACCGGCGCTACGATCAAGATCGCCGCTTCGAAAAAGCTGACCTTCACCCCGGCCAAGGCGGTGAAGGATGCGCTGAACGGCTGAGCCTCTGTCTCGCGAATGATAAAAGCCCGGCGGCTTGCGCCGCCGAGCCTTTAAGGCTCCGTTCTAAAACGGAATTTCATCTCCGTCGTCGATGACCTTTCCGTCGCCGTTTTCGGTCTGCTTTGCTCGGCTCAGGAAATCGACGGTCTCGGCGATGATCTCGCAACCGTAGCGGTCATTGCCCTCCTGGTCTGTCCACTTGGTGTAATGGATGCGCCCGCGCACCAGCACCTTCATACCCTTGTTGCAGTGCTCCTGGACCGGCTTGCCTAGGCCGTTGAAGCAGGTGATGCGGTGCCATTCGGTGTCCTGCACCCGGTAGCCGTTCTCGTCGCGGACGACCTTGCCTTCCGAGTAGCGGGGGCGCGAGGTTGCGAGGGTGAAGTGGGTGATCGTGGTGCCGCCCTGGGTGGTGCGGGCTTCGGGAGCCTGGCCGATATTGCCAGCAAGGATAACGATGTTCTGCATTTCAGTCTCCGTTGCTTCCTGGAGGGACCATTCCCTCCGACGAGACCCGGAAAAGGACGTCTGGAGACTCCAGCATCGACGCCTGCGGCGGCCTGACCCTCAAGGCCCGGGTGGAGCGGGCAGTCGCGCTTTGCGCGGCAACACGGCCGGAAGCCGCGAGGGTTGCGGGAAGGAAACAGAACGGACTTAGGGGATTAGCAGTCGGAGGTTGGCGCTTCCGAAACTGATGGAGACCACCCACAGAACAGTATCCCTGCTGACGGCATATGAAGATAGGACCAGAGACATCCCCACCAGAGCACCGGCTCATGCGCCTGTTCGTCCCGGGGCACGATCCCGCGCATCAATGGAAGAAGACCGTACTCGCGGTCGACACGGTCCACCGGGTGGGTCGGAACTTTGGCGCGTGAACTTCGATCAACGTGGGAAGGTTCGATCCAACCTGTTTGTCGGGCAGATGATGAAAGTGTTCACGGCACAAGCCGTTGCGCAACTTTGTGACTGATCAGCGGCGTATTCGTCACCGTACCTCAGCTTCAGCAGCGTGATAGATTGGGAAAACTGCGGCAGTTTTTAGACCCCATATACGTCGTTCTAAGGCCTTGGCGGCTTTTTCGAAGCGGACACTCGAACGGCAGAACGATGCCCGCTTCTCCATCTCCGCTCAGCCATTCTGGAAAGAGCAATCCGGAACAGATTTCGGCAAAGCCTGCGCCGCTTCGGTGGTTTTCGGTCTGACCTCGGCCGTCCAGTTGGAGTTTCGCTTTTGGGAAAGCGCCCGAGGATCATTGCTGGGGCCGAGCCTTTGTCGGCGCCTTAGTCTGTCGTATCAGTCGCGATCGGCGGACCGGGCGATCTCCTGCCGCAACTGATCGATCTTTGCGCCGGCCCACTGCCGGGCGTCATCGCCGAACACAAACCGCGAGGGCGCCTCAGCCTGCGAAGCAAGTGCGACGATCCTCTCAGCAAGCAGCTTCGGATCGCCCGGCTGGTTGCCGTTGGCCCCGTCCACGAACGATCGATACTGCGCAATCGCCTCGGCATAGTCTGGAATATCGATGCTGCCGAAGCTCGCCGACCTGCCGTCCATGAAGTCGGTGCGCAGCATCCCCGGCTCGACCAGGAGCGAGCGGACGCCCAACGGGGCCAGTTCCTGCGCGAAGCCTTCCATCCATCCCTCGACCGCGAATTTCGACGCCGAGTAGACCGCACCGCCGGCATTGGAGACCAGTCCGCTGACCGACGAGATGGTGACGATGAGGCCCAAGCGGCGCTCACGCATGTAGGGGGCGACCGCGCGCGCGACGTTCATCGTGCCGAACAGGTTCACCTCGAACTGACGCCGCACCGCGGCATCGGTGAATGTCTCGAAGAAACCCAGCTCGGCATAGCCGGCATTGTTGACCAGCACGTCGATCGCACCGAACCGCTCGACGGTTTCGGTGGCGACAGCGTTCGCGGCGTCGGCGTCGGTGATATCGAGCGCGAGGGCGTGCAGGCGATCGTGGTCCCCGAAGGCCTCGCGCACTGCATCGACGGATCGCGCCGTCGCCACCACCGTCTCGCCCGCATCGAGCGCTGTGCGCGCGATCTCGCGTCCAAATCCCCGGCTTGCGCCCGTTATCAACCAAACCTTGCCCATCATCTGCTCCTCGTTCTTTCCACTGTTTCGTATTAGGTAGTGATGCTAATGAATAGAGATAATAGTCTAATCAGTAATGGGCCCCAGTAGCAGGGATCATCAATGCGTCCGGATCAACTCGGCGACCTCGCCGTCTTCGCGGCAATCGCCTCCGACCGCAGCTTCACGCGTGCCGCCAAGCGGCTCGGAGTCACGCAGTCGGCGTTGAGCCAGACCATGAAGCGGCTGGAGGGCCAACTCGGGTTTCGCCTGCTCACCCGCACGACGCGCAGCGTCGCCCCGACCGCTGCCGGCGAGCGCCTGCTCGCCACCCTCACGCCTGCACTGGCTGGATTGGACGACGAGATCGAGGCGTTAAACCAGGCACGCGGTGCCGCGATCGGCACTGTCCGGGTCACGGCGGGCAAACACGCCGCAGACACTGTGTTGTGGCCGATGCTCCCCTTCTTCATGCGCCGCCACCCAGGCATCGACGTGGAGGTGAGCGTAGAGAACGAGATGACCGATGTCGTCGCGGGCCGCTACGATGCGGGCATCCGGCTCGGCGAGCGACTGGAGAAGGACATGATCGCGCTGGCTGTCGGTCCTCCGCTGCGCGTCGCGGTGGTGGCTACTCCCAAATATCTGAACGACCATCCGGTGCCAATGGAGCCAGCCGACCTCACAGGCCATCGCTGTATCGCCTACCGCGACGCGCAGGGCGAGCTGTCTCCCTGGTCGTTCGAGCGCGACGGCCGTGCGGTAACGGTCACGCCAGGCCGCGGGCCGGTGTTCAACGATGGCGATCTGCTGGTGGCCGCCGCTCTCGAGGGTTTCGGCATCCTCTACATCCTGGAGGACCTGGTGGCGGCACCGATTGCCGATGGCCGTCTCACCCGCCTGCTGGAGCCGTGGTGCGAGCCGTTCGCAGGCTACCACCTCTATTATCCCGATCGGCGGGGCACCACAGCATTCGAACTGTTCAAGGAGGCGCTTCGAGCAAGCAGGGTCGTGTGAAGGTGTCAAACTCAAAAGTGAAGTGGAATGGTGAAGTCGCGAAGGCGGGAAATTCCTGCGCTTTAGGTCATGTTGACAAACTCCTGAACCATAATCGAGCTGCAACGATGTGGATGATGGCGAGATAGCTTGCGGCGGTTTTGTCGTAACGTGTTGCGAGACGTCTGGCGCATTTGAGCTTGTTGAAGCACCGCTCGATCCT
>CAWZZC010000001.1:0-9035 GCA_963966365.1 Mesorhizobium sp. | reverse complement strand
ACGGAGACGGACGAATGAAGCGTTCACGGTTCACGGAAGAGCAGATCATAGCGATCCTGAAGGAGCAGGAATCGGGGGTGAAGACCGCCGATGTCTGCCGCAAGCACGGCATATCGGAAGCGACTTTCTACAAATACAAGGCCAAGTTCGGCGGCATGGAGGTGTCGGACGCCCGGCGCCTGAAGGCTCTGGAAGACGAGAACGCCAAGCTGAAGCGGTTGCTGGCCGAAGCGATGCTCGACAACGCCATGCTGAAGGATGTCGCCACAAAAAAATGGTGACGCCCGATGCCAGGGGGGATGCGGTGGCTCACCTGTGCGCAGTGCACGGTGTGAGCCAGCGTCGGGCGTGTGATGTGCTCGCAGTCGACCGGTCGAGTGTGCGTTATCGTAGTGTGCGTCCGGACGATACGGCAGTGAGAGATGCAATGAAGGAGGTCGCCGCGGAGCGCCGGCGTTTCGGCTATCGGCGCATTCACGTGATGCTGCAACGACAGGGGATCGTGATGAACCTGAAGAAGCTCAGACGCCTTTACCGGGAAGAGAAGCTGCAGGTCCGCAAGCGCGCCGGTCGCAAGCGGGCACTGGGAACGCGCCGACCCATGCTTGTGCCGGAACAGGCGAACGAACGCTGGAGCCTGGACTTTCTCAGCGACGCCTTCACCGATGGCCGCCGGTTCAGGATCCTTGCCGTTGTCGACGACCACACGCGCGAATGCCTGGCGCTGATTGCAGACACCTCGCTTTCCGGCCGGCGCGTGGTTCGCGAACTCGACGCGATCATCGCCCGTCGCGGCCGGCCGAACACGATCGTCAGCGACAACGGCACCGAGCTGACCAGCATGGCCGTGCTCAAATGGTGTCAGGAAACCGGCGTCGAATGGCACTACATCGCCCCGGGCAAGCCCACGCAAAATGCTTTTGTCGAGAGCTTCAACGGCCGCTTTCGCGATGAATTATTGAACGAGACGCTGTTCTCGTCACTTGCCGAAGCCCGGTCCGCCATCGCCAACTGGAAGGAGGATTACAACAACCACAGACCACACTCAGCCCTCGGCAACATCCCGCCGGCCGAGTTCGCCACGAAAATCAGGCTGGAAATGCAGGCCGCATAAGGCCAGAAATGAAACCCAAGACTCTCCAAACAACTGGAGGGATGTCGGGGCTCAGGTCACACGCCATCATCATCCTGCATCACGCCGAATGCCTTCTTCGTGTCGGAGAGCTACACTCTATTTCAACGGTCACGCGACAATCGTCGTTCGATATTCTTGTATCGTGATGCGACATAGTCGCCGCGTCGGATCTTGCGGTATTCGTCGCCAACTCTGGAAGGCGTTCTCTTGAGGACATACCAGTCGCCGTTCGGTTCCCTCTTTTGATAGATGACCCCGTCGCGCTTGCTATGGCTGAAACAGGTCAGGTCCGATGCCGCGCCATCTTCGGCGCGCCATTCGGCGCGGAAGCACATCTTGCCGCGACCCGTCACGAACCAGCGCCCCGAGGCATAGGAGGGTTTGCCCTTCTCGTCCGTCCATGCCGCAAAACGCTGCGCCCTCGGAGAGAAATAGCCTGCCCCGGCATTCCACAGCCAGGAACGACCTTGATAGAGGGCGAAGATTTCGTCCGGCGTCAGTCGTGTTCCCGACTCTGCCTTGCTGGCATCGCTCGACTGCGCGGCACCAGCACTGACTGTTCCTGCAGCCAATGCGCAGATTAGAATGAAGGTTCGCATCTTGTTCATATTACACTCCTCGACCGGCCGGCTCTGAAGGCGCGGTCAACACTATTTGCAGCGGGTGATTGCCCGTTTTTTTTCGTTAATTCACGATGTCACGCCTGACACGCCAGTCCGGACGTCCGTAATTTTCCGGCCAAGGGTAGACCTCCCGATCATTGAAGTAGACGACGGCGGTGAGTTCGGGAAATTTGGGGTCAGGTTTGGCTGCGGTCTCGGCCCAGTTGCGGACATAGGCCTCATCGCCCTTATAGCCCAGCTCGGCCACCACGATCGGTTTGCCAAAGCCGACAACCCGCTGGTAACCCGGCTCAACCGTTTCCGCGAAGCCGCGGTCGCGTCCGAACTTGTCGCGATCATATTGCTGCAGCGCAAATACGGACAGTCCGATAACGTCGACAAATGAATCGCCCGGATAGAATTGCTCCAGGCCCTCGACGCCCTTGGGCGACCACATATACTTGGCGTCCGGCAGTTGTTTGCGGCACACTTCCACCATTCGCCGATATGCAGCGACGTATTGGGGCGGCGACCAGAAGGCCCACGTGAACTGACCTTCGTCTTCGTCCATTTCCTGAGCCCAACGAATGGTCACGTCGCTCTTCAGTGAAGATGCAACCGAACAGATCTCAGTCATGTTCGCGTCGTAGCGGCCATTCATGATGCCGGCATAGAGGTCTTCGGGCGATACGCGCCAGTCAAGCGCCCAGGACCAAGGCTCGACGGTTATCAGGAGCGAGCGGTTACGCTCGCGCGCATAGGCGTCAGCGATGCCAAGCGAGGAAAGATCGACGTCCTCCCAGGGCAGGAAGAGATGCTCGATCGTCGAATTCTTGTCGTCAGTGAAATCGCCATGTGGATCGTAGGCGCCGAAACGAAGCGAATCCTGAGTGATCACCGGACGCTTGTCGGGCATCGATGACGAAGTCTGCGCTTGGGCGGCCGACAATCCGTGGGAACCGGCCATAGCCAGCGCGCCGCCCCATGCTGCAAGGAGAAGGCATGCAGAGACCAGACCTCGCGGCGAACGGTTATTGGGTTTCATTCCTGTAGCCTCCGCTTGTACTCATTCCGAACGAAATCGGGCGGGCGCCGGCCCGGACTGGTTGGACATCGTTCTGATCCTTTCGATCTGGCTGCTCACGACATCGGCTCGTGAAAGCTTGCCGAATTCGTCATCAGGCAAGGGCTTGGCATGCTTGAAGACGTACCAATCACCGTCGGGCAGGCGCCTTTGGTAAATCGTCCCGCCATCCACTGCATGGCTGAAGCATGTCCTGTTCGGATAGACGACGGATGGTGCGTGCCAATCAGCCTGCAGACACAGCCGCCCGCTGTCGGTCACGATCCACCGACCTTCCGCCCAAAGCTGTCCCGAATCGGATTCGGCCCAGGCTGTGAAGCGGCGGTCATCGGATTGCATGTGTCCTGCGCCGTCGCGCCAGATCCACGATCTGTCACGGTAGAGCATGTAGAGCTCCACGCCCGTCATCACCCGTGCATTGGCCGGGAGGTTCTCGGTATCCGTCGCGCGCGACTGAGCGGTCCCCAGCACGGTGGCGCCCAGAATGGCCCATGTGAGCGTAAGCACTATCTTCCTGCTGCCCGGATACATCATCGCTTCAGTCCGCATTCAGCCCGTTGTCTCGGTCGGTCAGGTGCCCGTTTCGCATGTGCGCTCCATCCGTGCGGCCTGCCGATCCGCCTGTGTCGAGCCGGTGTTGAGAGGGACGACCGGTGCTTGTGACACGGAATCCGGCCGCCCGTGCCGCACCATCGTCGACTGCGTTGCGCAGATCGACGAGAACCGGACACCGCACCATTCGGCGAAGACGATCCAGATCGATGCTTCGGATGGAGTCCCAGTCTGTCACGATAACCACGGCATCCGCGTCGCGGGCGCATTCATACGGATCATCAAACAGGGCAACATTTTCAAGCATCTGCGCGGCATTCTCCGCGCCAACCGGATCATGCGCCCGGACATCGGCACCGAAACGTTGCAGGGTCTCGATAAGGGGTACGGACGGCGCCTCGCGCATGTCGTCCGTATCCGCCTTGAACGTCAGGCCGAGGACGGAGATAGTCAACCCGTCGACGTCGCCGCCAACCGCGTCGATCACCTTTAGAGCCATTCTCCTCTTGCGCGCCTCGTTCGCCGCCACAGTTTCTTCGACGATCCGTAGCGCAATGCCGTGTTCCTGTGCCGTGCGCAGGAGAGCCAAGGTGTCCTTGGGAAAACACGAACCGCCATAACCCGGGCCGGCATTCAGAAAGTCGCGGCCGATGCGGCGATCGAGGCCCATGCCCAATGCCAGTTCGCGGACATCCGTTCCAACCTGTTCACACAGATCGGCGAGCTCGTTGATGTAGGTGATCTTGGTCGCCAGGAACGCGTTGGACGCGTATTTGATCAGTTCGGCGGATCTGCGCTGGGTTACGATCACCGGTACGTCGGCATCCGCCAATGGTTGGTAGAGGTTGGCCATTACCGACCGCGCCCTGCCTTCCTCCACCCCGACCACAACACGGTCGGGAAACTGGAAATCAGCGATGGCGGAACCCTCCCGCAGGAACTCGGGGTTGGATGCAACCGCAAATGTGCCCGGCTCGCGGACGGCCCCAATAATACGCTCGACAGCATCACCCGTACCCACCGGCACTGTGGATTTGATCACCACCACCGCGCCGTCCTTGAGCGAGCCGCCAATCTCGCGTGCCGCCATGTAGACAAACGACATATCGGCATCGCCATGACCTGCGCGTGGCGGTGTGCCTACAGCGATGAAAACAATCTCGGCATCGCCGGTCGCGGCCGGGAGATCCGTTGTGAAGGAAAGCCGTCCTGCCGCGCGGTTGCGTTCCACCATCGCCTCGAGACCAGGCTCGTATATTGGCATCCTGCCCTGTTCGAGGCACCGGATCTTCGAGGGGTTGCTGTCGACGCAAACGACGTCATGCCCCCAATCGGCAAAGCATGTGCCGCTGACCAGTCCGACATAACCTGTTCCGACAACTGCTATTTTCATACGCCTAGCGCTTACGCGCCCTCCTGGAACGAATTGTGCTTGGCTTCTTCTGTGGGGAGCCATCTCGGGTTGAATCTGATCCTTTGGAGATCAGCGCCGCCAACGCCTGCGCCGGCGACTGCAAACTTCGTTTCGAACAGGCTCAGCCGGCCTGTGCCCCAGGCGAGCGACTGCAGCCCTTCCATTCCACGGTTGTAACCGGCCAGTCCCGGCATGAAGACCAGCAGCGCCAGCGCTGCCGCCACGACGGGGCGGTAGCTCCATGTCGACACCCGCACCGTGTTTTCACGGGCATGGCGGACCACTATGACCACCAGCAGCAGCGCGTAGAGGACTGCATTGACGATCGCGAAGATGAAGAAACCGCGGCTCTGTCCGGCATCGTTCACCATGATGGCCGGGAGCGCCGACGCGATGGACAGCACTGCGTAGGGGGCCAGAACCCGGTACGGCAGCGGTGCCACCTCCGAATTGCCTTTCGGTGTGACGCGAAAATCGACGAAGGAACCGGTCGCCCAGTCGCGAATGGCTGCGATGGTTCCAGCGAGGGCCCACGGCCACCGGGCGAAGAGGAACAGCATGGCTTCCCAACTGAATATCCTGGCGTCGACCGGCCTGAATGTGCCGCTGTTCCGCCAGCCGAACGCCATCAGCACCAGAACGGCCGACAGTGGCGTGAAATGAGCCAGAAACGCAGGATAGGTGATGCCCGCAAAGACCGCTCCGCGCAGAAGAGCGACAATCGGCATGAGGAACATCGCTGCCATGAATATGGCAAAAAGCGGATACCAGAGCTGGGCGAAGATAAACTGGCACTTCAGCCGCAACGGCAGGCGCGGCACGTAGATAGGAGAAAATTGCAGGAGGATCGTGACCAGGCTGCGCGACCACTGGAATTCCTGCGTGACCAGGTCAGCGAAAGTGCGCGGACCGTCACCGTGTGCAATCGCGTCGATCGCATGAACGCCGCGCCAGCCGAATGCGTTCATCATCAGTGTCGTGGAATGATCCTCGGCCAGTTCGGGTCCCAGGCCGCCGATCTCCTTCAGCGCTGCCGTACGCACCGCATAGTGGGAGCCGATGCAGAGCGGTGCCAGGCCGCCGTTGTAACCGGCCTGCAACGAACCGTGCATGCTCGCCTCGGCATAGAGACGGCCCCGGGCCGACCAGCTTTCGCCGGCGTTGCGATCGCAGATGCTGGGCGCCGAAACATAGCCGACGTCCGTGTCGGCAAAAGGCACAAGCATCTGATTCAGATAGCCCGGATCGGGAACGTGGTCGGCATCCAACTGAACGACGAAGTCATAGAGTCTGTAGCCGTAATGGTCGTAGAAGAAGGCGAGGTTGCCTTCCTTGCAGCGGGTCCGTCGCGGCCATGTCGCGCGGTGATAATCGGTGCGGCCGCGACGCGTCGAAACCCGCACGCCGTGCCTGCGGCACCATTCGAGGGTTTCTGACGACGGATCCTCGTCGGCCAGCCAGGTATCATGCGGCACATCCTGCGCCAGCATGGCTTTCAACGTGTGGGAAACCACACTGAAAGGTTCTGATGGAGCCTTGGTTACAACCATGGCGGCGCGGCTTCCTGCCGGCAGGCGAAGCGGCCCGACAGGTCTGCACCCGCGATTGAAGGCGAACAGGAAATAGCCCGGCAGCAGGGTCACCCAGGCCATGATAAGCGTCACGGATGTGAAGCTGACGAAATCCGTGTAATGCGCGGGCTTGAACCACCACGACCAGAAATATGTCTGAGCCACCAGCCATGCCCCGACGCCGACAAGAAATTCTGCCCGTTGCCGGCCCGACAGCAGCGGCGCCATCGTGACGCCGGCGGATGGCGATCCGGTAGTCGGGCAAGGCTTGGAGACGATGCTCATTGGCGCACCTGCAGGCCGAACTGGGGCGCGGCCGTGCGCACAATCGTGTCCAGGTCGGAGAATTCAGGTTTGAATCCTAGCACTCTGTCTGCAAGGGTCGGGTCAGCGCAAAGCGCCGGCGGATCACCTGCGCGCCGGGGATGCAACTCTATGGGAACCTGTCGTTCGGTGATCCTGCTGATGGCGTCGAGTATCTGGCGGATCGAAGCTCCTTCGCCGGTCCCGATATTGATCGCGAGGTTTTTTCCGCCGTTCAGCAGATGCTTGAAAGCGAGCAGATGCGCGCGCGCAAGGTCGCACACATGGATATAGTCGCGCACACAGGTTCCATCCGCGGTGTCATAGTCATTCCCGAACAACGGAAGGCTGGCGATCTGGCCGCTGGCGGCCATCAGGGCGCGCGGGATCAGATGCGTTTCGGGGTCGTGCCACTCGCCGAGTTCGCCTTCGGGATCCGCGCCGCACGCGTTGAAATAGCGCAACGAGACGTAGCGCAGGCCATAGGCCGCCGAGTAGTCCTTCAACATGTGCTCGGCGATCAGCTTTGTCCGGCCGTACGGATTGATCGGTTCCTGCGGTGTCTCTTCCCTGATCGGCAGGGTGGCCGGAATGCCGTAGGTGGCGCAACTTGATGAGAAGATGATGTTCTCAACCTGAGCCTGCCGGCACGCATCGAGCAGCGACAGAGTGCCTAGAACGTTGTTGCGGTAGTATTTGGCGGGATCATCAACGGACTCCCCGACATAGGCGCTTGCAGCAAAGTGAATGACCGCCACCGGGCGATAGTGCGAAAGCACGCGCGCCAGGGTGACGGTATCAAGAATGTCGCCATATACAAACGGACCCCATCGCACCGCGGAACGATTTCCGGTCGACAGATTGTCGTAGACAATTGGCTCGATGCCGGCGCGCTGCAGCAATTTGGCGGTGTGACTGCCGATATAGCCGGCTCCGCCGGTCACGAGAATCCTTTGCGAATCCATCATGCGATCTCCGACAACCGCAAATCAGGCGCAGAAAGAACCCGCTCAAAATGCCGGACAGTCTTCTCGAGGCCCGTCCGGAGGAGAACTCGGGGTTGCCAACCGAGGCATTCAGTGGCCAGGCGGATGTCGGGCCGCCTCTGCTTGGGATCGTCGATCGGCAGCATCCTGTGCACGATGCGCGAGGATGAACCGGTGAGATCAATGACCTGTTCGGCCAATTCGCGAATTGTGAATTCGGCAGGATTACCGAGGTTGATGGGCCCGGTTACCGTTCGCTCTGATTCCATCAGGCGCACAAAGCCGTCGATCAAGTCATCGACGAAGCAGAAGGAGCGCGTCTGGGTTCCGTCGCCATAGATGGTGATGTCGTTGCCGGTGAGCGCCTGGACGATAAAATTGGAAACAACACGGCCGTCGTCAGGGCGCATGCGTGGACCATAGGTGTTGAATATCCGGGCGATCTTGATGTCGACGCCGTACTGTTGGTGAAAATCGAAGAAGAGCGTTTCGGCGCAACGTTTGCCTTCGTCATAGCAGGAGCGTGGGCCGAACGGATTGACATTGCCCCAATAGGTTTCCGGTTGGGGATGCACGTGCGGGTCGCCATAGATTTCAGAAGTCGATGCCTGGAAAATCCTGGCACCATGTCTGCGCGCCAATTCAAGCAGATTGAGCGATCCAAGCACGCTTGTTTTCATCGTTTGCACGGGGTCCGCCTGGTAGGCGGGCGGCGAAGCCGGGCAGGCCAGATTGTAGATCTGATCAACCTCGGGCAGAATAAGTGGTTGCGAAACATCGTGCTGCAAAACGTCGAATGAGTTGCTGCCGATATGATTGATGTTGCTTCTCTGACCTGTCGAAAAGTTGTCGAGACAGGTTACCTTGTGGCCTTGGCACAACAGAAGTTCGCAAAGATGTGACCCGAGAAAGCCTGCGCCGCCTGTCACCAATATGCGCTTCGTCGCATTCTCCGCCTTGGCGTTCCCGCGATAAGGAAAGATCGATGGACCGGTAGTATTCATTACCCCACGCTCCGCAGACAATACCTCTCTTCCTCGCGAAATGAAGGAGGTTCATCTCCGACATTTGCGCGAATCCGTGCAGACAGTCCCTTTCGAGACCTCGTCCGCAATCATCAATTTTCAGGGATAATATTTGTCAGGCGAATACCCCCACCCCGACTTCCCTGCCTATGACGCTATATATGTCTTCTTTTGGAAGTTGTCATTATCGGGCGATCCGAAAAGTTTTCCCAATGTCCAATTTTTAGGTCATGTTGACAAACTCCTGAACCATAATCGAGCTGCAACGATGTGGATGATGGCGAGATAGCTTGCGGCGGTTTTGTCGTAACGTGTTGCGAGACGTCTGGCGCATTTGAGCTTGTTGAAGCACCGCTCGATCCT